>JAHZGC010000009.1:50080-139435 GCA_019421015.1 Coriobacteriaceae bacterium | reverse complement strand
GGTCCAGGTAGCGCCTGCGCAGCCTGCGGGCCGCCCTCGCGGCGCAGGCGCGCGCGGGCTCGGGGGCGGCGCCGCCCGCCGGCCCGGTCTCGCCGCGGCCCTCCCTCTCGTAGGCGCAGGCGGCCTCCACGACGAGCCTGCGCAGGTGGGAGCTGCCGGTCTTGGCCACCCCGCCGCGCGAGACCTTCTGGCCGCTGGACCTCTCCGAGGGGCACAGCCCCAGGAACGAGGCGAAGGCGGCACCGTCCCGGAAGCGGGAGAGGTCGCCGACCTCGGCCACGAGCGCCACCGAGGTGACCGGGCCCACGCCCGGCAGGCAGCGCAGCCGCGCCGCGGCCGCGGCCAGGGCCGCGTCGGCGGCCACCAGCCTCTCCAGCTCGGCCTGGACCCCGGCCAGGGCGGACTCCAGGTGCTCGACCTCGCCCACGAGCGCCTCCAGGGCGAAGTTGTCGGCGGCCTGCGCCATCGGCGAGCCCTTGGCCCACTTGCGGAAGGCCTTGGTCCACATCTTCCTGGTGAGGGTGTAGCGCGTGCCGGTGAGGAGCAGCAGCGAGGAGGTGCGCTGCTTGGCCTCGCGCAGGCGCGAGGCCAGCTGCCCCCTCAGGTGCGACAGGTGCCGCAGCGACTCCTCGCGCTCCGAGGGCACCCGCACGGCCCTGACGGCGCCGGACTCCAGCATCCTCGCGAGCCACTCGGCGTCCACCCGGTCGTTCTTCACGCGGTCGGAGCGCTTGGGGAGCTTGGAGGTGGCGGCGACGTCGCAGAGGATCCCGGCCTCCTCCAGGGCCCGGGCGAGCACGAAGCCGGTGGGGCCGGCCTCGTAGACGCGGCGCAGCGGCTCGGGGAGCCGCTGCGCCCGTATCCAGGCCACCAGCTCCGCCGGGTCCGAGGACAGCCTGGCCTCGCGAACCTCGCCCGTGTCGTGGACCAGGGCGCACACGGAGTTGGTCTTGGCGTGCGCGTCGATGCCGATGCTGGTAGAATGCCTCATGCCGGCCCCCTTTTCCTTGTGGCAAGCGGGATTGCTGCCATTCGACCAAGCCAATTGTCGCCCAACCCACGGATAGGAAAAAGGGGGCCGGCTCTCGCTCGTCGGTCATATCTTCTCAGAGGAACGCGAGGGTTTCTCCGCTGAATTGGTTTTGAGGGGGCGGTTGCCGTTGTCGTATGCTGGGGGGCGACGGTGTGGGAGGCGGGGAGGGGCGAGGGTGATGACAGTGGCCGTACGACGTCGGTGCGGGGGTCTTACGGCGGCGTTCATCGTGCTGATCAGCGTGGTCGTGGGTGGCGTGCTGCTGATATACCTGGCCTGGTCCATAGGGGTCATCGGTCGGCGGCACAGGGCAAGGCTCTGGCCGAGGCGCAGGTGCTCAACGCCGAGATGGGTGCCATCTGGGACTATATCAACGCCCAGCAGGACCGCATCAACTACAACTCCGACGGCCGCTATGACTTTAAAGGCGCCTACTGCACGATCGCGGCAAAAAACGTGGCCAAGCGGTTTATGCAGCGCACCGACTGCGTCATTCGCTATGTGCGCGAGAACCCCCGCAGCGGCACCGACGTGTCCGACGGGTTTGAGCTCGACGCCATTGCCGCCTGGAACGACGAGGGGCGGCCGGAGCACTACGCGTTCACGACGTTTGAGGGAGAGCCGGCGCTGCGGTACGCCTCGGTGCTGCTGGCCGAGCGCAACTGCCTGAACTGCCACGGGGAGCCCGCCGGGGAGCTCGATGAGGTAGGATTTATCAAAGAAGGCATGGTCTATGGCGACTTGGCGGGGCTTACCAGCATCGTTATTCCCATGACGGCCTACGAGTGCGAGGTACAGGGCCTAATCGCACGCGACGTGGCACTTATGGCGGCCCTGGTGACGGTGGTGGGGCTTACGGTGTTCGCGGCTCTGCGGCGATGGGTCGTGCGCCCTCTGACCAGGCTCGATGCAACGGCGCACGCCATCGGCGGCGGCGACTTCTCGGCCGACCTGACCGACCTGAGGGCACGGCGCGAGATCCAGGACCTGGCCGACGACATCTCGCAGATGGCCCTTGAGCTGCGGGAGCTCTACGGTTCGCTCGAAACCAAGGTGCACGAGCGCACGGGCGAGCTCGAGGTGGCCAACGAGAAGCTGAGCCAGATGAACGAGAAGCTCCAGGAGGCCAACGCCTATAAGTCCAACTTCCTCACCATCGTGAGCCACGAGCTGCGCACGCCGCTGACGGCCATCATCGCGTTTGCCGACATCCTGCTGGCGGCCGCCCCGAACGACGACACGGCCGCCATAGCCCGCGAGGTCAAGGACAACGCGCGCTCGCTGCTCTCGATGATTAACAACGTGATCGACGCGGCCAAGCTCGAGGCGGGGCGCTATCAGCTGCATTATGCCTCGGTCGACCTGGTCGACCTGGTGCTCGAGGTGGAGCGCGTCATGCATCCGCTGGCCGAGCGCAAGGGCGTGCGGCTGTCGTCGCTGGTGGAGCCCGACGTGCCGGTGATCCAAAGCGACCCCGACGCCCTGCACAAGATCTTGGCCAACCTGGTGGGCAATGCGGTAAAGTTCACCGACGCCCCGGGCCGGGTGCGCGTGCACGCCTTGCGCGGGGCGGACGGCGCGACGGTGGTGCTCGAGGTGGGCGACACGGGCATTGGCATCGCACCGGCGGACCTTGCGCTGATATTCGAACGGTTCGTGCAGCCCGACGCGTCGCTGTCGCGTGCGCACGGCGGGAGCGGCCTGGGTCTCTCGCTGGTCAAAGACCTGGTTGACGAGCTGGGCGGTTCTGTGACGGTGAGCAGCGTGCCGGGCGAGGGCTCGGTGTTTGCGGTGACGCTGCCCGTGGGGCGGCCGCAGGGAGAGGGAACCGATGGCGAAGATTCTCTTTGTTGACGACGATGCGAGCATGCGTGCGGCCATGCGGATCATCCTGACCTCGCAGGGCTACGAGTACGTGGGGGCCGAGGATGGCGTCCAGGGGCTGGGCCTCTTTGCCACCGAGCGTCCCGACCTGGCCATCCTTGACGTGATGACCCCGGGGCTCAACGGGTTCGAGGTCTGCGAGCGCATTCGGGCGCAGGCACCCGGGCTGCCGGTGCTGTTCCTCTCGGCCAAAGGCGAGGTGGAGGACAAGAAGACCGGCTTGCGCTCGGGTGGCGACGACTACATGGTCAAGCCCTTTGACGCTGAGGAGCTGCTGCTGCGGGTGGCGGCCCTGCTGAGGCGGGCGGGGGCTGCGGGCTCCGCGCCGTCCGCGGTCGAGGCGGGGGCTGTTGCGGTGGGGGATCTCGTGGTCAACTTTAGGCGCCACGAGGTGGAGCGGGCCGGCGAGAAGCTCGCCCTGACTCCCAAGGAGTTCCAGATCCTGGCCTATCTGGCCGAGCGCGCTGGGGAGGTCGTGAGCCAGCGCGAGCTCGTCGAGGAGCTGTGGGGTTCCGCCTACATGGGCGAGCCCACGAGCGTTGCCGTGTACGTGCGCCATATCCGCGAGAAGATTGAGCGTGACCCCTCGCGCCCAGCCTATCTGCAGACGGTGTGGGGGGTGGGATACTGCCTGCGCGAGGGAGAGTAGGGGTGGGAGGTACGGTTACCCGAAGGTTTTCGGCACTTTCACCCGAAGAAATTCCGCTGTTTCACCCGAAGATTTTCGGTACCAAGGACTTCTCTGCTGCGGTGCCGGATACCGCGAAACCCTGCTGACCCTGTGTGGCAACGGGGTTGCCTTTGAGTCCTAACCGGGCGGCACTGCGGTTCTTACGTGCCCGAAAACCCCTCGAATCTGCCCGGCAAACCACCGCTCGTATGATGGTGCACGTCCTTTGAGCAGCGGTCCTGCGTTCTGGGGCGCGCCGACGCATGGCTGAACGCCTACATCGACCAGCTGCTGCCCTATACCGAGCGCTACCCATGTATTCGAGTCCACCTACTCGTCGTTCGGCAACCCCGACTTCAAGGCGCTCATGACGCGGACGGCCCGCATTGTCATCGCGGGCGTTATGAGCGAGTGCTGCGTGCTGGCTACGGCGGTGGATGCCATCGATACCGGCGCCCCCGTGGTCTACCTCACCGACGCCTGCTCGGGTTCTTCCCAAGAGTACGAAGATATGGTTGTGTCTATGATGGAGTTCGCTTCTCCCACCCACACCTCGGTCATGACTGCCGCGGAGTATCTGGAGGCCCGCGCGGCGGAGATCCAGAAGTAGGGTGCCGTGTGCGGATACGGTTATGCGGTCGTCTGTGTAGACCGACGTAGCAAAGAAGCCTCCGGTGCCGGCTGGATGGCCTGGCTCCGAGGGCTTCTTTGCTACGAAGGTCGTACGGGGTCCGCGGACTGTGGGCGCTACCGAGCGGGTCGGCGCCACGGTCGTGTTGTCGTGCCCCCGCTGGCTGCCCTTCCTTACGCCTTGGCGTTGGCGGCGGCGCTGGCGCCGGCGATGCGGCCGAAGACGATCAGGTCGGTGTAGGAGTTGCCGCCCAGGCGGTTGCCGCCCTGCACGCCGCCGGTGCACTCGCCGCAGCCAAAGAGGTTGGCGATGGGCTCGCCGGCCTCGGTGGTCACCTGGGCGTCGGTGTTAATTGCCATGCCGCCCATGGTGTAGTGGATCGTGGGGATGCGCTTGGAGGCGTAGAAGGGGCCGTCCTCGAACGTGTCGCCCAGGAGCTGCTTGCCGGGCTCGACCATGGAGTCGCTACCTGCGGCGATGCACTCGTTGTAGTTGGCGACGGTCTCGGCGAAGGTTGCGGGGTCGATGCCGATCTGCTCGGCCAGCTCCTCGAGGGTGTCGGCCTGGTAGCTGTGGCCCTTGGCCACGAGGTCGGCGATCTGGTCCAGACGCTCGGCGTCGATGTCGGTGGAGTCGACGCAGAGCCACATCTCGTCGTTGGTCTGCTCCAGGATGGCGTTGGCGATCTCGTCGCGGCGGCCGTCCTCGGCGGTGAAGCGCTCGGCCTCGTCGTTCACGAACAGGTAGTCCTCGACGCCCAACCAGTTGCCCACGAAGGTGGCCACGCCGCCGTTCTGGGGGTCGCCGAGCGGGTGGATCTGCACGAGCTCCATGTTCTTGAGGCCCGCGCCCACGGCCAGCACCATGGGCAGGCCGTCGCCGGTGGAGCTGCAGACGTTGGAGGAGGGCATTGTCTCGGTCACGCGCTTGTCGTACTCCATGGCGAGCTGGGGGTTGCGGGCGTAACCGCCGGTGGCCATGACCACCGACTTGGCGCGCACCTCCACGGGCTCGCCCGACGAGGGACGGGTGCCGCGCACGCCGCAGACCTGGCCGTTGTCGTCGAGCATGAGTTCCTCAGCCTTGGCGTCGCAGTACACGGTGGCGCCCAGACGCTCGGCGCAGGCCATGAGGCAGCTCACGTAGTACGAGCCGCCCTGCTCGCCCATCTTCTGGCACTTGACCGAGTGGCCGCGCTGCCACTTGCCGCCGATGGCCGTGAACACCTCGTCGTTGTAGACCAGGCCGTGGGTCTCCATCCAGTGCACGGCGTCGAGGGCGTTCTGGGCCAGGACCTGCACGAGCTCGGGGTCGCCCAGCTCGTCGCCGCCCTCGAAGGTGTCGGTGAAGAAGTGCTCTACGGAGTCCTCGATGCCCATGGGGTCCTGGCGGGCGGGGTCGGGGGCGTTGAGGGTGCCCTCGCCGGCGTTGGTGTTGCCGCCGTAGATGTCCATCTTCTCGAGCATAATGACGCTGCAGCCGTTCTCGAGGGCGGTCACCGCGGCAGCCATGCCCGCGCCGCCGGTGCCGATGACCACCACGTCGGCCTCGTCGTCGATGGCGGGGGCGGGCTCGAGGCCGGTTTCGGCGTTCTGGAGGGCCTTGACGTCGGCGCCGGCCTGGTCGTAGCAGTCCTCGAGGGCCATGAGGAAGGCGAAGGAGGTCAGGGTGGCGCCGGTCACGGTGTCGAGGTTAAGGGACTGCGAGGCCAGGGCGCGCTGGGTGAGAATCTGGATGGCGGCGTCGCCGATGTTGCGCGACTCGGAGTGCTGGCTGGTGATGCCCGCAAGGCGTCCGTCCTTGAAGGTGGCCTCCACGGTCACCTCGCCGTTGCGGCCGTTGGCAACGGCGGTGAAGACGCCGTCGGCGGGAGTGCCGGCGCTCTCGGCGGCCTGGGCCGTGTGGGGCGAGACGGCGCCGGCAAAGGCAGCGGTGGCGGCCAGGGCGGCGGCGCCGGCAACAAAGGTGCGACGGGTGGGGGCGAAGGTGGCGTTGGCGGTCTGGGTGCTAGCGGTGGCGGTGGCGAACATGGGCGTGTCTCCTTTACATGATGTGGCGTGCGATGGCGGGTGCTGGCGTGCGGGCAGTGCGGGTGGAGCGGCCGTGCGAGTGCTGGTGGTGCTTTCGAGTGCTGTTGACTGAATGTCAATCGCAGGACGGATGCGCCGGCGGCGTGACGCCGCGAGGCCTCGGTGCGCATCTGCCCGGTGCGCTTGGCTGACTCGAACTATGCGCTCCCAGCCGCCGCCGCACAGCTGCACGAACGATGCGATTTAGGGGAGACACCCCTGGCACACCTTTGGTGTGATTGGAAAACACGCAGGTAGAAATGGTTGTCAAGGGGATATGGGGGAGAGAGGCCGCGAACGGTGGCACCTCATTCACGATGCTCTCCGAATTGGGAGATACCGCCGCAGAATCGGGGTTCGGGGGTGCGGCAGCTTTCTTGGACACTCTACCACGGTCACACCGCCAGGCCCAGCCTCCTCCTGCGCCCGTCAATCGTCTCGTAGGAGGGGCGGCCGCGCCGCCCCTCCTCGGGCCACGACTTGAGGCGCTCGGAGTTGTACCAGGCGCCGTAGGCGTCCAGGGCCGCCCCCAGCTCCTCGGCGGAGCGCCACTCGCGGCCGTGGTACACCTCCACCTTGGCCCCGCCGAAGAAGGCCTCGCAGGCCGCGTTGTCCGGGGAGTGGGCCTTCCTGGACATCGAGCGGGCGACGCCGGCCGCGTCGCAGATCGAGATCCAGCCGGGCCACTGGTAGTGGCACCCGCGGTCCGAGTGGACCAGAGGGCCCGCGGAGCCCTCGGGCAGGCTCGCCAGCGCGTCGCGCAGCGTCGCGTTGGCGAGCTCGGCGTCTGGGGAGAGCGACCAGCGCGCGGCCACCAGGCGGCCGTCGAACAGGTCCACCACCACCGACCACCAGAGCTTGCCACCGGCGAACCCCATCTGCGTTATGTCGGCGGCCCACCTCTCGTTGGGCGCCTGCGCGGAGAAGTCGTGGCCCCTCTCGCCCAGCAGCAGGTTGGGGGCCGGGGCCGGCGAGACCTCGCCGGCGTAGGAGCCCCGGCGCCTGCGGCGCCTGGAGTCGCGGGCGGCCAGGCCCTGCCTCCTCATCGACTCGCGCACCCGCCGCTGCGGCAAGGCCGCGGCGGCGGCCACCCGGCGGTAGCCGTAGGTCCCCCCGGAGGCCTCGAACGCCTCCCTGACCAGGGCGTCCGGCTCATCGGGGGCGGCCGGGGCCGCCCCCGCCAGCAGCCTCGCCCTGTGCCAGCAGTGGGTGCTCCTCGAGATACAGAAGAAAGTCAGTATACGGCGCAGGGGCCACCCTCTCTCCGCGCGCAATCTCTCCCCGTACTCGCACTTCAGCCTCGGCGAGAGGCTCGCCGGGTCTCCTGCTTTTGGGTCGCGCATCAGCTCCCTGAGGACCTCGTTCTGCCCCTCGGCCTCCGCGAGCCTCGCCCGCAGAGACTCCAGCTCCGCCCTCTCGTCGTCGGTCAAGCGCCCTCCGCCCCGCTGGGGCGCGCCCTTCGCGCCCGGGGGAGGCATCTTAGCACGGCGCTCGGACCGCGCCCAGGCCGACACCACGCCCCCGTCGCGCAGCCCCAGCATCCTCGCTATGTCGCGGGTCGGCTTGCCCTGGGCGAGGAGCCTGAGGGCCTCCCTCCTCGTCTCCTCCGGGTACTTCGCGTGCTTCTCGTGGGCGCAGGCCCCGGGCACCCGGGGCCTCTCGCACTCGATCTCCCCGCGCTCCCAGGCCCTCTCCCACTTCCTGAGCGTCTCCCTGTTCGGCCCCCCGTAGAGCCTCCAGGCGCCCCCGCAGGTCAGCCCCTCGGCCCACATCCTCTGCAGGTGGAAGGCCTTCTCCTCCTCCGAGTACGACACGGCCGCAACCCCCCTCCGCCGCCCCGGCGGGCGGCGCCGCGGACGCAGGGGGCATGCCCCTGCGTCCAACTTCCTGCCGCACCCTCGTTCTGGATAGGCTCGCAAGAGGTCCCGTGTCTCGTGTTTGCCTGCGAGTTAGGAAACCCTGCTGCCAACGTCCTCCTGACCTGTGCTTTTATCAGACGCCCCTTCGTAGTGGAGAAGACCTTGAGGGTAAAGGGGTCCCTTCGGCCCCGGAGCGCCTATCCCGAACCCCGATTCCGCGGAAGTATCTCGGCCCTCGGGTCATGGCGGGTTCGGCGGCCCTGCTGTATGCTAGGGTTCCGCCAAAAACGGCGCCCCGGCAGGCCGTTTTGAACTGCCGGGGCGCCTTGCGATTCCGAGACCTTCTCCGCCAGCCCTACCCCAGTCGCGCGACGGTGTGCAGCGCCCCCATGTTGCGCCGGACCTGGGCGACGATGGCGTCGAGGCGCGCGGGCCCCATGTTGGGGTTGCTTCCTAGGACGGCCGCCACCTCGTCGTCGAAGCCGTCGAGGGCGGCGGGGTCGAGCCAGTCCAGGTGGGCTGCGAAGAGCTTGAGCTGCTCGTAGGGGCGCATGCCCTCGCGCTTGAACGGCTTGGCGGTGTAGCAGAAGTCCACGGGCAGCTCGAGGGTGGTCTGGTCGCTCCACAGGCACGAGCCCGTGTCGAAGATGGGTGCCGGCCGCACGCCTTGGAGCGTCTGGGCGTTGCGGATGACGCCGAAGTTGCGCCAATGGCGGTCGCGGTTGGCGATCACGAAGTCGCAGGCGAACATCTTGGCCAGGTGTTCCATCATGTTGGGGATGCCCAGCTCCTCGCAGCGGCGCACGTAGAACGCCAGGTCGCTCTCGGTGTTGCGCTGCTTGCGGCGGCGGATGAGGTCGTAGGCGCTGATGAGCTCCTCGTGGGGGCCGAGCATGTTGTCGCAGGCGCTGTAGACGCGGCGGTTCTCCTCGAAGAGCCGGTAGGGCGTGTAGTCGCCGGGCTGCAGCAGACGTCGGTGCAGCCCGGTGGCCACGACCTCGTTGTAGGGCTCTTGGTTCGCAAAGCCCACGCCGGCCTTCACCAGCACGCGCGTGCTGCCGACGAGCTTCCACTTCTTGCGCAGGTCGCCGTCGACGGTGGCGTTGGGCGAGGTGAGGTTGGTGCTGCGATAGTCGGGCACCGGTGAGCCGCCCGAGCCGCTGTCCTGGCCCAGGGTGAGGATGCCCAGGTCGTCCGAGAAGTCGTTGTCGAAGAAGTTGATGTCTTCCCAGCGCTGGGGATGGTCGCGGTCGTTGATCCAGTAGCGGTCCGAGAGCGACAGGCCAAAGGTGCGTTCGGCCAGCTCAAGGGTGGTGTCGAGGTCGAGGTTCTGGAGCAGGCGATCGATCTGCTCGCGCGACGAGGGAATGGCTCGGTGACGCCACCAGTAGTCGATGTCCTTGCGGGTGACTTGGCCGTGCTCATCGAACAGCCCCAGCGGGGCGGCCGCGGCGTTGTGGACGTCGCCGACCTTGGTGACGGCGTGGGCCTCGAGGTCGTAGGCAAAGTCGAGCACCGGCGTGGTCTCGTTCATGAGGGTGTAGCTGGCCATGGTCACCGCCTTGGGGTCCGGGTATGCGAGAAGGGCGACTCGCTGGGGGTGATTCTACCAGCAACGGAGGGTGGGGGCTGGGACGTCGTTGATATCGAGGTCCTCTTATGGCCGGCTACGACGGTTCCGACCGGAGTTTATCGATGCCGTGGGAGGGTGATAGGTAGAAACGTCGTTTATTCTATGAAGAGAAACTATCATCGTATATACGTCGTATAATCCTCCTTATAGCCGCTGATTCGTAGGGGTGTGCCATGGAGCTGAGGGAATCCCAGACCGTAGAACTCAAGCGAGAGGTGACGGACCGCTTCTGCCGGGAGGTGGTTGCCTTTGCCAACGCCGAGGGCGGGTGCATCTATGTGGGGGTGGACGACGACGGAACCGTTGTGGGCTTGGAAAATCCGGACGGGGTGATGTGCCGCATCGCAGGGATGCTTGAGGCCGACATTGAGCCCGACATACGGCGCTATGTTGCGATTCGCGAAGAGGCTGTCGAGGGGCACCCCCTCGTGGTGGTCGACGTGCAGGAGGGTGATCGCAAACCGTATTGTATTGCGCGGAAAGGCTATGTACCGGCTGGTGTGTACGTCCGGGTGGAGACCAGCTGCACCCATGCCAGCCACGAGCTTATTCGCTCCATGATTCTCGACAGCGACGGCGATTCCCTTGAGGAGCAGCGCTGCCGGGAGCAGGATTTGACCTTTGATGGGGCGTCCAAAGCTTTTGAGCGGGCGGCCGTGGCGTTCGGGCGCGAACAGATGCGCACGCTGGGCCTCGTCGGAAGGGATGGGGGCTATACCAACCTCGGGCTGTGGCTCTCCGATCAAAATCCGTTCGAAATCCGTTGCGCCGTCTATAACGGAGAGACGCCCCCGGTGTTTTTGAGCCGTAAGGAGTTCGGGGGCTCTTTGTTGGCGCAGGTTGATGCCGTGCTCGAGTATTTTGACCTGATTGACCGGGTTGCGAGCGGTTTCGACGGCTGCCGCCGGATTGATCGGCGCGATTATCCGCTGGCTGCCTTGCGCGAGGCGTTTTTGAACTGCGTGGTCCATCGCGACTACGGCTATACCGGTCCCGTGCTGTTGAGCTTTTATCCCGATCGCGCCCAGTTCGTGTCGCTCGGCGGCCTGCTCAAGGGGCTCACAGTAGACGATATCCAGTGCGGTGTGTCGGCTATGCGCAATCGTCGGCTCGCCGAGGTGCTGTATCGCCTGCGGTTGGTCGAAGGTTATGGGACGGGCTTGCAGACCATGTTCGCCTCTTACGAGTATACGGGTCGCGAGCCCATTATCGACGTGGCCCCCAACTCGTTTGTGGCGGTGCTCCCCAACCTCAATTACGGAATGCCGTCAGAGAAAAGGGCGAGTGTGGGGGCTGCTTGTGTCAGGCGCCCCGTCACCGTTGTGGAGCGTGAGATAACCCTGCGGGGTTCCCGCGAAGACGCCTTGCTGGATTTGGCGGAGGCGCGTCCCGATTTTTCGCGCAAAGACGCCGAGGAATACCTCTGCGCAGGGCGGGATGCGACGCTGGCGGTCCTGAACAAGCTGGTTACGGACGGGCGCCTGGCCAAGTGCGGCAACACGCGAGCCACGAGGTACTGCCTGCCCGAGAGGGCGGGCGTTGCCGGGCTGGAGGGTGGCGCTGATGGGAGGCCTGCTTGCGGGGGGTCTCCTACGGGGCGTTACGACCCGAGCGGGATGCGCGAAATCCGAGAGAGGGTGGCCTGCATGCGGCAGGAAGGGCCGGGCGGCTTTTAGGGGGTCCCCTGTTCGCGTAGCGCCGGGAAGGGTATCGACTCCGAGATTTCGAGCGCGGCGGGATCGAGCCAGTCCGGGGGGCCGCGAAGAGCTCGAGCTGCTCGTAGGGGCGCATTCCTCGTGCTTATTGACTGAAGTGAAGGAGGAGGCTGTGAGCTGCCACGATGTGGGAAGGGCACTCAATTCCGTTGGTGCCGTAGTGCTGCACATGTACGACGAGAGGCGTATTCCGCTGGAGGAAGCCCGTGAGTTGCTTGTGGCAACGCGCTTGGGCGTCCATTGGTGCGATGGCAACGAATATGAGGCCGTCGACGAGCTTTCAAAAAACCACTGCGGGCATTGCCTGCGCAAGCTAGAGGTCGGGGCGTCCTTGTATGACGTCGATGACGTCTCCTGTGATGTCCCGGACCGCTATCGTATGTATGATCATCCGGAACTGCCCATAGCGTCGGGATACCTGTGTCCAGAATGTTTTGACCGGCTGCTGGCGCTTCATACGGGCGACCCGGGTGCGGGCCCGAGAGAAAGGGCCCATATCGAGAGGACGAGGGGGTCGCAACATTGGCATGCTGTTGCCGACAACGAGAGTCGTCTTTCGGTTGGATTTGGCTGGTAGGGAGCGCGGGGCTGGCCATGCGCTGCACGCTGCCACACTCCCTATCCCTACTAGATAGCCCTTCTTGGCACGTGGGCATTTACGACGGCGATCACGAGATCTGCGCGGGCGATTTGGGGTGGAGCGGCCTGCGAGGAGTAATGTCTAGACATATCTAAACGTCTTCGTCGAGGGGGAACGGCATGGAGCCTACGGCGACGCTTGCGCGCTGGGGCAACGGCATGGGTGTTCTCATCCCCAAAGTGGTGCGCGATAGACTGGGCTTGGAGCTGGGCGATAAGGTTCGGTTTGAGGAGTCGGGTGACGGAGGGGTCGAGCTGGTCCCCGAAAAGCAGCCGTGGACGCTCTCGTCGCTTATGGCCGGTTATGACGGTCCTCGGCAGGAGTTCATCGACCCAGGTACATCCGTTGGCCGGGAGGTGTGGTGATGTTCCTGCGCCAAGGGGATCTTGTTGAGTTTGACTTCAGCCCTTCCGTGGGTCATGAGCCCGCCGGACGGTCTGGAGGCGCGGCACCCCGAGGTGGCGGCGCACTTCGATGCGGATGACGCCTTCATGCGCAACGTGGTCCCGCTGGTCAGGAGCTTTTTCTAGGGACGGCGGCGGCCCGGGTGTCGGACGCGCCGCGTCGGGAAGGGCTGTGTGCCGCACTGGGAAGGTCCATGTGCATCGACGCGGCGTGCCCGGGTCGGGGCGTTTTTCACGCTGGGGCTTCGGGGCGAGGTCTTTCCGCGGGATGGGGGTTCTGGATAGGCTCGGGAGCACTCCGATGTGTCCTGTTTGTCTGCGGCCGAGAAGTCTCCGCAGCCAGCACCCTCTTGACCTGTGCTTTTATCGGACGCCCCTTTGCAGGTGAGAAAACCTGGGGAGTACAAGAGCCGCCTCGCTCGCCCGACGCCTATCCAGAACCCCGATTATGCGGTTCCATCTACCGGTTTTGCGGCTGCCGCAGAAGCGGTATATCTGTAGGTTGGCATTCCGGCGTTCCGGTAGCCCGACGCTTCGGTACTTCGGGTGCTTTTGACTCCCAGCCCCCGGCGCAGCGAGGCTCCACCCACTCATGGCATCCCGGCCCCGGAGCTCCCCAGTCCGTCTCGTCCTCACCCCACCCCCACCTCGCCGAGCACCAGGTCGAGCAGGTCCTGCTTGGAGTGCACACCCAGCTTGGCGTAGAGGTGCCGGGCGTGGCTGCGCACGGTGTTCTCGCTGATGCAGAGGTTCTCGGCTATGTAGCCCTTGGAGCGGCCCTGGCAGATGAGCAGCATGACCTCGCCCTCGCGCTCGGTAAGGCCGCCCTGCTCGCCGAGGTGGCGGCAGGCCTGCTCGATGGGGCCGAACATCGACCGGGGCGGCGCGGCCTGCTCCAGGTCGGCAAAGATGCGGTTGCGCGAGAAGTCGCGTTCGTCGAGCAGGAACACCGACGCCATGGCCAGCAGGTACACGATGACCGCCACGAGCGACGACGCCGCCGAGTGGAACGAGAGCGTGCTCCCCAGTGCCTGCCCTATGGGGAACGGTAGGCTGTAGGCCACCCAGCCAAAGCCGAACACCGCCAGCGGCGGCAGCGAGCTGCGGTGGGCGACGTCAGAAAGCATGGCCCACAGCAGCATGACCACGAGCGTCTGGGCTACTCCGATGACCACGAGCGCCCAACCCGAGAGCAACCGGCCAAAGAGCGGCAGCGCGAGCACGCCGGTGGCCGTGAAGGCGAGGATCATGCGCCACAGCAGGCTAAAGGGCAGGCTGCGCCGGCGCACGAACACAAACCACAGCACCACGCCCGCCACGAGGACCTCGAGCAGGTGGTGCACGCCCGAAAGCGCCCACTTGGGAGCCGGGTCTGCCTCGATGACCATGCCCTGCATGATGCCGATGACCAGGCCGTACGCCGCCACGCCGAGCATGATCTTGAGCACGGGCTGCAGGGTGCGCAGGGTGTAGTAGGGCTCGATCGGAGCTGCCGGGGGCTGGTGCGCCTCGGCGTCGCGGTAGAGCGCGGGCGATAAGAACGGCAGCGCGGCGCAGATCAGGGCCGCCGGCCAGGTGGGCAGCAGGTCGATGGGCAGCTTGAGGATGCTACCCAGCATCATGGCGCCAAAGATGCAGGCTATGGCGTTGCGCACGTCGAGCCTGGCGTAGAAGAACGACCACTGCAGGTAGGTCCACCCCATGCCGATACCGCCGAACACCGCCGCTATGGGTACGATCTTCTCCACAGGCCACCCGGCAGGCAACGGGCAGGTGAGGAGTACCGTGCTCGCTGCCATGAGCGCCGCGACGGGCCAGTCGGCCCAGGCGACAGCCGACTGCCGGGGCTTGAAGGCCAGGGCCGCCAGCGTCACCCCGAGCATGAACAGCGTCATGGCGATGTAGATGGTCACCGTGGGGGAGAGCTGCGGGTTCTGCGCGCTGGCCATGTGGCAGGCGTCCCACACCCACATGTGGCCGCAGAGGATGCCGAAGTACGAGAGGTGGGGCGCGCGCAGCGTGGCGGGCAGCCGGTTCGCGATGGCGTGCAGGTCCATGGTGGCTCCTGAGGTGGGGAATGCTTGCAGGCATTATAGACCCCGGGGGAGGGGCTGGACAAAACTTCGCCAGGCGAGGAATCCCTACGACGAACGAAGCCGCCCTTCAAGCCACTGCGCCGTGTCAGCCACGCCCTGGTCTATGGGGCGGGGCAAGAAACCCAGCTCGGTGGCGGCTTTGCCGTGGTTGAACCGGCAGTTTGCCTGTAACGTGTCGAGGGCGTAGCTCATGTAGAGCGGCGTGCGCTTCTTGAGGCGGTAGTACAGGTTGCACCCAGGCGGGCGACCCAGACCGGCAGCGTGACCGAGGGCACACGGGCCCCGGTGGCCTGGTGCACGGTCTGGGCGATCTGGTCGATGGTGGCCACCTCGTTCGAGAGGATGTAGCTCTGGCCCGAGCGGCCGCGGTAGCAGGCGCTCACGATGGCCTGGGCCGCGTCGCGCACGTCCACGAAGTTGTAGCCGCTCCGCACGAGCGCCGGCAGCTTCTGGCGCACCAGCTCGCGAAGGAGCTGGGTGAGGTAGGAGTCTCCGTAGTCGCCGGGGCCGATGATGCCCGCGGGCTGCACGATGCAGCAGCCGAGTCCGCGGCCGATGGGTTTGGGGCCTTATGCTTCCGAGCAAGGGGCGGGGTGCGTGGGGTTCGAGCGCATCGCACCGTGCAACCGAGCGTCCCGTCGAGAAAGTCGCGATTCCGTCCAGCTCGTTTGCGGCATGCGTGGCGTCTCATGTAGAAACGAGGTGCCGCACATTAAAATGGAACACCTTGCGCCTGTTGCCCTGCACCCGCGAGGCGCTCGGCTAACTCCCGTTCGAAAGGACTCCCCATGAAGCGCTTCATCGAACCGCCCGACTACGCCACCGGGAGCTGCACCGCGCTGCCCAAGGGCGTGCTGCTCACCACGGCCGCCCAGGGCCGCGTGAACACCATGACCATCGGCTGGGGCGCGCTCGGCGTCGACTGGTCGCGCCCCGTGTTCACCGCCTACGTGCGTACGGGCCGCTTTACCCACCAGATGCTCGCGGCCAACCCCGAGTTCACGGTTAACGTCCCCATGGGCGTGTTCGATCGCTCGATTCTGGGCACCGCCGGCACGGTCTCGGGCCGCGATGAAGACAAGGTCGCACGCCTGGGCCTCACCCTGGTGGATCCCGAGGTCGTGAGCGTGCCGGCCATCGCCGAGCTGCCCCTGACCCTGGAGTGCCGCGTGCTCTACATCCAGGACCAGCAGCCCGAGCTCCTGCCGCCCGACATCCGCGAGCGCATGTACCCGGCCGGCGTCCCTTCCACGGCCTGCGGCGCCAACGCCGACCCCCACACGGTGTACTATGGCGAGATCGTGAGCTCCTATATTGTAGAGTAGCGCGTAGCGGAGAAGTCCTCGCGGCTCAGGGTGGCCACACGGCGAAGGGGCCCTTGGAGCATGGGGCATTGCAGCGGAGAAGCCCTTGGAGGCTGGGAGATGGCGCGGCGAAGAAGCCCTCGCGGCCCGCGGCAGTCGGTTGTCGCGAGAGGCCCGGCGCCGGGGCTCTTTGCGCTGTCGCGGGGACTTGCGCTGGATCCCGTGTTGCAGGGGGCCCGAAATTCGAGGGTTTCTCGACCCGGGGGCTTTTTGCCTCGGAGGGCTTCTCCGTTGCAAATGAGGGGCGGTTGTGAGGGTGACTTTGGAGATGCGAGAGGCAACGGGTTCTGTGGGCGGCGCCGCGGGGCGGCCGGCCTCCTTTGGGCGGGTGGTCGTAGGGTTTACGCTGCTGTATGCCGCGTGCGTGATGTTTTTCTATTCCGCGTGGCTGTATGGCCTGCCGGGTAACGCGGTGGGCGTCTTCGACGCGGTGCTCAACCCAGCGATTACGGTGGGCGGTGCTGTGCTGGCTTGGGTGGCGGCGCGCCGTCCCGACCGCGGGCACTGGCCCCTGTTCGCGACGGGGTGCGTATGCCTTGCCGCTGCGCTGGTGATCGTCGCAGTGTGCTCATGGCGCCGCGAGGTTGCGTGACTGCCTATGGGCGCGGCCTTCGCCGGCGTGGGCATGGGTTTTGCAATGCCGTTCTGCTTTAGGGCGCTTGCCGGTTTTGGGCGTGCCCGTGTGACGCTGGGATGCGCGGTCATGGCGGCTGCGGGCATGCTGATTGCCATGGGCATCGAGCTGCTCGGCACCCCCGCGGCGGCCACCGTTTGTCTGGCCATGCTGGCGGTGGCGGCCGGTTTGTTCGGGGTCTTGCGGACATCGGGCTTGGTAGCCTGGGCTTCTTCTGTGCCCGAGCGCCGGGGACTAGTCGACGTGTTTCTGGTGCCGGCCGTCTGCGCCTTTGTACTCTCGGTCGTGTATGGCATCATCGACGCCGTGGCGCTGGGGGCGGCTCCCTCGCCAACGGTCTCGATCTACGTCTCGCAGTGCGGCGGTATTGCGGCTGCTGTTGTGTTCTACCTGTGCTTTGGCCGCTCTGCTCCGGTTTCGAGCGCGACTCTGTTCAACACGGTGTTTGGCGTTTTGGCCACGGGCATCCTGGCGTTGCCGTTTGCGTCGCCTGCCTATGCCATGGCGCTGAACGCCCTGGTGGCCGCTGGCTGGAAGCTTGTCATGCTTGCCCTGTTCTACCTGGTGGTCGTGACCTACGCGGCCCATCCGGCACGCTTGCTGAATGCGATTGCTTTGGCCTACGCTCTGCCGCGCTGCGGGCTCTTTGTGGGCGTCTCGGCCGCCCGTGCCGATCAGATGGCCTGGGACGAGGAGTGCGAGGTGCTGGTCGTCGGCAGCGGCTACGCGGGCCTGGCCGCCGCGCTGACCGCCAAGGAGGCCGGCACCGATGTCAAGGTCATCGAGAAGCTGGCCATCGAGGGCGGCAACTCGTCGGTGGCCGCCGGCGATATGGCCGTGTGCTGCTCGTCGGTGCAGGAGCGCGAAGGCGTTCAGGACCCCGTGGAGCAATATGTGAACGACATGCTGGTGGCCGGCCTGTACCTCAACGACAAGGAGAAGTGCCGCGTCATCGCCGAGGGGTCCAACGAGACCTGGGAGTGGACCCTTGAGATGGGCGCTACCTGGGACGTGAACGACGCCGGCGAGCACTATCTGTACCCCTACGGCGGCCACTTGGTGAAGCGCTCCATAGCCCAAGGCGTTGGCGGTGGCCGCAATGTGACGGCGCCCTTTACCCAGAAGCTCGCCGAGATGGGCGTGCCCGTGGAGACGGGCCGCATGCTGACCCAGATCGTGCGCGACGAGGACGGCCGTGCCGTGGGCGTGGTGGTGCACGATAACCCCGAGGGCAACGATGTCTCGACCGGCACGCCGGCCACGATCCGCGCGACCAAGGGCATCGTGGTCGCTACTGGCGGTTTTGGCCGCGACGTCGAGTTCCGCATGGCCCAGGACCCGCGTCTCGACGAGACCGTGGACTGCACCAACATGGCCGGTGCCACGGCCGAGTCGCTTAAGGCCCTGGTGGCTGCCGGTGCCATGGCCGTACAGACCGACTGGATCCAGCTGCTGCCGTTCATGAGCCCCGACGAGGTGGGTTACGGTGTGGCCGCCTTCTACACCGACGGCCAGGCCAGCTATGCGCCCACCCTGGACGCCGCCACCGGCCGCCGCGTGGTGAACGAGATGACCGACCGCAAGCGCTACGCCGACGCCATCCTCGCCACGGGCCAGCCTTGCGTGCAGATTAGCTGCAAGAAGGCGCTCTACGATGGCGGAACAGGCCTCGAGAACGCCATCGAGGCAGGCATCGTGCACGAGTTCGCCTCGCTCGAGGAGGCCGCCGAGTTCTACGGGATGCCTGCAGACGCCGTGGTCGACGAGATGGCGCGCTACAACGGCTTTATCGAGAGCGGCGTGGACGAGGACTTTGGCAAGGAGTTCGCCGAGGACGCCCAGGTTATCGACGAGCCGCCCTTCTATGGTGTGCGCCTGTGGCCCAAGGTGCACCACTGCATGGGCGGCGTGAAGACCGACGTCGACTGCCGCGTGCTCGACATGGACCTGCAGCCCATTCCCGGCCTGTTCGCCGCCGGCGAGGTGGCCGGCGGCATCCACGGCGCCTGCCGTCTGGGGTCCTGCGCTACGGCCGATTGCCTGGTAAACGGGCGCATCGCCGGCGCCGCGGTCGCCACCGAGTAGAAGGAAGATCGCGCGTTGGCAGGAAGAGGCTGCTGCGCGGTGGATGGATGTGTTGCTGGCGAGGTGGTGGGCGGCGTGCTGCGAGAAGGTGCGCTGCGGGCGGGTGCATGCACGGCCGCGTATAGCCTGACCTTGGGCGAGAAGCCCCCGAAGTCCGTGGTTCAAAGCGGGGCTCCGGGGACTTCTATGCCACCCGAGCCGCCGTCAAGCCGCGGGCCTCGCATGCGGCGCCACCCTGCGGACGCGCCCCTTGCTGCGACCTGCTCGGCGTGGTCGGCTACCCGCGGGATGCTCGGTAGCCCAGCGTGGCAAAGGAGGCGGCGATGCGCTTGTCGACGAAGCAGAGGCACCCGCGCTCGCAGGCCGACGCGATGCTGTAGCGATCGCAGGGTATGGACTCGAACGCAACCGAGAGGCCCAGCTCGGCCGTCTGGCCGTACATGGCCTCCGACAGCTTCGCGGAGTTGGTGCCCACGTGCTTCTCGTCGAGGTCGGCGAGGTTTATTTCGCTGTAGGACGCCAGCGGGCGGTCGTCTCGGTAGATGCAGATGGTCTGAACGTCTTCGAGTTTCTCGAAGTACGACGAGGCCTTCTCAAGATTGGATGTGCGCCATGGAACTGCTTTCCCGCCGCTCGCTGATAAAGGCCGGTGCTCTGGGTACCGTTGCCCTGGGAACCGCCGGTTTTGCCGGCTCCGCCCTCGCCGACAGCACCGAGGCCGTTCAGACCTGGGACGGTATTCGCCCTCACCACGTTATGGCCGAGGTCGTGAGCATGCGCGAGATCGTGTGCCTGCAGAACGACATGGGCGTCGTGGTCGAGCTTACCCACAACGTGATCCCGGACGAGATTGAGACCCCGCGCGAGAACCGCACCTACGGCGCCGCCGGCTACCTGGAGTTCGCCTTCCTGGTCGACGACATCGACGCCTGGTACGACCGCATCGTCGAGGCCGGCCACGCCCCGCTCTCGGACGCCCCGTGGCCTGCCGGCCCCACCCAGCTCTCGTTTCAGTTCTACGGCGACGAGGGCAACGTCATCCAGCTCATGGCCTACATCGAGGGCGAAGAGGTTCCCGCGGTGAACGAGTGGCCGGGCGAGGGCATGGGTGACCAGCGCACCCCCGAGCAGATCGAGCTGTGCGAGGCCTCGTACGTCTCGTAGCGATCGACCGCGCGCAACGTCATCTGCCGCAGGTGCGCTGGCGACGGCCGCTCTGGCGGGAACCTCCGCGTTTGCGGCCCAGCCCGTTGCCGTGCGCGACATGGCGTTTGCCGACGCGCGCGAGATCGCCGGTACCGTGCTCAACGAGGTCGAGCCCGTTGGAGATGCGGGCGTCACGGTGGCTCAGGGGGGATGAACGCGTAAAAAGGGCTCCGCGGGCTGTTGGGCGCGATGGGCGTCGAAGAAAACCCAGGAGGAGAAGCCCTCGAGGTTTCGGGGGTTTCTCCGCTGCGTAATGGGCGACGCGGGGGTGGCAAGAGGCTGCGGGAGTCTAACGACGATTCGCCCGTTCCTGCACGTAGTCTTTGAACCCAGGCAGATCGATGCTTCCAGATTCGGCGGCGCGCTCGAGGATATCCTGCAGCATGCCCGGCGCGGCCGATACACGGGCTGTTATCCAGGCGTTTGCCTGGGCTTCGCGCGCGATGGCAGAAAGGGGCGCGGTTTTGCCGGTCCCTCGAGCGCCTATGAGAATCGAGGTGAGATTTGGGTTCTCGGGCCCTCGCTGCAGGGCGCGGCGGGAGCTTGGTTGACGACTGGCGCCGAACGAGAGCTGCGCAAGGACGGTGGGCACGCGATGGCACCGAATGCTGGTTGTGTAACCGCAGGGCTTGCTTTTCTGGGCGATATCTGGACGATAAGCCCTTGAATCGGTTACACAACGACGATTCGGTGCCATCTAATGCCGCCGGCTCTTACACAACGGGGGTTTGGTGCCAGCCCGCCCTTCTCGTCCTTACACAACGCGCATTCGGTGCCACCGGGTGCCTCCGGACACCGTCGGACGCCGAGCAGGCACCGGTCCTCCCAGCTTTGGTGCCTCCAGCCCGGTAGGGCGTCGGCGCCCCCCAGCCCCAGCGCTCCTGGCCCTACCAGTTGCGCTGCTCCTTATAGCTGGCCAGCGCCTCGGCGGCGCGGTCCGTCTCCGACTGGGCCGGGGCCACGCTGGCAAACAGCTGGTCGACGGCGGGCAGCAGTCCCTCGAAGTCCTGCGAGGGGATGATCGCCGTCACGAGAGTGACGAACGGTGTGCCCTCATGTGGTGGCAGCGTGGCGACGGCCACGACCCGGCCTTCGTAGCAGTCGCCCAAAAACACGAGGTTGAACGTGGCCTCGTTATTTTGATGGGGGAGAAATCCCAGGTAGGTGGGCCGTTCTCCATCGTTACCGCCATCTGTGTCCACGTCCAGGGTGCCCGTTAGGTGTTCCAGCAGGTCGCTTAGGCCCTCTTCGGGCCCGTCGGTGTCGTTGAGCGCGGCGGCCGTTGCAGGTGTGATCTCCGGGCAGGGCCTGGCGTCGAGCACGAACGATGTCGGCATGAGCCTGCTGGCGAGCACGCCGGCAGAAAGGGCCTCGAGCTCCAGGAAGTTGGTGAGGCTCCAGACGCGCGCGACCCCGAGACGATTTCGCCGGGATCCAAGATGCCGTCGGCTGCGTGGCCCAAACCCAAGATGCTTCCGCGGAATCGGGGTTCTGGCTAGGCGAGAAGTCCCCGATGTTCCCGGCCACTCGGGGCGTGCAGTCGAGCCGAACCGTTCCCGCAACGTTGCGCTTCTCCGCGTCGCATCCCCCTACCCCAGCGTGTTTCCCGGCAGATCGCGGGCTGCGGCCGCGCACCAGTCCCAGAGCTGGCGTTCGGCTTCGCCGGGTGCGTGTGCGGTGAGTCGCTCGATAGCAAATCCCCAGGTCAGATCTTCTACAGGGAACGCTACGATGGACTCGTTGGTCTTGAATACCGGCAGATCGACCAGCGTGCCGTTGGCAAACCCAAAGCCGCGCCCCGAGATGACGTATCCGTAAAGCTGAAAGATCTCGCTCATCTCGAAGCAACGCCCCAGCTTGACGCCGCGGTCGGTTGCATAGGCCTTGAGCTGGTCGAAGCACTTGAACCCCGAACCCGGGATCGCGATATCGCGCCCGTCAAGGTCCTCGGCCGTCAGCATGCCGCCGCGCTCCATGGCCCGCACTGCGGCGGGGTCGTCTTTTTGCAGCCAAAAATAGACGGGTGATTCGTAGAGCAGCTGCCCCGTGCATCCGGCCGTGACGGGCGAGACGCACAGCGCCAAATCGTAGCGGTTTTCTAGAAGCCCCTGCTCGCAGAGGGCGTCGTTGGACTCCCAATAGAGCACGCTTACGTTGGGATGGGCGGCTTCGAACTCGTCGAGCAGCGCCGGTCCGTAGGCTCCCAGCACGCCCAGCGAGCAGCCCAGCCGCACGGTGTAGGACTCCTCGCCGCGCAGCCGCTCGAAGGCCTCGTTGAGCAGGCGCAGGTTGCTGTGGAACACGGTCACGAACTCATAGAGCTCCTGGGCGTAGGGCGTTGGTGCAGGCAGGCCGGTGTCGGGATCGGGCGCGAACAACGTCACGCCCAGCTCGCGCTCGAGCGACCGGATCGACTTGGTGAGCCCCTGGTGGGACACGGGCACCTTGCGGGCGGCGGCCGAGAAGCTCCCCTCTGTATAGGCGAGCTCGAAGTAGTACAGCTGCTCGGTGTTCATGCGCTTCTGGCCTTCTTTCCCCTTTTGGCCGCTATAGGCCCAATAGCCGCCATCGTACTACGGTCGTGGGTTGCGGCGCGCCTTGGTCGCGGTGGCGGGCGGAATATTTTTAGTTGAAGGGGCTGAACCAGCGGTTGCACCCAAAACCCTTGCACGGCCGGGGCTCCCCGTCGTTTAATGCGTGCCAGGGATCACCGCCACGCCACAAGCCGAAGACAGCCTTATCTACCAGGGGTTTCTCGCCCAGGGCTCGGGTTTTCGCGGCGCTGCGGGGGCATCCTATATTGGGGAGCTCGATTATTCAAGGAGGAACATCTATGTCCGATCTGTCTCGCCGTTCGTTCGTGGCCGGAACCGCCCTGGCTGGTGCGGCCGTTGCCGGTATGGCGACCGTGGCCGTTGCCGACGAGGCCGCTCCGACCGCCGTGGCCGTGGGCAGCGGCAGCGGTGACGCCGAGGCCATCAAGGGCGCGCCGTCTCCCGCCGACGAGGTCAAGTGGAGCTGGCTCGAGTACCCGGGCGACATCGAGCCCGACGCCGAGGAGGACACCGAGGTCGTGGTCGTGGGCTGCGGCTTTGCCGGCTCGGTCGCCGCTGTCTCGGCCGCCGAGAAGGGCGCCAAGGTCATCGTGGTCGACAAGGCCAGCCAGCCCAGCGGCCGTGGCGCGCACATCACCGCCTTCGGCTCGAACGTCGTGAAGCAGATGCTTGCCGACGGCTACATCACCGAGGACGAGATGGACTACGCGCAGATCGTGCGCAACTGGATCCGCTGGAGCCAGGGCCGTCTGAACGAGTCCATGCTGTGGATGTTCGCCCACAAGTCGGGCGCCTGCATGGACTGGCTCTGCGAGAAGATGGAGGGCGAGGGTCTGCACTCCACGCGGTGGTGCGACTACTTCAAGGGCCCCGACTACACCGAGTGGCCCATCACCCACTTCTTCTACGACGACACCACCGACTTCGTATACCTCAACGGCGTGTCGCACGGCCTGGGCATGGACGTGCTGCTGCCGGCCCTGCGCTCCTACGGCGAGTCGCTGGGCGTCGAGTACCGCTTTGACACCGCCTGCGAGCGCCTGGTGCGTGACGGCGACGGCCCCGTGACCGCTGTGATCGTGACCGGCGACGACGGTGCCACCCACGCCAAGATCAACGCCGCCAACGGCGTGATCCTGGCCGCCGGCGACTACTCGGGCGACACCGAGATGATGCAGCGCTACAACCCCTGGGCCTTGAACGCCATGGACGAGCGCCTGTACATCCCCATGTGGGTGAACACCGGCGACCTGCACAAGCAGGCCCTGTGGATCGGCGCCGCCATGCAGACCAACGACTCCCACGCTGCCTGCATGCACCTCGAGTCGGGTGCCCAGAGCTACAACTTCCTGCACGTGAACAGCCTGGGCCAGCGCTTCATGAACGAGGACGTGAACACTCCGTCCAAGAGCTCCATTTTTTAATGATACGGCGACCACCGCGCCTACACCATCTACGACGCCAACGGTCTGACCGAGATCGCTAAGCAGTGCGAGGACGGCCTGGCCGGCGGCATCTCGGTGGGCCAGCAGTACCGCCGCTTCGGCACGCCGTTCGACATGGACGTCGAGAACAAGCTGCTCCAGGCCAAGATCGAGGACGGCAACATCCAGGTGGCCGACACCCTTGAGGAGCTGGCCGAGAAGATCAACGTGCCCGTGGACGCCTTTGTGGCCACCGTCGAGCGCTACAACGAGCTCGTTGACAAGGGCAGCGACGACGACTTTGGCAAGCGCGCCGAGATCATGGTCAAGATCGTGGAGCCCCCGTTCTACGCCGGCCAGCTCAAGGCCACGCTGCTTTCCGCCTCGGGCGGCCTGCACTCCGACGAGTACGCCCGCGTGCTCGACGCCGACGCCAAGCCTATCGAGCACCTGTGGGTGGCCGGTACCTGCGCCGGTGACTTCCACGGCTCGGGCGACTATCCCACCATCTGCCCCGGTATCAACCACGGCCGCTGCCTCACCTTTGGCCGCATCGCCGGCATCGAGGCCGCCGGCGGCACCGTGGACGAGATCGAGAGCTACGACATCAAGATGGCCAGCGGTGGCGGCATCGGGAGGAGCACGCTCTAGAGCATTTTGAGAAAGTTCCTGCACAAGGCGCGCCGGGGCGCGGTGTGCTAGGGCACATAAGCCCCGGCGCAACGCGGTGCAGGACTTTATTCAAAATGCTCTAGGGGCTGGTAGATAAGGCCGGCTGGTAGGTAGCCGGTGCGATGTGCGAGTACGACGAATGGTCCCGGCGGAGAAGCCCTGCAGGTAGCAGGGGCTTCTCCGCCGGGGGTTTGGTGTGGGGATAATCTTGCGGCCTATTCTTGTGGGATGCCGAGTGTGCGCATCTCGCGTTCCAGATCGACCACGAGTTGGGGAACATCCTCGAAAGCGACCTCTGAGATTTCGGTTGCCAGTTGAGAAGCATAGCGATAGAGGGCCTGAACGTGTTCAGCGGCGCTCCGGTTTGTCATAGCGCCACCGCAGACGGCCAGATGACGACAGGGGCCTTTGTCGACTACAACATCGATGTCGGAGTTCTCAGTCGCCTCTCCCCGCGCATAGCTGCCAAACAATCTGGCTTCCCGCATCCCATAGCCGCGAACAAGGGGGGCAATGATTGCCTGCAGCTGGTCGACCGTATAGATTGTCCTATTGTCGGACGGCTGGGTCATGGTTATCACCTCGCGTGGAGTATACCGCTTTAGGCATCGTATATGCCCACGGGCAATCTCGGTACCGTCCTGCCTTTACAGGTGGCTCTCCAGGTCTTCGGGCGAGGGCAGGCAGCTGCTCAGGTCGTCGGGCAGTGCGTCGCTCAGCCGGTACTCGCTTACGCCGATGGGCTGGTTGATGTCTTGCAGCGCGTAGCGGGCTACCACGTCGTCTTTGCTCTTGCAGAGCAGAAGGCCGATGGTCGGTCCGTCCGAGGGACCGCGCAGCTCGCCGTTCACGGCCGAGACGTAGAAGCTCAGCTTGCCTGTATATTCGGGCTTGAACCTGCCGTTCTTGAGTTCGATCACGATGTAGCAGTGGAGCCTCGTGTTGTAGAACAGCAGGTCGATGTAGAAGTCCTCTTTGCCTACTGCCAGGTGGTATTGACGACCCATGAAGGCGAAGCCTGTGCCAAGCTCGAGCAGCAGGTTGGTCACGTTCGAGAGCATCTGCTCTTCGATGTCGTGCTCCTGCTGGTTCTGCTTGGCGGTTATGAAGTCGAAGACGTACGGGTCCTTGAGCGCTTGCTGGGCAAGCTCGCTGTCAGGGGCGGGCAGCGTGCGGTCGAAGTTGGTGACCTTGCCGGCGAGGGCCTGGCGCTCGTAGAGGTGGAGGTCGATCTGGTGGTCGAGGACGATCTGCGACCAGCCGTTCTCGACGATTGCCTCCCGGTACCACTCGCGCATCTCGCCCGGCTCGGTCTTGTCCAAAAGCTTCATGATGTGGCCCCAGGGAATTGTGCAGTAGCTACTGCACAATTGGGAGTCGACCTCGCGGGCGAACTTCGCCATGTACTTCAGACTGCGGGGCGAGAAGCCCTTGACGCCCGGGAAGGCGGCGCGAATGTCGCGCGACAGCGTGTCGACGAACTTGTTGCCCCATTCGGAGCGCTCGACGATCTGGTTGCCGATAAGCCAATACATGCGCACCATCTCGGCGGAGGCTTTTTGGACGGCATTCGTTCGTGCCTGTTTGACGATGGTGACGACGTGGTCAAGGACGCCCTGATACTCGTTCGTGTTCATCGGCATAGGCGCGCCTCGATTCCGTTGGGCACGGGTTGGGGTTATGGAGTATAACGCGCCGGACTGTCCAGATGTCTTTGCTACTGGAACTTATCATAGGCCTTGGCCAATCCCTGTCGCCCCTCGACGCCGACCTTGCTGTAAATGCGGTGCATGTACGTTCCCACCGTGCTAGGCGATAGCCCGAGCTCGTCGCCGATGCTTGCAAGGTTGAACCCGCGGGCGAAGCCCTTGAATATCTCTTCTTCTCGGGCCGAGAATCCGTACATCTGGGCGAATCGTTCGGCCTTGCTGCCGGATTCCGTGGATGCCTCCTCGCCGTTGGTTTCTGGAAAGAGCTCAGCTGCGGAGAAATCGCCTTCCTTGGTTACAGTTCCCGACGACCGGGCTGAAAGAGCTACGCATAGGCAGCATCCTATGACGAGCCCGAGCGCCACGAGGGCCAAGGCCACGTAGGCATCTTGTTCAAGGGGCCACGGCAGGAACGTGTTGGCAAAAAATCGGCCCAAAAGAGCGCCGAGCTTGAGCGTGCCGTAGAAAAACGCTGCATAGTAGCAGAGCTCCCCAATGCTGGCATATGCCATGCGTGCCATGATGATCAAGAACACGAGCTGGCACACCGAGTAGTCCACGCGCGCCAGAAGGCCGATGCCAAACAGACCGTCCGCCTGTAGGAGGGCGGCGATCGCATAGGCGGCAAAGATGGCGGGTGCGGCCAGGAGGAGCATCGTGGTGCTTTCTACCGCGGTTCCCCTGAACGCGGCATAGGCAAGCAGTGCGAGCGCAACAATCAGAACGGCCGCCTGGTACACCACGTTGTAGGTTCCCAGGCCAGCAGCGTTTACCACCTGTATCGCCATGCCATATAAAAAGGGAAACACCGCCACGCACAACAGGAGCGCGATTTTTTGCATCGGGGCAACCGGATGGGATGCCGCGAGGCCGTCGGAGCGCCCGGATGCTATGAGTTTTCCTTCGGCCAAAACGCCGTCGCACGACAGTGCGAGCTTGAGGGCCAGCGGCAGCAACACTGTTCCCACCGCAAGGCAGGAGAACATGACGACAGGCGTTGCGTTCTGCGGTACTGTGGTTGCCACGGCGGTAAGCCCGTCGAACAAAACGCAGCCTGCTGCTACAGAAACCGCACTGTACCGGGGTGCTTGGATGGAAAATAAAAAGCACAGCAGGAGCAGGAACGCCCCTTCTGACAAACCGCAAAAGAGCCCTGTGAGCTGCCCTGCAGAAAGTCCGGTAAGGCCCGGTGCCGGGGTAACCTCAAACGCCTGCATTCCGTATAGGACGACATAGGCGATTTCGCAGGCAAGCCCGTAGGCAAAAAGACGTTTGGGAGAGGGCATGCGGTGCCTGAAGAACCATGCAAAGAGAAAGACTTCAAAAAGCGACGCGACTCGGGCCAGCGTGATGGCCTGGCTGTCGAAGCCCGACCCGTCCACTCGCGATATGGCGGTGGACGAGATGAGCAGGCCGTAAGCCAGGGAAACGACGACCGCAACCCATGTGCGGCTGACCTTGGGCCATATGCCCATTTCTCCTCCTCGTGGCAGAAACGGATCAGAATCGCGTTCGCCCGTGTTTTTGCTTATAGCAACATAATGCCTGGTAGACGATTGTAGCAAAAAATACTACACGTCATTTTTGCAGGTATGGCCGTTCTTCTGACACTGCTCTGACAGACACCTACATGGTGCCCTGGCTACGGTAATGGGGCGAGCAACGACCTACGAGGCCTTTGAAGGAGAAGGACTTCGCAATTGGGGCGGATGGCTTGCTTTGCGTTTGCGCCAGTGCAGATCCACAGATAGAAGGGAACGTCCATGCTTACGAGGAAGAGCTTTTTGACGGGGACCGCCGCCGCTGCGGCCGCCATGACCGCCGGGGCCGTTGCCGGCGTGGCGCAGGCCGACGAAGCCGCGTTCGGCGACGCCGTTGCCTGGGACGCCGCCTACGACGTCGTGGTGGTCGGCTTCGGCGATGCCGGCGCGGCCACGGCCATCACCGCCGCCGAGAGCGGAGCCAAGGTGCTCCTCGCCGAGAAGGCGGCCAAGGGCCTCGGCGGCGGCAACTCCCGCGTGTGTTCCCAGAGCTGCTACGCCCCGCTCGACGTCGAAGCCACGCGCACCTACATCAAGTCCATCTTCACCGACTTCACCACGGTGAGCGACGAGATGCTCAACCGTTACGCCGAAGAGGTCTGCACGCTGCAGGACTGGCTTCTCGCCCATGGGGCCGCAGAGCTGTTCCCGCTGGGCCCCGACACCTCCCAGGCCGAGTACCCCAACATGCCCGGCGCCGAGAGCTGCATCAAGGTGACCGTGGGCGGCCGCTACGGCTTCAGCGACCTCTATAAGATGCTCAAGCGCCAGGTCGAGGCCAACGACGCCATCGACGTCATCTACGGAGCCCCCGGCGTCAAGCTGATCCAAGACCCGGCCACCAAGATCGTGTGGGGTGTCGTGCTCGAGAAGGACGGCCAGCGCTACAACGTGCTTGCCCGCAACGGCGTGGTCCTCACCTGCGGCGGCTTCGAGAACAACCAGGAGATGATCCAGAACTACCTGCAGATGGCCAACTGCTACGCCAAGGGGGCCCACTTCAACACCGGCGACGGCATCAAGATGGCCATGGCGTGCGGCGCCGACCTGTGGCACATGAGCAACGTGGCCGGCCCCGACGTCAACTACAAGGCGCCCGAGAACCAGAACGTCTTTGGCAACTACATGCAGGACAAGAAGGGCTTCGGCTCCAAGAACACCATCTTCGTGGGTTCGGACGGCACCCGCTTCACCAACGAGGCCAACCGCCCCAAGCACGGCAACCTGTACTACCACGGCTCCTACCGCCTGGAGCAGGTTCCCAACCCGTGCTTCGTGGTGTTCGACGACGAGGCCATGCAGAACAACCGCATCTACCCCACCTGGAGCGAGGGCAACGTCGAGGAGCTCGAGGCCGGCTGGATTACCAAGGCCGACACGCTGGAGGAGCTCGCCGGCCTCATGGGCATCGACGCCGAGGGGCTGGCCGCCCAGGTAGAACGCTACAACGGCTACTGCGAGGCCGGCCTCGACGGGGAGTTCGGCCGTGACCCCGAGAAGCTGCTGCCGCTGGCCACGCCGCCCTACTACGCCATGGTGGGCGTCGCGTCGATGCTCAACACCATGGGCGGCCCCAGGCGCGACATCGAGGGCGGCATCGTCGACGTTGAGGGCAACGTGATCCCGCACCTCTACAGCGCCGGCGAGCTGGGCTCGATCTACGCCGACACCTACCAGGGCTCGGGCAACATCGCCGAGTGCATCGTCTACGGCCGCATCTCCGGCGCCAACGCCGCGGCCGAGAAGGACGACGCCTGCGCGGTGGCCGGCGAGGTCGAGAACCGTCTGCCCCTGGTCGACCCCGAGCCCGAGTTCGAGCTGGGCGAGAACGAGTGCCTGGGCGTGGGCGACGGCATGGGCGGCGAGCTCTACGCCATCGTTCGCTATGCCGACGGCGTGATCGAGGACGTGCAGGTGGCCTACAACATGGAGACCCCCTACATCGCCCATCGCGCGCTGGATGAGATGCCCGTCAGGATCGTCGAAGCGAATTCCACCGAGGTCGACGCTGTGGCGGGGGCCACGGTGACCAGCCTTGCGATCCTTGAGGCCGTGAACGCCGCCATCGCACAGGCGTAGGCGGTAGGATTCGCGCCCAACCCGCGCATGGCCCCGGCGGAGAAGCCCTGCAGGTAGCGGGGTCTTCTCCGCTGTGGGGGTCGGCGCGCTGCGGTTGGGTGCGCGGCCGACCCCTGCGGCCTCCAAGATCCCGGATAGCCAAGGTACCCCAAAACCGAGTTGCTTCCGCATGATGGGGGTTCTGGATAGGCGCGGGAGGGGCTTTTGCGATCGCCTGCCGGGTCCCGTCGACCACTTGCACCCGATGGCCCGACGGCGGGTCGACAAAACCCCAGTTCAGAGAGGCACCATTCCATGGGACGCCCTTTCTCGCCGATGCGCGGGGATGACCGGGCCCCGGAGGCCCTATCCAGAACCCTCTTTTCGCGGCGCTATCTGCCGGTTTGGCAATCGCCGCAGATGGGGTCGCCCCAAAGCTTGGCGTTTTGGGGAGACGGCCCTGAGGACGGAAGGAAAAAGGGAGATAGCCCCAACTCTATGACCTTGGCGGAGAAGACCCCGAAGCGTCATCTTCGCCCCTCCGCGGGCCCGCACGCCCTACAGCTCCAGGAACAGCCGGTGTATCCGCGGGTCGGTGTCGAGCTCGGGGTGGAACGCGCAGGCTACCTGGTTGCCGTGGCGCACGGCGGCGGGGGAGAAGCCCGTGCCGCCGTCCACGCTGGCCAGCACCTCGACGTCGGGGCCGACCTCCACGATCTTCGGCGCGCGGATGAACGTCATGGGGAGGGGAGAAGCCCCCGCGTCGCCGCGCAGGGCCTCGCCGCGTTCCGCGTCTCCGCACCCCGCGCTCCCGCGCCACGGCGCCCGCGCCGTGAAGCTGCCCAGCTGCCGGCCGTAGGCGTTGCGGCGCACGGTCACGGGCAGCGTCGCAAAATGCGTGGCGGGGTCGTTCTCGATGGCCTGGGCCAGCAGGATAAGCCCCGCGCAGGTCGCGAGCACCGGCATACCGCCCGCGATGCGCTCGCGCAGCGGCTCGAACACCCCCAGCTCGTGGAGCAGCTTGGCCTGCACGGTGCTCTCGCCGCCGGGCAGCACCAGGCGGTCGAAGGGTTGCGCAAGGTCGCGCGCCTGGCGCAGCTCGACGCAGCGGCACCCCAGCTCCTCGAGCCGGCGCTCGTGCTCGATAAAGGCCCCCTGCACCGCAAGGACGGCCGCGGTCTGTCGTGTGCCCATGGGACTACTTCCCCCGCTCGGCCATGAGCAGCTCGATCTCCTGCTCGTTGATCCCCACCATGGCCTCGCCCAAGTTCTCGGACAGCTCGGCGATAAGCGCGGCGTCCTCGTAGTTGGCCACGGCCTTTACGATGGCTGCTGCGCGCTTGGCGGGGTCGCCGCTCTTGAAGATACCTGACCCTACAAAGACGCCCTCAGCCCCGAGCTGCATCATGAGCGCGGCGTCGGCCGGGGTCGCCACGCCGCCGGCGGCAAAGTTCACCACGGGGAGCTTGCCGGTCTCGTGCACCTGGCGCAGCAGGTCCAGGGGCACCTGCAGCTGCTTGGCCTTCTCGAACAGCTCGTCGGGGCGCAGGGCGGCCACCTCGCGGATCTGCGCCTGTATGAGGCGCATGTGGCGCACGGCCTGCACCACGTCGCCGGTGCCGGGCTCGCCCTTGGTGCGGATCATGCTGGCGCCCTCGGCTATGCGGCGAAGGGCTTCTCCCAGGTCGCGGGCCCCGCACACGAACGGCACGGCGAAGCGCGTCTTGTCGATGTGGTACACGTCGTCGGCGGGGGAGAGGACCTCGGACTCGTCGACGTAGTCGATCTCGATGGCCTGGAGCACCTGGGCCTCCACGAAGTGGCCGATGCGGCACTTGGCCATCACGGGGATGCTCACGGCCTGCTGGATGCCCTTGATCATGGCCGGGTCGCTCATGCGGCTCACGCCCCCGGCGGCGCGGATGTCGGCGGGGATGCGCTCGAGGGCCATGACCGCGCAGGCGCCGGCCTCCTCGGCGATGCGGGCCTGCTCGGGGGTCGTGACGTCCATGATGACGCCGCCCTTGAGCATCTGGGCGAGCTGGCGGTTGAGGGCGGCGCGGTCGGGGGCGGGGGCGGTGTCGGGCATGGGGACTCCTTGAGGGTTGGGGTTGCATCGGGTCGGTTTTGGTGCGCGCGGTATCGTATGGCGGCTTTGAACCTATAGGTAGATTCAATTTGAGGTAATCTTTTAAGGCCAGAGTAAGGTCACCGACGGTCGTTTCGATAAGGCCAGATGCCAAGGGGGTCGCGATGGGATTGTGGCGGGGCGTTTTGCGGGGGACGCCGTCTTTGGCGAGGCTGTCGTGCTGACCTACGCCATGGAGAACCGGGGCGACGAAAGCCTCTACGTCTACCTCTACCGGTGCGTCCGTCGCGACATCGAGTCGGGTGCCATAGCCCCCGACCAGCGGCTTCCCTCCAAGCGCGCCCTGGCAAAGCACCTGGGTGTGAGCGTGATCACGGTCGAGGGCGCCTATGCCCAGCTCGAGGCCGAGGGCTACATCCGCTCGGCCGAGCGCCGCGGCTACTACGCCAACGCCGTGGGCGTCTCCCCGTTGAGCCGATTCCCCGCGACCCCTCGGCCGACCGAACCCGCCTTGGGCCCGCGGCCCTCTGAGCCGGCCCGGCAGGAGCCCGAACCAGCCCGGCAGGAGCCCGCGTCGCAGCCTCCGCTTGTTGCCGACTTCACCGGGTCCGTCTCGCCCACGGGGCTCTTTCCCTACGCGCTGTGGGCGCGCACCGTGCGCGAGGTGCTCACCGAGGCCTCCGAGCAGGCGCTTGTGCGCGAGGCGTCCCCGACCGGCTCCCCGCGGCTGCGCGCGGCCCTCGCGTCCTACCTGCGTGGCGTGCGCGGCATGGAGGTGGACCCGTCCCAGATCGTGGTGGGGGCGGGGGCCCAGATGCTGTACAACCTCATCGTGCAGCTGCTCGGCCGTGACCGGCGCTATGCGGTGGAGAACCCCGGCTACCCGCGCCTCACCCACATCTACCAGGCCAACGACGCGCCGCTGAGCCATGTGCCCCTCGACGGGGAGGGCATCGCGATGGAGGGGCTGCGCGCCTCGGGGGCGAGCGTGGTACACGTGATGCCCTCGCACCAGTACCCCACCGGGCTGGTGACCTCGGTCGGGCGGCGCTACGGGCTTTTGGCCTGGGCCAACGAGGGCGGCCCCGACCGGCGGGGCCGCTACGTCGTGGAGGACGACTACGACTGCGAGTTCAGGCTGGCGGGCCGGCCCATCCCGGCGCTCCAGAGCATCGACGCCACCGGCCGCGTGATCTACACCAACACGTTCGCCAAGAGCCTGGGCCCGGCGTTTCGCCTGGGCTACATGGTGCTGCCGCCGCAGCTGAGCAGGGAGTTCGAGGAGCGGCTCGGGTTCTATTCCTGCACGGTCTCGGCCATCGAGCAGCTCGCCTTGGCACGCTTCATCGAGTGCGGCGACTACGAGCGCCACGTGGGCCGCACGCGCTCCCACTACCGGGTGCTGCGCGACGAGCTGGTGGGGGCCCTGAGGGAAAGTTCTTTTGGGGACCGCCTGGTCATAGAGGGGGCCGACGCGGGCCTGCACTTTGTCATGGGCGTGCGCGACGTGCAGGCCGGCGACCGGGCCGTGGCGGAGAAGGCCCGCGGGTTGGGGGTGGCCCTGGCCCCGCTGTCGGGATTTGCCGAGGGAGGCAGCCTGGCGGGGGCGGGACCGTGGGGCGGCGACTGCCGCTGGTTCGTGATGAGCTACGGTGGGGTGGCGCCCGAGAGGATTGCGCCGGCGGTGGCGGTGCTGGAGCGGGCGTTCCGAGCGTAGCCGTCGGCACCGGGGCCCTTACGCCTCCCGCAGCTTTGCGCGGCCCACGGCCACGGCGGCAGCCACCACTGCCAGGGCGAACAGCGCCACGATCCCCACGGCGCCCAGGGCGGCCCCCAGGCTGTCCAGCTCGACGATCGAGCCGTCGATGGCCGTCACGGTCCAGTAGCTGGGCGTGAAGCGCGCCACGTCGAGCACCGCCGGGGGCATCATGTCGAGGCCGACCCAGGCGCCGCCCAAGAACGACAGCACCATGCCGCCGATGTTGGCGATGGCGTTGGCCGCCTCCTCGCCGATGCCCAGCTGCCCGAGCAAGAAGCCCACGCCACCCGCGAACAGCGCGTAGGCCAGCAGCGCCAACAGCGCGACCCCCACCTGCCCGGGGTCTGTCCGGGGCAGCTCGCCGCCGAACAGGACCAGCCCCAGGCCGCCGATCCACAGCCAGCACACCAGGCTCACCAGCATGCAGGCCCCAAAGACCTGCAGGCTGTGCGCAAAGGCGTGGGTGGGGGCCACCAGGATGCGCTCGCGCACGTCGCGCTGGTTGAGCGCGCGCATGAGCACTGCGATGCACACCGTGGCCGCGGCAAAGATCGGGTACTCCGAGAAGGCCAGGTACACCCGCAGGGCCAACCGCTGCTGGAGCGTGCGCGTGCCCTCGCTCACCGGGGCCACCGACGCCTCCGCGCCTGCTTCGGTGGTCTGGTCCGCCAGCTCCACCGCCTCTTCGGGCGTGGCCCCCAGCGTGTCCACAAAGCCGTAGACCGCCTGGAGCCACCCCTGGGCCTGGATTTGGGCAAGGAGCCCTGCGGCCCCGCTCGTGCTCAGCGAGCTTTCGAGGGCAGGCGCCTCCACGCCGGTGCGGGCAGCCTCGACCAGGGCGTCCCCGTAGCCGGCCGGCACCACGAGCAGGCAGTCGACGCTCTCCTGGGCCACGGCGTCTTGGAGGGCCCGCTGGGTGTCGGCCACCTCCACGAGCTCGGCTTCACGCCCCAGGTAGGCGGCTAGCCCGCGCGACACGGCGCTCCCGTCGCGGTCGATCACGGCCACCGCCGCCGGGGCCTCGGGCATGCTGCCGTCGGTGGAGGGGGGTATGGACTGGCTGGCCACGAACACGCCCATCAGGCTCATGACCACCAGGTAGATGAGCAGGTAGATCCGATGGGCCCACAGGATGCGCAGGGCGCAGGAGAAGGTGTGCGCCGCGGGTTTAGAGATGGGCATAGCGCTGCCTCCTCAGACGGGCGGCCGCAAGGGCGGCGAACAGCAGCCCCATGGCGACCAGGACGGTGCAGGTCTCGGCAAAGGGGCCGAGGGTGTCGTAGTACATGAGCGTGTAGAACGCTCGCGAGCACTCCCACAGTGGGTTGATGGCCGAGAGCCACGGCATGGTGCGCGAGACCGTGTCGGCGAGGTTCATGGCCGCCGTGCCGTAGAGCCCTGCGAACAGCGAGAGGACCAGCGTGATGGCCGTGAGGGCCCCAAAGGCCGTGCTGCCCCGGGTGTGGGCCCCCACCGCCGCGCCGCCGGCCGTGGCCATGAACGACGCCACGGCGCAGGCCGCTATGCACCAGCCCTCGCGTCCCCCAAAGCCCACGTCGAGCACGAAGCGGATATAGCAGAAGGCGAGCACGAGGCAGGCAAAGGCGCAGACCCACGCCGCGGCGAGCGAGGCGGCGAGCATGCGCCAACGGGGGACGCCGGCCAGCGTGGTGCGCGCCCCCAGGGCCGACGCGGTGGGCTGCAAGCGCTGCACCGCCGTGGCGCCCAGCATGGCCGAGAAGCCCGCGCTCATGGCGAGCACCGCGTAGAAGTAGCGCGCCATGGAGTCCAGGTCGGTGTGGGTCACGGGCAGCTCCTCGATGGGGGTCGTGTCCCCAAAGAAGGCCTCGGCGGTGGAGGGGAGGAGCAGGGCCAGGGGCTTCTCCTTTGCCAGGAGCCGGTATTGGGCCGCCCCGTGCACGTAGCGGTCGAGCACGGCGACGACCACCTCGGCGCTCGGCCGGCTGGCGGCGTCGGGCGAGAAGTACACGTGGGGCGTGCCGCCGTCCACCACGAGGTAGCAGTCGGCCTGGTCGCTGCGCACAAGGTCCAGGGCCTCTTCGGTGGAGGAGGCCTCCGTGAGCCTGAGTACCGCGCCGTCAAAGAGGCTGTCGGACGATCCGTCGCCCGCTAGGGCCTCGAGGGTCTGGGACAGCCCGGTCGCCTCGGCATAGGCGTCGTCGGCCACCACGACCATGCGCTGGGTCGAGAAGGCCACGGCCTCGTCGATGCCCGAGAACATGAACGAGAGGATGGTCGCGAGGATGATGGGGAACGCAAGCGCCCAGAGGATGAGGCTCTTGGAGCGCGTGAACATGAGGACGGTGTAGGAGAACCTGGTCAGCATCGGTGTCTCCCCTACTCTGCCGAGGGGTCGCGCAGCTGTTTGCCGGTGATCTCGAGAAAGACGTCGTTCAACGTGGGCGGCTCGGCGTAGACCCGGCCGTAGGCAACCCCGGCGTCGCGCAGGGCCTCGAGGACGTCGACCAGGTTGTGGGCGCCGCTTGCACAGGCCACCTTGAGGTGTCCTTCGGCGTAGGTGGCGCGCCGCACGTTGGGCAGGCGCCGCACGAGCTCAAAGGCCTCCTCGTTGGCCTGGTCAACCTGCACGGTGATGGTCTCGCCGGTACCGACCATGGCCTTGAGCTCGTTGTTCGTGCCCATGGCCACGCTGCGGCCCGCGTCCATGATGAGGATGCGCGAGCAGAGCTGCTCGACCTCCTCCATGTAGTGGCTCGTGTAGACCACCGTGGCGCCCTCGCGGTTGAGGCGCTTGATGCCGTCAAGGATGGCGTTGCGGCTCTGGGGGTCCACGGCCACGGTGGGCTCGTCAAAGAAGAGCAGCTCGGGGCGGTGGGCGATGCCGCAGGCGATGTTGAGGCGGCGCAGCAGGCCCCCCGAGAGCTTGCGGGGGCGGAACTTGGCGAAGTCCTGGAGGCCCACGAACTCGATGGCCTCCTCCACCAGGGTGCGCCGGCGGCGGGCGTCGTCGACGTAGAGGGCGCAGAAGCTGTCGATGTTCTGGCGCACGGTGAGCTCGTCGAAGACCGCCACGCCCTGGGGCACCACGCCGATGCGCCGCTTGAGGTCGTAGCGCGTGGGCGCCATGGGCTCGCCGAACAGCTCGATGGAGCCTTTGTCGTAGGTGAGCAGCTGCAGGATGCAGTTGATGGCCGTGGTCTTGCCGCTGCCGTTGGGTCCCAAAAGGCCAAAGACCTCGCCCCGCCTCACCGTGAGGTCGAGGTGGTCCAGGGCGACCAGGTTCCCGTAGCGCTTCACGAGGTTGCGCACCTCGATGGCGGCGTCGGGGGCGGGATGCTCAGGCGTGCTCATGGCGGCTCCGTTCTCAGGCTGCGATTCTGCCGTACGCCCCTATTGTGGAGAACCCCGCGTGGCTCCGGAAGTGAGCGCTGTCACGAAAACGGGCCCTGCGACCGTGACAAATGTCATGGGTGGCCCTGGGGCGGGGGCCGACGTACAATGCCGGCCATGAGACACTTGGTCAACAAGCTTGCGGTGTTCGCGGTCTGCTGCGCCCTGCTCTACGGGACGGGGGGCGCCGGGGTGCGGGAGACGTTTGCGCCGGAGATGGCCGCGTTGCTCGTGGCCGCCGTCGCCGGCACCCTGTACGAGGTGGTCTGCGGCCGGTGGCGGGGGCTGCTTCCGCTGGCGGGTGCGGCCGCGGCCTGCGCCGTTCCCGGGGCGGCCCCCGCCGTGCTGCCCCTGACCTGCTACGACCTGACGCAGGTGGTATGGGTTCGCTGGCCCGCGCGCTGGCCGGGGGTGCCCGTGGGGCTGGCCTTGGCGCTGGGAGTGCTTGCGTGGGCGGGGGTCCTCCCCCTGGCTGGGGCGATTTTGGGGGCCGCGTCGACGGGGTTGGCGGGGCTTTTGGCCCAGCGCACCCTGGCGGGCGAGGCGGGCCAGGCCGAGCTGGTCGGGCTGCGCGACGACCTGCAGGAGGCCGTGCTGCGCCTTTCGGCCAAGAACCGCGAGCTCGATGAGGCACGCACGTGGCAGGGGGAGGCGGCCAAGCTCGCCGAGCGCTCGCGCATCGCGCGCGAGATTCACGATGGCGTGGGGCATATGCTGACCCGGGCGGCCCTTCAGGTGGGGGCGCTGCGGGTGGTGCACCGCGGCGAGGCGGTCGGCGAGGAGCTGGCGGGGGTGGAGCAGACCTTGCAAGAGGCGCTGGACGCGGTGCGCACGAGCGTGCACGACCTGCACGACACCACCGCCGACCTGCAGGTCGTCCTTATCCAGCTGGTGCGTGGCTACCCGTTGGGCGAGGCGGTGCTCGTTTACGAGGCCGACGGGGTGCCCGACGAGCGCACCGCGGGCTGCCTGGCGGCGGTGGCCCGGGAGGCCCTGAGCAACGCCGCCCGCCATGGGAAGGCCCGCCGTGTGGAGGTGCGGGTGACGGAGTTTCCGGCGTTGTGGCAGCTCCGGGTGGCCGACGACGGCGTCGGCTGCGAGGGACGGCCCAGCGGCACGGCCGCGGGGGATGGCATGGGCGGCTATGGCCTGGGCCTCGTGTCGATGCGCGAGCGGATAGAGGCGCTCGGCGGCAGCTTTAAGGCCGGCCCCCGAGAGCGCGGGGGGTTCGAGGTGTTTGCGAGCGTGCCGAAGCGGGGGTAGGGCTGCTCTTTGAGGATGGGTCGCATATCGTGTACGTGGACGCGACGTATAATTACGGTGACACCGACCTCGGCGCGGTGATGCATGACTTCATATGTGCTGACCCTGCCGCCATGCGGTGCCCCGTATTGGCAGAGAGGGCGCGCTATCTCAAGGAAACTGAGGAGGGGGTTCGCGAGATGGACGACGTGGGCGATGAGATCTTCCGGGAGGGTGTGGAAGCGGGAATCGAGCAGGGCCTCGAACGGGGTCTCGAGCAAGGGCTTGAGCAGGGGCGTGACGCCGCGATTGCCAAACTCGTTGCAGACGGAACGCTACCGGTGGAAAAGATTGCCGCCATTTTTGAGACCACCGTTGAAGAGGTTGCGCGGTGTGCGCAGGCGCAGGGGAGCCTGCAGGGCTAGGAGGACCTTGTTGCGGGGAGCCCCGCCGCGCGACTGTGCGCACGGCGGGGCTCCAGATTAATGGCGCCAGTGCATCCGACGCCTGCCAGCTTGCCTACAGTGCGGCCACTGCGGCGCCCACCATGCGCCCCTGGTTGTAGCAGCGGCCCAGCGAGAGGCCGCCGATGGCCAGCGGGTAGTCGACGCCGCCGTAGAAGTTGCCGGCGCAGTTGCCCACGGCGTACAGGCCGGGGATGACCTCGCCCTCAGGGGTGAGGCACTGCTGGTCGGGGTTGACCTCGACGCCGGCGGTGATGGCCGAGATGCGCACGTGACGGTGGATGCCCCAGAACGGCGGGGTCACGATGGGGGCCAGGTACTTGGCGTCCTTGCCAAAGTCCAGGTCGGCGCCGCCCTCGCAGAGCTCGTTGTAGCGCTCGACGCTCGCCACGAAGGCCTCGACGTCGGTTACCTCGAGCTTCTCGGCCAGCTCCTCCAGGGTGTCGGCCTTGTAGGTGTGGGTGTAGTAGGGGAGCACACCCACCTTCTCGCTGTCGACCTCGGGCATGTAGTTCTGCATGGCCTCCTCGTCGACGGCCTTGCCCGGCCAGCCCTCGGTGGCAGTCAGGTAGTCGTTGTCGAAGACCTGGGTGTACCAACCGCAATCATCGGAACCGCGCAGGTAGTTGCACATGAGCGACATGGGCGTGGTGGCCTCGTCGCAGAAGCGCTCGCCGTTGTCCTTGAGCGCGAGGAAGGGCATGTCGGCCATCGAGGCGGGGCCGGCGTCAAAGTCGTGGAGCATCTTGGTGTGGGGGCCGTCCTCGATCTTGCCGCCGGCCCACACCACCATCTTGTGGCCGTCGCCGGTCTTGCCGAACTGCTTGCGCTCGAAGTTGTCCAGGTCGGGCAGGTAGTAGGAGCACATGTCGTAGTCGTTCTGGTAGTCGCCGGTGGCCACGATCACGCCCTTGGCGGCGTTGAGCTGCACGTAGGTGCCGTCGGCGGTCTGACCGATGACGCCGGTCACGCGGCCGTCTCCGTCCTGCACCAGCTGCACGCCGGGGGTCTCATAGAAGAACTCGGCACCCTTCTGCTCGGCCAGCGCGGCCAGGTCCTGCATGGCGTTACCGGTGGTGTAGGGCTTGGGGCCGAAGGAGTTCTTGATGAAGGTCACCGTGCCGCCGCCAAACTCCATGGTGGGGGCGCTGTCGGTGGACTGGGCGTTGGCCTCGGCGGCGAGGTTCAGGAGCCAGCGCATGGTCTCGCCCGAGTTGTAGGCCCAAGCGGCCAGCTGACGACGGTCGGGACGGTAGGCGTTCTCCTTCATCTCGAACGAGATCATGGCCTCGATGGCGGCCGGATCGGAGTTCTCCAGGTCTACGCCGCAGCCACCGTTGCCCTGCGAAATGGCCGTGGACTCCTTCTGCAGACACGCTACCGTGGCACCGCCTTCGAGAGCGGCCAGCACGGCGGGAACGCCTGCGGCGCCGGCGCCCACTACGACCACGTCGAAGTCCTTGGTCTCGGCGATGTCGCTGATGGGTTCAGGCTTGATCAGGAAGCTCGGGACGTCCACGGTGCCGGCGTAGCTGGGATCGGCCTTGGCGTGGGCGCTGGTCGGTGCAAGCGAGGCGGCTGCAACGGCGGCGGTGCCCAGGCCAATGCCCTTAACGAGGTTGCGACGGCTGATGTTCTCCATGGTGCTCCTCCTTGGTTTGTTGGTCGTACCAACGGTTTCTCGGGGCGGCCGGTGCTCTGCGCATCCGGTCGCTGCATGGCACGAACCTTAGGCCGGTCGGTCCAGAAGCGCACGGTCTAAAGCCATAACCACGGATCTCGCCAAATTAACCCCTTGCCAATAACCCCACGATTTACCTGCGGTGTTGTAAGATGTGGCCCATCGAGAAGCCCTAAGGCAGAGAGGCTTTTTTCGCATATTGACGCATGTCAATTCCCATGGCCGTTCTTTGGAGGAGACCCCATGGCCCATCGTCGTGTAGCCGAAGACGAAACTCCGTCGGCACCCGCTGTTGCAGCGCCCACTGACCCGGGCTGCTTTGGGGCGGATTCGGCTGGAGAGGCCTCGGCCGCTCCGGATGCGAGTGCGCCCCTGTGGGCACACCTGCGGTTTTGGCTCTCCACGCTGCCCCATATTCCCCTGCCCTTTCTCGGCCTCGGGATCTACAGGGCATGGCTGAACGTGGTGCTTGGCGGGGGAACGTTCTTTGGCACCCCCGGCATCGTGGTGTCGCAGAACGCCTTTGACTTCGCGATGATCGCAACCCTTCTTCTCTGCGCGATCGGTGCTCGCCACATCACGCCGCTCTTCCGACAGGGCGCTCTAAAGGCGGCCTGCCTGGTCTTGCTGGTGGGCTCCACGCTGCTTGGCTACGCGGCTTGGGGAGGGATTCTCCCCGGTGCCCTGGCTGCCTGGCCCAGCACCGTTGCGGGCGGTGCGGGAATAGCCCTGATGATCTTGCTCTGGTCGGAACTCTATGGGACTTTGAGCCCGGTGCGCATCTGCCTGTACTACTGTGCCTCGCTGGTGGCGGGTGCCGTGGTGGGTTGGGTGTACGAGGGGTTCCGCCCCGAGTGGCTACCGGCCATGACGGCTGCCCTTCCGCTGATCTCGTTCGGATGCCTCAGGGCATGCTATCGGGGCGATCTGGTGGAGCCTCTGCACTCCGGGAGCTGGGCCCGCTTCTCCTTTCCTTGGAAGCCCGTTCTGGTGGTGGCCATCTACTCCTTTGCCTACGGTTTGCTGCAGGTGGGCACCTCTGGGGTGGCCCGCTCCACCTCGGCCGTGGGGACCGTTGCCTGCTGCTTGGTGGTCATGGGTGCCGTGGTGCTGCTGCGCAGCCGGGTTGAGTTCGGCGTCGTCTACGGCGTATGGCTACCCTTTATGTCGGCGGTGTTCTTGATCTTGGCGGCTGTGGTGGGGCCGGTGTCTTGGTGGGGCAACCTCTGGGCTACCTGGGGTTACGCTGCGAGCCAGGTGTTCATCATGACGATGATCGGTTCGATCTGCTACCACTGGGGCGCAAGCGCCATCTGGCTCTTCGGCATCGAGCGCGGCGTGCGATCGCTGGCCACCCTTGCCGGCCGCGTGGTGGAGGGGCAGCTGACGGCTTTGGGTCTGTCGGCCGTCCCGGTGCTGGTCGTAGTGGTGATGGTGGCCACCTTTGTGGCGTTCTCCGAAAAGAAACTTGATGCAAACTGGGGCGTTGAGCTGGCCAAAGAGCAGGAGGACTCCAAACTCTCCAAGGGGGTGGAGGAACGCAACGCCTTGGTCGGCGCCTGTGCGGCGTTGGCGAAGGAGCGGAACCTCTCCCAGAGGGAAGAGGAGGTCCTCCTGTTGCTGGCCCAGCATAAAACCGCCCGCGACATCGAGCGGGAGCTCTGCGTGGCAAACGGCACGGCAAAGGCCCACATTCGCCATGTGTACCAGAAACTCGATATCCACACGCGGGAGGAGCTATTCGAGCGGGTAGGGGGCGCAAGGGAGCATTAGGTCTCTTGCGTCCCTTGCGTCCTAGGGAACCCTGGAGTGCTTAGGAGATGCCGAGTTCCTTAAAAAGCTCGCTGCGGAATTCGAGATCAGTGGCCGCACGTGCGAGGTCGTCGATGCGGTTCTCTGCCATGAGCTGGGAGACGAGGTGCGCGAAACGGTTCTCTCCTTCGGCTCGGCCCTCCGCCCGGCCCTCAATTCTGCCCTCGGCACGTCCCCGTCCAAAGGCATCAGGGCGTGGGGGCCACCGAACCCGAGCCGCTGGCGGTGGCCGCGGGGTAGGGCGCATGCGGGGATGGCGGATCGTCCAGGGATGTGTGCGAATCGGGTGCCCCGTGGCGCAAAAGGAACCCCGAAGTGGCGGATTTTCCAGGGGTGTGTACGAGCCGGTCGGAGCGCGCTACTGCCTTCCTCGGAAGGCCGCTCATTCTACCAGCGGTGATACTGGCTGATAGAAGGATAGCACCGCTTCTCCTAAGTCTTGCTCGTACACATCCCAGGACGATTCGCCACTTCGGGACGGTTTTTCAACCACGCATACGACTTTTGATACTCGCGCGCCTCGCATTCAGCGGACGCGCGACTTCGCATGCGCTACCTACTCTTGCCTAGGTGTCTTTAGCGTTGCCGGCCGGGTGCCCGTTTACTTCCCGGCCTGGGCGAGCGCGTCGTAGACGGCGGCGATGATGCCGGCGCCGGTGCGCGTGGCGTTGGTCACGATATCGACGTCGGGGGAACCGGTCTCGACCATGGCTTTGGGCATACGCTCAAGGGCCTGCTCCACGCGGATGAGGCCGTCGGTCTCGTAGTGCTCGAGGATCTCGACGTCGGTGATGGTCTCGCCGTCGAGGGTGACGCGCACCACGAGGGGAGCGGGGCTTTTGCCCATGCCGCGGCCGATGTACTGGTTCTCGCCGCACTCGTAGACGGTCTCCTCCACGACGGGCTTAAAGCCCTCGCCCTGCACCAGATCATCTTGGGTCACGTCGTCTTTAACGGCAGCGGCGTTGCGGCCCGAGATGCGGCCGAAGATCTGGCCACCGCCCAGGTTGTTGCCGGCCTGATACAGGTTGCTCCAGATATCGCCCAGCTCGCCGGCCTCATAGAGGTGCGGGATGGGGTTGCCATTGACGTCGATGACCTCGCCGCCCAGGCCGCGCTCGGGGCCGCCCTGGGTGTTCACGGTGCAGGGGGTGAGCTTGATCAGGTAGAACGGGGCGGTGGCGATGGGCTCCAGGGCCTGGGTGCGCCCGTACTGCTTGTCGTCGGCCTCGGCGCAGAATCCGTTGTAGTCGGCGATTGTCTTCATGAAGCGCTCGGTGGCCGCCCCGTCGAGACCGATGAGCTGGGCGAGCTCATCGAGGGTGTCGGCCTTTTGGATCCAGCCCTTCTCCATCTCGTCGCTGCCGTCGACCGACCACGAGGCGTGGATCTGGCCCTTGTCGAGAATGGCCTGGTCGTAGACGTACCACATGTTGTCGGGCAGCACGGGGTTGGTGAACATGCCGTGGTTCCACACCTTGCCGTGGGCCTGGGCGGGGTTGCCCATGGGGAAGAGCACGTGGGACTCGTCGATGCGGGTGCCGTCGTCGCCCACGATGATGCCAAAGCTGGCGGCGAACTTCATGAAGACCATCGTGGGGGTCTGGGTCTCGGGATCGTAGAACTCGCCGTTGGTGGTGGCGCGGTTGTTCATGTGCCACAGCTGGGCGCCGATTTCCTGGGCCATGCGGATGCCATCGCCCTCGTTCCACAGGGCGCGGCCCAGGCTCGGCCAGAAGGTGTTGCCGAAGTAGTCCTGCTGCATGCGCACGTTGTTCTCGAAGCCGCCGCAGGTCAAGACGACGCCGTTCTTGGCGCGGACCTTGACAGGCTGGCCGTTGACCTGGGCCTCGACGCCGTGGACGATCTTGGTCTGGGGGTCCTGGATCAGATGTTCGGCGGCCGCCTCGTACCACACGTCGATCAGGTCGGCGCGCTCCACCACGTTGCGCTTGAGCAGGGCGTAGGTCTGACCGTCGCCGCCAAAGTTCTCACCGGGGCGCACACCGTAGTAACCGTTGGTGGTGAAGGGTTTGAAGGCGTCCACGTACTCGCACATGGGGAACTCGGGCATCGAGAAGCTCGTGGTGTCGCTGGCACCCAGGTACTCGAACCACTCCTTGTTCTGGGCCATCTCTTCGATGTAGACCTGGATCATCTCGTCGCTGGGGGTCTCAAAGGTGCCGCGCATCCACTTCATGTAGTCGATCATGCGGGGCACGTCGTCAGTCCAGCCCATGAACTGCATGCAGACGTTGGAGTTGCCGCCCGAGTGGCCCTCGCAGGCCTTCTCGAGCACGAGCACCTTGGAGCCGAGGTCGGCGGCGGTGATGGCGGTGGCGCAGCCGGCGCCGCCCAGGCCCACGACCACGACGTCGTACTCGGCGTCCCAGTCGACGGTGGTCTCGAACGGGGCGGTTCCGGTCGCCTCGGTGGCCGAGGCGCTGGCGATACCCGCGATGCTTCCCATGGCGGCTGCCGCGGCCGCGCCGGCGACGAACTGCCTGCGGTTAACGGAGGTGTTGAAGCTCATGGTGGTTCCCTTCATCCGTGTGGCGGCTCCCCTTGTTCGGCCGCCCCTTGTGACAGCCCACACGATACGAGGGTGGCTCGGCGTGAGAAAAACAGTTGTTCCGGGATGAGGGAACGCGAAGGCCGGGTGATGGACACAAAATATTTTTGTGGGATGGAAAGGTGGGGCTGACCGCGGCCTTGGGGTCCGTTTGATAGCTACGCCTGTCCGGCGAGCTCCTCGTCGATGGCCAGGAGGGTTTCCACGGCGACCGGCAGCGCGGGGTTGCCGTTTACGGGGCTGTAAACGAGCAAGGCGCTCACTTCAAAAGGCCCGTCGGACGGCTCGATTTCGACGAATCGGCGTCTCTTCGTCGAGACCATGCTCGCACGGAACGACTCGTTGAAGATCACGACGCTCCCGGGCTTGGCATAGGCGTAGTATTCCATGATGCTATGGCAAACGACCAGGTCAACGCGCAGGTTCAGCCCTTCTCGCTCAAAGAGTTCCTGGGTCGCCTGGGGAATGGGACCCTTGCTGGCGAAAGACGGTGTGGCCACGCGGTAGCGGGCGATGTCGGCCAGCGTGGGATGGGGCTCCGAGGCCAGCGGGTGTCCCTCGAGAACGCCGAATATCAGCGGGAAGGTGTTGGATCGCAGGCGCTTGCGTCGCAGACCGTCTTCGGTGGCGGGCGGCAGCTCGCCCAATCGGGCCATTTCTCGGGAGAACCCCAGGTCGATGAGGCCTTCGAGCACAAGGGCGGTGTCGTTCTCGTTTTTATCGACCAGGTTGACCTCGAGGCCGGGTCTAAGGAGCTCCAGCTCCTCTACGGTGCGGGTTACCAACTGGAAGAACGACTCGGTGGCGTAGCGCTTGAGGTTCAGGTGCCCCGCGCTGCCCGACGACGCCCGTTTGACCTCGGAACGCATCTTGGCTGTGAGCGCCATGACCTCGTAGGCGTAGTCGAGAAACGCCTTGCCGGCCGCTGTGGGTCGGATGTGCTGCCCGCGTTCGAGCAGGGCGGCACCGACCTCCTCCTCGAGCACGATGATCCGCCGGCTCAGGGTCTGCTGCGAAAGGTTGTTGCGCCGGGCCGCCTCGCTGATGCCGCCGTGGGCGATCACCTCGGTGAAGAGCCGTATGCTTTCGGTGTCCATGGCGATCTCCTCGGAGGAAAGGGGCGTGCGGCGGTGCGTTCGGACATAGCTTACCATCTGGTAATCCCCCTTACCCAAACTCAACCTCCCTTGCCATACTTCGCATGTCCGCCGCGGTGGGGCTGTCGTACAGTGGCTCCAGGTTGGAGAGCACGCCATTCGATACGCCGGAGGGGACCATGGGAGAGACCACCACGTTCAACAGGGAGTTGTCGCGCCGCTCGTTTTTGGCCATCGGGGCCGCTGCGGCCTGTGCGGTCGCCGGGTGCGGCCTTGCTACCAACGCGCCGCGCGTTGCCGGGGCCAGCGAAGAGGGCGAGTGGATCGCCGGCGCCTGCTGGGACAACTGCGGCGGCCGCTGTGTGAACCGCGTGCTTGTGCGCGACGGCCAGATTGTGCGCCAGGGGAGCGAGAACTCCCATGAGGACAGCTTTGGCTGGATGCAGCAGCGCGGATGCCCCCGCGGGCGCGCCCGCCAGCAGCAGGTGCTGGGCGAGGACCGCGTCAAGTACCCCATGAAGCGCAAGCACTGGCAGCCCGGCGGCGGCGAGAACGCCCACGGTGAGCTGCGCGGCATCGACGAGTGGGAGCGCATCAGCTGGGACGAGGCCATCGGCTACATCGCCCAGGAGGCCGAGCGCATCTACGGCGAGTTCGGCCCCACGTCGGTCATCGGCACCAAGGCCCTCGCGGTGGGTAAGGTCCTGCTGGCCAAAGGCGGTTGCCTGAGCCTCTCGGACACCAGCTCCGTGGGTACCTATGCCTTTAACATGGCCCATCTGGGCCTGCCCTCCCAGGACCTGGGCAAGCTCAACGACCGCTTCGACAACAAGAACGCCGACACCATCGTGCTTATGGGCGGCAACGGCGCCTGGTCGTCGGGCGGGTCGTCGATGAACAACTTCAACGAGGCCAAGGAGGTCGGCGTCCAGTTCGTTTACGTGGGCCCCTCGTACAACGCGACGGCGGCCTACTTCGACGCCCGCTGGATCCCGGTGTACCCGGGCACCGACACCGCCTTCATGCTGGGCGTCTGCTACGAGATGCTCGAGCAGGGCGTGGTCGACCAGGAGTTCCTCGACACCTACTGCGTGGGCTTCGACGCCGACCACATGCCGGCCGACGCCACGCTCGACGAGAACTTCAAGGGCTATCTCCTCGGCGAGTACGACGGCATCCCCAAGACCGCTGCCTGGGCGAGCGCCATCTGCGGAACCCCGGTGGAGGACATCGCCTGGTTTGCCGAGACCGTGGGCAAGGACCACAAGGTCATGCTCATGCACAACTACGCTTTCGCCCGCTGCTCGGCCGCCGACAACGTGCCCCAGCTCTTCATGACCATGGGTGCCATGGGCGGCCACTTCGGCAAGTCGGGCCACGCGTGCGGCGGCGCCTACAAGACCTATGCCGGCGCGGGCGGACCGACCCTCGTGTCCTTTGGCGGCACGGGGCTGCCGGGCGTCGCGAACCCTGTGGCCGACACCGTACCCGAGCCGCTCATGTGGCGCTGCATCATGGAAGGGCGCTACAACAGCACCGGTGCGGCCTACGGCGACAAGTTCAACGCCGAGAACATCAAGGAGACCACGTTCAAGTGGCTCAACATCGAGGGCCGCAACACGCTGCAGACCGCCGTGGGAACCGTCGACGCCATGGAGGCCATCCAGCGGCTCGACCTGGTGACCGACCTGGCCTACTCCTTCGACGTGAGCGCCAGCTACGCCGACATCGTGCTGCCCTGCGCCACCGAGTGGGAGCGCGTCGGCGGCTTTGCAGGCCACCAGCGCTCGCGGGAGACCGTGGTCGTCTACACCAAGGTCATCGACCCGGTGGGCGAGGCCAAGACCGAGTTCGAGATCGGCCGCATGCTCGCCGAGCGCCTGGGCATGGACCCCAACGAGGTCTGGCCCATCTCCGAGGAGCAGGCCTTCTTTAACCAGCTCGTGGGCTGCACCTACGTCGATGCTGCGGGAGAAACCCAGCCCCTGGTGACCATTACCCAAGACGACATCGACGCCTGGGGCGTCGAGGCCGAGCCGCAACAGGGCGACGTGGCCCTGGCCGACTTCCTCAAGGCCGGCTGCTACACAGTTCAGCGCTCCGAGGGAGACGCCTACTCCTACATCGGCTACCAGGACTTTATCGAGGACCCTCAGAACAACCCGTTGCCCAGCGACTCGGGCAAGTTCGAGATCTACTGCCAGTACAAGGCCGACATGCTCAACTCCATGGGCTACAGCGAGCCCGGCACCTTCAAGCCCTATCCCAACTACGTGCCGGCGCCCGAGGGCCGGGAGGGGATGTTCAAGGACCGCGAGATCGGCGGCGAGCCCAGCGACCTGCCCTTTACCATGTACAACCCCCACTACCTGCGCCGCGCCCACGGCGTGTTCGACAACGCCCCGTGGCTGCGCGAGGCGTGGCCCAACCCGGTGTTCCTGAACGCCGCCGACGCTGCGGCCAAGGGCATCCAGACCGGCGACACGGTGCGCATCTACAACGACCACGGCGCCGTCCTGCGCACCGCCTCCTGCCTCGACCTCGTGATGCCCGGCTGCGTGGGCCTGCCCCACGGCGCGTGGCTCGACTGGGACGCCGAGGAGCAGCTGGACCGCGCCGGTATGGAAAACGTCCTGTGCGGCAGCCTCGCCGTGGGCCAGGCGACCTCGGGCTACAACAACTACAACTGCAACTACGAGCTCTATGAAGGTGCGCCCCTTGGGGCCGACTGCGACCTGCCGGCCCGCGTGGTGGACGCCCAGCGCTAGCCGGGCGCCCTGCGTGCTCGATTCGATGCCGTTCGATGCGGAAGAGAAGAGGAACCCCATCATGAGCCAGATCGGCTTCTACTACGACCAGACCCGTTGCGCCGGGTGCAAGACCTGCCAGGTTGCCTGCAAAGACAAGAACGGCCTCGGCGTCGGCACCGTGCTGCGCGAGGTGCGCAGCTACCAGGTGGGCAGCTACCCCAAGGCCACGCTCTACCACTACTCCGCCACGTGCAACCATTGCGAGAACCCCGCCTGCGTCAAGGCGTGCCCCGTGCGCGCCATGCAGAAGGACCCTGACGACGGCACCGTCTTCAACGACCACGACCTCTGCATCGGCTGCGGCTCCTGCGTGCAGGCGTGCCCCTACGGCGTGCCGCGCCTCGATGCCCAGACCGGCTGGTCGTGGAAGTGCGACGGCTGCCGCACTCTGCGGGCCGAGGGCTACGAGCCTGCCTGTGTGGAGGCCTGCCCGTACCGCGCCCTCGAGTTCGGCGACGTCGACGAGCTGCGCGCGGCCCATCCCGACGGCACGGTGACCGAGCTCGCCGCCCAAGGCGTGGGCGCCACGGGGCCCCAGACCCTCATCCGTCCCAAGGCGTCCGCCCTCCAGGAGCTTGGCCAGCAGGTCGTGCTGTAGCGGCCCCGGCGCGGTGGCGGGCCATGTTCAACATACTCTAGTATGATGCGGAGAAACCCCGGGACAGCCGGGGTTTCTCCGCTGCTGCATGGGGCGGCTACGTGGCGTTGGGATGTTGGTGCGCGAGGGCGAGGTGGGTCATGGGAGGCAGGCGCGACGGGGGAAAGGCCAGGGCGCGAGGCACGCTGTTCGGCCGCTACGTGGTGGTGATGACCGCGGTCGCGCTCGTGTGCTTTGCGGCGTTCTCGGCATGGTCCTTCCACGAGCAGGCGCGCCAGGTCGAGGAGCAGATGGTGGCCGAGGCGCGGGTGTTCGAGAAGTCGGTGCGCGCCACCTGGGACTTCATGGACAACGTGCAGGACCGTATCAACTACGACTCCCAGGGCAACTACGAGTTCAAGGGCCTCTACTGCTCGCTGGTGGGCAAGAGCGTGGGCAAGCTCTTCTCGGTCTCCACCGACAACCAGTACCAGCTGCGCTACACGCGCTTCGACCCGCGCAACGTGCTCGACGCCCCCGACGAGTTCGAGGCTGAGGCGCTGGCGCTGTTTGCCGCCGGTGACCAAGTCGAATACTACGGGGTGGTGGAAAACGCGGAAGGTGCCCGCGAGTTTAGGTTCGTCTCGGCCATCCCCCTCAAGGAGTCGTGCCTCGAGTGCCACGGTGGGCCGGTGGGCGAGCTCGACATAACGGGCTATCCCAAGGAGGGCCTTGCCGTGGGCGACCTGGCGGGGGCGGTGAGCATCACGATGCCCATGGCCATGCACGAGGAGGCGCTTGCGGCCAACGTGGTGCGGACGGGCCTCTTTTTGGTGGTCCTGCTCACCGCGATCCTGGGGGCGAGCATGCTGATGCTGCGCCGCCACGTGGGCCGGCCCCTGGTGGCCATCGGGGACTCCCTGGCCGACGTGGCCTCCGGGAAGATGGACCAGGTGGACCTTGCCGGCGTGGGCACGACGCGCGAGACCGACGCCCTTGCCCGCGGCGTTGAGGACATGGCCCGCGAGCTGGGGGAGCTCTATGCGACCCTCGAGAGCAAGGTCGACGAGCGCACGCACCTCTACCGCGAGGCCAATGATGAGCTCGAGCGCCAAAAGGAGCGCATCGCCGAGGCGAACGCCCTTCTCGAGGCCGCCAACGCCAAGCTGAGCGAGGAGAACGAGTACCGCACCAACATCATATCGATCATCAGCCACGAGCTGCGCACGCCGCTGACGGCCATCCTGTCGTTCGTGGACCTATGGGAGACGTCGGGGGAGGTCCACAGCCCCCAGGACGAGCAGTACATCGGCAAGGTGCGCACCCACAGCCGGACCCTGCTCGAGATGGTGAACAACGTGCTCGACATCGCCCGGCTCGAGGCGGGGCGCATCGAGATAGCCCGCGATCCCATAGACCCGGTGGACCTGGCCGGCAGCGTGGTCGACCTGTACGGGGGCCTCGCCCGCACCCAGGGCGTGGCGCTGACGTCGCAGATCGACCCCGCGGCCCCACTCTTTTTGGGCGACTGGGACCAGCTGCACAAGATCCTGGGCAACCTGGTGGGCAACGCGCTCAAGTTCACGCCCGAGGGCGGCTCGGTGCTCGTGCGGGTGGGTGTGGGCGACGTGCCGAACGTGCTGGTGCTCCATGTGGTCGACACGGGCATCGGCATCGAGGCCGATCGGATCGACGGCATCTTCGACCGCTTTGTGCAGGCCGACGCGAGCATCTCGCGCAAGTACCGCGGCAGCGGCCTGGGGCTCTCGCTGGTCAAGAAGACCGCCGAGGCGTTGGGCGGCCGGGTGGGCGTGGTGAGCGCGCCTGGCGAGGGCAGCACGTTTACGGTGGAGCTGCCGGTGGAGCCGGTGGCGATGGAGGACGACGGGGAGGAGTTCGGGCGATGAAGATCCTGGTGGCCGACGACGAGCGGGACATCTGCGAGGCGCTCTCGCGCATCTTGGCCCGCAACGGCCATGGATGCGTGGCGGTCTACGACGGTGAGGCGGCGCTGGCGGCCTTTGCCGAGGAACGGCCCGACCTGGTGATCCTCGACGTCATGATGCCCGAGCTCAACGGCTTCGAGGTGTGTCGGCGCATCCGCCAAGAGGACCTGCGCGTGCCGATCCTCATGCTCTCGGCCAAAAGCCACATCGTCGACAAGGGCATCGGCTTCGAAGCCGGCTGCGACGACTACATCGCCAAGCCGTTCAACAGCCAGGAGCTGCTCATGCGCGTGGAGGCGAGCCTGCGACGCGTGCGCGTGGCCGAGGAGGGGGCGCCGCGCTTTCGCAACCGGGCCGTGGTTCAGGTGGGCGAGATGGAGGTGCGTCTCAAGAAGGGCGAGGTGCTTGTGCGCGGGCGCAAGGTGAATCTGACCCCCAAGGAGTTCAAGATCCTCGCGTTTTTGGCCAACCACGTGGGCGAGGTGTTCTCGGCCCAGGCGATCATCGAGAACGTGTGGGACCCCCAGGAGGCCGTTGAGCCGTCGGCCCTGGCGGTGTTCGTGCGCAAGATCCGCAGCAAGACCGAGGAGGACCCCTCGCACCCCGTGTACCTGCAAACGGTGTGGCGCCAGGGCTATCGGTTGGGCGACGGGGCGTAAGGGGGCAGCGGGGTCATAGACGAGCGTGCCGGGCGTGGGGACGTATGAATTCCCCGTTCGATGCCCGCCGCGTTTGAGGGGCTTCTCGCCCAAATGGGCAAAAACTCGCCAACATCTGCGAGCATGCGCGCCCGACCCATCGCATGGGCGCTCACTCGAAAGCGAGGACCCCATGGCATCAGGCGATAAGACCGCGGTCGGCGCGGGCGTAACGGCTGCCCAGACGACGCCGCCCCTGACCCCCGGCGAACTCAAGGCCGAGAAGCGCACGGACGGTCTGGCCGCCGGTTCGGCCAACCAGGGCGACGCCGGACGAAAGGGAGGCTCGGCCTCGGGGAAGGCCCACGGGGTGGCCGCCGTGTTCGCGGGGCTGCTGCTCGCCATGTTCGTGAGCTCCCTCGACCAGACCATCGTCTCCACGGCCCTGCCCACCATCGTGGGCGACCTGGGCGGCGTCGACCACATGCAGTGGGTCACCACTGCCTACGTGCTCGCCTCCACCATCATGATGCCGATCTACGGCAAGCTGGGCGACCTCTGGGGCCGCAAGTACCTGTTCATCGCGGCGCTGGCCGTCTTTGTATGCGGCTCCACGGTGTGCGCCTTGGCTCCCAGCATGGACGGCCTGGTGGCGGGGCGCGCCGTGGCCGGCCTGGGAGGCGGCGGGCTTATCATCCTGGCCCAGGCCATCATCGCCGACGTGATCCCGCCGCGTCAGCGCGGCAAGTACATGGGCATCATGGGCGCCGTCTATGCGGTCTCCACGGTGGTGGGGCCGCTGCTCGGCGGCTGGTTTGTGGAGGTCACGGGCTGGCGCTGGCTCTTTGCGTTCGAGATCCCCCTGGCCCTGCTTGCCATCGCGGCTGCCGCGGCCTTCTTGGTCAAGCCCCAGCGCAGCGCCCGGCGGGTCCCCGTCGACGTGGCCGGCATGACGACCATGGCCGTGGCCGTGTCGTCGCTGGTGCTGGCCACGGCGTGGGGTGGCACGCTCTACCCCTGGGTGTCCTGGCAGATCCTGGGCCTGTTTGCCCTTTCGGTCGCGTGCGGCGTGGCTTTTGTGCTCGTGGAGCGCAAAGCCGCCGAGCCCATCGTGCCCATGACGCTGTTCAAGAACCGCAACTTCGTGATCTGTACCCTGACCGGCCTGTTCATCATGTTGGGCATGATGGGCACGGTGTCGTACCTGCCCACCTTCCTGCAGATCGTCGACGGTCTGAGCCCCGAGACGGCCGGCCTCATGACCACGCCCATGATGGCGGGCGTGCTCGTCACCTCGATCGCCACGGGCTTTCTCGCCACCAAGACCGGCCGCTACAAGTGGATGCCCATTGCGAGCTGCGCCGTGGCCGCCGTGGGGTTGGTGCTGCTGAGCACCATCACGCCGTCGACCACCCTGCTGATGCTGGGGCTCTTCCAGTTCATCCTGGGCTTTGGCATCGGCTTGGGCCAGCAGATCATCGTGCTCGTGGTGCAAAACGAGTTCCCCCACGCCATTGTGGGCACGGCCACCGCGGCCAACAACTTCTTCCGCGAGATCGGCTCCACGCTGGGGGCGTCGCTCGTGGGCGCGCTGTTTACCGGGCGGCTTACCGCGAACATCGCGCGCATGGTACCGGCGAGCGACCATGTGAATGTGGACAGCATCACCCCGGCCTTTGTGGACAGCCTGCACGGAGCCGAGCGCGAGCTGGTGGCCCAGGCCTACAGCGACGCCCTGGCCCCGATCTTCCTCTATGTGGTGCCGCTTCTGGTGGCGGGCTTTGTGCTCATGCTGTTCCTCAAGGAGCATCCGCTGGCCAAGAGCATCGACCACACGGGGCATCCGGCCGATGACTCGCTGTAACCGCCCGATGCCACGCAGCGTAGCACGGCTTGCAAGCCCCTGTGGCTGGTCGTGCGCACGGCTTGTCTGATACCGTTGGCGCAGCAAACACCGACAACGGAAGGACCCCAAGCCATGCTGGGAGACAAGATCAGGGGGCTGCGCTGCGCCATGGGCCTGTCGCAGGAGGGGCTGGCCGAGCGCCTGCACGTGTCGCGCCAGGCAGTGACCAAGTGGGAGACCGGGGCCGGTGTGCCCGATGTCGAGAACCTCATGGGGATCGCCGACGTCTTTGGCCTCTCGATGGACGAGCTGCTGGGGCGCGTGCTCGAGACGCGTCCCGTGGGCGACGTGGTGCTCGACGGCTATCCGACCAATGTGAGCCGCACCGAGTACGACATCGATCGCGTTAAAGACTACGACATCAACCTAGGGGCCGCCCGCAGCGTGGTGCTGCAAGGCGTGCCCGACGAGAAGCTCGTGGTGTGCCTGAGCTCGCAGGATATCGAGGCGGTGGCGTCGTCGTTCAAGGTGCGCATCGACGACGGCGACGAGCGCATCGACGTGGACGTGCGCCGCGCCCCGGGCGTGAGCGAGACCTTGACCCGCGAGGTCCTCGATGTGTACCTGGGCATACCGGCGACGCTGGTGCGCCGCATCGAGCTGGCGGTGAACGCCGAGAAGGTCGAGGCCCGCGCGCTGCTGGCCGAGGGGTTCGAGGACCTGGAGCTCGGGGGACGCCTGCACCGCGTGATGGTCGAGGACGTGGACGCCCATGTGGAGATCGACTCCAACGAGGACCTGATCGTGGAGTGCCCCAAGGGACTGCCGCCGCGCCTCGACGTGAATCAGCTGCGGGCGTCATCTCGTTTGGTGGTGCCCGCGGGAACGGTGCTGAACTGCCGGGCAAGGGGGCTGGGGACCCAGGTGTTCATGGGGGACGGGGTGGAGAACCGCATCGGTGGGGACGGTGACTGTGCGGTGCCCGGGGTGGAGCTCAACGGCGTGCGCAGCGAGCTGACCGTGGAGGCTGTGGGGGAGTAGGGGCTGGCCAGGCATCAGTGAAGGTGGCTGGGACCACGTTGGGTGACTAGCTACGTAGTTTCTACGTAGCGCTCTTTACCTGCGGTTTGCGTAACCTTTGCGCTCGCCGGGGCCGCTGGTTGCTCCTAGGCTTGCAGTTGTTCGGCGGTCGCGCTGACCGCCCATTCGGCAAGCCATATCAGCAAAGGAGCACGCCATGACAGACGCACTGCAGAGCCGTCGCACCTTCATCAAGAGCGCCGCCGCCCTTGGCACCATCGCCGCCGTGGGGCTGACCGGAGGCGCCGCCGCTGCCAACGCCGCAAACGACGCAGCTGCCGATCCCTCCCAGATCCAGTGGGACGAGGAGTACGACGTCGTCGTGGTGGGCGGTGGCCTTGCCGGTATGGCTGCAGCCGTGACCGTGGGCAAGGAGGGTAACGGTGCCACCTGCCTGCTCCTCGAGAAGGGCGAGGCCGAGACCGGCAGCGGCAACAGCATCTTTGCCGCGGGCATGGTGCTGGGCAGCAAGGACCCCGCCAACTTCCTCGAGTACTGCAAGGAGCTGCGTGGCAACATGAACAACACCCCCGACGACGTTCTCGAGGCCTACGCCAACGGCATCGCCGAGAACCTGGATTGGCTCGCTTCGCTGCCCCTCTACTCCGAAGACGACGTGATCATCACCGAGTACTACCAGGTGGGCGACGGTGACTCTTGCTACCCCGAGTACGGCGAGCTGGAGCACGCCTACTCCATCAGCCGCATCCGCTGGAATCCCAAGAACGAAAACGGTCTCACCCAGGTGACCGCCTTCATGAACGAGGTCAAGAACACCTACACCGACACCGTCACCCACAAGTGCTCCTGCCCCGTGACCGCCCTGGTACAGGACCCGGCTACCAAGGAGATCCTGGGCTGCGTCTACACCGAGGATGGCGCGAGCCGCTACGTCAAGGCGACCCAGGGCGTCATCATGACCTGCGGCGGCTTCGAGGCCAATGCCCAGATGAAGGCCGACTATCTGAGCGCCCCGTTTGCCCGGCGCATCGCCGCCCCCTGCAACGAGGGCGACGGCATCACCATGTGCGCCCGCTGCGGAGCCGACATGTGGCACATGAACAGCTGCGCCGGCTTCTGGACGTCTATGAGCGCCATCGATTCCGACACCGCCCAGATGCGCACCTCCAAGGAGCTCGGCATCACCGTGGCCGTGAACGGCCAGCGCTTCTACATGGACTGGGACAAGGACGTGGCCGAGGCCTGGGAGGAGTACGAGGTCCGCGACCTGGCCATCCACTACGGCTGCCGCCACGGCCACATGAACTTTGGCGGCGAGTGGCCGCACCTCCCCATGCCCGAGGGCACCTGGTTCATCTGCGACGACGCGGCCTATCAGACCATCGTCGAGAAGCTCGCCTTCGACCCCATGGACGGCTGGGGCTACACCGCCGACACCCTTGACGAGCTGGCCCAGAAGACCGGCATGCCCGAGGGCGTGCTGCCGGTGACCGTGGAGCGCTGGAACGAGTGCTGCGCCAACGGCGAGGACGTCTACTTCCACCGTCCCGTCTCCACGCTGAACCCCATCGGCGACGGCCCCTACTACGCGCTGTTCTGCGCCCCCACCATGCTCAACACCGACGGCGGCCCGCGCCGCAGCGCCAAGGGCGAGGTCCTCGACCTCGACGGCCAGCCCATCCCGCACCTCTATGCCGCCGGCGAGTTCGGCAGCGTGTGGGCCAACATGTATCAGGGCGCCGGCAACCTGGGCGAGTGCCTGGCCTTTGGCCGCATCTCGGTGCGCAACTGCCTGGGCATCGCCTAGGCTGAGGGCACGCGGGTTTTCGAGCGGTCTTGGGGCCGCCGGGCACAGGGGAGAAACCCCGGCCCGGCGGCCTTCTTGTTTGTCGAAAGGGTTTTGGGCTGGCCTATAATCGGGCGCAGGTTGAACAGGCAATGCCGGTGTGGGAGGAGGGGCGGCGGGTGCGCAGCTGGATGAAGCGAAACTCGTTGGGGCTGCTGGTAGGCTTGGCGTTTTGCTTTTTGTGGCCGTACTACCAGCGGTCATACTACCGGGTGACCCTGTTTTACCAGCTAGGTGAGCGGGCCGGATCGTGCTTTGCCCTCTTTGCGGTTGTGACGCTGGCGGCATGGTTCGTCGCCGCGATGCGCCCGCGGCACGTGGAGGCGTTTCTCGAACGCCAGCGTTGGGTCGTTCCCGTCTCGGGCGGGGCCTCGCTGGTGTCGACGGCCTATCTCTCGGGGGCAATGGTGCCCGGTGGGGCGGTCTTTGCGCCCTGGCTGCTCGACGTGGGGGTAACCCTTCTTTTTGCAACGTGCCTTTTCGTGGTCTCGGCGTTTGCGGTCCTCATGCTTATGCGCACGGTCTATGAGGAGAGCTTGTTCGTCGGTGTGCTGATATTGGTGGGCGGGGGCATCGCGGGGCGGCTTATCTCCCCGTCGTTCTTGATGTCTCCGCTTTCCACCGGGTTTGCGCCGGTGTGCGGGGTGGCTGCAGCGGCCTTGGTTCTTTGGGCAGCCGCCCGGTCCCACGCCTCCTCGGTGGAGCAGCCGCCCGACTACCTTCCGTTTGGCCAGGCCCCGCACAAGGGCATGTGGCTGGCCCCGCTGGTGGCCTACGCGCTGCTTTCGCTGCTGCACGCCGTGGCGTTTTTGAACGACGCCACCACCGAGATGCACACGTCTGGCGGGCAGCTTCTGGCCGCCCCGTTTTCTATGGGTAACTATGCCGTGTTCCTGTTGTTCTCGCTTCTGTTTGTGGGGGCTGCCGCCAATGCCCTGCGCGCCGGGCTGTCAGGGTGGAAGAAGTCGGTGTTTTGGGTGGCTGCCATGGGCGTGGCGGTCGGCCTGTTCTGCGGGTCCTTCCTCATGAGCGTTGCTTTGGCCCCGAATTCTGCCGTCGATGGGCCCTCGACCGTCACTACCGTGGGCACCATGTGCCTCATGGTGCTGCTGTCGGTCACCGTGCTGTTCATGACCTATCAGAACCGGTTGGCGCCCTTGTGCTCCTTCGGGCTGTTTTTCTTTGGCGTCTATACGCTCGAGAAGGTCCTTACCTATGTGGTGTTCCCGTTTGCCCTGACACCCGTGCTCGGTGCGGTGAACGCGGCGATGCCCGGCTTTAACGTGGCGTTCTTTGTGCTGACGTTGGCGGTGCTGCTGCTGTTCTTGCTGCAGCTTTGCCGCACCGACGCCCTACTCATGCTGTTCTCGGACGGTATGGGGCCGCTGGGTTTGCGACCCGAACCGCGCGACGGCCGTGCCGAGCGTTGCGGCGAGCTGGCCCGAGTCCACGGCCTTACGGCGCGCGAGGCCGACATCCTCTACAACCTCTCGCTGGGGCACAGCGCCCGCCATGTTGCCGACTCCCTGTGCATCTCGGAGCGCACGGTGCAGACCCATGTGCAGAACGTGTATCGCAAGCTGGGGGTCCATACGCGCCAGGAGGTCATCGACCTGGTGGGCGAGGGGCTGGGATAGCGGGTTGCCAGTGACCTGGCCTGTTAATGGGCCTCCGCCAGGCATCTTGGATGCTAGAACTTGTTGCTACGTCTAGTTTTGCTCGCGTGCTTCCCCTTCGACCAGGTCGATGAGTTCTTGCTGGGAGTGCACGTCTAGCTTGCGATAGATGCGCTGAACGTGGGTTTTGACGGTATTGTACGAAAGGCCCAGCTCATCTCGGATATGGTATCCGTTGTGGCCGCGGGCGAGCATGCCCATTACCTCGTGCTCCCTATTCGTCAGGCCGTGATCTGCGGCCAGACTTTGGCAGGCGGTCTCTATCAGACGGTCCCGTGAGGGGGGAATTGGCTGTTGGGAGGGGAGGGGCGAGGCCTCCTCAATCCCTCGAATCGTCTCCGCGAATGAAAACCCGCGCAGCCCGATGAGGGCATAGGCAAAGAAGACGAGCACGATGGCGCTTGTCGTGAGGGCAACGGTTTTGGGATAAACGGCCGACACCGCATTGCATGCGTCGCCAAGCTCTGCCCCCAATAGAATGCCGGACGCATTGGCGAGCTCCCCGCAGGCCAAAAACACGATGGAGCCAATGGGGTTGCGGGCGCACAGGGCGGCAAGGACCGTCCACGACAAAACGCCAAAGGCAAGCTTGCAGGCGAACAGAAGCGCGTTTGCCGTTCTCCCCCCGGAGTCTTCCAAAGGGGAGAGCAGAAAGCCGGCAACGGCCAAGAGCGCGCATGCCGAGAACAGGGCGTCTTCGCGCATGTGCCCGCGCTTGTTTGGAACCGCGATGAACCATAGCAGCACCCCTGCCAGCACGACGATGCTCAGGTTGTTCCCACGGGGTGTGAGGTCCTCTATGCGCAGGAACATCCCAAAGCCCATTGCAACAGAAAAGAAGAAAATCAGCAAGAATACCTGGTGGTTGGGAACGAGGAACGACTTTGGGTTAACCAGCGCCCACAGATTGCCGCCTGGGAAGCCTGCGATTCTGTTAAGGACCGGCTCGGCGGCCCGCCATGTTAAGGCGATCGAGCCTAGCGTAAGGATTGCGTCTAAGGCGACGGATGCGCTCAGGCCTGGGGCGGGTGCAAGGCGCGCTATGAACGTGGCCGCCAGCACTGCGCATGATGTGCTTGTCGCCGCTATGCGCGTCTCGCCGATCTGCGACAGGGCTATTCCAATGACGTAAAACCCAAAAAAGTGCCCGGCCAATCGGACGATGAGGCCGATTGCTATGCTGACGGGCGAGACGGGCACGAGGTTTAGCAATACAACACCGGCAATGCAGCATGCGAACGAACCGCCAAGAAGCGGGCGGGGCCGGAGAAGGCGGGGGGCGCGCATCGCGGCCAGCAGCACGAGAAACTCAATCAGAACCCGCACCGCCATTTGGATTTTGTAGGCTGGCGCAAATACGGCGCCTACCGCGGGGACGATGCCGTTGTCGAACAGCCAGGGTTGGTAGGTTCTCATCATGATGGCAAGCCCGCAGGCCACAGCAAGACGCATGTCCATATCGCGTGTTGGCGCGGCGATGTGGCTGGAATCGGTCACGCGTTACCTCCTAGGCGTGTTTAAAGCGGCTGTCTCATTCTAAGCCATCTCGTTGAGAAGGAAATCTCTACGGTTCCTAGCGGCTGTAATACCTGAGGGGTTACTCACCTATATCTACCTGCGAAAACAAGATTGCTCACCCATGGGTGACGCGTGGGTCTGGTCTTGAAGGCTATCGTTTTGGTTACGCCTCCGCTGGTGGCGGAGCGCCAGTCTGTGTTGGACAATCCATATTGGGAAGGGGACTTCTTATGGAAGCGATGCAAACAACTCGAAGGGGTTTTGCGAAAGGTGTTGCCGTTGGGGCCGCCTGCGTTGCCGGTTTGGGCTTTTCTGGGTCGGCCCTGGCCGACGAGGAGAGCACGTCTGAGTTTGCCATGGCGAATCTTCCCGATACCTACACCCATGCGACGGCTGTTTCAAAGAAGCAGCTGCTCGAGGGGGAGGATGTTGAGCGCGTTCTCCAGTATCTCGCAGACTCGTCTCATTACTTCTACGTGAACAGGGCAACCCCTTACTATGGGAACTACACCCTGTTCCCCGAGACCGGGTTCGACACCGAATGGCGTTCGCCTTTGAACGGCCGCGTCTACCGCGGTCCCTATGCCGACCCGATTACCCGCTCCGTTATCTGGCTGACCACCAACCCGAACGGCTCTTCGAACGTGTCGGTGGGCTCTTACTGGGGAGCGGTGCCGCCCAATACCGAGCTGGAGATCAACCACCACGAATTGGAAGGCTACGAACCGTCGCCCGACTGGCAGATCGTTTGCTATATGCAGCCCGGTCAGACTGTGGACAACTTCATTCGCAACGGGCGCGGCTCCCTTGTGATCGACGGCGGCCTCGTGAGCCACTACGGAATTCTGGGGGCCATGGACGAGCGCAACGTTCTTAACGTGGAGGTCAAGCTGAAGAAGTACATTCGCTGTGCCGTTGACCCCCAAGATTATTATGACGGCTTGCTGCCCACAACCCATAGCTGGCAGACCGCCAGCACCTGGGAGGCAATGCCTGGCTGGGGCTCAGACGCAGGCGAGGACCGCTTTAGGACCATCGAGCAGTTCTGGGGTTGCGCGACCGGGTCGGACGCCGATCTGAACTTCACGACCGATGAGGAGCGGGCGGCCTATATCGAGCGAGCCCGCGGCGACGAGGCGCTGCTCGAGGCCATCACGGGAAAGGTTAACTATCTGTATTTTGATATTATGCAGATAGTCAACATCACCCAGCAGATCGGATTTGACTTTGAGCAGGTTAGCGGCAAGGTCAACGCTTTGGACATGGACGGAGACGGCTTGCTGGACCGCTATCCCGAGGGCGACGAGCGCGAGGGCGAAGTGATACTGCAGAACGCCTACGGGCCCGACGCGTACATCCTTCCCGATTGGGCGTTCGACCTCGACTTCAATTTGGATTGGTGGCGCGCCTTGGATGGTAGCCTCATCAATTCAGAAGGCAAGAAGATCGTCGGGGCGAATCCGGACGGCACCTACATCCTGGAAAACGAGTAAGTAATTTCCAGGAAGACATGACGGGCGGCGTGGAGGGGCGGACTGCCAATCCTTCACGTCGCCCCGCCGTCTTTTAAAGTAGAATCATCTCCACTAGCCCGCCCGCACGCCGCGTCTTCTCAGAAAGGCCGCCTGCCATGTCCCAAGCCCCCGCCTCGCTAGCGCGGTTCTCGCCTGCGGTCCGCACTTGGTTCGCCCAGGCGCTCGGCGAGCCCACTCCCATCCAGCAGCGCGCCTGGGAGGCCATTGCGGGCGGCAAGAACGCCCTGGTCATCGCCCCTACGGGCTCGGGCAAGACGCTGGCGGCCTTTCTCTACGCCATCGACCGCCTCATGGCCGAGAAAGCCGCGGCGCAGCGGGAGAAGCCCCGCGCCTGCTGGCGCAAGGGCGTGCGGGTGCTGTACGTCTCGCCGCTCAAGGCCCTGGGTGCCGACGTGCAGCGTAACCTTGAGGAGCCGCTGCGGGCCATCGCCGACCTGGCGGCTGCGATGCCCGACGCGCCTGCGGTCCCGCAAATCACCGTGGCCCAGCGCACCGGCGACACCACGCCCGACGAACGTCGCAAGATCGTGCGCAACCCACCCGACATCCTCATCACCACGCCCGAGTCGCTCTACCTCATGCTCACCTCGCAGGCCCGCGAGGTGCTGCGCACGGTGGAGACGGTCGTGGTCGACGAGGTCCACGCCGTTGCGGGGACCAAGCGCGGGGCTCATCTGTCGCTTTCGCTCGAGCGGCTCGACGACCTGCTCGAGGCGCCTGCCCAGCGCGTGGGCCTCTCCGCCACGGTACGCCCGGCCGAGGTGGTGGCGCACTTTTTGGGAGGACCCCACCCGGTCGAGGTGGTCTCTCAGGAGGAGCCGCCCGCCCTCGACCTGCGGGTCGTGGTGCCGGTGCGCGACATGACCGCTGTCCCGCCGGCGCCCGCGGGTCCTAAGACCAAGCCGGGCAGCGCCCCGATCCGCGCGGCCTGGAAGACCGACCGCTCGCTGCGCGCCGCCATGGCCGGGCCGCTGGAGCATCCCACGCCCGACACGCGCGTGGGCTCGTCGTCGCTGTGGCCGGCCATTGAGGGGGCGATCTTGGACCAGGTGCTGTCCCATCGCAGCACCATCGTCTTTGTGAACTCGCGCGGTCTGTGCGAGCGGCTTACCGGTCGCCTGAACGAGCTCTATGCCAAGCGCATGGGGGTGGACGTGCGTGGGCCTCTCGCCAACGCGGGCTCTGGACCGCAGGTCATGCGCTCTGAGATCGGGTCGACTACGGAGCTGGTGGACAGCCCCTCCGACCCGGCCTGCATAGTTGCCAAGGCCCACCACGGGTCGGTCTCCAAGGAGCGCCGCCTCATGGTGGAGCGCGAGCTCAAGGCCGGCGAGCTGCCTTGCGTGGTGGCCACCTCGAGCCTGGAGCTCGGCATCGACATGGGCTCCATCGACCTGGTGATCCAGGTGGTGCCACCGCCCGGCGTGTCGAGCGGCCTGCAGCGCATCGGTCGAGCAAACCACCAGGTAGGAGGCCGGTCGCAGGGCTTGGTCTACCCGCGCACCCGGCCTGAGATTATCGACGCGGCCGCCGTGGCGGAGGGCATGCGCGAAGGCCGCATCGAGCAGACGCGTCCGGTGGCCAACGCCCTTGACGTATTGGCCCAGCAGACGGTGGCCGCCGTTGCCATGGCGCCCGAAGGCGATGGTCTGCCTGCCGACGCATGGTACGCCACGGTGCGCCGTTCTGCCTGCTACGAGGGTCTGCCACGCTCTGCCTTCGACGCCGTGCTCGCCATGTTGGCCGGCCGCTTTGAGTCGGGCGACCTGGCCGACTACGCCCCGCGCCTCATGTGGGACGAATCCACCGGCGTGCTCAAGGCGCGGCCCGGCTCCCAGCGCCTGGCCGTCACGGCGGCGGGCACCATTCCCGATCGCGGCCTGTATCCGGCCGTTTTGGCCCAGGGCGACGGTCGCGGCGGTCGGCGGCGCGTGGGCGAGCTCGACGAGGAGATGGTCCACGAGTCGCGGGTGGGCGACGTCATCGTGCTCGGTGCGGGCACCTGGCGCATCCAGGAGATCGCCAACGACCGCGTGATCGTGGAGCCGGCCCCGGGTCGCGTGGCGCGCCTGCCGTTTTGGCACGGCGACGCCGCATTGCGGCCGTTCTCGGAGGGGCACGACCGTGGGGCTCTGGTGCGCGAGCTATGCGCAGGGTTGCTTGCGACCGACGGTTCGGCCGAAGGGGCGGAGAACCCCGCGGACTCGCGGGCCTTCTCCGCTGCGCCCCGTGACCCCTGGACCCCGCAGGCTTGCGCCCGCCTGGAGCGCGCAGGCCTCGACGCTAACGCCCGCAACAACCTCGCCGCACTGCTCGCCGCCCAAAAGGCGGCCACCGGCGTGGTTCCCACCGACAAAACCCTGGTGCTCGAACGCTGCAAGGACGAGGTGGGCGACTGGCGCATCATCCTGCACAGCCCCTTTGGCCGCCGGGTCCACGAGCCGTGGGCCCTTGCGGTGGCCCAGCGCATCGCGCGCGAGTGGGCCTTTGACCCGCAGGTCTCGGCCGCTGACGACGGTATCATCGTGCGTATTCCGCTCACTCAGGAGGCCCTGCCCGGCCCGGAGCTCTTTGCTTTCGAGGCCGAGGAGGTCGAGGCCCTGGTCCGCGGGGCCATCGGGTCCACCGCGCTCTTCTCCGCCCGGTTCCGCGAGTGCGCCGCCCGCGCGTTGCTCATGACGCCCACGGCCCCCGGTAAGCGGGCGCCCCTGTGGCAGCAGCGCCTCAAGGGAGGCCAGCTGCTCGAGGCCGCACGGCGCGAGCCCGGCTTCCCGATGCTCCTTGAAGCTGCGCGCGAGTGCCTCATGGACGTCTTCGACCTGCCCTCGCTGCGCCTGGTTATGGACTGGATCGCCGCCGGTGCCGTGCGCATGGTCGAGGCCACCACCGCCGTGCCATCTCCCTTCGCCGCGCCTTTGGTCTTTGGTTATGTGGCCGAGCACCTCTACGAGGGCGACCTGCCCCACGCCGAGGCTCGGGCGTCGCTGCTCTCGCTGGACCCGGCCCTGCTCGGCGAGCTTCTGGGCTCCCAGGACCTTGCGTCTCTGCTTGATCCGGCGATCTGCGCCCGCGTGGAGGCGGAGCTGCAGCGCACAGCTCCCGGCTTCAGGGCCCGCGGGGTCGAGGGGGCCTGGGACCTACTGCGCCAGCTGGGGCCCCTGACCTACGGCGAGGTTGCCGAACGGCTCGAAGACGCTCCCGGTGCCGCGGCGGAGAAACCCCTGGAGTCGGTGGCCCGCGAACTTCTCGAGGGGCTTGCTGCCGATCACCGCGCGTTTGAGGCCCAACTTGCGGGCCGCACGGTGTGGGCGGCCGCCGACGACGCGCCGCGCCTGCACGCGGTGCTGGGGATCGCCGTGCCCGGGTGGGTGCCCGCGAAGGCTGGAGGAGTTGCCGCTTCGGGGGCTTCTCCGCTGCTTGACGGCCTGGTGGCGCGCTATGCCCGCACCCACGCGGTGTTTTTTGCGGCGGACGTCGCCGGAGCCCTTGGTGTGGGAGAGGCCCTGGTGGCCGAGTCCCTTGGCCGCCTGCTGGCCGACGGTCGCGCGATGGCCCTGGGGCCCGGTGCCGGATGGGTGGATGCGGGGGTGTTCCGGCGGCTGCGGGTCCTCTCACTTGCCGAGGCGCGCCAGGCGGTGGCGCCCGTGGGGCAAGACGTGTTCGTGCGTCATGTGCTCGACGTCCAAGGGCTTGGGGCGTCGGCCGGTCCCGGCGGCATCGACGGCGTGGCCGAGGTGCTCGTCCAATATGAGGGGGTCTACCTGCCCATATCCCAGTGGGAGTCCGTGGTGCTGCCGGCGCGCGTGGGCGACTATCGGCCCGCGATGCTCGACGAGCTGGTGGCCGCCGGCGACGTGGTCTGGGTGGCCCGCGAGGGGGAGGGCGCTACGCTGGAGGTTGCGTTCTACCCGGTCGACTCGCCGTTTGCCCCCGTGCGCTCGAGCGAGGCCGATGGCTTTGACGACCCTGCGGTAGAGGAGCCGGGGCGCCCGGGCCCTGGCACCCCCGATGCCGCCGTGGCCCTGCGTCGGGTGCTCGCCCGGGAGGGGTCGCTCGCCTTTGGCCAGCTCGCGGGGGCCGTGCTGCGCGAGGTGGGGGAGAAACCCGCCGAGTTCGACGGCCGTGCAGGGGCCGGTGGGGGAGCTCATGCGGTCTCCGGCGAGGACCCTCTCGGCAAGGAGACGGTGGCGCACCTGCTCGAGGCGTTCGTGCGTCGCGGCGGGGCTACCTGTGACAGCCTAGGGCTGGTGCGTGCCGGCGGCGTGCGGGCCGCGAGCGCTCCCGCACCCGCTCCGCGGCCCCGCGTCACGAGCCGGCGGTCGGGATACCGCGCCCGTATGGCCCAGGCCCGCGAGGCGGCCATGGAGCGGGTGGGCGCGCGCTATGCAGCGAGCGCGGCTCTGGCGGGACGTTGGTCGCTGCTCGAACCGGCTCCGGTGACTCCCGAGGAGCAGGCCTTGGCCACGGTGGACTCGCTGCTCGACCGCTACGGGGTCGTGACCGGCGAGGTCGCCAGGCTGGCGGGGGTGCCCGGCGGCCTCTCGGCCCTGTACCCGGCCCTGCGCGCCATGGAGGACGCCGGCCAGATCCTGCGCGGCATGTTCGTGGAGGGGATGGGTCCCGCCCAGTTCGCCACCCGGGCCACGGTGGACACGCTGCGTTCCGGCGTCGATGGTGACGCATCGGGCGACGGCGCGTGTGCCGTGCTTGCGGCCGACGACCCCGCATGCCTCTACGGGGTGGCGCTGCCGTGGCCGGCGGTTGCGGACGGAACTGATGCGCCCGTGCCTGCGGGCTCGTCTCGCCCCAAGCGCATGGCCGGGGCGCTCGTGGTGCTTGTCGGGGGAGCGCCGGCACTCTATGCGGGCGCGAACCTCAAGGGCCTCGCGACCTTCTCCGCTGATGAGGGGGTGCTGCGCCGGGCCGTGCAAGGGCTGGTGGCCTACGAGCGGGCACGTCTCAGGCGGGAGGGCCCCTCGGCCGCCGGTCGGGCCAAGCTGGTGGTAGAGACGGTCAATGGCCGCGACGCCCTCGACGCTCCGCTGGCAGACCTGCTGCTCGAAGCGGGCTTTGTGCGCCTGCCCAACGGGCTGCGGCTCTACGTGGACCCGTTTTGACGCGAAAGCCGGGGGGCATACCAGGCTTCCCATATAATGTCGCCGGGACCCCTGTCCAGCGGAGTTGGACGGAGAGCCGTGGCGCTGGTAACTTGGGCAAAAACGTGGTATAAGACCAAGCATTGGAGGTGCATCAAGCACTTCTATCAAGCGCCGGGGGTTATCCCCCGGCTTTTTTTATATAGGGGGTAGGGGGTGCCGTGAAAGAGTTCGGCGTCTTCGTAGACGAGTCTGGCACCCAAGAGGGTAAGGCTGTTTTCTGTGTGGTCACCTACGTGCTTCACGACCAAGCCGACGATATCATGGGCGCAGTTGCGAGGTACGAGCGTTCCCTGGTGGAGCGGGGCCTGTCCTACATTCCCTTTCATGCTACGTCACTCTTGAGAGCGCACGACGCCTATACACATCTCGACATCTACCCCGCCAGCCCCATCCACTCCTGCAGATGTGCCCGCGCCGCCACCATGCGCCGTGCGGTCTCTTCGTTCGTGAACGGCCGGTCGAACAGCTCGAACAGATATCCCTGCTCGCCGGCGATCCGGCGGCTTTCGGGATAGACCAGTTCAAAGGCAAAGCAGGCAAATCCCAGCAAGAAGTCGGCGGGCACGCGGCGCTCGGCGCGCAGCACGGTGCGGTGGGCGTAGAAGGTCTCCTCCACGGCCGGGGTCAGCGGGCTGGCGAGCAGCTCTTCTTCGGGTACGCCAAAGATGGCCTCCACCGGTTCGGTGCACACCGCCTTTAGGATGTCGATCTTGTCGGCGTCGCGCAGCAGGTCGCAGAACTGCCGGGTGCGTTCGTTCAGCCCCTCGGGTAGCCTAAAGTCGCTGTGGGTCGCCACCGCCGTGCGCAGCAGGTCGCGGTCGGCCTCGTCCAGCTGGGCGAACGCCTCCAGCTGCCCCCGGTGGCCTTCGGCCGTCTCCCCAAGCAGCACCTCGATCCCGAGCGCCGCATGGCTGCACGATCGCGCGTCGCTAAAGGTGTCCCAGCGCCGCACCTGCTCAAAGCGCCCGATGTCGTGGAGAAGCCCGCAGAGCCACGCCAGATCTCGGTCGCTCCCGTCCATCCCCAGGCTCGCCGCAATGCGGTCGCAGAGCTCGGCCACGCGCAGGGTGTGGTCCACCTTGAGGGCAATCCGCGGGTTCGCGGCGTCGTAGGGCGCCACGTAGGCGTCGAAGGCCGCGCGGGCGGCGGTGCGGTCGATGGGGGAGGTCATGGACGGCGGTCCTTTCGGGAGGGAGTGGCTGGCGCGTTGCCTTTGTCCGAACCGGATTATTATACGGTCGTCGATGACCGGAGTACGTCCGATGACCAGCTGGCATCTTTGAACGGGGAGGTGTGCGAACGGCTCTTCTCCGCCATACCTGCACCACTTTATGGGGCCGTCCATGCGACAATACGGCGCACGAGTACCCGACCCCGGACGCATAGGAACCCGCAGACATGGCAGAGTTCGTATACCAGATGTACAAGGCCCGCAAGGCCCACAACGACAAGGTCATCCTCGACGACGTGAGCCTGAGCTTCTACCCCGGCGCCAAGATCGGCGTCGTGGGCCCCAACGGCATGGGCAAGTCCACGCTGCTCAAGGTCATGGCCGGCCTCGAGGAGGTCTCAAACGGCGAGGCGCGCCTGACCCCCGGCTACACCGTGGGCATCCTGCAGCAGGAGCCCCCGCTCGAAGAGGACAAGACGGTCATCGAGAACATCCGCATGGCCTTTGGCGACACCCTGGCCAAGATCGAGCGCTTTAACCAGATCGGCGAGGAGATGGCCTCCCCCGACGCCGACTTCGACGCCCTGATGGACGAGATGGGCCGCCTGCAGAACGACATCGACGCCGCCAACGGCTGGGACCTCGACTCGCAGCTCTCCCAGGCCATGGACGCCCTGCAGTGCCCCGACCCCGACATGCCGGTGAACGTGCTCTCGGGCGGCGAACGCCGTCGCGTGGCCCTGTGCCGCCTGCTGCTCGAGGCCCCCGACCTGCTGCTGCTCGACGAGCCCACCAACCACCTCGACGCCGAGAGCGTGCTGTGGCTCGAAAAGTTCCTGCACACCTACCCCGGTGCCGTGCTCGCTGTGACCCACGACCGCTACTTCCTCGACAACGTGGCCGAGTGGATCTGCGAGGTCGACCGCGGCCACCTGTACCCCTACAAGGGCAACTACTCCACCTACCTCGAGACCAAGGCCGCCCGCATGGCCGCCCAGAGCCAGCAGGACGCCCGCCTGGCCAAGCGCATGCAGGCCGAGCTCGAGTGGGTGCGCTCGAGCCCCAAGGCCCGTCAGGCCAAGAACAAGGCCCGTCTTGAGCGCTACGACGAGATGGAGGCCCAGGCCCGTGCCTCCAAGCGCGTTGAGGGCACCGACATCCAGATTCCCGTGGGCCCGCGCCTGGGCTCCAAGGTGCTGGTGGCCGAGCACCTGCACAAGCAGTTCGGCGACCGCGTGCTCATCGACGACCTGAGCTTCACGCTGCCCCGCAACGGCATCGTGGGCGTGATCGGTCCCAACGGCGTGGGCAAGACCACCCTGTTCAAGACCATCGTGGGCCTCGAACCGCTCGACGGCGGCATCCTTGAGGTGGGCGAGACCGTGCAGATCAGCTACGTCGACCAGAACCGCGCGGGCATCGACGCAGAGAAGAACCTCTGGGAGGTTGTCTCCGACGGGTTCGACATCATGAAGGTGGGCGAGACCGAGGTCCCGAGCCGCGCCTACGTGGCGTCCTTCGGCTTTAAGGGGAGCGACCAGCAGAAGAAGGCCGGCGTGCTCAGCGGCGGCGAGCGCAACCGCCTGAACCTGGCCCTCACCCTCAAGCAGGGCGGCAACCTGCTGCTCCTCGACGAGCCCACCAACGACCTCGACGTCGAAACCCTGCAGTCCCTTGAGGCCGCGTTGCTGGCGTTCCCGGGCTGTGCCGTGGTCGTGAGCCACGACCGTATGTTCCTCGACCGCGTGGCCACCCACATCCTGGCCTGGGAGGGCACCGACGAGAACCCCGGCAACTGGTACTGGTTCGAGGGCAACTTTGAGGCCTATCAGGAGAATCGCATCGCGCGCCTGGGGCAGGAGGCGGCCAAGCCTCACCGTATCCACCGCAAGCTGACCCGCGACTAAGTTTGCTGAGGAATCGCCGCTCGCTGCGTTCTGCGGAGGCTCACGTACGTCTAGTACGCTTCACCTCCGCACGCCTTGCGAGCGGCGATTCCTTTTTTAGAGGGGCTTCTCTTGATGCGCGCTGAAGACCGATGGCGTTGCCGGCGCGGGTGGCCTAAAACGCCGCCGACGCGGGTGGTGTAAATCATGCTTGAAAATAACGGCCCCTTTGGGGGCAATTGCGCCCGCAAAACCGGGGTTCGTGCACCGCAAGATTAGGTGATTTATAAGTATTTTGATATTGTTTTGCATTACTAGCACGGTTGCCGCGGGATGGGATATTTAGGGCACGCCATCCACCAGCGGTTTTATCCATTGCGGTAAAAAGCAATCTCTCTATCCGGTAAAATACCAATTTCCAATTGGTACACGAACCCCCCATTGTGCGGCTGTAATTTGCCGCCACCGTCGGGCCGTAATCGGATGCACTGTCGAGCTGTAATCGGTCGCCGCCGTGCGGCTGCAACCGGCCGCCACCTCCTGCCGCACCCGGGAAAGAAAAAGAGTAATTTTTACGGTTTGCCCCGTGGGGCTACGTGTGGGGGCTTTAGCTCGGCATGATGTTCAGTAGCGTTGCGGCGCATCGTTGGGCAACAGGGAAGAGAGGGCCATGGGGTTCGTTGAACTGTTCTTGCTGGGTGTGGGCCTGTCGATGGACGCATTTGCGGTCGCAGTCTGCAAGGGCCTGGGAATGCGTCGCGTCAACTACAGGCACGCGGCGATCATCGCGCTGTTCTTCGGCGCCTTCCAGGGCCTGATGCCCCTGGTGGGCTGGCTGCTCGGTACGCAGTTCGAGAGCCTTGTGACCCCCGTCGACCATTGGATTGCCTTCGTGCTGCTGGGCGGTATCGGCGGCAAGATGCTTTGGGACGCCTTTCATGAGGAGAAGGACGACGGGGAGGGCTGCGGCTGCGAGAAAGCCGACGAACGGCTCGACCTGCGCGAGCTCACATTGCTTGCCGTAGCCACCTCCATCGATGCCCTAGCGGTGGGCATCACCTTCGCGTTTTTGCAGGTCGATATCGTGCCCGCGGTGCTCACCATTGGTATCACGACCTTCGTGCTCTCGCTGGTGGGCGTGATCGTGGGCAACCAGTTCGGCTCGCGCTTTGAGCGTCCCGCTACCATCGCCGGCGGCGTGGTGCTGGTCCTGCTGGGAGTCAAGATCTTGCTGGAGCACCTGGGGATCTTGGCGTAGATCAGCTCCGATGGACGCACTCTGGCTAAGCCGTGCGCTCCGCGAGGTTCGATCGCTCCCTATAGGCGGCGCAAGCCGCCTGGATTTCGTCGCGGCCCACCGGCTCAATACGCCCTAGTTCATGAGCCCGCTCGCGCAAAAAGGCTTCGAGCGCACGCAGGCGTGCCGAGAACTTCTCCCCTAGGCCTTGGGTATCGAATTCGTTGCGTTCGTTCAACGGAGCTCCCTGCGGTTTTGGGCTTGCTACTTGCCCAGAACCCTGGGGTACCGATTTCCTGCTGGGTATATTTCTCGCACTGTTCGAGCCCGGTTTGAGAGGGGTGCATCATGCTGTGTAGGCGTTCGTTTGTTCAGGCGGGTGCGGTGGCGACCGCTGGGGTCCTGTTTGCCGGTGCGGCGTCCTCGCTGAATGTGCGCAAGGGACTGGCTTCCGAGGCTGCGGAGCCTGAGCCGGCTCAGATGCTGCCGCAGGTGGCCGTCGACGGCTACGGGACGCAAACCCTGCTCGGTTCGTCGGGCGTGCGATTCGTTTACCCTGCGGTGACCTGGGCCGATCTCCGGATGTTCAGCCAGGTCAGCACCTCCGGATACGCGGTCAATCTGTTTGACGGGGCATTTCCCCAGGGGTGGACCTACCAATACGCAACCGATCCATCTGGGGCCGGCGAGCAGAACGGGGTACTCAAGATATTTGATGAAAGCGCCTGTGGCGAGGGCGCATCCGAGCCTTTGCTGTACGCCTATCTGGCGGATTCTGCTGACTCCGGAGTGCCCGGCGGGGGCTTGCAGGCGGTCTTTACGGGGGACTACGCCAACGAGAAGGGCCAGACGGTAGTTCTTGCCTGTTCCGCCGAAGAGGAGCCTGCGGTTCAGGATCTGCTAGCCCAGGGGTTGGTATATGCCTCCGTGGGGTCCCAGATGGATCGCGCGGGAGCCTATGCCGTGCGTGGGGCTGACGGCGTGCGTATCTTTACTCCCTACTACGCGGTAAGCCTGGAACATGCCCAGCTGGCCCCCGGTTGGGGGTTTATGCTGGTAGAGAATCCCGAGCCAGAAGAGGGCGACTCGTCGCTGGGGTTCCACCGCCTGTGGATCTCGTTGGGCGAGGACGGTCCTGCCTTTGGCGTCCAGTGCTTTGACACCCCCCAAGCCCAGGCCGATCAGGGCTACGGTCGCGTGCCGGTCGAAGGGGTCGTTTCCTCCGACGGCAAGCTGATCGCCGTGGTTCCCGAGGGAGGCGAGGCTGCCGACTGGGCGGAACAGGCGCCGACGTACGCTTCTTGGGTGCAAACGGCTCCGGCCAACAGCTGGGAGTACGATAACCAGTACCTGCGCTTGGCTCCGGTCGGCGACGAGGCTTCCAACGAGACCCTGGTGGAGACCCCCTATTACGCTGTGCGTTTTCCGTTGGAAGGATCTTGGGAATTCTCGTACACAGACAACTCGTCGCGTCTGCTGTTCAATGGGGGCCGCACAGTCATCCGCAACATGATCGCCCGCCGTATCGACGGAGAGGGATTTCCCCAGTGGATGCAGTTCTTCTGCCAAATGGGGAGGGAAAGCGAGGCATGGGACGGTCCGCTTGCCTTTGCGCTCTCAGATGTCACGACTCCCGATGGGTTTACGGTGGGCGTTGCCGTGGGGATGCCTGATCCCGCCAACCCCCGGCCCGAAGACCCCGATTACGAGGGCGTTTTGGCTTTGGCACAGCAATATGCCCAGGTTATCGAGCCCTTGCCTGCCGATGCCGCGGTTCCGCGGGTCGAGGAGTTCCTGATGTGGGAGCCGCTTGTGGTTTAGGGATCGGGGTTGCCGGCGCCAGCTGCTAGCCGCCAACGCGTCGAGCCGGCGGAGAAGCCCCCGGAGCGCGCACTGCGCCTTCGAAGGGCTTCTCCGCCGCTTGGCTTAGGGTCTTGAGAACGCGCCGGTTCGATAACTCGGCTGCCGGTCCTCCTGCCGGCCCGTTAACCTGCTGGTCCGCGTTACATCTCGCTCGCCATGGTCTGGCCGGCGATGTGGCCGTAGGCGATGGCCTGGGTGAGGCCGATGCGGTACATGGCACCGTCGCGGTTCTCAACGGAACCGGTCACGTCGCCGGCGGCGTAGAGGCCGGGGATGGTCGAGCCGTCCTCGCGGCACACGTGGCCGGCCAAGTCGATAGCCAGACCGCCCTGGGCTATGTAGGGCGTGGGGGTCACCTTGAGGGCGTACATGGGCCCGTCGAGCAGCAGGTGGCGGATCTTGGCGTTGCCGAACTCGTCCTCGGTGCCGTTGGCCACGTGCTCGTTGATGGCCTCGAGGGTGGCGGGCAGGTCGGGCAGGCCTACCTTCTCGGCGAGCTCGGTGTAGTTGGCGGCCTCGACGATGTCGCCCGTGTCGAAGAGGAACGTGTAGTCCAGGCGGTAGCTGTTGCCCGATGGCACCATGCCTTGGCGCGAGATCTCGTCGAAGATCCAGTAGAAGTCGGTGGAGTCCTGCTCCTTGAAGACGCGCAGGGCCTGCTTGTACTCCATGCTCTCGCTCACGAAGCGCGCCCCGGTGCCGTTGACCACGAAGCCGGGGGCCACGTAGTGGATGTACGAGATCTCGGCCAGGGACTTGCCGGCGGAGTAGTGGCTCGTGACCCCCTGGTCCATGGTCTCGAGCGCCGCCCCGGCTGCCTGGCCGAGCGCGATGCCGTCGCCGGTTGCCCAGGGCGGCCCCATGAGCGGGAACTTGAGGTCGTCGGCCTGGTACTGCTCCATGAGCTCGGGGTTCATGATGTAGCCGCCGCTGGCCAGGAGCACGGCGTTGGCGCTCACGCGGTGTGTGGTGCCGTCGGTTCCCTGGGCCACCACGCCCGCGACGCGCTCGCCGTCCATAACGAGCTCGGTGACCGGGGTCTCGGGCACGATCTCGACGCCGAGCTGGTAGGTCAGGTAGTTGGTCACGATGTCGAGGCAGAACTTGCCGCCGATCGAGAACGCGCCGGGGGCCAGCTGCGGGGCGGGCCAGTCGCTGATGGGGCAGAAGCCCACGCCGATCTGGATCATCTTGTCGGTGGCGTCGCGCACGGCGGGGAACATCTGCTTGATGAAGGGCATGTCGGGGTTGTAGCGGGGGTTGTCGGGCTCGATGCGGCTGTTGTAGCTCTCGAGCTGGGCGTCGATCGACGACCATGCGGTAAAGATCTGCTCGCAGCCCCAGGCCTTCTGGATGATGGTCTCCTGGGCGTTCCACGAGGTGCCGGTCATGGGCAGACAGCCGCCTACGAAGGGCATCTTCTCAAAAACGACCACGCTCTTGCCGGCCTCGGCCAGCTCCCAGGCGGCCATGAGGCCGGCCATGCCCGAACCCACGACCACGGCGTCTACCGTGCGCTCGTTTACGGTGGCCACGGGCTCGGGGGCCTGGTAGCCCGTGAAGGCGTCGGGGTCGCCGCCGGCGTCCACGATGGCCTGGCTCACGGCGTCCACGATGGCGCGGCTGGTGAGGGTGGCACCCGTCACGGTGTCAACGTCGAGGCACTGCGACTCCACGATGGCGGCGGGCATGCGCTTGACGGCGGTTTCGCCGATAACGTAGGTCTCGCGGTGGTTGAGCACGGCCACCTCGGCGATGGCGCCGTCGGCGATGACGGTCTTTACGTTGATGGGGCCGTGCATGCTCACGGAGCGGGTGAGGTAGATGCCGTCGGTCAGCCCGCCGGCTGCGGGGGCCTTGGCCTCGGCGGTCTCGGGTGCGGCTTCGGTCGCGTTGGCGGCGGAGGCCATTGCCCCCAGGGCGGCAGCGCCGATGAGGCTTCCGGCTGCCCCGGCGATAAAGTGCTTGCGGCTGATTGCTTCCATGATGCTCCCCTTGTGTATCTCGAAGGATAGAAGGAGGCTGGGGGCTTTGGCGCCCACGGGCCTCTGCCGTCCTACTTTAGGGTGCGGTTCGGCGCGGAGGGCCCGAATCTGCTCTGAGCTTTTTGGTAGGGGGCTCTAAAGGGTTAGGTATTTCTTAGGTAGCCGCCTTTTGTGGTATGCCGCGGCACCCGTGTCCTGGTTCTTCGCGTTTTCAAGGCCGCGTTGTGTTACAACCTGGCAGAGAGTTTTGGGAAACGGGGGGAGGGGCACGTCGGGATGGCCGCGGATTCTTGCAAACCCATAGACCGCCTGCTGCGGCACGCGTCGCAGCGCGTGCGCCCCGTCCTCGCCGACGTGCGGACCCCCGTCTTTTGGCTGATTGCCCTGGGGTTCGGCCTGTTTCGCATGTGGAGCGTCGTTGCGGGTTCGCCCACGGTGTTCGTGCCGTTGGAGAGCACGGCGTTTGCGGCGGGCACTGCGGCCTCGCTGGTCGAGGACGTCGTGTACGCGCTGCTGCTCCTGGTAGCAGGGCTCGTGGCATATAAGAGGCCGCGCTTTTCGCGCCGGTCTATGATCGGCTTGGGGGCCGCGGCACTCTGCGGGGCGACGGCTGTCTTCGGTGCCGCGTCGCTAACCGGCTCCGTGGAGTTCTGGGCCGCCTATGTGGCCCGGGTTGCCTTTGCCTGCGCGGCGGGGGTGGTCGTGGTCTGGGCCGAGCAGCTCTGCCGGTTCTCGCCGGGAGGGATCCTTGCCTGCGTCGCCGTTGCCTATGCGTCCGCCTACGGGGGAGCCCTGGTGATGGCGGCCCTGCCGGCCGCTCTGTGCGCGGTTGTGCAAGGGGTGCTGCCCGTGCTGTCGGCCTTGATCTGGGAGCTTGTTCAGCGGCGCGGTGTGGCGGATGTAGGCGAGAAGCCCGGCATCCGTCGGGGCCGTCCTAAGGGTAGCACCGTAGCCTGCGTGCTTTTGGGGGTTGGGTGCTACGGGGCGATCCTGCTGTTGGCCAACGGCTTCTCTGAGGGCAAAACGACCCTGCCCGACGAGTTCCTGACCCTGTACGTGGGGTTGGCCACGTCGCTTTTGGTGGCGCTGTGCGCCCTGATGCTGCCCCAGGTGTCCGACTTCACCCTGGTCTTTAGGCTCATGCTGCCCATCCTCGTGTTGTGCGTCTCGGCCGTGTTCTTTATCGAGGCGGGCCAGCAGGCCTACGAGGTGGTGTTCATCGGGTTTGCCTGGACGTTCTATATCATCTTTACCTGGGGGCTCTGGGGGTCGATGGTGCGCTCGGTGGGCATGCCGGCCGTCTGCGTCTTTGCCTTCGGGTCGGTGTGCCTGAGCGTCTGCACGCTCGGTAGCCAGTTTTTGAGCGGGGCCTTGGTGCGCGTCTTGCCCAGCAGCTTCGGTATCAGCGCCGGGGCGTGCATCGCGGCGGCGCTTGTGTCGACGTTCCTGCTCAACGAGCAGAAGGTCCGCGAGGTGACCGGCGGCATCGAGGCCCCGCTAGACCTCTCTGACGACGACGCGTGCCGCCGTCGCGTGGAGCGGGCCTCCCGCGATGCCGCGCTGACCCAGCGCGAGCGCGAGATCGCCCAGTGCGTGCTTCAGGGGTGGGACAACCCCGCCATAGCCCAGGAGCTCTCGATCAGCAGCGCGACGCTCTACACGCACCTGCGCAACATTTACAAGAAGACGGGGACCCACGGCCGTCAGGAGCTGGTGGACTGGCTGATGGGGGAGTAGGCAGGGCGGGAAACCCCGGGGTGAACAAAAGCCTCATTTCGTTTAAACCCTGCGCATAGACGCATTTTTAGACATATATTACTTTGCGTATAGACACATTTTAGCCCTGCCTGGTCACGGCCTGCACAGCCTCCAGGTACCGAGCCACCTGGGGGTTGTTGCGTTCGGGCAAATATGCCGCCACCACGTTCACGCGGGCGTCGTCGTCGATGCAGTCGAGCTGCACGAACGCCGACTCGGCGGTTGCGGGCACGAGGTTTGCCATAGACCTTGCCAGCACGATCACCTCGTCGTTGGAGCGGTGCTGCATGAGGTCGCCCATGGAGTCGGCCACCCGGGTGCGGGTGCGAAACTCCACGCCGGCCCGCTCAAGGGCGTCCTCTACGGCGCGCGCGAAGGTGCGGTAGGTCGTGGTGCGGATGATGCAGTGGCCGGCCAGGTCGGCAAGGTGGATTTGGCCCTTATCGGCCAGGTCTGACCCCCGCGGCACGAACGCTGCTAACTGCTCGCTGAACAGGGGTTCCGATATCACAAGGCCGGAATCTGCCACCTCGCTGCTGCAGTAGAGCAGGTTCACGTCGTCCACGCCGACCAACGCGTCGTCAAAAGGGTCGTCGAGCCCCGGTTTGCGCTCGATGCTGCCCACGTGGCGGGCGTCGGTAACGACCTCGAAGGGGGCGTTTTCGGTAATAAGCAGGCTGCGGGCCATATCGTGGGCCGAGTAGATCCGGGGGTTGGCAAAGTGCCCGCCCACCTTGATGGCCGCGCTCGAGCGCTTGCTCTGGGCCCGCGCGCGGGTCACGGCCTGCTCGTAGAGGTCGAGCAGCTCGATGGTGTCCTTATAGAAGGAGCGGCCGGCGGCGGTGAGCTCCACCTCGCGGGTGTTGCGGTCAAAGAGCGAGAACCCCAGCCGGTCCTCGAGCCTGCCGATGCTCTTGCTGAGCGAGGGCTGGCTCATGAACAGGGCCTTGGCCGCGTTGGTAAAGTTGAGCTTCTCGGCCAGCACCTTAAAGTTCTCGAGGTCAGAAAACGGCATGGTGTCTCCCCCTGTATAGGCAACTCTCTCCCATTGTGTCACGAATCGACCAATAAGATTCAAAGCATCTCACCTCGATTTATAGCGCTTGGGCATGACTGCCATGCGATTAATTCCGCCCAAAGGCAACTGCGCGTCATAACTGCCAAGCCAACTATGTATTTCTGCCAACCCCTCGGCGGCGCGTAGAGTTCGTGGCGTCGAAGGGCGCAAGGGACGCCGGGGCCTTGCAAAGGCTGCTTGCCTCGGCTCGGTAAGGGACGCCCTCCTACGCATCCATTCCAAGCACCACGTCACAAGGAGGATCTACCATGAGCCAGATCACCGTTGGTCGTCGCGAGCTTCTTGCCGGTGCCGCCGCCGCAGGCGTTGCTGCCAGCGTTGCCGCCTTCGCCTCTGCCGAGGCCGTTAAGCCCGCTTTTGCCGCCGAGACCGGCAACGAGCTGCCCATCATGGGCTACGCCACCCCCGGCCGCCCCTTCGTGCCCCAGGGCGACTACGTTCCCATGGAGCCCAACCAGCCCGAAGAGGATCCCTGGGCCACCCCCAACGAGGAGAGCATCGCCGCCAACTTTGTTGAGCCGAGCGGCCTGCTCGCCGGCAAGGTGGCCGTGGTGACCGGCGCCAGCTCCGGTATCGGTCGCGAGATTGCCCGTGCCTATGCCCGCGAGGGTGCCAAGGTCGTGGGCGTGGCCCGTCGCGAGGAGCGCCTGGCCGCCCTTTCCGAGGAGTCTGCCAACTATGCCGGTGAGATCGCCGGTTTCGTGGCCGACCTCTCCGACCGCGAGCAGACCAAGCAGGCCATCGCCTTTGCCCAGGAGCTCTACGGCCCCGTGGACATCCTGGTGAACAACGCCGGCCAGATCGGCAGCTACAGCGCCGTGGGCCGTCTGGACGAGGACAACTGGGACTACCTGGTCGAGCTGAACCTGAACGCCCCGATCTTCGCCACCAAGGCCGTTATCGAGGACATGGTCGAAAACGGCGGCGGCGCCATCATCAACATCGCCTCCGTGGGCGGCATCGCCGGCTATTTCGGCGTTGACTACCACACCACCAAGGCCGCCCTCATCGCCATGACCCGCCAGGTTGCCTTTAGCTACAGCGGCAAGAACATCCGCTGCAACGCCATCCTCCCCGGCGGCGTGAAAACCGAGATCGGCACCTCCATGCGCAACGTCGACCAGGAGTGCCTGCAGAAGTGCAACGAACAGGGTGCCAAGTACATCACCCAGGCTCAGCCCGAGGAGATTGCTGCCCTGGCCCTCTTCCTGGCCTCCGACGCTGCCAAGAACATCAACGGCGACGAGATCAAGTCTGATGGCGGCTGGACCGCGTAGGTAAGACTCGCGGGTACTATCGCCCCGCTTGAGGCCGGGGCTGCCAAGGTCCCGGCCTCTCCCTGTAGTTTGCGTCGCCCGACGCCCCACATCCCCAAGAGGAGAACCCCATGATGAACCGTCGTTCCTTTGTAAAGGCCGCCTCCGCCGCTGCTGTGGCCTCCGTCTCGACCGTGGCCGCCGGCTCCGCCTTTGCCGACGAGGCCGCCCCTAACCGCGTGTGCGAGATCCTGGGTATCGAGAAGCCCGTCATTCAGGCCTTCATGAGCGGCCTGACCAGCCCCGAGCTGTGCGCCGCCGTGTCCAACGCCGGTGGCATGGGCATCATCGGCATGCCCTCGCAGGAGGACCTGCAGACCGTGAAGTCGCTCACCGACAAGCCCTTCTGCGTGGGCTTCTATGGCTACGACGCCGACACCATGAAGATGCTGCAGGACGAGGGCGTCTCCATCGTGTTCGTGCTCGGCCAGGGCTCCAAGGCCAACGACTACGCCGTTGACACCGATACCATCAAGAACCTCAAGGACAACGGCTTTACCGTGATTTACCGCGACGTGAACACCACCGTCCCGGCCCTTGTTGCCGCCCAGGACGCCGGCGCCGACATCGTGGTTGCCTCGGGCTACGGCCAGGGCGGCCACATGACCGAGACCCGCATCACGCTGGCCACCATGCTCACCGAGGCCCGTCCGCAGATCACCGTGCCGCTGATGGCCTCGGGCTGCATCGTTGACGCCGCCACCGCCGCGGCCGCCGCTGCCGCCGGTGCCGAGGGCGCCTATGTGGGCACGCGCTTCAACGCCTCCGAGGAGAGCCCCTGCTCCGACTATGCCAAGCAGGTCATTGTGGACTCCCGCGCCGAGGACCTCGTCGAGTGGCGTGCCAGTGTGGGCTTTGTGCGTGCCAACGACTGCCAGTTCTCGCGTGAGTGCGAGGAGATGGCCAACGGCGGCGCCACCGCCGGCGAGCTGGCCGAGAAGTACATGGGCATGTTTGCCGCCATGCGCATGGGCGACGAGTCGATGCCCGTGGGCATGAACGACGCCGTGAACAGCATCACGAGCATCAAGACCTGCCAGGAAATCGTGGACGACATCGCCGCCGGCTTTACGGCGTAAGGCGAGCGCAGGGGCCCCGCACGTACGACGTGGTTGGGGCGCATGTGAAGGTGCCTGCAGCGGAGAGGCCCTCGGGTTTGCCGGGGGTCTCTATGCGGGGGTGGGGGTGGGCTCGACTTTCTAATGGGACCAAGACCTATTCTCGAACATCTCGCACCCGCTCCCGTTGGTTTTTGCCGCCGTTCGATGGGGCGTTGGCAGTTTTAAATCATAATTGAAATATTTAAGCCTATTGGCAGCAACTACACCCGCAAAATGGGGGTTCGTGTACCGCGGGAGTGAGAGAGTATTTCTATAATTGATCATTTTGTGCCCATTGGTACATTCCTATTAACGATGCATCGTGCCCCACGCGCCATTTACCAGCGGTTTTCTCCGTCTAAGTCCGACGGCGACCTTCGGGTCCTCAACGTATCAATTCCAACATGGTACACGAACCCCCGTTACGCGGCTGTATTTCGTCGGCGCAACATGCATGTGTTCCATATTGATAAATAGCCCCTCACCCCCTGGTTCCTTACACCGCCCGCTGGCCTCCGTTTATCACTGCCTGTCGATTGCGCTCCCGCCATGTGGTACAACTGAATTCCAACGGCCGCGCGATGCCCGATCTGCGCGGTTGCCGTGGCCCGCATCTTGCGTTTCTCCCAGAAAGGCGCCCCCCATGATAGGCGACAAGGCCCCGTCGACGATCCGGCCCGCTCACCGCTTCTCGGTGGCCCAGTCCGTGGCCGAGTGCATCCTGGCCCAAATCCACCGGCCCTACCCCTGCTCGGCGTCGCAGGTGCTCCATGGCCCCGGCGACCTGCAGCTTCCTGCCGACCGCTTTCCGGTGTTCTACGGATCGTTCGACTGGCATTCGTGCGTGCATTCCCACTGGTCGCTTGTACGCCTGCTGGCCCATGGGGCGCTCGACCCCGACCTAGCTGCCCGCACCGCCGCGGCTCTTGCACGCAGCTTTCGGTCGGAGGCGCTGGCTCGCGAGGCGGCCTCGTGGGAGCAGCTGCCCGAGCACACCGAGCGGCCCTACGGTCTGACGTGGCTGCTGGCCCTCGACGCCGAGCTTGCCCGGCCCGAGATCGCGCAGACGCATCCCGAGTGGCGTGCGGCCCTGCAACCCTTGGTGGGTGTCTTGCTGCCCCGGGTGCGCCGGTGGGTTCAAACCTGCGCGCTGCCGGTGCGTTCCGGAATGCATTCCGATACCGCCTGGTCGTTGGCCGTGGCCTGGGACTGGGCGTCCAGGACCGCCGACAAGCCCCTCCTCGATGCCATCGCTGAGCGTGCCCGGGCCCTTTACCTGCGCGATGTCTGCGCCCCCTGCGCCTATGAGCCCAGCGGGGAGACCTTTACCTCGCCCATTCTCAACGAGGCGGCCCTTATGGCGCGGGCGTTGGGGCCGGGCGAGTACGATCGCTGGATGCGTGGGTTTCTCCCCCGGGCGTTTGAGGCGGGGGAGGGCTTTGGGGTGCAGGAGGGTCCCCGCGATCCCAGCGTCACCCCGCTGCTGCCCGATATTCCTGCTGCCTGGGATGGCACCAGCTACCTGGGCGTCCACGAGGTGGCGCTTCCGCTGGCCCGCTGCATAGCTGCGCGCGACGCGGCCGCGGGGCTCTCCGACCTGCAGGCCAGGGCGTACCTGGCTACCCAGGCCGCCCGTTGGGAGCGTCAGGGGCTCGATGGCCTCGTGCTCGACGGCTACCTTGCCGACCACTGGGTGGGCAGCTTCGTGGTGGCGGCGATCGCAGGCTGCGGGGCCTTGCCGGCCGGACAGAACTAGCTCTTCTGCGGGCGCTTGGGGTGCGGGTTAGTCTTGCTGGACAGAAGGCCCTATGGTGCGGGCGCGGTTTTTTCCAATGCGCCCGCACCATGGTGGGTTTTGTCCACTTGGAGCGAAACCGCGCCTGCACCACGCGGGGTTTTGTCCAACCGCCGATCCGGGTGACCCGACCCGCCCGCACTATGGCCCCATCTGTCCGTTGGGATCCCGCGGCCTGCCGTACAAACGGTTGCGCTGTGTCGGTTGTCTGTCGAAATGGTTTTGTGGGTCACTGCCAGCCTCGGAAGAGCGTATAACCTCCCCCAATATTTTTGCGCAGAGCTCCTGCCCGTCGCAAACCCCGTACATACAAACCTATAGCAGAAAGGCTGTGCCACATGGACAAGGTCCAGGGGTTCCTCAAACGCAAAGATGTTCAGATTTCGGTTCAACGCTATCTTATCGACGCCTTGGGTGCCATGGCACAGGGGCTTTTTGCCTCGCTGCTGATGGGGACCATCCTTTCGACGCTGGGCCAGCAGCTGGGGATTCCCGTGCTCGACGAGATCGGCACCTTCGCCAAGGGCGCGGCCGGCCCCGCCATGGCCGTCTCGATCGGCTTTGCTCTGCGGGCGCCCTCGCTTGTGCTGTTCTCGCTGGTGGCGGTGGGCGTGGCGGCCAACAGCCTGGGTGGCGCGGGCGGCCCCTTGGCCGTGCTCGTGGTGGCCATTGTGGCCTCTGAGCTGGGCAAACTTGTGGCGGGGGAGACCAAGGTCGACATCCTCGTGACCCCCTTCGTGACCATCGTGGTCGGATGCGGCCTAGCCATGCTCTGCGCGCCGGCCATCGGGGCTGGCGCCTCGTGGGTGGGCAGTGTCATCATGGCGGCCACCGAGCTCCAGCCGCTGCTCATGGGTATGGCGGTCTCGGCCCTGGTGGGTATTGCGCTCACGCTGCCCATCTCTAGTGCGGCCATCTGTGCGGCGCTTTCGCTCACGGGCCTTGCGGGTGGAGCGGCTGTGGCCGGGTGCTGCGCCCAGATGGTGGGCTTTGCGGTCATGAGCTTTAAGGAGAACCGCTGGGGTGGCCTGGTGTCTCAAGGCCTGGGCACCTCGATGCTCCAGATGGGCAATATCGTACGCAACCCGCGCATCTGGATTCCGCCGATTCTGGCTTCGATTATCACCGGCCCCATCGCCACCTGCGTGTTCCACCTGCAGATGAACGGTGCCGCCATCTCGTCGGGCATGGGGACCTGCGGCCTGGTGGGACCCATCGGCGTCTACACCGGTTGGCTGAATGACGTGTCCTCGGGCGCCATGGCGTCGATCACCGTCTTCGACTGGGTGGGCCTTGTGCTCGTATGCTTTGTGCTGCCGGCGGTGCTGACCTGGGCGTTCGGCCTGGCGCTGCGCAAGGCCGGTTGGATCCGCGAGGGCGACCTGCGCTTGAGCGCTGTCGAGGAGGCGGTCGAGGCCGCGGAGTAGCATGCGGCCGAGCCGGTGGCAGGACGGCATGCCGGGCGGGTGGCTGTGCTGTGATTGGAGTATCATCGGTCAAAATATCTTGTTGCCATGACGTGATATGCGTTCATTGCACGATGCTAGGGCGGCCAGATGGACACAAGGGGGCGGTTTGCGCCCCCAAACCGTGCACGGCGATTCGTTTTTGACGGATTCGCCCCGTCCCATCGTGCAATGAATTCGATTTCGATCATCGTGATGCGATGTTTTTACACTTGATACACTTGGATGGGATGGCCTGTGCCCCCAGAAGCACGGGTAGACCGGGCTTCTGGGGGCACATGTTTTACGGAAGGTTTGGAGAAGCGTTTCCGCGGTTAGCCGATCTGTGCAAGCGCATCGGCAACGGCTTCTTTGATGGCGTTGCTCGTGCGGGTTGCGCCGGTGCAGACGTCGACCTCGGTGCTCTGGGCATCGATAATCGCGGCTGGAATTTCGGCGATAGCGTAATCGCACAGGCCGACGGTCTCGTTGAGTTGGAGCAGCGCGATATCGGTGATGGTGTCCCCGTCCATGGTGACCTTGACCACAACCTGGCCACCCTTGCCGCGCCCCATGCCGATGTACTCATTCTCGCCGGTCTCAAAGGTGGGAATGCCCGCGTCCACCTTGCTGCCTGCAACCTGCACGCCCTCGAGGTCCACGTCGTCTTTTGCCGCTGCGGCGCCGTGGCCTGCGATGCGGCCAAAGACAACGCACTCGCCCAGGTTGCCCGACCCGTTATACATGTCGGGCCAGATGGCGCCGAAGTCGCCGGCGCTGTAGAGGTGCGGGATGGGGTTGCCGGCAATGTCGATGACCTCGGCGTTCTTGTTGCGACGAGCGCCGCCCTGAGTGTTGTACATCGTGGGGCCGACTTCGACGTAGTAGAACGGGGCCTTTTTGATGGGAACGATGGTGTCATAGGGGCGGCCAAAGTCGGCGTTCTCCCCGGCATCGTAGGCGGCGTTGTAGGAGTCCACGGTCTCCTGGAGTTTCTCCGGGTCAACACCGATGGCTTCTGCAAGTTCGGCGATGGTAGCAGCCTCGCCAATCCAGCCCTTCTCGACCTCCTTAACATTGCCCTCCGACCATGCGGCGTGCAGGCTCTTGGAAGCGAGCGCGTCGGCGTCGCAGATCATGTAGGTTGGGTTGGGGTAGGGGGTCTGGATCATGCGGCCGCCGATATCGATGCGGCCGTGCTTGTTGGTGTAGGCCTCGTTCATAAAGCGGGTACCACCGGGGCCCACGAGGATACCGTTTTTAACGGTGAAGGGATAGATGGAGCACTCCATGTTGTCGTTCTTGTAGCTCCATATGAAGCCTGCGGAGTTGGACATGTGCCACAGGTCCGCGCCGGCCTCGATGGCCATCTTCACGCCGTCGCCCTCGTTGTACTTGCCGGCGAACACGTAGGCGTAGGGGCGTTGCAGATAGTCGCCGATCATGGTGTTGTTGTTCTCAAAGCCGCCAAGGGCCATCACGACGCCGTTGCGGGCCAGGATGTTGATTGGGGCTCCGTCTTTCTCGACCTGAACGCCGTAGATGGTTTTGGTGGCGGGATCCTGGATGAGGTGCTTTGCCGGGGCCTCGTACCATACGTCGATGTTGTCGCGTGCCTCCACGTTGTCGTGCAGGAGCCAGTAGAGTGGGCTGACCGACTCGTTGCCGTCGACGACCCAGCTGATGTTGAAGCCCGATCCCTCCAGGTGCGGGTTCTCGTTCCAATAATAGCCGCTGCCCTTTCCGCGCCAGCCGGTCTCACCGGCGTTTTGGGTCAGGGGCTCGGGATCGGCGCCCAGCGAGACCAGCCAGTCGAAGTTCTCAGCGCAGCCTTCGGCCATGACCTGGAAGCACTCGGGGTCATAGTTAGTGTAGCGGTCGCACATAGAGGTGAAGTAGGTCACCAGGTCGTCGACATGCTCGGCCTCGACGCCCATGCAGCATTGGCCGCTGAAGATGGTGTCGCCACCCTCTCGGCCCCACGGGGCCTTCTCGACCAAGAGGACCTTTGCCCCGTCGTCGGCGGCTGTGATGGCCGCGGTGCAACCGGCGGCACCATAGCCGATGACCACGACGTCGTAGTCGACATCCCAGGGAATTGTTGTGGCAAAGCTGGTCGAGGTCTCATCGGCGCGGGCAAGGGAAGCCCCCGAAACGCCCGTCGCGGCAACGGCCGCAGAGCCAGCGATGAGCGACCTTCTGGTGAGTTCCATACGTCTTGTCCTTTCTCACGTGTTGTGTCGAGAAGGCCTCGCCTCTCTGATGTGGGCAGCGGGGCCGATCTCGCGTTGAGATGCATGCTAGGGATGGTCGACGTGCTTGGACAATAAGCGGGCACTCTTAATTGCCGCTGGAGTTTTACGGATGCGCTCGTATGGGTGTTGGGAGGCCGTCCGAGTCAATAAGCACGGTCTGCTTACTGCGGTTTTGCAATTCTGCGTGTTAGTATGGAGCGGTTTTTGACGGGTATTTGTTCAAAGGGGTGAAGAGGCATGACGCGGGGCGGACTGGACAAAGAGGACCGGTCCGTTGCGGACGACCGTGCTGCCCTGGTTAGCCTGCTGCCCCGCATTGTCATGTGCGCCGCGAGCCTTGCCCTGCTGCGTACCTGGCGAAGCTGGATGTTCTCGCTCATAGCCCAGGAGATGGGAGACGCCGCGTTCTGGGGCTGCACCCCGAGGGACGGCTTTACGCTTGGAACCATATTGGGTACGGTGCTCGTGCTTGTGCTCGTACGCCACTTTATGTCGTTGGCCCGTTGCAAAGCCGCGGCGTTTGGCCTTGCGGCGGTTGTCGCGGGCACCGTCTTGGCCGTCCCGTTCTATCTATTGGGAGAAGCGCCACCTCTACAAGCTGCCGCCCCGCTCACTTTTTTGCCGAGCATGGGTTTTGCGGTGCTCATGGCGGTGTGGGCGGAATGGATGGGGAGGTTTTCTCCCGCTGCCGTGCTTATCGCCTATGTGGGGTCGTGGCCCATAAACGTTGTGCTCAGGATTTCGCTTTCATACCTGCCCGCCCATCTTGCCTGCGCCGAGGCCGTGACGCTGCCAGTGCTTTCGATGGCGGTTTTGGCGCTCGACAGGATAGCCTGGCGGTCATCGGCCCAGGGCGAGGCGTGCACTTCGGGTGTTGAAACCGCATCCTGCGCCGTCCCCGGGATGCTAACTTCTCAGCAGATATGGATTGTCGTATGGACCTGCGTCTTTACGGTGGCCTACGGTATCGGCACGTCATACAGTGGGCTGGGTTATTCCAACCTCGCCACGGCTGTCGGCGAGACCGTTCCCTTGCTGGTGATCGGTGCCGGTTTTATAGGGGCCGGCCTGCGCTTTGATTACACCCAGATCTATCGCGTTGCCATGGGGCTGCTTGTGCTCGGGTTTGCCGTTGCGGTCTTTTCGGGCGAGAATATCGTGGCCATCCAAGCGTGCCTCAGTGCGGCAAATGTCATCATCACGTCTCTGGCCGTTACCTTCATGTGCGGGTCTGCTGCGTTGCGCCGAACGAGCGCGGCATGGACCTACGGCCTCCTTTCTTTGGGGTGGTACGTCGCAACGCTGCTCACCCGTGTGTTCATGAGGGCGATTGGCCTTACTCCCACGATGACCGTGCTGCTGTTTGCGGTGGTCGCCATCGGAATTCTAGCTCTTTTGGCGATGGCGTCATCTAAGAGGTTTGACCTGCTCGCCTATTGGCGTGGCGTCTGTTCGATGGCCACGGCCGGCCCGGTGGCGGCTCGGTGCAGCAGAGTTGCGCGCAATGCCGACTTGAGCGAGCGCGAAGAGGGTGTGCTGGTGCTCTTGATGGAGGGAAAAACCGCCTCCGAGATTGCCGAGCAACTGTTTATAGCTCCGGGAACCGTGCGTGCCCATACCGGGCACATCTACGAGAAGCTCGGCGTGCATACACGCGCCGAACTCGTTGATCTGGTCGATCGGGTGGAGCTTGAGTAGACGCCCCCGCAACGAACGCGCCGCCCCGCCAAAAAACGGGAGAACCCCACATTGCCGTGAGGTTCTCCCCTCTATTCGTTCCAGCAGACTGGCCTGTGCGCAAGCTCGCGTACCGGCGTTGGTCGACTGCGGGCCCTATGTCCGCCTACCGCACCTTGTGGTTGAACCGGTCGGCCAGCCAGTCGCCGAGGCTCTGGGCCAGCTGCACCACCACGATGCACAGGATCAGCGCGCCCACCATGACGTCGGGCTGGTAGCGCTGGTAGCCGTAGCGGATGGCGATGTCGCCCAGGCCGCCGGCCCCCACGCAGCCCGCCATGGCGGCAAAGCCGAAGAGCGTCACAAAGGTGATGGCCGCGCCACGGATGAGCGAGGGCAGCGATTCGCGCAGGTAGACCTTGTAGACGATCTGCCAGGTGTTGGCCCCAAAGCTCTGGCCGGCCTCCACGAGGCTCGGGTCCACGCCGGCCAGGCTCTGCTCCACCATGCGCGCCACAAAGGGGATGGCCGTCACGGTGAGCGGCACCACGGCACCGGGCACGCCCAGCGAGGTGCCCACGATCATCCTTGTGAAGGGGATGATCGCGAACATCAAGATGATGAAGGGTATCGAGCGCCCGATGTTGATGACCCACGAGAGCACCGCGTTGAGCGCGCGGTGGGGGTGCAGGCCGCCTTTGGCCGTGAGCACCACGAGCACGCCGAGCGGGATGCCCACCACGTAGGCAAAGAAGACCGAGATGCCGGTCATCACCACGGAGTCCCAGGTGCCTTCGAGCAGCAGCTCGCCGTAGGAGTCCCAGTAGTTCGCCAGCCACTCCATCAGCGCTCCTCCTCCCCGGTGGTCGCGGTGGTCAGGTTGTCGTAGCGCAGCAGGTCGCGCGTCACCGGGCTCTCGGGGTGCGAGAAGATCCGCTCGGTGGGGCCCTCCTCCACGATGGTGCCCGCATCGATCACGGCGATGCGGTTGCAGGCGCGCTGCGCCACCGCGAGCGAGTGGGTGATCATGACCATGGTCACGCCGAGGCGCCTGTTGATGTCGGCCAAAAGCTCGAGAATCGACACCGTGGTGCGGGTGTCGAGGGCGCTCGTGGCCTCGTCGCAGAGCATGACCTTGGGGTCGTTGGCCAGCGCGCGGGCGATGGCGACGCGCTGCTGCTGGCCGCCCGAGAGCTGGCAGGGGTAGTGGTCGGCCTTGTCGGCCAGGCCCACCAGCTCGAGCAGCTCCCGGGCCCGCCCCTCCCGCTCGGCCCTGCTGCCGCGGTGGCCGAGCTCGAGGGGGAAGGCCACGTTGTGGAGCACGCTGCGCTGCTGGAACAGGCTGAAGTTCTGAAAGATCATGCCTATGGAGGCGCGCAGGTCGAGCAGCTGCCGACCCCGGTAGCCCGTGACGTCCTTGCCGTCGATGAGGATCCGTCCCGACGTGGGGCGCTCAAGCAGGTTGATGCAGCGCACGAGCGTCGACTTGCCGGCCCCCGAGGAGCCGATGATGCCAAAGACGTCGCCGTCGTCGATGGTGAGGTTGATGTCGTGCAGCACGGGGTGGGGATTCGCGGTGCCCTCGCCGAACGTCTTGCACAGGTGCTCGGTACGGATCATTTAGAACACCGGCACCACGGCGCCGTCGTAGGTGTCGTTGATGTAGTCGCGCGTGGCGTCGCTGGTAAGGGCGGCGGCCAGGGCCTTGGTCTTCTCGGAGCCCTCGTTGCCCTCCTTGACCACCAGGATGTTGGCGTAGGTGGTGGCGCCCACGCCCTCGGGGTCCTCGACCCAGAGGCGCTGGTCGGGGGTCAGGCCGGCGTCCAGGGCGTAGTTGCCGTTGATGGCGGCGATGTCGACGTCCTCGAGCACGCGGGGGATCGCGGCGGCCTCGAGCTCCTTGATCTCGAGGTTGAGGGGGTTGTCGGTGATGTCGCGCACCGTGGCGGTTATGCCGGCGTCCTCGGCCAGGGTGATCAGGCCGGCGTCCTGGAGCAGCAGCAGCGCGCGGGCCTCGTTGGAGGTGTCGTTGGGCACTGCCACGATGGCGCCCTCAGCGAGGTCCTCGAGCTTGGCGGTGCGGCCGGGGTAAAGGGCGAAGGGCTCGAAGTGGATGCCCTCGACCGACACCAGGTGGGTGCCCTTCTCCTCGTTGAAGCTGTCGAGGTAGGGGGTGTGCTGGAAGTAGTTGGCGTCAACCTCGCCGCTCTCGGTGACGAGGTTGGGC
>JAHZGC010000009.1:0-50070 GCA_019421015.1 Coriobacteriaceae bacterium | reverse complement strand
GCCTTGACCGCGGGCGCACCGCCGTCCTTCTGGAGCTCCTTTTTGACCGGGCCGTTCCGGATCTCGGCGTGGGGGGTGGGGGAGGCGGCCACGGTGATCTTCTTGTCATCGGTGGCGGTCTTGTCCTCGCCGCAGCCGGTCAGGGCCAGCGAAGCGGCTGCAAGGCCGACGGCTGCCAGGCCGGTGGCGAAGGTGCGGCGGGAGAGGGTTGCGTTCGACATGGGTAACACCTTTCTGCGGGTAGGGCGTGCATACCAAGGGTCGACGTTCGGCAGGTGGTCGGCGGCAGGGCCGGCTGTACCGTCTTGCGGCCTCGCGTCTCGCATGGCTGCGTCGTGCTGTGCTGCAGCTTATGAGGTGTCGCTCGGCTACCTATGGTGCTGGGGCGGCCGAATCGCGCCAAGCGACCGGGCTGCCGAAGCAATCATATGCGCCTAAGAGGGGTTTTGTGGCCTGCAGGCCAAGAAACCCAAGAGTCACCAACGAGACGCGGAAGGCCCGGCTGCGACTTAGCGCGGCAAGGCGGCACAACGGGCGATGCCCATCGTGCGCATTCGGCACATTCGCATGACCATGTTGTGGCGGGCGGCGTGTGCCATGGCTTCCGTGTCCTCCCTTCGGGTGAGTCCTGGGTCCGATAGTTGGCCGATAGGTATACGCGATGGCGCGCGGGGTGTCAAGGGATGGCTTTGCGGATGGGGGGTGGGGGAGAAGGGCGTCCAATAAAAAATCAAGGCGAACCAGCTTGCGCCAGCCCGCCGAGCAACCCGTAGGTTTTTTCCACATCTGAATTATGCCCCCCATAACGCTGGGGTCAATTCCTGGAGGAAGAGGCTCCCACCCTGGGAATATGGACGGGATCGCGACTTGCTCGACCGATTGGCCCCTTGGGGGGATTCCTGTGGACAGAACAGTCGCCTCTTTTCTCGCCTACTCCCAGCTCTCCAACGCCGCGGCGTCCTCGCCGATGAGCGGGCCCATGGTGGTGCCGTACGAGATGGCCGACCCCACGAGGTACTTGTTGCCGGTCACGGTGCGCTCGGTGAGCTCGCCGCAGGCAAAGAGCCTGCCGCCGCCCAGGGGCTTGCCGTACACGTCGAGCAGCTCGTTCTTCTCGTTGGTGATGAAGCCGATAGTGGGCGAGAGCAGCACGCAGGGGCGCTCGGCCCAGGCGTAGAAGGGCGGGTTTTCAGCGGGATGGGGTCGCCGGTGCCCGCGCCGTTGCGGTAGATGCGGCCAAAGAGGGTGTCGCCGCCGTTGGCGAGGTCCTCGTTGTACTTGGCCACGGTGGCGGGCAGGTTGGGGGTGCCGATGAGCTCGGCCAGCTCCTCGATGGTGTCGGCCTTCTTGAGCAGCTCGGCGCTCGCCTCGGTGAGGCCCAGGGGCGCGCCGATCTCCATGGCGTTGTCGTACATGGACTGGTCGATGATCACCCAGCTGAAGTAGGTGCCGGTCTCGGGGTTGATGCCCTGGTTGATGGTGGCCTGCGAGCGCTCGTAGCTCCAGTGGTTGCCGTCGTTGCAGAAGCGGTCGCCGTCGCGGTTCACGTCGATGGCGCCGAACTGGCAGAGCTCGCAGTAGTTGAGCGTGCCAAAGGGGTCGTAGCCGCCCACCAGGTAGAGGTTGTTGCGGCCCCACATGGTGGCGCCCAGCTTCTCGGCGGCCATGTGGCCGGCGCCGTAGGCCCCCAGGCCGCATACCACGTCGACGTCGCTCACGCCGGGCATGCACTCCTCCATCATGGCCTTGTTGCGCATGAAGGGCCCGGTGGCGAGCACGGTGGCCTTTTTGGCCTTGACGGCGATCTGGTTGCCGTCCGGGTCGATGGCGTAGGCGCCCAGCACCTCTCCGTTGCCGTCCACGATGAGCTCGGTGAACTCGGTGTTGCAGCGGATGTCGACCCCGGCCTCGGCGGCGTGCTCGGTGAGCAGGTCCATCATGTGGCGGTTGTCAAGGGCGTGGCAGCGCACGACGGTGTTGCCGGTGGCGGGGATGGGGTCGGGGAACTCGAGGCCCCAGTCCTTGAGCAGGCGGTAGGCGTCGACGGTGTGCTCGGCGTAGCGCTTGATGGCGTCGACGTTGTGCCAGGTCTCCTCGGTGGGGTAGTTGGCGCGGCCGATGTTCATGAAGTCCTCGGCGTAGGCCTCGGGCGAGTCCTCGATGCCCATGGCGGCCTGCTCGTCGGAGCCCACCACGTTGAAGTTGCCCATGCAGTAGTAGGTGGAGTTCTCCTGGGTGGAGCCGCGGCTCTCGAGGAGCATCACGCCGGCGCCCAGGTCGGCGGCCTTGTAGGCGGCGCTCATGCCGGCGCAGCCGCCGCCCAGGGCGAGCACCTCGCATTCGAGGTCCCAGGCGTCGGGCACGTTGCCACCCGTGTGGGCGGGTGCGGCCTCGCTGGCAAAGGCGTTGGCGGCGATGGCAGAGGTGGCGAGGCCGGCGGCGGCCACGCCCGCGGCGAACGAGCGGCGGGTGATGGATTCCATGGTTGTCTTCTCCCTTGTATGGTTGCGATGCGGCGTCGTGTCCGCAGGGCGGGATGGGCCCAATCCCTTGGTCGTTCCCCTTGCGACGATGCCTATTCTGGCGTGTGGTTCGCGCGTTGGGAATAAACGGGATCCATGGGGGAGGGGGTCAACTGCTGGCTGCGATAGGGACCGGTTGGAATGACGAAGCGCGACGTTTTTACCGCTCTCAAGCAGTCCAATTCTTGGAATCGTTCTGAACAATGGGTGACATCGACGACCTTCTCGGACGTATTGCCCATGGGGACCGACGCGCCCCTTCGCTAGGGCAGTCCGCAGAAATGCTGATACTGCGTTGGGCTGGCACCAGAACCTCGTTCTGTAACTGCAGGGTGCCCCGGGTGGCACCGGAATCGGGTTCTGTAACCTTCCGAAGGGCCGGATGGCACCGGAATCGGGTTCTGTAACCGCATAGAAGGCCTGACCGCTTGCAAAACTCGGATTTGGTGCCAATTCGCGATCGAATTCCTTACAGAACTCGATTCTGGTGCCAGCGTGCGTCTGGCCCACGTACAGAACTCGATTTTCGTGCCCCCTTCCCCCTGGTCCACTTACAGAACTCCGGTTTGGTGCCGCTTCCCCTCACCGTGCTCGACCCTTCCCTTGGAGGATCCCGGTCCCGCGTCGCCTCCCCCAAAACCGCCTCTGTTTTGATTCAGCGCCTATGTCCCGGTTGCTGCCCTGTGCTTCCGGCTCCACGCGAGCGCGTAGTCCCAGAACGCCTGGCCCGCCGGCTCAAGGGTCTCTCCCCGGCGTCGTACCAGGTAGATGTTCCAGCTCAGGGTCTTGTCCTCAAAGGGGACGATCACGTGGCCGGGCCCTGCCGTAGCCTGGGCCCAGAAGTCGGCCGAGACGAGCACTGCCCCGTCGCGCGACACCATGGGGAGCATGTCGTTGAGCACGGCCACGCCGATGGTGTCGCGGGTGACCACGTGGGCCGATGCCAGGCGGTCGGTGAAGGTCTTAAAGAGCGGGTGGTCGCGGCCCAGCAGGATCACGGTGCGGTCCTCGAGGTCGGCATAGGCAACCTGCTCTTTGAGGGCGAGGGGGTCGTTGCGGTCCACGATGAGCAGGTGAGGGTGCACGCTGAAGAGCTCGGCGTCGTAGCGCTGGGGGTCGATGGGCCCCACCATCAGGCCGATGTCGGCGCTGCGGGCCGTGAGTGCCTCGTCTACCAGGCGGTTTGTGAGGTCTTCCATGCGCAGCTCGACCGTGGGGTTCTCGCGTTCGAAGCCGCTGACGAACCCGAGGCCCACGTAGGCGAGCGTGCCGCTGGCCGAGACCACGTGCAGCACCGCGTGCGCCGCGGGCTACCCGGAGCGGGAGCGGATTTGCTCACAGGTGTCCATGAGGTCGCGCAAGCGCACGTAGAGCGCCCGGGCGTCGCGCGTGGGATCGAGCCCCTGGTGGGTGCGCTCGAACAGGGGGCATCCCAGCTCGCCCTCGAGGCGTGCGATGGACTTTGAGATCCCCTGGGGAGACATGAACAGCTCCTTGGCCGCCTTGTTGATGCTGCCGCACTCGTAGACGGTCGCAAACGCCCCGAGCATTCCGTAGTCCATGGCGGCTGCCCCCTGATCCCCGCTTGACCCTTGCTGGGTTCCCGTTTGATCCCCGTGGTTGGGGCCATCATAGCGCACGCGGCGCGCCTGGCCTAGGTTGGGCCCGATGCCATGGCTGTGCGCAATCACCCGAGAGTGGTGGGGGCGATCGCTCAGATGGGGACGTGGAGAAGAAGCGGGTCCGCTTGCGAAGTTACCTGTGATTGATGCGGAAAAGTGCCTTACTCGCGGGGCCGCCACGGCCATCGCAGAAAGGGAGCTTTACTGCATGCTCCGGATGAAAATGCGCCTCCGCGCGGCTTTGCATGCATATGCTCGGCCCAGCGTCGGTCCTCAGGTCTTCAGGCCGTCATGCCCCTCAGGTTCTCCAAGCCCTCAAACCTTACGCCCCGCAACCTCGGGCTATCCCAACCCGAGGTTGCGGGGCGTCGCGTGCCCTTCTCCGCTACATCTCGGCGAGCAACTTGCCGGCCAGGTAGCCCTGGGTGATGGCGCGGCCGATGGAGAGGCCGAGCACGTCCATGGGGTAGTCGATGCCGCCGTAGAAGCCGCCGGCGCAGTTGCCCACGGCGTAGAGGCCCTCGATGGGGGTGTGCTCGCCGGCCTTGAGCACCTGGTTGTCGGCGTTCACGAGCAGGCCGCCCAGCACGGCCGACAGGCCGTAGCCCATCTCGTGGGGGATGATCGCGAAGGGAGGTTCGTCGACGGCGCGCAGGTAGCGGGCGTCCTTGCCGAAGTCCTCGTCGGCGCCGAGCTCGGCAAGCTCGTTGTAGCGGGCCACGGTGGTCTCGACGGCTGCCGGGTCGAGCACGTAGCCGTCGGCTGCGGCGGCCTCGCAGGCCTCGGCGATGGTGTCGCCCTCGTAGTACACCTTGCAGGTGCGGATGTTCACCTCGGGGTTCCACTCCTTCCACTCGGCGGCCTGGTCCTGCCACTTGGCGTCGACCACGCTGTAGAGGTTGCCGGCCGCGGCGTCGCCCTCCTGGTGGATGTAGTCGCGCACGTAGTTGTTGAGGTAGCCCTGGAGCGGGCCCTCGGCCATGCAGCGCTCGCCCTTGTAGTTCACGAGCAGGTAGGGGGCGTCGGCGCGCATGACGCGGGCGTCGTGGACCATCTTGGTGTGGCCGATGGGCTCTATCTCGCCGCCGGCCCAGACGCCCATCTTGTGGCCGTCACCGTTCTTCTTGATCATATAGGGCGGGAACTCGAGCAGGTCGGGGCAGTAGTAGGCGAGCATCTCCTTGTTGCAGCCGTAGCAGCCCGTGGCCAGCACCACGCCCTTGCTGGCGCTGAGCTGCACGTAGGAGCCGTCCTCGCGCTGGCCGACGACGCCGGTCACGGCGCCGTCCTCGTCCACCACGAGCTGCACGGCGGGGGTGCTGTAGAAGAACTCGGCGCCGGCGGCCTCGGCGAGCGGGGCGATGGCCTTCACGACCTCCCAGTGGCCGATGCCGAAGTAGGTGTTGGCCTTGAGGTACACGTCGTAGCCGTTCACCACCAGGTGGCGGTCGGCGTCGGGCTCCTCCTCGTTCACCTCGATGCCGCCTTCGGCCGCCGCCTCGCGGAACTGGGTGAGGGCGGCCGCGGAGTTGTCGGCCCAGGCCTCGAGGAGGCTGCGGTTGGCGCGGTGGGACGAGAGCTCGATGAGCTTGCTGATGAGGGCGGCGCGGCCGGCCGGGCTCGTGCGCTCCATGTCGAGGCAGGCGGCCATGTTGCCCTGGGAGAGCGGGGCCTCCTCGGCCTGCATGCAGGCCACCTTCGCGCCGCCCCGGGCGGCGGTGAGCACGGCCGACATGCCCGCCGCGCCGGCGCCCACCACCACGATCTCGAAGTCGTGGGTCTCGGCCACGTCGGTGATGGGTTCGGGCTTGATGAGGAACGAGGGCGTGCTCGCGTCGGCCTCGGCGGCGTCGACGGCGGCGTAGGCGAGGCCGCGGTTGGCGGTGAGGCCGGCAACGGTGGCCGCGGCTGCGGCGGCCCCGCCGAGCTGTACAAGGGTGCGGCGGGTTACGGAAGCGGTCTGCGCGGCGGTGTTCTGCGATGCCATGGTGCTCTCCTCCTGTGCATGGGTGGGTTGGTGTGACGAACCGGGCACCAGCCTAGACCCCATCAGGCCCCCACTGGTATCGGAAGGAGCGCTTCGAACCTGTTTATTCTTCTAACACCCCCTATAAGACCCCCGTTTACCTGGCGTTCTTTCAAAACGGGCCAACGGGGTGCCGCGCGCCGCCCGCACACTGGGCGGCGGGCCGGCGGCTTGCTATAGTAGACGCGCTACGGTTGTGCCGACGGTATGCACGAAGGGCGAGAAGCCATGCGAGAAGCCATGGGAGAAGCCATCGAGGTCGAGGGGGCCACAACGCGGGGGCGCCTTGCGGAGCTGTGGACCATGCCGTTCGCGTTCCTGGGCTTTGCCCTGTGGCGCGCGTGGGTGTCGCTGTCGTACGCCGCCCCGGCGCTGCCCGTGCCGGTCGGCGCTCCCATGGAGGGCAAGCTCGTCTACGACGTGTGCCTCGCGGCGGCCTCGGTGGCGCTGGCGTTCGGGGCGCGCCGGCTCGTGCCGCTTGCCGGGCGTCGCTGGCCCTACCTCGTGTGTTTCGCGCTCATGACGGGGTCGTCGACGATGCAGGTCGCCGCCGTGAACGGATGGCTCGACCCGGGGCTGCTCGTGGTGCGCGATGTGTGCGCGGGCGCTGGCTCGGCCGTCATGATCTTGCTGTGGTGCGAGGTCTACGCGTGCCTGAGCGCCACGCGGGTGGCCGTGTACCTCTCGTTCAGCTGGATTCTGGGTGTGCTGGTGACCTTTGTGCTCGAGGGGCTCCGGGTGCCCTACCTAGAGGGGGCCCTCGTGGCGCTTCCGGGGCTCTCGCTGCTCCTTGTTTGGAGGTCCTACAGCCTGTACATCGACCCGGCCGACCGGCCCCGGGCCGCCCAGAGCCGCTACGTGCCCCTGCGCATCTTTGGCCTGGTGGCGCTCTATGGGCTGATCGAGGGCCTGTGCGCCCTGCGGGTGGGCGACGGCTACGCGTGGCTTGTGGGCTCCCACTCGACCTGGGCCACCCTGGTGGGCGGCGTGCTGCTCTTTGTGTGCGCCTACTGCCTCTCGGGGCGCCTCGACTTCACGCGGCTTTACCGCACGCCGGCCGTGCTCATGGTGTGCGGGCTGCTGTTCGTGCCGCTGTTCGGCTTTGGCGGCAGCGTGTTCGGGGCGTTCTGCGTCTCGGTGAGCTCCACGCTCTTTGGCTGCGTGGTGTTTTTGCTGCTGTGCGACCTCTCCAAGCGCAAGGGGGTGGCGGCCCTGTGGCTCTTCGGCCTCGAGGAGGCGCTCGTGCTCGTGGACCACGCGGGGGCCGGCGTCGAGTCGCTCGTGTTCGGGGCGCCGGGCCTCGCCCCCTATGGCGACGCGCTGGTCTCGGTGGCGGGCATTCTGCTGGTGGTGGTCTTTACGGCGGTCTCGCTGGGAGGTCGGGGGCGCGCCGCGGCGCCGGCGATGCTCTCAGAGCAGGAGCGCCTGCTCACCGCCTGCGACGCCGTGGCGCGTGAGCGGGCGCTCACGCCTCGCGAGCTCGAGGTGCTGCGCCTGCTGGTGCAGGGCAAGAGCCTCTCGGCCGTGGCGCGGGAGCTCATCATAGCCGAGGGCACCGCCAAGGCCCACACCCAGCACATCTACGAGAAGGTCGGCGTCTCGCGCCGGCAGGAGCTGCTCGAGGCCGTGCGGGGGCGCGCGGGGTAGGGTGGGGTTTGCGGAACCCCTCAGCCCCCCAGCTCCGCGAGCTTTTCCACAAACGCCGCCAGTACCGGGTTCTTGTCGCCTGCCCGCCAGATGGCGTAGCGGGTCACGAGCACGTCGTCGGCGCAGGGCACGATCGTCAAGTCGGGGTTGTGCAGGTAGAACGACCCGGGCGACGCGGCGGCGCTCTCCACCACGATGAACACCTCGCTCGTCCCGATCTTCATGAGGCCCAGCTCCTCAACCTCGTCGAGCTCGTGGGGGCGCGAGCGCAGCTTGAGGCCGCGTTCCTCAAAGAGCCTGGCCACGTCGGGCAGGCAGCGGTCGAACTCGGGATTGTAGGGATACACGAACGTGGAGCCGTCGAGGTCCTCGATGCGCAGGCTCTCTCGCGTGGTCAGCGGGCTTGTGCGCGTCATCACAAAGAACAGCCGCTCGTTGCACCCGCCCAGCTCCTGCACGTCGAGGCCTTGCTCGGGACCCACTGGGCAGCGCGGCTCGAGGTCGGTGGTACAGGCCGTGATGCCCACGTCCAGGTCGCCCCGCAGCACCGCCTCGGCCGCCGAGTCGCCCGGCTTGAGCGCCTGGCGCGCAAACGAGAACCCCGGGTGCTCCGACTTTACCGCGTTCAGGGCGTCCGACATGAGTTCCTGGATGCGCGGTGACTTGCGGTAGCGCTCCACCACGAGGCTGCCGTAGGGCTCGCGTCGCGCCTCGGCCATGCGGGCGTTCAGGGCGTCTTCGGCCGAAAGCAGCTCCGGGGCCTGGGCCAGCAGCATGCGCCCGCAGTGGGTGAGGCGCAGCACGGGCGAGGTGCGGTCGACCAGCTCGCAGCCGTAGCGCCGCTCGAGCTCCGAGACGTGGCGGCTGAGCGAGGGCTGCGACAGGTTGAGCGCCTTGGCGGCGGCCGTGAAGTTCATGTAGCCGGCAAAGACCACGAATTCCCGCAGGTAGTCGGTGTTCAAGCGCGGCCCCTTTCTGCTGGTGCGCGGTCGGTGGTGCGTAGGGTCGATGGTACAGGAGCGCGGTCGTCCCGTCGTGCTGATTCAAGCGGTGCCCCCTATGCACGTTGTGCATGGCACTCCTTCGCGCCCGTGCCGGACCGACCCCAATCGGCATTGGGGCGATGCGCGGCTGCCCTGATAAGCTGCCGACCATTGACCGGCCCACCTACAAGGGAGATGCCTCATGACCACGTCCGTTAACCTTACCCGCCGCTCGTTGCTTAAGGGTTCCGCCGCCATCGCCGCAGGCGCCGCGATCTTCTCCGCTGCACCGGGCCTTGCCGCCGAGCCTCCCGCCTACACCTACGCCAAGACACCCGCCGAGACGGCCTCCTTTGAACAGCTATCCTGCGACGTGCTGGTGATCGGCGGCGGGGGCGCGGGCATCTGCGCGGCCCTCTCGGCGGCCGAGCAGGGGGCACGGGTGATTATCGTCGAGAAGACCGGCCTGTTCGGGGGTGCCTCGATCATGTCGAGCGGCAAGATCCCCGCCGTGGGTACTGTGCTGCAAGCCGAGCGCGGCGTGCACGACAGCATCGGTGCCTGCGCCATGGACATCTTCCGTCCCAGCAACTACAGCGTGCGCCCCGACCTCGTGTACACCGTGGTGGAGAACTCCAACGACATCATCGAGTGGACCGCGGCCCGCGGCGTGGTCTGGACCCTCGACGAGGGCCTCTACTTTGGCCAGACCGCCCACCGCATGCACACCGCCGAGGGCGCCGGCGCGGGCCTCGTGAACCCGCTGCTCGCGTACATGGACGACGAGCCGCTTATTGAGCAGTTCGTGAACTTCGAGGCCAAGGGCCTGCTCGTGGACGGGGACGTCGTGGTGGGTGCTTACGGCACGGACGCCGAGGGCGCCGATGCGGCCGTTTCGGCCCGCGCCGTCGTGCTTGCCACCAGCGGCTTTGGCAACAATCCTGCCATGCTTGCCCAGTGGTGCCCCGAGGCCGTGCCTGCCGTGCCCGTGGTGGCCCCCGGCGCGACCGGCGAGGGCATCCTTTGGGCCGCCGAGCTGGGTGCGAGCCTGCAGAACATGGGAGCCTACCAGGGGCACGCCTTCCACTGCATCGACAACGGCACGACCGGCGAGCAGGGCATCGCCAACAACGGCGGCATCATGGTGAACCTTGAGGGCAACCGCTTCATGAACGAGTACGGCGGCTACTCCGAGCTCTCGCCCCACGTCCTGGCTCAGACCGACCACGTGGCGTTTCTCTGCTTTACGAACATCCAGGCCGAGAAGAGCGCCAAGCTCGCCAGCTGGCAGGAGGCGGGTATCGTCTACACGGGCGAGACCCCCGCGGAGCTCGCCGCGGCCATCGGTGTGCCGGCCGACAAGCTCGAGGCCACCTTTGCCGACTACCAGGCGGGCATCGAGAAGGGCGAGGACCGCTTTAACCGCACCAAGCTGCCGGCCGACTTTGACGGGCCTTATTACGCCGTAAAGCAGACCGGTGAGATCCGCCACACCCAAGGCGGCGCCGCGACCGATGTGGTGGGCCACGTGCTGCGCGCCGATGGCACACCCATCAAGGGGTTGTTCGCGGCCGGCGGGTGTACCGAGGGGTACTCCTCCCGCGGTGGCGCGGCCTATATGAGCGGCAACGGCCTGATCCAGGCGCTGGTGTACGGCAAGCTCGCCGGTGCCCGCGCTGCCACCGAGGACCCGGCGGACCCCCAGGTGGCCACCTGGGAGAAGACCGAGGTCGACGCCTACCTGTAGCGTTTTGACGGTACGTCTCCGGCGGCGCATTCCCATCTCTTTGGTGCACCGCGCCCGGCCTGTTGGCTTTGGGCGCTGCACGGTACGGCAGGACGCGGCGGCCTTCGGTTCCCCCAGCCGAGGCCGTCGCGTTTCTGTGTTAGTGCCAAGATCGATGGAAATCTTTCTGTGTTAGTGCCAAAATAGCGGAAAAACTTTCTGTGTTAGTGCCAACCCGAGGAAAGGCCGGTATGTTACGACGCAAGATGACAGAGGCCCTTCTAGATTGGAAGAAGGCTCAACCGTCCAAGGTGTTCATCCTTCTGGGTGCTCGGCAAACGGGCAAAACATACACAGTTCGTCAATTCGCTCGGGAACACTACGGGGTTTATTTAGAAGTCAATTTCCTGGAAGACCAGGAGAACGGCGCGTTTCTTGCCAATGCGTCTAGCGCCGACGAACTGGTGTCCAGGCTTTCGCTCATCGCTGGCCACGAGCTCGGCGCGGATACCCTCGTGTTTCTCGATGAGGTACAGGAGCTGGGTCATGACGTTGTGACGCTCTCCAAATTCTTGGTTGAAGACGGACGGTTTGCTCTGGTGCTATCGGGTTCGCTGCTCGGTACGCGGCTCAAGGGGATCCGGTCGTTTCCGGTAGGCTATGCTCGCGTCGAGCGTATGTATCCGCTCGACTTCGAGGAGTTCTGCTGGGCCATGGGCGTTCCGGACGGAATCCTTGCAGAGGTTCGTGACCACTGGGCAAACAAGACGCCGCTCGAAGAAACCCTCCATGCCAAACTTGTTCAGCTATTTAGACAGTATATCGTGATGGGCGGTATGCCCGAGGCTGTCCAGTCATTTCTTGATTCTTCGCGCGAGCTTGGGGCTGCGCGCAGCGTGGATACGGACATCGCCGAGCAGTACCGGTACGATATCATCAAATATGCCGGGTCTCGCGAGGCGTCGATCCTCGCTGCGTTCAGTAACATTCCGGCGCAGCTCGCCAAGGAGAACAAGCGGTTCATGCTCTCGTCGGTACAGACGGCCGGTCGCTACGAGCGGCTCAAAGATGATTTTGGCTGGTTGACCGAGGCGGGGGTCTCCTTGCCATGCGAGCTGGTCAAGGAGCCAAAATACCCTTTGCTGAGAACCCTGGTGCCAGAGAGGTTCAAGCTGTACTCGTCCGATACCGGCGTCCTCCTGGCTCAGTATCCGCTGGGGGCGGCGCGGGGTATTCTTGAAGGCCGGGGTGATATGAACTTCGGTGCGGTGTATGAAAATGCGGTGGCTCAGCAGCTTCAAAGCGTCGGTTTTCCCTTGCGCTACTATCAGAACAACCGTAAGGGCGAAGTGGATTTCCTCATTGAGGATTCCGAGGGGAATGTCGTGCCGCTCGAAGTCAAGTCCGGCAAGGACTACAAGCTGCACGTAGCTCTGAACAACCTGTTGGGAACGCCGGATTACGGGGTTCCTTACGCGATCGTCTTTTCCGAGGCGAATGTGTCTTGCGAAGGCCGTTCGGGCAAGCAGATTTACTACCTTCCGCTCTACATGGGCTTTTGTCTGGAGGAACTGGCACGTGGGGATGGTGGATGGGCCTCCTGGTCGTTGGAGGAGGTTCGTTTCGACGACTTTTAGGGTAGCAGTTGTCGGGGTGGCTGGTTGACCAAACGCTGGAGACGAGGAATTGCGTTCTTATTTTATCTGCGCCCGCAGCTCCTCGATGACCGCCAGCACGTCCTCGGTCGGCGTCGTGCGCGTGTAGGCGCCGGTTTCGACCGGCGGCATGGCGAGGGCCGTGTGCACGAGCGGTGGACAGAGGTCGTTCGCGCGGCTTGCGGGGAACAGTACCACAGCGTTTCCGCTCATGCAGTCGGCCACAATCTGCTCGGTGGGGTAGGGCGTTGCCTTGAAGTTCTCCCGCGAGCAGAAGCGCTGCATCTCGGCGCTGTCACGGTAGGAGCGGTAGGCTCTGAAGTCCGAGCCGGCGTACACGGTGGCGCGCTCGAGCATGTCTAGCGTCACCGTCGTGCGGCGTGCCCAGCGGCTTTCGGGCCCGCATACGCATCGGTAGTCCTCGCGCCCAAGGGGGTGGTAGGCGCAGCCGTCGGGTACCTGGGTGAGCCGGGGGCCTTCGAACAGGTCGATGTCGCCGACGGCTAGGGCTTCGGGCAGGCTCTTGTCGGTCACCTTGACGGCACGGACGGCCAGCTCGGGCCGGCGCTCGCGGAGGTTCTCGATGGCATAGTACGTCTGGAGGGCCGGGCGCCACGAGACGCCGATGCGAACCTCGCGTGCAGCGTTGCTTACCGATCGGGCGGCTCCGATGGCGGCTCGCGCCGCGTCGAGTTGGTCCAGGCAGGTAACGAACGCGGCGTACATCCGCGCCCCCGCCTCGGTGGCCCGGACCCCGCGGCTGTCTCGCTCGAGCAGCTTGCACCCCAGCTCCGCCTCGAGCGCTCCCAGGCGCTGGTGGAGCGACGGCGCCGTGATGAACAGGTCGCGGGCCGCCGCGTTGATGCTCCCCCGGTCGATGGCGCACACCAGCGACCTCATCTGGGCCTCGTTCACAGCGTCCCCTTGCGTCGACATCCATTAGGCATTGCCTAATACTAGCACAGTAAAAACGAAATAGACAGGTGCTCGGCTCCTTTCGTATGGTGGTCGCAAGCGCGTCCGGAAGCCGCCGGCCGGCGGTGAGGGGACCGGGCCGCAAGGGGAACCGTGTCGGCAGCGCCGGCAGAAATGGAGAAGACCATGCAAGCACCGTCTGTTGAGAGCTGCTCCCGCCGCTCGTTTGTCGCCGTCACCAGCGCCTCTTTGGCCGCCGTCGCTGCCTGCGCTGCGCCGGCCCTGGCCGAGGAGGCCCCTGCGACCACCGATGCCTGGGACCGTGAGTCCGACGTCGTGATCGTGGGTGGGGGCGCCGCGGCGTTTGCGGCCGCTGTCGAGGCCGCCCGAGCCGGCGCCGCGCTTCGGCTACACCGACGAGCCCTTCATCCACCAGGTCGTGGGCAAGGGCGCCGCGATGATGGGCGTGCTCGGGGGCGTGGCCGACGCCGAGGGCGTCGAGGTCCTGCTCGATACCCCTGCTACCGGGCTCGTCGTGAACGGCGACGGCCGTGTGGTCGGCGTCGAGGCCGTTCAGGGGGAGAAGTCCCTGCGGGTCAAGGCCCGTCGGGCGGTGGTTTTGGCCTGCGGCGACGAGTCGGGCAGCGGGCAGATGCTGGCCGCCCTGAGCCCCAGCAACCGCTGCGTGTTCCCAGGGTCGCACCCCGCCTGCGCGGGAGACGGCTACGCCATGGCGCAGCGCGCCGGGGTCTTCACGACGCGGCTCTCCGAGACTCCGCAGATAACCACGCTCGCCGGCATGATGGTGGGCAACTACGTGAACGTGAACTACCTGGGGCGCCTCCACGGCCTGTGGCTCGACGCCGACGCCCGGCGCTTCTACAACGAGGAGGCGCGCTACTTCGACCCGATGCCCCATCGCGCCATCCTGGCCAAGGCCAACGAGCAGGGGTTCCAGCCCGTGCTGCTCCTGGGAGACAACCCTGAGGTGCAGGCGCTTCTCGAGGTACAGCCTCTCGACGGGTGGGCCTACGCCGAAACCCTCGAGGAGCTGGCTCCTCAGGTGGGTCTGGACCCGGCCGCCCTCGTCGAGACGGTGGAGCGCTACAACGCGCTCTGCGAGCAGGGGTGCGACGTTGATTTTGGCCGCGACCCCGAGTACCTCCTGCCGATGACCGGCCCCTTCTACGCGGCCGCCATGTACCAGAGCACCTCGACCACCATGGGCGGCGTCAAGATCGACACCGCGGCCCGGGCGCTCAGGCTGCTGCCGGCCGGCGGGGAGTCGATGTTCGAGCCCGTGCCCGGCCTCTATGCCGCCGGCCTGGTGTGCGAGTGGAACGCCGCGATCGGCGGCACGGTGCTGAGCGCGATGACCATGGGCCGCGTTGCCGGTGCCAACGCCGCCGCCGAACCGGCTTGGGAGTAGATCCTGGAGGTAGATAAGAGCAGGTAGCGCGTGCGGGCCTACGGGCGCTTGGTGTGCCCGTGGGCCCGCACGCTTAGGCCGGCCGAGGGCCGAGGCTGCCAACTGCACCAACGACCGGGCACGGGTACAATGGCCTCTAGAGCATTTTGAGAAAGTTCCTGCACAGGGCGCGCCGGAGCGCGGTGTGCTAGGGCACGTAAGCCCCGGCGCAACGTGGTGCAGGACTTTATTCAAAATACTCTAAACATATGTTTTGCACGATGCCACGCTGGGTGGTACCGATTGCCGCTTGGAAGGGAGCGCCATGGAGGACGAGCTGCTCGACACCGTTGAGTCCTACGACTTCGTGTTTAGGGCCGTCGACGACGAGGGGGCCTACTGCCGCTACGACGCGCTGCTCGTGTACACGTCGCCCGAAACCGGGCTGCCCTATCTGGTCTACGCCGATGCGGAGCCCGACAGCCACGGCGAGGTGGCCACCTACATCTCGCTCTGCGTGCCCGAAGAGGTGGAGAAGGCCCAGGCTGCGGTGGACAGCGGGTCGACGCCCAAAAAGCCTCCGCTGCTGCAGCTGACCCCCGTCGAGGACGAGGAGGAGCTGGCCAAGGTCATCGCGGTGCTCGATGCGCTCGACGCCATGGGGGACGAGGACTAAAGCGGGGGGATGGGGACCGAAGACGGGCCGAGGTTTTCTCCGCTGCGGCACTGTTTGTGGCGGAGAAGACCATCGGCTTGGTGGTCCGGGCATGGCCGCATTTGCGGCGGCCGCCGAATTGGCAGATAGCGCCGCACAATCAGGGTTCTGGATAGGCAGTTGGGCGGTATGATTGACCTTGTTGGGCGGCAAAGACCTCGCGTGTGCGAGCGCGGTCGAAGAAACCGCAGGTCAAAGTGGGTGTTGGTCGCGAGGTTTTCTCCCCTGTGGGCGTAAGGGGTACATCGGGGTCTTGCGCTCCCTATCCAGAACCCTGATTATGCGGAAGCATCTCGCGTTTGGGCGTGACCGGTGCGTGAGGCCGCGTTTTTATGCGCGGCAGATCGCTCTGAAGAGCGCCCCCGCGGAATGTATACTCGCGAAAAGCACGCCCAAAAAAGCGCACCCCCCGAAAACCTGGTCTTCGAGGGGTGCGCTGCAGTGTCGGGGGCGCGCCGCGGTACGGGGCTTGTGCAGGCTGGCAGATTCCTTGGAGCTACCTTACTTCAGCGCGTCGTTCACCGCGATGAAGGCGCTCGTGTTGGCGAAGTTGCAGGAGCCGCCCACCTGCATGTCGCGGGCCACGGCGGCACCGGTGGCGTAGAGGCCGGGGATGGGCTGGCCCTTGGTATCGACGACCTGCATGTTCTCGTTGGTGGCAAGGCCCGCGGAGGTCGCGTAGATGAACGCGCCGACGGCCGCGCCGTGGAACGGGGGCTGGGCGATGGGCTTGAGGTACTCGGGGTGCTCGGCGAAGGGGCCGTCGGGGTCCTCGCCGGTCTCGACGATGGCGTTGTAGTCGTTCACGGCCTTCACCACGACGTCGACGTTGAGGCCCAGCTTCTCGGCGAGCTCCTCGATGGTGTCGGCGCTCTCGATGATGCCCTCGTCGATGGCGGCGCGGGCGCCCGACTCCCAGTCCTGCAGGTACTCGGGGGCGCGGTCGAGCTCGTCGCCAAAGATCTTGCGGCTCATGGGGATGCGGCACATGAGCTGGTTAAAGCCGAGCGCGTACTCCTCGTAGTTGTCGTCGAAGATCACGTAGCCCTGGTTGCCGGGCAGGTCGCGCAGGCGCTTGCCCTGGGCGGTAAAGCCGCCGAGCGCGGTGGTGTCGTAGGGGTAGCGGTCGCCGTTCACGTCGATGCCGAGCCAGGGCTGGCGCACGAGCTGGGTTGCCGGGTCGTAGAGGTAGGTCTCCCAGGGCTTCTTGTTCAGGCCGCCGTCAAAGATGCCGTACTCGTTGTAGCCGCCGAACTCGGCGCCCGCGCCAAAGCCCATGCGGATGCCCTTGCCATCGGCGAAGGCGCCGGCGCTCGAGTACTTGCAGCGCAGCGCGTCGGGGCAGTACTTGGCGAGCATGGCCTGGTTGGCGCAGATGCCGTTGGTCGACATCAGCACGGCCTTGTTGGCCTTGACGTTGACGGTGCTGCCGTCGCCGTCGGTGCACTGCACGCCCACCACGGCGCCGTCGTCCATGATGAGGGCCTCTGCCTCGGTGGAGAGCAAGATCTGGCCGCCCTGGGCCTCGATCTGCTCACCCAGCCAGTCGGTGTAGAACTTCATGGAACGCTCGTTCATCATGCCCACGGCCGAGCCCTTGGGGCACACGGCGTAGACCTTCTCCTCGCCCACGCACTCGCCGGGCTCCCACTCAAAGCCCTTCTCGGTGGTCCAGGCGATGAGGTCCTTGGTGCCCTGGGTCACGTTGTCGATGAAGGGGACCCACTTCTTGCCGAACTTGATGCTGCCGTAGAACTTCTGGAGCAGGGTGTCGGTCACGTCGGGCAGGCCGGCGTCGAGCTGGCACTGGTTGCCCGAGGTAAAGGCGAACACGCAGGCCTCCTGGGTCTCGCCGCCGATCATGGGGAGCTTCTCGATCACGATGGCGCTGGCGCCCAGGTCAAGGGCGCGCAGGGCGCCGGAGAGGCCGCCGCCGGCACCGACGACCACGATGTCGGCCTCGTAGTCGTAGGACGCGGGAGGCTCGACCGGGGGGATGTTGGCGGTCTCGCCCTCGAACTCGTCCTTGGCAAAGGCCTTGTCCTCGGCCAGGGCGGAGCTGGGGGTCACGCCGGCAGCGACGGCAGCCGTGGCAGCGACGGCGCCGGCGGCGCCCACGAACGAACGACGGGTCATTTCCATGGCGATGCTCCTTTTCTGGGTTGGCGGACGGCCTTTGTCTGCGCTTGTGGGTTGCAGGCTGTGGGGCCGCCCCTCTCCTTGCGGCGTGGCCCCTCCTGTGCGGGCCGGCTGCCGTGAACGATCCCCACTATGGCCGCATCGACCGGTGCCCTCCATGCCCCGGGAGCGCCAAACCCGAATAGCCCCCGGGGACTATTGAAGAAAAAACCGCTGGCAAAAGGGGCAATCTGAGGTTTGTCGCCCTGTCGGCCGCGAGCCGCGGCCCCGTCCTTGCCCGGTCCTTCTTACCGCTTGGGATTCTCCACCAGGGCCGTGAGCTCGCGGGCCGAGTGAACGCCCAGCTTGCCGTAGACGCTCGAGGCGTGGTTCTTGACCGTCCAGGTGGAGATGACCAGCTCCTCGGCGATCTCCTCGCGGGTGCGGCCCCGCAGCAGCAGGTCGAGCACCTCGGCCTCGCGTTCCGACAGGTTGCCCTGCGCAGCCAGGGCGGCGCACACCCGGTTGCGCCGCTCGTCGGCGCTCTCCTCCTCGGGGAGCTTCTCGAGCACAAGGTCTTGGGCGCGGCTGATGCGCGCGGGGAGCATGGGGATGATCAGGAACAGCGCCGCCACCCCCGTGGCCGTGATGATGCGAAAGGCCTCCAGCTTGCCCGTCACGGCAAGCAGCAGGCTGAGCAGGGCCGACGCGCCGCACACGCCGAGCACGAACACCCCGTAGTTAGAGGTGGTCACCGTGCACAGGGTGAGGCCCTGCTCCTGGCAGATCTCGAGGATGAAGACGATCATAAGGGTGCCCACGAGCACGTAGATGCCCGAGCACAGGGCGCAGGCCACCATGGGCGACGCCTCGGCGATGGTGGGTACGAACACGAGGACCGACCCCGTGAGCACGAGCGCCCAGCGCAGCACGAGGCCAAAGGGCGCCCGCTCGGTGAGTGCCAGGCAGCCCCACGAGACGGCCACGGCCCCCGCCATGACCGCTGCCGAGGCCCACGGTCCCGAGAACATGACCTGTTCGAACACCATGAACAGCGGGGCCACCACGAAGCACGCCAGGATGGCCACCGTGCAGGCGGTGCGCCCGTAGTGGCGAACTTTGCGATTCGGTTTTGCCGGATTGGCGAGGCGGAATTACGATTGTCTAGTTTTATACCTGCGGTGATACTAGCTATTATATAAGTGCTATCTGAAAAGTGGATCGCAAAGTTCGGATCTCTGGCATCTCAACCCCCACTCGAATCGCATTCCTCGGATTTTGTCCACCCTGCGTCGCGTCGGACGTTTTGCCAGGCCGAGGATGGAATTTGGCGGTTATTGGGCGTGGGCGCCTTTCCGTGCCCCAAAACAAAAATTTGCCGATATCGGCAAAAAAATATCCAGTCCCATTCTATAATAAGCCCGTTCTTTGCCGATAGATGGGAATAGAAAGGCGGTGCGGGGGTGAGGGTTCTATCTGTTTCTAAGATTGCCGCGCTCTGGGGCGTCTCCGAAAGAAGCGTGCGCAACTACTGCGCCCAGGGACGTGTGCCCGGGGCCTTCTTGACCGGCAAGACGTGGAACATCCCGGCCGACGCCCAAAAGCCGGCCAGGGCCAATGCCGTCGTCAAGGAGCGCCCTCGAGCCAAAAGCGCCCTATTGGACCGTCTGACCGAGGAGATGCAGTCAAAGACCAAGGGCGGTATCTACCATAAAGTCCAGGTGGAGCTCACCTACAACTCCAACCATATCGAGGGCAGTCGCCTCTCGATGGACCAAACGCGCCTCATTTTCGAGACAGCTACGGTGGGTGTCGAGGGCGAGACACTGCGGGTGGACGACATCGTCGAGACGTCCAACCACTTCAGGGCCATCGATTACATCATTCGCAACGCAGACGCGCTTGTGACGGAGGGGATGATCAAGGAGCTGCACCGTATCCTAAAGACCGGCACCACCGATGCATCGAAAGATTGGTTTAGGGTTGGCGAGTATAAATTGCTTCCAAACGAGGTGGCCGGGAGAAGGACTTCGCTGCCCGAGAAGGTGGCACAAGACATGGGGTGCCTTTTGCGGGAATATGGTTCCCATGGGGAGCATACGCTGGACGACCTCATAGATTTCCACGTGCGGTTTGAGCGTATCCACCCGTTTCAGGATGGCAACGGTCGCGTGGGCAGGCTCATCCTGTTCAAAGAGTGCCTGGCCAATGGTATCGTGCCGTTTATCATCTCCGACGACATGAAGGCATTTTACTACCGCGGACTTTCGGAATGGGATAACGAGGGGGGCTATCTGACCGACACGTGCCTTGCGGCGCAGGACCGGTTCAAGGCGGTACTCGAGTATTTTCGCATTCCGTGGAACGATTGATAGGGGTTGTGGGTCCGTCCCGTGGGATCGGTCTGCCGGACCGGTTTTAATGTTTTAATAAGTGAAGCGCCTGCCCCTCTTTGTCTCACCGGCAAGACATCCCCGGCGGCGTGCAGGACGTGGCCGACCGCATCGAACTCATAACGAACCAGGTCTGCGTCCCCAACTGCCAGCATCGCTACGAGCATATTACATCGATGGAGCATCTCAACGACTCGGCCCATGCGGCCGAGAAGCCCCACGACTGCTTTTATATCCACAAGGCCAAGGACCTCGCCTGGGCGCTCGGGCACAACCCGTTCGTGAGCGAGTCACGCATCTGCGAGTTGGCGGGGCGCGGTTTCTGCAAGCTCAAGCTCGGCGGTCGCAACGCGCCCATGCCCAAGGTCATTTCGCTCCCACATCAAGCATATCTACCAGAAGGTCGGCGTGCATTCCCAGCAGAGGAGCTCATCAACCTGTTGGAGGAGGGGTAGGGCAGGGTTTTGGAGCCCTACGGCGGGTGGTTTGTCGCCTCGCGGGTTAGCGCGGCCGAATGCCTGCGGTCCATGCCCTGTCGGAGTGGGAGCGCTGCTGCCGGTCGTCCGTGCTTGCGGACAGGATTGCGACTTTCTTGACCGATTTTGCGGTTGGCCCAGGGGTCTGGGGGAGAAACCTGCAGGTAGACTGGCTGCTCTTTTTGGTCCCCGGGTTGGAGCGGGTGGAAACTGGTCGAGAAAGTCGCAATCCTGTCCACGGTTCGCCTCCGGACCCCCCAATCGGTCGAGAAAGTCGCGATCCTGTCCGTTGTGGGAGGCGGTCGGTGGTTGGCAGGTCCTTCTGTCCGTCGTCTGGTCATGTCGGGACCAATGGCTTTTTTGGGCGGAGGTGGCGGCTTTGAGGTTCCGGGCGTGCTACTCCTGGCTACCAACCTCCCCGTGCACCACGGCAAGCAGCTCCTCGCGCGAGGTGACGCCCAGCTTGCGGTAGATGTTGCGCACGTGGGTGCGCACGGTGTTCTCCGACACCGTGAGGGCGTTGGCGATGTAGGCGTAGCTGTGGCCACGTCCCAGGTAGAGCACGATCTCGCCTTCGCGCGGGGTCAGGCCGTGCTCGCGGGCCACCTGCTCGCAGCGCTGCTCGACCAGGCTGCCGAGGTCGGGGGCCGGGGCGTCGGGCGAGGATGGGGCAGCCGTCGGGCCCGGTGCGTGCTGCGACACCGTGGAGACCACCACCACGACCACCAGGTACAGTGTGAAGAGAATGGCCCCCATGTAGTTGAGCAGGCCACCCAAAAACTGGGGTCCGTAGAGCCCCAACAGCCCTGTGGCACCGCAACCGGCAAGGAGTACGGCCGCGGAGAAGCTCGCCGAGACGTTATGCTGGCGGCCACCGCGGGCGAGGGCGATCCATGCCGAGGCGAGGAACAGCACAAAGCCGGTCTCGCGGGCCACGCCCAGGACGTTGAGGCCAATCGACCCCAGGTCGAGGCTGATGAGGTAGGGCCGCACGATAAAGGTCACCACGAGCAGCGGCAGTACCACGTTGAACAGCAAGGCCAGCGGGTCGCGGTTGCTGCCCAGGCGGCCGAGGGCCAGCAGCGTGGCGCCGGCGAGCGCCAGTCCCACGACCTTCTCGAAGACGATGAGGCCCGGGGCGTTGAGCTGTACCCCCAGGATGTCGATGTCCCAGGTGAACCCAAAGATGAAGAGGCAGATGAGGGCACCTACCGTGGGGCGCCAGGCGTCGGAGGCGAGGGCGGCGAGGCGTGCGCCGGCCCGCGCGGCGGCGGCCGGGCTGGGGGAGACGACCGGGGAAGCGGGGGCAGTCGGGGAGCCTGCCGTAATTGTCCGCGCCGCCAAGGGGGCACCTGCGGCCACGAGGGTCTCGAGGGCTGCGAGAACCGGCAACCCGGCCGGGGGCAACAGCAGGGAGAGGCAGTCGAGAAGGGCGGCCGCCAGCAGAGCGATTCCCACGCAGACCAGGGATTGCCTGCGTTCCAGGGCGGCAAACGGTCGGGCGAGCGCCGTGGCGAGCAGTCCGACGCCGCAGCCCATGGGCACGCCCGGCAGGCTCCACGGCAGCCCGGCGATTGAGAAGGTCCCTTGGGAATCCAACCCGTGCCAGCTTGCCGTAGCCCACCCTGCGGCAAGCAGCAGACAGCCGACGAGGGGGCAGGCGGTTTGGCCCAGGCCCGGCTCCGGCACCCGATAGGGGTCTTTGGCGCACAGCAGCGCTACGGGGAGCGCCGCGAGGACGATGCCCGCGAAGATGCCCACGACGAGGGGCTGCCAGACGTCTGACCCGACGCCCAGAACCCCGGCGCCAGACCGGTGCACGAGGACCAGAAGGAGCGCTACCAGACAGCCAAGTCCCAGGCCGAGGGTCAAAAAGGGATGCATGGCGTGCATGTCGGGATGGCTGCGGACCACGGGTCGGCCCCTTTCCTCTGGTTGGCGACGTGCGGCGTTCGCCTATGATACGCTAGGAAAGGGTTATTGATGAGGGGTGCAAAGGACTAAGGGGCCCTCTCAGCTTATTGAACCGCGAAGGCCTCTCCGCCGTTAAGCGCCATATGGGCGTGCCCTCCTTCAAACGTTGGGCGAACGTCAGGCGCTCTTTTGCGCTTGCATCAACCGGTGCCAACGCGTTGGGTAGTCGAGCATCTCCGCCCGAAGATTGCGGCAGCGTTCCCACCAAGCATTGGTAAATCGCTCGGGCTGCAAACGACGTCCCAGGTAGGCGGCCAGGCCGAGCGCCACCTTGTGGAAGACCTCGGGCCGCATGAGCATCGCCGTCCTGACCTGCATGACGTGGTGCCCGTTAAGCTCGAGCGCCATGGACCTCACGTTGTCGTGGACGTCCGACTCGCGATTGTTGTGGAAGGCTTTCGAGTCGTATTCAAGGATGACCCCGGCCTCCTTCCACACCGCGTCGCCTTTGTAGTACGAGCGGTCCATGATGCGCGCGTCGCCCATTGCCCTGAGGTTCATGACGGGCAGCCGGAATCCGTAGCCGCCCTCACGCCCGGGGGCACACAGCAGGGTGACCATGGCGGCCTCCATGGGCGACGCGCAGCCCTCTATTGCACAAGCGAGGTTTGCCTCCATATGGCGTAGCCCGCGAACATGTTTGCACGCGTGCGCCTGCCGGCAGTAGCCGCGCAGCTCCGAGATGGTGGCGAGCGGGACGGCCTCTGCAAAGCCGGCCGGCCTGCCGGGGTCCAGCGCGTAGGAACCGCAGAATTCCGCGATGAGGCGCAGGGACTCCGGGCGGCTAGATGCGGCGGTGCTCTCGACCAGGGCATACGGCGGAGAAGCCACGTAGAGATCGGCGCAGACCTGCACCAGGGAGCCGGGGGGCAAGTCGGTGGGAATGGGGCGCGTCGCCCGCAAGGAAGAATAACCGAGCTTCTCGGCCGCCGAGACGAAGAGGTCGACCGGCGTCGAAAGGAAGATATCGTCCGGCGAGGTCAGGGCCTCAAGGTCTTCTTGCGAGGCCGGGGCAAACAGCGGCGGGACCTCCGCAACGATGCAGGAACGCCAGTTTCGTGCAAATTCCGGTAGTGGCCTGAGGCCCCATGCGCGAAACACCGCGTGGCCGAACAGCCGCCACAGCCTCCAGAACTCGATTGCCGACGAACCGCAGATGCATACTCGGCCCGTGGTGCCCCCTTTGCACGTCACGAGCTTTTGCCGCCTGCGTTCGGGTGAGATTACAGACCTGCGAGGTGCCATGGGGTGCTCACGGGGCGAGTTCGTGCGGACAACATCCTTTATCCACGGGATGGGGATGATTGAGCGGTGTGGGGTCGGAGGTGCGCAGGTGGCTTCTTGCGCTGCGCCGACGGTGCGCCCCCGGCTGAGGGTCTGCGCCTCGCCGGCGGTGTGGACGGAAACGCGACTTTCTCGACCGATTGAGGGGTTAAAGGGGTTGCCGCGGACGAGAAAGTCACCGTTTTGTCCAGCTCGGCGTCCAACTCGGGTAACGCCACCCCCTGGCAGTCCCTGCTTTCGAAACGGCCGGGCGGCCGCCCCATCCCATCCGTTGGGGAATGGTGCGGCCGCCCGGCATCGTGGGTCTCTCCGCTGCTTCGGGGCTTCGGGAGACGCACCTGTTGCTCTTGGGCGTGTCCGTGCTTGACCTCTGCTCGCTGCAGTTGGGTCCTTGGCCGAGGTTGGATCTTTAGATCCCCTTGGCGGCGTTGGTGCCGGCCAGGCGGCCGTAGACGATGCAGCCGGCGTGGTTCTGGCCCATGTTGGTGTTGGGGTAGCAGCCGTGGAAGCGGTTGCCCACCATGGATCCGGCCAGGTAGAGGCCCGGGATCGGCATGTTGTTGTGGTCAAGGGCGTGCACGTGCTCGTCGCTCATGACGCCGCCCACGGTGTTGCGGAAGATCGGCGGGGTGATGGGGGTGGCGTAGAACGGGGGCTTGCGCACGGGGGCCAGGCGGTCGGCGCGCTTGCCAAAGTCCTCGTCGACACCCAGGTCGTAGAGCTCGTTGTAGCGGTCGAGGGTGGCCTGCAGCTCGTCGGCGGGCACCTCCATGAGCTCGGCGAGCTCCTCGACGGTGTCGGCTTTGAACTTGCTCATGGCCACCACCTCGTCGCGGGTCAGCACGCCGATCGGGTCGAAGAACTGGCCGAGCGAGATGTTGTCGTAGCCCTCGTCGATGCGCCAGTAGCAGCGGTGGCCCACCGGCATGGCGCTCACCTGGTTCTCAAAGTCGTCGTCAAAGATCTGCCACATCACCTTGCCGGCAGTACGCATGGACTTGGCGCCAAAGACCTCGCCCACGCCGTCCTCGTTCATGAAGCGCTTGCCCTGGGCGTCTACCAGCAGGAACGGGTTACAGCCCATAGCGCCGCCGTAGGAGTCGCACACGTAGGTCATGGTCTCGGAGCGGTCGATGGCCGCGCCGGCCCAGGCGGCCAGGCTGATGCCGTCGCCCACGTTGGTGGGGTTGCCGGCGGCGTCCTGCTCGGGCCAGCCGGAGGGCTTGAGCTCGGCGGCCGAGCGGATATAGTAGTCGACCATCTGGGGGTTGTTCGAGAAGTTGCCCGTGGCCAGGATGACGCCCTTGGCGGCGTTGGCCTTGTAGAGGTTGCCTTCGGCGTCGGCAAAGTACACGCCGGTCACGCGGCCGGTCTCGTCGGTGGCGAGCTGCTTGGCCCACACGGCGTACTTCACGGTGCCGTTCTCCTCCACGTAGGCGGCGGAGTGCTTGCCCACGTAGGAGTGGTTGGGCTCGACGGTCACGACCGAGGCGAACATGGGGTAGCGCTCGTCGGCGGGGTCCCAGGCGGGGTTGGTGGGGTAGTTGAACAGATTGATGTAGGGACCGGCGTCCTTGGCGGCCTGCTCGCGCTCCTCGCTCACGTCGTCGAAGTGGCGGCCGGCGCGCACGGCCAGGCCGTCGGTGCAGATGTTGAGGATGGCCTGCCAGTCAAGGTCGGTCTCACCCACGGTCTGGGCAGCGTCGAGCACGGTGTAGCCGGGGCACTTCTCGAGGTACCAGTCAAAATCCTCGCCGCAGTGGTACACCATGTGCTTGATCAGGTTGTAGTTGCCGCGGTCGCGGCCGTCCTTGACCATCTGCTGCAGGATGCGGTCGAGCTGCTCGTCGCTGAACTCCACGCCCTGCTCGACGGCCACCTTGCTGTTGATGGCCGTGATCTGGTGGGAGTGCAGATGCCACTCGTTGCCCTTTTCGATGCAGAGGACGCTCGCGCCCTCCTCGAGCGCGGCGCGGGCGGCGCAGATGCCCGAGAGGCCCATGCCCACGACCACGACGTCGGCGTCGTAGGTCTCGACCACGTCGTGGTCGCTTATGGGCGCGGGAGGAATCAAGAATGCAGGGGTGTAGACGCCGTTCTCGTCGAACTGGCCGAACTCGCAGGAGGCAGTGGGGACAGGCTCCTCGGCGGTTTCGTCGGCCAGGGCCGGGGTGGCCAGGGCGCCGGCGGCTACGGTAGCAGCTGCGGCGGTGCCGGCGCCCTTAAGGAAGCTGCGGCGGTTAAGGGGTGCGCTCGTGCTCATAAAGGGTCCTTTCTGACGACGTTCAGATGGGTGTGCGGCGGTGCACAGGATGCGCCCGGCGTCGCTCGCTGACCGCAGCATGCCAGAGAACCACCAGGTCAGGGCATCAACGAATCATGCGATATGGGGTTTTGGGCCTCACGGGTTGGTGTGAAGTTGCGGGTTGGGGGCGAGGATGGACGATGCCGTTTCGGCGGAGACTGTAAACGATCGGGAGCTGGCAAAGCGTGCGTACATCGCGCGACTCACGTTGCTTGACGACCTGTTTATGGGTTTGGTTTTTGAGGACAGGCGCTGCATAGAGCTGGTTTTGCGGATCATCCTGGGGATAGACGACCTCTGTGTGGAGGAGAACCAGGTGAAACACACCATGGCAAACCTCGTGGGGCGCTCTGCCCAGATCGACGTGCTTGCCGTGGACGGCAGGGGGCGTCGCTACGACATCGAGGTCCAACGCGACCCGCGGGGGGCGATACCCCGCCGGGCCCGCTACTACGGTGCGCTTCTTGATGCCGAGGCGCTGGAAAAGAACCACTTCTTCGACGAGTTGCCCGAGGCCTACGTGATCTTCATCACCGAGAGCGACGCGCTGGAGGGAGGGGAGAAGATCTATCACATAGAGCGTACGGTGATGGAGACCCGCAAGGCGTTCGGCGACGGGCTGCATGTGATCTATGTGAACTGCGCCTGCCCTGACGACGGTACCCCGCTCGGGGATTTGGCCCACGACTTTCGTTGTGCCGACCCGGCTCGGATGAGGTATAACGTCCTCAAGAGAAAGACCAGCGTTCTTAAGGACGGCGAGAAGGCCCCCATCATGAGCGAGTCCATCGACCGGCTTGTCGAGGAGTTTAAAGGCTTCTGGATTGAGGATGGCCTGGCAGAAGGCCGGCAAAGGGGTCTGGAAGAGGGCCTTGCCCAGGGCCGTGAAGAGGGGCTGGAGCGCGGGCGCGAGGAGGGCCTGGAGGAAGGCCGCCAGGAGGGCCTGGAGCGCGGCCGGTTGGAAGGCCTAGAGGCGGGCCGTCAGCAGGGGCTTGAGGAAGCGGCGCGCGGTCTCCTGCGGCAGGGTTCCTTCTCGCCCGACGATATCGCCGGGCTTACGGGCCTTCCTGTGGAACGCGTTCGGGAACTGGCTTCTTTGCCGTAGCTCTCGTTTCATGCCGAGAAGCTCGGGGTTTCACGAACTTCTCGGCATGCCGTCAGAAAACGAGAGCCCATGGCCGATTCGGGTTAGAAGGGCTTTGGGGGGTACGGGCCGGGGCCGCCCCTACCAATCCGCCCAATCACCGCCGGCGTTCCACGAGGCGGCTGCCGTCCAAGGCTCGCCGGGATGGTCGGGATCATACGAGAAGGACCCAGGCGTGGTAGAGGGCCAGACCTGGTAGCCGCTGGTGCACTCGAAGATCGCGAAACCGCCGTAGTCGGCCACCTCGCAGGGCTGATTGTTCACCAGCGCGTTGGCGCGCACGTAGTGGTCGCCGTTGGAGTCGGTGCGCAGCGCACCGGTGAGCATCCAACAGCAGGAAGGCCCCGCGGGAATCATGTCGTCGATACGCCGGCCCTCGCGCTGGTCCACGCGCACCGTGGTGCCGTTGTAGACCAAGCAGTTGCGGTGGGGGAGCAGGTCTTGCGATAGGTAGAACGTGTTGGGGGCGCCGCTCACGTTCACGAGGTCGTCGATCTGCGGGGGCTCCTGCAGGACGGCCGCCGCTGTGGGGATTCGGGGCGCGGGGCTCGATGGAGGGGCGGTGTACAGGGCGGTTCCTAGGGCGAGCGTGGCGAGGCTAATCATGGTGGGCTCCCTTGTTTGCGGGTACATAGGCCAGAACATGCCGTTCTCCTAGATGTACCCGGGTCTGGGCCTCTCTAGCGACGTGTGTTCGCTATGGGCCCGGCGAAAGGGGTTGCATGGGAGCGACAATAAGTTATCTTTAGATAACTTATTGTGATGGGAATCCCCGGCGCCTCTCTTGCACGATGGCGTCGCCGAGCTGCGGAGGTGCTCCATGCTCAAGCTCGATCGGTCTGCATGCGCCCACGCTCTTGAGCGCTCGATCCTAACCTGGTGTTCTCCCACCCTTGCCGGGGTCAAGCCGGCGAGCACCTTTAGCTTCATGCGCTACCACTGCGTGGGGCGTATGCCGGACGGCCGACAACTCATGGCAGAGCTCCGCGACGATCTGCTCGACGCGGTGCTGCGCGACGTGAACGCTGCGACCGAGCCGGGGGGCGTGCGGGTCGAGGTCTTTGCACGCCGCAGGGGGTCCACGATGATCTACGTGCATCGACCGGAGCTTTTTAGCGAGTTCATGGACGTCGAGCCGGTGGCCACCCTGCTCGAGGTCGAGGGCTACGACGTGCGTGACCCTCGCGCCTGCCTGCTTCACCTGCGCGACCGCATCGCGAGCTTTGACCGTTGCCCGCGCGACGCCTATGGGTGCGACCGCTATCCCCACGAGATCGGGTTCTTCTTGGGGTACCCCCTGAACGACGTGCTGGCCTTTGTGCATCACCGGCAGCGCGGGGTGCTCCTGCGCGGTTGTTGGAACGTCTATGGGGACGTGGCCCATGCGCAGGGCGTCTTTAACATGTACGACGCGCTCACGGGCATGCGGATGACCCGCTACGAGCGGGGTGTGCCCTTTGCCGAGCTGGTGGGGTGACGCAGGCCGCGGCGTTGCCCCCTTTGCCTTGTAATACCCAACCCCCGGTTGTCACACCTCCGGCACAGTGCGAGCCGGCGGTCGCCGCCGCCCCGAGCCCCACACCGGTCACCCCACGCCCCAGACCTGCGGCTACGTGGGCCCCGACGCCATGCCCATCGCCCCCGTTAGTGCGCCCGAGGCTTGGGACATCGAGGCCGACGTCGTGATCGCGGGCACGGGCATGGGCGGCCTCACCGCCTTGACCGTGGCCTCGCAGGCCGGCTTCAAGACCGTCATCGTCGAGAAGAACCCCTTCATCGCGGCAACGCCGTGTGGCTCGACTGGATGCAGGACACCCAGAAGCCGGGCTGGGTCAACGTGGCCTCGCGCTTTGCCTACCCCCAGATCCAGGACGGCACCGTGGGCACGCTGCTGGGCAACCAGCCCACGCTGGAGCTGCTGGCCCAGCACACCGAGGAGGCCGGCGGCCAGGTGCTCGTGAACACCGAGTGCACGGCGCTGGTTGTTGAGGACGGCCGCGCGGTGGGCATCAAGGTGACCACGCCCGAGAAGGAGGACGCCTTCTACAAGGCCAACAACGGCGTCATCCTTACGGCTGGCTGCTTCGGCATGAACCTCGACCTGCTCGAGCAGTACTGCCCCACGGCCTACATGGAGGCCACCCAGGGCGGCCCCATGCCCTGGGCCACGGGCGAGTGCTTCCGCATGGGCCTGGGCGTCGATGTGAGCGGCTTCAACTCCTGGGACTGCTGGGACGGCGCGGCCGCCGAGTTCTGGGTTCGGGCGACGGCAACTACGGGCACTACTTCTGGAGCGGCGAGCGCCAGGTGGCCAAGAACCCGTGGCTGCTGCTCGACAAGGCCTGCGAGCGCCTGCCCTACTACTGCGGCAGCGGCGTGAACTTCAAGTCCGGCGAGGAGTTCCAGCCTGGCTTCGACGTGATGACCCAGTCCATGGGCGACCTGCCCAACAACGCGGCCTGGATGTCGTCGATCGGCAACCGCAACTACTGCGTCTTCGACGACGACTTTCGCGTGAACATCTGGAACTTCAAGAGCGCCCACACCGGCAACGACCGCGCCCGCATCCCCGTGCACGAGGGCGACGGCACGCCCGAGACCCCCTATGTCTCGACCGATTGGACCGGCGAGTTCGAGAAGGCCGTGGAGCGCGGCGCCGTGCTCAAGGCCGACACCCTCGAGGAGCTGGCCGAGCTCGCGGGCCTGAACCCCGAGAAGTTCGTGGCCGCCGTGGACTCCTGGAACGAGCACGTGGCCACCGGCGACGACTCAGACTTCACCCCGCAGTATTTCCCGGACTGGCTGGTGCCCGTGGCCAAGCCGCCGTTCTACTGCATCCCCTGCGCCGGCCAGATCGGCAAGGTCATGACGGGCCTGCGCGTGAACGGCCGCCTCGAGGTGCTCGACACCAACGCCGACCCCATCCCCGGCCTGTACGCCGGCTTCTACACCGCCGGCGGCATCTGCGGCGAGAGCGACTTCGGTGGCGTGTTCGACAACGCCACGCTGGCCTGCGTGGCGGCCATCTCGGGCATCAGCGGCCTCATGGCCGTGCGCGGCGCCCTGGGCGACCCCATCACCGAGGCCGACTGGTGCGAGGAGGCGCGGGCGCTCAACGACGCGGCCAAGCAGGCCCGCAGCGAGAAGTGCCTGGCAAGCGCCGCCGACGGCAGCTACATGCAGGGCAAGCAGGTCCCGCAGATGGTCCTCGACAGCGAGACCGCCGGCTCCCAGCGCATGTACGCCATCGACGCCACCGACCCGGCCGGCCCCTTTGCCGACGGCACCTACACCGGCACGGGCATCGGCGTGGGCGGCGCGCTGACCGTGACCGTCGAGGTCAAGGACGGCAAGATCTCCGTGGTCGACATCTCGCCCAACAACGAGACCAAGGGCATCGGCGGCTACGAGGCCATCATCGACGGCACCTACAAGCGCGCCGTCGAGGAGGCCCAGGGCTCGGGCTTCGACGTGGTGGCCGGCGCCACCCGCACCACCGAGGCCATCGTGGTCGACGACCGCCTCGCTCGCCACATCCGTGCGCGCCACCCCCAGATGCGACTCATCGCCTCGTTCAACAAGCCGCTCTGTTGGCTCGACCCCCACGCCGCGCCGCAGGAGGAGACCGCCTACTACCAGCGGCTGCTCGAGCTCTACGACGAGGTGGTGGTGCGCTGCGAGTACGCCCTCGACAACGGGCGCATCGGCCTGCTGTCCCCCGAGGACCGCGAGCGCGTGGAGGTGGTGGTGAACCAGATCTGCGTGCCCAACTGCGACCGGGGGCTCCAGCACATGCGGGCGCTCCAGGACTGGGACGGCTCGGGGCCCTGCCAGGGCTGCCTGCACCTGCCGCGGGCCCACGAGGCCGGCCGGCGCCTTGCGGGCAACGTGCTCGTCTCGAACCGGCGTATCGACGAGCTGGCGGCGATGGGCGTGACCAAGATGAAGCTCGGGGGCCGCAACGCGCCCGTGCAGTGGTTTTTGGACTGCGTGGGCACCTACGTGTTCGAGCCCACCGGTGCCTACGCTGCCATGAAGGACGTGCTCGGGCGCGACTTCGCGACGGAGCGGGAGAGAAACCCGCGCTTCGCCCAGTACGACCTGCCGAGGTAGGGCACCGCGGGGCGTGGGGGCCGGCAGGGCTGCGCACCGCCGGATGTGCAGACGGTGCATGGGTTTAACTTGCCGGTAACTTGCTTCTTGGCCCTCGTCGGCCCTCCGTTCGGGCTTCCTACGAGGAGAAGACCTCGTGCTTCAAACAATCTACCTGCAGCGATGCGGTCTAACCGTCCCCCAGCACCTTGTGAATTTAACTTGCTTCTAACTTGCCGGTAACTTGCTTCTCGAACCCAGGGCTGTTACGCTTCCCTGCAAAGAGATGTGCGGAGGAGGCTGCTGGTGCAGGATATCGAAAGGCTGGTTCGAGCGCTGTGCGCCCAGCCCACCGAACTCGAATACGTTGAATTCAAGCACAACTTCTCGGAGGCCAAGAAAGAGGGGCGCGACATATCGGCCCTGGCCAATGCGGCGGCCTATCACCAGGTGCCAGCGGCCTACAAGGTGTGGGGCGTCGACGATGGCACCCATGAGATTGTGGGCACCGAGTTCAAGCCCAAGGTGAAGAAGGTCGGAAACCAGGAGTTGGAGCTGTGGCTAAGGCTTGCGCTGAGCCAAAACGCTCACTTTGAGTTCATGGAGGAAGAGATAGACGGCAAGCCCACCGTTGTCCTCAAGGTGTGGCCGGCGTTTGGCCAACCCGTTCAGTTCGAAAACATCGCGTATATTCGCACGGGCACCGCCACCCAAAAGCTCGAGCACGGCTCGACGCGCGAGATGGAGCTCTGGCGGCGTGTGCAGAGGGAGGTCTTCGAAGACCAGATTGCCTTGGAAGATTTGACGATCGCCGAGGTGCTGGAACGAATTGACGCTGCGGCATATTTCTCGATGCTCGAGATGCGCTACCCAGACAGCCCCGAAACGGTCATGCATTACCTTGCGGAAGAGGGGCTTGTGCGCAAGCAGGCCGACGGGCTTTTTTCGATCGCCAACGTGGGGGCGCTCCTCTTTGCCCGCGATGTCGACGAATTCCCAACGATTCGACGCAAGACCCCGCGTGTGATCCAGTATCAGGGCACGAGCCGCGTTGCCATGGTGAAGGAGCACGTATTCAAGCGGGGCTATGCGGTGGGGTTTGCCGAGCTGTTCAACTACATCATGGCCTTGATTCCGTCGCGCGAAACCATAGACGGTCCCTTTCGCACGTCGCTGACTCAGTATCCCTCCATTGCATTGCGCGAACTTCTGGCAAACGCCCTTATCCACCAAGACCTGCGTTTGACGGGTATGTCTCCGCTTATCGAGCTATTCGACGACCGTATCGAGATAACCAATCCCGGATCGCCTTTGGTCGAGGTCGACCGCCTGGTCAACGACCCACCCCGCTCGCGCAACGAAAAACTTTCGGCGCTGATGCGTCGGTTGGGCATCTGCGAGGAGGCGGGCACGGGTTGGGACAAGATTATCATGGCTTGTGAGGAATCGAGGCTGCCGGCCCCTCGTATCGAGGTGCACGAGGAGGCGAGCATGCGCGTGACGCTGCGCAGGCCGGTGGCCTATCGCGACCTCACGATGCGCGAGCGTCTTGACGCGTGCTATTGGCATGCATGTCTGTGCTATGCAAGCGGTACCTACGCCTCCAACGCGAGTTTGCGCGAGAGGTTTGGGATGGGTGCATCGGGTTCGGCCCAAGTTTCCCGCCTCATCAAAGAGGCTGTTACGACAGGGCGCATCAAGGCGGTCGATCCCGATACCGCCCCCCGCTACCTGCGCTACGAGCCGGGTTGGGCATAGGTTAGTTTAACTTGCCGGTAACTTGCTTTTTAACCCTCGTCAGGCCTTCGTTCAAACTCCCTATGGGGAGAAGCTCTCGCGTCTCAGGCAATCTACCTGCAACGATGCAATCCTGCGGACTTCCGGTATCTGGTTAGTTTAACTTGCCCCTAACTTGCCTCTTGGCCGCGCTTCTTTCCGGGTTGTCCTGGTGCGTCCGGGCCCGGGCGACTTGACGGCGTACCGCATTCGCGGTGGGAACCAAATCGGCAGATACCGCCGCAGAAACGGGGTTCCGGATAGGCCCGGGGAGCTCCAATGGCCCGCAAGGGGAGAAGGCCTCGTAGTTCGGTGCCCCTTTGACCTGGTGTTTTGCCGGACCGGCGGTCGCCGATAGCCGGCGGGGCCCGATCGGTGACCGCTGAAGCTCCCCCGTTGCCTATCCAGAACCCTCATCTTGCGGAAACATCTTGGGCCCGGGGGCCTCCGGCGTCGTGCGTTTCCGGAAGCCCCCGGGCCTATAGGGGGATGGCCGCTTGGACCGGGAGGATGGTCCGTTGGGCCGTACTCGTTGGGCTGGGGCTGCCTGTCGAGCCGGGGAGGGTTCCTTCCTTAGAAGATGCCCAGGCCCAGCGCGTGGTCAACGGCGTTCAGGCCGCCGTAGAAGCCCCAGGCGATCGACCAGCCGCCGGAGGTGTAGGTGTTGGCCGCCACGCAGCCGCTCGCATAGAGGCCGGGGATGGGCTCGCCGTTGCGCAGCACCTGGTTGTGCTCGTTGACCACCATGCCGCCCGACGTGCCGAAGGAGCTGAGGCCCACGGTGCAGGCATAGAACGGCGGGTTGTCGATACGGCCGAGCGTCTGGTTCTTCCGTCAGAACGGGAGCGAGTCCATGTCGTCGCGGGGCATCGGCTACTCGCCTCACACGGTGGACCACCGGGCGCGTTCCACCGACTTCACCCCCTACTACGAGTACGGGATCGACTGCCTTGTTCGGGCGGTCCGCGACCTCAAGGAATCCGTCGAGCGCATGGAGGGCGCCGACGCTCAGCTGCTGGCCCTGCTGGGCAGGGACGCGTCCATAAACTACCGGCAGCGCGCCATCATCAACCAAGCGCTCAAGAATCCTCGGGCCCAGTTCGTCATCAGCCAGCATCGCCGCAGCTACGGGGTGGCCTACGCGACCGCGCGGGCCGACCTGGTAAAGCTGGCCGAGCTGGGCTTGCTGACCCAGGGGCTGCGTGGGAAGGCGCTGGTGTTCTCCCCGAGCCCCGACCTTGAGGAGCGGCTGCGCGCTGCGGGAGACGGCAGGGCGTCTTGCATGTGATTCTGATTTCCGGTTCGTCTTCAGGGACTTGCTTGTTTTTGGCGACGGCCGAATCGGCAGATAGCGCCGCATAATCAGGGTTCTGGATAGGCTCGAAAGGCCCCGATGGCTCCTAATGACCCGTAAGGGGAGAAGGCCTCGCAGCCGATACCCCTTCTTACCTGCGGGTTTTCCGGTCTCCGTTTCTCACCCGGAAAACCGGCGCCCGGCGCGGCCGCCAAACCGGCCCGGACGCCTATCCAGAACCCTGATTATGCGGAAACATCTCGGGTCCGGGGGCTTCCGGCGTCGCGCTTCCGGAGGTCCCGGGTCCAAAAAGGGGGCACGGCCGGCCATTCGCCAACCGCGCCCCTTTGAACCGCGCCCCTTTGGGTTGCCCTCTTGGGCTGCAGGCCTGTCATGCCACAACGACCCGCCGCTCGCTCAGGTGGCGCCGCAGACGCAGCACCACGTAAGCGGCCACGACGAGGCCGTACACCACCAGGCTCGTCTGGGCGTTCTGGGCCCCCTGCAGGGCCGGGCGGGCCATGATGAGCAGCACGTGGGCGTAGATCAGAACGAAGAAGGGGTAGGACAGGCGCTGGACGTTCTTCCAGGTACGCCCCTTCACGTGCTGTTTCACGGCCCTGAACGACGTGACGGTGAGGATCACGAGCAGCACGGCCAGGACCAGGGCGATGGCAAACGAGACGATCATGCCGTTTGCCATGGAGGCGGGGCTGGCGATGACGCGCGGCGAGTAGACCCCGGCGTAGCGTACCATGTGCCCCACCGCGAGGATCGACGCGATGATCGAGAGCTCCGCCCGGATCGGCATAAGCCAGCGCTTTGCCTTGGACCCGTCGCTCAGGGCGCCCAAGAACATGACGACGGTAAAGAGGCCGAAGGCGAACATCCCGCGCCCGTTTACGAGGATGACCGTTCGGTGCGCCCACTGCGGCAGGTCGAGCCGGGAGCCGAGGACGACCAGCACGTCGACGAGTACGGCGATGAGGTAGAACAGCCAGGGAAACCGCTTGATGGGCTTCCTGAACACGAACGAGAAGACAACGGTGAGCGCAATGCTGACCAGCAACGCCATGGCGGGAACCTCCCTGTATGCGCAGCGTGCCGTGCGGACGGGCGTTGCGCGCGTCCGCACGGCACCAAGACGGTTAACCAAGAAGCCGAAGCGGCTGGAGGGCCAGACGAGCGAGGGACTCCAGCGCGTGCGAGCCGGTCTGCTCCGCGGTCCTCTCCATGAACGCCGGCAGCCACTGCAGGGCGTGGGCCTGGGCGAACCCGTTGGCCCGGTCGAGCCACGGCTGCGGGTCGTCGCCCTGGGCCGACGCCCGCGCGGCCATGGCGTGAAGGTACGAGAGGAACGCGAGCTCGTTCGACGCTGAGTCGACCGGTTCGGTCGACGCGTCCGAGGGGAGCACCCCCGCCTCGCGCATCTCCTCCTCCACGGCCAGGGCGATGGGGGAGCGGAACAGCACCGGTGCCCCGGGCAGGCCGCGCCGCACGTGGACAAAGGCGCTCTCGTAGGGCCACAGCGCGACGTCGGCCCCCATCGCGTAGTAGAGGCGGGACTGCTCCCGGCGCAGCTCCTCAAAGAGCTCGTCCTCGTTGCGCCCGACGACCGCCGCCCGCGCCGCGCGGGCTTGGGCGGCCATGGGGGCGGGCGCCCCCGCGTCGCCGAGGCAGGCGTCCCAGTCGTCGAAGAAGCCGCTGCCGCACAGGGAGCCGACGAGCGGGCGGTCGGGGTAGGCGAACGCCCGCGACGCAAGCTCAAAGAGGTCTGACACGCCTACGAGGTGCCGTGCCTGTTCGGGGCCCATGCTCCCTCCTACTTGAGGTAGTAGACGCAGGGACCGGTGCCCTGGTCTTCGCGCAGCAGCTCGTACTCGCGGCCCTCGATGGCCTTGCAGACGTCGCTCTCGGGGTCGTCGAGGTCGCCCCAGTGCCGTGCGCGGCCCGGGCAGAGCTGCATGCAGGCGGGTTCCTCGCCGCGGTCGATCAGGTTGTGGCAGAAGGTGCACTTCTCGACCGTGCGCCCGATGTGGGCGGGGGCGTCGTGCTCGCCCACCACGACGTCGAGGTAGTAGGCGGGGTCGTCGTCCAGCGCCACGCGCACGCCCTCGTAGGGGCACGCGTCGATGCAGCTCATGCAGCCGATGCACATGGTGTCGTCGACCCACACGATGCCGTCGTCGCGCTTCTGGGTGGCGCCGGTGGGGCACACGGCCACGCAGGCGGGGTTGTCGCAGTGCTGGCACTGCATGGGGAGGAAGCTCAGCGAGCAGTTGGGGAACTCGCCAGCGGGGGTGTCGGGAAAGTCGCCGCCTTGGGTCAGGACCCGGTTATAGGCGACGCCCTTGGGCAGGTTGTTGGCGATCTTGCAGGCGGCCGCGCAGGCCTGGCACCCAAAGCAGCGCTTGAGGTCGATGGCCATACCGTATCGTGCCATTGGACTTCACTCCCTAGTACTTCTCGATGGCGACGGCTACCTCATTGAACACCTGGTTCGGCGTCGCGTAGATGTTTTCGTTGGTCAGCAGGCTCTGCATGTGGCCCTCGACGAACTCGTGGGCCTCCCAGGCGCGGGGCGTCGAAAGGGTCCCCTGGGGCAGGCCAGCGTTAATAACGGCCTTCATAACCACGTGGCCGCGGTCATTGTAGAGGCGCACGAGGTCGCCCGCCTCGGGCGAGGGCTCCCAGTAGGGCTCGACCTCCTTCTCCATGGGGTAGTCCTGGCCGATGTCGTAGAACTTCGTGATGGTGTCGGTGTAGAGCTCGGCGCGCCCGGTCGCGGTGAGGAACGAGAACGGGCTCGACTCCATCTGCTCGCGCAGCTCCTCGTAGGGAGCCATGGTGCGGGCCGCCTTGTGCTCCTTGAGCCCGTCGACCGTGATGCCCAGGGCCCTCGCCCCGTCGCTGTCGAGCTGCTCGGCGATGAAGTCTTCCTCGGTGATGTCGAAGTACTCCCCGTAGCCCAGACGGGTCGCGATCTCCTTCATGATGCTGAAGTCGCTGCGCGACTCGTACAGCGGCTCCACGGCCTTCTCCTGCCAGATGAGGTAGGGGGCCGTGCCGTAGCTCGTGAACATGTCGACCTGCTCGAACCAGTGGCAGGCGGGCAGCACGATGTCGGCGTAGTTCGTGGTCTCCGTGGCAAACATGTCGACCACCACCACGAACTCCATCTTGGACATCCAGCGCTTCTGGTACTCGTAGTCGGTCATGGTCGCCAGCGGGTTGAGGTTCGTTATGTAGCAGCCCTTGAGCGTCTGGGGCTCGGAGCCGTACATGCCGTCGTCGATGATGTGCTCCACCTGGTTGAGGTTGTAGCGGGCGTGCTGGCCCTGGCGCGGCGTGCCGTCGGCGGAGACGGGGCTCGCCGACGCCCCGTTGATGATGCCGGGGACGAACAGCGCGCTGCCCAGGCCGGCGCCCGGCATGCCGCAGTTGCCCGAGAGGATCGAGACGAGCATGCGCGACCAGTAGTTGTAGTGGCCGTTGAGGTAGTGGTTGTTGCCCATCATGACGTAGGTCATGACGGGGCCGTCCTCGCCGTAGATGCGGGCGAGCTCGTGGATGTCCTCGGCGGAGACGCCGGTGATCTGGGACACCGTCTCGACCGGGTAGTCGGCGAGGATGCGCTTGAGGTTGGCGTAGGCCGTGCGCACCGCGATCCCCTCGACCTCGTCGACGCCCTCGAGGGCGGGGCGGGCGGCCTCGGTGAAGGGCACGGCCTTGGAGGTCTCCTCGTCCCATACCAGATATGGGTCCGAGCCGTCCTCACCGGGCTTCTCGCCCAGGTCGCTGGCGCGCAGGAACATGCCGTCTTCCTTGATGAGGAAGGGGGCGTTGGTTTTGTCGCGCACGAACTCCTCGTCGACCCAGCCGTTGTCGATGAGCTCGTTGATGACGCCGAACGCAAGAGCGCCGTCGGTCGTGGCCTTGATGGGGACGTACCAGTCGGCCTTGGCGGCGTTTGCGTTGTAGAGCGGGTCTATGACGACGTAGCGGGCCCCGTTGTCCTTGGCGTCAAAGATGAAGTGCATGTTGTGGGGCTGGGAGACCGAGGGGTTTGCGCCCCAGCACACGAACGTCTTGGCGTTGTGGTAGTCGCGCGGCTCCCCGACGCCCAGGGCCATGCCCGGGGCCACATGGCCGGTGGGGACGCCGGCAAGGTCGGTGTCCATGTTGATGTAGGAGGCGCCGGTGACGTTGATGAACCGGTTGGTGGCCGACGCCGCGCCCACGCCGCTGCACACCGCGTAGTTGCCGCTGCCGTAGAGCACGGCCATGGAGCCGGGCCCGTACTCGTCCGAGAAACCCTTCCACTTCTCGACGATGGTGTCGAGCGCCTCGTCCCAGCTGATGCGCTCGAACTCGCCGCTGCCGCGCTCCCCCACGCGCTTCATGGGGTACTGCAGGCGCTTGGAGCTGTAGATGCGCCCCACCTGCGTGAGGCCGCGCGGGCAGATGCGGTCGTACTCGGGCTCGGGGAACGAGCCGGCCGTGGTGCGCACCACGCGTCCGTCGCGTACGTGGACGTTGAGGTAGCAGCCGCCGTCGCAGTTGCCGCGGCAGGCGCCGCTGTAGATCTGGTCGGTTGCCGTGCCGTTCTCGGCGGCCTCCGCGACGCCGAGGTGTCCCGGCAGCAGCTCGTTGCAGACCGCGCCCGCCGCCACCATGGCGGCGGCGCCCTTGATGAAGGTCCGCCTGCTCAGGTTTGGAAGAACCTGCGAGGTCTCGTCCATATGCTTTCCTCCCTTGTCGCATGGGCTGGCGCCCGGGTTCCTCCGTAGTGCCCGGGCGCATGCGCGAACCGCAGCGCGATTCGGCACCAGACAAGGGTATCGAGGTTGTGATTTGAGAAGAACGCCTGGTAGAACTAGGCGTGCGAGAATTGTGGGCCAGGAAGTTCGGACCCGGGGGGACTAGTGCGTTCGGGCGGGGTCGGGGGACGCCGACCGATGCGCGGTGTCCTGCGGCGTCAGCGGCCTTGGACGCCGTCGCTCGGGAGGCCTTCTCCGCCCCCGGTCAGCACCTTGGCCACCAGCTCTGTGCGCGTGTTGACGTTGAGCTTGTCGAAGATGCGCGCCATGTGGTTCTCGACGGTGTTCTGGCTCATGCCGAGGGGCGCCGCTATCTCGCCGTTGGTCTTGCCGGAGACGGCCAGGCGCATCGCGTCTTGCTCTCGGGGCGACAGGGCCTGCTGTGCGGGGAGGGCCGGGGTGCGGTCCTGCGGGGCGTACGGGTGCGGGGACGCGGGCGTTGCCGCGGGGGAGGCCGATGGGTGGGGATCCGCTTGGGGCGCACCGTCGTCGGGGGTTTCGACCGCCAGGGGCGCCATGAGCTGCCAGGTGCCGAGCATGCTGCCGGGATTGAGGGACGACTGCCCAAAGAGCTCGAAGTTGCGGGCGACGGCCCCCTCGAACAATGTCTCGAGGGCAGCGAGCATACGTAGGGCGGCGGCCTGGTCGGCCATGGAGAGCCGATAGACCACCGGCCCGAGGCGCCGCCCATAGAAGAACAGGGTGCTCACGCTGTTGAACAGGCGCGACAGGCCGCGCTCGTGCGGGTCGACCACCGCGTCGCCGGGCATGTTGGGGTAGGTGAGCGCCGAGAGGTCGCCGGTCTCGAGGGCAACCGCCATGCTCAAGACGGCCGAGCGCGACCAGTCCATGATGGGCTCGCGCGGCATGAGGTTTGCCTGCGAGCGGGGGTATTCCCGCACGTATGAGCGCTCGAGCTCGCGGGCGCACAGCTCGACGTTGGCACGCAGCAGCTTGGCGAGCCTAAGCGCGGCGTCGCGGTCGGTTGCGGGCTGGCCTGATGCCGACCGGCCGGTTGCGGACGTGTCCTCCATGGTTGCACCCCTTTTGCCCGTGGCGCCCCGGTGCCATGGCGGCGGGGCGGCCTCCCTCAGGGGGAAGTATAGCGGAGAGGAGCGGGGAGGTTCGGTGGGTGCAGGCTTTGGGGGTGGGGTTCGACGCACACGGTTCGGGGGTCGGTCTATGCGCCGGCTTCTGGACGGCTGTGGTCAAAAATTCCGGTTTGGCAACATTGCATAGGCCGTTTGTCGGGCTGGGGACCCGACGGACTGGTAAAAGCCCAGGAAAGTTTTGGGCGAGGGAGAGCGGCCGTCCCAAAGATGTTGTCAAACCGGAATTATTGACCACCGGGAACGTCCCATTGGGACATAGAGCGCGCTGATGGCGAGTATCTACGGATATAAGTGCAAGTTTAGTGATTGTTTCGCATACAGGTTGGTCCGGAGCAGCTGGGTGGTTTTATCAATTGCCCGAACGCTCAACGTTCCGTCCTTTTTGTTGGGTGAGGAGGGATTTCCAGGGCGTGGGAGTCGTGGCAACCGCTTCGTCGTCCTTCCCCACCTCGATGTTTTGTTCCAAGGAGTGCGGCAATGGCCGGCTTGAGCGGCCGCCGCTTCGGGTACAACCTTTCGAACATTCATCCCCGGCCCCAGGAGGCACCCCATGAACATCAAGAACGTGACCGTCGCCGGAGCCGGCGTGCTCGGCAGCCAGATCGCCTACCAGACCGCCTACAAGGGCTTTCCGGTCAAGATCTGGGTGCGCAGCGAGGGCTCCATCGAGCGCGCCAAGCCCAAGCTCGCGAGCCTGCACCAGACCTACCTCGACACCCTCGAGGCCATGAAGACGAACCCGAGCGCCTACTGCCGCGGCCTGGCCGACACCCCCGACCTCTCGGCCGAGCAGATCGACGCCCTCAAGGCCCGGGCCCAACGCGCCTACGAGTCGCTCTCGTTCACCACGAGCTTCGAGGAGGCCGCTCAAAACGCCGACCTCGTGATCGAGGCCATCGCCGAGAACCTCGCCGAGAAGGCCGCCTTCTACAAGGCGCTCGCCCCGCACCTGCCCCAAAAGACCATCCTGGCCACCAACTCCTCGACACTGCTGCCGAGTGCTATCGCCCCCTTTACCGGCCGGCCCGAGAAGTTCTTGGCGCTGCACTTTGCCAACCAGATCTGGCGCAACAACACGGCCGAGATCATGGGCCACCCCGGCACCGACCCGGCCGCCTTCCAGGAGGTCGTGGACTTTGCGGCCGCCATCGGCATGGTGCCGCTCGAGCTGCACAAGGAGCAGCCCGGCTACATCCTGAACAGCCTGCTCGTGCCGTTCCTGAGCGCCGCCGAAGCCCTCTACGCCAACGGCGTGGCCGATCCCGAGACCATCGACAAGACCTGGATGCTCGCCACCGGCGCGCCCCTGGGCCCCTTCCGCATCCTCGACATCGTGGGCCTCACCACCGCCTACAACATCGTGGCGATGAACCCCCAGGCCAAAGACCCCTCCGCCACCCCCGGCAAGATCGCCGCGCTGCTCAAGGAGAAGATCGACGCGGGCAAGACCGGCGTGGCCGCCGGCGAGGGGTTCTACGTGTACCGGTAGCCGCCGGTGGCGCGGGACTGGTGTCGAAGGTGCCCGTCGTCTCCAAGGGGGCCCAGCTCCCCCGACCGCCTTCGGAGGCCTGCGGCTCCGCGGGCTTTTCTGTGGCGGACACGGTAGGCGAGGTCAGAACATCGTGACGAGCCGCTTGTAGGTGAGCTCCCCGCCCTTGGCCGGGTCGTCGGGCAGCTGCAGCAGGTCGTGGAGGCGCGGGGGTACGCACGACTCGACGATGCGCGCCATGGCCTCCACCGGCCGGGAGTCGGTCTCGCGGTACCACTCCCGGACCATGGGCACCTCGGAGCGCGCGAAGAAACGGATCTGGAAGTCCAGCTCCTCGTCGGGCTCGCGGCCCAGGCGCTGGGTCGCCGTCTGGGTTAGGCTGCTGGTGCGCAGGCGGATGCCGGTGTTCTCGGAGGAGTTGTAGCCGTCGCACCCCGCGGTCGACGCCAGCAGGTTCTTCATGAGGATGAGGCCCGAGAGGGTGGTGACGCTGGCGTCGTGCCACGAGAGCGTGCGGCCGGTCTGCACGTGGCCTACGCGCGACACCGTGTGCACGAACCAGTTCGTCGCCTCGTACTTGTCTTCGAAGAGCCGGTAGAACGAGGTGCACGATATGCCCGCCGCGTCGCAGATGGCCGTGACGGTGAGCTTGGTGAAGGGGGTGCCCGCGCAGAGCTCGTCCATGACCGAGACCACCCGGAGCCGCTCGAGGTTGCGGGCCCTCGACGCGTCGTGCAGCGCGGACACCTCGGCGGTGGCGGGATCCTCGACGGCGAGGTCGCGACTGGCGGTCGGGCGGGGAGTGGGGGGTTGGGCAGTCATGGCAAACACGGCCTTTCGACAGGCATCGGGACCCATAGCCTATATAGTAAATCAAATCCGATACCTACAGGTGCACTCTCTGCCTCATTGCGGCACGCCTGCGCATGGCTGGGGTTTGTCTCTTCCTATCGCCTCCGCCGCCCCGCGCTTTGCGTCCCGTTGTGCTCCTGCGCTCGCGCAAGATTGGTGTGCCGCACGCCCAAACCCCGTTTTCTCCGTTGGACGCCCCTCCATCTGGGCATCGTATAGCGAACCGCCCCGCACCGCGGAGCGGTTTTTGCGTACCGCAGGGGGAGACGTCTGAGAGAGGGAGGCTGCGGGTGGCCCGTGCCCAAATGCGCAACGCCTGGCCGGCCTCGGCCATAGACCGCCTTCGCGGGCTGACCCCGGCTGCCAGGATTGTCCTGGGGTGTGTCGCCATGGCGGTTGTCGTGGCGTATTGCGTCGGGTGCGTCTATTTTCACCAGCGGTTTTGGCCCCACACCACCATGGGCGGCGTCGACGTCTCGTTGATGGACGCCCCTTCGGCCCGGGAGGCGCTTGAGCGGTCGACCGCCGGGCGCTCCGTAAGCCTCTCGGGCCAGGGGGTGAGCCTGCAGCTCACGGGGGCCAGGGCCGGCCTCGAGTTCAACGCAGAGGGAGCGGTGGAGGAGGCGCTGGCAAAGGCGGCGAGCTGGCAGTGGCCGCTCCAGGTGCTGTTCGCCCACGACGGCTCCGACGCCTTGCTCGCCTCCTTCGACGAGACCCTGTTGCTCACGACCCTCGTCAACGAGCTGGCTCCCTTCAACAGCGCGGCGAGCGAGCCCGTGGACGCCTTTCTCTACTACGACGAGGCTGCCGGCTCCTACCAGGTGAACCCCGGGTCGGTGGGAACCAAGGTCGACGTCGAGAGCGTCATGAACACGGTGGAGGACGCCCTGGCCCACCAGCGGGAATACGCCACTTTGACCAGCGCAAACCTGGTGCAGCAGTCCGTTACGGCAACGGACGGGCGCATCCTTGCGGCCCGCGATGCCGCGAACAGCTACCTGCTGTGCAACGTGGAGCTGCTGGTGAACGGAACCACGGCGGCCACGGTGGACCCGGTGCTGGTGCAGCGGTGGATCGAGGTGGGCGACGACGGCTCTGTGGGAATCGACGACGACGCCCTGAACGCCTGGGTCGACGACCTTGAGGCCCAGATCGACTCGGTGGGAGACACCAAGACGTTCGTGCGGCCCGACGGCAAGGAGGTCACGGTGTCGGGGGGCACCTACGGGTGGATCAGCGACGGGGACGCCTTGGCCCAGATCGTGTCCGACGCGGTGCGCAACGGTCAGGCCGGCCAGGTCGAGGTACCGCTCAAGCGCAGCGCCGCGGTCTACAACCCCGGAGGGGCCGACTGGGGCAACCGCTACGTGGACGTGGACCTCTCAGAGCAGCAGGTCCGCTTTTACGACGACGCCGGCAACGAGGTGCTGAGCGCCCCGGTGATCACGGGCACGCTGGCGGTGCCCGACTGCGAGACGCCCCAGGGCTCCTTCTACATCAACGACATGGCCCGCGACCAGGTGCTGGTAGGGGTGACCGACCCCGAGACCAACAAGCCGATCTACGAGACCAAGGTGAAGTACTGGATGCCGTTCCAAGGAAACCTTATCGGGCTGCACGACGCCCCCTGGCAGCCCGACTGGTCCTCCGACGTCTATCTGACCGAGAGCGGCTCCCACGGTTGCGTGAACCTGCAGCCCGACGTGGCCGAGTGGGCTTTTGGATGGCTTACCGTGGGCACCCCGGTGGTCGTGCATTATTAAGAGCAGTCCACAGAATTCTACCCCTCCCGTTCTGCACCTGCGTTTGCGACCTGGGGTTGACGGGCGTCGAGTGCCAGGTGGAAGCGGTTCATAACCGCACGGGCGATGGGTTGGGCCACCAAGGCCTCGACGGCGAACGAGACGGCAAAGTTGCGGGGCCAGCGGTAGACGAACATCTCGAGCGGCTCCGTGGTGACCTGGCCGGCCACGACCCAGGGGGCCACGACAGTCAGCACCACCGACATGAAGAACACCGAGGCCAAGATGTTGGCCAGGATGTGCACCTTGTAGCTGTCGTCCTTCTCGACGAGGCGGTCGGTGAGCCAGCCGGCGGGGGCGTAGGTTATAAGCACGCAGGCCACCGCGGTCAGCCACACAAAGGGCAGGCGGCTGTAGGCGGCCACCCACGACTCGACTGAAAAGCCCAGTTCCATGCAGGTGATGGTGGGGGCGATGATGTTCACCGAGATAATCGAGATGACCAGCATGAACAGGACGAACTCCTTGCGGTTGCGCGGTAGGCGCATGTAGTACTCCATAGGGCGGGGCTCCTTTCGGTCTGGGCGCATAACAAAAAAGCGCGAGACCGGGTTGACCGATCTCGCGCTGAACCGTTATACGCGCGGGTATGTGAGACCCCATTCTAGAGCACGGGCGGGGATGGGGCGCAAAACCTCCGCAAAACCTGCTCGGCCGTGGGTACGGCGGCCCTGCTTAAAGGTACCTCGGGACAGCTCCATGTCTGGCCCTAGAGTATTCCTGTGGGCTGTCCTAGGCCGCGGACAGAATCGGGACTTTGCGGCTTTGTCGAGACCACGCTGGCCGACTATCTGGACTTTGCGACACGGTTTTGCCGAGACGACGCTCCATGGCGATAACCGTTGAGCCATGTACCTGCAGCGATACTGGATCCAAGTTTAGTGCTACCCTAAAAGCATGTCGCAAAGCCCCGATCCCGTCCCTGCCGACCCCGGCTTAAATCGCAAAGTCCCGATCCCGTCCACCGCCCGGTGCCTCTAGAACTCCGCCGCCACCTCGGGGGTCAGCCCCGACAGCGCTGCCACGCACACGCGGGCGGCGTTCTCCACGTCGTCGAGGGCGGCGATGGAGCAGGCTGCGTGGATGTAGCGCGAGGGCACGCCGCTCACCACGCAGGGGATGCCGTTCTCCATGAGATGCGCCACGCCGCCGTCGGTGCCGCCGCCGGTGCGCACGGCGCCCTGGGCGGGCAGCCCGGCCTTCTCGGCCGCCCCCAGTACGTAGCGCTGGTAGCGGGGGTTGGTGATCATGCAGCAGTCGGCGTAGCGGAACATCGGGCCCTTCTTGAGGCAGCACTGCTGGTCGGCGGGCAGGCCAAAGGTGTCGTCGGCCGGGGCGCCCTCGAACATGTAGCACAGCTGCGGCTTAAAGCGGCGCACGCTCGACGCCACGCCGCGCTCGCCCACCTCCTCCTGGGAGCTGACGGCGGCCACCACGTCAAAGGGCAGGTCGTCGCGCTCGGCAAGCTCGCGCAGTGCGAGGAGCATGGCGGCCACGCCCACGCGGCAGTCGAAGGCCTTGCCGAACATCACGCGGTTCGCGGCCTCGTAGTGGAACTGGGTGGCGGGCACGCCGGGCTCGCCCACACCAATGTGGAAGTTCTCCACGGCGTCCTCGCGCGAGGTGGCGCCCACGTCGATGGTCATCTCGAGCTCGGTCCAGCTCTCGGCGTCCTTCTCGGCCTTGCTCATGAAGTGCGGCGGCTTGGCGCCCACCACGCCGCGCACCCACTCGCCACGCATGTTGCGCACCAGGACCTCGGTGCCCACCAGCGAGCGGGCCGAGAACCCGCCGAGCTGCAGGAACGTGAGACAGCCGTTGTCGCGGATCGACTTGACCATGAAGCCCACCTCGTCGCCGTGGGCGTCGAGCATGATCACGGGCTTGGTGCCGCTAAAGTTCTTAGGGGTGATAAACCCGCAGCGCAGCGAGTTGGTCTCGAAGGTGGCGAACGGCGCGCAGAACTCGCGGGCCACGGCCAGGACGTCGTCTTCGAAGCCCGACGCCCCCTTGGCGTTGCTCAGGCGCTCGACGAGCGAGACGACTTCGGAATCGGTAAAGGTCATGGGCGGCAAGCCTCCTTGGGATCGGCAGCAGATGCGTGTGCGGGCGCAAAACGCGTCCGGAGGCATTGTAGGAGCGCGGGCGGCGGGGAGCGCGCAGGCCGGAAGGGTTTCACGAGAAGGGCGGGTTGGGCGAAAGCGGTCTCGCGGCATTCTCTTTCTGCCCCGCATGTGCAAAGGGCCGCCGGCGGTGGGGCCTGTGCCCTGCCGCTGGCGGCCCGATGGCGCATGAAGCCGCGCCCTTACGCCTCCGCGGCGGCGTTGCGGCCGGCGAAGATGCCGAAGGTCAGGACGTCGGCCACCGAGGCGCCGCTGGCCATGTACCAGCCAAAGATGCTGCCGGAGTTGCGGCCGGCGGCGTAGAGGCCGGGGATCGGCCGGCCGTCGAGGTCAAGCGCATGCGCGCCGGCGTCGATGGCGATGCCGCCCAAGCTGCCGAACATGCAGTTCTTGGACCCGCAGGTGTGCACGTAGAACGGGCCGGTGGCCATCTCGACGAGGAACTGGGGATCCTTGCCGAACTCGCGGTCGACGCCCAGTGCCACCGACTCGTTGTAGAACGCGAAGGTGTTGGCCAGCACGGCGGGGTCGCAGCCGATGACGGGCGCGATCTCGTCGATGGCCTCGCAGACGGCCACGGCCTCGCCCAGGAAGCGCGCGGGGTTGCCCTCGGTCTCGACCTGCTCGTCGACGATCAGGAAGCAGTTGGCGGTGGGGGCGCCCATGAGGGCCTTGCCGATAAAGGAGTTGTACTCGTCCTCGGCCACGATGCGTGCGCCGTACTCGGTCAGAATGACGCCGCGCGGCAGCAGGTCGCTCATGGTCGAGAGCGGACGGCCCACCTGGTAGCAGGCCATGCCGCGCGTGGCGGCGCCCATGGCCTGACCCATGAGGATGCCCGAGCCGTTCTCGTTGCCGGCCGAGATGCGCAGGCCGCCCGAGGGGTTGGTGAAGGGGAAGGTGTCGGCGACCATCTGGGGGTTGTCGATGAAGCCGCCGGCGGTGAGCACGACGGCTTTGGAGGCGCCGACGGCGACGGGACCCTCGGGGCCTTCGGCCAGCACGCCCACCACGCGGCCCTCGGCGTCGGTGACCAGGCTGCGGGCCGGGGTGCCGAGCAGCACCTCGACGCCCAGGCTGTCGACCACGGCGCTGAGGGCGGCGAACAGGCTGGCGCCGTTGGAGTCGGGCAGGGTCGAGTGGCCGCGGGGCACGGGCGGGGTCACGGCCGCCAGCTCGCGGCTCTGCTCGTTGCCGGTGTAGAACAGGGTGTAGCCGGTCTTGTTGAAGCTGTTGATGTGCGGGCCGGGGTACAGTTCGCCTCCCTCGAAATCCATGCCGCAGCCCACGCACCACTCGTAGAGCTCGGGCGAGAAGTCCGCGAGCACGCGCAGCAGCTCCTGGTTGGCCGAGGCGCCGCCGGAAGCGCACAGGTAGTCGTACATGGCGTCGACGCTGTCCTCGAGGCCGAACTTCTTCTGGAGCGGGGTGTCGGCCATGAGGATGGAGCCGCCGCAGACGGCGGTGGCGCCGCCGGGGTTCTCGAGCTCCTCGAGCACGATCACCCGGGCGCCCGCCCGGGCCGCCTCGATGGCTGCAGCCGCGCCCGCCCCGCCGTAGCCGACCACCACGACGTCGGCCTCCTTGTTCCATGCGGGGGCCTCGTCGACGGCCTCGTCGGCACGGGCGTTCGTGAGATGGGCGGCTGCAAGTCCGAGGCCTGCGGCGGCCGTCATGCCGATGCCCGCGAACGAACGGCGCGTGATGTTCTCAGATGCCATGGTTCCTCCTGACGGTTTGATTGGCTCCTTGCGATGGGGTGGGCTGGCCGTGCCTGCTGGGCGGTTGGGGGTGGCGCTCGGCAGGCACGGCCTGATGTCACCATCCCACGGATGGACACCGGAGTTCAAGTGGCCTGTTTGAACGTGATTTAATAAAACCGCAGGTCAGATGTGTCACCCGGGTGGGGTGATTTTTGAATCCGACGCTCACCCGAGCTTTCGGGGAGGCTTGGGGGGCGCTCGATGGAGGCGTTGGATGTACCGGGGGGTTGGCAGGCGACCGTTTATGGCAGTCCTCAAAATCGCTGCTACCGCGCATCGGCCGGATTTATGTGCTCCAGCACGCCGCGCCTTCGCGCGCCTTGTGACAGCAATTTTGTGTTTCGCTCTAAAACCAACCTTTTGCTTGTCATCTCTGCCGAGTGCCCGCGTGTCCGTTTGGGCCTTACAATGGTCGGAACCGCAGCCGCGTGCCTGCGGCCCCTGTTTGCCTACCGTTCGTCGCGAAGGGAACCCATGAATCGTCTTTGCCCCCGTTCCCCGTGGTCTTTCTGCCTGTTCGGGCCGCATTCTGCGGGGCGCCCCGCGAACGGGCTGCCCCTTGCGGCCGGTCTCGCGGTGTTCTGGCTGTGGCCTTGGGTCCTTTCGGACGGGTCGGGGCGCGAGGCGGCTTGCTGGGGGCTTGGCCCCACGGCATCCCTGTGGGTGCGCCTGTGCTTCTTCCTGTTTCTGGGCCTGTTCCTTGTGGGCCTGGCGATGGCGTTTAGAACGCGCGGCCTGTGCGTGCCGCGCCGATGGGCGTCGGGCCTGGTGGCCACGGGCCTCGTGCTGTCGGGGGCTGTCACGCTGGTGTTTCCCCAGTTTGTGGGACTGCCCCAGGGCTGGCTCGTGCTGTTGGCCACGGTGCGCTCGCTGCTGGGCGGGGCGGCGGTCGCCGTGCTGTGCGTCGAGTGCGGCAGTGTGGCCGGGGTGTGCGGTGCCCGGACGACCATGAGGGCCGCCGTTGCGGCCACGGTGGGGAGCGCCGCATGCTGCTACGTGCTGCGCCTGCTGCCCTCCGTGATCTCGCAGTTGGCCCTGGTCGTCTTGGGCGTGGCGAGCCTGCCCGTGATGATGGCTCTTGTGCGTCAAAAGGACGAGGGGGACGAGGCGCGCGGGCCGATCGACCGCGTGCGGGGCGTGCGCGTGCCTTGGAAGCTCACGATTACCACGGTGGTGTGGACCGCGACCTACGGGGCCGTCTCCGCCGTGTTCGACGGAGGGGCGGCGCAGGACGGTGGCTGGCTGATCGCCTATGTGGTGGGGGCTCTCGCCCTGCTCGGGTTTTTGCTGCTCAAGCGGCTCAACTTCAACGACCTCATCTACAAGGTGGGGTTTTTGGTGGCCGCCTCCGGCGTCGCGGCCGTGCTCTTCGCGCATGAGCTGCTTCCGGGAGGCTACTTCTTGTTCGCGGCGGGCTGCCGGTTCGTGGAGCTGCTGGTGTGGGGGCTCTTCGCCAACCTCGTGGGAACGCGGGGACTCTCGGCCTACTGGACCACCTCGCTCAACGTGGGCATCTGGACGCTTGGGCGGCTGGCGGGGTTTGTTCTGGCCAGTTGCGTTTTGGGCGTCGGCGCCCCAGACATGTCGTACTCAGTGGCGTTGGCGGCCGAGCTGGTCATCTTGGTGGCGGCGCTGTTCCTGTCGAGCCGCAGCAACTTTGCCGAAGGGTGGGGCATGGAGCGCGCGGCGGGCGACCGCCCAAGTGGGCGGCAGATCGACCACTGCTGCTCGGTGCTGGGGACGCGGCACGGCCTGACCCAGCGCGAGGTGGAGGTGCTGCGGCTACTGGCGAAGGGCGCGACCCGCTCCGAGGTCAGCGACCGGCTCTGCATCTCGTCGGAGACGGCCAAGACTCACGCGCGGCATATCTATCAGAAGCTCGGCGTGGGCTCGCGCGATGCCGCGGTGCAGGTGGTCGACGCCATGATTGACGCCGAGCGCGAGTTCTGAGGGGAGTCTCGCCTACCCCACCAGCTCGTGCAGCAGCCGCTCGCGGTGGTTGATGAACAGCTCGGTAACCTGGTAGCTCTCGGT
>JAHZGC010000008.1:35541-150005 GCA_019421015.1 Coriobacteriaceae bacterium | reverse complement strand
CCCGGGGAGCCAGACGCGCTCCTCGGCGCGGTAGCCGCGGTAGGAGGGGGTCAGGATAGCGGGCCCTTCTCCCCTGCCAAACTGCCTGCAAGGCACCGTTCTAGCGCCTGATGCCATCCTTCTAGGCACCGCATACGTTCCTGCGCCGCCAAAGACGGGATGAAGCTCGTCCCAGCCCCCTGCTTCTCCCGCAACTTCGCGGGATCCTCCCAAACCCCCGCATAGAGCCCCGCCAGGTAGGCGGCGCCCAGGGCCGTGGCCTCGCTCGTCGCCGACCTGACCACCGGGCATCCCAACATATTGGCCTGCCATTGCATGGTAAACGCGTTGTGGGAACCCCCGCCGTCCACGGCAAGCCGTTCGACATTGCAGCCTGAGTCTTTTTTCATCGCATCGATCACGTCGGCGGCCTGGAACGCAATGCTTTCGAGGGCGGCTCGCACGATATGGGCTCGACCCGACCCGCGCGTCAACCCGCTGATGGTTCCCCGAGCCTGGGGATCCCACCAGGGCGCGCCGAGGCCGGTGAAGGCCGGGACAAAGTAGACGCCGTCGGTACTTTGCAGCGATTGGGCGAGTGCCTCGGTCTCTTCGGCGTTTTGGACAAGCCCCATCTCATCTTTAAGCCACGTGACCACCGAACCGGCGTTAAAAACGGAACCTTCGAGGGCATATCCCACTGAGTCGTCCGCTGTTGCCGCAATGGTGGTAACGAGGCCGCTTTTTGACTCGACCGGTTCAGAACCGGTATTCATGAGGATAAAACAGCCCGTGCCGTAGGTCGCCTTGACGTCGCCGGGCAAAAAGCAGCAGTGCCCGAACAGGGACGCCTGCTGGTCGCCCGCAACTCCGCAAATGGGCGGCCTCCTAGACATGAGCTCCGCCGTCACCCTGCCATAGTTTGCCGCCGAAGGCAGCACGGCGGGCAGCATGTTAGCTGGGATTCCGAACAGCTCGAGCAGCTCCTCGTCCCAACAGAGCTCCCGTATGTTGTAGAGCATCGTGCGGCTTGCATTGGTGCGGTCGGTGGCATGGACCTCTCCGCCCGTAAAGTTCCAAATAAGCCAGCTGTCTATGGTTCCGAACAAAAGGTCGCCCGTCTCCGCGCGCGCCCGGGCCCCCGGAACGTTCTCGAGGATCCAAGAGACCTTTGTGGCGGAGAAATACGGGTCGAGGACCAGGCCCGTTTTTTCGCGTATCTTAGATGCCCAGCCCTCTTTGCGCAGACGGGCTATCTGGGGCTCGGTGCGTCGACACTGCCAGCAAATCGCGCTGGACACCGGCTCACCCGTATGCCGGTCCCACACAACGGTCGTCTCCCGCTGATTCGTAATACCAACAGCGGCTATGTGCTCGGAATGAATCCCGCTCGCGTACTGCACCTCGGAAATGACGGAGGCCTGCTTTGCCAGGATCTCCGTCGCGTCGTGCTCTACCCAACCGGGTCGGGGATACCGCTGCCCGATCTCCTGAGACGCCTGCGCGACCGGGTGCCCACAGGCATCAAAAAGAATGGCCCGTACGGAGGTCGTGCCCGAATCTATGGCAAGCACGTACGGGTGGTCATGTCGGCCGTCGTTATTGCCGGTCATTGAGCAACCCCTTGCGTCGCAGCCAGTCTACGATATCTTGCAAGACTTCGCTCCGGTTCGTCTCGTTGAGAATCTCATGACGTGCGCCGGGATACAGCTTTTGCTCGACATCGCGAACGCCGCATTCGGCCATAAGGGAGGCAACCTTGGGAATGGCCGCCCCCATGCCACCGACCGGGTCGTCCGACCCTGCGATGAGAAACACCGGAAGAGCGGACGGCATACCGCGCACGATATGCTTATCCTGGGCAAACCCCACGAGGCGGAAGAGCTCATGATAGGCGCCTACCGAGAAGACAAAACCCGCCGCCGGATCGTCGCGATAGAGGTCCCGGTGAGCGGCGTCGCGGGTGAGCCATGCGAGGTCCCCACCTTCGGCGTCGGCGAACACACGCGCATAGGCGCCGGCCGCCAGGGAGTCCACGAACGCAGAGCGATACCCCCATCCACGCACGTGGCCGATTATAGAGGTGACCGCACGCCCCACTGCCAGCGCCGCCCGTGGCTGCCATCCCGTACCGCAGACGATGGCACCTTCCAACCCCTCTCCGTGCTTGCCCAAAAACGTCCTGAGCACAAAGGAGCCCATGGAATGGCCAAACATCACATGGGGCAGATCCGGATAACGGGCATCAAGCAAAAGGCGGGCCGACTGGACGTCTGACACCAGATGCTCTGCCCCCGCATTGGGGATAAACCGGCCCCAGCTCTCTTCCTTTGGAAGCCCCTCGGCCACGCTGCGCCCGTGGCCGAGGTGGTCGTGGCCCGCCACGACGCAACCACGGACGGCGAGGGCCCTTGCAAAGGGGTCGTAGCGGCCAATGTGCTCCGCCATACCGTGGACGAGCTGTACCAGGAGAACCGGCTCGACCGTAGGCGGCGGGGTCCATAGATCCCCGACCACCGTGGTGGCACCGTCCGAAGACGGGAAGCTAAACGCTTCGCGACCTACCTGGTCCAACAGCTCCTTGCTGTCGGTCTCGGGTGCCATGGCAGGGATCTCGGCCATCGGAGCATCACTCTCTCAAACCATAATCGTCCAGGATACTGTCCAAAGCTTCTGGGGGCACCGCCCCCCTGCGGCTAACATGCGCGACGTCGCCGACGCACAAAACCACGGTAGAGGATACCCCTTTAGGAGTTATGCCACCGTCTGCCGCCGCATCGACCTCGTTGAGGATGCGGGCCTCGATGTCGTCGAAAGAGGTCGGGGCAGGCATGCCGCTCGTATTGGCGCTTGTGGTAGCAAGAGGGGAGCCGACCGCATGGATCAGCGTCCGCACAAACGCGGAATCGGGGCAACGAAGGGCCACGGTGCCGTCGGAAGACCTATAGGCCGCCGGCACCTCCTCAGACGCTTTAACGACCAGCGTCAGACCGCCAGGCCAAAAACGTTCGGCAAAGGCCCGGGCGTAGTCCGGCACATCGACGCCGAACCTCGCAAGCGCCTCGTCGCCCTCGACAAGCCAAGGGACGGCTTTTTCGAGAGGACGGCGCTTGATGGTGAAAAGGGCCTGGGCCCCGCTGGGGTTGGAGAGCACCGACTGGGCGATCCCATAGACGGTATCGGTCGGAAAGACAGCCACACCCCCGCCACGGAGCGCCTCGGCCAGAACCTGCGCACCGGAATCGTCGGCAGAAACCCGTTTGACACAAGCGATACCCGCCATCACGACACCTATTCTCCGCTGCGGACCGCCAAAAGGATACGGTCGCGATGGGTGAGGTCCTGAACGACCCGGACGTCTTTAAAATGCTCAAGAACCAGCGACTCGCAGGCGGCCGCCTGCAGGCAGTCCTCGTGGAGCTCGCAGGCCAAAAGACCGCCGGGGCGCAACGCAGCGACAGCTTGCCCAACGATACGGCGAAACACGTCGAGGCCGTCTGGACCGCCGTCGAGGGCAAGCTCGGGCTCATAGCTCGACACTTCGGGTGGCAGCGTGGGAACCAGCGCCGAGGGAATGTACGGAGGGTTGGACACAAGCACGTCGAACGTGCCCTCGTCAACCCCCGGCACCCCTTCGGCGAGGTCGGTGAGATAGAGGTCGACCCTCTCCGACAAATCGAGGGCATCGCGGTTGCGAACCGCAAGATCATAGGCCTGAGGAGAGATGTCGGTAGCCGCGACGTAGACCGAGGGGCGCTCCCCTGCCAAGGACAGCGCGATGCAGCCGGTACCGGTGCCAATTTCGAGAATCCGAGGGGTCTCGGCCACCACCCCCAGACCGTCTAGATAGTCGAGGACACAGTCGACGAGAACCTCGGTCTCGGGACGGGGGATAAGCACGCCAGGGGCACATTTCAAAACGATGTGCCTAAAAGGCATCTCCCCCGTAACGTACTGCAACGGCTCGCCCCTCCCGCGACGTTCAACTCCGGCGTGCAGCGTTGCCAGCTCATCGGCCACCAGCGGACGGTCGTAGTTCATGTACACCTCGACGCGCGTAAGGCCCGTGGCCGCGCACAGGAGCCACTCGGCCGAAAGCCGTGGGTGTTCGTCCCCCTTGCGCTCAAGGTATCCGGCCGTCCACTCAAGGGCCTTGCGCACGGTCCACTCCATTAGGCCGCCTCAAGCTCGAGGCCGGCTGCGGGAGCGTCGGTCAAGGTCACCGCGTAGGTTCCTACCGTACCCGTGGGAGCCCACTGGGCATAGAGCACCATGTCCGCCTCGGGAAGAATGACTTGGCCGACGGCATAGAAGGAACCGGACCCGTCGGGCTCCGTGCTCCAACCCTCAAAAACATACCCGGTGTTTACCAGCGACCCCATATGGGACACGGTGGTAGACTGGCCCACCTCCAGCTGCACGGGTTCGGGAGCCACGCCGGCCGTGGCGCCGTTGGCATCATAGCTCACGGTGACCGACGCGGTCGCATCGGCCGCAGGGTCCCCCCCGACACCCAGGAGGAGCTGGGAGGCCGACCACACTTCTGCCGCAGAGGCGCAGTCGCCTCGGGACGGGTCGAGCGACACGGCCACATCGGACGACCCAATGGGCTGCTGGTCAAAAAGCAAGCTCACGGCAGCGGCCGTGAGCGTGTCGTCAGCCACGCTTTGAGCAGGAACAGCCGGGTCATAAGACTCGGCCACCAAGCACGAAGGGCCAAGCACAAACGTCGAGCACGCCGCGTTCGAAGAGAAGGCATTGTCCTGGTAGGTGATGCTCGCAGGACCCCAGGGGCCGCCCTCGAGCAGTACCGCACAGGGGGTCGTCAAAGAGGTATCGACCGCCGTGCCGTCGAGGTCAAACGAGTTCTGGGCAAAGCTGGCATGGGAGGTCGCGTCGACGATGCTGCAAGCCACTCCGACGGCGTGGGAGTCAACTTGGTTGTTGGAGAAGGAGAAGGTGGATCCCGGGGCCAAGAGGCTGACGCTTACCGCCGCCGAGGGTGAAGGTTCCCAAGCCGTGAAACGGCTGTCCGAGACCACGACGCTCCCCCAGGAGCCGCAGGTAACCGAGGACTCGAACGCACACCCCTCGACGGCCAGGGACCCTCCCGATGAAAGGGCGAGCGGATAGCCCACCGAAATCCCCCGCACAGCCAGACTGCCGGAAGCGTTGGAAACGGCCAGGGGGCGTCCTGAGCCCGCGGAGTCGTAGGCGTCTATACGGGAGCCGTCGGACCCGACAACCGAACAGGACGCGCCGGCAGCGGGAAAGGAGAATTCAAAAACGCCCGTCTCGGCCTCCTGCACATCGACCGAAAGCATCCCGTGGACCACGATGGCGACGCTGGACCCCTCTGCCTGCAACGACGGGTCGCAGGAGTTCACGGCCCCCAGTGCCGCAGAAAGCGTCTCGAAGCGGGCGTCTTCTGCCACGCCGCCCACACCCGAAACCGTGCAGTACCCGAACTCGTCGGCATAGGCCGTGCCGACCGGGGGGACCAAGAGCATCGCCACAAGCAGCGCCGCAGCGATTGCGAGCCGTCTCAACCGCGAACCGTCGCGGCCAGTGGAGCCGAACCCCCGTATTCCCCATCGGTCGACACACTGCATACCGTTTCCTTTTCGCCGTATCCTCGCCGTCAAGGCCGCCCAAGGCGGCTTAGACGGCCTGGGCCAAACGTTCCGCTCGGTCGGCGGCGGCAAGGGCCTCGGTCACGCTATCGAGGCTGTCGCCTGTCAAAACCGCACTGTAGCTGGAGTTAAACCCAATGCGGTGGTCGGTCACACGATCTTGGGGCTGGTTGTAGGTGCGGATCTTCTCGGCGCGGTCGCCGTGGCCGATCTGGCTCGACCGCTGTGCACCGAGCTCAGCCTGCTGGCGCTCGAGCTCCATCTCGTACAGGCGGGCGCGCAGCACCTGCATGCAGACCTCGCGGTTCTGGATCTGCGAACGCTGGTCTTGGGACTGGACCACCGTGTTGGTGGGCAGGTGGGTAATGCGGACGGCCGAATAGGTCGTGTTGACGCACTGGCCACCGGGCCCCGAGGCACAGAACGTGTCGATGCGCAGGTCCTTCTCCTCGATATGGACGTCAATCTCGTCGGCTTCGGGGAGAACGGCAACGGTGGCCGTGGAGGTCTGGATGCGGCCCTGGGACTCCGTCTTGGGGATGCGCTGCACGCGGTGAACCCCGCTTTCGTACTTCATGATGGAGTACACCTTGTCGCCGGAAACCTTGAACTCGATGGTCTTGTAGCCGCCCGCCTCGGAGGGAGAGGCGGACAGGATCTCGATCTTCCACCCCTTGCGGTCGGCCAGGCGCCGGTACATGCTGTAGATGTCACCGGCAAAGATGGCTGCCTCGTCGCCGCCCACGCCCGCACGGATCTCGACGATGGTGTTCTTCTCGTCGTTGGGATCGCCCGGGATGAGCATGATCTTGATTTCTTCCTCAAGCTCGGGAAGTTTGGCCTGGTTCGCCTCGACCTCTTCTTGGAGCATGGCCTTGACGTCGGGGTCGCTCTCTTCCTTCATGAGCTCTCGAGCCGCGTCGATGTCGTCGAGGGCGCCCACATACTCGCGGGACTTCTCCACAAGGGGGGCCTGGCTCGAGCGTTCCTTGGCGAGGCGGGCATACTCTTTGGGATCTGAAACCACCGCAGGGTCGTAGAGGCGCTTCTCGAGGTCCTCATAGTTCTTGATAAGCTGTTCGAGCTTGTCGCGCATAGAAGCAGGCTCCTTTTCGTAGCCGTGGGGCTTGTCGCATGTTTGAGGGGTGCATTGTAGCACGGATGTATGGAGACGCGATTTTGACAGAAAGGGCGTCGGACGCGCAGCTAGATGGGGCCCTCTTTGGCCGGCGTGATGCGGGCGTTTCTCAAAGCCGCAAGGAAGGAGTCGCGGTTGCGGCTCGCCACGAGGTCCTCGGGAAAGCCGATCTCGTCGAGCAGGGCCGCGCTGGCTTCGAAACGACCCACCTGGCAGGATATGTGGGCGTCGCTACCCAAAGAGACAGGGCAGCCGAGCTCGGCGCAGCGCACGGCGATGGAGCGGCACAGGGAGGAGCGCTCGGCACGGTGGACCAGGGACGTCTCGTTGATCTCGATGAGCTTGCCCAGGTCGCGGGCGGCCGTAAGCACCTCGTCGACGTCAAAGTCGACTCCGGAGCGTCCGATATGGCCGAGGATCAGCACCTTGGGATGCTCGAGCGCCTTGATATACATGCGGGTGTTCTGGGAGCGGGAGGCCGTCTCGGTGAACCCTTTCCCATGGACGCTCGCAATGGCGAAGTCCAGGTTGGACAGCACGCGCTCGTCAAGGTCGAGCACCTCGCCATAGGTCCCAAAAGAGATGTTGGCCGGGTGGGGAAAGCCATGGCCGAAGAGGTTGCCCTCGAGGTCGACGATGTCGGCCTCGACCCCGCGCAGCAGGGTGACGCCGTGCCAGGTGCGCGGCCAAACACCCTGATTGAGGAAGAACTGGTAGTCACGCAGCTGGCAGTCGCCCGACTGGCCCACCCCGGGCTCGAGCATCCCGCTGAAATGGTCGGTGGAGGCAAGCAGCTCCAAGCCGGCCTCGGCAGCGGCCCGCACGTTCTCCTCAACGGTGGAGTATGCGTGGCGTGAGAAGACGGTATGGGTATGGACGTCGCAGAGGATGCGCATGGGGCGGCTTCTTTCGGGATGGACGGTGGGCGTGCGGGACCAGTCTACCCCGCTGCGGCGCGACGCGCACGGGCGCACAGGCCCCGCGCTGCGCCGGGCGGGACTCTCTGGGATCTCGCTAACGGGCCCGGGCATCCAGCTCGCCAGCGAGTTCCTCGGGCGTGACACCCCAGCGTTCGCAGACCACAAGCAGGTGGTAGACGACGTCGGCGGCCTCGTAGCGGATATGGTCGTGGTCGGCGTCCTTGCAGGCGAGCGTGACCTCGCACGCCTCCTCGACAAGCTTCTTGAGGGGCTTGTCCTCCGGACCGTCGAGAAGGCGTTTGGTGTAGCTGGCCTCGGGGTCGGCCATACGACGATCGTGGATGACGGAGACCAGGCGGGCCATGGTGACCCCAAGGTCGCCAGGCTGGACGTGTGCGGTGCGCTCTCCCATAGATGGGACCTCCTTCGCGGGTTGCCACCGGCAAAGCCGACGACGGGAACGGCAGTTTAGCACAGGGGCATGCAGGAAGCGGGGGTAGCCGGGGATCGTATGCAAAGCCCCGTGGCCGGGCGCGAGGGCACGGGTTGCGGCCGCCCCGCGCACAACCGACCGGTTAGCGGGCCGGAGCACCCGTCTCCGGCAACGCGACCTCGCGGTAAAAGCACGTACGGTTACCGGTATGGCAGGCAGGACCGGGCGAGTCGACCATGACCAAAAGGCAGTCGGCGTCGCAGTCGTAGAACAGCCGCTCGACCCGTTGCACGTTGCCGCTGGTGGCGCCCTTGTTCCAAAGTTCTTGGCGCGAGCGCGACCAGAACCAGGTCGTGCGTGTAGCCAGGGTGAGCGCCAGGGACTCAGCGCTCATCCAGGCCATCATGAGGATCTCGCCGGTATCGCGTTGCTGCACTATGACAGGGACGAGGCCCCTGTCGTCGAAGGCGATGCCGAGGTCGGCGACCTGTTGGCGGGCGCGCTCGAGGAGCTCGGGTGAAGGCTGCGTGAACGCCATGGCTAGAAGTCCAATCTCACGGGAATGCCCTCAGCGGCAAGGTACTCCTTGACCTGGCGCACCGTGTAGGTGCCGAAATGGAAGACACTGGCGGCGAGCACGGCGTCGGCCTCCCCCTCGACGATGCCCTCGGCAAAATGCTCGAGGGCGCCCACGCCGCCGCTGGCGATGACGGGAATGGGCACGGCCCGCGCCACGGCTCGGGTGAGGGCCAGGTCGAAACCGTCCTTGGTACCGTCGCGATCCATGCTCGTAAGGAGGATCTCGCCGGCCCCGCGGCGTGCGGCCTCCTCGGCCCAGCTCACGGCATCGTAGCCGGTCGCGTTCCGGCCTCCGGCAGTGTAGACCTCCCACTTGTCGCCGGGGCCCGTGTGCTTGGCGTCGATGGCCACGACCACCGCCTGGCTCCCAAATGCCGCGGCGGCACGGGTGATGAGGGCCGGGTCCTTGACGGCGGCGGAGTTGAGGGAGCATTTGTCGGCACCGGCCGCAATCATTTGGCGAAGCCCGAGCACGTCGCGGAAGCCCCCGCCCACCGTATAGGGTATCCGAACCTCGCACGCGGCGCGAGACGCCATGTCCACCATGGTCGCACGGTTGTCGCTCGTGGCGGTGATATCGAGAAACACGACCTCGTCGGCCCCTTCCCGGTCATAGAAGGCGGCGAGCTCCACCGGGTCGCCGGCGTCGCGCAGGTCGACGAAGTTGACCCCCTTGACCACACGGCCGTCCTTGACGTCCATGCAGGGAATGATGCGTTTTGTCAGCATGCGGCAAGCGCCTCCTCCAGCGTAAAGGCCCCCTCGTACAGGGCGCGCCCCGTGATGGCCCCCTCGACCACCGAGGGGCCGAGCGAGGCGAGCGCACGCAGGTCGTCGAGGCCGGCGATGCCGCCGGAAGCAACGACGGGAAAGCCGGCGGCCTGGGCGATGTGCCGGTAGGCATCGGCATTTACGCCGGTCTGCATGCCGTCCCGGGCGATGTCGGTGAACACGAGATGGGCAAAACCCATCTGAGCAAGGGTACCCACGAGCTCGTCGGCGTCTAGGGAGGCGTCCTCGCGCCATCCGTTCACGGCCACGCGGCCGTTGCGGGCGGCCACGTCGGCCGTAAGCAGGCCGCCGAAACGCTGGGCCGCCGCCTCGGCAAACGCCGGGTCGCGAACCAGGATGGTACCCAGGGCTATCCGGCTGGCCCCCGCCTCGACCAGCTCGTCGATGCGTTCAAGGGAGCGTATACCGCCGCCTGTGTCGACCTTGACGCCGGGAAGGGCGCAGATGTCGCGGATGGCCCTGGTGTTTGCCGCACGCGCGTCGCTGCCCTCCTCAAAAGCGGCCGAAAGGTCGACCACATGGATCCAGGAGGCACCACGCTCGACAAAGTCGCGCGCGACGGCCACGGGGTCGTCGGCGTACACGTCGACCTGGGCCCGGTCCCCACGGCGCAGGCGCACGACCTTGCCACCGAGGAGATCGATGGCGGGAAACAAGATCATCGGGCACCCCCCTGAACGATGCGGACGAAGTTGGCCAGGAGCCTGTGGCCCGTCTCCGACGATTTCTCGGGATGAAACTGGACCCCGAACGTCTGGGCTCCGTCCCACACGGCGCTGGCAAAACGGCCGCCGTGCTCGGTGGTCGCGACACAGCAATCCCCATCGCCCGGCAGGCAGGCATACGAATGGGTGAAATAGAAATGGGACCCGTCGTCGATACCCGCAAAGAGGGGGCAGCCTTTGGCATGCGCCGTGTAATCGACCGAGTTCCAGCCGACGTGGGGGACCTTGACCCCCTCCCCCGCAAGGCGCCTCACCTCGCCGGGGAGCAGGGCGAGCCCCGCCACCCACGGGTCGACCATACCCGGCGCCGGGGCAGCCGCGTGTTCGTTGCCGCGCTCAAAAAGCAGCTGCATGCCGAGACAGATGCCCAAGAGCGGCCGTCGGCTGCAGGCAAGGTCGCGCAGGGCGTCGGCCTGCCCCGACGAAACCATATACTCCATGGCGTCGGCAAACGCCCCGACGCCGGGAACCACCGCGCCGCACGCCGCGGCGATAACCGACGGGTCGTCGGTCACACGAACCTCGGCCCCCGACGAGAGGAGCCCGCGCTCCACCGACATGAGGTTGCCTTTGTGGTAGTCGACCACCGCTATGTAGCGCGCCATGTTAAAGGCTCCCCTTGGTCGACGGGACACCCGTCACCCGCGGGTCGCGGCGCAGGGCCGCCATGAGCGCCCGGGCAAGAGCCTTGAAGGACGCCTCGATGATGTGGTGGGAGTTCTCGCCCGCCAGCAGGCGGACATGGAGGGTGATCCCGGCGTTGGCCGCAAAGGCCACGAAGAACTCCTTCACGAGCTGGGTGTCGAACGTGCCGACGCGCTCGGTGGGAACGGGCAGGTCGACGTAGGCGCACCCGCGGCCCGAGAAGTCAAGGGCACACAGGACCAGCGCCTCGTCCATGGGGATCGTCGCGTCGCCGTAGCGGGAGATTCCCCGTAGGTCGCCGGCCGCCTGGCGCACCGCCTGGCCAAGAACGATGCCAACGTCCTCGACGCTGTGATGGTCGTCGACCTGAGTGTCACCCGCAGCCCGCACCACAAGGTCGAACAGGCCGTGGCGACCGAGGGCGTCGAGCATGTGGTCGAGAAAGGGGACGCCGGTCGAGACCTCGGCACATCCGGCGCCGTCGAGATCGACCTCGACCAACACGTCGGTCTCCCGCGTGACGCGATGGACGCTCGCATGACGCCGGGCGTCGGCCGGTGCCGCGGGCGAGGGGGGACATGTCATTTACGCTCACCTTCTGTCGCGGGGTCGGGGGCCAAACCGAGAATCGAGCGCAGGGCTGCCACCAGGCGCTCGTTTTCTTGAGGTGTGCCCACGGTGAGGCGCAGGCACCCGGCAAGGCCCGGCGTATGGGAGAAGTTGCGCACCAGGATAGAAAAATCGCCCGCCAGCGCCTCATGGACGGTGTCGGCGCTCGGCACGCCCTCGACATCGGAGGCTAGGCGCAACAGCAGGAAATTGGCCTGAGACGGATAGACGGCCAGGGCAGGGACGCCCACGCGAGCCCAAAGATCCGACGCCATCCGCTCAAGGGCCGACGCCAACACCGCGCGGTTCTCGACCAGGGCGTCGACAAGCGGTTCGAGGCGCCCGCGCATCTCGAGCACGACCTCGGCGGCCGTCTGGTCGAAACGCGAGACCGAATAGGGCTGGCGTACGGCAAGGAGCCCGTCGACCACGGCGTCAGGGGCGACCAGGTAGCCCAGGCGCGCCCCCGCAAGGGCGTACGCCTTGCTCAGCGTCCTCAAGACGCAGATATTGGGATAGGCGCGCGTAAGCGGGACACAGCTCGCCGCGGGATCGGCGAACTCGGCATAGGCCTCGTCGACCACGATGAGCGCGTCGGTGCTTCGGGCCAGGCAACCGGCAAAGTCGGGGCGTGACAGGTTGCCCGTAGGGTTGTTTGGCGACGTGATAAAAACGAGGTCGGCCTTGGACGCCGCCGCAAGAACCGCCGGCTCGTCAAGCGAAAAATCATCGGCCCGGCGCACGTTCACGACCCGAGTGCCCGTAAGCTGGGCGTAGAGCTCATAGGCCGAAAAGGTCGGGGGGCACACGACGGCCGTGCGGTCTGGGCCTCCAAAGGCAAGCAGGAGATTGAAGATGATCTCGTCGCCCCCGTTGCCCACCACCACGTTGCGCGCCGGAACACCCCGAAGGTCGCCCAGGAGCGCCCGTAGGCGAGGACTCACGGCCTCGGGATAGCGATGGGCGGGCACCTCGGCGAGGCGGGCCGCCATCGCAGCGCGCACCTCCTCGGGCAGCCCGTAGGAGTTCTCGTTGGCCGAGAGCATAACCTCGACCTCGCGCATGTCGGGGTCGTAAGGGGTCAGGCTCGCCAGGTCGTCACGCAGGCGCACCTCCATGACCTACTCCCCCTCGCAATCGCAGCACTCGGTCTGAGCCTGCTCCTGATAGGCGGCCATCACCGAACGGCGCATGAGGGCGCTCTGCGCATGGGCCCACAGCCCCTCTGCGGTGGCCAGGGTGACCACGTCGTCGCAGTCGGCCTCAAGACCCTCGTAGGAATAGCAGATCACCGACGACTTCTTGACGAACTCCTCGACCGAAAGGGGGCTTGAGAAGCGCGCGGTCCCACCGGTGGGCAGGGTGTGGTTGGGGCCGGCCACATAGTCGCCGAGCGGCTCGGAGCTCCACTCGCCCACAAAGATGGCTCCGGCGTTCTTGATACGGCCGAGCAGCGCCCTGCCCGCGAAGGTCTGGAGCTCAAGGTGCTCGGGGGCCATGGCCCTCCCCGCGTCGATTGCCTGGTCGAGGTCGTCGCATACGACCACCGTCCCGTTGCCGTCGAGCGAGGCGCGGGTGATCTGAGCACGGGGGCTCTCGAGCAGAAGCTCGTCGATGACCGCCTGCACCGCCGCAGGAAGGTCCGGGTCCACCGTCACCAGGTACGAGGTTGCCATGGGGTCGTGCTCGGCCTGGGCCATGAGGTCGACGGCCACCAGGCGCGGCTCGGCGGTCTCGTCGGCAAGGACGCAGACCTCGGAGGGGCCGGCCACCATGTCGATGCCGCAGTCGCCCGACACGATGCGCTTGGCAGCGGCGACGTAGGCGTTGCCCGGCCCCGTGATCTTGCTGACCTGCGGGATCGACTCGGTCCCGTAGGCCAGGGCGGCGATAGCCTGGGCCCCGCCGACGGTATAGATCTCATCGACCCCGGCGATGGCGGCGGCGCAGAGCGTATAGGGCGAAAGGCCGCCCTCGGCCTGGGGAGGGGTCACCATGACGATGCGGCCGACGCCGGCCACCTTGGCGGGAATGGCGTTCATCAAGACGGTGGAGGGGTACTGGGCGCGGCCACCGGGCACATAGATGCCCACCGAGTCGAGCGGCGTGACCTTTTGACCGAGGATGGTGCCGTCGGGACGCGCCATGAACCAAGACTGCTGGACCTCGCGTTGGTGGAAGTCGCGGATCTGGGCGGCCGCCTTCCGACACGAGGCGAGGAACTCCTCGCCTACCTCGTCGAGAGAGGCCTGGATGGTTTCGGCAGGCACACGAAAGCCCTCGAGCTCCACGTGGTCGAAGGTCCTCTCGTAGTACCTGAGGGCCTCGTCGCCCTCGGTGCGCACCTTCTCGACGATGGCGGCAGCGGCCGAGACGACCTCGGGCGGCAGCGACCCCTTGCGGGAAAGCATGGACTCGGTGAGTCGTTCGTCGTTCTTGAGCTCGATGACCTTCATGGGATGGCCTTGCCTTTCTGTGCGGGCGATACGGGGGTATGGGAACTCGACGTCGCTTCTGGGAATCCGGGGGATTTCTGTCCCCTTTAAGAGCCAAGGGCCTGGCGCGCCTCGCGTTCCGCCCTCTGGTCGTTGGCCGCGGCCTCAAGACGGCGCGCGAGGTCGAACACGCGCGAGTCGGTGCGAGCCGAGGCAGGATTTGCGAAGAAGCGTGCCTTGCATGTCAGCACCTCGTCGACGATGGCGAGGTTGTTCTCACGCAGGGTGGTGCCGGTCGCGGTGATGTCGACGATGCGGTCGGCCATGCCCACGAGCGGCGCAAGCTCGATGTTGCCGTGGAACTTGAGGACGTCGACCTCGATACCGATGCGGTTGAAGTAGTCGCGCGTGATGCGCGGGTACTTGGTGGCGACGCGCATGGAGCCGAGACGGCGGTAGTTCTCCTCGGCACGGCCAGCGGCGTCGGCCGGCTCGGCGACGACGAAGCGGCAGGCACCGTAGTCGAGGTCGGCAAGCTCGAGGACGTCGAGGCCGGCCTCGATAAGGGAGTCGCGGCCGCAGATGCCGCAGTCGGCGCCGCCGAACGCCACGAAGGCCGGGGCGTCGGTGGGGCGGACGATGATGTACTCGACGTCGTCGGTACGGATGATAAGCTGGCGACCTGGGTCTTCCAAATCCCCCACCGACAGGCCGGCACGCTTGAAGAGGTCGATGGCCCCCTCGAAGAGGGAGCCCTTGGAAACGGCGATGCGCAAAGGGCGCACCGGTACCGACGCGGCCTGACGTTCGAGGGCGGTCTGCACGGCATCGAGGGAGAGGGCAAAGCCGGCAGCCGGACGGGGGCGGCCGAAACGCTCGAACACCTTGTCGTAGCGGCCGCCGCTCCCAAGACGTATGCCGAACTGGGGCAGGTAGGCCTCTATCACCATGCCCGTGTAATAGCCAAACGCGCCCATGACGGAGAAGTCCACGCTCACGCGACCCCCGATGCGCGCCTCCTCCGCGCGACGCAGCAGCTCGGCGAGCTCGTCGAGCCCGCAGCCGGAACAGCCGCAGGAGTCGAGCAGCCCGCGGGCCGTCTCGATGGCCTCGCGACCGCCGTGAACGCGCGGCAACTCCTTGAGCGCGCGGCGCAACGGGGCCGCCAGGGCGAGGCCGGCGGCGTCGACCTGGGCTCCCAGGCCGACCAGGTCGCAGCGGTGGCACAGCGAGCGCACACGCTGGCACCAAGCCTCGTCCATGCCCGAGGCGTCGAGCAGGGCGTCGATGGGACGCACCGACCCGAGGGATATCACATAGCCCGAAAGCCCGGCCGCCTCAAGGGCCCGTGCCATAAGCAACAGGACCTCTGCATCGGCGTCGAGCCCGCACGCGCCGATCAGCTCGATGCCGAACTGCGTGAACTGGCGGGACTGGCCGCGCAGGGGGTCGCTCTCGCAGAAGACGGGCGCGGCGTAGCGCAGGCGGAACGGTCCCTCCTTGTCGCGCAGGCGCGTGGAGACCATGCGCGCGATAGGCAACGTCACCTCAGGGCGCAGCATGAGCAGATCGCCGTCGGAATCGAACAGGCGGAACGTATCCTGGTCGGCGGCGTCGGACGCGGCAAGGAGGTCGGCCTGCTCGAGCATGGGGGTCTCGACCGGCAGGTAGCCGGCCTCGGCAAAGCGGCCGCTCACGGCCTGGACGATCTGCTCGCGCCACAGGGCCTCCTCGGGGAGGACGTCTCTGAGGCCGCGTGGGGTGGTAGCGAACACAATGCTCTCCTTGCACTAGACGTACGGTAGAACGTTTGGAGCGAAAACAATGGGAGGTACTTTAGCACAGTAGAGTGATAAAGTACCTCCTGGCACCTATTACGGACAAAGTGCGCAAAGCCTCCAAACGAACGGACGGCCTACGCCACGGCCACCGTGCCCTCCCCGCGCAAGATGTCGTTGACCTCCACCATAAGGCCCACGTTGCGGGCGTTGACGTGGATGGGTATCTCCGCGCGCATGGTACGCCCCGAGGCCTCCTCGATGAGCAGGTCGACGTTGTCGTTGCCGGGATAGGCGTTGAACGCGCGGGAAAGCTGGGCGATGAGGCTCTGGCTCAGCAGGGAACCCATCATGCGCACCTCGAGGGTCTTGGGCCGGTTGGCGTGGGCGTCGAGCACGAGGGCCTCGAGGTCCATGACCATGAGCTGGGCCCCGCGGTCGCTGCGCTCGAGGTTCGCGCGCACCTTGAGGAACACGTCGCCCAACGGCTCGCCGGTCATAGGGTCGGTCTCGCCGTAGAGGAGGTGCCCCTTCTTGGCGAACACCTTGGGAAAGCACACGCAGGTTATCTCCCCCTCCATGTCGGCCAGGGTAAAGATGGCCATCTGGTCGCCGTTCTTGGTGACCTTTTTCTGGACGCCGCCCACCATACCCGCCCAGCTGAAGACCTTTTTCTCGGGAACCTTGAAGATGCCCGCCGCCTCGTCGACCACCTCCTCGATCTCGGCGAGGTTGTAGTCGCGCACCTGCGACAGCGAGTACTCGAAGGGCCGCAGGGGGTGGTCGGTGACGTAGATGCCCAGGACATCCTTCTCCTCCTTGAGCTTGACGCGATCCTCCCACTCCACACCGTCGGGCTCTATGTGGGCGTTCACCGAGCCGACGTCCTCCTCGTCCTCGAAGAGGTCGAACATCGAGAGCTGGCCGCTCGCCGCGTTCTTCTGCTTGCGGGCCGCGGCGTCGAGGATGTTCTCGGGGTTCTCCTTGGCGATGAGCCAACACATCTGCTTGCGCGTGTAGCCCGTGGAGTCAAAGGCGCCGGCCTTGATCAGGGACTCGACCACCTTGCGGTTGGCCTTGGAGGTGTCGACGCGCTCTGCGAAGTCGAAGATATCCTTGAACAGGCCGTTCTTCTGGCGCTCGGCGACGATGTCGTCGGCCACGCCCTCGCCCACGCCCTTGATGCCGGCGAAGCCGAAGCGGATGCCCTCGGGAACCGGGGTGAACTCGTTGCCCGACTCGTTGATGTCGGGGGCGAGCACGGCGATGCCGTCGTAGCGGCAGGCCGAGATGTAGTGCACGATCTTCTCGGTCTTGCCCATGTAGGAGGTGAGCACGGCGGCCATGTACTCGCGCGGGTAATGGGCCTTGAGCCATGCGGTCTGCATGACGAGGATGGCGTAGCCGGCGGAGTGGGACTTGTTGAAGGCGTAGGAGGCGAACTCAAGAACGTCGTCCCAGATCTTCTGGGCGATCTCCTTCTTGTAGCCGTTGGCCACCGCGCCGTTCATCCAGTGGTCGTAGGTGGTCTCCTCCTTGCCGTCCTCCCACTTGAAGATGGTGCTCGTGAGCAGCTTGATCTTCTTCTTGGCCACGGGCTTGCGGATGCGGGAGTCGGACTCGCCGGCCGAGAAGCCGCTCATCTTCATCGAGATCTGCATAACCTGTTCCTGGTAGACCATCGTGCCGTAGGTCTCGCCCAGGATGTCGTCCAGGCGGTCGTCGTAGGAGACGGCCTCCTCCCTGCCGTTCATGCGGTTGACGTAGCTGTCGACCATGCCGGCGCCCAGGGGGCCGGGGCGGTAGAGGGCGATGAGTGCCACGACGTGCTTGTACTCGCGGGGCTTCATGTTCTTGATCGTGGCGGTCATGCCGCCGGACTCGACCTGGAACACGCCCGCCGTGTGGCCCGAGCCCATGAGCTCGAAGATCTTGGGGTCGTCGAAGGGAATCGCGTCGACGTCGATGTCGATGCCGGTAGTGAGCTTGATGTTCGCCTTGGCGCGGCTGATGACCGTGAGCGTTCGCAGGCCCAGGAAGTCCATCTTGAGCAGGCCCATGTCGGCCACCATGTGGCCTTCGTACTGGGTGATCTCGACGCCGCCCTTGGTGTCGAGCTTGGTGGGCACGTGCTCGTTCACGGGGTCGCGGCAGATGAGAACGGCGCAGGCGTGGACGCCCTCGCCGCGGGTGAGGCCCTCGAAGGAGCGGGCCAGGTCGATGACGCGGTGCGCGTCGGGGTCCTCCTTGTAGGCCTTGACGAAATCGGGGGAGAAGTAGTCGGCGTGCTTCTCGTCCTCGCCCATGGTGGCGGCCAGGGTAGTGTCGGGGGCCGCACTGATCATCTTGGAGAGGCGGTCGGCAAAGCCCACGGGGTAGCCCAGCACACGGGTGGCGTCCTTTACCGCGGCCTTGGCCTTGAGCACCGAGTAGGTGATGACGTGCGTGACGTGGTCGGCGCCGTAGCGGCGGCGCACGTAGTCGACCACCTCGAGGCGACGCTCATCGTCGAAGTCCATATCGATATCGGGCATCTCGGTACGCTCGGGCGACAGGAATCGCTCGAACATGAGGCCGTTCTCGAGGGGGTCGAAGGCGGTGATGTCCATGGCGTAGGCCACGATGGCGCCGGCGGCCGAGCCACGGCCGGGCCCCACGCCGATGCCGTTCTCCTTGGCCCACTTCACGTAGTCGGCCACGATGAGGAAGTAGGCGGCAAAGCCCTTGTCGCAGATGATCTTGTACTCGTACTCGAAGCGCTCCACCACGTCGGGGCGGGCGGTCTTGTAGTCCTCGCCGTAGTGGCGGCGCAGGCCCGCCTCGGCGTCGCGGCGGAACTGGCTCTCGTGGGTCTCTCCCTCGTCAAGGCCGGGGTAGCGCGGCAGGATGATCTGGTCAAAGTCGAGGTAGACGCCGGTCTTCTCGTCGAGCACGTTGTCGGGGCGGGCGCCGCACTTCATGGCGATCTCGACCGTGTTGTCGCAGGCCTCCTGGTAGATGCCCAGGGCCGCGCGCATCTCCTCCTCGGTCTTCATGTAGAACTGGTCGTTCTTGAACCGCATGCGGTTGGGGTCGTCGATCTGCTTGTTCATGCCGACGCACATCATGGCGTCCTGGGTGGGGGCGTCTTCTTGCAGGAGGTAGTGGAAGTCGTTGGTGGCGACGGTCTTGAGGCCGAGCTCCTTGGCCAGGGAGTCGAGGTGGCCGTTGAGCTCCATCTGGGTCATGCCCGAGTCGGCAGCGATGCCCTGGTTCTGCAGCTCGATGTAGAAGTCGTCGTGGCCAAAGATGCTGCCGAAGGTCTGGGCCCACTCGATCGCCGTCTTGCGGTCGCCGCGGTCGAGGCACTGCGGGATGATGCCCGCGATGCAGGCGGAGGTGGCGATGATGCCGTTGTGGTGGTCGCGCAGCATGTCGATGGTCACGCGGGGCTTGTAGTAGAAGCCGCGCGTGGCCGCCTGCGAGACGATGTTCATAAGGTTGACGTAGCCCTCGTTGTCTTTGGCCAGCAGCAGCATGTGGTAGAGCTCCGGCTTGCGGTCGCGCGCAAGGGTTGCGTCGGGGGTGAAGTAGACCTCGCAGCCGAGGATGGGCTTGATGCCGTACTCGGGACCCTTGCGCCCGTCCGGGCTGCCGGCGACCTGTGCGTCGAGGTACCACTGGGCGCAGCCGTACATGTAGCCGTGGTCGGAGATGGCGCAGGCCGGCATGCCGAGCTCCCAGGCGCGCTTGGCCATATCTTTGAGGCGCGTAATACCGTCGAGCAGCGAGTATTCCGTGTGGTTGTGCAGGTGGACAAAGGCCATGTGAGATCTCCTCCGGGACAGGGTGCCCCTTGCTGTGCGTCGTTGTGCCGTGACATGCGGGTCGGGTACGAGGACCTCTCGTTAACGTACGCGTGTTCGTTTATCGTTGGGCATACAACATAGCACGGGCAGCCTCAAGATGATAGGGAGAAGCTCCGAAAAGTGCCGCCCGTCCACCGGGCGGCACGCAATTTTCGCGTCTATGGGAGTTGGGTGGAGGTTGGCAGGAATCAATAACGGGTGCGGATAGACAACGGGTGAGGATCAGCAACGGGTGCGGATAGACATCAAAAGTAGAAACTAAGCCATATGCAGGGGTTGCTTCTGGTTTTGATTGGCGAGTCGTGGAGAAATGCACCAAAATGCCTGGATCGATGTGAACGGTTTCACCATGTATATCATTTGTTAAAACCACATCGTGCATTTGCCGATGTTTTCACATTTTAATTTTTATAACTGATATTTTGTCGACCCATTCCGCGCGACGGCGTGCCCCGGAGATGGCCACCTTACGCCACAGGGTCCTCCGCCCCATAGGGGGGCAGCACATCGAGCACGCGGCGATAGCCGCCGGTGCCGTACTTGAGGCAGCGGGCCACGCGGGCCACCGTGGTGGCGGAGGCACCGGTGGCCGCCTGGATGCGGGCGTAACTGACGCCGGCATCGAGCATGCGGGCCACCTCGAGCCGCTGAGAGAGGTCTTCGAGCTCGCGGGGGGTGCACAGGTCCTGGAGCAGCGCCAGAGCCGCGGTGGGGTCGTCGAGGGAGACCAATGCGCGCAAGAGCAGGGCGAGGGACTCAGAGGTACGGGGGTCGGAATCAGGCACGTTGGAGCTCCTCGAGCGAGAGACGGTAGACGGTGCCGGTGCATCGCGACAGCGCGAGGCGATGCAGCGAAGGCGCTTTAGTGTGATGGAGTATAGCGCATGTCCGCGCGTCCCTCCCCTCCACGGCAGCCAAATACCCCACAGCAGAACACAAAATCGCCGCCACAAGATGCACGGGAATGCGCGCCTAGGCACATACGACCGGGCGGAAACACCGTGGGGCGGCTTTGAGTATTGTCCTAATCCCCCGGCAGCTCGCGAGCCGCTTGCTCGCACCAGTTCCAAAGTGCCTGCTCGGCGTCGCCTAGGGCATGGGCGTCGAGGCGCTCGATGCCAAAGGTCCACGCCACCCCCTCGAGAGGAATAGCCACCACCGACGCATCGCGCACAAAGACGGGCAGGTCTATGAGGTGGCGCACGGTAAAGCCCAGTCCCTGCCCGCTGGCGGCGAACTCATAGAGCTGGAATATCTCGCTCATCTGGAACACGGTCCCCAGAGTCACGTTGTTTTCGGACGCCAGGCGCATGAGCGTGTCGTAGCACTTGAACCCCGCGCCGGGAATCGCCACGCTGCGCCCCTCAAAGTCCCCGATGGTAAGGCTTTCCTTTTGGGCGAGGGGGTCGTCGGTGCGCACCCAGTAGTACACCGGGCAGCGATAGAGCTGCCGCACCGTGACCCCACCCTGGTAGGGTCCCACCACCATGGCGAGGTCGCAGTCTCCGGCGCGGAGGTCGGCGTCGACCTGGCGGTCGTTGGCCTCGCGGAACTGGACCTCGATGTCGGGGTGCATGGCCGCAAACCCGTCGAGGAACCGGGGGCCGAACACACCCATGACACCCAGGGAGCAGCCCAAGCGCACGAGAGCCCTGCGCTTGCCGCGGATGCGGTCGAACGACTCCTTGAGCAAGCGCATATTGGTCTGGTAGACCGCCGCGAACTCGGTGAGCTCCTCGGCGTACTCGGTGGGTACAGGAAGCCCGGTGAGCTCGTCGACCTCAAAGAGGGTCACGTCGAGCTCCTTCTCCAGCGCATGGATGGCCTTGGCTAGTCCCTGGGGCGAAACCGGCACCCGCCGCGCCGCCGCCGAGAAGTTGCGTTCCTGGTAGGCCAGCTCGAAGTAGCGCAACTGCTCGCTGTTCATGACATGATCCCCCTGCCCTTGAAGTCATCGCAGCCCAGCGCGGATTTCCGTCCGGGTCGCGGGCCACGAGTCGCGCGCATTATAGCGCGCTCCCCACCTGGTGAAACAAGCGGTTACAAGCTGTGAATCTCCGTTACAGCAAAATCTATTGCGGCCCCGTGGCGAGCCGGGCATCATAGGCGGCGTCAACCGGGCCGACCGGGGAGGCCGACCTAGGAAGCACTCCCACCGATCAGAAAGGGGAACCGCCATGTCCACCACCGTCTCTCGTCGCTCCTTCGTCACCGCCGCTGCCGCGACCGCCGGCGTCGCCGCTATCGCCGCCGCTGCTCCGAGCGCCGCCGAGGCCAAGGTCATCTCTGAGTCCAGCAGCGTCTGGGACCTCGAGGAGGTCGGCGAGCCCACCGAGGAGCTCGAGTGCGACATCGCCATCATCGGTGCCGGCGGCACCGGCATGGCCTGCGCCTGCCAGGCCGTGCAGTCGGGCCTCACGCCCATCGTGCTCGAGAAGCGCGAGGTCACCGGCGGCTCCTTCATCGGCACCGAGGGCCTCTTTGCCCTGGGCACCCCCTACACCGAGGAGAGCGGCTGCACGCTGACCGTGCCCGAGGCCATCACCAACACCATGGTCTACCACCACTTCATCCCCAACCACAAGCTCTACCAGCGCTTCTTTAACCAGACCGCCGAGACCGTGCAGTGGCTCGAGGACCTGGGCGTGGGCTTCCAGGGCGCCATCGCCATCGGTGACGGCGAGAAGTGCTGGCACGTGTACGAGCGCGACCTCGAGAAGGGCCCGGGCGCTACCTTCCAGGACTCCATGCGCGCCGCCGCTGAGAACCTGGGCGTGCAGATCGAGCTCGAGTGCCCCGTCAAGAAGATCCTCGTGGAGGACGGCGTGACCAAGGGTGTCCTGGCCCAGCGCGCCGACGGCACCGTGGTCAAGGTCAACGCCCCCTGCGTGGCCATCGCCACCGGCGGCTACCCCCAGAACAAGGACTTCCTGTACGCCGTCTCCGAGACCCGCAACGAGCTCATCCTGCCGCAGGGCGTGCCCGGCAACGACGCCGACGGCATCAAGATGGCCCGCGACGCCGGCGCCTACATGGCCGAGGGCCTGGGCACCGTCATGTGGTGCGGCCCCTGCATGAAGGGCGCCGTGTGGACCCACATGGACTACTGCGCCTCGGTGCAGCCCACGCTGTGGATCAACGGCAACTGCGAGCGCTGGATCAACGAGGACCGCTGGATCAGCGACTTTGCCGGCGTCGGCCTCGCCCAGCGCAACCAGGACAAGACCTTCACCATCTTCACCGAGAACGACCTGACCACCTGGGAGGAGGAGGGCCCCTACGGCATGGTCTTCTCCTTCACCTCGCCCGGCAACCCCATGGTGGGCGTGCGCGAGCAGATCGAGGACCTCGTGGCCGACGGCAACGTCTTCAAGTGCGAGACCGTGGCCGAGATGGCCGAGGCCGAAGGCCTTGACGCCGAGGCGCTCCAGGCATGCATCGACCAGTACAACCAGTACTGCGCAGACGGCGTGGACCCCGACTTCGGCAAGGCGGCCGAGCACCTGCGCAAGATGGAGCCGCCGTTCTACATCGGCCAGATCGGCGACGGCTACTACACCACCTGCGGCGGCATCATGATCAACCACAACTGCGAGGTCGAGAACCCCGGGCACGAGGTCATCGCCGGCCTGTACGCGGGCGGCTCCGACGCCGGCTGCCTCTACGGCGACTCCTACGACGTGAGCCTCGCCCCCGGCTCGCAGGCCTCCTGGGCCAACAACTCCGGCCGCATCATCGCCATGGAGGCGGCCAAGTACCTGGGCAAGTAAGCGCCAGCGGCAACGCCCGGCACCCCCAGAGCACAGCGGAGAAGCCCTCGGACGTTTCCGGGGGCTTCTTTTTGCACTCCTGCGCGTCCTGTCCTGGTACGTCCGGCCGGGGGCCGGGGCACCCGTGGCAAGCCTCTACAGCGCGCCCTTCTCCAACAGCTCGCGCACCTCGTTAAGGTCGCGGCAGACGCAGGTCGCCAGGGCGCGCAGCTCGTCGGTGGGGGGCAGGGTGTCGGGCACCATGACGGTTTTGAAACCGCCGGCCGCCCCGGCCCGAACGCCCGCGGGGCTGTCTTCGAGCACAAGGGTGTGCGCAGGCTTGGTACCCAGGCGGCGGGCCGCCTCGAGAAAGATGTCGGGCGCCGGCTTGGAATGGGCCACTTCGCGGCCGTGGACCACCTCGGCAAAGTAGGGCCGCACGCCGGCGCGCTCCAGGTTGGCGCGCACGATGGCCTGCGGGCTCGAGGAGGCCACGGCCAGAGGGAGACCCGCTTGGGCCAGATAGGCCAGCAACTCGTCGAGGCCCGGCTTCTTCTCGGCCCCTTGGGAGAAGCGCTCCTCGGCGATCTCGTAAAAAGCTTCGAAGATCGCCGAGGCGTCCACACCGTCGCCGGCATGGGCCCTGATGGTCGCCAAGGCCGCGTCGCCGGTGATGCCGCGCATGGCGTCGGGCAGGCCCTTGGGCACCGCAAGGCCAAAGCGGGAGAACGCGGGCTCCCACAGCGTGCCCCAGACGCGTTCGCTGTCGAACATAAGGCCGTCCATATCGAAGATGACGCCGTCGATCATAAGGTGGGCTCCTTTGAAGAGGGTGGGACATACGGGGGCGTAGAAGCGCGGACGGGCAGGGCGGACACGGGTACGCGGCTGTCCCCATAGGACCGGCCGCAAACCCCACACGTCTTCTCGACACGGGGCTGATATGATAGTCGGCTCTTTACGATTGCGGTACCACCGACCGATCTCACACGTCCCGAGGTTGCCCATGAACGCCATCACCCGCCGCGAGGCTTGCCGTCTGCTCTGCTGCATCCCCCTGTTCGCCATCGCCCCCCTGCTGGGCATCCGCGAGGCCCGTGCAGAGGAGGCCACGGCAGCCGCCCTCGCAGCCGCCGAGGAGCAGTACGCCGCCGTCCAGGTGCGCATCGACGAGCTGGCGGCCGAGCACGAGGCGCTGAGCTTCGAGCTGGCGGCCACCCTGGACGCCATGGAGGCGAAGCGCGGGGAGATAGAGGCGACCCAGACGCTCATCGAGGCGACCGAGGCTGAGCTGCAAAGCTGCCAAAGCCAACTGGCAGAGTATATCAGGACTGCCTACAAGAACGGGGCAACCTCCGAGCTCGAGGTGCTTCTCGCCTCGGCGGATTACGAAGAGCTCTTCCGCAACATGTACTATCTCACCAAGGTCAGCGACTCCGTGACCGAGCTCATAGAGCACACCCGCGAGGTCGCACGTCAGCTCGAAGAGCAGAAGGCCCTGCTAGAAGAGCAGCACACCCAGCTTGACACCCTACGCGAACAGCAGGAATGGCAGCTGGGCCAAATCGAGTTCTCCCAGGCCCAGACCTACGACCTGCTCTACAGCCTCGACGCCGAGGTCCAAGCCCTCACCGAGCAGTACAACCAGGAGCTGCTCGCACAGGCGCAGGCCGCCGCCGAAGCCGAGGCGGCGGCTGCGGCGGGAGGGGCGATCTACGGCTCGGCCTCGGCAAGCGCCGTGGTCAACGCCTGCTACTCAACCCCCTCCCCCGGTGCGGGATACTGTGCGGCCTGGGTCACCAACGTGCTGATCAACGCCGGGGTGGGGGCGTTTTACGGTGACGCCTGCGACATGTATGCCTCGTGGTGCTACACCTCCGACCGGAGCGCCCTGCAGCCAGGCATGATCATCGCCGTCTCCACGCATCCCGGCACCGCCGCCGGCCGTATCTACGGGCACGTAGGCATCTACATCGGCGGAGGCACGGTTATGGACAACATCGGGTACATCCGCACCATCGACGTGGACAGCTGGATCAGTTCCTACAACGGCTCCGTGACGCCGCGCTGGGGCTGGTTGGGCGGCATCGCGCTCGCATAGGCCCCCACACACCCTCCGGGAGGATTTTGCACCATGGACCTGAACCGTTTCGACACCCCCTGCGAAGGCTGTGGGCCCGACGGCCCCGCGTCACCCGACACAGAGCTTGCACCGCTCGACCTGCGCAGGCATATGGAGTTGATGCAGGAGTATCGGGAGGCCATCCGCATCGTCACGGAGCGCTTCGAGTCGCTTGGGGCGCAGGCCCGCGCGCGGATGCAGCACAACCCCGTGCACAGCGTGTCGTCACGCCTCAAGACCCCTACGGGCATCATGGAAAAGCTGCGGCGCAAGGGGCTGCCCGTCACCGAAGAGAGCATCCGGCTCAACGTGCGCGACGTGGCGGGGGTGCGGGTGGTGTGCCCCTACCTCAACGACATCGACGTCGTGGCGGAGTTCCTGCTCTCCCAAGACGACGTGACCCTTGTCGCCCGCAAGGACTATGTGGCGAGCCCCAAGGAGTCCGGCTACCGCAGCCTCCACCTTGTGGTGGCGCTGAGCCTGCCCTTGGACGGCCTGCAGCGCGAGGTTCCCGTGGAGGTGCAGGTGCGCACCATCGCCATGGACTTCTGGGCAAGCCTGGAGCACCAGCTCCGGTACAAGAACCGCGCGGTCCTCAAAGACAGCGACCCCTTGGTGGAGGACATACGCAGCCGCCTGGAGTCATGCGCCCGCCAGATCGCCCGACTCGACCGCGCCATGCAGCGCATCCAAGAAGACATAGACGAGCTCCCCACCGAGCAGGGCTAGCGCGGCGGGGAGCTCCCTAGCTGCCCCTTATAGCAAAATGAATATATTCAAGATGCTCTAGAGCATTTTGAATAAAGTCCTGCACTGCGTTGCGGCAGGGCTTATGTGCCTCAGCACACCGCGCCCTGCCGCGCCTTGTGCAGGAACTTTTTCAAGATGCTCTAGGCTTCGGGGACGATGAGGTCGCAGCCCAGGTACGGCCGGAGCACCTCGGGCACCGTCACGGTGCCGTCGGGGTTCTGGTAGTTCTCGAGGATGGCCGCCATGGTGCGGCCGCAGGGCAGGCCGCTGCCGTTGAGCGTGTGCACCAGGCGCGTGCCCTTGAAGCTCGACGGGTCGCTGTAGCGGATGTTGGCGCGGCGGGCCTGGAAGTCACCGCAGTTGGAGCAGCTCGAGATCTCCTTGTAGGCGTTGTAGCTGGGCAGCCACACCTCGATGTCGAAGGTCTGGCGGGCACTGAAGCCCAGGTCGCCGCCGCACAGGTTCACGATGTGGTAGGGCAGGCCCAGCTGCTGCAGCAGGTACTCGGCCTCCTCGACCATGGAGGCCAGCTGGTTGTCGGAGTCCTCGGGCGTGGCGAACTTGACCATCTCGACCTTGTCGAACTCGTGCTGACGGATGATGCCGCGGGTGTCACGGCCAGCCGAGCCCGCCTCCTCGCGGAAGCAGGGCGTGAAGGCGGTGTACCACAGCGGCAGCTTGGAGCCGTCGATGGTCTCGTCGCGGTGGATGTTGGTGAGCACGACCTCGGCGGTGGGGATCAGGTAGAGGTCGGGCTCCACGTGGAAGAGGTCCTCTTCGAACTTGGGCAGCTGGCCGGTGCCGTAGAGCGTGGCGGCGTTGGTGATGACCGGCGGCCAGAACTCCTTGAACCCGCGGGCACGGTGGGTGTCGATGAAGAAGTTGATAAGCGCGCGCTCCAGGGTGGCACCCATGCCGGCCAGCAGGGTAAAGCGGGCCTCGGCCAGCTTCACGCCGCGGTCGAAGTCAAGGATACCCAGGTCGGTGCCCAGATCCCAGTGGGCCTTGGGCTCAAAGCCCTCCGCCGCGAAGTCGCGGGGGGTGCCCCACTTCTTGACCTCGACGTTCTCCGAGTCGTCCTTGCCTTCGGGCACGCAGTCGGCCGGGATGTTGGGAATGTGGCTCAGAAGCTCGGTCATGGCGGCGTCGTACTCGTCGCGCTCGGCGTCGAGCACGGCGATGCGCTCGTTGAGGGCGCGCACGCCAGCCTTGGCCTCCTCCGCCTCGTCACCCTTGCCGGCCTTCATGAGGGCGCCGATCTCCTTGGAGGCGGCGTTGCGCTGGGCCTGCAGCTGCTCGACCTCCGCGATGGCGGCGCGGCGCTTCTGATCGAGGTCGAGGAAGCGCTCCTTGTCCCACGAACCGTTGCGCCGGGCCATGGCGGCGTCGAGGATCTCGGGGTGGTCGCGGAGCAAGCGGATATCGTGCATGGGTTCCTCCAAAGAACGAATAGAGACAAACTTACGTGCCGAGAAGCGCTGGCCCGATTTTCGGCACATAGCGCCCAAACGGCATGGTATCTTGACAGGTGCAAGTATAACCGTAACCGGCTATGCTATCCTTCGCATCAAAACATCCGACCGGAGGCATCATGGACTTCATCGACTGGCTATTTGGTTCGCCCACAGGCGTCGCTATTCTCGTCTTCGGCGGCATGCTGCTCTTCATCATCATCGCGTTCATCGCCGAGAGGCGCACCCACAAGATGTTCTACAACCACGAAGAGGAGCGCGAGGACGACTGGGAAGACGATGACGACGACTGGGACGACGACGATGACGACGATGACGACGATTAGTCCCTCGCGTTGATTCCCCCGTCTCATCCCACGTAAGCTTTTACCGTACTAAAGAGCGAAGCACAAACTTGCTGCCACAAGGCGCGCGAAGGCGCGGTGTGCGGGAGCACATAGGTCCGAGCGGAACGTGGTGGCAGTAATTTTGAGGATTGCTATAGATTTTCGGCGGCGGGGCACACGGTCTGTAGCGACGCGTTGTCCCGCCGCCGTTTTGTAGGTGCCGTACCCAAGAAAGAGCCGGGCCATGAAGAAGCACACCGACCTCAGCGAACCCCCCGACCCCATCGCCGAGCTCCACGACAGCTCGCTTGACAAGCTCGAGAAGATTCCCTGGCTGGTCAAGGCGTTCGGCATCTGGTGCATCGTCGCCGGCGCCTCCACGGCGGTCCTCTGGGCGCTGCTCATCACCGGCCTGCTCGCCTACGGGCTGCCCGAGGGAGAGAACCCCGTCCACTCCCTCGTCATGCTCATCGTCTACGCCGCCATCGACGTGGCCGTGGCCGTTTTGAGCATGAAGCTCGGCGTGCGGCTGCTCAAGAACAACCGCAAACACAGCGCGGCGATAGCCCGCTCCCTCATGATCCTGCTCGTCGTCTCGCTCCTGCTCGGCCTCATGCTCTCGGGCCCGGCACCGGAGAACATCGGCGTCGTGGTCGAGATCCTCGTGCTCATAGCCCTGCAGGTGTACCTCGACCCGTCGCTCATCGAGGAACGCCGCCTGCGCCGCACGCTACGCAAGATGGACGAGCGCGACGCGGAGCAGGAGCGCCTCGCCTGGCTGGCCAAGACGGGCGGCAAGGCCCCGTACAAGCTGAACTACTTCAACATCTTCTGGACGTTTGTGGTCTGCTCGGTTCTCGGCCTCATCATCGAGGACATCTTCCACGTGGTCGTATACCACGGCTGGGAGGACCGCGCCGGGTTGCTGTTCGGCCCCTTCTCCCCCATCTACGGCTTTGGGGCCGTGCTCATGACCCTTGCGCTGAACGGCATCCGCGAGAAGAACCCCCTGCTTATCTTTTTGTGCAGCGCGCTCATCGGCGGGGCGTTCGAATACTTCACGAGCTGGTTCATGCAGTTCGCCTTTGGCGTGACGGCCTGGGACTACACGGGTTCGTTCCTCTCCATAGGCGGCCGCACCAACGGCTTCTTCATGCTGTGCTGGGGCATCCTCGGCGTCGTGTGGATCAAGCTGCTGCTGCCCCTCATCTTTAAGCTCATCTACAAGATTCCCTGGAACTGGCGCTACTCGGTAACCGCAGTGGCCACCGCCCTCATGATCGTTGACGGCGTGATGACCCTACAGTCGCTCAACTGCTGGTACGAGCGCGAGAGCGGCGAGAAGCCCGAGACGCCCGTCCAGCAGTTCTACGCCAAGCATTTTGACGACGCCTACATGGCCAACCGCTTCCAGACCATGACCATGAACGTCGAGTCCGCCACCCGCCTGCGCGACCCGAGGGCAGACCTCAAGCCCGGGGCCGACAAGACCGCCCAGCAGGAGGGGCAGTCGACCGCCGGGCATTCGGGAGACGCCCATGAGTCGGAGGAGCAAAAGCTCATCGACGAGATCGGCTACGAGATAGCCGGCGAGGGAGTCCCGTCGTCGTAGGCGCTCTATAGCAATCCTCAAAATTGCTGCCACCGCGTTCCACTGGGGCTTATGTGCTCCAGCACACCGCGCCCTCGCGCGCCTTGTGGCAGCAATTTTGTGTTTCGCTTTAATACCCGTACTCCTTGCGCAGGCCGACCAGGAACCCGGTCGTCACCAGCAGCGCGCCGAACTCGGCCACAACGATCGAGAGCCAGATGCCGTTCACGCCAAAGACGAGGGGGATCAAAAGCACGCACCCGCACTCAAAGACAAGCGTGCGCATAAAGGCGATGACCGCCGAGACCACACCGTTGTTAAGCGCCGTGAAGAACGCCGAGCCAAAGATGTTGAAGCCGCACAGCAAAAAGGAGAGGGCGTAGAGCCTCAGGGCGAATTCGGTCAGATCGAAGAGCTGGGGGTCGTAACCCACGAACAGGTAGGCCCACATACCGGCAAATGCCTGGGCGATCAGGGTCAGCGCAACGCCGGCCACCGCAATAAAGCCAAGGCTCTTGCAGAGAAGCCCGTGGAGCTCGGCGCGGTTGCGCGCGCCGTAGTTGTAGCTCACCAGCGGTGCCATGCCAATGGCATAGCCGATGAACACGGCGGCAAAGACAAAGTTCACGTACATGATGACGCCGTAGGCAGCCACGCCGTTCTCGCCTATCATGCGCATGAGCTGCCAGTTGTACAGCATGCCCACGAGGCTCGCCGCAAGGTTGGTCATAAGCTCGCTCGAGCCGTTGACGCACGCCTTGAGGATGATGCGCCGGTCATGGCGCACCCAGGACAAGCGCAGGTCGGTGGGGTTCTTACGCACAAAGTACACCAGGGGGACGACGCCTCCCACGAACTGCCCCAGAACCGTGGCCGCGGCAGCGCCCGCAAGCCCCCAGCCGCAGACTACGATGAACAGGGCGTCCAGCACGATGTTGGTTAGGCCGGCGGCGACAATCACCGCCAAGCCGAGCTGGGGTTTGCCGGCCGTGACGAAGAAGCTCTGAAAGACGTTCTGGAGCATGAAGGGCACGATGCCCACCAGGCATACGAACCCGTAGAGGCAGGCCAGGCTCAGCAGCTCGCCCTCGGCACCGAGCATCCGGCATACCGGGATCACCAGCAGCGCACCCAGGGCCATGAGGGCCACGCCCATCTCCACCGTGGTGCGCACGAGCATCGAGAAGATGCGCCGGGCTTGGGGGGCGTCTCCCTCACCGAGGGTCTTGGCCACCAGGGCGCTGCCGCCCGTGCCCATCATGAACCCGAAGGTGCCCAGGATGCTGATGAGCGGGAACACGAGGTTGAGGGCCGCAAAGGCCGTCTTGCCCGAGAAGTTCGAGACGAACAGGCCGTCGACGATGGTGTAGCTGCTCGTAAAGATCATCATCAGGATGGAGGGCAACGTGAAGCGCAGCAGGCGCCCCAACGTGAAATGGTCAGAAATCTGAATCGCTTGCTTGTGCGCCATGGACCTGGCCTTTCTGTTTACCTCTGTCCGTACCCATCAACAGCCAACGGCCCGGACGCGTCGTTGCCGGGTAGTCCCAGCAGGCGCTCCAGCTCGTCGGTGTAAGCCTCCGCAAAACCCAGGGCCCGACGGGAAGACCCCGGGTCGAACGCCGCAAACGCCCGGGCCTCCTGCTGCACCAGCGGAAAGACCACGCGCTCAAAAAGAGCACGCCCCTGCTCGATAAGATGGAGGCAAACATCGCGCCCGGCCCTTGGGGAGCAGCTCAGGCAGCCCTGCTCGACAAGCTTCTTGACGCTGCTGTTCACCGTGGTCTTGGGAATGCCGGTTTCCCCGCAGATCTGCCGCTGGGTGCAACCCTCCCCCAGCACCGCCATGGCATACAGGACGTCGAGCGTGCTCTGGGATATACCGCAGCGCGCCGCGTAGGCGTAGTAAATGTGGTTGTAGCGCTTCCACAGTTCGTTCCAGCGGCGCAGCCCCTCGTTTTCTACGAGGGCGGCAACCATGGCCTTGCCCTGCTCGCTCATCGGTCACCTCGCAGTAGTTATAGAGCGGTCCTCAAAATCGAGAGACGGTAGTATAGACACTATAGTACGATTTCGTACTCACTTCAGACAATCTCCTCATGCGGGATGGGGTAGGATGAAAACCTCAGCAACCGATCGGGCGACGAACCGGAGGAACCATGTACCAGATGACCGACGACGAGTTTGAAGCTGCCATCGACGAGGCCCTCGAGGGGCTGCCCCCGCGGTTCCTCAAAGCCCTCGACAACGTGGGCATCGCCATGGAGGACGAACCCGACGAGGACCAGCTAGAAATGGCCGAGTACGGCACCGAAGACCAGGCCAGCGGCGAGCTGCTCGGCCTCTACGACGGGATTCCGCTCACCGAGCGCGGGGAGGGGTACGGAGAGTTCGGAACCGACCTGCCCGACTTCATCACCATCTTCAAGGGCCCGCACGAGCGGGCGTTCGGGTCGCGCGAGCAGGTCGTGGAAGAGATCAAGAAGACGGTCGTCCACGAGATCGGCCACTACTTCGGCATGGACGAGGAGGACCTTGCCCGCGTGGGCCTGGCGTAGTGGTTCAGCTTAAAGAGATTGATAGTTTCATCAGAGGGCCTACAAACTTTGGTTCCAGTTCAGGTTCGTGGGATACACTGACGCGTCGACATTCCGCATCCCCACGATCCCACAACCAAAGGGAGCACCCCATGAAGAACAGCACCCCCGCCACCTCACACCGCCGGGCCGTCGTCGTAGCCGCCCTGGCCTGCGCCATAGCCCTGCCCGCAGCCCTTTCGGGCTGCGACGACCGGCCCGCCTCTGACCAGGGGGCGAGCGGCGACACCTCCTCCCCCGCGGCCACCGCCGCCGAAAACGACCAGGCGGCCGAAGCCCCCACGTTCTCCCCCAGCCAGGGGCTCGACGAGGACGGGCACTGGGAGGGCGTCACGGCCCTGGACTATGTGGCGCTGCCCGCCTACGAGGGCATCGAGGTGCCCAAGGCCGACATCACCCCGAGCGACGAGGCGGTCCAGGCCCAGGTCGACTCCATTCTGGCCAACTACACCACCACCGAGCGCGTCACCGACCGCGCCATCGCCGACGGCGACACGGTGAACATCGACTACGTGGGCTCCATCGACGGTGTGGAGTTCGAAGGCGGCTCCACCAAGGAGCAGGGCACAACGGTGACCATCGGCGTCACCCAGTACATCGACGACTTCCTGGAGCAGCTCATCGGGCACACGCCGGGCGAGACCTTCGACATCGAGGTCACCTTCCCCGAAGACTACGGCAACGAGGAGCTGGACGGCAAGGACGCCGTGTTCAACATCACCGTGAACTTCATCCAGGAGCAGGTGGCCCCCGAGCTCACCGACGAGTGGGTCACCGAGAACCTCTCGGAGAGCCGCGGCTGGAAGACCGTAGACGAGATGCGCTCTTCCATCGCCTCCGACCTCGAGCGCAGCATGCTCTCGTCCTACCTCCAGAACAAGGTGGTCGAGGAGTCCACGGTGTCCGAGATTCCCGAGGAGCTCATCACCTACCAGGAGGACTCCGCCATCGCCGAGGTCCAGAACTACGCCAGCATGTACGGCTTCAAGCTCGAGGACATGCTGTCGATGCTGACCGGCTACGCCACCACCGACGAGTACCTGGCCGCAAACGAGGAAGCCATCGAGAACGCCGCCAAATCGCACCTCGTGTTCCAGGCCATCGCCGAGGACGCCGACGTCAACGTGACCGACGAGGACGTCCAGGCATACTTCAAAAACAACATGGGCATGGACAACATCGACAGCCTCGAGCAGTCCTACGGCATGCCCTACCTCAAACTCGTGACCCTGATCGACAAGGTGAACGACCTTCTCCAGGACACCGCCGTCATAGAGGAGTAGGCCCACCCTAAAAACCATTCCGACAAGAAGGCCGGCCCGCCCCGTACAATTGGGAGCGGGCCGGCCTTCTTACGCGGTTCCTGAAGCGGTCTAGAAAAACGCTCTAGGCGGCAGCGCAGGACTGGGGCTCGTACCCCGCCTCTCTCACGGCGTCCATGAGCACCTGGTCGGCCACGTCCTCGGCCAGCTCGACCGTGGCCGTCTTGGCGTCGAGGTCCACCGTGGCGCCCGTCACGCCGGGCACGGCCGCAAGGGCCTTTTCCACATGGGCCTTGCAGTGGCCGCACATCATTCCGTCTACGACGAGTACCTTGGTCATTGCAGAATCCTCCTTTGAACGAGACGCGGGCGCGTCTGGTGAACCGGTTTGAGGCAGCGCGCAGTCGGCGGCCGCCTGGGCGTTTGTACCCATTCCCGCCAAGAACTCAGGCAGGGGCGCGAGGGCCTTGGCACCGCGGCGTCTGGAATCGTGCGGGTCGAAGAGGTTGAGCCGCAGCGCGTTGGTCACCACGCAGAAGCTCGAAAGGCTCATGGCGGCGGCACCGAACATGGGGTTCAGCACCAGGCCGAAGGCCGGGATCAAAAGGCCGGCCGCCACGGGAATGCCGATGCAGTTGTAGAAGAAGGCCCAGAACAGGTTCTCGTGGATGTTGCGCAGGGTCTGGCGCGAGAGGCGCAGGGCCGCTGGGATGTCGAGCGGGTTGGAGCGCACAAGCACCACGTCGGCGGCGTCCAGGGCGACGTCGGCCCCCGCGCCGATGGCAATGCCGACGTTCGCCCTGGTCAAAGCTGGCGCGTCGTTGATGCCGTCCCCCACCATGGCCACCTTGCCGAGCTCGCCGAGACGGCGGACGACCTCCTCCTTGTCGCCGGGAAGCACGTCGGCCACCACGGCGGCCGGTTCGATGCCCACGGCCTGGGCCACGGCCTCGGCGGTCCGGCGGTTGTCGCCGGTCAGCATGACCACCTGCACCCCCATGGTCTTGAGCTCGGCCACCGCCTGGCGGCTCTCGGGACGCACGGCATCGGCCACGGCAACGATGCCGAGGACCTTGCCCCGATGCGCAAAGTACAGGGGCGTCTTGCCCTGGGCGGCGAGCCGCTCCCCCTGCGCCTTGAGTTCTTGGGTGAGAAGCCCGCGGGAGGCTATAAGCGCCCCGTTGCCGGCAAACGCCTCGGCCCCGTCGACCGTGGCGGAAAGGCCGTTGCCGGGCAACACCGAGAAGCCCTCCACGGTCTTGGCCGGCAGGCCGAGCTCGGTCGTGTGCTCCACGACGGCGCGCGCCAGCGGGTGCTCGCTGCGGGTTTCGAGGGCCGTGGCCAGCGCGAGCAGCTCCTCGGCGGTAACGCCGGGCACCGGCAGCACGTCGGTCACGACCGGCGCGCCCTGGGTCACCGTGCCTGTCTTGTCGAGCACGGCGTAACGGGTGCGGCCCGTCTCCTCCAGGGCCACCGCGGTCTTGAACAGCACGCCGTTCTTGGCCCCCACGCCGCTGCCGACCATGATGGCCACCGGTGTGGCGAGCCCCAGCGCGCAGGGGCAGCTGATGACCAGGACGCTGATGGCCCGGGCCAGGGCAAACCCAAAGTCGGCGCCCACGGCGAGCCACACCCCGCCGGTCACCAGGGCGATGGCGATGACCACCGGCACAAAGACGCCCGAGACCTTGTCGGCCACCTTGGCAATGGGGGCCTTGGTCGCCGCGGCGTTCTCGACCATGCCGATGATCTGGGAGAGCGTGGTATCAGCTCCGACGCGGGTGGCAACGCAGGTCAAGAAGCCGTTCTGGTTGAGGGTGGCCGCACTCACCGAGGAGCCGGGGCCCTTGTCGACCGGAACGCTCTCGCCGGTCAGGGCCGCCTCGTCGACGGCGCTCTCGCCCGAGACCACCGTGCCGTCGACCGGGACGCTCTCGCCGGGGCGCACGACAAAGGTGTCGCCCACGCGGACCTCCCCCACCGGCACGGTCTGCTCGGCCCCGTTCACAAGCACGGTGGCGTTTTTGGGGGCCAGGTCCATGAGCCCCTTGATGGCGTTGGTGGTCTTGCCCTTGCTGCGCGCCTCGAGGAGCTTGCCCACGGTGATCAGGGTCAAGATCATGGCCGCCGACTCGAAGTAGAGGCCGTGCAGGTGCCCGTGGGCCGCGTGGAGGTCGCCCGCCATAAGGGCGTCTCCCATGAGGAACATCACGGCGCAGCTGTAGACGTAGGCCGCCCCGGCACCGAGGGCCACCAGGGCGTCCATGTTCGGTGCCCCGTGCACGGCGCTCTGCCAACCGCCGATGAAGAACTTCTGGTTCACGACCATGACGAGCGAGGTAAGGAGCAACTCTACGAGGGCGATCGAGAACGGGTTGCCGGCAACGGCCTCCGGCAGAGGCCAACCCCACATGACATGGCCCATGGAGACGTACATGAGGGGTAGGAGGAGCACCAGCGACGCGACGAGGCGCTTGGCTATGCGGGGGGTCTCCCGGTCCTCAAGGGCCTCGCGGGCCGCAGCCAGGGAGGAGGCGGACGAGGCGCCCTCGGCCTGCTCCGGGGCGGCCCCGTAACCGGCCGCCTCCACCGCGTCGCAGATGGCACCCGCCGTGGCAGGGGCACCGTAGGAGACGACCATCGAGTTAGTGAGCAGGCTGACCGAGACCTCGTCGACGCCCTCGACGCCACGGACGGCGCGCTCCACATGGGCGCTGCAGGCGGCGCAGGTCATGCCGCTCACGCTGAACTTCTGCTCTGTTGCCATAGGGGCGCCTACACTTTCTACTTGAGCTTGCGTACGAGGTCGACCACTTCGTCGACCACCTCGAGGTTGCCCTGTTGGACCTGCTCAACCACGCAGGTGCGCAGGTGGTTCTGAAGCACGGCGGCCGCAAAGCCCTGGAGGGCGCTTTGGACCGCGGCCACCTGGGTGAGGACATCGCCGCAGTAGCGGTTGTCGTCAATCATGCCTTTGATGCCGTTGAGCTGGCCGACCATGCGGTTGAGGCGATTTTGGAGCGAGCGCTGCAGCTCGTCGTCGCGCGGGGTGTCTTTGTGGCGGCAGCAGCAGGCCGCGGAGTCGAGAGCGGGCACGGGATCAGGCACGGCAGCACCTCCTCAGAATATTAGAGCAATTTGAATAAAGTCCTGCACCGCGTTGGCCAAAGGCTTATGTGCCTTAAGCACACCGCGCCTTTGGCCGCCTTGTGCAGGAGCTTTCTCAAAATGCTCTGGATGCGGGGCAATATACCCCCTCCGGGTATGAATTGACGACGGACTATATACCCGGTAGGGGTATCGGTCAAGAGCAGCTGGAGGCGGTGGCAAGGACCGTGGCATGTCGATCACGCGCAGCCCACAACCCCCGTACGCCCCAAGCCCGCGCGCCTCGGCATGCCCCGTTGCGCAACGGAGGCCCCGCGTGCGTCGCCGGCGTGGTAGGATGCCACCGTTGCGCACGGGGAGGCAGAAGGAACAGGTGGGAGCCATAGACGCACGAGAGAAAGGCGCGCCGTGGGGTTGCGCCGTGGGCTACGGCATCGTCTGCGGGTTGGTGTTCCCGCTCATGGTGTCGAGCGTGTTCCTGCAGGAGATGACCCTCTCCCACGGGGCGGGGCATTCCTTTGGGCTGCTCTTCTTCATAGCCTACGGGCTCACGATGGCCGCTTGGGCGGCTGTGGGCCGGTTGGGCCGAGGCGCGGCGGGCATAGGCGGGCGCATGGCCGTGGGGCTGGCCGGGGCGTTCGTGGGCAACGCGCTCATGCTCTGCCGCCAGCTCGGGGTGCTCCCCGGCGGCTGGGCCTACGCCGTGGCGGCCGCAGGGACCATCGGCTTTGGCCTGGCCACCGCCGAGCTCGCGTGGCTCGACCGCATAGCGGGGCTGCCCTCCGCGCGCAGCCGCGACCTGACCCGCGTCATAGCCGGCTCGTACCTGGTGGGCTGCGCCGCCTCGGCGTTCATCTTTGCCGCTGACGGCCCCTTTGAGCTTACCTTTGCCCTGGCCTCCATCGTGGGGTGCGCGGCGCTGGGGCTGCGCCGCCCGACCCGCGATGTGCCGGTCGACGACAATAGCGAGCCGCCTGACTTCCTCAAGGCCACGCTCTACCTGGGGGTCTTCTCCTTCGTGTTCGGGGCCATAAGCCAGGCAAGCACCGCGGCCGACGCCGCCCAGGCCCCCACCGAGTTCCTGGCCCTTCTGGGCATCGCCCTGGCCGGGGCCGGCATGCTGGCGGCCACCTGGGTGCGCCGGCGCACCGCCCGGCCCGACGACCTCTACTGGCTGCTCTTCCCCGTGGTGGCGCTCGCCTTGGTGCTGCTGCCGTTCATCGAGTCGCCGCTGCTCCACGGCGTGGCCACGGCGCTGGTCTTCTCGTCGTACTACCTCACCGGCATCAACATCCGCACGGCCGCCTGCCGCATCGGGGCCCGTCCCGGCGGCTCGGCCTCGTCGCCGGCCAGCGCCGCACTCGCCGTGGGCTGCGCATGCATCCTGGGCGGGGTGGCCGTGGGCGCGTTCACGCTGGCCAACGGCGCCACGCCCGGGCTGGCGTTCATCTCGTTGGTCTCGCTGTTCGTGCTCTCGCTCAACCCGCTGTTGGCACGGTTCGTGGACCGACGGCGAGGAGGTGCGTCCACAGAAGGCGGTCCAGAAGGCAGCGCGGCACAGACAGCCCCGCGCCCGTACACCCTGGAGGAGAAGGCCGCACGCCTCGCACGCGACCGCGACCTGACGGCACGCGAGACCGAGGTGCTCGTGCTGATGTGCCAGGGGCGCACCCGCACCTACATTGCGACGGAGCTGGGCCTCTCCCCCAACACGGTGAAGGGCTACATGCACAGCCTCTACCAAAAGGCCGACGTGGGCGACAAACAGGAGCTGATCGACCTGGTGAACCGGGCACGGTAGGACGGGCAGCAGGCCCATCTTGTCCACCCTCCATAGTGGAGGGGTCCTTTTTGGCACGGCAGACGACCACCGACCCACCGTTTTGGTGCTGCCGTCGGGGCGGGGCGCGGCCCACCATAGGGCCAGGCACGTCGAGCAGCCGCGTACCGCACGGCCTCGACACGCCGCATCAAGGCGCGAGAGGCACGTCGCCCCCACGACGGTCTCCCGCGCTCACAGCCGACGCGCCCGCCGCGCACCTGCGGGCACCAGCCATCACGAAAGGGGACCTACCATGCCTATGCCCACCACCGTCAGCCGCCGTGCCTTTGTCGCCGGAAGCGCCTGCGCCGCAGCCGCCGTCGCCGCGGCCGGCCTTGCAACGAACGCCGCACCCGTCCTCGCCGACCAGGTATCCGACGCGGCCCAGGCCTCGCCCGACACCGTTTACGCCGCTGCCGCCTCCCCCGCCGCCAAGCAGGAGAACCTGGAGTGCGACATCGTGGTCGTGGGCTCGGGCATCGCGGGCATGAGCTGCGCCGTGGAGGCCGCCGAGGCCGGCGCCAAGGTCATCGTGGTCGAAAAGCACGGCATCACCGGCGGCGACTCGGCCATCTGCACGGGCAACTACTATTGCTGCGGCGCGGCCAAGCAGGACGAGCTGGGCTACACCGACTACGGCACGCCCGAGGAGATCGCCCAGTTCTACCTCGACCAGTCCGACGGCGACGGCAACATGGACATCTGCCGCCTGGTGGCCGAGAAGGGCGGCGAGGGCATGGACTGGCTCGTGGCCCACGGAGCCGACTTCGACAAAAAGCCCGGCGAGGGCGTGTCCGACCGCTCCATGGTGTCGACCATCGGCGGCTATGGCATCATCGAGGCCCTCGTGGCCGCCTTTGAGGCCGCCGGCGGCCAGATCCTCATGGAAACCCGCGCCGTCGAGGTGATCATGGAGGACGGCAAGGCGGCCGGCGTGGTGGCCCGCGCGGGCGACACCGAGTACGTGATCGCCGCCAAGGCCGTCATGCTCGCCTCGGGTGGCTTCGACGGCCAAGACTGGGCCAAGGAGCTCTACGCCCCCGGCGCGGTGGGCTGGCACACCTTCTCGAGCCCGGCCAACACCGGAGACGGCATCGAGCTCGCCCGTCAGGCCGGCGCGCTCATCCTGCTCAAGGGCGGCCTCTCCCAGATCCACCTCGTGGGCCGCGAGCCGCTGCCGCTCAACGACCCGCACTCGAGCCTGCGCATGGTCAACACCGGCATCTTTGTGACCGACCTGGGCTACCGCTGCGCCAATGAGTCGATGACCAGCCAGTTCGACTACTTCACGCCCTTTGTCAAGAGCGGCCGCAAGGAGTTCACCATCATCTGCGACTCCCAGCAGCCCGAGGCCCGCGCGGCCCTCATCGAGGAGGCCGTGGAGCTCGGCGTCGCGAGCAAGGCCGAAACCCTCGAGGAGCTGGCCGAGGCGGCGGGGCTGCCCGTCTACCCGCTCATGAAGACCGTCGAGCGCTACAACGAGCTCTGCGACGGCGGCGAGGACCTCGACTTCGGCAAGAAGCCCGAAGACCTGCAGCGCGTGGAAAAGGCCCCCTTCTACGCCATTCAGATCACGCCCAACACCAACGACTCCTTCGGTGCGCTGGCCATCAGCACCAACGCCGAGGTGCTCAACGCCGACCGCAACCCGATCCCCGGCCTGTATGCCGGCGGAACCCTGGGCAACGCCGAGATGTTCTACATGCGTTACGCCGTGAGCGGCGCCTCGATGTGCATGGGCACCGTGACCGGCCGCATCGCCGCCCAGCAGGCCATGGCCTACTACGGGGCGTAAGGCAAGGGGAGCAGTTCGCGCGGGGCCTCGCGAGGGCAGGCAGGACCCCGCGTCTGTCGATATGAGCGGGCGGTGCGGCCTGGGTCCTGGCGGACGCGGGCCGCACCGCCATAACGGGGCCGTAACGGGCTATACCAGGGCCAGCCGCGCATGGCTTATACTTACGCGGCAAGCAGCCCCTGACCTTCCGACGAAAGGCCCCCACCGTGACGCTGTTCATCGACGCCGACGCCTGTCCCGTGACCCGCGACGTCCTGGCCGTGGCGCGCCGAACGGGAACGCCGGTGGTGATCGCCGGCAACACCACCCAGAACCTCGCACGCCACCTGCGGCCCGGCGACCCGCGCACGCCCGAGGAAGCACGCCGGGGATTTTGGGCGGACACCCTCGACGTGAGCGTGGGGGCCGACAGCGCCGACTTCGCCATCGTGGAGCGCCTGCAGCCCGGCGACGTGGTCGTGACCCAGGACATAGGCCTGGCCAGCATGGTGCTGGGACGAGGCGCGCGGGCTATCGGGGTGCGCGGCCACGTGTATAGCCCGCTCACCATCGACGCGGCGCTGTTCGTGCGCCACGAGGAGAAAAAGGTGCGCCGAGCAGGAGGGCGCACCAAGGGGCCCGATCCGTTTTGCGACGAGGACCGCGAGCGGTTCGTGCGCAACCTGGAACGGCTGCTGCGGGAGGGGTAGTAAGGACAGAGGGACGGCCGTTGCATCAAAAGAGAAATCTCACGCTTTTGCGTGGCTCACCCGCCAAATAGGCCGCCCGATTGTGAAGACCCGTGCAAGAACGCCTGGATTCGTGTGGATTGTTGCGCCATGTATATCATTTGCGAAAGCAGCACCATGCATAAGTCTTAGATTTCTAGATTGATTTTAATAAATTGATGCCCGAGCACCAGCGCCGCCCCACCCTCCCCCAACAAAAAACGGCGCCCCCGGCCCCTGATGGCCGAGAGCGCCGTCGCGACGGTCGGGCAGTCCCCCTTACACGCTGCCGCCGCCCACAAAGCCATCGCAGTAGTACAGGTCGCGGATCTGGACACCGCCGTTGGGAATCGAGTCGATGACCTTGCCGCCGCCGATGTAGAGGCCCACGTGGTAGATGGAGCCGTTGCGCTCATAGAAGACCAGGTCGCCCTCGTTGAGGTCGCCGGCGCCCTTGATGCCGCTGCCGCTCGTGGCCACCTGGTTGTACTGCACGCCCGACTGGTGATAGATGTCGACGCCGCTGTCGCCGTAGGCCGTGGAGGTCAGGCCCGAGCAGTCCATGGAGCTGTAGGGCGTACCGATGTACTTGTAGGCGTTGGCCACGGCACTCGAGCGGTCGGAGCCGGCGTAGACGTAGCTGCCGCCCGACCCGTCGTCGGAGGAGTCGTCCTCGATGTAATAGTAGTAGTTGCCGTCGTCGCCCTCAACGATGGAACCGCCCGTGTAGCCCTGCTCAGCCGCGGCCTGCTCGGCTGCGGCACGGCGGGCCGCCTCGGCGATGGCGGCCTCCTCGGCGGCCTTCTGGGCACGCAGGGCCTGGACCTCCCAGTCGAGGCTCGCCGCATACTCTTCGGCAGCCGCGACCTGGGCGTTCAGGACCTCGAGCTGGGCGGCCTGCTCAGCCTGGAGCTGCTCCTGCTGCACGCGCTGCTCCTGGAGGGCGGCCTCGTCAGCCTCAAGGGCGGCCTTGATGTCCTTGACGTTCTGAATCGCCTCGGCGTCGGCGTCGGACACCTTGCCGGCATAGTAGATGCGGCTCACGAGGTCGTCGAAGCTCGAGGCCGAGAGCAGCACGTCGAGCATCTCGTTCTTGCCGGCGCGGTAGTTGGCCGCCAAACGCTCGCTCAGGACGTCCTGGGCGGCGGCGAGCTCCTCTTGGCGCTGGGCAATGTTGGCCTGGAGCTCTTCGATGCGCTGAATCGTGTAGTAGAGGTCGGTCGAGATCTGGTCGTAGACCGCCTCGGCGTCGAACACGAGGTTGTTGAGGTAGTCGATCTGCTCGAGGGCGGCATAGTAGCGTGCCTCGGCGTCGTTGAGGGCCGCCTGGGTCGCCTCGGTCGCATGGGCCTGCAAAGGCCAGGAAGCCCCAACCAAGGGGGCCGCGGCCAAGGTCAACGCCGCGGCGGCGGCCACAAACCCCCTGCGGGAGCACGTGCGCCACATTGCGGGCACACCGTTCATATCTGCTTGAATCATGTCGTCACCACCGTGCCGGTTCGAAGTCGGGGCCGTCAATGGAGTAACCCATGGTAGCATCGTGCAACCGGCTGATACGGTGTCAGCGGCAAATTCCCACCCAATGGGTGAAGCTTCGTAAGAAGTGGAGCGACCCTCGCGGCAGGGGGCCACGGGGCTTTCCTCAGCTCCATCGGCCCAAAAATCCCCTATCATGGGTCCGTCACCTACCATTGGAGGATCCATGATCAAAGAGATCGTCACCGACGAGGAGTTTCTCAGCAAGCCGGCCGAAGTCGCGACGGCCGAGGACGCCCAGGTCGCCCAGGACCTCATCGACACCATGGAGTCGCTGAGCGACAACTGCGCGTGCCTGGCCGCAAACCAGATCGGCTCGACCAAGGCCGTCATTGCCTACGACGACAACGGCACGGCGCGCGTCATGTTCAACCCCCGCGTCAAGATGGGCATGTACCCCTATATGGCGACCGAGGGCTGCCTGTCGCTCGAGCGCGAGTCCAACGCCAAGCGCTTCAACGTCATACGCGTCGCCTATCAAGAGCTCGTGGACGGCCAGCTGGTCGACCGGGAGCGCAAGCTCACCGACTGGCGCGCCGAGATCGTGCAGCACGCTATCGACCACTGCAAGGGGCTTCTCGTCTAGAGCAAAACACAAAATTGCTGCCACAAGGCGCGCGAGGGCGCGGTGTGCTGGAGCACATAAGCCCGAGCGCAACGCGGTGGCAGCAATTTTGAGGATCATATAAGGCCCCCGCCTCGGCAAGGCCGCAACCGAAAGGCACCCGGGGGCAACCGACGCAGACCCTCGACGCCTGCCCCTCTCGTCATACTGTGTGCTTTGACACAGTCGCCGGCGGGAGGGGCAGTTCAGTTCTATGGGCTTGGAATTTTGCGATCAACCGTTCGTTCCCGTGCTGTTGGGCTCCGACATCGGCGCCTACAGCATGGCACGCGCCTTCTATGAGTCCTACGGGGTGCAAAGCCATGTGTTCGGCAAGTACGCCACCGGCCCCTGTTGGAAAAGCAGAATCGTCTCGTTCCACCATATGCCCACCATCGAGCGGCGGCCCGTGTTCCTGACGCAGATAAGCCAGCTCGCAGACGCCTATCCCCATAAGACGCTCCTTGTGTTGGGGTGCGGGGACAACTACGTACGTCTCGCAGCCTCCTGCAAAGACGCGCTGCCCCCTAACGCGGTCACCTCCTACATAGACCCGCAGGAACTCGACCGGTTCATGCTCAAGGACCGTTTCTATGGGCTCTGCGACGCCTTGGGCATCGACCACCCGGCCACCGTGGTCTACCGCGGCCTCGACAGCGCCCTGCCGCCCCTGCCCTTTGACTACCCTGCCGTCGTGAAGCCCGCCGACAGCGGCGACTACTTCCTGCACCACTGGGAGGGCCAGAAGAAGGCCTACACCGTGGGCGACGAGAACGAGCTGCTCCGCGTGACCCGCACGTCCTGGGAGGGCGGCTACCGCGGGGCGTTCGTCATCCAGGAGCTGATCCCAGGAACCGACGACTGCATGCGCGTGCTCACCAGCTACTCGAACCAAAACGGCCGGGTCGAGGGCACGGCCCTTGGCCACGTGCTGCTCGAAGAGCACACGCCGCTCGGCATCGGCAACCACGCGCTGGTGCTCACCGAGAACGACCCGGAACTCTTGGCCCAGGTGACCCGGCTCCTTGAGTCTGTGGGGTACCGGGGCTTCTCGAACATCGACGTTCGCTTTGACGCCCGGACCGGACGGCGGCTGTTCCTTGACTTCAACGTCCGACAAGGGCGCAACAACTACTACTGCACGCTCTCGGGGTTCAAGGTCGCCGAACACCTCGTCGACGACCTTGTGTTTAAAAAAACGCCGCCCGGCCAGCAGCCCCCAAGCCGGTTGGCTGTGGTCGGTCATCCCCCACCGGGTCGAGCTCACCTACGTGCGGGACCCGGAGCTGCATGCCCAGGTGGTGGCTGCGGCCCGGACCGGTTTTAGGGTAAACCCGCTGTTCTCGGCCTACGACCTCGCCCCGGCGCGCGTCGCAAGGCTTTGGCGCAACCACCTGCGCCACTACGGCAACTACCGAACCTACTACCGCCCCAGCTTGAAGGCAGAAGCCCCCGATGAGCGCCGAGGCCTCTTGCACGCCGAACGGGCGCCCGCGCATCCTGGGGGTCTTGGGAGGTATGGGGGCGGCGGCCACCGCCCTGTTCTACCAGGAGCTTGTGGCCCACACCGACGCCACCTGCGACCAGCAGCACATAGACACCCTGATCCTGAGCCATGCCAGCCTCCCCGACCGCACGCAGGCCATCCTCACCGGCCACGAGGCCCCGCTCGAAAAAGCCCTCGTCAAAGACGCCCTGTCCCTGGAGGCCCACGGGGCCGACCTCATCGCCATGCCCTGCAACACCGCCCACCGCTACCTGGCCGCGCTGCGGCAGGCGCTCGGCGTGCCCGTGGTGAACATGGTGGAAGAAAGCGTGGCGCGGGCGATAGGCCTTATGGAGAAAACCCCGTGCACCGCCGTGGGCATTCTGTGCACCGACGGGACCTGCAGCTCCGGCGTCTACGACCTCGCCTACGCGGCCTTGGGCACCCAGGCCCGCTACCCGTCGCCCCGAGCCCAGGCCGGCCTCATGGAGCTGGTCTACAACCACGTGAAAAGCGGGACCCCCGGAGGGGATGACCTTTTTAATACCGCCTACCGCGAGCTGAAGGAGGCCGGCTGCGGCACCGTGGTCTTGGGCTGCACCGAACTGTCGGTCTATCGGGCGCACCACCGCGTACCCGACGATTGTGTGGACTCGACCGACTGTTTGGTCCGCGCTGTCATCAAATATTTTAGAAAAAAATACATATAAGTCGCTCTCGACGGGCAGGGCGTCCGCCGATGCCCGCCCTATGTTTTGGTGGAGGAAACCATGGACGTCCGAGACCTATGCTATGTGGAGGCCGTCGCCTCCACGGGCTCCCATACCGAAGCCGCCCACAGGCTCGGGGTCTCCCGCCAAGCCGTGGCAAAGGGGATACGCCGCGTCGAGGAGCTGGCGGACTTCGCGCTCTTTAGCCGACAGGACGGCAGGCTCGTCCCGACCCGGCGCGGCCGGGAGTTCATCGCTGACGCCTCGGGGCTGCTCGACGTGTGCGACGAGTTTGCCCGGGACCATCTCCCCCACGCGTCGCAGGACTCCCTTTTTAGACGGGAGGCTAAGAAATGCCCCCCCCCCCCGCTCATTGCCGTGAGCGGCACGCTTGAACCGCTCTTCTCGACCCTGCCGGCGGCCGTCGGCACGCTGCTCGGGCCCTGCGGGCCGGGGCTCGCCATGGCCCGGGGTGCGGTCGTCGACCGGCTCGACTCGTTTCGCATCGTCGACGAGGTCGCGGCACGCCGCTACGACATCGGCATCGTCGACGGGCTGCCCGAACAGATGGCGTCGCTGGAGTCGCTCAGGCTCTGCCCCTTCACCGTCTACGCATACGTGCCGAAGGCAAACCCCCTGGCAGGCCACGGCAGCCTTGCTATCCAAGACCTGGACCGCCATACGGTGGTCACGCCGGGCCCCCATAGCCACCCGCAGAGGGTGCTGCTCGACCGCTGTGCCGAGACGGGCGTGGACAGCCGCATCCGAGCGGAGATAAACAACTGCACGCTGGCCCTGGAGGCCGCCAAGGGTTGGGGTGCCATCGTGTTCGGGCTTGCGCCGTTGACCGAGAAAACCGCCCCTTTTGCGGCCGTGCCCCTCGCGTGCCGGAACGTGGAAAACTATGGCCTCTATGCGGTGCGCCCCAGCTCGGGCCGCATCTGCACCAGCGCAGCCCTGCTATGGGACACGCTGGTGCACCGCACGGGCCGGCCATGACGCCCTTGTCGCGGCGCCCCCAGGGCACCGCTACCGGGAGGCGTCCTTCTTGCCCAGGTATTCGTTGAGCACGCGCAGGAGCACGTCGAGGTCGAGGGGCTTGGCGATGTGTTCGTTCATACCGGCGCCCAGGACGGCCTGCACGTCTTCGACGAAGGCGTTGGCGGTCATGGCAAAGATGGGCACCGCAGAGGCGTCGGGATGGGAGCTGGCGCGAATCGCCTTGGCGGCCTCGATGCCGTTCATGACGGGCATCTGCACGTCCATGAACACGCAGTCGTAATACCCGGGGGCAGACGCCTCAAAGCGCTCGACCGCCTCGCGCCCGTTGGGCACCCAGTCCACCGCAAGCCCCGACATCCCAAGGATCTCCATGGCGATCTCGGCGTTCATCTCGTTGTCCTCCGCAAGCAGGGCCCGTTTCCCCGTAAAACCGGCCCGCTCCGCAAACACCTCGAGCTCGGGCTCCTTCGCCGCCGCCTCCCCGCCCGAGAGCTGTGAGAACACATGGGCCAGACGCGATTTGAAGAGCGGCTTCCCGATAAAGCCGTTCACCCCGGCCTCGCGTGCCTCGGCCTCGATGTCCGACCAGTCGTAGGCGGTGATGATGACGATCGGCACGTCGTTGCCCACCCGCCTGCGAATCTCCCTGGTGGTGGCCACGCCGTCCATGCCGGGCATCTTCCAGTCCACGAGCACGACAAAGAACCCGTCGCCGTCCTCGCGACGCCGCACGACCCGCTCCACAGCCTCGCGGCCCGAGAGCACCCACTCGCTTCTCATGCCGAGTTCGTCGAGCAAGACGCAGGCGGACTCGCAGGCGATCTGGTCGTCGTCGACCACCAGGGCGGCCAGGTCGACGAAATCGCCCGCTGTGCTCATGTCCTGGGTCTCGCAGAGCTTGAGCGGCAAGGTGACGGTGAACGTGGACCCCTCGCCCACCGCACTCTGGACAGAGATGTCGCCGTCCATCATCCGCACGATGTTGCGGGCGATCGTGAGACCTAGGCCGGTACCCTGGTTGCGGGCCACCGTCGACCCCTCCCCGCGCGAGAAGGCCTCGAAGAGGTGGGGCAGATACTCCTCGCTCATGCCGATGCCGCTGTCGCGCACCGAGAACTCAAAGAGGCCGCGCCGGGGGTTCGTCGTGGGCTTCTCGGCCAGCGTGATCTCGATCGTGCCCTCCTCGGGCGTGTATTTGATGGCGTTGCCCACCAGGTTGGTAAAGACCTGCTGGATTCTCACGCTGTCGCCGAGCACCTGCTCGTGGACCACGTTCTCGACGCGCGTCACGATCTCGTGCCGCTTGGCGTCGGCGGCGGGCTGGTTGAGGGTGATAAGCTCGTCCATGAGCGTGGGTAGGTCGATGACGTCTTCGGTGAGGTGCATCTCGCCCGACTCGATCTTGGACATGTCGAGGACCTCGTTGATAAGGGCGAGCAGGTGCTTGCTCGAGAAGGTTATCTTGGCCAGGCAGTCGCGCACCCGGGCGGTGTCGTCTATGTGGGCGGCGGCAATGGCGGTCATGCCGATGATGCCGTTCATGGGGGTCCTGATGTCATGGCTCATGTTCGAGAGGAAGGTGCTCTTGGCCTCGCTGGCGGCGTTGGCCGAGGCAAGGGCCGTCTCCAAGGCTGTGCGGGTCTCGGCCTGCTCCCTGTTGAACCTGGCAGTTTTGCGCCGGAACCCTATGAAGGCCGCCAACAGGATCGAGAAGAACAGCACCAGCATGACGATGACGGCCAGAGAGTTGTGCTGGACGAAGCCCATCAGCGTGTAGGTGGGGTCACCGCTGGAGTACTGGATCATGGCGCTGGTGACGGCGGGGGTGCCGAGCTGGTGTATGCCTTTGTTGAGAATGCCGACGAGTCGGTTGTCGGACCGGTTTACCGTCATGCCGAACTCTTCGGAGACGTCGAGGTAGGCGACGTGGTAGTCGCGATACTCGGGATGCCCCGCAAGGAAGCACTGAAGGACGCTCGAACAGCCCATCATGGAGTCGACCTCGCCGCGCTGCACCGCCGCGAACGACTCCTCCATGCTCGGGTAGGTCACGGCCCGCGAGTCGGGATAGTAGGTGGCGAGGTAGTAGGGCTGCCCAATACCGTGCTCGGTCATGGCGATACGGTCCATGAGGTCGTCACGGTAGTCGCCCAGAAACACGATCATGACGCGGTCGCTCACCACGGGCTCGGTCTGGTAGAAACCCTTGCTCTCGGCCAGCCACAGGTCGGAGTAGACGGGAAACGCCACGTCGATCTCGCCCGCGAGAAGCCCCTCCTCCATCAGGGTCACGCTGTCATAGCATACCGGCACCATGAGGACCCCGAGGTACCCCTGGAGGTAGTCGACGAGCTCAGCCACGACGCCCACGGGGCTCCCGTCCTCGGACTGGCCCGAAAGGGGCAGGTTGTCCTTGATATAACCCACCCGGATCGGACCCTTCTCCACCAGATAGGCCCGCTCGAAGGGGGTGAGCTCCTGCTGATCGTCGTCGTGGTTGTAATACTTCTGATATAGCGTCAGCGTGAGGTCCGGCGAGGTGGAGAGCAGCTTTTCTTGGGCCCAGTCAAGCTCGGCGAGCAAGTCCTCGCGCCCGAGGGCCACGGCAAAGTAACGCTCGCGCCCGTCCAGGCCCATCCCCTGCTCCGAAAAGAGCATCTTGTCCTCGCGCTCGTCGGTCCGGTAGATGCCGGCCACGATGTCGACGTCGCCGGCCACGAGCTTGTCGAGAATCTCGGTTCGTGTACCGTAGACGTATTCGTAGTCCCAGCCGGCCAGGGCCGCAAGCTCCTGATAGTAGTCGTAGGCGTAGCCCGACTTGCGCGTCTCGTCGTCAAAGCCGTCCTGGAACCGCGGGTCGCCTCGATAGTAGCCGACGCGCACCACCTCGTCGGACGCCGTAGCATGGGCGGTGGGCAGCCATGCCACGAGGGCCAGGACGGCCAGGCATGCGGCGACCGCCACCGCGCGAACAATCTTCAAAGACGCCTGCATGGGTCTCCCTCGTGTCGACGAGTATGCCATTGTACGGTAGAACGGCCCCCCGTTCAAACGCGACCGACCTGGACCCGTGGCCTGGGTGCCAACGGCCGCGGCAGCGCACAGGGAGCCTTCGGCCGCGCTGTTGGGGGACCGGCGGCCGCGCCCTTGCGCCTTTTTAGCCCGTGAGCCCCTATATACCCTCTATCCAGTGATGCACCCGGCGCCTCCTTAGGGTACAACCCTAGAGCGGTCCACAGAAATGCTGATGCTGCGTTGCGCTCGGGCTTATGTGCCTTAAGCACACCGCGCCCTCGCGCGCCTTGTCCAGCGATTCTGTGGACCGCTCTAGGCAAGACGTCTGCCCACACGCCCCGCCGCGCCGCCGTGCTCACCCATTGATGCGGCAGCCCGGAAGGGGCCTTTCAGAAAGGTCGACCCCATGGACCAGCAGCACAGCGTTGAACACGCCGACGACCAGGCCCGAGCGGCCGAGGCCCTCGGTTTTGCGACCGCCTTCGAGGCCTGCGCCGCGGCGTTTCTCAACGAGCCCGACGAAACCTTGGTGGAGAAGGTGCGCCTGGTGGCCCAGGCCGTCGGCGACCGCGGCTTCGACGACATCGCGGCCGACGCCGACCTGAAGCAGCGCTATGCCGACCGCGTGTTCGTGACGTCGAGCCCCTACCACGTGCCGCTGCTCGAGAGCTGCATCGCGGGCAGCGCCGCCGACGAGCACGGCGTGGTCCGCTACGGGCCGAGCCAGAGCAACCGCGGCGACCACGTGTTCCGCTGCTACAGGGCCCTGCAGTTCGACGTCGAGGAACTACCCGGGTCGCCTGTAGCCGTGAAGTCGCTCAAAGCCGACAGCCTTGCGGCCGAGCTCTCGTTTTTGGCCTTCATGAAGGGCAACGAGGCCGCCAACTGGCAGATGGGCGACCGTGCCTCCGCCAAGCGCTGGCACGAGTTCGCCCGCACCTTTGCCCGGGAGCACACCAACGCCTGGGTCGCCACGGCGGCCAAGTGGCTGGCCTTGAGCGACGACGACTTTTACGCCAAGGCGTGCGACCTGGCGGCCGAGACCGTGGCGGCCGTGGCCAAAGAAGAGCTCTGACCCAGAGCATTTTGAAAAAGTTCGTGCACAAGGCGTGCCAGGGCGCGGTGTGCTTGGGTACATAAGCCCTGGCACAACGCAGTACACGGCTTTATTCAAAATGCTCTAGGGCGGCCTCGGTGCGCTACAATCCCTCTTGTGGTCTTACCATAGCTGCGAACCCTTGGGAGGAAACCATGCGCAAAGAAGCCCTGTACGACGTCGTGCTTGCCCTGAAGGAGGGCCGTCGGCCCCCGTTGAGCCCCCAGGACTTCCCGTGCCTGGGGCCCGACGGCCTCGCCGGAAAAGACAACGTCGGCCAAGCTCAGGTCGACGCCTTGATCGACGGGCTCTCCTCAGCCGACATCCCCACCTTTGAGCGGGCAATCAAGGCCATGGACGACGGCGAGCTCGGATGGCTCGGGTTCAAACTCGTCTTTGACCCCGCGGCCGCCGTGGCCAACACCGACAACGAGGTCACCAAGAAATACGGGGACGTGGGTTCGGCCAGCGGAGAGCCCCTGGCGTTCTTCTGCAGCGACGCCAAGGAGGTTGTGGCCTCGCAGCCCTACTCGCCGCGCGACCTGTTCCAGATGAAGGACGTCACGCGCGGCCCCTCGATGCACAACGACCAGTTCGACGGGCTGACCTGGGTCAACGTCCCGCTCTTCGACAAGGTGCACGTGTGGCTGCTCGGGGCCTCCGACGTGGCCGCCGAGACGGCCGCGCTGGCAAATCACGTGGGCTTTCGGGTCACGGTGGTCGACTACGACCCGGCCTATCTCAACGAGCAGCGCTTCCCCGACTCCGAGCGCATCGTGCTCGAGGGGGGCGACTTCGACGGGCTGTTCGAGCTCTCCCCCCGGCCCGAGGACTTTGTATGCGTCCTGACCCGCGGCCACATGTTCGATCCCGAAGGCTGCCTATGGGCCGCCCGTCACGGCGTGCACTACGCGGGCATGATGGGCTGCAAGGGAAAGAACGGCACCGTTCACGACCTGGTGGTGGCCCAGGGGATGACCGAGGGGCAGTGGGACGCCATCAAACGCCCCATCGGCCTCAAGTTTGGCGCAAAGACCCCGGCGGAGCTCGCCATCTCCATCGTGGCCGAGCTCGTGGACGAGCGCTACAAGGTCAACTACTCCGAAGAGGCCCGGGCGCGCCACGAGGAGGGGCTCGGACGCTAGCGGCAAGGGGGCGGGAGCGCTGGTCCACAGCGCACCCGCCCCACTATGGACCCTGAGTGGTCTCCCTCAGTCGTCCATCCCCGGTTTGCGTCGGGCCTCCTTGATGGCGCTCCGTTGGTGCTTGGCGACCAGGCGGCGATGTTGCGAGCCCTTGGTGGGCTTGGTCTTGCGCCGCTCCTTGGGAGGAACGGCGCGCGCGGCAAACTCGTCGCGCAACTTCTGCAGGCAGAGCTGCCGGTTGCGGAACTGGCTGCGCGATTCGCGGCTCACCACCGTGATACCGGTGGGCCCGTGGGTCATGCGCACGGCCGAGTCTGCCGTATTGACTCCCTGGCCGCCGGGACCGGTGGCATGAAACACGTCCACCGAGCACTGCTCGGCAAGCGCGGACAACGGCAGCGCGGCAAAGCGCGCGTAGTCGGCGTAGGTAAGGTCGAAATGCCGAGAGACGGGGTTCTCCATGGCTAGCCTTTTCTGGTTGTAAGCGTCAAGACGTGTGACCCGGGGAGAAATGCCAGGTTGTGCGGGTCTTCCTGGTCCCCATGAAGGCGCGTTGGATTCCCACCGTGGGGCGCGCAAGCTATAGGACAACCTCCATAATAGCAGATATGCCGAAAACCCCTTTCGGCAAAAAAGCGACTCTCGACCCCCAAGGAGGCCCCATGAACCTGCTCGAAGGCAAGACCGCCATCATCACCGGCGGCACGCGCGGCATCGGCTTCGGCATCGCCAAGAAGTTCCTGGAGAACGGCGCCAACGTCGCCGTCTGTGGCTCTCGTCAGTCCAGCGTCGACAAGGCGCTCGCCGAGTTCGCCGAGCTGGGCTACACCGACGCCGTGATGGGCATCGTGCCCGACCTCTCCGACCCCGCATCCATCGACGCCGAGTTCGCCAAGGTCGTGGAGCGCTTCGGGCGTCTCGACATCCTGGGCAACAACGCCGGTGTGAGCTCGCGCACCCCCATGGCCGACTACACGGCCGAGGAGTTCCGCAAGGTCATGGAGCTCAACGTAGACGCCGTCTTTTTCTGCAGCCAGGCGGCTGTGAAGATCTTCCGTGCCCAGGGCAGCGGCGGCTCGATCGTAAACACCTCGTCGATGGTGGGCAGGTACGGCCAGCCGTCGGGCGTGGCCTACCCCACCTCCAAGTTCGCTGTGAACGGCCTCACCCTCTCGCTCGCCCGGGAGCTCGCCCGCGACGGCATCCGCGTGAACGCCGTGGCCCCCGGCGTGACCCACACCGACATGGTCGACGCCTTGCCCGACTCGGTGATCCAGCCGCTCATCGCAAGTATCCCGCTTGGCCGCATGGGCACCCCCGAGGACATCGCCAACGCCTACCTCTTCCTGGCCAGCGACATGAGCAGCTACATCTCGGGCGCCGTGATCCCGGTGGACGGGCTTTCGCGGCCGTAAGTACATAAACGGTTGCAATATCAGCGCGCCCAGCCCGGACCCTCCCAGCTGGGCGCGCATGCATTCAGAAGGGATTTGGCAAATCCGGGGTTTGTGATTGCACGGCGGATGTACCAGCCCTATCTACCGTAGCGCATCTAAAAGCTCGTGCCATGCCCGAGCAATGCCCTCGCGCAGAGACGAAAGCCCCGAATAGAGCGCCCGGCCGAGCAACACCGTGCCGGTTGCCCCGCCAATAACGAGCGCCCACGTGCTCCAGGCGCCGCCTTTGAGGGCCAGCCCCAGCAAAATCGCAAAGGGCACGAGAACCGCCGCGAGCCCGATTAGACCGTTCTTCAAGGTAGAAAACCTGTCTCGGGGAGGCTCCTCCCGCAAGAGACTTTCCGTATCGGCGGTGCGCGCGGAAGGCGCGGTCCGCACCGGTGAGCTTCTCCCCACCAGCTCATCAAGCGTCATGCTGTAGCAGTCGGCCAGAGCCACCAAGTTGTCGAGATCGGGAGCGGCCTCCCCGCGCTCCCAATTGCTCACCGCCTGCCGACTGACCCCGAGCCCGGCAGCCACCTCTTCTTGAGAAAGTCCCCGGCTGCGGCGCAGGTCCGCCAGCCGGTTCCCGACTCCAACCATGCGGCCCTCCTTTCTGCAACCGATACAGCCGCGAATATCCGCATGTCCATTATGGCAGGCTCAGACCATACGAAACCAGCAAGCACACTTGACGCAACCGCTTGCGTCGCGGCAACGGGTGCTTGCGCCATCCAAATAGCCCCACGACCACAAACACGCAGTCTCCATTCCGTGCAACGCGCACTCGGGAGAGGGACGCGTTGAAGCGCACAAGCTCGGTCGATACACGCCGCGCAGGGGCGCCTAAATCCTTATACTTACCTGAACGCACCCGACGCCCCTCGAAAGGCACCCCATGGCCCTCAAGCACCGCGCTCGCACCGTCGTCATCGGCATCGTCGTGCTTCTCGCCGTACTCGTGGCCCTATGCGCCTGGTACGTATCCGACTACCACCACGCCGTCGACGTCGACTCCGCACTGGCCTCCAGCGATGCCGTGCAGGTGCAACCTGTCCAACAGGGGTGGCTCTTCGACGGGCCCGGGAAACAGGACGCCCTGGTCTTCTATCCCGGGGCCAAGGTGGAGGCCAGCGCCTACGCGCCGCTCATGAACGACCTGGCCCAGCGCGGCATCGACTGCTTCCTGGTGGAGATGCCGTTTAACCTGGCCTTCCTGGACATGAACGCAGCCAGCAGCATCTTGGACGTCCCCGCCTATGGCAGCTACGAGCGCTGGTTCCTGGCAGGCCACTCGCTGGGCGGCGCCATGGCGGCCAACTACGCAGCCGACCATCCCAAGCAGCTCTCAGGCCTGGTGCTCCTGGCTGCCTACCCCACCAAGAGCCTCCAGACCGCCGGCTTCCCGGTGCTTAGCATCTACGGCAGCAACGACGGGGTCGTGAACCGCTCGCGCATCGAGGAGGGGCGCTCGCTCATGCCACCCATCTACGAGGAGCTCGTGATCGAGGGCGGCAACCACGCCCAGTTCGGCAGCTACGGGGCGCAAGACGGCGACGGCGAGGCCTTGATCTCCTCCGGGGAGCAGCGCGCACAGACGGCCGACGCCATCGCCGACCTGGTGGCCCGGGAGTCCGTCCCGCCATCGACCGGCTCGATCACCCTTTACGGCGAGGAGCATGCCGTGCCTGCGATCCTCGACCGCGAGCTCGAGCTCTGGGAGCAGGCCTACGCCGACGGCACGCGCCACCTCTTTGTGGAGCTCCCCTTCTACACCGCCGAGTTCCTGAACCTCTGGATGGCAAGCGAAGACGACTCCCTGCTCGAGCAGCTTTACGCAGACTGGGAGGGCACCGCCATCCACGCGCCTCAAACGTTGGAGTTCTATCGCGCCATCAAGGAGCGTTGTCCCCAAACCGTCTTTCACGGCACCGACGTAGGGCACCAGCGATCGACGACCGGCACCCGCTACCTGGCCTATCTTGCATCCCAGGGCCTGCAGGACTCCCCCGTATACGCCCAGGCCCGGCAATGCATTGCACAGGGCGAGGCCTACTACGCCAGCGGCAACGACGACTACCGCGAAAACGCCCTCGTCGCCAACTTCATCCAGGCCTTCGACGAGCTGGACGGGGCCGACGCCGTGGGCATCTACGGATCGGCCCACACGGGCACCGAGGCCATGAGCTGGCCGTTGGGCGGCGTGGGCTCTATGGCAAACCAGCTGTCTCAACGCTACGGAGAAGCCCTGACGAGCAGCGATCTCTCGCAGGAAGCCAAGGCTTCCGTACAACCCGAGCGCACCGAGACGCTGGAGGTCAACGGCGTCTCCTACCAGGCAGATTACTTTGGGGCCAGCGATCTCACGAGCTTTTCGGCCGACTATCGCGAGCGCGCGTTCTGGCGCCTGGCCGATGCCAACGCCTACGGCGCCTTCAAGGACCTGCCCGCCACCGGCGACGTGCTCCCCTACGGCAACTACCCCGTGGCCGTGGAGCAGGGTCAGGTGTTCGTCATCGACTACACGCGCACCGACGGCACAACCGAGCGGCACGTGTACCGCGCCGACGGAACCACCTGGCAGGGGCAGCCGACCACGGTCGAGGTGCGACTGCCGTAAACACTGGGAACCCCAAAGGCTCCCGGGCCGCCTCGGCCTAAGCGGCCGCGGGACCACCTCGCGCCGTCGCGCAAACCTTCCGTTGTACAATCGCCTGCATCAGGAAAACGGAGGAGCACGTGGCACACGCAGGCACATCCCATACCGAGCAGGCAGTCAGGCCGCCGACCGTCTTGGTCCCGATCGTGGCGGGCCTCTCGTTTTTATGGCCCTGCCTGGGCAGCTCGGCCACCATGAGCTTTAGGCACGCCATGGCCGGCTCGGCCAGCGTCGTCACCGGAGAGTGGCATGCCGTGGTGATGAGCGTCCTCTATTTGCTGGCCATAGCGGGCTGCCTCGCCAAGCGCGCGTCTGTCGAACGCCTGCTCAAAGGAGCCCGCCGTACGCTGGCCGTTGTGCTCGCAGGCGCCCTGGGAATCATCGGGCACCTGCTGTTGGTGGGCAGCCCCGGCATGGGCGACTCGGTGTCGCTGGTCACCGCGCTCGTGCTCGTAGGCTTTGCGGGCTCCATCGCGTTCATCGTGGGGCACATCCTTGCCTGGGGAGCGCTGCTACGGCGCCTGTCGCTGTCGCAGGCCGTCTTTGCCGTCGCGGTCTCGAGCGCCCTGAGCTACGCCGTGCAGCTGGGATGCAACGAGCTCTCGGCCGGCGTCCTGCTGGGTTACCTGGTAATCTGCCCGTTGGGATCGACGGTGGGGTGGGTGGCCGCCGACGGCTCGCAGCCCGCAGCGGAGAAGACCCTGGTGTCGCGGGCAACGTCCCCCGGCATCGCCGCCTCCCTCAGAGCGCTCCCCTGGAAGCTCGTGGGGCCGTCGCTGGTGCTGATCTACTTCGAGCAGGTGTTCTCGAGTCTCCTGTTCAAGCGTTACCCCCTCTGGCCCCGCGACAACCTCACCGTGACCCTGGCGGTGGGCGCCGTGCTGTGGCTCGCGGTCGGCCTGTACCTGGGCCGGCTGTTTTACCGGGCCGCACGCGGCGCAAAACCGCGCCGGTCTCTGGACACCGTTCTGACCGGCCTGTTTGCCATGCTCCTGGTGGTGTATATGGGGGCGCTTTTGGCGACCCTCATGTTCCCGCAGGGGGACGGCCTCGTGGTGGAGCGCTTCTTGGTCGCCGCCGGCAGCAGCTTTAGGGTGTTGCTTTGGCTGGCCATAGCGGTAACGGTGGGGCGGCAGCGCTCCGACCTGGTGACGGGCTATCTGTGCTACGTGTTCTTTGTACTGGCGCTCCCGGTGTCGCGGTTCATGGCGCTCGTGCTCGACCGGATCCCCGTCCACGTCATCGCCTTCCTCACATCGCCAACGGTCATCGTGGCCGCCGCAGGCGTTATGCTGTTCTTGATCGCGACCGTCTTTGTGGTGGACAGCACGCGCACCAACAGAACGGCCTCCGACGCGCAACCTCTCAAAGCAGAGCCCGACCCCGTTGAGGCGCTCGCGGCAGAAGCGGGGCTTTCGCCTCGCGAAACCGACGTGCTCGAGCTGGTGTGCCACGGGTTCACCGCCAAGCGGGCCGGCGAGAAGTTGGGGATATCGGAGTCCACCGTGGTGTCCCACATGACCCACATCTACCGCAAGCTGGGCGTGAGCTCCAAGCAGGAGCTCGTGGCCTTGGTGGAGGAGCGCAAGGCGTAGAGGATGGTTGTCGGAGGGAGGCGCGCGGCCGCCTACCGCTGCCTCCAACGCGCTCCTCCCCCATCGTTTCCGCAGCTCAGACCCCATCCCAACTTTCTTGGGATGCCCCTGCGCCCAACTCTGGGGGTTTCTGGGGATTCCTCCGCGGGCCTCTCCCCGTAGCTTTGGAACCAGTCGCCGGCGGCCCGGGCAGGGCCCACCGGCACGGCATGTCCGCACGGTCCGAAGAACGGTCCAGAACTCGGAAAGGGAGAGCGCACCATGGAACTGAACCGCAGGGGATTCATCAAGGGAGCCGCCCTGGGCGGCGCCACCGCCATCGCCGGCACCTCCGTCGCCCTCGCCGACGTCGCCCAGGTGGGCGGTGTGACGGCCGAGCAGCTCGGTGGAGAAGGCCCCGTCGTCGAGGAGCTCGCCTTCCCGGGCGACACCCCGGCGCCCGAGACCACCGCGTACACCTGCGACGTGCTCGTAATCGGCTGCGGCTGGGCCGGTATCCACGCCGCCGTGACGGCCGCCCGCGCCGGCAAGAGCGTCGTGGTGGCCGACAAGGGCCGCCCCGGCTACTCGGGCCTCTCGCCCTTCTCGCAGGGCTGCACCTACTACGACGCCGACTACGACAACCTCGAGGCCACCCTCAAGGCCCTTCCCATCACGGCCGACTACCTGGCCAACGTCGACGCCTTCGAGCACACCCTCCAGCACTCCAAGGAGGCCTACGAGCAGAACTACGAGTTCGGCTTCACGGGCGGCTACCTGTACGCCCCGGCCGCCGGCTACACCGAGTGCAGACAGGACAAGGAGTACTTCCAGGCCAACCTCGCCAACGAACGTCACCACAAGTGGATGGAGGTGCTCGAGGCCGAGGGCGTGACCGTGGTCCCCAACACCATGATTACGCGCCTCATCACGGCCGACGACGGCCGCGTCTGCGGCGCCATGGGCCTGCACTACAAGAGCGCCACGCCCATCACCTTCCAGGCCAAGGCCGTGGCCCTGTGCGCCGGTTCGGGCACCTACAAGGCCAGCGGCTTCGTGCTGGGCGGCGACACGTTCGACGGCCAGTACATGGCCTACGAACTGGGCTGCACCATCGTGGGCCTCGAGTTCGAGGACTTCCACGAGACCAACTCGGCCGCGCCCGGCGACTACCACTTCGCCAACACTTGGGACTACGTGGAGCCCTACACCCCCTACGACACCTACGCCACGGTGCCCGAGGACGACGCCGCCATCGCCGAGTACGCCGCCGGCAAGACCAAGTTCATGAGCGTATCCCGCGCCAACCAGGCGCTCCAGGGCATCGCCGCCCAGGACGCCAGCGGCCGCTCCAACCGCAAGACCAACGGCAGCGCCAACCCCGACGACCCCCGTTGCGCCTACTGCCTCTCGTGGGGCGACCAGGGCCAGAACCGCCTGGCTGACTCCTACGGCGCGGCACCCGGCATGCCCCTGCACATGGCCAGCGGCGTGTACTGCGGCTGGGACGTGCGCGACGGCGCCACGCCTATCCCGGGCCTCTATGTGGCCGGCGACGGCGAGTTCGGCGACATGGCCGAGGGCGTGATCTACCCGTTCATCGGCTCCACCTCGACCAACTGCTCGGTCCAGGGCAACATGGCCGGTGCCGCCGCGGCCGCCTACGCCGACACCGTCGAGATCGTCGACCTGCCGGCCGACCAGGTCGAAGCCGCCACGAACGAGATCTTTGCCCCCCGCGAGCTCACCAAGGGCTGGGACCCCAACTACGTGGTCGACCGCCTGCTCGGCATCATGAGCGCCCCCGAGGTCCAGCTGGCCAAGGACGGCGTGGCCCTGAGCGCGGCCCTCACCCAGATGGAGTACCTGCGCGATAAGGTCGTCCCCAAGATGATGGGCTACTGCGGCCACGACCTGCGCTATGTGCTCGAGGCCAAGCACAAGGTCTTCTCGGCCGAGATGAAGCTGCGCGCCAGCCTTGCCCGCGAGGAGACCCGCGGCACCCACTACCGCAGCGACTTCCCCTATCGCGACGACGCCAACTTCCTGTGCCACCTAGGCGCCTACAAGGCCGAGGACGGCTCGATGGCCATCGGCAAAATCGAGGTTCCCGACAGCTGGAAGGGCGATCTCAGCCTCGACTACGCCACCCGCTACCCGGGCCGCTTCCCCGGCGAGGCCGAGGCCATGGGGCTCGAAGAGGGCGACAAGCAGACCTCCGGCGCCTACGAGCACACCGCGTAGTCGTCCTCCCACCCGTCCCCTTCCTTAGCGGAGAAACCCTTCAAAACCCAGGGCCTCTTCCCCGCTGAACTCTTGAAAGGATGTTCGCCATGAGCGTGGCTCGTCTTGACCTGAACAAGTGCGTCGGTTGCCGCAACTGCGTCAACCTGTGCCCCATGGACGTCTTCTACTTCGACGAGGAGGCCGGCAAGTCGGTCATGGCCTTTCCCGAGGCCTGTCAGAGCTGCGCCCAGTGCTACCTGCACTGCGTGGGCAACTCGCTGGTCATGAGCACCCTGCAGGCCAGCTACCTGCCTTCGGGCGGCCGCGGCCTGCGCACCTTCCCCAACCAGACGGAGCTCTACGCTCCCGCCGAGACCGGCGGCTGGGGACACTAAACTCAGGCCACCTCGATGCGATCGACCTGGAACTCCATGCCAGAATACAGCGAGTAGCTCATGGAATGGCACGATGGACACGGCCAGGTGCTCTCGTCGCGGATATCGAGGCGATAGAGTTTGCCACAGTCATTGCAGCGGGTGATAAGGGGCACGCGCTCGTACACGAGGTCGGCACCCTCGGCAACCGTTCCTTTGGCCAGATGGTCGAACAGTCCGCTGAACAGCTCGACCACTATGTCGCGCCCCTTGCCGATCCGCAGGTAGATGGCCTTTACGGAGCTCGCCTGCTGCCGCTCGGCCTCCTCGACCGTCATACCCACGACCTCACGCACCAGCGCCATCTCGTGCATCTCGCGCCCCTTTCGCCGAACGGCATCTGTCAAAACCTGCGCCCCATGCGCGCTTCTCGTGCCAAAACCCGTGCCCCGTGTACGCCCAGCCGTCAAAATCCTGCGCGCGTGCGCGCCGTTCTGGCCCGAACGGCGCGCACGCGGTGCTGGTTTTGGCGTGCGGACTTCCCGGCTGCGCGCGCCGGGCCGGTTGCCCGGACCCTACTTCATATCGGCCGGGTCGAAGTCGTGGATCAGGCCCTGCAGCATGCGGCGGCGCGCCTTCTGCAGCTCCTTGGCCTTCCAGTCGTCGGCGGGCAGACGGATCTCGTTGGCCGGCTTGGCGGTGAGCTTGCGGGCCTCGGCCGGGCAGATGTAGGCGCACTGGCCGCAGCGGATGCACTGGTGGTCCATCACGCACTTGCCGTCGTCGTCAATGGTGATGGCGCCCATGGGGCAGCGCTCCACGCAGGCCCCGCAGCCGATGCAGGCGTCGGCGTCGTACTTGAGGTTGTAGGGGCTGCAGTAGTCCATGATCTCGCCCTCGCAGCCATAGGCGTGGTAGGCGCCCATGACGCCGCAGTCGCACAGGCAGCACTGGCACATGATCTCTTGGGTCTTGGTCCAGATCATCTCGGGGACCAGGCCCTTGTCCATGTTCTCCTTGACAATCTCGACGCACTCCTCGGGCGTGACCTGGCGGCCGTAGCCGTGGTCGATCATGAAGCGGCCCGGGTCGCCCATGAAGATGCAGGTCTCCTTGCCAAAGCGCTCCTCGCAGCCCAGGGTGCGGGTACCCAGCGTGTCAGAGGCGGCGCGGCAGGCGCAGGGGATGATGCAGATGTCCTCCTGCAGCAGGATGGCGTCCTCCCAGGAGGTGTAGGGCACGGGCTCGCCCTCGACCACGTCCATCGAGCAGGGGAACACCATGAGCTGGGGCACGGGGGTCTCGTTAAAGCCCACGTTCATGTCGGTGCCGCAGGAGTTGTGGTGGGCGTTCACATAGACCGGATCGTCGATGCGGTGGATGTTGCGCTCCCAGATGCCCGGCTCCATGGTCATGAGCTCGTAGTAGGGCACGCCGGCGCGCACGCGGATGGTGATGAGGCCGCGGTCGCCCATGTCGGCCAGGATCTCCTTGCACTCCTCGAGGTCGCGGCCCGAGGCGGCGGCGTAGTCCACGGCGCTGAACGTCTTGTACATGGGCATCTCGAGCAGGTGCTGGGCGTCGTCCTCGCTAAAGAGCAGCATCACGAAGTCCCAGGCGTGCTCGTTCTCTTCGATGGCGCTGCCCATGCCGGCACCGATGCGGTTAAGCTTGTTGCGCAGGTTGATGTAGACGGCGGGAATGGTCTTGCCGCTCGGAGTCACGTAATCCTCGGTCACCATCTTCTGGTCCAGGATCATGGCGTCGAGCTGGGCGTTGGTGAGGTCCTTGAGCTCCTCGCTCCACGGGTCGCCGGGCACGTACCAGTTGGCGGCCAGGTCGGTCACGTCGTCGAGGTTGTTGAGGTTGCCGCCGTTGTTCACCGCGAGCGTCGTGGGGTCGACCGTGCCCTCGGGCACATGCAGGTCGACGCTGCCCAGGCCGCGCTCGGCATCCCAGCTGTTGTCGTGGGCCTGGGCCGGCTTGGCGGCCAGGCCGGCCATGCCCATGCCGGCCGCCACCATGGCGCCCATGCCTACGAAGTTGCGGCGGGTAACGTTGCTGCTGTCCATAGGGGTTTCTCCTTCTCCTGGTCTCCCGGCGCACGCCTGAACAGGCTTGAACACAAGCTTGGCAGGCGGCGCTCGAACGATTCGCATTGTGGCCCGCACCTTGCCCGGCCATCTGCCACCGAAACGCCTTTGAATGCCGTTCGGTGCCTGGAGGCATCGGCGACACCTGGTGTCACCAAAACGCCCGTTGACAGCAAATTCCCTGGTAGACCCACCACCAACCCCTTGGCGGAGAAACCCTCGCATGACCTGGCGCTTCTCCTGTGCCCCTCCGACAGCATGACAGCCGGTATAACCGCTCAAGCAAAAACCTCCCGAAGAGCACCCGGGCACAGCGAACGGCGACCCCAGGAACGCTATACTCAGGTGCGTTCGCGCGCAGGCGGCCCCGGGGCGGGGCGCCCAAGGGGAAAGGGAGACCATGCACGATAGGGCCCACAGGGGCGCCATGGTTCTCGTGGCATGCGCCATGGCGCTTGGCTTTGCCTGGTTCGACCTGCCGGGGCACGGGGCGTCCTACGTAGCCCGCAGCGTGGCCATGGGCAGCGCCGTAACCGACGGCCACACGCTGTTTCTTTGGGGCATGCTCGCGGTCACGCTGCTCATGGCCGCCCGTCCCCAGCTGTTCGAACGCCACCTATGCCCGTGGCTCGGCATCGGCTGGGTCTTGGGCACTGCGTCGTTGGGAGCGTTCAGCGTGGCCGACTCGCCCTGGGCAAGCGCCGTAGCCGTGGCCGTCACGGGCTTCGCCGACGTCCTGTGCATCAACCTGGTCATCGGCCTCGTGCTCACAAGGCTCTGCGACCGCACCCAGCAGATGACCGCGGTGGCGCTGGCCCTGGCGGCAAAGACGCTGCTGGTCTACGGGTCCGACCGGTTCTTGGGGCAAACGGCCCAGACGGCGCTCTCGATAGCCGTGCCCACCCTATGTGTGGCCTGTGCGCTGGGAGCCCAGCGGCTCATGGGCCTCAGCGCCGGCGAGGAGGCCGCACGCGGGGCCAACCCCGGTCACATCAAGCTCGCTCCCCCGCTCTCGACCCTCATGCTCGGGATGCTCTTCGTGGCGAGCGTCATCTTTGCCACCACCCGCGTGGTGAGCCCCATCGGCTTCTGGGGCACCGACTACCCGCTTTCGAGCTGGGATCCGTTACCCGTGTTGGCACTCACCCTGGTTTACGTGGCGCTGTGCTACATCACCCTGGCCAAGGCCAGCTCGGAGCTGCTCCTGAGGTTTCTGCCGCCCCTGCTCATCCTGTTCGCGCTCTACGCGACGCTGTACTCGGGCATCGCGGACGACCTGGGGCTGCCCGCGGGGGTCGTGCCCGTGCTCCAACAGTACGCCGAGCTGTACGGCCAAGCCTTCGTGTGGGCCGTGGCGTTGCTCGCCATGCGCAAGCTCGCCATGTCACCCGTGCGCGTGATGGGCATCCTGTTCACGACGTTTACCGTGGTGGAGCTGCTGCTCCAGCGGGTGCTGGCCGGTTACGGGGTCTCGAGCCTCGTGCTGGTGCTGCTGTCGTTCTTCGCGATGCTCGGCGTGCTCATCTGGGCGCTGTGCCGGTTCTATGGACGAACGGAAGATGCGCCCGAGAAGCATGTCGGCATGGGTGCCAAAAATGGCATCCCGACCCCGACCGGCACTCAAGAGACAGCCGGGACATCCACGGAAGCCCCCGCGGACGCCCGCCGCGCGCTGGCGGCCGAGCACGGCCTGTCGGCCCGCGAGACCGACGTGTTCCTACTGCTCGCCCAGGGCCGCAGCCGCCGGTTCATCTGCGAGGAGCTGTTCATCGCCGACGGCACCGCGAGCACCTATATCTCGCGCGTCTACGAGAAGCTCGGCGTGCACTCCAAGCAGGAGCTGCTGTCGCTGGTGCTGGGGCAGGAGGGATAGGGAGGGAGGGCAGGCGAACCTCGCTGGCCGGCAGAACGCCGCAGTGCAACGCACGGGACCTACCCGTCCCCCCTCAAGGCCAGGTCGATCAGCTCTTGGCGAGACTCGGCCCCCGCCTTTTGATAGATATGCCGTATGTGGGTGTCCACCGTGCTCTTAGACAGCCCCAGGTTCTCGCGGATGAACGGGCCGCTGCGTCCCTCGAGGAGCAGGGCCAAGATCTCCCGCTCCCGCGCAGACAGACCGCAGCTTTGAGCCATGGCCTGCGCCCGACGTTCTGAATCGGACGGCCTGCTTTCGGCCGCCTCGGCCGACTGGGCGGCCAAAGGTTTCTGTACGACAGCCTCGGGAATAACGGCCCCTACGATCACCAGCAGGGCCATGACCGCCACAACGACAGTACCGGCATGGGCGGCACCGTCGGCAAACACTACCTGGAACAGAGTCTCTCCCGCCGTGGCGCCTATGTTGATGGCGGCAAACCCCCATCCCAGCACGACGAACGAATACGGAGCTGCGTAGCGGCGGGCCAGACCAATCGCCCGGATGCGCATCATGGCCTCGAACGAGGCATGGGTCCCCGCAAAGAGAACGCATGCCAGCATCATGAGGGGTGCCGTCTCGACCGACACAAAGAACAGCCCCACGGCGGCGATCGGGAACACCCACCGCACGAACGACCCCACATCCACACCGGCGGAATACTGCACGAAGAGCTTCAAGACAACCGCGGCCAGAATGAAACCCAGGGAGAAAAGAACCCCTTTGACGGTCGGGCTCACCGTGGTGTCCACGGCGTACAGCCGCCAGATAAACCCCATGAGCCCGAACACGACAACCAGCTTGAGCAGCTCGACGACCACAGGGCGATGGGCAACGTTCCCCCGGGCGCTATAGTCCGCCTCGCCCATAACGGGACCGATCGCCACCTCCGACTTCCCAAAGCAAACCAGCGACAGCAGAGGAAGCAGCAGTATCAAGGCCAGCGAATGGCCTCCGAACAGAGAATCCATCGCGAGCAGTATGAGGCCAGCTATGGGCAGCGCGGCCAGAAACGCCGATTCGCGCACGTCGTCCTCGCATCGGACCAGCAGGATGCCCCAGGCAAAGATAGAGCAGGCGTTTCCCGACCCGTAGGCAAACCCGCCCGCACACGACACAACGGCAGAGCCTCCCGCAGAACCCACGACCAAAGCCGCGCCGAGGTATTGCAGGCAGCACGCGCAGACCATCAGCTTAAAGGCGGCGCGCCCAATAGGAAGCCTCATGGCGAGGAGCGGCAAGACGACGGCGACACACACGCCCGAGTACACCGGCACGAGGGCCGGGCCCATCTCTGCAAGCGATTCGCCCAACACCAGCGACGGGCCCGTGGTCGGAAACGCCCCGAACACCAATGCGAACCAAAAGGCGAGCCCTACAGCCACATAGCGATTACCCCACAGCGCTTTCAATCCCATCACCCCAGGCCGCCCCTTTCATCTAATCGCATGGTTATAGCATGCGGGGGCCATCCATGGCATCGTGCTTTTTGCTCGATGCCCCCCTTGGGCAATCAGACCGATTCCCAGCCGCTCCCGCTCCCCTACGCTAGTGCCATCCCGCCCTCGTGGGCGGCATTCGTTTTAGCAGCCCGTTTTTCGACCAAGGAGGAGCCCATGCCCGCCAACGCCTGCTCGCGCCGATCGTTCGTCGTCTCAGCCGCCGGCCTCGCCGCCCTCAGCGCCGCCGCCGCAAAGAACGCCGGCGTCCCGGTTCAGGCCCAAGCCCAGGAAGCCGCCGAGAAGACCCCGGAGCCCGCACTCGTCCCGACCGAGACCCTTGAGGCCGACATCGTGGTCGTAGGCGCCGGCCCCGCCGGGTGCGGCGCCATCCTCGAGGCGCTCGACAAGGGCGCAACCGTCATCGCCCTCGAGAAGACCCCGCAGGTCGGCGGCATGACCTTTGGCACCGAAGGCGTGTTTGGCTGGGGCAGCCAGATGCAGAAGGACGCCGGCGTCGACCTCCCCACCATCCTCGACATCATCGGGGAGGAGCTGACCTACACCAACTACCGCGTTGACGCCAACCTGTGGCGCGACTTTGTGTCGCAGTCGGGCGACACCATCGACTGGCTCATGGACCACGGCGTGGAGTTCGAGCGCGTCGACACCTACCAGGGAGCGAGCTTCTTCGAGAGCTTCCACTGGTGGCCCGGCGGCAGCGGCACGAACTTCGGCCCCATCATGACCGAGTGGCTCGACGGTAAGCCGGGCCTCACCGTTCTCACCGAGACCGAGGGCAAGCAGCTCGTGGTTGAGGACGGCGTCGTGGTGGGCGTCATCGCCCAGAAGGCCGACGGCACCGTGATCCAGGCCAACGGCAAGGGCGTCGTCGTGGCCACGGGCGGTTTCTCGCAGGACAAGGAGCTCATGACCGAGCTCTCGGGCATCGACTGGAGCACGTCGGGCGGCTTTGTGACCCCCGCCACCGGCGACGGCTACCGCATGATGAAGGAGGTCGGGGCCGCCAACGGCACCGTGTGCTTCATCAACACCATGTGCGTCCAGACGCCGGCCGGGACCCAGGACATGGTGCCCATCAACATCGGCACCAACTACCAGTGCCTCCCCATGGTCAACCAGTTTGGCGAGCGCTTCATGGCCGAGGACACCTTTGCCAAGTACTTCGCCATGCTCACCTTGAACGCCATGACCACCCAGCAGAAGACCTGGACGCTCTACGACCCCAACAGCATCGAGCGCCTGGAGCACGACCACATCGACTACGGCTTCGTGGCCTACCAGCCCGGTGACCGCCTCGAGGGCCTCACCGACCAGCTCGAGGAGTTCGCCGGTTGCGACAACGTCAAGAAGGCCGACACCATCGAGGGGCTGGCCGAGCAGATCGGCGCCGACCCCCAGACCCTGCGGGAAACCGTGGACCGCTGGAACGGCTTCTGCGCCGCCGGCGTGGACGAGGACTTTGGCGTGACCCCCTCCATCCTCTACCCCATCAGCGAAGAGGGGCCCTACTACGCCGTGCATCCCGACCGCTTTGTGAGCGCCAGCATCGGCGGCATCAAGGTCGACCGCAAAAACCGCGTGCTCGACGACGCCGGCGCACCCATCCCGGGCCTCTGCAGCGCGGGCGTTGACTCCTGCTGCCTCTACAAGGAGACCTACAACATCCAGCTCTCGGGCGGCATGCAGGCCTACAACTTCTACTCGGGCCGCAACTCGGTGCGCACCATCCTGGACGCATAGGAGACACCTCGCGACTCGTCTCCCCCATCAGCAAGGAGCAACCCATGGCTACCAACACCACCCGCAGGGCCTTTGTAGCGGGCCTCGCCGGAACCGCCGCCTTGGCAGCGACGGCCGCGCCGGCTTTGGCCGCCCAGGCGCCCGTCGCCAACCAGCCCCATTCCTGGGAGCTGCCACCCGAGGAGATCCCGGCCGATCAGATCGCGAACACCATAGACGCCGACGTAGTCGTCGTGGGCGCCGGCATGAGCGGCATGGCCGCCTTCATGTACGCCAGCGAGGCGGGCGCCAACACCGTCATCATCGAGAAGGCCGACACCTACTCCGGCCGCGGTCTGGACTTCTCGGCCATCGGCACCAAAGTGCAGGCGGCGGCCGGCATCGAGCTCGACAAGGGCCAGATCATGGACGACCTCATCAAGGCGTCGGGCTACAAGGCCAACGGCAGCCTCATCAGGTTGTGGGCAGACCACTCTGGATGGGTGTTCGACCGCCTCATCGACATGACCGAGGCCGACGGCGGCCAGGTCGTCATCGGCGAAGGCTCCAAGGCCGGTGCCGACGGGGCCGACTTCGCAACCCGCGCCTACCCCACCGACCACATGTTCGGCGGCCTTATCACCGGGCCTCTCGACCTCATCGGCCGCATGGAGAAGGCCGGCATCGCCGCAGGAGGCACCGCTCTCTACAGCACCAAGGCCGAGCAGCTCGTTCGCGAGGGCGACGGCCGCGTGAGCGCCGTGATCGCCTCGACCGACGACGGCTACGTGCGCCTGAACGCCGCCAAGGGCGTCATCCTCGCCACCGGCGACTACGGAGCGAACCCCGAGATGGTGCAGACCTGGGCGCCCCTCCTCGCCCAAGCCGCTGCCAACGTCTACAGCCCCCTGGGTCTCAACACCGGCGACGGCATCACCATGGCCATGCAGGTGGGCGCCGAGGTGCAGCAGGGATGCCACGCCGCCATGGTGCACCCCATCTTTGGAGGAGGAGCGCTGTCGACCGCGTCGTTCCTCAAGGTGAACGGCAACGGCGTGCGCTTCTGCAACGAGAGCACCACGCTGCCCGGCATCTCGAACATGTACATGACCAACCGAGGCAAGGTGTGGGCCATCTTCGACGACGACTACGAGGCCCAGCTGCCCCAGATGTCGGGGCTCAGCAACTACAACAACGGCACCGCCGGCCCCGTGACCGCCTTCTACCTCGACGGCTCCATGGACCCGGCCAACCCTCCCGCAGCCAGCACGCTGGTGGAGGCCTGCCTCGAAAACGGCACCACCGTGCGCGCCGACACCGTCGAAGAGCTGGCCGGCCTCATCGGCGTGCCCGCCGACGCGCTCGCAAGCACCGTGGCGCGCTACAACGAGCTGGTAGAGGCCGGCATCGACGAGGACTTTAAGAAGGACCCCGCCGACCTGGCCCCCATCGCCACACCGCCGTTCTACGCCTCCGTGCTCACGGCCAAGGTGCTCGCCATCGCCTCGGGCCTCGACGTCGACAGCAACATGAACGTCGTCGACAAGGCCGGAGAGCCCATCGAGGGACTTTATGCGGTCGGCAACGTCATGGGCAACTTCTTCGCCAACGACTACCCGATCTGCTGCCCCGGCCTCTCGCACGGGCGCTGCCTCACCCTGGGCGCCCTCATCGGCCGAGCCGTGGCGTCCGACACGACCGTTCAGGCGCTGTAAGGGACGAAGGAGCCTGGAAGGTGCCCAAAGGATGTCTGCGTACGAACAAACACGGGGGCGCGATGGACCACGAGCGCATCACGCCCCCGCATGTCAGTAAACGCGCTGGCCGGAGATTCCGACGCCCTTGCATGCCAAAGCCGCACGCTTACGCCCCCCTACCTCCCCCGATGCTTGCGCTTGCGTTTGGCAACGTGCTCGGCATAGCGGCGGTCGGCCTCCTCGCGGCGATCCCGAGCGCGCGCCGAGACCGCCTCGTCCTTCGCACGCTCGCGCTCAGCCGCAAGGGCCTGCTGGGCCTTGGTGGACGCACCCCGCTCGGCAAGCGCCCGGGCGGCCTCGCGCTTGCGGCGCTTGGGGTTGGGCGCCAAACCCGCAGGCACGGGGGCCGCCACGTCTTCCACGGCAGCCGACCAAGGCAGGCGCTCCCAGGTGCGCGACACCCATTGCAGGAGTTCCTCGTCAGACGGCTCAGCCCCAAAGACGGTGCGGCAGGCGCATACGCCCTTGCAATCACGCCACTCGGCCACGCCCACCCAAAACTGGCCGTCAAAATAGACGGTCAGCACGGCCGCAACCCCGCTGATTCGCATGGTGTTCCTCCTTTATGTCGACGTACCATGCGAAAGAAGGGACAACCAAGGAGGCAGGTTACTGACGACGCAGGTTCAGGCGCGCCGCACCCCGACTACCCGACGGGGTCGTGTTTTTATCTTTCGGAAGGCATCATAGCACGCTGCGAAGGCGACCGTCCCCGCAGGAAACTCTGGCGCCCCCGTACGCAGCGCACTCAAGGACGCTTGCATGCCCGCCTGATAAAAGGCAAAACCGGGAGAGAGGGTGCGGCAGTGGCACCAAACCGCCGCTGTGTAATCGGTCATTGCCGAGAATGGCACCGAATCCCCGTTGTGTAATCGCCTGTAGTCGAGAGTGGCACCAGATTCCCGTTGTGTAAGCTCCAAACTGCGCACGACGGCGTTTTTTCTCAAGGACGGTTACACAACTCGCGTTCGGTGCCACCGGACACCCCGCACCCTTACACAGCTCGCATCTGGTGCCAATCGCATCCGGAGGCCCTTACACAGCTCGCATTCGGTACCGCCCCCACTGCCGGATCCCAACAAGATTCGCTTTCTTGCCGTCCTTCCGCCATCCGAGCCAGCAGAGGAGTGCTACTCTTGCGGTCGTACGGGGCGCCCACCGTGGGGCGACCCGCCTTCGTGCCTGACCGCAATCTACGTGACGGGAGCCATGGCCCGCGACGCCCAGAACGGCCCATTGGACTCGGCCAAAACGGCCACAGTGCCATCGGGCAAAAGGGGTTAGAGGGGTCTGAGCTGGGAGTTTAATGGTCGAGCGGATGGGCGGTTCCGGGAGGCCGCCCCTACGCGCCCAACGCCGCTTGTAGCTCCTCCACCGTGGCCCCTCCCCGCAGCAGGGCATTGAGCTGCACGCCCTCGGCCCGCTGGGCGAGCGGCACAAACTGCCGTCCCCTGCGTCGGCAAGAAATCCCCAGGGCGCTCAAGCCCCGCGCTACTCGTAGGTAAAGCGCAACAGGTAGCCGTCAGGGTCTTGGACCAGGAATTCCCGCTGCCCGACCAGCTCGCCGTTTACCTCATAGGCATTGTGCATCATCGGGCGATACAGGGGGTGGCCGGCTGCCTGTACGCGCGCGTAGATGTCGTCGATGGCGGGGGTGTCGATGGAGAGGTTGATGCCCCGGCCAAACGGCCTCTGGAGGACGGCCGTGTTCCAACCGGTCTCGTGGTACTGCTCCAACATGAGCTGGGCTTCTTCCAACGAGACAAAGGCAAACCCCTCTTCTGGTCGCTCGTACTCGAGCATAAAACCAAGAACTCCCAGATAGAATGCCTTAGAGACGGCGATGTCGCTCACCGTGAGCTCGGGGATGAGGGAGTTGAACTGCATGGGGGCTCGCTTTCTCCTGGGTCAGACGACGCCATGATAGGGCAAGCGGAACCCGGCCGGGGCGTGGACAAAATCCGGACTTTGCGACTCGGCCGGGAGCGCGGTGGCAGGAATCCGGGTTTTGCGACTCGGTTTTGGCAGCCCGACAACCTGACAGCGCCGAAGACAGAGCTTTACCTGCGGTGATACCAACGGTATCTAAGATACTACCGTAAAAGTGAATCGCAAACCTCGGATTACCGCCATCCTCGGGTGCCGTTTGATCGCATTCTTCGGATTTCAGCCACGACACCCATGGCACTCCCCCATGCGGCACGCCACTCCCACCAAAGCTCCCCACAACCCAAAACCAGCAAGGGGCGGACGCCGGTTTGGCCCCCGCCCCTCCACGCTCAGTCGCGCACCCTTAGGCTGTCATTGCCGCCTCTCGGCCAGGGGGCGCCTTCGTTAGATCCGCTGCTCGTCGAGATCGGCGCACACGCTCTTGCCGCACTCGCGACCCAGGCAGATGGCGATGCCCAGGCTCACGCCCGAGGTGGGCGTCACATAGTCGTAGCCAAAGCGGCGGCCGCAGCAGTTGCCGCTCACATACAGGCCGGGGATCGGCTTGTAGTTGTTGTCGAGGGCGCGCTGGTCGCCGTCGGTCACGATGCCGCCCATGGTCACCAGGGCGCTGCCGCGGCGGGTGCTGCCCACGCTCATGTAGAACGGGGGCTTCTCCACCGGGAAGAGCACGCTGGGATCGCGAGCGTAGTCGTCGTCGCGGCCGGCGGCGCACATGGCGTTGTAGCGGTCGATGGAGGCCTTGGCGTTGTCAATCACGGCCTGGTCGGTGACGCCGGCCTTGGCAAAGAGCTCGTCGATGGTCTGGGCACCGTACATGGTGACGTTGACCTGGAACTGGGGTTGGCTGGCGCTGTAGGCCTCGTCGCTCGAGGGCGCGTTCTCCATGACCTCGGCCAGGCAGTCCACATAGGCCTGGCAGGGGTTGGTGCTCGAGTGGCCGGGGATTATGTACTGCGAGTACTCGGCGAAGTTGGCGTCGTAGATGCTGTAGAACGGCTCGCGCGGCATGTAGGTGATGGGGTTGCCGGCGAACTCGCGCACGGGGTGGAACTCGTTGCAGACGCGCTTGCCCTCGCTGTTGAGCCAGATGCCCTGGGGCTGGTTGGCGGGGGTGCCGCCGCGCATGCCCATGGTGGCGATCTGCGGCTCGAGCTTGGCACCGGCCCAGTAGGGCAGCCGCACACCGGCACCGTCGCGGCCGGCGATCACGCAGAGGCTGATGGACTCGTCGTCGGTGAGGATCTGCTCGATGTCGGGCAGCAGGTCCTTGACCATATCCTCGTTGGCACCGAAATCGCCGGTGGCCATGACCACGGCGCGGCCGTTGTACTGCTCGTACTCGCCGGTATCGAGGTTCTTCACGATAACGCCCGTCACCGCGCCCCCCTCGTCCTGCACCAGCTGCTCGGCCTGGCGGTTGAAGAAGAACTGGGCGCCGGCCTCGATGGCCTTGGCGCGGTTGCGCTTGTGAATCTCGGTCTGGGTGGTGGCGCCGTAGAAGCCGTAGGCGGTGGGATAGAACTTGAAGCCGCCCAGCTCGGTGATGATGTGGTCGTAGGCGCCCTGGTCAACCATAGACGGCTCAAAGGTGCCGGTGCCGTGGAACTTGACGCTCACGCCCTTCTCGAGCTCCTCGTGGGTCACCGAGTCCAGGTACCAGTCGGTGGCCGACCCGGAGTTCTGGGCGAACTTCATGATGAGGTCGGGGTTGGGGGTGTAGCCCGCCATAAGCATCCAGTTGTTGTAGTACTCGATGGGGTCGATCTCGGGCAGGCCCACCTCGAGCATGTACGAGCCGTTGACCGAGGCGTTCTCGTTGCCGATGACCATGAACATGTCTTCGTACTGCTTCTCGAGCAGGATGACCGAGTGGCCCTGCTCGGCGATCTCGCGGCAGGCGGTGATGCCGGCGTAGCCGTGGCCCACCACGATAACGTCGGCCTCTCCGGCGACCGGGGCCTCGACGGGCTCGGGCTTGATGCGCCAGGTGCCCACCTTCACGCCGTCGCTCGTGTACTCGGGGTCCTTGCTGGCGTACTTGGCCTCGGCCATGATGGGCGGCGGAACGGCGGCGCCCCCGTCCTCGCCCTCGTCCTCGGGGACGTCCTTCTCGTCCCCCGCGGGAGCATCCGCGAACGCCGGCGCAGCAACACCCGCAGCCACCAGGCCGGCAGTCCCCAGGGCGGCCGACTTCAAGAAGCCGCGGCGGTCGAATGCGATGTGATCCATAGAGTTCCTCCTTGGTCGTTGGGCGCGCATGTGCGCCGACACCCCCACGCTCCCACATTCCGGTCGCGCGCGGTATAGCGGTTACTGCCGATTGACCGTCAGTCTCCGTGGTCAAAATTTGACTATTGAAGGCTTGAGCTGCGCAAACACCCGTCAGTCCCCTTTTCGGACCGCCTCGATGGCATCGACCACCTCGTCGCGCGAGCTCACCTGGAGCTTTTCGTGGATACGGCGCACATGGGCCCGCACCGTGTGGGGAGAGATGCCCAGCACCTCGGCGATCCCCTCCGCCGAGCGGCCCGATGCCAGCTGTGCGAGCACCTGGCCCTCTCGCGGCGAAAGCCCCCGCTCGGTCGCCAACCGCGCCGCGGCCTCCTCCACGCCGAGCAATGCGGAAACCTGTTGCACGGCGGAATCCGTCGGTAACGCGTCTCCAGAGCCCGCCCGAACGCCGTGGACCCGGGCGCGCTCGAACCCCAAAGACGAGCAGCTGGCCGCCACCAGAAACGCCAGCGAGAGGGCCGGCGCCGCCAGGGCCGCCGCCTGCTGGCTCAGTGCATGGAGCGGCAGAATGGACGCCGCCACCCCAAAAGCCAGGGCGAGGCCCGCCTCAAAGGGGGCCCGGGGGTCGCGAGGCCGCAGACGAGGCGCCGCAGCCATGGCGAGCCACGCAAACACAAAGAAGAAGGCGGCCGTGGCCCCCGAGGCGATACCCTTGGCCGCTGCAAACGCGCCGGACGCGTCGGTCACGTCGCCCAGCATGCGCAGGCCCACCACGGCGGCGGCCAGCACCGGCATGGCCACGTGCATGACGGGTTCCAAGGGGCCGCGGGCCAACGGGCTACGGGCGGCCACCAGGCACAGGGCGCCGGCCAGCAGCAGCCCCGCACAGAAGGTCCACGGGGCCGGGGTCGAGGCGGGGCCGCCGGAGAAAAACGCGCCCCATGGGAGCAGCGTCGACATGAGGCTGAGGCCCAGGCCAAGAGCCGGCTCCCAGAGCCCCGCTCGAAGGCAGGCAAAAGGGTGGGTAAAGGATGACACGGGCGCGCAGGGCAAGGGGGCGGGCGCAGGCTCGGCGAGCGGTGCAGATGGGCCAAATGGCTCACATGGGAATGCAGCTGCGGCGGCGGGAGCAGCCGTAGGGGCGGTTACCGCCGCCAACACGCCGGCCGCCAGGCTCACACAGGCAAGATACCACCAGGTCGACAAGGGATTCTGACCCAAAAGAAGCAAGGGCGCGAGCAGCCCTGCCGCCCCGGCCACCGAGCTGCCCACCGCCCGCACGAGCCGCGGCAGGTCGAGGCCAACGAAGGAGAGGCCCGTGGCCAGCAGGGCGGCACCCTCCCCCACCCCGGCAGCCCCACCGCAGGCAAAGGCAAGCGGAGAGGAGACGGAAACGCCAGTCGCGCAGAGAAACGCCACCGCAGCCACCCCCGCAACGAGCAGCAGCGGGGCCAAACGGGCGAGCACCGGGGCAAACGGCCGGGGAGTCGGGAGGCCCGCCCGACCGGTCTCGCCCCCTCCCCGCACCACGGCGGCCAACGCGCACGCCGCAGCGACCCCCACGGCAAACGCCCCAGCAAAGAAGGCTGCCCCACCGTCGGTAAAGGCCCCGGCCAGGGCGATCGGGCAGCACAGGGCACCCAGGGGCCAGACCAGCGCCAACGCCAGCGCGGCCGCGCCACGCCCTATGGAGCTCCCGTGCCGCAAACCAGACCTCCCTCGGTCCATCGCGTCCGACGACGCGCCATTATCGCACAGACCCCGGGATTTGGCGGGAGAGGGCACCCGCCCCCCGGCCACCTATAGCCCGGTTGCGAACACCTGCACCTCCAAAGTATCAACCAGTTATGGTAAGGTCGTGCCCCGCTCCGCAGGGGCACGCACGACTCGCGAAGGTCGACGCTCGAACAAGGGGGTGTCTGTGAAGGCCGCGGCACGACAAAGAGTCCTTTGGTGCGTCCTCTTCGCCTTCTCGGCCGTCGGTCCCTATGCGCTCGACGCCCGAGAAGGCATCGCGACGCTTTCCGCCTCGGGAACCTACGTTCGTTGCCCTCGGCATGCTCGCAGGGCTCTGGGCAACGCAGTACCCGGGCGTGGCTGCGCGGTGCAGGAGCCCGGCGGTCTGGAAGCTCTGCGTATACGGAGGGCTGCTCCTTGCCGCCTTCTTAAGCATACTCGACCTCTGCCATGTCATCGCCATGCAGACGGCGCGTCAAGTCCAGACCAGCGGCGCACACGGCTGGGCGGCTAGTCTTTTAGCACTGGCCAGCGCAGTTGGGACGCACGAGCGAGCCCTCGCGTTCGTGGGCGCCTTTGCCTGCGGCGCATCGTCTACACGCCTCGCCGACAACCTCCCGGCCGGATGCCCGGCCCCGCATGGCGTCGCCGGCTGCCTCGTCGTGGCCACTGCCTTTATAGCCGGCCTGCTCCGCACGTCAGCATGGAGCGTGCTGCTCCCCTCGTTGCCCGGCATCCTCCTGCTGTGGGGCTGCCCGGTCGAATGGTCCCTCTGCATCGCACGGTACGGCAGTCCGCGCGGCTGCATCGCCGCACTGTGCCTGGGCGAGCTGGCCTACCGCCTTCTCGGCCGGTTCGGCCTCTCCTTTCCCTCCGGCGGCTACGGCTTCGAAGACGTTGCCCTGCTCGCATCGGCCATATGCCTCGTCGCCAGCGTAGTTGCCTCCCGCAGCCTACCTCACCGCAGTCTCTCCCCCGAACACTATGCGCAGCCCGAAGCAGGTACCCAAGGCGTTGCCTCGCTTGAAATCTGCAAGAAGCTCGGCGCCGATGCCTTCGATCGCATCCTGACCGATCGATCGGCAAAAACGGGCCTGTTTGGCCCACCGGGTACCAAAGACAGCACTAACGAGGTGCCGAGGCATGCCGCGGTCGCGCCCCTTATGCGTCTCACGGGGTGCCTGTCGCTGCTTTTCTTGCTGCTGATGCCCTATGGGACGCTCCCCTCGTTCTGGAACACGACCTGGGTGATGGCCTATGGGTGCGCGGCAGGCATCCTGGCAAGCTGTATCCCCGCGTTCCTGCATCGCATGGGGCCGCGCTGTCGTTCGGGCTTTGTCAGCAGCGTCGTTGTCCGCACGGCGTTCTGTGCATGCGCCACGGCATGCTTGCTCATACACTATGCCATGGAGTTCGGCGCGACGGGCTTTACGGTTTCACAGCAGATAGCGCTCTTCTTTTCTGTGGCGGGACTGGTGTGCTTCGGCTTTACAGAACTCCGTCGACATGTCGGCCCGGCACAACCCAAAGCCGATGCCCTGGGCGCGGCATGCGCCGGCACCGCCCTCCTTGCCACCATCCCGTCACTCAACGAGTCCCTTTGGTACGGTACGGTCGCGGTCGCACTGCTCGCATACGTCATCGGCGCGGTCGTGCAAAGACGGGGCACGGCCGAGAAGCCCTCGAATCCCAAGGCCACCCATCCTGCCATAGCGGCCTCCTGGTTCGCCATGGCGTTCGTCTGGGAGGAGTGCTGGCGCGGCGTCGCATACGCCTCGCTGCAAGACATCGGTATCCCCTTTCTTGTTGTTCTCTCACTGATCGACACGGCCGTCCTGCTCAAGCGCGGCATCGGGAGCCGAGTCGCCTGCGCCATCACGTTGACCGCCACGGTAATCCTCTGCATTGCGAAAGGACTCGTCTTCGGCCTGCTGGTGGGAGCCGTCTTGCTCGAGATCCAAGCCCTGCAAGCACGTCCCGCGACCCGGCGCGCCTCAGATGTGCCTCGTGAGGCCGCATCCGTGCCGTGCGCCCCGCCGGCCTTGCTTGGAGCGGCGGTCGGTTGCGGCACCGCAGTGTACGTCGCTAACACCCGGGGGACCTATATGCTGCTGCACGCGAGCTCGATACTGCCGCCCACCCTGGACTGGACGGTCTTGGCCTGTTTTGCCGTCTCGCTCGCCATCGCGGTATGGCAGGCCCTGCTGATCCTCCTGAGTCCCGGCACCCCAGCTTCCGCCCCTCCCCCCGGAGATCAGACGCGCCTCGAGGGCTATCTGATTGGCAAAGGGCTCACCCCCGACGAGGTACGCGTGTGCGTTGCCTTGGCCCGCGGGGATTCCGTGGCGCAGGCTGCAAACGCGCTCTCGTACTCCGTGTCGGCCGTTGGTGCGGCCAAACGAAGCGCTTTTGTCAAACTCGGCGTCTCGAACCGCTATCAGTATATGGCGTCCCTTTGGAGCGAGTTCTCCCCCAAACAGGGCCAACGGTTCTAATAAACCCCAGGTAAACGTTGTAGTCACCAGCTGTGGCAATTCGTCTACAGGCAGGCGGTGCCGCATGGCCTAGGCTTGTTCGCATGGTTGCCCTAACAAGTCGAGAGGAAGGGAGGCGGCCGATGGGCAAACTCAACCTCAGTAGGTCGGAAGTCATTTTCTGCGGCATCATGCTGCTCGGAGCCGCCGGCTTCGGTATCCACCGCCTAGGCCATGCGATATACAAAATGCAAGAACCCCAAATCTTTGAAGATGCCACCCGCATCATCCCTTTGGGAGAGACCCTTTCGCTCACTGTTGTCGAGGTTGCAGTCAAGAACATCGATGCCGAAGAGGGAGATTTCACATGGCGTTACGCCAACGTAACAGGCATATCGGGTTCCGACGGGGCAATAACACTGCAGCAGCTGTTCGACCTCTATTCCGATACGCCCATTGACGACAACGGCCAATACCTCGCTTCGTCCCTATGGTGCGTCGACGGCGAGTCCTCGTCAGAATACAGCGCCGAGACCGTCTTACCTCAAGGGGAAACAGCCCTCATAACCCTTGGGTTCACCCTTGAGAACGGGGCCGAAGAGCATCTCGATGAGATGTCCCTCATATACAGATCCATCTTCGACCGCCTGGCCATCGGCTCCCCGACCCTTGGAGGTGAAACCGATGAGGCTGTTTAGCATGGAGCTGCGCTGCGCGGACCGTGGTTCCTGGGGTCTATGCTCGTCCTCACCGTCTTGGCAGTCATAGGTGCCGTATACGAAATCAACCTTTACGTCGGCAACTGGGACTGGATTATCGAGAAGTTCGCAAACGAGAGCTACTACTACCACACCATCTACTCGTGCTTCAACATGTGGCTCCCCATGCGCGGGGGCACAGACGCCGCCTCGCTCTTTTTTACCCTGCTCCCGCTACTCGCGCTCATGGGATACGCCTGGTCGCTGGCCGCCGACGTCCACAGCGGTTATATCGCCCAGCTTGCCACGCGAGCACCACGTCCCCACCTCTACGGAGCACGCTATGGCGCGGTCTTCACAAGCGCCGGTCTGCTCGCCGTCGTTCCCCTCGTCGTGAACTTTGTGGTCCTCGCCTGCTTTCTTCCCGCCTACATCCCCAGCGTGGTCGACCGCATGTATATCGCGCTTGCCCCCACCGACGTCTTCTCGTCGGTCTTCTTCACAGCTCCGCTGCTCTATGTGGTTCTCCGCTGCATCTTGAACTACATGCTCTGCGGCCTGTGGGCCGTCATGGTGCTGGGGTTCTCGACGCTGTCCACCAACCGCATCGCCCTGATATGCGTCCCCTACATCGCGCTGCTGCTGATCAAGCATGTGGGCGAGAACATCTACGTGGCCATGCGCCTGCGGGGCTACGAGCATTTTGGGATGAGTATCACCCTGTTCTACCAGCTCAAAAGCAGCGGCGACAGCTTCTACTGCTACTGGTGGGCCACGTTTGCCTGCGGCCTTCTCATGCTGACGCTGTCTCTGGTCATTCCCTACCTGCGGCGTAGGGCGGGCATCCTATGAGCTCGCTCAACGTGCTGTGGCGCATGCTCGCCGTGGACCTGCGCTTTGGGGCTCGAGAGGTGGCAGGACGCTTTGGAGCAGAAGCGCTTCAGCTTCATCGTGTCGAACGCCCCCGTGCGCAACGTCATCGACATCGAGGTGGCGTAAGGGAGGCAGCCGGTCACCGAGGTACCCCTCTGCCGGCAAAAGGCCCCCGCCGTTGCAAGGGCCCCGCTACCTCCCCAACCCCTATGGCCATCGATGACTCCCCAGCGCTCTGCACGGCCTGTGGCCCGTGGCGCGCGTCGGAGCGGCGCTCGACGCCCCCGTTGCGAGCACGCCCCCCGAGCACGACGCGCCCCGGGGGTCCCGGGTCGCCTTTGTCTTCCAGAACGTGAAGCTGTTCAAGGAGAGCGTCCTCGAGAACGTGCGCGCCGCCCGGCCCGACGCCACGCGCGACCAGGTGCTCGCAGCCCTGGAGCCATGGACAGAAGTCCGACTTTCTCGACCGATCCGCCCCGTTGGGGGTGACCCGTGGACAGGATCGCGATTTTCTCGACCAGTTGCAGTCGCACTCGACCTGCTACGATAGGAAGGCAAGCGTTCTACCAGCGCTTTTCTCTCCTCCCCTTTCAGCCAGGGGGCAAAACCGGTCGAGAAAGTCATCGTTCTGTCCACAGGGCGCCTCCTAAACCCGAATCGGTCGAGAAAGTCGCGATCCTGTCCACGCCCCCACAGTCCGACGGCCCCCGCCCCGACGGCTCGCCCCAGTGCCTCTGCGCGCGCCACAAAAAAAGCCCCCGCCGTCGCGGGGGCTTCCATAGCGCTCCAAACCTCAGAGGACCCAACGGAGAAACCCCCGCCATCGAGGGCTTCTCCGCCATAGGGACATCCGTCTCGGTTGGCGCCCGGACACGCCGGCTTGCGCCTGACCGTGCCGGCTAGCGCTTGATGCTGTAGAACGCGGCCATGCCGGGGTACTCGGCGGCCACGCCCAGCTCGTCCTCGATGCGCAGGAGCTGGTTGTACTTGGCGATGCGGTCGGAGCGGCAGGGGGCGCCGGTCTTGATCTGGCCGGCGCTCACGGCCACGGCGAGGTCGGCGATAAAGCTGTCCTCGGTCTCGCCGGAGCGGTGGCTCACGACGCAGGTGTACTTGGAGCGCATGGCCAGCTGCATGGTGTCCATGGCCTCGGTGAGGGAGCCGATCTGGTTCACCTTGACGAGGATCGAGTTGGCGGTGCCGGTCTCGATGCCCTTGGCCAGGCGCTTCTTGTTGGTCACAAAGAGGTCGTCGCCCACGAGCTGCACGCGGGAGCCGATGCGCTCGGTGAGCTTCTTCCAGCCGGCCCAGTCCTCCTCGGCCATGCCGTCCTCGATCGAGACGATGGGGAACTTCTCCACCAGCGCGGCCCAGTAGTCCACCATCTCGTCGGGCGTGAGCTCGCGGCCCTCGCCCTTGAGGCAGTACATCTGGCGCTCGGCGTCAAAGAACTCGGTGGAAGCGGGGTCCATGGCAAAGAGGATCTGCTCGCCGGGGGTGTAGCCGGCCTTCTCACAAGCACGCACGATCCACTCGAAGGGCTCGGCGTTGGTCTTGAGGTTGGGGGCAAAGCCGCCCTCGTCGCCCACGCCGCCGCCGAGGCCGGCCTCGTGCAGGACCTTCTTGAGGGTGTGGTAGATCTCGGAGCACCAGCGCAGACCCTCCGCAAAGGTCTCGGCGCCCACGGGCATGATCATGAACTCCTGGAAGTCCACGTTGTTGTCGGCGTGCACGCCGCCGTTCAGGATGTTCATCATAGGCACGGGCAGCGTGTGGGCGTTGGGGCCGCCCAGGTAGGCGTAGAGCGGCAGGCCGCACGACTCCGCGGCGGCGCGGGCCACGGCCATCGAGGCGCCCAGGATGGCGTTGGCGCCGAGGTTGGTCTTGTTCTCGGTGCCGTCAAGGTCGATGAGCATGGAGTCCACGGCGCGCTGGTCAAGGGCGTCGACGCCCACGAGGCAGTCGGCGATCTCCTCGTTCACGTGGTCGACGGCGGTCATCACGCCCTTGCCCAGGTAGCGGCTGCAGTCGGAGTCGCGCATCTCGCAGGCCTCAAAGGCACCGGTCGAGGCGCCCGAAGGCACGCAGGCACGGCCGAAGCTGCCGTCGGCAAGGGTGACCTCCACCTCGACCGTGGGGTTGCCGCGCGAATCGAGGATTTCGCGGCCGTAGACATCGATGATCTCGCTCACAGGTCTCTCTCCTTCAGCTTGGCTGCGGCCCAGAGGGCCTCCTGTTCATCGTTGGAAACGTCGGCGATGTCGCGTCCCGACGCCCAGGCCGCCTCCTCCATGGACGCCCAACGCCGACGAAACTTGGCGCAGGTTGCCCGCAGGGCCGACTCGGCGTCGATATGCTCCCGCCGCGCAACGTTTATCAACGCGAACAGAATATCACCAAACTCCAGCTCGGCTTCAAGGCTCCCGGAAGGTTCGGCGCGGAACTCGTCAATTTCGCTATATACCTGGGCCCAGACGTCGTCGGTGGTGCGCCACTCAAAGCCGGCCGCCGCGGCCTTGCGGCTGATCTTTTGCGCCTGCATGAGGGCCGGCAGCTGCACCGGCACGCCGTCGAGCAGCCCCTCGCGGCGCTCCCCGGCCTGGCTGGCCTCCTCGCCCGCCTTCTTGTGCTCGCCGAGCTTGACCTGGTCCCAGATGCCCAGGACCTCGTTGGCGTCGCTTGCGCTTGCGTCGCCGAACACGTGCGGGTGGCGCCGGACCAGCTTCTCGTTGATGCCGCGGCACACGTCGTCGATGTCAAAGGTGCCCTCGTCGCTTGCAATCTGGGCGTGGAGCACCACCTGCATGAGGACGTCGCCGAGCTCCTCCTCCATGTGGCGGGTCTGGGATCCCTCGATGGCGTCGACGGCCTCAAAGGCCTCCTCGATCATGTTCTTGGCGATGGACTGGTGGGTCTGCTCTCGGTCCCAGGGGCAGCCGTCGGGCTGGCGCAGGCGCCACACCGTGCGCACCAGGGCGTCGAAGTCGGGATGGGCGCCGGGCGCACCGGGACGGTCGGCGTCGGCGGGGTCGAGGGAGGCGGGTTGTTGCAAGACGATCGGTTCGTCGGCCATGGGCATTGCTCCTTTGGGGTCGGTTGCACGGGATGATTGTAGCGCTTATGGGAGCCGCGGCAGGACAATCCCAGCATATGGGGCTGGTAGTGGGCTGGCACCGAATGGGAGTTTTGTAAGCCCCAAAGGGCCCAGCTGGCACCAAATCGAAGTTGTGTAGGCCGTCGGAACGAAAAGTGGCACCAAATCCGAGTCATGCAAGCCCCCAGGAGCACTCGACACCGTTTTTTATCCGCGGGCCCTTACAAAACTCGCATCTGGTGCCAATTCCGACCAGTCACCCTTACATTACTTTCGTTTGGTGCCACCAGGCGCGCCGGGCTCTCGCATAGCTCGCATTGGGTGCCAGCTCCCGGGTCTACCTAGTGTCTGCGATCGGCGCCGGGCCCAAATGGGGTACCCCGGCAAAAAGCCATGCTGGCCGCCCGACATCCTGATTACAGCCATTTCTTGCCACGCCGCCCCAGACCCCCGATCCCCCTCACGCGGGTGGCGCTCTCCCGACGCTCCCTCTAGCGTCCTCCCGACCACGCCCCCATGGGGGAGACCCCCGTCCAAGGCACCTTCGCTAGCGAGCTTTGCTATAATGCCACGGCACATCCAGCATGGAGAGGAAACCAAGAAAGGACGGCCGCCCATGGCTGAGCAACCCAAGCTTCGCGTGGCGGGCGAGAAGGCCACCCAGTTCGTTCGCGCCATCGGACGCGACGAGAGCCTCTGCCTGCGCGAGACCAATTCTGCATCCACCTGCACCGCGTGCCTCGACGTCTGCCCGGGCCACGCCATTCGCCAGCCCAAAGACTCCAAGGTGCCCGGCGGCACCAAGGTCACCATCAGCAAGGGCTTCTGCGTCGACTGCGGCCTGTGCTGCGAGGTCTGCCCCACCTCCTCGCTCATCGTGATGGAGCCCACGCCGCGCTACCTGCGCCACCTGCTCAAGCGGGCCCAAGCCGCCGCGGGAGGCAACGAGCGCACCGTCTATCTCACCTGCATCGAGACGGGCCTCGCCTCAGAGGACCCCTCGGTGGTCGAGATCCCCTGCCTGGGCGCCCTTTCCAAGGAGACCTGGGCCTCGCTCATGCTCGACTTCCCGAACCTCGCCGTGTACCTGCCGGCCGACCTGTGCAGCCGCTGCAAGGCCAAGGTGGCCGAAGGCATGATCGTCGACGCCGTCGTCGACGCCCAGGGCATCGTGGGCCGCGACCTGCCGCTCGTGGAGCTGCGCAAGGAGCTGGAGTTCACCGACTCCAAGGGCAACCTGCGCTCCGAGAGCGACGAGCTGTTCGAGGGCATCGGCAGCGGGTTCGGCGACATCGTGCGCGACTTCACCAACGGCGACGACTCCATGACCGAGGAGGAGCGCGGCCAGTCCGACATGCGCAAGACCCGCGTGCGCCTGCGCAAGGAGATTACGGTGGCCGAGGGCGAGGAGACCCCGGGCCTCAAGGACGTCGACGGGCTCACGGGCATCTTCACGGTGCCGCGCGCCACAATCCTCGACGCCGTGATGCGCTTCCCGCAGATCGCCCCGCAGGTGGAGCTCGAGGGCGTTGCGATCGACGTGGAAAAGTGCTCCCCTGAAGACCTCGACGCCGTGGTGGCGGGGTGCCCGCTGGGCGCCGCGCACCGCACCGAGGACGGCGGCATTCAGATCAACCCGCTCGTCTGCGTGAACTGTGGCCTGTGCAAGGACATCCTGCCCGAGGGCGCGGTGAGCGTGCAGCTCACGCCTATCGAGCCGATGCTGCGCGAGAGCACGCCCGCAAGCGAGTAGGACGGGCCGACCCAGCAGCACCATAGCCATAGCCGAACAGGACCGCAACGACGTGAGGCCGGGCCGCCCAGGACATCCCAGGGTTGCCCGGCCTCACGCACTCCAAAGGCCGTCTCCACCCCCGCCCTTGCACGCTTTGCGCGCAGAATTGTCCCTCTGCCATAGACATATCGCCCTACCATATGTATATATTGTGCTTGGCCTTGCATAAAAATACCAACATCCTGTATCCTACCAGAGTTTGCTGACATACGCTCTACAGTCTCGGGGCCCTGTGGACACCCCGATGATGCTGCTCCGCACCATGTTCGTGCGTATCGAGGCAACGTTGTCCAGAAGACGTTCTACCTGATGAAGCGTCTGGGCTGACGAAAGACGATTGCCTCGCGCATCGAACGCACCGCTGCCGCACGCAGGCCAAGAGACCGCGTGGTTTTTGGCGGAGCGGCGGGTTTGTCGCGCCATGCCAGAGTCACATAAGCCTGGACACAACCGACTCATGCGTACCCGGACGGGGCTGCCTTGCGGCCTCCTCGGACAGAGCGGGTGCGCGACAAACCGAAGGAGTGTTTTACCAGTATGGCAACTTTTGAAGAACTCGGCCTTGGCGAGAAGGTCATGTCCGCTGTGAACCAGATGGGCTACACCGAGGCCACCCCCGTGCAGGAGCAGGCTATCCCGCTGGTGCTCGAGGGCAACGACGTGATCGCCGCCGCCCAGACCGGCACCGGCAAGACCGCCGCCTTCGTGCTTCCCCTGCTCGACAAGCTGGGCCACTACCAGAAGGGCCACGGCCCTAAGGCCCTCATCGTGACCCCCACCCGCGAGCTCGCCCAGCAGATCGACTCCGTCGCCCGCACCGTGGGCAAGAAGACCGGCCACTACATCCTGACCGTGGTGGGCGGCGTGAGCTACAACCCCCAGATCAGCGGCCTGCGTCGCGGCGTCGACGTGCTCGTTGCCACCCCCGGCCGCCTGCTCGACCTCTACGACCGCGGCGCCCTGCAGCTCGACGACATCGAGGTGCTCGTGCTCGACGAGGCCGACCGCATGCTCGACATGGGCTTCTGGCCCGACGTCAAGCAGATCATCGAGGCCATTCCCCACGAGCGTCAGACCCTGCTGTTCTCGGCCACCATCGACGACTCGGTCATGCGCACCATCGGCGCCGAGGTCAAGGACCCCAAGTTCGTCGAGATCGCCCACAAGGGCACCGCTGCCGAGACCGTCGAGCAGTTCATCATCCCGGTGGCCCAGGGCCAGAAGAACGAGCTGCTCGAGTATGTGCTGGACGAGAAGGGCGCCGACCGCGTGATCATCTTCACGCGCACCAAGAGCCGCGCCGAGGTGCTCGCCGAGCGCTTGAACCGCGAGGGCTTCTCGGCCGAGGCCATCCACGGCGACCGTTCGCAGGGTCAGCGCAGCCGCGCCCTCAAGAACTTCCGCGACGGGCGCGTGGGCGTGCTCGTGGCCACCGACGTCCTTGCCCGCGGCATCGACGTGAGCGACGTCGACCACGTCATCAACTACGACGTGCCCATGGACCCCGAGGACTACATCCACCGTATCGGCCGCACGGGCCGCGCCGGCGAGGCGGGCTTTGCCATCACCTTTGTGACCCGCGACGAGGTCAAGGACCTCTACGACATCGAGTACCTCATGAAGAAGACCGTTGAGGAGATGGAGCTCGATGGCTTCGACTTCGATGACCGCCGTCCCGAGCTTGATCCCGACCGCGATCCCACCCAGCGCCCCCGTCGCGGTGGCAAGGGCGGTGGCCGCGGTGGTCGCGGGCGCGGCGGCCGTGGCGGCTTCGACCGCGGTGAGCGTTTCGAGCGCGGCGAGCGCGGCGGCATGCGCGGCCGCAACATCGACCGCTCCGTGAGCGCCCGCGACCGTCACTCCGCCGGCGGCAACCGCGACCGTGTGGAGCGCCAGGAGGCCCGCCAGGAGCGTATCTCCCGCGAGGAGCAGATGCTGACCGGCGGCGAGCGTTCCGAGCGCAGCGGCTACAACCGCGACGAGCGTCGCGAAGCCCGTTTTGCCTCCCGCGACGAGCGCTACGGCTCGAACAGCCGCGGCCGCTCCTTCGACCGCGACGACCGCGGCTACGGCCGCAACGAGCGTGGCGGCGACCGTGGTTACGGCCGTGACGACCGCGGTTACAACCGTGGCAGCCGCTTCGACCGCGACGACCGCGGCGCAGATCGTGGCTACGGCCGCAACGAGCGCAGCGGCAGCGGCTTCCGCGACCGTTACGAGCGCGACGACCGTCCCGCCCGCCGTGACCGCGAGGGCGGCTCGAGCAGGGGCGGCGACCGCGGCTATGGCAGCAAGGGCGGCAGCGCGCCCCGGCAGTACGGCATGCAGCGCGGCTCCCGCAAGCCCGGCGACCGCGGCGGCGACCAGTAAGGCACCGCGGTTTTAGCCCTCGCCCGTTGACGGATGTCCCGTCGACAGGCCGGTGTATACCGACACATGCAAGCGCCCGGCTCTCCCTTGGGAGGGTCGGGCGCTTTTTGTCGGACGCTTTTTTGCGGCGTTCAGCCCCGGCGCACGGGATGGGCCTGGCCGCCTACCACGAGGCTTGACACCTGTACCATGGCATCGACGTCCCGAGGTGGCTACAATACGGTGCAGCGCACCCATCCGCACACGTACGAGCAAAACCCGCGAGGTCGATGCAGCCATGGTCTCCCTACGAGCGGTCAGCCCCACAGAGAAACCCACGCTCTGGAACTTCCTCCAGAAATACCTCTACGAGATGAGCCAGTTCTATAGCGACGAGATGGATACCGGGGGCTCCTATAGCTACCCGCACTTCGGCCGATACTTCTCCGACGAAAACCGCCACGCGTACTTCATCGAACACTCCGTCGAGGACGAGGAGCGCATCGTGGGCTTTGCCATGGTGAACGCCCATTCGTGCCTGGGCCGGCCCATCGACCACGCCATGGCGGAGTTCACGGTGTTTCCCGTCTACCGAAAGCGCGGCCTGGCGGCGGAGGCGGTCAAGCAGATCTTTGCGCTCCACCCGGGTGCCTGGGAGATCAAGTACTCCCTCGTGAACATCAAGGCCTCGCGGTTTTGGCGCACCGTCACCGCCGGCTTTTACCCGCACTACGAGGTAACGGGCGACGAGGCGGTGCTGTCGTTTACGGTGACGGACGGCTGAGGGGAACCGAGAGAGGGCGCCGGCCGGAACCGGCGCACCGCAAACCTCCCCAGACCTCCCAAAACAAAAAGGGCCCGCCCCCGTTCGCGGGGGCCGAGTCCTCTCAACACGCCTGTATCCGGGCAGGCCCGTTACGGGCGCAGCCCCATGCCGCCCTCGAGCGTGACGGTCTCGCCGCTCATGAACTTGAAGTCGGGGCTGCACATCTGCACCACGACGCGGCCGATCTCGAGCTCGGGGTCGCCGTAGTGGCCCATGGGGGGCATGTGCACGTTCTTCTCGTAAGCCTCGGGGTAGGCCTCCTTGAACTTCTCGAGCTGGGCGGTCCAGGCAAGCGGGCACACGACGTTCACGTTGATGCCGTCCTTGCCCCACTCGTTGGCGGCCACGCGGCTCATGCCGCGGATGCCCTCCTTGGCGGCGGCGTAGGCCACCTGGCCCACGTTGCCGAAGAGGCCGGCGCCGCTGGCGAAGTTGACAACGGAGCCCTGGGTCTCCTTGAGGTAGGGGTAGCAGGCCTTCATGTAGTAGAAGGTGGCGTAGAGGCCCGAGTAGATGGCCAGGTCGAACTGGTCGGTGGTGTTGTCGGCCAGCATGACACCCGAGGCCGAGGCCTGGGCGTTGTTGACCAGGGCATCGATGCGGCCAAAGGTGGCAACGGCCTGGTCGATGACGTTCTGTACCACGGCCTCGTTGTCGGCCCCGGCGGCCACGTCGGCAGCCACAGGGAGCACCTTGACGCCGTACTTCTCCTCGAGCTCGGCCTTGGCGTCCTCGAGCTTCTTGACGTTGCGACCGGTGATCACGAGGTTGGCACCTTCCTTGGCAAAGGCGGTGGCGATGCCGTAGCCGATGGAGCCGCAGCTCACGCCGTCGGTGAGCACGGCGCGGCCGGCGCCGGTGATGATGACGGTCTTGCCCTCGAACATACCCATGGGGTTTCCTTTCTGGTTGGCGCCGCCGGCGTCCGCACACGTCCCGCGCAAAACACCCGCAACGGCAGGGATACATGCAAAATGATAGCGGGCAAACGATTTCGAGACCGTGACACCTAGACGAGGGGGCGGTTGGGCGCGATGCGCGGCCGCCCACACGCCGACGACACGGACGCCCCACCCAAACATCAAATTACTTCCGCACCCCCTGCATATGCGGCAACGTGCGGAAACGAATTATTATTCTTGCACGGGTTCTCGCCAAAAAACGAGTAAACTGGTGAGTATACCGTCGGGTCCCATGGGCTCGACGCACGCCATTGCACCGGGGGAAAGGTTCGTACGATGGCTGCAGAAACGCCTTCCAAACAGGTTATCCTCATCGCCGACGACTCCGCGATAAACCGCGCCATCCTGGCCGACATGCTAGACGGCTACGAGGTGGTCGAGGCCGCCAGCGGCGAGGAGGCCGTTGCCATCCTGCGCAAACGCGGAACCGACATCGACCTCGTGCTCCTCGACATCGTGATGCCCGGCATGGACGGCTTCGACGTGCTGGCCATGATGAACCACCAGAAGTGGATCCAAGACATTCCCGTCATCATGATCACCGCCGAGACCGCCGGCGCCTACACCAAGCGCGCCTACGAGCTGGGGGCCGTCGACTTCATCAACAGGCCCTTCGACCCCCAGGTGGTGCACCAGCGCATCACCAACACCATCATGCTCTACTCCAACCAAAAGGCGCTCACCGAGGCCGTGGCCCACCAAATCCTGGCGCGCGAGAAGGCCAACACCAAGCGCGCCTACGAGCTGGGGGCCGTCGACTTCATCAACAGGCCCTTCGACCCCCAGGTGGTGCACCAGCGCATCACCAACACCATCATGCTCTACTCCAACCAAAAGGCGCTCACCGAGGCCGTGGCCCACCAAATCCTGGCGCGCGAGAAGGCCAGCAACCTCATGGTCGCCACCCTCTCGCACATCGCGGAGTTCCGCAGCGGCGCGGGCGGGCTGCACATCATGCGCGTAAACGCCCTCACCGAGATCCTGCTGCGCCACCTCGTGGCCCGGACCGACCAGTACGGGCTCACCCCCGCCGACATGTCGGCCATCGCCATGGCGTCGTCGCTGCACGACGTCGGCACGGTCACGCTGCCCGAGGGGCTGCTCAAGAAGCAGGAGCACCTGACCGACGAGGAGTTCGAGACCTACAAAAGCCACGCCCTGGCGGGGGCCGAACTCCTCGAGAGCCTCCCCTACGCCAGCGACACCAAGCTCCAGAAGTTCGGCTACCAGATCTGCCGCTGGCACCACGAGCGCTGGGACGGCAGCGGCTATCCCGACGGGCTGGTGGGCGACGACACCCCCATCGCGGCCCAGATCGTGGGCCTGGCCGACACCTACGACAGCCTCACCAACGACCGGCGCCACCCCGACGCCTACAGCCACGAGATGGCCATGGACCTCCTCACGGGCGGGGTCAAGGGCCCGTTCAACCCGTTGCTCATCGAATGCCTCGTGCTCGCCGAGAACGAGGTGGCCGACGCCATGAAGACCAAGTCCCTCGGCGAGGGGCGCAAAAGCGTCGAGAGCGCCCAGCACGTCCTCGACGAGATCCGCCAATACGACAACCCCGGCGCCATGCACGCCTACAGCCTGCTCGAAGACGAGCGCGCCAAGTGCCGCTTCGTCGAGTCGCTGCTCGGCGGCATCTCCTTTGAGTACGACACCACGGCAAAGACCCTCATGCTCACCGAGCAGAGCGCCCGCACGCTGGGCCTCCCCACCTTCATGGTGGACCCCCTGAGCGACGAGCGCCTCATCGAGCGCGGCGGCCTCGAGCCTATCGGCGACTTCAAGCGCATGCTCCAAGCCGCCACCCCCGAGCACCCCGAGGTGTCGGGCACGCTGACCATACGGCTCGGCATGGCCCCGCGCGACTACCAGGTCAACTGCCTCACGCTGTGGCGTCGCCAAGAGAACGAGCTGCGCTACACCGCCATCATGGGCGAAATGCGCGAGCAGCGGCGCAGCTACACGGCCGAGAACCGCAGCCGCTCCGACGTGTTCGACGCCATCAAGGAGAGCGGGGAGGCCCAAAGCCGCCCCGTCCACGCCGTGCTGATCGTGGCCCCCGACGCCTTCGGGAAGTACCGCGAGACCTACGGACGGCTTGCCGGCGATGCCTGCATCGGCAAGATCTCCGCCATGCTCAACGAATTCGGCGAGCCGTTCGGCCTGCGCTTCCATCGCTTTGGGGCCGACCGGCTCCTTGGCCTGTGCTACACGCCCGGCCAGCCGGCTCAGGACCTGGCAGAGCGGGTCGCGGCGGCCGTGGCGGACCTCCACGTGACCCACGTGGGGTCGCCGACGGGGTATCTGACCGCCACCGTCACCTGTGGCTAGGGCAGTCCCAAAAAATGCTGTCCGTCGTTGCGCCGGGGCTCTATGCCAGCTGCTCCAAGGCCTCGACCAGGGCCCCGTGGTCGGCGGCCACGGCGGCATAGAGCGCCTCGTCGGCCGGCGCGTCGCCCGAGCGCAGCTGCTCGGTCAGGGCCGAGGAGCTGGCCGCCAGACGGTCAAAGCTCATGTTGAGCGCAAGTCCCTTGAGGGTGTGGGCCATGTGAAACGCCCGCTCCCGGTCGTCGCAGGCCACGGCCTGTTTGAGCTGCGCCATGGTCTCGTCCTGCAAGAACATCAGGGCAAACCGACGCACCCGGGTTTCGTCGCGGAACCGCCTCAAGGCGCTCTCGTAGTCTCCACCGGTCTTCTCGTACAACTCTTGCAGCGTCATGGGCACTCCGTTCATCGATAGGGGCACATAGTATAACCGCCAAGTTACAGGGCCGTTAACCCTTCTGGGGCTCCCCGCACCGCATGGTATGCTACGCGTCTATTTTTCTTCGAGGAAGGTGAGGCGCGTGCTATCCATCTCCACCCAGGCCCCATCGGACGCAGCGCTGCCGCCGGTGCTCGACTCCTTCGCCCGCAGGGTCGCGGCCATGCCGCCCGGGACCTGCCCCATCGCGGTCCAGACCGCCCTGCTGCGCACGGGCGCCGCCCAGACCTGCGGCAAGTGTGTCCCCTGCCGAGACGGGCTTCCGCAGCTGGCCAGCCTGCTCGAACAGGTCGCCCGCTGCGAGGCGGACGCGCAGGTGCTGGGGCGCATCCGCGAGCTGGCCTGCGTGGTCCGTGACGCGAGCGACTGCGCCGTGGGCTACCAGGCGGCCCAAGACGTGCTCGCCGGGCTCGAGACCTTCTCGGCCGAGTATGCCAGCCACGTCGAGACCGGTCGGTGCACCGGTGCGTTGGGCCAAAAGGTCCCCTGCGAGGCCCTGTGCCCGGCCCATGTGGACGTCCCCGGCTACATCGCCCTGGTAGCCGCCGGAGACTGCGCCGGCGCCGTGGCCCGTGTGCGCAAAGACAACCCCTTTCCCACGGCCTGTGCCCTGGTGTGCGAGCACCCCTGCGAGGCGCGCTGCCGCCGGGCCCTCGTCGACGCCCCGGTCAACATCCGCGGAATCAAGCTCTACGCCGTCGACAACGCGGCGGCCGACACGGTGCCCACACCCGAACGCCTACCGCGGACCGGCAGGCGCGTAGCCGTGGTCGGTGGCGGCCCCAGCGGCCTGACCTGCGCATACTTCCTCGCGCTCATGGGCCACGACGTCACCGTCTTCGAAGAGCGGTCCAAACTCGGCGGCATGCTGCGCTACGGGATCCCCGTCTACCGGTTCCCGCGTGAGCGCCTCGACGAAGACATCCGGGCCATCCTCGGGGTGGGCGGCATAGAGGTGCTGCTCGACACGGCGGTCGACGGTGCCCGCATGGCACGGCTGCGCCGGGACTACGACGCCGTCTACGTGGCGGCGGGGGCCCACGAGGCCAAAGGGCTGGGGTTACCCAACGAGGGCGCGCCGGGCGTGACCTCGGCCGTGGACCTGCTGCGCGCCGTGGGCGACGGCAGGTACCCCGACTTCACCGGCAAGGACGTCGTGGTCGTGGGCGGCGGCAACGTCGCCATGGACTGCGCGCGGACGGCGGTGCGGTGCGGGGCCGCCTCGGTGAGCGTGGTCTACCGGCGCCGGCGCGAGGACATGACGGCCCTTCCCGCCGAGGTCGCCTCCGCCGTGGCCGAGGGCGTGGAGCTGCTCACGCTCGAGGCGCCCACATCCATCGAGGTAGGCGCAGACGGTGCCGTGACGGCGCTTCTCACCCAGCCCCAGATGATCGGCGCCGTGCGCGGCGGCCGACCCGCCCCCCAAGACGCGGCCAAGCCCCCGCGGCGCATCCCGGCCGACGCGATCCTGGTGGCCGTGGGCCAAGCCATCGCGAGCAGCCCCTTCGAGGAGGGGGGCCTTGGGGCCAGTCGCGGACGGCTCCAGGCCGACGATCAGCTGCGAGCCGCCTGCCGTGAGGAGGAGGCCGCGGGGTCGCCGGGCCTCTCCCCCGTGTTCGTGGGAGGAGACTGCTGCACCGGCCCCGCCACCGTGATCCGTGCGATCGCCGCCGGCAAGGTGGCCGCCCGCAACATCGACCGCGCGCTGGGCTACGACCACCCCCTGGACTGCGGCGTCGAGCCCCCACCGCCCCGGCCCGACGAGGGCACCCCCTACCGACGCGGCGACGTGGCCGAGCGGGCCGCCCGCGAGCGCAGGGGCGACTTTGCAGGGGTGGAGATCGGCATGAGCGCCGAGGAGGCGCTCCAGGAGTGCGGGCGCTGCCTTCGCTGCGACCGCTACGGGTGTGGGACCTTGACCGACGGGAGGGTCATCTATGCTTAACCTCACGATCGACGGGATCCCCGTCCGGGTAGAGGAGGGCGCCACCGTCTTGGAGGCGGCGCGGCGCGCCGGCGTCTGGATCCCCACGCTGTGCTTCCTAAAAGGCCGCAGCGCCGCCGGCTCCTGCCGCGTGTGCGTCGTCGAGGTCGAAGGCGAGCCCGGCCTCGTAGCCGCCTGCAACACGCCAGCCCGCGAGGGCATGGCGGTCTTCACGGCCACCCCGCGCGTCGAGCAGGCGCGCAGGACCGCCCTGCAGCTCGTGCTCGCCGAGCATGGGCTCGACTCCACCGACTATTGCTTCTCGTGCGTCAAGAACGGTGCCTGCGAGCTGCAGGCCGTCTGCCGTGCCTGCGGGGTGGGCGCGACCCCCTTCTCGGCATCCAAGCCCGCGCGCCCCCGCCAAGACGCCAACCCGTTTTTGTCCTTCGACCCCAAGCTCTGCATCGCCTGCCAGCGCTGCGTGGGCACCTGCAACGCCGCCGTGGGCAACCGCACGCTGCACGCCGCCAAGCAGGGGCCGCGCACCGTGATCGAGGCACCCTTTGGAGAGGGCTGGCGCACGAGCGGCTGCGAGTCGTGCGGCAACTGCGCGCAAGCCTGCCCCACCGGGGCCCTCACCGTGAAGCGTCGACGCTCCTACAGCCCCTGGGAGGTCGAGCGCGTGCGCACCACCTGTCCCCACTGCGCCACCGGCTGCCAGGTCGACCTCGTGGTCAAAGACGGCCGCATCGTCGACGCAGAGGGTGCCGACGGCCCCTCGAACGGGGGGCTTCTTTGTGTCAAAGGCCGCTCGGGCAGCTTCGACTTCGTCCACGCGCCCGACCGCCCCACCGCCCCGCTCGTGCGCAACCCCGCCACCGGCGAGCTCGAGGAGACAAGCTGGGACGAGGCGCTCTCGGTGGGCCGCATCCGCGACGAGCACGGAGGCGCGGCGCTCGCCGCCTTTGCCTGCTCGCGCTCCACCAACGAGGACGTCTACCTGTTCCAAAAGATGGCCCGCACGGCGCTGCACACCCACAACGTCGACAACTGCGCCCGCGTTTGACACGCCCCCTCAGTCGCCGGTCTGGCGACCACCCTGGGCAGCGGTGCCATGACCAACACCGTTGCCGACATAACCCAGCTCGCCGACGTCATCATGCTCGTGGGCTCCAACCCCGAGGAGGCGCACCCCGTCATCGGCATGCAGCTGCGCCAGGCTGTTGAGCGCGGAGCCCACCTTATCGTGGTGGACCCCCGCGACATCGGCCTCGCGGCCCACGCCGACCTGCACCTCAAGCTGCGGCCCGGCACCAACGTGGCCTTTGCCAACGGGCTTCTCCACATCATGGTCGAGGAGGGCCTGGTAGACGAGGCGTTCATCGCCGAGAAGACCGAGGGCTTCGATGCCATGCGCGAGCTGGTGGCCGACTGCACCCCCGAGCTCACGGCCGCCGTTTGCGGCGTGGACCCCGACGACCTGCGCCAGGCGGCCCGCCTCTACGCCACGGTCGAACGCGCCGCAATCCTCTACTGCCTGGGCGTGACCGAGCACGCCACCGGCACCGAGGGCGTGATGGCACTCAGCAACCTGGCCCTGGCCTGCGGCAACATCGGGCGTCCCGGCTGCGGCGTGAACCCGATCCGCGGCCAGAACAACGTGCAGGGCGCCTGCGACATGGGCGCCATGCCCGCCGACCTCACCGGCTACCAGAAGGCGACCGACCCAGAGGTGCTGCGCAAGTTCGAGCAGGCCTGGGGCGTTGAGCTGGCCGGCCTGGAGCCGGGCCTCAAGGCGACCCAGTGCTTCGAGGCCATGGGCCGCGGCGAGATCAAGGGGCTCTACATCTTTGGCGAGGACCCCGTGCGCACCGACCCCGACACGGGCCACGTGCTCCACGCCCTGGAGTCGCTCGAGTTCCTGGTGGTGCAGGACCTCTTTTTGACCGAGACGGCACGCCTCGCCGACGTGGTGCTCCCCGGGCGCTGCTACGCCGAGAAGGAGGGCACCTTTACCAACACCGAACGCCGGGTGCAGCGCGTGCGCCGCGCCGTGGAGGGCCCGGCCGGCAGCCGCCTCGACACCGCGGTGTTCGCCGAGCTCATGCGCCGCATGGGCTATCCCCAGCCCGACCTCTCCGCCGAGCAGATCATGGAGGAGATCGCCCGGCTCACCCCCTCCTACGGCGGCGTGAGCCACAGGCGGCTCGACAGCGCGGAGGTGGGCGGCCGCGGGCTGCAGTGGCCCTGTCCCTCCCCGGAGCACCCCGGCACATCGATCCTGCACGCGGGAGGCGCGGCCCGCGGGCTCGGGTGGTTCTCGCCCGCACCTTGGCGCCCCTCGGCCGAGCAGCCCGACGCCGACTACCCGCTCGTGCTCATGACGGGCCGGGTCCTCGCCCAGTACAACGCCTGCGCCATGACGGGGCGCACCCCCGGGCTCAACGCGATGGCCGGTACGTCGTTCATCGAGCTCAACGACCGCGACGGTGCCGAGCTCGGGGTGGCCGACGGCGACCGCGTGCAGGTGAGCTCGCGGCGCGGGACGCTCGTCACGACGGCCCGCGTCTCAGACAAGACGCGCCCCGGCGAGGCCTGGATGCCCTTCCACTTTCAGGACGGCAACAGCAACCTGCTCACCATCGCCGCCCTCGACCCCATCTCGCACGCACCGGAGTACAAGGTGTGCGCGGTACGGGTGGAGCGGGTTTAGAGCATTTTGAATAAAGTCCTGCACCGCGTTGGCCAAAGGCTTATGTGCCTTAGCACACCGCGCCTTTGGCCGCCTTGTGCAGGAGCTTTCTCAAAATGCTCTAGGGGGCGACCGGGGCCGGTGGCGGCGCTGCCCACCGCCCGCGCACGGCCGGCCCCCTACTCCTCCTCAAAGCCGTAGAACAGCTCCACAGCCTGTTCCTTCTTGTTCACGCCGAGCTTGGAGTAGAGCCCTTGGATGTAGCCCTGCACGGTATAGTGCGAGATGCCCAGTTCGGAGGCGATACTCTTGGCCGTGCCGCCCTTGAGCAGCGAGGCGTAGACGTCGCGCTCGCGGCCCGTGAGACCGTAGCGGGAGGTGATGGCGTTCATACGGGCGTCGTTGGCCTCCTCGAACGACTGCACCACCTTGCGTACCACGACCTGCGGCTCCACCGCGCGCCGCGAGCTCTTGTAGTGCCACACCACGATCACGAACAGCAGCATGTACACGCAGACCGCCACCATGACGCCGGTGCGCACCAAAGGCTCGCTGTCGGGAAGCTGGGCGCATCCGTAGCCGAGCACAAAGCCGAGCAGGAGCATGAGGCGCAGGCACAGCGACACGATGGCCGACATGGCATAGGGGTCGGCCCCGTAGCGCCAGCAGGCCCTGACATAGTAGAAGACGGTCAACGTGGAGGTAAAGATATAGGCCGTGTAGATGAACACGCTCAGCTGGGGACCGTAGGAGTCGCCTAAAAACGGCAGGAGCAAAAACACCGCGATGGCCATGGGAAAGGCCACCAGCGCAGTGGTGTCGGGGTCGGGGGTACGGTTGGTGGCGGCCACAAAGGTCACCATAAGGGCGGCACAGGCGAGCATACCCCACATCGGCGCCGATGAGGCAATGGTAAGTGAGGAACCCCCGAAGTAGGCAAACATGTTGATAAGCCCTATGACCAGTTCAAAGACCATGTAGGCCAAAACCGGCAGCGCGGCCGCGCCCAGGGCTTTGCGGAAGGAGGGGGAGCCAAGCCTCCCGTCGTCCGCGACGCTAGCGGAGACGTCGCAGGCCTCGAGACCCTCCCCACCGCGGGGCGCCGTGGCAAGGCAGCCCCGCGAACGCACGGCGCGTCTCCCCCAATGCACGGTCAAACAGCAGGCCAGGGCTATAAGCGGCCATATCACGAGACGCAGCAGCTCGGGAGCGGGGCGCAGCACCAACGACAGCGCGGCCGAGCATACCAGGGCGCAGGTGAGCTGCAGGATCACCGCCACGGCCGAGCGCTCATAGGCGAACAGTTCCAAAAACGCCGCCGACACGAGGCGTGTGGCGCAGCCCCACACCACGCCCAAAAGCACAAACACCCATACCGGGGGCCCCACGGGCAGCAGGCTCACGCCGTAGCAGAGCACAAGGACGGCCATGGGGACGCGATAGGGCAGGTCGAGCCGATGCCGGCGGCGGCACCACACCAGCATGAAGACGCTCACGAGCAGCACACCGAAGGAGGCCCCCAGCATAAAGGGGACGTCGGAGACGTAGCCCATGGGGAAGCGCACGGCCCCGAATGCGGTCACGTAGCTGTCGAGGGTCAGAGTCTTGCACAGGCCGTAGCCCACAAGAAGGACCACCGTTCCGGCCCATTTGTCGCGCCATTCCAGCAGGCGCTGCTGGGTTGTCACCTCGGCCTCTCCTCCTTCTAGGCGCGAACCGGTTGCGGTCCGGCACGCATCGCACGGTGTCTTGGCCCCCCGAGCCTTTAGTCATGAGAGCTGATTATAACCGGCCCCGCGCCCAATCGCGCCGGCCTCGCCCACAATCAGAGCGCCCCCACGGCCAACAGGGCCTTCTTGGATACGCCCAAAACGCAATCGGAGCACAACCAGTTAGGAATTCACGGCCCCAAAGGCCCCTCCCCCTAGTTTTTAGGGGAGACAACCCCACCCTCGGGCGTCATAATGACGACTCAGCCGATCGAGGTTAAGGGACCGGTCGGCACCGAACGTGGCGCGCGCCTCCCGGCGCGTTCCTGCTCCCTCCTGTTTTCTCATGAAAGGAAAGGGGATTCTCATGCATCTTTCTCGTCGTGACCTCGTTAAGTTCGGCGGCTCCGCCTGCCTCGTGGCCGGTGCCACGATGGGCGCTGGCCTGGCCGTGGCCGACGAGGCCGCCCCGGGCTACCTGGTGGGCGCCGGCGACATCAACTTCACCAAAGAGGCCGACATCCTGATCATCGGCACCGGCATCGCCGGTCTGGCCGCCGGCATGGAGCCCGCCCTCGCTGGCAAGAAGATCATCTACGCCGAGAAGAAGGGCTCCTTCGGCGGCGACTCGCTGACCTCCTGCTGGTTCATGTTCGGCACCGGCACCAAGAACCAGCTCGAGCACGGCGCCGAGACCACCATCGACCAAGCCTGGGAAGGCGCCGCCGAGCGCCAGTGCGGCCTTTACGAGTACGAGTGGTGGCCCGAGTGGGCTAAGGGCAAGTACTATGCCAACACCAAGTTCTTTGACTGCGCCGTCGATAACTACGGCTGCACCCTGCTCGAGCCCTGCACCATGGAGGAGCTGCCCAAGTTCGGCCCCGGCGTGATCCTGCCGGGCGAGGGCATCGCTTCGGGCTACGAGTATATCCTGACCCCGCTGCAGCAGAACCTCGAGGCCAAGGGCGCCGAGTTCATCTACGACCTGCGCGCCACCGCGCTGATCAAGGACGCCCCCGACGGCGCCGTCATCGGCTGCCGCTTTGTGGACGCCGAGGGCAACAACGTCGACATCAAGGCCCCGGCCGTGGTCCTGGCCACCGGCTGCTTCGTCGACAACGGCGAGATGATGAACAAGTACCTGCCCCAGTGGGCCCACTACGGCGTGCTCGTGAACGGCGGCTCCATGGGCGAGGGCCACACCATGGCCTGGGCCGCCGGCGCCAAGCAGGTCGGCATGGACTCCTCCATCGAGAAGCACTACTGCAACCTGATGGGCGACCTGCCCAACGCCACCACCTGGGGCTACTGGACGCCTATGGTGCTCGTGCTCCCCAACGGCAAGCGCTTCATCCAGGAGGGTCAGTCGCACGACGCCGCCCAGGCCTGCCTCGACAACGGCTACCGCGAGTGGTGGGTCATCTTTGACCAGCGTGCCTTCGACAACCGCTGCGTAGGCTCCTCGGTGAACAAGAACGTCTCGCTCCACGAGGACGTCTACCGCACCGCCGAGACCCTCGAGGACCTGGCCGTGGCCATGGACGTGCCGGTCGAGAACCTCGTGGCCACCTTTGCCGAGTACGACGGCTACGTGGAGGCCGGCGAGGACGCCGCCTTCGGCAAGACCGAGTGGCTTGACTCGCTCCAGGCCCCCTACCACGCCCTCAAACTCAACGTCATGCGCTACAAGACCTCCGGCGGCGTGATGTGCGGCCCGAACAACCTGGTCCTCGACGAGAACGACCAGGAGATTCCCGGCCTGTACGCCTGCGGCGCCATCGCCCTGCCCGCCCAGGCCAGCGTGTCGGCCTGTGCCGCGACCGGTTACTTCACCGGCGAGACCCTCGCCGCCCTCTAAGGCAACGACGAGCGATCCGCTCGCGATGCCCTAAACGCCCTTCATAGGGAGCGGCCGGTTGGCCCCGTGCCCGCCGGCCGCTTATGAAGAGCCCCCGCGCCGAACCCCCATTCGGCGCGGGGGCTCTTTTGGTGGAAAAGCTTGCGTACAAAAAGACGTACAAAAAGAGAGGGCCGAAAGGCACCACCCCCGACCCTCTCTATGTTCTCACAGGCTCATACCTGCAACCGACGCCCTACCTTCCCTTAGTAAACTCGTCCATCGTGATGGCAAACATGGGACAGCGCTCGGCGCACATGCCGCATTTAATGCAGGCGTCCTCATCGTAGTTCAGAACATAGTTGGAGTTGTTCCTAAAGCACGATGCCGTCTCACAACCCTCGACGCCGATGGCCTGGTAGGTACCCAAGATGCCGCAGCAGTCTCCGTGGCACGAGCAGATGATCTCGGAATCCTTGGTAAAAGCGCTCTGCAGAATCATCCCCTCCTCGACGGAGCGTTCCAGAATCGATAGGGCCTCTTCCTGGGTTACCTGCCGGGCGATGCCCTTCTCGATGTAGTAAGAGACCTCTTCACCAAAGGACAGGCAGGTCTCCAACGGGTGGTCGTACACCAGTGAATAGAAACCCTTGGAAAGCGCCTAAGGTGCCCGGGAACGCCCCTCCCCAAGAATCCCGGGCCGTCCTATGGGGTACACGCCCTTCTGAGCTGTCTGAGCTATCGTTCAAGAAGGACGGGGGCACCCATGGAAATCCTCACCAAGCGTGTGTACGAACCCTACGACCCCACCGACGGCTACCGGGTGCTGGTTGACCGCCTGTGGCCCCGCGGCCTGACCAAGGAAGAGGTCCACTACGACCTGTGGGCCAAGGACCTTGCCCCCTCCACCGAGCTGCGCCATGCCTTTGGTCACGAGGTCGCCCACTGGCCCGCCTTCGAGCAGAAGTACGTCGGCGAGCTCGACGCCAACCCTGCCGCCGCGGCGTTTGCGGAGAAACTCGCCGGTGATCCGTCGATTCAGAAGGTCACGCTGCTCTACGCCGCCCACGACACCGAGCACAACCAGGCGCTGGTGCTGCAGCACTGGCTCGAGCAGCGTCTGGGACTTGCGTCTCAGGGGCAGGCATCGGAGCAGGCCTCGGCATAGGTATAGACACGAGCAGTTCACCTATTTATCAAGCGTAAACATGTCATTTGGATGGCACGGCGGCCGCCGCAACGGACCCCACTGCCCCGACGGGTATCCGGTGGACAACCTCGCAGCGAGCTGTGAGGAGCAAATGGGGGCACCCCGGCGGCATCCGGGGAGCGGCCCCGCGTTCCGACCAAACAGCGACCGAAGGAGATGCCGCCATGATCGAGATCCTCAACGAGAGCAACTTTCAGAGCAAGGTAATCGACGCGCCGGGCAAGGTGCTCGTGGAGTTCTTTGCCACCTGGTGCCCCCACTGCCAGCGCGAGATGCCCATCGTGAACGAGTTCGCCCGGGAGGAGATGGGCGAGGTGACCACCTATCAGGTCGATGTGGACGCTTCCCCCGAGCTGGCCAACATCTACGCCCCCGAGGCCTACCCGACCTTCGTGCTGTTCGAGGACGGCATGGCTGTGCAGAGCACGACCGGCGAGCAGCCCATCGCCGAGCTCGAACGCCTCGTGGCGTAAGGCGGCCCCGCCATGCGTCCCTCTCCCCTGCGCACCGCTGCCCGAGTCGGCGCGATCCTGGCGGTGGCGGCGCCGCTGGCCGTGCTCGGCGTTCGTGCCTACGTGCGACTCACAAACCGGCCGTTCTACCGTGCGGCCACCCGGCGCATCGCGCTGCCGGGCCTTTCAGAAGGGTTTATCCCCCAGGACCTGTTTTACTGCAAAGGCAGCAAGACCTGGCTGTTCAGCGGCTATATGAACGACGGGTCGGCCTCGCCGCTGTACCGGGTGGGGCCAAACGGGGCGGTCTCGCGGCTGCTCGTGCGGCTGGCCGACGGGAGCACGTACAGCGGCCACGGCGCGGCGATCACAGCGGCAGGGGACTATGCGTTTTTAAGCGTGCAAGACGGCTACGCGGTCATGGACCTCGATGCGGTGCTGAGCTGCGAAGACGGCGGGTTCGTTCAGGCGTTGGCCCACGTGCCGCTGGAGCTCGTGCCGGCTTTCATGATCGTGCAGCACAGGACGCTCTATGTGGGGGAGTTCTACTACCCGGTGAACTTTGAGACGCCCAAGAGCCACCACATCACCACCCCCGACGGCACGCGCAACCACGCAATCATGCTCGCCTACCCCGCCGACCCCGCGGGACGCTACGGCTTTGCCGAGGAGGCGGCCCGGGTGTACTCAATCCCCTCGAAGGTGCAGGGCATGTGCATCACCGCCGACGGGCGTATGGTGATGTCGAGGTCATGGGGCCTCGGCGACGCCAACCTCGCGGTGTATGACCCCGCCCGCTTTACCGACGACGGAACCTACCGCATAGACGGCCGAGATACGCCGCTGACCTGCCTAGACGGACGCAGCTTTGTGGAGCAGCTGCGCGTGCCCCCCATGTCTGAGGGACTCGACAGCCGCGGTAACCAGGTGTTTCTTGCCAACGAGGCCGCGAGCGACCGCTATGTTATCGGAAAGTTCTACCGTGGCGGGGCGGTGTACTCGCTGGAGGTGTGACGGGGTCGGTGCAACGGGGGCCGACGTAACGGGCCGGGCCAGCACAACGGGACCAACAGCAGGCCACGCCGGGGTTCTTGGGAACCGAATTTCGTCCAAAAGATCCCGGCGTGGCCGCATGGCAGGGTTGCGTGGAATGCCCCAAAATAAACGTGGGTCACACCCCTTAGGCAGCCACCGAGCCGGCCGCCGGACACGAGATCTTCTCGACGTGGGAGCCGTCCACGACGCGAGCCACATCGAGACGGGCGCGACGCACGCGCATCACGCCGTATCCCACAAAGATAGCCGAGTACACGACGGCCGTGAACACCGCCTTGGGCGCGCCCGTCATCACCACGGGGGCGATCATCAGCATCAGGTGCACGTAGACCAGGGCGTAGAACAGGTACGACCAGCGCTGCACAGACTTCCACGCCTTGGCGCTCATGTGGCGCTTCACGCACTTGAACGACGTGACGCCCAGCACGGCCAAAAGCACCAGCAGGACCAGCGCCACCACGAGGCCCGCCACTGCCATGGGCATGGCAAACCCGATGGTCAGGGCGATATGCACCAGGCGCGGAATCACCATGAGGTACACGAGGTGGCCCAGGCAAAGGATCCAGGCAAAAATGCTGAGCTCGCCCCGCACGGGGCGCAGGCGCTGAGAAAACCAGGAGTCGCGCGGCACTGCGCCAATGAACATCACCACGACAAAGAGGGCCGTGCCCAACATGCACTGGTCTATGGTGTAGAAGAGCGGTCGCCAAACGACCTCGGGCAGCCCAAAAAACTCCCCGTAGAAAAACACCGCGAGCACCGCGAAGGCACCCCCGTAGTACCACAGCGCGTAGCGGCGCAGCGAACGGCTCACCAGCAGGCAAAACGCCACGGCAAACAGCTGGATAAGCAGGTAGGTCATGGTGCGGGCTCCTCTCCCCTTTTGGTCTTCTGAACCGCCCCACAGCACAGAAGGCAGCGGGACGTGCGACTCTCCCCTTGGCGGGCTATTGTAGCGAGGCGTCGCGCAGGGGCGCCATAGGGAGGGCGGCCGAAGGCATAGACATTCGGGGGCGGGCGTCAACGGACGGCTACATTGGGGACGGCAGTGTCTACGGAAGGCTTGGCCGCCGTCGTCTGGGACGCCACCCCGCTAATTCCCCAACAGCTGGGAAACTACCGAGACCTCCTTGCCACAAAAAGCGATGCCATACCGCAGGCGTTCACCACCGGCCCGCTCATCATAAGCCCGGTCTTCTATCTGCTCCAACGCCTCGTTTGCGAGAATCTCCAATCGCGTGTCGGGGTTCTCATTGCCCATCGCCTTCATGACCTTAAGCTCCAAGGTAATGACTGGCAGAGACTCGCGTCCGCTGGGGACGCACGGAAAATCGGGGTCGGCTTCGAGCCGCAGGTCAAAGTAGCCGCAGCCTTCCTCGCGGTTCGAGACGGGGTCTCCGTAACCCGGCACGCCAAAGAGCAATCCCATGACCAGCATGTGATAGCTGTTTTCGGAGATAAGATCGCGGCAACTGGCGCTTATCATGAGAATGCGCGACAACTCGGTCTGCAAAGCCCCGACATCACCGCAAACCAAAGCGCGGTGGAACGCGTCGAGCCTCTCTTGGCCACCGGCCTCCCGCTCGAACCGCTCGACGATCTCGGTGCGAAAAACCTCGGCCACCTCCCGGTTGGGAAGGCGCAGATTGCGCCTGATGCGACGGTTGCTCGGGTTCGCGACGTCATCGGTCGTAAGATATCCCGCCAGGTAGAGTAGGCTCCACAAAGCGTTGCTACGCTCACCCGACTCCGAAAAAACCACCCCCATGTCGAGTGGCTTGCAGACCTGGCCGCCTGGCTGCATCAGGGCAAAGACATCGCACAGGGTATCGTTGTCCGATGACTTGACCGCATCGCCCACCACGGTGTTCGTGGCGGTGTTGGCCCAGTAAACCCCGGGCTCGCAGTAGTTACCAAAATAGTTGAGAACGCTCCAGGGATTATATATGTCGACATCGCCAAAACGATACCCGTCATACCAAGCCTTTACCTCCTCGTAGCGATGGGGGTGGCCAAGATACTCGGCGAGGGCCGCAACCTCCTCTTCGGTAAAACCAAAGCGTTCATCGAAGTGGCGGTCCAGGGCGGTGTCGACCGTCAGGTTGTTCAAGTCAGAAAAGATGGACTCTTTGGCAACACGCTGAACGCCGGTAAGGCATGCAAAATCCAACGCCGCCCCGCCATCTTTAATCGCACCGGTGAGCCAGCCTTTGAGAAAATCCACCCCCTCGCGATAGTAACCCCGCTCATGGGCCGCCATGACCGGTGCGTCGTACTCGTCGATAAGCACGACCACGCCACGGCCATGATGAGCCTGTAGATAGGAGCAGAGCAACCGCAGAGATGACTCCACGTCGTTGCGCGAACCCTGAAGGGCACGGATGCGCTCGAAATGGGAGCGTTGCGCCGGGCTCAACGCGTCGCTGGACGCCAAATACCCGTGGCGCTCATATTCCGCCGCGATCTTACCCGCAATGGCCTCGTAGGCCTGTTCCCAGGTGGCCTTCTTCACATCGTTGAGGCTGATATAAATAACCGGTCGTATCCCCTGCTCAACGCGATAACGGCCACCTTCGGCGTCCCATATCGTCAAACCCTCAAAAAGTGGCGCCCTGCTCACGCCATCGGGCGGCAGTTCAAGAAAGGACTTGAGCATGGTCATACCGAGCGTCTTGCCAAAGCGCCTCGGGCGACAAAAAAGGGTCGCCAGAGAGTTTCCGCTCAGCACGTCGGCGATTAGCAGAGACTTATCTATAAAAAGAGAACGGCTGGCCACTCGTTCAAACCCGTCGTCACCGATGGGTAGGCGACGGTCTCCGCTCAGGTCGAGAATGCGTGCGCCGCCATGGCAAAAAACGCCGTTCCCGCATCGACCGACATTTGTCATGGCGCACCAACCCCTTCGTAGTCTCATAGTCGACAGCATATCACATCGTCGCAGGTAAAAGCCTTGTGCTTAGGGCGCGCTTATAAAGATAAGCCCCCTTGCAGATGCGCTCCCCACCCCCCACGGGGCATTGTGGGAGCCGCACAGGGCGCCGGCGACGAAGGACCCCCGGCGCGGACCGCCGCCTCCACACGAAAGGACGCACACCATGGACGCACGCACCGCCATCGACCGCAGGGACTTCCTCAAGGGCAGCGCCATCGCCGCCGCTGGCATGGCCGCAGCCGCCTCGCTGCCGCTGACCCACGCCGTGGCCGCCGAGGACGCAGAGGCCGCCGGAGCCCCCTCCTTCCTCGTGAGACCCGAGCCCATCACCGACTTTGCCCAGACCCACGAGTACGACGTTGTCGTGGTGGGCGCCGGCGAGGCCGGCCTGGCCGCGGCCCACACGGCGCTCGAGGGCGGCTGCACCGTGGCCTGCGTGCAGAACATCGACAAGCCGCTCTCCACGGGCAACATGGGTGCCTCGGTAGACGTCTCCAAGACCGACGAGGCCGGGCTGCAGGCCTGCGTGGCGTTCCTTCTTGAGAAGAACGCCTACCGCTCCAACCGCAAGCTGCTCGAGGCCTGGGCCCGCAACTCCCAGGAGGCCCTGGCCTGGTGGGCCGACACCGCCAGTGCCCGCGGCATCGACTCCAACCCCTACGACTCCGAGCGCACCTACAACGGCTACACCTTCTACCTGCACGCCAACACCTACAACCACGTCGAGGGCGCCCATGGCGGGGCGGCCATCGTGATCGGCGACCAGCTGGCCGAAGACGGCGTGGAGTTCTTCTACAACCACCCCGCCGTGCAGCTGCAGGTGGCCGACGACGGCGCGGTGACGGGCGTCATCTGCACCAACGCCAACGGCGAGAACGTGCTGTTCCAGGCCAAGAAGGGTGTGATCCTGGCCACCGGTGACTACTCGGGCAACGCCGAGATGCGCGACTACTACTGCCCCGACGTGCGCGGCTTCCAGATGGGCACCCTGCTGCGCGACGGCAGCGGCCTCGCCATGGGCATGTGGGCCGGCGCCCAGATGACGCCCGTCAACCACAGCAAGATGGTCCACGGCGGCGGAGCCCTCACCCGCCTGCAGGTACCGTTCCTGAACCTCGACATCCACGGCGAGCGCTTCATGAACGAAACCCTGAGCTTTGCCTACCTCAACAACCTGGTGCGCCCCTACCTGGCCGAGTACGACTACCAGAACCCCATGGCCGCCAAGTTCTTCACCATCATGCCCGCCAACTGGCGCGAGATCGTAGATGCCTGGATCGCCGAGTACCCCGGCGAGGTGCAGATCCAGGTGGGCCACATGCCGATCCCCGACGAGAGCAAGTTCGTGTGCGGCGAGACCTTCGAGGAGCTCGCGGCCAACATGAACGCCTATATGGAGGAGCAGGAGTGGGGCATCGAGCCCATCGACGAGCAGGTCATCGTGGACTCCATCAACCGCTACAACGAGCTGTGCGCCACCGGGGCCGACACCGAGTTCGGCAAGCGCGCCGCCTTCCTGACCGCCATCGAGAACGGCCCGTTCTACGCCGTGCCCCGCGGCGCCAACAGCCTGCCGGCCATCCTTGGCGGCCTGGTGGTGGACGAGAACCAGCAGTGCCTGGGAGCCGACCGCCAGCCCATCCCCGGCCTCTTTGCCGCCGGCAACGCGAGCGGCCAGTTCTACGGCGGCGTCGACTACCCCATGGACGTCGAGGGCCTCTCGGTGGGCCGCGCCATCACCAGCGGCTACCTCACCGGCCGCTACGTGGCGTCGTTGTAAGACCCCGCACCCCCGAGGGCCGTCACCGGCGTATAATCCGCTCCATGGAACAGGACGAGCGCCGACATCTTCCGTGGGGACCCTACGCCATCGCCTTCTTCGGCCTGGCGTTCGCCCGAGCGTGGCTCTCCCTGGTCTTTGTGGGCCTCTCCGCTACCTCCGGCTTCGTCCCGCTCTCCCACGGCGTCTTCGACCTCGCCTACACGGCCACGGCCCTCGCAGTGTTTCTCTGCTCCCGCCGGCTGGTGCCCGTCTCCCAAAAGGCCTGGGTGTTCGCCACGGCGCTGGCCGGCATGTTGGCGGCCTCGGCGGCCTTCGCGCTTGTGCCCGTCGTTCCGCAGGGCGTGCCCGTATCCGTACGGGGGCTCGCGACCATTATGGGCGGCGTCGCGTTCCTGACGTTCACCATGCTCAACGCCGAGATGCTCGCAGGCGTGAGCCTGCTGCGTGCAGCCGTGTACACGTCGGGAAACGGCCTCCTGGGGTCGGTGCTCGCCTTCTTTTTATCGGGTGCCGGGGCCGCGCAGACAGTCGTGGCCGCCTTTGCGCTGCCGGTCGTCGCCGTGGCCCTGGTGCATGGCGCCCTGGGCTCCATCCCCGCCCAGGACCGCCAGCACGGGCCATACCCGCGCTTCGAGATGCCTTGGAAGCTGTTCGCGGTGGTGGCCGCCTTTGCGCTCGTGTACGGGATGAACCAGCACGAGCTCGCCGCGGGGGCGGGCAGGCACTCGTCGTTCTCGACGGCCATCGTGAACTGCGCCGTGCTCGTGGTGGCCTACTTCTTTCCGCAGCGCCTGGACCTCTCGAAGCTCTGGCGCGCCCCACTGCCCATCATGGTGTGCGGTCTGCTGCTCATCCCGACCGAGGGCCTCTTTGGCCAGGTCATCTCGTCGTACTGCATCTCGATGGGCTTCACGCTCATGCGCTTCATCGTGCTGCTCATCATGCTTGACCTGGCCAAGAGCACCGGCATCGCCATCGTGCCCCTGGTTGCCTTTAACGCGTTCTTGCAGATATTCAGCCTGCTGGGGGAGCAGGGCTCCGCGCTGCTCGAGCACGCCGTGGGAAGCGGGGCCGCGCACGTGGCGAGCACCGTGGGGGCCTGCGCCCTGCTGGGAGGCGCCTTCTTCCTGATCTTCTCGGAACGCGAGCTCTCCTCGCGCTGGGGCGTGCGGGTGCTTTCGGCCGGGTCGTCGCTCGAGCAGGAGCAGGACCGCGAGAACCGCCTGGCCAGCTCGTGCGCGTACCTGGTGGCAACCTACCGCCTGACCGCCCGCGAAGAAGAGGTGCTCCTGGAGCTCGCCAAGGGCAAGGACACCCAAGCCATCGCCCAAAACCTCATGATCGCCCCCGGCACCCTGCGCGCCCACACCCGGCATATCTACGAGAAGCTGGGCATCCACACGCGCAAGGAACTCGAGAACCTGGTGGGCAACGGGGATTAAGCGGCGGAGAAGCCCTTGCAGCCACGCAGGGCTTCTCCGCCGTCCGGTCCTTGGCCTGTTTAGTTAAGCCGGCGCGCAGGCGCGTTCGTTTCTCCGCGCCCACATCCTCGCACCTCGTATCCCGCGCCCGCGCACCTCGCGGCGAGCCCTACTCCCCTTCGGCGGCGCAACGGCCGGCCAGTCGGCCGAACGACATCGCCATGGAGTGGCTGGCACCGGCCACGGTCACCGGGTAGTCGACCAGGAAGCGGCCGCCCATGGTGTTGCCGGCCACGTAGAGACCCGGCACCGGGTTCTTGTCGGCGTCGAGGGCGCGGCAGCGGGTGTCGCAGTCGATGCCGCCGATGAGCACCAGCATGCCCGAGTCGCCAAAGGGCACCGCGTAGTACGGGGGATTCTCCACCGGGAAGAGGCGCGTGGAGACCTTGGAAAAGTCGGTGTCCTCCCCCGCGACACAGATCTCGTTGTAGCGCTCCACCGTGGCGGCCAGCGCGTCGGCGGGCACGTCGATGGCGGCAGCCAGGTCCTCAAGCGTGTCGGCCGGGATGATGCTGCCGGCGTCGACCTCGCTTTGGAAGTAGGTGTCGCTGGCATAGCCGGCGGCGAAGTGATTGATGGCGTGCTGGTAGCGCTCCTCGTCCTCGGGGGCGATGTAGTGGGTCACGCCGCCAAAGCACTGGGGCATGTACTGCAGCTGCTCCTTCCACTTGCTGTCGAAGATCTGGTAGGCCACGCCGCCCTTCTGGCGCTTGATCTGGTTCTGGAGCTCCTGGGCGCCGGCGTCCTCGTTGGCGAAGCGCTCGCCGTCCTGGTTCACCATGAGGAAGGGGTCGATGCCGATGGAGTTGGTGCCCAGGCTGTGGGTCATGGGCGCGTAGGGGCCGTCCTCCATGACCGCGCCGGCCCACATGGCCATCTTGTGGCCGTCGCCGGTGTTCACCATGTTGCCGTTGGCGTCGAAGGTGCTGAAGAAGCTGCCGTACTTGAGGGCCTGCGGGGCGTAGTAGGCCAGCATCTCCTTGTCGCTCGAGATGTCTCCGGTCGAGAGGACCACGCCCTTCTTGGCGTTCACCCTGATGACGGCCCCGTCGGGACCGGTGGCGTAAACGCCCACCACGCGGTCGCCGTCCTTGATGAGCTGGGTGGCCACGGTGTTGTAGCGCACCTGGGCCCCGGCGGCCTCGGCCGCGGCAAGCGTGCCGTGGGCGGCCCAGCCGTGGTCGGGCAGCAGGTGCACCATGCCCGGGAAGCAGGGGTAGTTCTCGGTGCGCCAGTCGTAGTTGTCGTTCACCGGGAAGCGCTCGGGGAACACATAGGGCTTGGTGGGATCGGTGGGGGCGTCGGAGTCGCAGGTCAAAAGCTCGTACTCCGAGTTGCCGATGTACCAGTCGAGGTCGGGGCCGGAGTTTGCGATCCAGTAGTTGAGCAAACGGGCGTTGGGGCGGTTGCCCATGACGCGCATGAGCTCGTTCACGACCTCGTGGGTGGGCGGCTGCTCGATGCCCAGGGTCTCGTGGATCTTGCTACCAAAGGTGCCGAACTCGCCGGAGCGGTACCCCACGTCGCCACTCTTCTCGATGCCGATGACCGTGGCGCCCTGCTCGGCCGCCTCGCGCAGCGCGCAGACGCCGGCCAGGCCCACGCCCACCACGCATACGTCGACGTCGACGGTCTCGGCCACGTCGGCGTCGGCCGGCGGCTCGGGAGCCGTGAAGAACGAGGGAACGAGGCCGGTCGCGTCGCTCGCCAGGTCGGCGCGGGCGGCACCGGGCTGGGAGGCCAGCGCGGCGACACCGGCGGCCGTGGCGGCAGCGCCCAGGCCGATGAACCCGCGGCGGGAGACGGTGGATGCTTGCATGGTGGATCCCCTTTCGAGACGAACGGGCGCCCCCGTGAGGCGCCCTCTGGCAAGCAAGGGTACGGGACCGCGCGGTGAACCGTTTCCGCAGGTAAGCCGTATTTGCGGGCGTAAAGGGGGTCATACGGGGAATCGTAGGCGCTTTGAGCTGGGACGATGTTCGTGGCGGAGAAGCCCCAGGCCTACCCGCTACCCGGCAGGCCGCCCCTCCACCAGGCTCAGCAGCTACTGCTGCGAGTGTACGCCGAGAAGCCCAGCGGCGAGCCCATCGAGGGCCTCTATGTGGCCGGCGTTGACTCGGGCTCCTACTACGCCCACACCTACCCCAACATGTCGACCGGTAACTGCTGCGGGCGCTCGGTGACCTTCGCGCGCATGATCGGCAAGGCGCTGGCAGCGAAGTAGCGGAGAAGCCCCCGGGGTCGGCGGCACGAGGGGTGAGGGCACATGCCGGCCTCCGGGGGGCTGCGGGAACGAGGGCGAGCCCGGATGCGGGTGGTGTATGCGGGCTGCGGGAGAGGCGGTGGCACCGGATTGCGGTTGTGTAAGCGCGTCGTGGGGATGGTGGCACGAGATCGCGGTTGTGCAAGCCGTTGGACACAAATGGCACTGGTTTTTGCCCCCCGGGCTATTACACAACTTGCATCCGGTGCCACCGGGGGCCATCGACTTTTACACAACCGCAATCTGGTGCCAACCGCGCCCTGTGGGAGTTTTACACTCAGATCCAGCCGCCCGCAGAGGCCGGATTTCACGCTGAATGTACGAACGTGGCCGGTCCAAAAGGGCCATGGCCACGGATTGCCGGGCACCGGGGCAAGAACGACCTGGGATTTTCTCGAGCCCCGGCCATCCCGGGACCCCCAACGCACCTCGGCCATCGTACATTCAACGCAAAACCCGGCTCCTATGCGCCTCCCAAAGCGCTGCCTGGCTCCGACTCCGCGAGACCCCTGCCCCGCGCACGCTTCCAACATGCCGGCCGACCGCAAGAATCCGGTCGACCGTAGTCGGACAGCGGTTCGTAGGGGTCGCTCCAAAACACCGTGAGACATACGCAGCGGCATCCGTAGGCTGTTGACGCCTGGGAGCTCGACAGCCGGAGGCCTTACCATGATCCGATAAAACCTCCGGCCCAAGGGCGTTGGCTACTCCCAGCTCTGGAGCGCTCCGATGGAACGGGCAGCCAGGCGACCGGAGCTCATAGCCTCCGAGACATTGCCGCCGCCGTTGTAGTTGTAGGCATAAACCGTGCCCATCTCGCCGGCCGCATAGAGGCGCGGCACGGCCACGGCGCCCGGCTTGAGCACGCTGCCGTCGGCACCGCGCTTGGGGCCGCCCTGGGTGTTGAGGATCGCGGTGTGGATCGGCACCGCGTAGTAGGGAGCCTTGAGCGGCACCAGGTTGAACGCGCGGATAGCGGGTGAAAGATCGCCGTAGGCGTCCTGCGCGGAGGTCTGGCCCTGCATGGAGGCGGTACCCTGGGCGTCCATGCTAAAGGCGTTGTACACGTCGGTGCCGCGGTCGAACAGCGGGTCGACGCCCTCCGCCGCGCTGGCATTGTAGTTCTCGAGGGTAATGGCGAGGGCGGCGGGGTCGACGCCCATCTGCTCGGCCAGCTCCTCGGCGGTCTCGCCCTTCACAATGAGACCGGCGTCCAGGTACTCCTGGTTGGAGTGGCAGGTGGTCAGGCCGTGGATACAGTTCCAGAAGCAGAGGTAGTCTTGCAGAATGACGCAGTTCTCGGCGTCGTCGAAGCTGTCGGAGCCAAAGACGCACCAGGTGTCGGCGGGCTGGGTCATGTTGGTGGCGTTGCCCGAGGTCACATACTTGCCGTGACGGGCAAGGCCCACCTTCTCCTCGTACATGAAACGGGTACCGTCGGGGCCCACGTAGATAAAGTCCTTGTGAGGCCACTGGGCCTGGACCACGGTGCCGAGCTCGTTGCCGATGGCCGACTCGTAGCCGTAGCCGGCGTTGGCAAAGTTGTTCATGTGCCACAGCTCCGCGCCCACGCTCATGGCCATGCGGATGCCGTCGCCGCGGTTAAAGGGGGTTCCCAGCGGCTTGCAGTCGTAGTAGCCGATCTGGAAGAAGTTGGCGATCATCTCGGGGTCGTTCTCAAAGCCGCCGCAGGCCAGAAGAACGCCCTTCTTGGCCTTGTAGGCGTTGCCAGACTCGTCCTTGACGCCGCAGACCTCGCCGGTGGCGGGGTTCACCACGAGCTCGGTCACGCGGGTGTCGTGCCGCGCGTTGACGCCCAGCTCCTCGGCGCGGGCCGCCAGGGCATCCCACAGGGCGCCAAAGCCCATCTGGCCGTCGGCGCTGGCCAGGTAGCAGCAGCAGTTCTCGCTGCCGGGCATGTCGGGCCACTCGGGGTTGTAGAAGGCGGTCTCCTGCGACTGTATGCCCTGGGAGGTGAGCCAGTCGATGTTCTGGGTGATGTTCTCGGCCCAGGCCTGCAGGAGCTCGGGGTCAACCCTGTGGCCGCCGTTGAGGTTGGTCTGGTACTCCACCGCGCCCTCGACGCTGGTGGGGCAGAAGATGACATGGGCGCTCGCGCGGGTGTTGCCGCCCTCGAGGCCCTCAGGTGCCGCTTCGAGCACCAGGGCGTCGCCCAGGCCCTCGTCGGCAGCCGTGATGGCCGCACAAATGCCGGCACCACCGCAGCCCACGATGACGATATCGGCCTCGGCGGCCCAGGACTCAGGCTGCCAAGAAGCAGCGGGTTCGTCGGCAAAGGCCATGGCCGAGACACCCATGGCGACAGCAGCCGCGGTGCCTGCGCCGGCAATAAAATTCGTGCGGGTCATAGTGCTCTTCATTGCTGGATCCCCTTTCGTAAGCCGGCCCATCGCCGGCGACGGACCGTACTTTACGAGGGGTTTTGGCAGCAAAGAAGTCCCAAGACACGCGAGGTCGTTTCTTAAAAAACGCCTGGCGGCCAGAAGGCGCAAATGCGCGCAAGCGGATGGTGCAGGAGGAGGTGGTTGGCGATCGAACCTCCGAATAAACGAATAAGGCCGGAGTGGCAGCTCCGGCCTTGACAGAACCAACTGCGCCGCCCGCAATTCTTGCTTAGTTTAGGCTTCTAGGCAACGGGCTGCCGTCGGTATCGTTAGTATACCCGTCGGCACTCATCCGGGCAACTTCGTGGAACTTCACAACTCCCAGGCACCGATTGCAATCGGAGCGGCGTGATAGGGGCCCCGTCGACCCATGGAGAGGTCACCGACGAGCTGGGCGAGAAAATGGGTGCAGCCGGTCTCTGGAAAACATTTGCATCAGAATGGCCCGGGCAGCCGGAAGCCACAAGGGCAGCCGGCCAACATTTCACGCAAACGGGCCGTTTTGGCATTATGTGGAGGCTGTGCATGACCTTCTGCGGAACTCGGGTCCAGAACCGAAGGTCCTACAAGGCGACCTCACCGATGCTAGCTGCTGTTTTAGAAATTTGATAGTCATACCAACCGGGCGAGAACGTTTGGGAAGCCGACAAAGACACCAGGAAGTCGCGCACCCCCAACCCTCTCATGTTCTCGCAAAGGGGTCTTCGGAATAAAAAGAGTGCGCAAGCGGATGATGTGTAAAGAGGTGGATGAAATATGCCTCCCAAGAAAACAAATAAGGCCGGAGCTGCAACTCCGGCCTTACCAATGCCAACTGCGCCGCCCGCGATACTTGCTTAGTTTAGACGCCTAGGCAACGGTCTGCCGTTGGCGTCATCAGCATACCCGCTGGCACTCGTTCGGACAATTCAAGCCATTCCATTGCATAAGCCTAGGGCTCACTCACATCGTCCAGCAGCTGCCGCTCTAGCTCGGCCACCCCAGTTGTAAACTCGGACAGACCGCGATAGAAATCCGTCTTTGCCCCTTCGGCTACTGCCGCGCAAAACGGCTGCATCCAAGGGTCAAGGTACCCCTCAAAGAACCGTCGAGCGGCCTCCACAGCTTCAATAACCCCTTCGGAATTCCCCGCCTCGTACGCACCGGCCGCTCGCCCATGCATATCCGCCATGAACTGCCACTCATACGCAACATGGTCGCTCGGTTCGGCAGGACCCTCGGGAATCGCTAATCCCTGCTCAGAGAACAGCCTGCGCACCTCGAGCGCGGTCTGACCAAAAACCAAACCAGAGGCATCCAAATAGACAGAGGACCAAGGAGCGGCGAGCAACTTATGAGGCCCAACAAACAGGTTGTGATAGTCCGCGCTTATCTGCGGCAGTTCGGACTTCGTTTGGCAGCACTCCCGCATCAGGGCAAACCCCCGTCTGCAGGCGTCATTCTCAAAGATGGGGTCGCCTTCAGATCCCATATCCATCGCCGCAAGCTGCGCCGCCGTCTCCTCATCAAGCACATTGCGGTAAAGCCTTGCCACCACCTGCATAACAGCCTGCATCGTTTGGATACGGAGGAGCGTGCATTCATCAACCATGTTGTCACCGTTCCTTGGTCGCCTTGATTGGACGATCTAGATGCCTACCGTTCAGGCGGCTCGATCTTAATCACCGAAGGACCGGTTCCATAGCCTTCAAGCGTTTCGCAGCCATTCGCCATATCCGACAGTTCGTTGATGGGGCCTGCCTTAAGGGCGCCATAGAAACAGGTGTGAGCACAGGCAGGATCCAAACCCATGGCACGACGGTCGGCGCACAGGTCGCACTTAACCATTGTGCCGTCCTCCTCGCGATACTGTGGCACGCCGAACGGGCAGGCAAAGTAGCACATGTGGCACCCGATGCACTTCGTACGATCGCCAATAACCGCGCCGTCAGCATCCTTACTGATGGCGCCTGCTGGGCAGACTTCCATACATGCAGGATTAGCACAGTGCATGCAGCTCATCGAAAAGCGCACGACCTTCGTATCAGGAAACGTGCCGTACTCGGCATATTGAACATGGCGCAGACGCGCGTCACCAGGCTGCAGCTTATTGCGCTGTTTGCAGGCAACCTCGCAGGCCTTGCACCCTGTGCACTTGCGCAAGTCGACCAAAAATCCCCACTGAGACATGGTGTCCTCCCCTTAAGCCTTGTAAATCTTGCAAAGCACGCCGGTCTGGCAGTTCTGACCGCCGCCACTTGTGCGCTTACCGTTTTCGGGATCGGAATAGGGGCCGATGGGAGGCGGCAGAATTGCGCCCCTCAGGCTCGCATCGACGCGCTGCAGCGAC
>JAHZGC010000008.1:32805-35531 GCA_019421015.1 Coriobacteriaceae bacterium | reverse complement strand
ACGGGTAGATCGAGGACATTTGGGGAGCCCAGTGGCACGGCGGCACGATGGTCTTGGGCATGACTGTCTGCGAAAGCGCCACCTTTACGCCGTCCATCTTGCCATACTGCGACTCGATGATGACGTCGTCGCCCTCAGCCAGGCCGAGTCGCTCGGCATCGACCGGGTTCATCTTGCAAAGAGGGGTAGCCGCGGTATCGAAAGCCTCACGCAGATAGCGCGATGCCGGTCCGCCGTCCATTCCTTGGTTAAAGGAAAGGAACTGCCAGGGAGTATGAGCCTTTCCTACGGCCACAAACTCATAGCCCGCCTTCACGGCATCAGAAAGCTCCCAGTTGCCCGACTCAATCGGATTACCGTCCGCGTAGTAACTGTCCTCGGGCTCGCACGGAACGGGGAGAACGGGAAGGACTCCATCGGACTGCTCGGCAAGGAAGTCAGCGCGGAACATGGCCTTGCCCGTGTTGCCATCGGTTGGGAACCAGATCGCATCGGGATCGTCTGCGGGTGCGCCGTTCTTGACGTAGTACTTAGCCGTATAGGGGATAAACTCTTCCTGGCCCGCGTAGTACGGATTCGGCACACCAAAAGCGTGATCGGTGATGTAATCGATATCGGCGTCAACGTAGGGTGCAAACTTCTCTTTGCCTTCGTCCACGCGCTCCTGATGCGCCGCCTTTACCTTGTCGTTGGCGATGACAGCAGCCGTAAACTCACGGTCATCCGCCCAAGGCCACACCTCTTCGTCAGAAAGCCCGAGGTCGAGGCGCTTCGCCAGGCGAATGGCAATCTCTCGGTACATCTCAAGGTCGGTCTTACACTCATACATGTGGTCGATGGCCGGCGCTGTTACGCCTGCGTACTCCCAGTCGGGGCGCCACATGTACATCTCGGCCCAGCTACAGGCGGGCAACAGGATGTCGGCAAACGCCGAACCGCTCCAGTTCACAATGCGGTTATGCATGATGAACAGATCAATATTGGCAAATGCCTCGGCAGATGACGCATAGTTACCGTTCGTGGCAGCCGCGTTCGAGTTGGTCATATGGACACGCGTGCGGTAATCGGCCTTGCCGTACAGAACGTCGCAGGACCCCCAGGAGTCGCCCTTCCCCTTTTCGCCAGCGTCAATTAGAGGCTGGACAGAAGCCGTAGGGGCACCGTAGGTGTCATCCTTTTTCCAATGGTTGAACAGGCCGTTACAGGCACCGGTCGATGCTTCAAGGCTAAGGCCTGAACCCTTCACGCCCGCTTGACCACACAGGGCAACGAGGCAAGAGATCGCGCGGCCCATCATCCAACCCGAATCGCTGTGGGCTCCACCAGATTGGTTGCCACCTCGGCCGACTTCGAGCATGGCAGGCTTAGTTGTAGCGTAGAGACGGGCCGCCTCCCTGACCCTGTCAGCGGGTGCCCAGGCAATTTCTTCTACCAGCTCGGGGGTATATTTGAGCGCCAGCTCTTTGAAGTCCTCGTAACCGATGGTGTGATTATCGATAAACTCCTGATCTTGGAGGCCCTCGGTAATGATGACGTTTGCCATAGCGAGCGCCACATAGGCATCGGTACCAGGGCGAACCGGAATGTAGAGATCGCACTTCTCAGAGGTCTCGGAGATACGAGACTCAATGTCGATGAACTTTGTACCCGCCTCGAACTTTGCAGGAGCCCAACTGTCTCCCCATTCCTGGGGCTTAGCCATGCAGCTGTTATCACCCCAGAAAATAATGAGCTTGGCCTCCGAGGGATCATGCTCCATGCAGTGGTAATAGTCGCCGAGCGTTGGGATAGGACCAAACTTCAGGTCGTTCCAACATCCGCCAGGTCCGCGCAGGTTGCCCAGATTGAATAGCTTGCGAAGGGTTGCCTGGCCAACCTCCATCAGGTGGGTTCCAGGATGGCCCGCACCGGTGCCAACAGAGACAGACCGAGGGCCGTCCTCCTCGATGGCCGTGGCCATGGCATCAACGATGGTATCGAAGGCCTCGTCCCAGCTGATGCGCTCAAACTCTCCCTTAACGCCCTTTTCGTTGGTGCGCCGCATGGGATATTTAATACGGTCGGGGCTGTTAATAATCTCGAGGCCGCTCATGCCGCGGGCGCAGAGGTGGCCACGGTTGTTGCCGTCGACGGCGTTACCCTCGTAGTACACGATTGCGCCGTCTTTGATATACGCGTTCGCGGTATGGCAGATACCGCAAACGTCACCGCACGAGCAGAGCGTCGGGGCGATTCGATCTGCACCGTAGGGAAGCCCATCGCTAATGGCGTCCGCAACGTTGCCCACAAACCCGTCCGGCATGGGCGCATTTTCTTGCGCGCCGGCCTCTACCGTTTCGAGCATTGAACCACCGATTGCCGTCGTAAGCCCTGCAACGGCCGACCATTTTAAAAATGACCGTCTGTTGAGCACGTCCGTGGACATACCGGCCTCCCTATCCCCTCGGTTTACCGCGCCTCGTATGGCGCCGGTCAGACTATTGAAGCCCTCCTTAGCTTCAATGACTCAATAATATGAGTCATTGCTTATTTATGTCAATACTTCTTTTCTACGAAAGCCACATGACGTATGACGCCCGGCAAAGGCCGCCAGGCATTTCGGCCATATACATTTCAATTCTTTATACTAGGTCAGGTCATCCCAGGCCCGGAATAAAGAAGCCCGTTTGGCTCACATGGGCGCCCAACTGCACGATGGCAGACCGCAGCGCGACTCCGGCAAGCAG
>JAHZGC010000008.1:16733-32795 GCA_019421015.1 Coriobacteriaceae bacterium | reverse complement strand
ACGCAACACCCCATTTCTACTACAAAGACACCCCCGCCATGACATACCCCCATGAGCCGAATTACACCCATGGCCAGCGTCGCAGCAATTAAGACAAAAAACGAGATGACCCAGAGCCAAACCCGAGGATTCTGAAGCACCAGGGGCAATATGGCCTGTAGCTTTGCATCGGCAACCCATCCAGCACCATAAACAAGAGCAAGCACGAGCTCAATAGTTACCAAAACAAGCAAGATAAAGTCGATAAAGTGATAGGTGCTCCTCAAATGCCTTGGGCAATACCCCCTGGCCAAGAGGAGGCGAACGAGCGCCAGGCCTGTGTCAAGGGCAGACATCATGAACAACGCCGGCACGACACCGGTATCCCATGCCGGAACTCCGGAAGCGCTCTTCAGGAGCTCACCGGTATAGAAAGCGAGCAGCAGCGCGAGAACCGTTCCTATTCCACCGATCACATTGAGGATAAAGGAGCGCCGCCTGACACTGAGCTGAATCACCGCACGGCCACCATGGGGTATCCCAGCAACAACAAACCAGCAGCCGAACATCGCCACACAGCCCAGGATTATCCATACGCCCCGAGCCATCCATGACGAAGCTACGTTAGAGAAGCTGACCGCAAGCTTCATGGCGCGCAGCGGCTGAGGAATATCCAAAAGGAGGCACAGAGCGCCCAGAAACAGGAAGACTAGAGCAAGAGCGACACCGCGGCGCGCCTCCGCCAAGTAGCGGTCCCCATGGGCAAGCTGCAAGAACGCACAGGCTATGAATGTTCCCGCGCTCAAACCTCCCAAAAAGAGATAGGCGACGATCAGCCAGCTCCACACCATGCGATGCCCGCCTTTGTTTACTTCGGGACAACTGATTCTATAACTGATTCTATTGTAGAATAACGCATACTATTGCGACAAACGGTTAGGCGGCGCACTTGGAAGACTTCCAGCTCAATCCCGACAGCAACATTCCCCTCTGGGTGCAGCTCAAAGACCGTCTCGTCTACCTCATCATGACCGACGTGTACTCAAACGGCGACCAGCTGCCAACGGTGCGCGAGCTTTCGGTAAAACTCAATATTGCATACAACACCGTGAGCAAGGTCTACCGCGACCTTGAACGGGACGGAATCATAAAGACCAAGCAGGGCAAAGGAACCTTCGTAACGCTTGAGAAAGACAAGGACATTGTGCGCCCTGACATCAGGATCAACTCCATGATCATCGACCTCGTTGCCACTGCGCGAAAATCCGGCATGACCGATCAAGAACTTTTCATGGCACTTGAAAAAGAACTGGGGAGGGCACGCTAATGGGGAACGGTAAAAGCTTTGGGTTTCAAGACGAGACTACAGCCTCTTACGCAGGCCAAGGCCTTGCATTTGCAGAACACAGCCCAAAAGAAACAACGCGCCAGCGTTCGGCGGCATCTCATCGAGGCGTCTATCTCTTTTCTGCCAGCGTCTTTATTATTGGGTTCTTGATTGGCCTCTTTGCCAGCATTCACGCACTGCCACTTTGGGGTGCACTCCTCGTTGCCGTTTTAGTCGGCACACTCGGCGCGATGTCCATCCATATCACGCTGCAATGGGAGCGCTCGGTAGTGCTTCGCTTCGGAAAGCTGGACCGCATTGTTGGACCGGGCGTCTATTTCACCATCCCTGTTATCGAGTACACAACGCTTCGCGTGGACCAACGCATGAGGTGCACGTTCTTTGCCGGTGAACAGATTCTGACGGAGGACCTGGTTCCCGTTGACGTGGACGCCGTATTTTATTGGGCGGTATGGGATCCCAAAAAAGCGTGCACCGAGGTCGAAGACTACCGAAGCGCGGTGTCTCGCATTGCCCAAACTTGTATGCGTGACGTAATCGGCAGCGTTGCCATCGACGAGTTGGCCACTCGACGCCGCCAGCTCGATAAGGAGATACGAGATGAGATTGCCGCGGTAACCGAAGATTGGGGTATCTCGGTCACGGCGGTCAAAATCCGCAACATCATAATCCCCAAGGACCTTCAAGACTCGCTTTCTAAGGCCGCTCAGGCGCAGCGGGAACGTGACGCGCGGGTTATCTTGGGAGAGGTAGAGAAAGACCTTGCCGAAATGTTGGTAGACGCAGCCAATACCTACGACAAAAACGACCGAGCCCTGCAACTGCGCGCTATGCATATCGTGAACGAAAGCATGCGCGAGAAGGGCGGCATGGTCGTGGTCCCCAATTCGTTGGGAGACAGCCTGGGCAGTTCGGCCGACTTCTTAAAACGGATGGGAGGCTAGGCAGAGCAGACGGGAACCAAGTGTCCCATGGTTGTCATAGTCATGGGACACAACACGTTGTGAATCGCCGGGATGGTCAGCTGAGGTTGTTGGAATATGGGGGGATTTAGACTCCAGAAGAGCTGTGTACGATCGCGAAGGGGCGGGTCCATCCCAATATGAGGCACGTCCCCAAGTACGAGGTCGTTGCAGCTCAAGAGGCATCTCGTGGTTAGCCCCATCCGGCCCCAAATGGTGGGAGTAGAACTGGATTCCCGACTTTGATCGCTCATACGTAATATCCCTGATATCGATGTCCATGGCGCGAAGCAGGACAACAAGGCTGCTTTAATGGAACCATCGGGATCATCCACAAGACTGCTTTCGAACGTCAAGCACTTTGGGACCAAACAGGAAGGCCGGCATCGCAAGGAAGGACCCAACAGCAGCCGCCACCGCTTCGAAGTGCACCGTCTCTAGCACCATGCCGTTATAAAAAAGTGCCAGCGCGTCATCAGGGATAGAGGTTTTGCATTTCTCTCACTCGCTACGAACCGAATGTTCAAGTCTGATATCACCCCATTCTGTCAAGAGGGCATGAACTTAAGTCCCCTGAAATAGTAGTCGGCCTCGAAAAGCAGCCAATCAGACTCGGTTGCGCGCTCCACCCTTCAACCGCTCCATCCCTTAAAGCCCGCAACGCCCTTTAAGCAGATAGGCATCTTTTTTGGTCGAACATGGGATAAGTCCGGCTATTACCTTGGCCTGTGTTTCCGGAGACCAATAAATTTTTAACTTCTCACGCGCCCTCGTGATGGCAGTGTAAAAAACGCTATGCGTTATACGTTCCTCCACGTCCCTGGTAATAATCAATTTCACCGAGGAATACTCCAGGCCTTGAGCCTTGTGAACTGAAGCAGCGTAAGCAACTTGGAACGGCACAATCCGCTCGCAGTCGCCCCCTTCCCCGTCTCCGTCGGGGTCATCATCTTTGAAAACGGAAAAGCTCAAAAGCGTCTTGCCGTTTTGATTACCCTCAAATGTAAGCCCAAACTCCGATTTGACCGAAAGAGCGGTTATCGAGGCATCCACCGACACCTTAAAGGTGATAAAACAATCCCTCGATACCTCAATCCCCTCGATTGTGCCCTTCAGATTGTTGTAAAGGAGAGAAAAGCGCCTGGAATCATCAAACAGTATAGGGTCTCCGACCTTATAAACCCGTTGCCCCCAAAGTACCTCTTCATTCGGGTTGGCGGCCTGTAAAAGGCGATTTATACTACTGACCCCGAAAGGGCCATCATAGTTGAGACACAGGACCACCTCATCGTCTGATTCCCGTTTCCACTCAAATTTCTCCAGCGGTAGCCCCATCTTGCATACGCAAAGAAGCTCGTTAATCTCTGGCTCTTTTCTTCTGACAGCGTCCCAAAGCCTCGCAAGATCCCCATTCGCAGCGCGCCAAGGTTCCGTAAATTCATGGATACACTTTTCCGGCAAGAACTGCCTGGCAAGGTTGAACCAATTACCAAAACGAATTGACTCAAGCTGGCACACATCTCCCACAAGTAGAAGAGTTTTGAAGTCCTCTCTACTTAGAATTTTACACATATCCCGGTTGCTCACAGTGCTGCACTCGTCGACAATGAGGATATCGCATGAATAGTTGCCCGATAAATACTTTGCGATGGTCATAAATTCGCAGGATGTGTCATGAATTCTCCTTTTGAGGTTGTCAACCGCCGGGTTTGTGCAAGCAATTGCAATCTTGGAGACGTCTGGAAAAAGCGCACATACGAGGTCAATCATCGTCGTTTTACCGGTTCCCGCCGCTCCATAGATAAGGGAGACCGACGTATCTGCGAACATCTCCTTTAGCGCTTTTTCTTTGCAGGGGTCATCGATCCGACTCGAATTCATGTCTAACCACGACTCGCAAACCGACCCATATCCCACCAGACCGCTTTCCGAAAGCGTCCGGAGCTTCCTCATGATAGAAGCCGCATCGTTCTCGTCGCCGTTGAAAAACACCTGGCCCATTTCATGTACCAAACTCGCCCGACTTAAATGACTCCTGTAAAGCTTCCCATTGTGAGACTCGATAAGACGATCTATACCGACAAATCCCTGTAGGTCTTTCTCGCAAATATATAGAGCTCCTTGGTCGTTCGACATACATCTTACTGTCCTAGCAAGATGATCATCCTCGTATTCTGAAGGATCTATACAATATAGCAACTCCGCCGGCACCACTTCATGCCCAAGCAAAGACATGCAGTAAGGCTGTTTATCGAAAGGTATACAGCCGTTTTGCAAGTAAAGATTACCGAGCCAGTTATTGGGTCGTTCCTGAAGCTGGTCCTTAATTACCCTATTTCGCGGCCTATGCAGCAAATACCTGAGCACGTTCGATCCTGGACAATTGGAAGTCAGATGGCGTCGAGCGGCGTCCAATAATGATCTTATGGCACCGTCACGGGCGATTCCCACGAGATAGTTCTCATACTCTTTACTTGGCAAAACTGCAATTTCCGCCATGGACATTCTCGTTGAAGTCATCAATCTCATAAGAGCCCCGCGCTCATCGTGCGGTATCCCCTTGGACGCTAACTTGTGAAAACCAAATACCCTGAGTAGGGCTTTTAACTCGCAGGGCCTAACCGACACGCTCCAGTCCAGTACAATTGATATGGGCAACTCAGCACCGAACCCACTCGTAATCGTCTCGGACAGAGAGAGCAGAACGCAGTTTTCCGTTGGGATGCGTTCACGTGAAAATGCAACGATATGATCGAACTTGCTCGATATGTCATGGGGTCGCAAAAGCGTCATTTCATAATAGACCCTTCCATGGGAGAAGAAAGGTCTTACCCTGCGAATATAGAATCTGTGTCGATCGGAAGAAGGCCTGTAAGTGGAGGCAGTTTGGTCTATTTGCCTAGCAACGCTGTCGTAATAATCTTTTAAACCGCTATCAATATCAACAGGAAATAACTCCAAATTAGATAGAATATCTATTCTGAGAGACTTTCTAGCATAATCTCTCAGTAAAATAAGTTCTTCATAGTAGGCCAGCATTAAACGTTCGGAAGCATCCGTATAAGGAACATAATGGGAGACAACTTTTTGCAGTAGATGGTGAAATTCCCAGATGAACTTGGTGGTTCCCCGCCTTTTGAGCACGCTGAGCGCTGGCTTTATCTTCGAGTAGTAGTCTTCATCGAACTGCTCGCTTCCATGGACTGCAAACATAGCAACATGCTCAACAAGGTGGCGGAGATCTTGTATGACATCTTGAGCCACCTCTGCTCTTCCCTGAATGAAGATGGTTCTCAGATGCCTTTCGACAGCCTCATTCGCGTTAGCAAGCTCATCAATAGGCGACCTCAAGCTGCTCTCCCTTTCCATATGGCATCTTTTAAGGTATTCATCTTACAGAAAAGAATCTAATGGGGGAATAATCGTGCGATAGCGTTGATCGACACGTTCACTTCCACCGTGATGGCTTAAGCCCTTAACCTCATCGAGTTCCTGCTTAATCCACCACATCGACGGAGGTCCACATGCGGGTGATTCTTCGATCGCAATAGAGGAACGCCGCCGACGGTAGAGCCCCCGTGTGTTCTGACGACTATGGCAGCAATCGTCGAGCACCTTTTGGAACTTGACCGCACGTTGCTCGGGCTGACCAGGAAGAGAGGCCCGGGCAAGTGGACAACACAGGAGAAGGCGACAACCAAACCTCCCAAGAAAACAAATGAGGCCGGAGTAGCAGCTCCGACCCTACAAACCCAACTGCTCCACCTGCGGGGCTTGCCTTGTTTACCCGGCTAGGCAACGGGCCGCCGCCGATATCGTTAGCATGCCCGCCGGTATCTGCCCGAGCAACTTCGTGAGATCGACGCCCAATAGGCCTCAAGACGCATCTAACCGCAGCCCTTCCCCCCTGGCAACCACCGCAACATGATATCGCGGCCGTCCAAAACGCCCGTTCAATCGGACTTCCATCAGGCTACGGACCCAGAAGGCAGCGGTCCTCCTACTTGCCCGGACGTCCATCCCCCACCAGCCACCGCACCCCGCCCTTTTTGCCGATAAAAACAAGCAGGCCCTTGGCTCTGTCTTTGAGCCAAGGGCCTGCTTTGGTTCCAGCGCGGTTAACGGCGCGGCGTGCTTTTTAGTCCCGCCTGAACAGGTCCCTCGTGTACACCTTCCCCGGGACGCCCTCGAGCTCGGGGGACCAGCGGTTGGCGACGATGACGTCGCAGCGGGACTTGAAGGAGTCTAGGTCGCGCGTCACCTCGCTGCCGAAGAACTCGGGGTCCTCGAGCGTCGGCTCGTAGACCAGGACGGGCACGCCCCTGGCCTTGACGCGCTTCATGACGCCCTGGACCGAGCTCGCCCTGAAGTTGTCGCTGCCGCTCTTCATGGTGAGGCGGTAGACGCCCACGAGGGGGTTGGGGACGCCCTGCTCCTTCAGCTCGGCCACGCGGTCCAGCACCTGCTGCGCCACGAAGTCCTTCCTGGTGCGGTTCGCCCCCACGATGGCGCCTATGAGCTCCTGGGGGACGTCGCCGTAGTTGGCGAGCAGCTGCTTGGTGTCCTTGGGAAGGCAGTAGCCCCCGTAGCCGAAGGAGGGGTTGTTGTAGTGGGAGCCGATCCTGGGCTCCAGGCACACCCCCTCTATCACCTTCGCGGTATCCAGCCCGCGCACCGCGCAGTAGGTGTCCAGCTCGTTGAAGTAGGCGACGCGCAGGGCCAGGTAGGTGTTCGCGAAGAGCTTGACGGCCTCGGCCTCGGTGGAGCCGCAGATAAGGGCCGGCACCCCCTCGTCGTCCGCCCCTCCCGTGAGCAGCGCCGCGAAGCCCTCCGCGGCCGCGCGGGCGTCCCAGCCCGCGGGCGCCCCCGCCGGCACGCCCACGACGATGCGGCTGGGGTGCAGGTTGTCGTAGAGCGCCTTCCCCTCGCGCAGGAACTCCGGGGAGAAGAGGAAGCAGCCGCCGGGGTACTTCGTGCAGAGGGACTCCGTGTAGCCCACCGGCACCGTGGACTTGACGACCATCACGGCGTCGGGGTTCACCGAGAGAACGAGCTCGACCACCTGCTCCACGAAGCGGGTGTCGAAGCAGTTGGTCACCGGGTCGTAGTTCGTCGGGGTGGCGATGACTACGAGCTCGGCACCCTTATACGCCGCCTCCCCGTCCAGGGTGGCCTCAAGCGACAGCCCCCTCCCGCCTCCCAGGAACGCCTCGATCTCCGCGTCGGCTATGGGCGAGAGGCCCCGGTTTATCAGCTCCACCTTCTCCGGGACCACGTCCACGGCCACCACGTCGTTGTTCTGGGCGAGCAGGCACGCGAGCGACAGGCCCACGTAGCCCGTGCCGGCTACCGCGATCTTCATGTCCTTTTCCCTCTTCCTGTGTCAAGTTCCGAAAACCCGCGGGCGAGCCCGGATGCCGGGCTTTTAAAGGCCGTAGTACCCCCGGTACCACCTCGCGAACTCCCTCAGGCCGTCCTCGAGCCTCGTGGAGGGCCTGAAGCCGGTGTCGCGCTCCAGGGCCGAGGTGTCCGCGTAGGTCACGGGCACGTCGCCGGGCTGCATGGGGACGAGCTCCCTGTGGGCCTCGAAGTCGTAGTCCGCGGGCAGGACGCCCTCCTCGACGAGGACCCGCTGGAGCGTGTCCACGAAGTCGAGGAGGCTCTCCGGGTCCGAGTTGCCTATGTTGTAGACGCGGTGGGCGGCCTTCGGCAGGCCGTCGGCGCCCGTCTCCACCTTAGGCGGGTTCTCCATGACGCGCACCACCCCTTCGACGATGTCGTCGACGTAGGTGAAGTCCCTCTTGCAGTCCCCCATGTTGAAGATCTTTATCTTCTCGCCCCTGACCAGCCTGTCCGTGAAGGAGAAGTAGGCCATGTCGGGCCTGCCCATGGGGCCGTAGACCGTGAAGAAGCGCAGACCCGTCGCTGGTATCGAGTAGAGCTTGGAGTAGGCGTGGGCCATGAGCTCATCGGACTTCTTGGTCGCGGCGTAGAGGGAGACGGGCTCGTCCACGCGGTCCCCCTCAGAGAAGGGCACCTTCTCGTTGCCGCCGTAGACGGAGGAGGAGCTGGCGTAGACCAGGTGCTCGACCGGGTATTTCCTGCAGCACTCCAGGACGTTGAAGAACCCCACCAGGTTGGAGTCCACGTAGGCCCTGGGGTTCTCGATGGAGTAGCGCACCCCGGCCTGGGCGGCGAGGTTCACGACGACGTCGAAGCCGTTCTTGGCGAAAAGCCATTCCATCAGACCCGCGTTTGCGAGGTCGCCTCGCACAAAGCGGAATGCTCCGCAGGTAAAGCCCTCAGGGTCGGCGCCCGCAGGGCCCTCCCCTGCGATCCCGGCCAGCATTCGCAGCCGGTCGAGCTTGATATCCGGATCGTAGTATGGATTCATGTTGTCCAGGCCAACGACCTCGAAGCCATCTGCAAGAAGCTTCCTGCACAGAAACGCGCCTATGAACCCGGCCGCGCCCGTCACAAGCACTTTGTCCGCCATCTTCCTCCCCTTCCGCTTTCAAAGTGCGACGCCCTTAAATTAGAGGGCCTTTTACATATCCTTCAGCTACGTTCTCTCGCCGGATTCTTTTGCGAGGGCTGACTTGGTAAACGCCACCAAACCGATGACTCCACCGATGTTTACAAAACCTTAGATTCCTTCGGCAAATTAATCCAAGAGCCAAACCGCAAATCCCATTCGTACGGCCTAAAAGGCACCATGCCCGACCAGTGGTAGAAAGTCATCTCACCGAAATAGACTTTTCCGTCGACCTCATAAAAATCGACCCTCACATGGGGTATCCCGGCAGAAAGTCTTCCGGCTAGTTCCTTCATCAATTCAAAGTTAGATGGACGCTCAATTGGTTTCGAAGAATTTGGGTGACCGTTCTCAAAGGGCAGATGATTAAAATCCATGTCGAAAAAATCAAACTTCGTCTCTCCCACGCCAAATCTCTCCGTAGCGATATACATCGCCCGGGGCTCTCCATCGAAGCAAAAGAATTTATAATCCGGCAGCTCGCCCGATCTCGAATCCTCCAGATAAGGCTCGGCAATTATCTTACGTGGCACGTTTTTGTACGGCCACTCACGCCCCCCCACCCGGTAGTAGTCCCTCTTCAACGATTTGGCCATTTTTTTCCTCGCCTCCCCCCAGTTCAGCTGGGACTTGTCCCTGCAGACAATCGCAGTCCCAGAGTCATGGGTCGTTTTCAGCACGAATTGGTCTGGAAGTGCGCTGATATCCACATCATCGGCATGGTCGTAAACTGCAAGGGTAGGAATCACGTATTCATCTCCGATTGTCTTTCCCACCCATTGCTTAACCCCGTACTTATCGACATACGTGGTGTATTCCGGCTTACGGTCGAATAGTTTCAACCATTGGAGCTTCTCGTTGTAAGAAATCGGTCGGTCAAGGTTCAGTTTTTTTCCGAATACAAGTCGATATTTGATCCTCAAGGCCAAAGCGTCATTCGGAATAAAATAGACTGCCCTATTAGCTAGACCTTTTGCTTTGCTAGCTATTAATTTATTGATATTCATTTCTGATGTTACCTCCATTAACTTCTTATAACCCAAATAATAAATAGTAATTGGTCACGAACATGAGATCTCATCAATACCAAATCCTGCAGGTTCGACTATTAAGACCATTTTCTTGCCATTCTGCCGAAAGAAAACAGCTCCAGCAGATCGGCCTATGGATCCGCTCCACCGTCAACAAAAAGCACGTAATCACACTCGAAGCATAGTCCCCAAATGGGAATGCATTCAAAACGGTACAATATATGTTAATCGCCTTATGTCTCAACAGAATTGGAGGAAACATACACAGAGTGTGTGACGGAATGTCTCCTGAAACAGGAGGCGTATTAAAGGATCCGACAAAGCAGATTTTACCGTAAGTCCTAGGATTCTTCTATATGGAATGGCACGCCTAACCTGAAAGGCAAACTACGAAGACGAACGCTGATGCCCTTGTTCTTCGCGCACCTCGTCACGTCGGACACGGTAGGCTTCGGCAGCATCCCCATTCGGTATGCTCGCGTCCTCTGCGACCCTTCTCATCACCTCTTGCATCTAAAATCCGTCCTGCCAGCAGGAGGCCTTTCACCCGATTTAGACATCCAGACCATGCAACATGTGCAGTCCCACCTGACGTGAGATAGACTGGCCCAACCCGTCGACTTCCTTCCTTTCCCGCCTCGGCTCGGCCATCACGACAGAACAGCTACGGGGCGGAAGCTTTTTTTCAATCATCTAACCTCCTGCCGGACAAAACCACCACCTGGCACAGGAGAACGTCGCAGTATCTTTCGGATTCCAATCAATATCCAAATATTTCCTTAACAACCTTAGATCTTCTAGACGCCCCAATGCTCGCCAAGGAAACGGCAGCCGACCCTCCGAGGGCAAATGCGAACAGCACGGCGTGTGAGATACCCGGGTCGCGCATGAAGGCCGTCCCGCCATATCCGCAAACCCCGTAGACGAAGAGCACCACGAACAGCATGTGGGTGAGGTAGACGCCCGTGCTGAGGTTGCGGGCCACGGGATGGGGCCTGAGGCCCGCTCCGCACCTGCGCACGCTCAGAAGGAACACGCCGAGCGCGTAGGCGGCGCAGAACGGCAGGTGCGCATCCGGCGTCACAAGGACGCAACCGGCCAGGCCAAGCACGCCCACCAGGGCGGAGACAACGGGGGCGACCGACACGGCCCTGCTCCAGTGCATTCCCAGCAGCATCCCCAGGGAGACGTAGAAGAAGCCCTCGAACAGGCCGTTGCGGACGTTCAGGAACACCTTGAAATAGCAGTCGAGGGCGAACGCGATGCCCGGGGGCAGCCCCACCCACCCGTGCGCGAGCTCCATGAAGAAGCCCAGCAGGGCGAAGAGCAGGGAGACCAAAAGGACGAGCCGAGGGCGGACCCCCAGCCGTAGAAGGCAATAGACAACACAGAACGCAACGACGCTGGCGAGCAGGTACCATAGGGGCCACGAGCAGAAGTTCTCGCCGACCAAAAGCACGCCACGGAGAAAAACAGCGACCCCCTTTGCCAGCGAATAGCCGCTCAGGACGGAGCCGTAGACGGACACCGGCAAGTAGATGGCCGTCCAGATAAGGTAGAGGCGCAGGAGCTTCGCGATCGTCCCCCTGACGCGCGCGCAAGCCGCAGAGCCCCGGTCCCTGAAATCGCCGGGCCGGAGCGCCCTGAAGCACAGGAAGGCCGACGCGATAAAGAAGAAGGGGACGGCCACGCAGTCGACAGCGCCGGCCACATCCCCCACGACCCCGCAGCCTCCGAGGGGTCTGGTGTGGATCTCCACGACGAACAACGCCATAACGAGCTTGACGATGTCCAGATCGGGGAAAGACACCCTAGGTTCCTTGGGCATTCATCCTCCCATATTCCGCCGCCGGCGTGGCCCGGCCCTCCGAATCGAAGCCCCAACCGCTGGTGCATGGCATGCCTCCTGCTGCCAGCGGAACGCGGACGACCGCCTCAAAGGCAAATTGTCGGAGCCCCCGGAGGCCAGCGGAGTCCCGAACATGGTTTTCGTGTTGGGCAGCAGAGGCGGCGGCACAGGAGCCTGTCCAAAGACGTCCCGGACCCCGCCGCAACTGCCGCCTCCGCCCAAAGTGGGAATCCTGCGGCACGCGCCTCCAGTTCGAAGGGGTAGCGGGCATGGCCTTTTCGAACTCAACTTCCGCCGAAGGCCTCTTTTACGACTTAGTCCCGCCTGAACAGGTCCCTCGTGTACACCTTCCCCGGGACGCCCTCGAGCTCGGGGGACCAGCGGTTGGCGACGATGACGTCGCAGCGGGACTTGAAGGAGTCTAGGTCGCGCGTCACCTCGCTGCCGAAGAACTCGGGGTCCTCGAGCGTCGGCTCGTAGACCAGGACGGGCACGCCCCTGGCCTTGACGCGCTTCATGACGCCCTGGACCGAGCTCGCCCTGAAGTTGTCGCTGCCGCTCTTCATGGTGAGGCGGTAGACGCCCACGAGGGGGTTGGGGACGCCCTGCTCCTTCAGCTCGGCCACGCGGTCCAGCACCTGCTGCGCCACGAAGTCCTTCCTGGTGCGGTTCGCCCCCACGATGGCGCCTATGAGCTCCTGGGGGACGTCGCCGTAGTTGGCGAGCAGCTGCTTGGTGTCCTTGGGAAGGCAGTAGCCCCCGTAGCCGAAGGAGGGGTTGTTGTAGTGGGAGCCGATCCTGGGCTCCAGGCACACCCCCTCTATCACCTTCGCGGTATCCAGCCCGCGCACCGCGCAGTAGGTGTCCAGCTCGTTGAAGTAGGCGACGCGCAGGGCCAGGTAGGTGTTCGCGAAGAGCTTGACGGCCTCGGCCTCGGTGGAGCCGCAGATAAGGGCCGGCACCCCCTCGTCGTCCGCCCCTCCCGTGAGCAGCGCCGCGAAGCCCTCCGCGGCCGCGCGGGCGTCCCAGCCCGCGGGCGCCCCCGCCGGCACGCCCACGACGATGCGGCTGGGGTGCAGGTTGTCGTAGAGCGCCTTCCCCTCGCGCAGGAACTCCGGGGAGAAGAGGAAGCAGCCGCCGGGGTACTTCGTGCAGAGGGACTCCGTGTAGCCCACCGGCACCGTGGACTTGACGACCATCACGGCGTCGGGGTTCACCGAGAGAACGAGCTCGACCACCTGCTCCACGAAGCGGGTGTCGAAGCAGTTGGTCACCGGGTCGTAGTTCGTCGGGGTGGCGATGACTACGAGCTCGGCACCCTTATACGCCGCCTCCCCGTCCAGGGTGGCCTCAAGCGACAGCCCCCTCCCGCCTCCCAGGAACGCCTCGATCTCCGCGTCGGCTATGGGCGAGAGGCCCCGGTTTATCAGCTCCACCTTCTCCGGGACCACGTCCACGGCCACCACGTCGTTGTTCTGGGCGAGCAGGCACGCGAGCGACAGGCCCACGTAGCCCGTGCCGGCTACCGCGATCTTCATGTCCTTTTCCCTCTTCCTGTGTCAAGTTCCGAAAACCCGCGGGCGAGCCCGGATGCCGGGCTTTTAAAGGCCGTAGTACCCCCGGTACCACCTCGCGAACTCCCTCAGGCCGTCCTCGAGCCTCGTGGAGGGCCTGAAGCCGGTGTCGCGCTCCAGGGCCGAGGTGTCCGCGTAGGTCACGGGCACGTCGCCGGGCTGCATGGGGACGAGCTCCCTGTGGGCCTCGAAGTCGTAGTCCGCGGGCAGGACGCCCTCCTCGACGAGGACCCGCTGGAGCGTGTCCACGAAGTCGAGGAGGCTCTCCGGGTCCGAGTTGCCTATGTTGTAGACGCGGTGGGCGGCCTTCGGCAGGCCGTCGGCGCCCGTCTCCACCTTAGGCGGGTTCTCCATGACGCGCACCACCCCTTCGACGATGTCGTCGACGTAGGTGAAGTCCCTCTTGCAGTCCCCCATGTTGAAGATCTTTATCTTCTCGCCCCTGACCAGCCTGTCCGTGAAGGAGAAGTAGGCCATGTCGGGCCTGCCCATGGGGCCGTAGACCGTGAAGAAGCGCAGACCCGTCGCTGGTATCGAGTAGAGCTTGGAGTAGGCGTGGGCCATGAGCTCATCGGACTTCTTGGTCGCGGCGTAGAGGGAGACGGGCTCGTCCACGCGGTCCCCCTCAGAGAAGGGCACCTTCTCGTTGCCGCCGTAGACGGAGGAGGAGCTGGCGTAGACCAGGTGCTCGACCGGGTATTTCCTGCAGCACTCCAGGACGTTGAAGAACCCCACCAGGTTGGAGTCCACGTAGGCCCTGGGGTTCTCGATGGAGTAGCGCACCCCGGCCTGGGCGGCGAGGTTCACGACGACGTCGAAGCCGTTCTTGGCGAAAAGCCATTCCATCAGACCCGCGTTTGCGAGGTCGCCTCGCACAAAGCGGAATGCTCCGCAGGTAAAGCCCTCAGGGTCGGCGCCCGCAGGGCCCTCCCCTGCGATCCCGGCCAGCATTCGCAGCCGGTCGAGCTTGATATCCGGATCGTAGTATGGATTCATGTTGTCCAGGCCAACGACCTCGAAGCCATCTGCAAGAAGCTTCCTGCACAGAAACGCACCTATGAACCCGGCCGCGCCCGTCACTAAAAACTTATTCATTTCCTACCTTTCAGATAAGCCCCCTGTCGTCAACGACCCCTCATGACCGTCTTGCAAGCAACCGACACATGCCAGTCCAGAGCCCCCCCATCCCCTCCCTCAGGAGCGCGGGGTAGGTCGTCCCCAGCCGGGACGCCGCGGCCTCGGGCCACTTCCAATTGTTGTAGCAGAGCTGGGCCACGGCCTGCCCCAGGACCAGACCGTATAACCCCGCCCCGGTGAATCGGACCAGGACCACGGTGAGCGCGACGCCGGCGACCGACGAGGCGACGAACGCGGGCACGAACGGCAGGTCGTTGGCGTTCGTTATGAACGTCGCGCACATCGAGTGCTGCTTCCAGAGGAAGACGTAGGAGGCCATCAGCGCGAAGAGGGCCCAGTCGCACGAGAACGACGGCCTCATCCATATAACGAGGGGCATGACCACGAGGGCGATCCCCAGGATGCATGCGGCGTAGGAAAGCACGTACCCCGCCGCCGTCTTGGCAGTCAGCTCCCTCTCGTAGACCTCGTCGCCCCGGGCGAAGGCCGACTGCAGGGCGGGCTGGTTGGTCGAGAGGGCGACCCCCGCGCAGGAGGCGGCCGCGTTGACCAGCTGGAGCACGACCGAATACGACCCCGTGTCCGCCAGGCCCATGAACAGAGAGCAGACTATGGTGTTGGCGGTGGTGACGGCGTAGTTGGCGAGGGAGACCGCCGTGTCCTTGACGGCGTTGGGCACGACCGCGGAGAGCACCTCCCTAACCCCCTCCCTGCTCCCCAGCCCGGCGCGCCCGTTGAGGCACTGCCCGGCCCCGTCGCACCGCAGGAAATAGCACCTGCACATGAGGCGGAAGACGAGCCCCTGCGCGCAGAACGCCAGCGCGCACGCCATGAGACCGAGCCCGGCGAACAGCAGGCCCGCGGAGAGCCCGATCTGGCACAGGCTCGACGCGATGGTGGCCTTGTTGACTTCCGGGAAACGACCCACCCCGCGCAGCAGCGACTCATAATAGGAGAAGTAGATGTTCAGGAACGCCGAGAGACAGAAGACGCACCAGGCGGGGAGGTAGGCCGGACCCTCCATGTGCCCCGCGACGTGCACGACGTACGCCGTGCCCCCGGCAAGAAGCGCGAGCAGCACGGCGAGCGCTATAGCCCGGTACAGTATGCGGCTCGCGGACACTATGTCGGCGAGGAGGTCGAAGTCGACCGACCCGTCTGGGTCGGCGCCCCTCGCGAGGCCTTTCCTGGCCAGCCCCCTGGCCCCGCTCCAGCAGTAGGCGACGTTCCTCGCGAAGGTGGGGACGAAGCCCGCCTGGAAGAGGACGACGAACGAGTAGATCGCGAGAAACACGTACCAGAGCCCCAGCGCGTCGTCGTCGAGGAAGGAGAGCAGGAACGGGAGGAGCAAGAAGCTGCCGCCCATGCGAAAGAGGGTCCCGACGAGGTTCCAGGCGAAATCGTTACCTCTTGCGGCAATCCTCACGGCCTGCCACCCGCCCGCCCCACGTTCAGCCGGTGGGCCTCCTGGTAGAAGGCCGCCAGCCAGTCGGCCGTCTGCTGTATGTCGAAGCCCGCCTCCCTCACGGTCGCCTCCGAACCGGCCCGATGGCCTCCCACGGGGACGGACAGGAGCCAGTCCACCCACGCGCGCGTGCCACCGTCTATCGGGAGCTTCGCAGCCCAGCCCGTCAGGAAGGCCTCCGG
>JAHZGC010000008.1:0-16700 GCA_019421015.1 Coriobacteriaceae bacterium | reverse complement strand
CGCAGACGATGCCGCGCACGGAACCCCGGCGCACTGCGCCTCGATGAGCGCTATACCCAGCCCCTCGAACAACGAGGGGAACGCGAACGCATCCATGGCACACAGAAGCCTGTCAATATCAGTTCTGTCCTTAAGATGTACGATCTTCCTAGACACCCCCAGCTCCATGCATCGATTTGATATTTCTCCCTCCAACTCACCCGAGCCCACAAGAAGCAGGCGGGAGCTTGGCCTTTCTTTCAAGAGCTCCGAGAAAACCTCCACAAGAAAATCCTGGTTTTTCTGGAAAGACATCCTGCCGACATTGCCCACCACGAACTCATCGTCGGGTATGCCAAGCTCCGCGCGCGCCGATCGCCTTTTTTCCACGCTGTAGGCAAAGTGCGCCGTGTCGACGCCATTCTTGATCATCACCCAATCACGCGTGGCAGAAAAATCATTAAAGCCAAACCACTTCGCAGCATCATTAGAGCATGCGAAGTAGTTGGTAGCGTTACCGAGGCAAAAGGCCCTGTTCGCCTTATGGCAGCAAATTTGGTAAACCCTCTTCAGGCTGTCAGGCCTGCCTGCAGAGCAATGCGAATGTAGAATGCGGGTCTGGATAGCAGACTGTTTTGCCATCTTGAGCGATAGCAATGAAGCCATACTTCCCATGTGAAAATGTACAATGTCGTAGCCGTGGGTCCCATAAAACTCTTTTAGGTTGCGGCGCGTCTTCACAGGGTGTTTGCGGCTAGCCGCAATCCGATAAATCCTACCCCCCAATTCGTAGATTTCTTCTTCATAGAAATACTCAGTGGCATCTGCTGGACACAGAAAATCAAACTGGACCGCAGCGGTATCCATCCTGCGATATATCGACATTATCAGTGTCTCGATCCCACCCGCGTTCATACCTCCCACAACATGTAAGACGCGAAGTGGAAGGCGTTCAACACTGTTTGTAATTTCATTACCTGTCATAGGGCTCAATCCCATTGCATATTCCGGCTATATTTAATAACTGGGTAGAATAGAATTATTCTATCAAATGATTGGTTAGGCGCACGGCCGTCCATCTGCCTCCTCAACCGCGACCCCAGGTCGTTTGACCGGCAGAGATCGTAACGAGCTGGATACGACAGAAAACGCAAAAACGTCTGAGACTCGACGGTGGACATCAACTGTGGCGCTTGACAACGCGCACGGGTAGCAGCAGACACGCAAAAATCGATTCCTGACCTACAGAGGTGAGCCTTTCGCACTAGGATATCTCACCCAATGGGCGCCTGAAGCCGCGGGACAACCTTTGTTAAACGGCAAGCCGGAAACACTACCTTTTCTTGTTGCATACAACCATCTATTGCTTAATCTCAAGTTAGTAATTTGCATTCTCCATATCCCAAAGTAAAGAGCATGCCTTCTCCTATAAGGTCCATCAACAACACTGATCATTGCCAAAAAAAGGAAAAAGGAAGATCTAATAAAGACTGATATGCCAATAGAACATAGACTGGCACAAATCCGTATAAGGCCAAAACTGAACCGTGTTTTCCAAAAGCATGAGATACTAAATAAGGAACTAAAACTAACTGAAATATAGTAAAGTAACCAACAGAACGTCCCATAATACCCATTGAATAAGAGACTGCCTGGACACATAGCGAAACTGCTAATGCAAACACTGATAACCTTATGATTTCCGGCATGAAAGTTGTATATCTCTTTCTCAAATTGAGAAAATTTATTGTGATAGCAGTAATTACTAACAGAAGAATAAATGCAATATATGTACCGCCTTGCGTGTCATATTTCGAACCAATATAGCCTGAATACATAGGAAAAACTCGAACAATAAATAGCACAAGGTGACGCCCAAAAACAAGAAGAGCTATTGAAACTATAATTGTTATGAGTAGAAATTTATATAGATTAATTTTCTTATAAAACCACAACACCACAAACACTATTGCAGAGACATGGAAGAGCGTAGCGAGAATCACGGTGCCGAAAAACGAAAGAATCCGACGATCAAGCAATGCCGGTATAGAGCACAGACAAATCGAAAGTGCAATCATCTGCCTAAAGATGCCAAGACTATAGCCAAACAAGCTCAGGCCGAAATAAACCAGTACGCTGAGGAAGATATTTTCCGAATATCTATAAATGAGAGTAAATATGGGTACATAAATAAAAATTGCGATAACCATCAGGAATAACATGTCGGATAGACCTAAAAACGCACTTATTTTTGTGAGAAAAAAATAGGCGGGTTCAAAGTCATAAGGGTACACCAAAGATGCGGAGAGAACTGATTCTTTTGGAAGCGATAAGTAGTGATGGAGAGCCGAAATATATACCCCCGTATCAGCTCCCAAAGATGTTTCCCGCATACTTACAATGATCACTAATAGGATGCAGCACAACACACAAGAAGCGCATTTTATTTTTTGAGCATGCTCAGAAAACCTAGCAACCGAAAAATCGATAAAAAGCGAGCATGTAAAAACAACACTTAGATAAACTATATAAATTGCCATTTTTTCCTCCCCTCCTGGGGAAGACTCGGCTGCACAATATCTCCGTGCCAAAGACGACTATGCATCTTCAATTCCATCCTCAATGAGTTTGATCCATTCCTCACATATCCTTTCCACAGAGAATTCCTCTCGAACTTTTCGTGCTTCATAAGAAAGCCGTCCAGCCAGAAGGGGGTTGTCTGCCACTCGTCCCATTGCCTTTGCTAGTTCAGTAATCGACCCACGGGGGACCAATAGAATCCTCGAGCTTCCCTTACCTGCAAGCATTCTTGCACCGCCACCTAAGCAATCGGTGGCCACGCAAGGCATTCCCATCGCCATACATTCGATAAGCGAGTTTTGTAGCCCTTCGAAGTCTGAACTGCTCACAAACATCGTGGCGCCCCGCACAAGTTCGTGAATATCTGCGGAAAACGGGACTATCTTCACCGACTCCGAAACACCGAGATCACGGGCCTGCTCGCATAGCCTTTCATGCTGTGAGCCCTCTCCATAAATCTCAAGCACCCAGTCACCGTGTCCAGAGTGAGCAAAGACAGCGAACGCATTCACCAACAACGACAGATTCTTCTGGGGCTCGAGGCGGCAAAACGTCACGATACGTCTCTCGGCCGCACCAGCACCCACCCACCACGGCAGTTGCCTACCAACTGGGTTGGGAATAATTACAGATTTACGCCTCACATCTTCCGGATAGCAATCTCGCACCTCAGGCGTCTGGAACACGACCTTCGACGCCCGCTCGCACAGCCTGGTCGCCACCTTCATCTGCCTCGCGCCGTAGACCATCGGGGGATAGTTCCTCTCGGAGAAGACCAGCTCGGCCTTGTCGTAGAGCCTGAGCGTGTCGACGTACCTGTAGCCGCCGCCCAGACAAACAACAACGTCGGGTTTATTCCTGTTGACGTACTTCGAGATACCCACAAGCCTCGAGAGCACGCCGCCGACCTTGCCAGCAGAGGGGTGCAGGAACACCGGTTCCAAACCGGAGTCCATCCGGTAGGAGCCGTCCTCACCGTCTATCGCCAGAACGGAGACGTCGTAACCCGAGGCGTGCATCGAATTGGCCAAAAGAGATGTGACACGCTCCGCACCCCCGCCTCCGAGCTTGAGCGTTATAAAGAGTATGGACTTGCTTTTGAGGTCTCTCATTGTCCGAGTAGCTCCAAGTTAACGGAATTGCACTAAACACGACGAGACTCGTCATCGCCTGCAAGCGCTGAATCGAGACCGGTCTCTTTCAAAATCACCGGAACCCATTTTTCCGGCGTATAGAGCTGCGCCTCTTTCAAGCATGCCTTCCCCATGGCCCGGATCTCCCCACGGTGGGACGCGCACCAGGCTACAGCGTCGTAAAGCGTCGGGAACTCGACAGACGGGTATATGAGGCCCGTCTTGCGCTGTGTCACGACCTCCGAGTTCGAGTTCCAGTCCGACGCGACCACCGGGAGCCCCGCAGCGAACGCGTCAACCAAGGTCCCCGGGAAACCCTCACCTTCCCACCTCGTGGGGAAGAGTAGCGCATCCTCGCCTCGAAGCGCCGCCATGCTCTCGGAGTAAGGGACGCACCCCTTGTAGGTGACGAAGTCAGAGTGCTCCGAGCATAGCCCCTCGAACTCGGTCGAGAAGCCTTTCTCGATCGGGCCCCACACGTCCAGATAGACGTCGTCAGCTCCTGCGTCCTCGCGATATAATTTGACGGCATCAACCGCCTCGGCAATCCCCTTCTCCCTCGTCACGCGGCTGAAGGTGCAAAACCTGAAGCCGAGCTCCTTCTCAGGAGCACCCGCAGCCGATGCGAGGCGCTTAAAGTTGGGGATCACGGCGGTGCCCCCGACCCCGACGCGCCGGAACCCCCCCTGGCCCCGCCTCGTTTCGGGCCACACGGAATCGAACGAGGCCATGCACCTGCCCAGGTACGGCTTCCCCCGAACGAGTTCGGCGGTGTTCCCGCCGATTACGTCGAGATAGACCCTCTTGCCGCTCAGGGCCTTCACCGCACGGAAGATGGGAAGGAATACGGAGAGGCCACCTCGAGACAGCAGCAGGATGAAGACGTCGCACTCCCGTATCGCTTTTAGAGTCTCAGCCAGTAACCTCGGCTTGTCGTGTTTGTTGAGCCAGGTGTCGACCCTCACGATGCCCTTGACACCGGCCAGCGAGAGCTCGTCGCAGAGCGTCTTGGTCTTGACGGTCTGCCCGTCCAGGAACTTCTCGGCACCGCCGAAGTGCCCAACGACGGCGACCTTCGGCCTTGCTTCCGCCACCACGGCCTACGCCCCCGCCCTCTTGCCGTGACGGGCCACGTACTCCGAGATGTCGAGGTTATCTCCCCACTCCAGGTCGACCTCGGGCGGGTTGAACGGCATCATCCCAGCCGAGGGCGTGAACGTCATCTCGGCGAAGTAGTGCCGGTCGGGCATGACGAAGAAGTCCACCCTGACGAACGGGAATCCCGCGCACAGCGTCCGGGCATCCCGCAGCATCTCGCCGTAGAACGGAGGGAAGTCGGCGTCTTCAAGCGGGGCGTAGTCGTCCCTCCTGAGACCGAGGGGCTCCCCGTTGACCCCGAAGAACCCGATCTTGGCTTGCCTGTCGTGCGCCAGGTCGTAGGAGACGTAGACGTACCTAGGCTCGCCGTTGAAGCAGAAGAACTTGAAGTCCGTGATGGCCTCCCCGAGGAACTCCTCGCCCACCACGACCCGGGGGCTGATGCGCGAGTAGTGGAGCTCCACGTTGAAGGCGCCGAAGTCCTCCCTGAGCCACCCCGAGAGGAGCGTCTTGACCTCCCGTTCGTCAGCCTCGGACTTATCCGGGCAGATGACGTTGTAGGCGCAGCCGTGGTTGCACTTGAGCACGAAACGCTCGGGGAGGGCGCCCCAGTCGATGCCCTGCGGATCGGCCCAGGTGCCCAGTGACGGGACGAGCAGGCCGCCCAGGCCCCTCTCCTCCACGAACCCCCTGACGGCGGCCTTGTCCGCGCACCTGACGACCTGGGGCTCCTCGGGGAAGGCATGTATTTTGCACCACTGAATCTTCTCATTGAAGGTCCTTGGGTCCCGGAGGTCGACGTCGTGCCCCATGACAACGCGCGAGTAGAGCCTCGCCAGCGCCCCGTCCGGCAGGAGCTTGTGTGCGATTACCTGAATCTTTCTCCGCACACCGTACAGAGGGTTGCCTCGTTCCATTGGTTATAAACCCCCTTTTTTACGACATCTAATTGCGGTCTACCAAAAACCGATAGTCTGGGAACCTCTTCTTGCTATTCGCCGCGAGCTCTGTATAGCAATTTCTTCTGAAGGCCGAACCAGAGGTTCCTGATTGTGCAGGCGGCTGACCTGGCCCTTCCGAACCCGCAGGCCTGCCTGAACATTGCATAGTGGTGCCTCACGAGGCGCAGCTTGCTGCCGCTGGATATCGAGCCGCCACGGTGCCGATAGACGGCCAGGGGCTCGGGGAACCTGTACGCCGGCGAGCGCTCGACGACCTGGAGCCACATCGCGTAGTCATTGTTCTTGGGGATGTCGGCGACCTGCACCAGCCCGACCGCGTCGGCGTCGTACATGACCGTGAGCGCACCGGGGTAGCAGTAGCGGTACATCGCCCTTCTGTCCACAACGTCCGGGCCGGTGACGACCGCCGCACCGACATGGCCCGCCTCGTCCATGATCATGTAATCGGTGTACGAGAATGCGTGGCCGTTTTCCGCCATGAAGGCGAGCTGGCGCTCCAGCTTCTCAGGGAGCCACTCGTCGTCGCTGTCCAGGAAGGCCACCCAGCGGCCCCGCGCCTCCCTGAGCGCCCGGTTGCGCGACTCGGCGGCGCCCAGCCTGCAGGGGTTGCGCAGCAGCCTGACCCGCCCGTCTCGGAAGCCCTCCACGGCCTCCGCCGTCCCGTCCGTCGAGCAGTCGTCCACGACCAGCAGTTCCCAGTCGGGGTAGGTCTGCGAGAGGACCGAACCCACGCTCGACCCGATAAAGGCGGCCGTGTTGTAGGCAGGCATGACGACCGACACCAGCCCATACGCACCCTGCTTGCCGCCATTTCCCGCGTTCGAGCCCATCAGTGGATCCCCCTTGCACGTGCGACGAGCCTCTCGTGCTCCTCGCCAGTGACCTTCCCGACCCTGAGTAGGTAGTCCCCGTAGTCCTCCGCCGTGGCCATGCCCTCCGCCGATATGCCGTCGCGCCCGAACACCTTCGCGACCGTCCTGAGGACAATCCCGGCGTCGCCCAGGAAGGTGACCCGCCCCACGTACTCGAGGTCCGAGCCCAGCTTCCCCTCCCAGCTGATGGCGTTGCGACCGCGAATCTGCGCCAGCCCCGTGAGGCCCGGGCGCACGCGGTGCCGCCCGCGCTGCTGGGGCGTCATGAACGCCATGTCGCGCACCAGCTGCGGGCGCGGACCCACCACCGCCATGTCTCCCCTGAGGATGTTCCAGAGCTCGGGAAGCTCGTCGAGGCTCGTGGAGCGCAGGACCCGGCCGAAGGACGTGAGGCGCTCGCCGTCAGGCAGCGGGTTGCCCTCCGCGTCGCGGGCGTCGGTCATGGAACGGAACTTGTAGAGCCTGAAGATCTTTTCCTCGCCCGTCTTTGGGTCTATGCGCCCGGGCCGCTCCTGGGAGAAGACGACGGGGCTCCCCAGCTTCGTCCGCACCAACAGCGCCGTGACGCCCATGACCGGGCTCAGGCACACGAGGGCAAGCGCCGCCAGGCACGCGTCCAGGGGGCGCTTCACGAAGCGCTCGTAGGGGCCGTAGGGCTTGTGGAGCACGCGGTTACTCAAAGCACTCCCTCACGGCCCCGATGACCCTGTCCTGCTGCGCGGCCGTCATCTTGTTGTCGGAAGGCAGGCACAGGCCGCGGGCGAAGACGTCCATGCCCACGTCCTCGACGCCTCCGGGCAGGTAGGCGTTCGTGCGGGCGCGGCCGTTCCCCTCGCGGGTCACGAAAGCGCTGTTCCTGTAGACGGGCTGCATGTGCATGGGCTTCCATACGGGGCGTCCCTCCGCGTTGATGGCGGATATGGCGTCCAATATCTCCTGGGGGCAGCTCTTCCCGGGCTCGGGCCTGTAGAGGTAGTCCCGCTCGCCCCTCACCTGGGGGCACATGGCGCCCTCGTCGACGATCAGGCAGGAAAGCCAGAAGTTGGGCTCGGAGGCGCCCGCGTCGTAGGGGTTCATCGAGACCGGGATATCCTTGAAGCCCTCGCGGTACCTCTCGTAGATGGCCTTCTTCTGGGCCACGTGCTCCCGCAGGTGCGGCATCTGCCCCCTCACCACGCCCGCGACCACGTTGCTCATGCGGTAGTTGTAGCCCACCTCCTCGTGCTGGTACCAGGGCGCGGCCTCGCGGGCCTGGGTGGAGAGCTTACGGGCCTTCGCCGCGACGTCGGGGTCGTCGGTCAGGAGCGCCCCTCCCGAGGAGCCGGTGACGATCTTGTTGCCGTTGAAGCAGATGACGGAGCTGTCGCCCAGGGAGCCCGCCGGGCGCCTCCTGTAGGTCGCCCCCAGGGCCTCGGCGGCGTCCTCGATAACGACGGCGCCGTGGGCGTGGGCTATCGAGACTATCTCGTCCATCCTGGCAGGCGTCCCGTAGAGGTGGGCCACCATCACCGCTTTGGCGCCCGGGTGCAGCTCGAACGCCCTCTCGAGGGCCTCGGGGTCCATGTTCCAGGTGCCCCGCTCGGTGTCCACGAAGACCGGGACGCCGCCCTCGTACACGACGGGGTTCACCGTGGCGGCGAAGGTGACGTCGGAGCACAGGACCTCGTCGCCCGCCCTCACACCGGCGAGCTTCACGGCCAGGTGCAGGGCCGCGGTGCCGCTGGAGAGGGCCACGCCGCAGGCGCGGCCGCAGGCCTCGGCCGAGAGCCTCTCGGCCTCGTCGACGTTCTCGCCCACGGTGCTCATCCAGTTGGTCTCGTAGGCGCGCTTCATGTACTCGAACTCCTCGCCGTGCATGGTCGGCGACGAGAGCCAGACCTTCCGCTCGAAGGGCTCCGGCAGCCTGCTCTTGTTCAGCACGTGGTTTCTCCCGTCTTGCTTCTGTAGGCGTCGCTTGGTCTTTATAAAAAGAACGGCCCGCGCATCAACGCGAGCCGAGGTGGTCAGGATGCCTTTGGTTACCCCGCAAGCTGCGGCCTATACGTCGGCACGGCCTCGGCCAGCGCCCGCTTGATCTCGTCGTTGGTCCCCTCCAAGCAGGCCGCCAAGGCCTCGAGGTTCTTGTCCACCTGGTCGGGCGGCACGGGGGCGCCGGTGGAGACGGTGATGTCGTCCACGTCGGTGGGGATCACGTCCTCCCCCTCCATGCGCAGCTCCTCGTAGAGCTTCTCGCCCGGCCTGAGCCCCGTGACCTTGACCTCGATGTCGCGACCCAGGCGCAGGCCGCTGAGGCGCACCAGGTTGCAGGCCAGGTCGTAGATGCGCACGGGGTCGCCCATCTTGAGCACGAAGACCTCGCCGCCCTTGGCCAGGGCCCCCGCCGTGATGACGAGCCGGCTCGCCTCGGGGATGGTCATGAAGTAGCGGGTGATGTCCTTGTGGGTCACCGTGATGGGGCCGCCCTCCTTGAGCTGCCGCTTGAAGAGGGGGATCACGCTTCCGTGGCTGCCGAGCACGTTGCCGAAGCGCACGGCCGTAAAGACCGTCCGGCTCCCGCGCTCGGCGAAGGACTGGACGACCGTCTCGCACATGCGCTTGGTGGCGCCCATGACGTTCGTGGGGTTCACGGCTTTGTCGGTGGAGACGAGCACGAAGTGGCTGCAGCCGCGGTCGTGGGCCATCTGGGCCACGTTCAGCGTGCCGAAGACGTTGTTGCGCACGGCCTCGCGGGCGTCTCCCTCCATGAGGGGCACGTGCTTGTGGGCCGCCGCGTGGAAGACCACCTTGGGGTCCCAGCGGTCGAAGGCCAGCCGCAGGGCCTCGGGGTCGGTGATGGAGCCGATCTCGACCACGAGCTCGGTGCCCTGCTCGGCCGCCTTGCCCTTGAGCTCGTGGTAGAGCTCGTAGGTGGTGTTCTCGTAGACGTCGAAGAGCACGACGCGCGACGGGACCGCGGGCAGGAGCTGGCGCACGAGCTCGCTGCCGATGGAGCCGCCCCCGCCCGTCACCAGCACGCTCTGCCCGGCCACGTAGTCCATGCGGCCCAGGTCGAGCAGCACCTCGTCGCGGCTGAGCAGGTCGGATATCTCGACGTCGCGCAGGGCCACCCTGGCGAGCCCCTCCGCCGGCAGGTCGCGCACGTCGGGCAGGGTCTGCACCTTGAGGCCCGTCTGCATGCACAGGGCAAGGATGCGCTGGCGCTGCCCCCAGTCGGCGCTGGGGCACGCCACGACCACCTGCTCGCAGGCGAGCCCGCGGGCCAGGCGCGGGATATCGGCCGTGGTACCCTCGACCTTGATGCCGTGCACGTGCATGCCGCGCTTGGAGGGGTCGTCGTCCACCAGGGCCACGGGATCCCCCAGCATGTCGCGGTCGCCGGTGAGCATGCGCTTGATGGTGAGGCTGCCGGTCTCGCCCGCCCCCACGACGAGGGTGCGCGGGGCGGCCCCTGCGGCCCGGCGGGCCAGGCGCCAGGACTGGTTGCCCCACGCGGCCCTCAAAGCCAGTCGTACCCCGCCGCAGAGCAGGAGCACGAGCGCCCAGGCGAGCACGAAGGCCCGCAGGCCCACGCCCCCGAAGGCGGCGGAGAAGACGGCGTCTCCGACCAGCGCGCCCACCAAGGTCGCGGCCGCGATGCGCAGCACCTCCGAGATGCTCGCGTAGCGCCACAGGCTGTTGTACATGTTGAACAGCAGGAACACCGCGACGTTGGCCAGGGCGAGCACGCCCCCCTGCAGCCAGCCCTGGGGGCTGCCGAAGAGCTGCTCCCCCGCCGCCGTGCCCCAGGTGGCGACCCAGAACGCCCCGTAGGTGGCCGCGACGTCGAAGGCGACCAGGCAGGCGGTCTCGATGCGACCGAGCCAGGTGCGGAAGAAGGGGATGGCGGGGCGCAAGGACGGACGCGTGGGGTCCTGCGGTGCGTGGTGGTCCGAGGGCTGCGGGGACGCGGCGCCCTTCTGTGGTGCCCGAAATCCCGAGGGCTTCTCCGCTGCTTGAGACCCCAGGGGCTCCTGTGCCGCGGTGTCTGGGTTATTCGGTTGGCTGTTCTGCTTTGCGCTCAAGAATCTCAAGCCCCGCTCGTCCGGTCACGTTGTCTCTGCCGAGGAAGTTGTCCACTTTGAGGAACGCCAGGCTCTTCTTCCGGTTGAAGCCCGTGATCCAGGCTTCGTGGCCCATAAGGGGGCCGCTGGTCACCACCACGCGGTCTCCCACGGCGTAGGCCTGCGACATCGCCACGGTGCGCTTTCCGGGCTCGGTGAGCCCCTCGATGAGGGAGCGGTCGCGGCGGTTGAGGGGCGCGAACACGGTTCCGCCGGCGCTGAGCAGACGGGTGAACTCGGGGACGCCCACCAGGGAGCGCTTGAGCGCGGGGGCGTCGTAGGTGGTGGCTATGACGTATCCGGGGAACATGACTTTGTTGGCTGGGTACCACACGCCGCGCACCTTGACGTCGGCGGTGAACGACGGGGCAAAGCACTCCTGCACCAGGTCTTGGGGCGCCATGGCGCTGATGAGCTTGGCCATGGCGTGCTCTCGGCCGCCCTGGACCTGGATCACATACCATTTAGGCTGCATGGACACCGCCCTTTCTGGGAGGTCGGGCCTCCCGGTCGTGGCTTTTGGGCCATGCTTGCGCTCCCAAAAGGTCGCTTTTGGGGCGCTGGGAAGAAGAGGGCATGCGTTCCCCCATACCGCGCGGGACCCACTCGTGGCACCGCCCCGCCGGCGATGGGGTATGTGGACTGTGCGGCTGGCTCGTTGGGGGGCAATCCAGAGGGACGCCTCCTCGAGTTTGCTGCGCAAAGACCACCGGGACGTGGCGGGGGCTTGGGACCTGCGGGGCCTCTCCCCCAGGGGCCGATGGGCTTTGCGCGGCAAAATCGCGAGACTCGGTGGCGCGGGTGTGGGTGCGGCTAGGTCTTGGTGGGCACCTCCAACCCCACGCGCACCGAGGCGCGGCCGAGCAGCCCCGCCCGGACGTAGGCGCAGCGCTTGTGGCGGTCGATCTTTACGACGGAGTGCTCCCGTCCCTTGAGCGGGCCGTGGGAGACGTGGAGCTGGCCGGCGGTGATGGTGCCGTAGCTCGTGGGGAGATAATGGGTGGGGCCGCAGAGGGCCTGAATCACCTGGGCCTCGTCGGGGGTGAGGACGGAGACGCCACCCTCAGTGCGCAGCAGGCGGTGGTAGTCGGTGATGAGCCCGAGGTCGGCCTCGAGTGACGGGAGGTCGGCGGACTGGGTCTCGAGGAAGATGTAGCCCGGGAAGAGGATCGAGTCGCGGAACTCCCACACGCCCTGGATGCGCATGGGGAGCTGGCTCTGGGGCACGTAGCAGTCAGTGAGGTGATCCTGGGCAACCTTGGAGACGCGGCGGCAGAGGGTGAGCTCGCTGCCGGGGGTCACGTGGAGGACACAGGTGAGGGGGCGGGTTGTGGAGCGCGCGGGGGCGCTGGGAGCGGCGGCACCTTGGGAGGCGCTGGGGCGCGGGGTGGCACTGGGAGCTTTGGAGGCGCTGGGGCGCGAAGCCGGGTTAGATGGCGCTAGGGCGCAAGATAGCGGAGAAAGCGCCCCCCCCCGTTTCACTTCTTGACGAACGGCTGCTGCCACGGTGACGCTCCCCCTTTCTTGCTGTCCCGGTCGACGAATCCAAAAGTGCGAGAGTGAAAATTAGCGGAATTATACTGATTCGGCAAGGGTGTGTGGAGATACTCGCACGAAAGGTGCAGGTAGCGTAACTATCGACATTTGTAGCACACAATGGAGAGCGCGGACGGTCGGTGAACGGCGGGGCGGGCAGCAGAAGGCGGACGGGGCCCGATGGTTCATGTCGCACGGCGGACGAAACCGCAGCTTTGCGATTTTAGCCGGGGTCGAAGTGGACCAGATTAGAGGTTTGCGACATGCTTTTTGGATAGCATCTAATAGTGCATCGGTATCACCACAGGTACAGCGCTTGTTTGGTACGACGTTCCTCCACGTGGTCGGCAAAACTGTGTCGCAAAGGCCCAATCTCGTCCAATGCACACCCCGCTCGAGTCGCAAAGTCCCGTTCTCGTCCAGAGTGCCACCCTGTCGCCAAGTCCAGAATACCCCCGTCGCCAAGCCAGCCTCCGCCTCACAGGTCGCGCTACCGATGCAAACAAGTATGGACGATGCTATAAAATGGCCCCGCTTGATCACGACAACCCTGCGCGCCCGCACGCCTGCCCCTTCCCTACCCTTTGCGCCCAAGGAGCCCCCGCCCATGCCGACCGTCGTCTCGCCCGCCCAGCCCTCGCCTACCGACCGCCCCCGCATCGCCGGCGTGCTCTTTGACCTCGACGGCACGCTGCTCGACACCCACGACCTCATACTCGCGTCGTTCAGGCACGCGACGGCCCAGGTGCTCGGCGCTCCCCTGCCCGACGGGCAGCTCATGGCAAAGGTTGGCGTGCCGCTGGCGCAGCAGATGGCCGACTTCTCCGATGACCCGGCGGTGCAGCAACGGCTGCACGACGTGTACCGCACGTACAACCACAGCCACCACGACGAGATGGTGCGGGAGTTCGCGGGATTAGCGCACACGGTCAGCGAGCTGCGCAAACGGGGGATGCGCCTGGGCGTGGTGACCTCCAAGCGGCGCGAGCTGGCCCTGCGGGGGCTGGCGCTCTTTGGGCTCGACGGCGCCTTTGAGTTCGTAATCGGCAGCGACGACTGTGAGCGGCACAAGCCTGATCCTGAGCCGGTCCTTATGGGATGCGGGCGGCTGGGGCTTGAGCCCGCGGCCTGCGCCTACGTGGGCGACAGCCCCTTTGACCTGCAAGCAGCCCGCGCGGCGGGCACCACGGCGGTGGCGGCGTTGTGGGGGATGTTCCCCGAAGAAGTGCTGATGGCCGAGGGGCCCGACGCGATGTGCCGACGACCCGAGGAGCTGCTCGCGGTGGTGTAGGACGCGGGGGAAGGGCGGCGGGCGGTTGCCTTTGGATGACATCGATCCCATCTACACATAAGCGGGTTACAATGAAAACGGACAAAACAGACATCGTTTGCGAGGTATCATTATGCTACTCACCCAAGAAGAAGCATATGGGATGGGGCCCGCCCTGGTAGACGCCCACGGGAATCGGACTGAGCTCGACGCCGAATCATACAAAGTCGTGAAAACTGTCTTACGCGTGATCAACGGCGGCAAGGCAAAAGAAGACGCAGACAGAGCACTAACCACCGGTCAGGTAGCCGAGTTGCTGGGCGTTTCTTCGCGCACGGTCGCCCGCATGGTTGACTCTGGTGATTTGCCCTGCGTGGGCGTTTCCGAGGGGGGGCATCGGCGCGTTCTGCTCTCCGATGCACTCGCCTACAAACAGGCATCTGCAAAAAGAACGCGGTTGGCTCTGGAGGAGCTGCGCGAGCAGGCCACCGCAGGCGGTCTCTACGATATGGACGTTGAAGATTACCTCTCCCAATTTGATCGGTAGCTTATGAGAGCAGTCTTAGATGCAAATATCTTTGTTACCTCGTGGACGCTTGACGTTTTGCTATCGCTCGGTGAAGTTGGATTATTTGAACCGGTGTGGTCTAACAAAATTATTGACGAATCTCTCAAGGCTATTGCGAACCTAAGACCCTCGGCCATTACAAAGGCACGGAGCATGTTCGATGCCGCAAATCGAGCATTTCCCTATGCACTGGAGCCTCCGTCGGATGGTTGTGCCTTTGACATTCTACCCGATACAAATGACGGACACGTGTTGGCAACTGCCGTGACCGGATGTTGTCAGGCGATTGTCACCTACAACATCGCCGATTTCCCATTCGACAAGCTTGGCTCGTTTGGGATTGAAGCAACGCATCCCGACGACTTCTTGCTATTGCTTTTCCACAAAGACCCCTTGTTGGTCACTGATGCAATTCGTCATCTTGTTTGCAGCAAATCCCATCCCCCACGGACCTTAGAAGAGGAGCTCGCTGCCCTCAAACGCAACCGTCTAACAAAATTCTCAGCTGCTCTCGAAACCGCCCTCTCCTGACCCCGCCCCATCGGAGACCCCATGCGCCTTGTAATCTCGCCCGCCAAGAAGATGAACGTCGTCGACGACCTGCCCTGGGAGGGGCCACCGCGCTACCTCGACCGCACCCAGGTGCTGCTCGACCGGCTGCGGCAGCTCTCGCGCGACGAGGCCCAGGCGCTCTGGAAATGCAGCGACGCGCTGACCGACCTCAACTACGAACGCCTACAGGCCATGGACCTGGAGCGCGGGCTCTCACCGGCGATCCTGGCCTACGAAGGGATCCAGTACCAGGCGATGGCTCCCTCGGTCATGACCGAGGACGAGCTGGCCTACCTGCGCGACCACCTGCGAATCCTCTCGGGATTCTATGGGGTGGTGCGGCCCTTCGACGGCATGGTGCCCTATCGGCTCGAGATGCAGGCCAAGCTAGCGGTGGCCGGTGCCCGGGATCTCTACGGGTTCTGGGGCGGGTCGCTCTATGAGGCGCTGACCGACCCCACCGACGGGGCCGAGGCCGCGCCCGACGTGGTGGTGAACCTGGCGTCGGTGGAGTACGCCCGGGCGGTGACGCCGTACTTTGGCGGGTCGGACGGGAGCGACGGGACGGCGGCCGGTGGGCATGGTTCTGTCAAAGGAGGCAACCCCGAGTCGCCAGGGCTTCTCACCTGCCTGTTTGGCACCGTGCGCGACGGCAAGCTGGTGCAGAAGGCCACCGAGGCCAAGGCGGCGCGGGGGTCGTTCGTGCGCTGGTGCGCCGAACGTGCGGTGGAGAACCCCGCCGATCTGCGGGGATTCGACGCCATGGGGTTCGCGCTGGACGAGGGGCTCTCGACGGCGGGTACCCTGGTGTTTGTGCGGTAGGGTCGGCCGACAAGGGCGCGCCGGCCTTGGAGCTGGAGGCTTATTGGGGCGGAAGGCTTGGCAGAACGTGGGACCCGGGAGAGAAGAAAGGGCATCGATCGTGAAAAAGGCCATGACCCTGGTCTACGAGGTCGGCGACGGCCTGTATGTGAACCTGACCAACCGCTGCCCCTGCGCGTGCACGTTCTGCCTGCGGCAGTCGGGCGACAGCGTGGGCGGTGCCGACAGCCTGTGGCTCGAGCGTGAACCCACCTTTGAGGAGGTCATGGCGGCCTTTGAGGCGTTTGACGTAGAGCGCTACCGCGAGGTGGTGTTCTGCGGCTACGGCGAGCCGACCGAGGCCTTTGACCTGCTGGTTCGCGTGGCCCGGGCCGTGAAGGAACGCTACGGCAAGCCGATCAGGGTGAACACCAACGGGCAGGGGTCGCTCATCAACGGGCGCGACATCGCGCCGGAGCTCGCAGGGGTGGTCGACAGCGTCTCGATCAGCCTGAACAGCCCCGACGCCGCCCGTTACCAGCAAATTGTGCGAAGCCGCTACGGCGAGGGGGCGTTCGGTGGCATGCTCGACTTTGCCCGCGAAGCGGCCCGCTACGTGCCCGAGGTGACCCTGACCACGGTGGAGACCACGCTCACCCCCGAGGAGGAGGACCGCTGCCGTGCGATCTGCGAGGAACTTGGGGTGCGCTACCGGATTCGGGAGTGGGTGGAGTAAAGGGTCGAAGGAGGCTCGGGGGCGATTTGAGCGCGTGCGGATGTGGGAGGGGGCCTTCCCGTTCAGGAAATTCGGCGAAACCGGGGGTTCGGTGGCCGCATGGGAGGGTCGTGCGGGATGGTCGGCGGGGTTGGCCGACCCGTATGGGTAGCGCGTTCGGGCGGAGCACCGACGTTACCTGCTGTTTTAGTAATCTGATATGCCTGCAGGGGGCGGTGGACGTCCATTGGAGGGTCGGGCCATCCCGCACGACCCTCAAAAGTGGCCAGAAAAGGGGGCGCCGGGTCGAATAGGAAGGCAAAAACCGGCGGCAACACAAAACAGGCCTCTCTGACCAACCCGAACGGGAAGCGGGCTCCCCGCTCAGCCCGCATGCCCCCAACCCTATGCCAACACGCTGCCGTTCCCCGCGAACTTCTCCCTTAGAAACTGGGCCAGAAGCGCCAAGGCCGGATTACGGTTGTCTGTCAGATACGCCAGCGACACGGTTGTGCGCACGGGAGGGTTAAAACG
>JAHZGC010000007.1:18794-152949 GCA_019421015.1 Coriobacteriaceae bacterium | reverse complement strand
GCGCTTCGGAAGCCATGCGACACACCCGGGAGGGGCGCTTTGCGCCCCTCTTTTTGTTTGCAGATTATTGAGTTTAGGAACTCAACGTTTGCAGATTATTGAGTTTAGGAACTCAACCCTAGAATCAAGCCTAAAATCAAGGATTTGAGGATCGATAAGAAGCCACGAGCGTTGAGCTTAACGTTTGTGGCCTAACTCGTGTTTGTCTCCCAGCCTGTTCTTTCAAAGCTGTCTGGTGGCATACTATAGGAAACTCAGACGGTAGTGGTGGTCGGTCAGGTTGGCTTACGAGACGGGACGGATAGATGGCTCAACGGGAAAACAGGGATGCTTGGCCAAATTATCCCCTTGAAAACGGTGGGTCTGGACGCCCTTCTGCGTCTTCACAAGGAAACATGCGGGATCAGCGGCCTCCTGTTCCAGCGCAGTCCAGGGTGGCCCAAGGTTACCCTTCTGCCCAAGCCGCCTATAATCCAGCCCAGATGCCTGACCGGCAATCCCAACCGCAAGCGCAGGACCCCGGCGGTGCGTATCTTCAGAATGGGTATGGCGAAGGCGGGATGTACCAACCTTCTGCGCAGGGTCAGATGGCAGCGCAGGGGTCGGCTTACGGGGCTGCTTCCTATTACCCTATGCAGCAGGGGAACGTGAACGCGTATGGGCAACCGTACGCCGCGATGGGACAAGGGCAGTCCTATCGGCCCCAGCCGGGGCAGGCGGCCCCCTCTTCTACGCCCTCTTCTACGACGACGACCCAACGGCAGCCCGTGCCGCAACAGCCCCTCGCCTCTTCTCAGAGAACGATGCAGCAGCAAGGTGTATACCAGTCTTCGCCGAGCCCCTATCAAGGAGCTCCCTATCCTCAGGGTGGCCCGTATCAGACGCCTTCAGCTCCCCAGGGAGGAGCGTCTGGGACTCCCGGTGTCCCACGGGGTCATTTTGCCCAGCGTCCTTCGCCCTATGATCCAAAAAAAGCGGGTGGCGCTGTTCAAAATCCAATCGCCCGCTCTGAGAAACAAGGCAAGGGCGGTAAGGCTAAGACGGTTGTTTTGTGCTGTCTGGGGTTAGTGTTGGGCGCTGCGGTTGGTATTGGCGGGACGCTCGTATTCCAGGGGGGCCTGCATAGCGCGCCGGTCCCGGTTGCCGGCGTGTTGGGGGAGTCGCAGCTCGATACCGTGGTGGGCACCTATCGCTATAAAGGCGAGGTGTACGAAGTGACCGCGCGCGATGCCATTCTGGGTTCCGGCAGTCTTTCGACGGCCCGTCGTTCGGACGGGAGCTATGAGACGCCTTCTACGGACGAGATCGTCTCATATGCACGTAACAATATCTTGGCCCAGCTCGTTAAAGACAACGGCATCGAAGTGTCTGCCGACGAGGTCGCCCAATACGCGATGAACCTCGTGGGCTCATCCGATGCCGACGCCGTCGCTGCGTACTTCGGTATGGAGGCGACCGACGCCCAGAGACTTTTGGGCGAGGCTGCCGCGGTGGCAAAGCTACGCCAGACCGTTGTGGGACAGCCGGCTGCTGAACCTGAGCCCCCACAGCCTCCTGAGGACGGGGCGACCGAGGTTGGGACTGCGGCCTATGCGGACTACATCATCGGGCTGCTTGGAGCCAATTGGGACAGCGGTGCCCAGACATGGGCAAACACGGCGAACCCCTATTACGAGGCTTTGAAGGACGAGGTTTTTGCACCGGGTTCGGCAAGTTACGACTCGGCGCAGCTGGCCTATTCCGTTGCGCGTCAGGAGTACGAAAACACCCCTTCGGCTCAACAGCGATGGGCCGAGTACCTCAACACCTATCTTGACGAAGGAAGCATTTCGGTGAATACGCTGAGAGCATAGGTGCCAGAATCGGCCTTGTGCGTGCGGTTTTTCCTGCCATGCTTGCGTCCCCTGTCGGCCGGTGGCTGATGGGGGATTTTTTGTTGCGGTTGGAGGCCCATAGCATTGGGTACACCGTTTTCAACGCGTTCGAGTTTGGGCGGCGCTGAGTGGGTTTTGCCAGCACCGAAATGGTTTATTCGGAATGGTTTGTCTAAAAGAGCGTAAAGGTTTCCTGCCGTGGAATAACAAAGGACACGGTGCAAACGGACCGTTGAGGCAAAGAAAGGGTGCGGTCGATTATGGAGATGACGCTTAAAGAGAGGCTAATGGCCCACACGCTCGACGAGGGTCTTAAGTATTTGGATAAGAACCCCGAGGCCAATATTCCCAAGCTCATGTCTTTAATCGACCGTCTGAGTCCGGCCAGCCTGTTTCCATCGCAGCGCGAGGCAATCCGCCGTGCTATCGACGAAAAGAACAATTGGTATCAGCTCATCATGAAGAGCTATTCGTTGGACTCGAACGTCCGCAACACGTTTTTCCGGTCGTTCCTCATCAACGCGAACCTGATTGGATGGCCTCGTCAGGAGGTTATGCGCGAGCGGTACGGATGCAATATCCCTTGGGCTGTGCTGCTTGACCCTACCAGTGCCTGCAACCTGCACTGCACGGGGTGCTGGGCCGCCGAATACGGCAACAAGCTCAACCTGAGCTACGATGACATCGATTCCATTATCAACCAGGCCGAGGAACTGGGTTGCTATTTCTTCATCTATACAGGCGGCGAGCCGCTGGTGCGCAAGCACGACGTGATCCGGCTCTGCGAGGCCCATCCCGAGGCGGCGTTCATGTGCTTTACGAACGGCACGCTGGTGGACCAGAAGTTCTGCGACGACATGAAACGAGTCGGGAACTTTATCCCGGTCCTCTCGGTGGAGGGGACCGAGGACTCCACCGACGGACGTCGCGGTGACGGTGTTTACGGCAAGGTGACCCATGCGATGGACCTGCTGCGCGAGAACGAGCTACTCTTTGGCATCTCCGCCTGCATGACGAGGGCAAACGAGCCGATCATCTGCTCGCGCGAGTACTTCCAGCAGATGATCGACTGGGGTGCGCTGTTCTGCTGGTTCTTCACGTTCATGCCGGTGGGCGTGGACTCCACGCCGGAGCTGGTGCCTACGGGCGAGCAGCGTGCCCACATGTTCAAGTTCATTCGTGCCATGCGCGAGGAGCTGCCCCTGTTCACGATGGACTTCTGGGGCGACAGCGAGTTTGTGGGCGGCTGCATCGCCGGCGGGCGGCGCTACCTGCACATCAACGCCCAGGGAGACGTCGACCCCTGTGTGTTCGCGCACTACTCGAACATGAACATCCACGACCATACGTTGCTCGAATGCCTGCAGTCGCCGCTGTTCATGGCGTACCACGACAATCAGCCGTTCAACGAGAACCTCCTGCTGCCCTGCCCGATCCTCGACAACATCGGGCGCATCGCGGAGATGGTCGACGAGAGCGGGGCCCACTCGACCGACCTTCAGGCTCCTGAAGACGCGCATGCTTTGGCGGAGAAGTGCCGGGGTTGCTATGAGGACTGGGCCCCCTATGCCGAGCGGCTGTGGGATGAGTATGGCAGCGAGCGCCACCATAGGGAGGCTGCCGAGGCGGTGGCTGCCCAGCCGCGCAACTGCATGGAGTGCCGTGCCGCAGGCTAAGGGGTGCGCGCCGCAGGGCAAAAGGAACGCTTTGGAAAAGACACGTTTCGGCGCCCGTTCCCATTCGGGGACGGGCGTTTTTTGCGTTGGGGAGCGCCTGACGCGTGTGAACCCGCGGGCAAAGCGCCCAAGGGGGTTTCGCTTCGGCCAAGAAGCGAGTAACCTGATGCCCTATGCAAAAAACGAGGGCCGGGACCTGGGTTTTCGGCCTATGAGAGGAACGTGCCCATGTCTGACAAGAAGGGGACCGGTGCCGACGGGGAGCTGTTCCAGACGCACATCGGCGGTGCCGCCATGCTCGAAGGTGTGATGATGCGCGGCAAGTACAGCTGGGCTGTGGCGGTTCGCGAGCCCGACGGGTCCATCTATGTAGAAGAGCATGATGTACCCGGCTATGGCAAGAAGCAACAGTGGCGTCGCTGGCCGTTGGTTCGCGGGTGCGTCTCGCTTGTCGAGTCGCTCATACTGCAGTTCAAAGCCATGGGGATCACGGCGGCCCACGCCTACGACTTTGAGGAAGACGACCCCAAGGAGTCGGCCCGCATCGCCCAGATGAGCGCCGAGGATCAGGAGAGGGCGCGCGCCGAGATGGAGGCCCAGCTTGCCGCCGAGAAGGAGGCGGCCACGAAGGAGGCCGAGGAAAAGGGGCTGTCTGGCTGGATGATGGTCTCCATGGTTGTGGGCGTGGTGCTCGGTGTGGCGCTGTTTGTCCTTGCCCCGGCGGGCATCACCAACCTGGTGATCGGCGACTACACCCGTGAGAACATGCTTGCGTGGAACCTGGTCGACGGCATCCTGCGCGCCGGCGTGTTTATCCTCTATATGTGGCTGATCGGGTTCATGCCCGACATCAAGCGTATGTTCAGCTACCACGGGGCCGAGCACAAGACGATCCACTGCCTGGAGCATGGGCTGCCTCTGACGCCAGAGAACTGTCGGAGCTTCTCACGCCAACACGTGCGGTGCGGTACGGCGTTCATCATCATGACGCTGCTCATCTCGATCATCGTGTTCACGGTGTTTCCCACCGACCTGGTGGCGGAGTCTCTGGGGTTGCAGGGCGGTCCGGGCCGCTTTGCCGTGGTGGTGCTCTCCCGCCTGATCCTGCTGCCGGTGGTGGCAGGGGTTGCCTACGAGGTCACGGTACGCTGGGCCGGGAGCCATCCCGACAACCCGCTGGTCAAGGTGGTGCTGGCGCCGGGCATGGCCATGCAGCTCATCACCACCAACGAGCCCGACGACTCCATGCTCGAGTGCGCCATTGCCTCGATGAAGGCCGTGGTGGCCCGCGAGGCCCGCGAGGAGGGTCGCGAGCTCGACGAGAACGGGCTGCCGGTCGACCTGAAGGCGCTTGAGGGCTGCCCGCTCGAGACGGGTGTGCCGGCGACCGACGGGCGCGGCGCGCGCGGGCCTGTGGCCGACTGCTAGGGGGCTCTTGGGCCATCCCGGTCACAGGAGCGCGCTTTGCGGGTGGCGGCGAGCGCTATACTGGTCGGCATACTGTTGCCCCGACCGGGAGGTTGTTCGTGTCGAATGTCGCTGCCCCTTTGACCATCGCCCCGCTTGACGTCCCGCTGCTCGACGCCTGCACCGCGCGCCTGGAGGCGGCCCTGGAGGCCGAGCCGGGGGTGGCCGACTCGTACATGAGCGACATCCACGGCGACGCGCCGGCCTTTGAGCACCTGGTGCGCTCGGCTTCGGGGGAGACCCGGGCTCTGGTGGAGCGTGTGTGTGGCGACCTTCTCGACCACATTCAGGCCGACGCCCTGTGCTGCGCGCTGTACTACCCGGAGCGGACGGGCAGCGCGGACTTTGATGACCTGGCGCGCCGTGTGCGCGCCCATGGCACCGGGCGGTTTCACCTGGTGGGCGACCTGTGGGACCGCGGCAGCCGCGGCGACGAGGTGGCGCAGGTGCTTATGGGCATTCCCGGGGCCAGCGTGCAGTGGGGCAACCACGATGTCTGCTGGATGGGGGCGGCTGCCGGCGACCCGGTGTGCATTGCGACCTGTGTGCGCAACAATGTGAAGTACGGCAACGTGGCTCAGTTCGAGGAGGGCTACGGTATCGACCTCCAGCCGCTGTTCGCCTTGGGAGAAGCCCTCTATGCCGACGACGGCGTGATGACGCCCGCCATGAAGGCCATCTCGGCCATCCTCTTCAAGGTGGAGGGCCAGGCCGTGATGCGCCACCCTGAGTGGGCCATGGAGGACCGTCTGCTCTGGGGCGCCATGGACCTCGAGCGCGGGGTGGTGCCGGTCTACGGCGTAGAGCAGCCGCTCAAGACGGTGGACTTCCCCACGTTCGACGCCGCCGACCCCTATGCGTTGAGCGTCGACGAGCAGCGGGTGCTCGACGGTCTGGTGGCGGCCTTCACGGGCAGCGAGCGCCTGCGCGAGCAGGTGCAGTGGCTGTACGACCACGGCTCGGTGTACGAGAAGACCGGAGACCTACTGGCGTTCCACGGCTGCGTGCCGCTGGAGGAGGACGGCACGTTTGCGGCGGTGGACTGCGGCGAGGGCGTCTATGCCGGCAAGGAGCTGCTCGACTGGGTGGATGGCCTGTGCCGCCGCGCGTGGACCGAGCGCGACCGGTGGGCGCTCGACTGGATGGGGCAGCTGTGGTGCGGCTGGCAGTCGACCTTTGCCGGCCGTGTGGTCAAGACCTTCGAGCGCACCTACATCGAGGACAAGGCCACGTGGAAGGAGCCCGAGGACCCCTATTACGCGCTGACCAGGGAGGACGCGGCCCCCTGCAAGGCCGTCCTCGCCGCGTTCGGGGTGGATCCCGAGCGCGGGCGCATCGTGAACGGCCACACGCCCGTGAAGCTGCCCAAGGGCGAAAAACCCGTGCGCGGGGGAGGGTGCCGGGTCGTGATCGACGGCGGCCTGTGCTTTGCCTACCGCAAGACCACGGGCATCGCGGGCTACACGCTGCTGGGCGACGGCGCGGGGCTACGCCTGGTCACCCACGGGGAGTTCCCGGGATGCGACGCCGTGGAGGCCTCGGCAGCCGATGCGGAGCATACGGTCGAGATGCTAGAGCATTTTGAATAAAGTCCTGCACCGCGTTGCGCCGGGGCTTATGTGCCCTAGCACACCGCGCCCCGACGCGCCTTGTGCAGGGACTTTCTCAAAATGCTCTAGAGTAGCCATTGGTCGTCGCCCTCGGGCGCCGGTACGGCCTTAAAGAACGTGCGCACCATGACTAGCAGCCCATCTCCTCCAGGCACGTCTTGCCGATCATGATGTTGAGGATCTCGACGTCGGTCGAGTGCATGCCCACGCGGCCCACATAGCCCATCGACATGATGGTGGCCTCCACGGTGTCCTGCACCAGGCCGTCACCGGCGCAGAAGCCGCCGTCGAGCATGGCCATGCTGTGGCCGATCATGGCGGCGTCCACGGAGCTGGCGATCTTGGCGGCGCAGCTGGCCTTGGCGCCGTCGCACACGATGCCGCCCACGTTGGCGATGGTGTTGATCACGGTGGACCCTATCTGGTCGTCGGTGCCGCCGGCCAGATAGGTCACGGCCGCGCCGGCCCCCGCAGCCGCGCACACCACGCCACAGAAGGCCGAGAGGCTGCCGATGTAGTGCTTGAGGTGGAGCGCCGTGAGGTTCGAGATGCACAGGGCCCGCAGCAGGTCCTCGTGGCTCGCGCGGATGGTCTCGGCGTACTCGATCACGGGCAGCGAGACCGTCATGCCCTGGTTGCCCGAGCCCGAGTTGATGACCACGGGCAGGGAGCAGCCGCCCATGCGGGCGTCGCTGCCGGCGGCGCTGCGGGCGCGCATGCGGGTCACGACGTCGGCCGGCCGGGTGGCCAGGATCGTGCGGCCCACCTCGCTGCCCCAGTGGCCGTCGAGCCCCTCGCGGGCGATGGCGCTGTTGCAGGCGATCTGACGGTCCAGGACCTCGCGCACGTCTGCGGGATCGACCTCGCGGGCAAAGGTGCAGATGACCTCCATGGTGAGCAGGTCGGTCTTCTTGGAGGTGTCGCAGGCCGCGGCCGCAGCCTCCTCGCAGCACACGTGGGTTCCCAGGGGCCCGCAGGTCACGGGCGCACCGTCGCGCTCCAGGGCGACCACGTTGGTGTGCCGGTCGCGCAGGGTCGCGCTGGCGGTGTGAGACGTCCCGCGGGCGTCGACCACGATGTAGAGGTTGGGCACCTCCTCGACCAGCTCCACGGTGCAGAACCCCTGCGCGATGAGGTCCTTGGCACGGAGCACGTCCTGGTGAGTCACGGCCTCGAGCACCTCGAGGCGCCGCTCGGGGTCGCCCACCAGGCAGCCGAGCACGGCGGCGCACTCCACGCCCTTCATGCCTTCGGCGTTGGGCACCGAGACGCCCTTGACGTTCTTGATGATGTTGCCGCTGCAGCGCACGTGCAGGTGCTCGGCGGGTTCGCCGAGGGCGGCGGCGGCGAGGGCCGATCCGTAGGCGAGGGCGATGGGCTCGGTGCAGCCCAGCGCGCACACGAGCTCGCGGTCGAGCAGGCCTACGATCGCTCGATAGGTGGTGGGGTCGATCGACATGGGAGCTCCTTGCCTTGAGAGGGGAGAGGGGCCTCGGGGGGGGCTTCTTCCCCTGGCCTGGACGGTGGGTTCTTGCGGCCTATAGGACGATGTCGAGCTGGACGGGGCAGTGGTCGCTGCCGTAGACGTGGTTGAGGATGCGCGCGTCGGAGACGCGGCCGGCCACGCTGTTGCTCACCAGGAAGTAGTCGATGCGCCAGCCGGCATTGTTGGCCCGGGCGTTGAAGCGGTAGCTCCACCAGCTGTAGGTGCCCGTCTCGTGGGGGTGCACCAGGCGAAAGGTGTCGGTGAAGCCGGCGCCCAGCAGGTCGGTGAACTTGGCGCGCTCCTCGTCTGAGAAGCCCGCGTTGCCGCGGTTGGGGCCCGGGTTCTTGAGGTCGATCTCCTGGTGGGCCACGTTGAAGTCGCCGCAGGCCACCACGGGCTTGTGGGCCGCCAAGTCGCACAGGAAGCGGCGGAACTCGTCGTCCCAGGCCATGCGGTAGTCCAGTCGCTTGAGGCCGTCCTGGGCGTTGGGCGTGTAGACGTTCACGAACCAGTAGCGGTCGAACTCGAGGGCGCAGATGCGGCCCTCGTCGTCGGGGTTCTCCTCAAAGCCGTACCGGACGCTGCGGGGCTCCTCACGGCTGAAGACCGCCGTTCCCGAGTACCCCTTGCGCTCGGCGTAGTTCCACGTCTGGTGGTAGCCGGGCAGCAGGGTCTCCAGGTCGAGCTTGGCGCGGTCGGCGTCTTGGAGCTTGGTCTCCTGAAGCGCCACCACGTCGGCCCCGAACTCCGAGAAGATCTGGGGGAAGCCCTTCTTCATGACGGCCCGCAGGCCGTTCACGTTCCAGCTCACCAGGCGCGTGGCGTAGGACTCCTCGTTCATGGGCGGCAGACTCCTTGGGTTGGGCGGTATCGACGATGGCATGATAGCAGGCTCGCGCGACGTTTGTGTATCGGGCGCTTGCGGAGGGGGCGTCTGCAACGACTGGTACAATGCCCCGATACCGACATGCGGCCGCTGAGGGCGGTGCGGGGCAAAGATTGAGGAGGAACCGGTGGATCGGGAGAAAATCGAGCGGGGCGTGCGGCTCATCCTGGAGGGCGCCGGCGAGGACGTCGGCCGCGAGGGCCTGCTCGACACGCCTGCCCGCGTTGCCCGGGCGTGGGAGGAGGTCTGCGGGGGAGCGGCAAAGGACCCCGCCGAGCTCTTCGAGGTGTCGTTCGCCGCCGAACACCGCGACGTGGTGCTGGTGCGCGACATACCGTTCTACTCCCTGTGCGAGCATCACCTGCTGCCGTTTTACGGCGTGGCCCACGTGGCCTACCTGCCGGGGGCGGACGGCAGGGTGTGCGGCCTGAGCAAGCTCGCGCGCTGCGTTGAGGCCTATGCGCGCCGGCTGCAGCTGCAGGAGCGCCTGACGGCCCAGGTGGCCGACGCCGTCGTGGCGGGGCTCTCCCCCCGGGGCGTCTTTGTGCAGCTCGAGGCTGAGCACATGTGCATGACCATGCGGGGCGTGTGCAAGCCGGGCTCCAAGACGGTGACCTGCTGCGCCCGCGGCGTCTACGAGGAGGACTCGGCCGCGCGCGACCGCGTGGCGGCCCTGATCGCTGGGGGCGCCCGATGAGCGCCGGGAAGGGCGGTCTGCCGCTGGCCCGCCGCTGGAGGTGCGGAGGCACGGTGCTGGACCTGGGGCGCCCCCGGGTGATGGGGGTCGTGAACGTGACGCCCGACTCCTTTAGCGACGGGGGCGCCCACGCCGGGGCGGCCGAGGCCGTTGCCTGGGGGATGCGGCTGCTCGACGAAGGGGCCGACATTCTGGACGTCGGCGGGGAGTCGACGCGGCCGGGCTTCACGGCGGTGGACCCGGCCCAGGAGCGCGAGCGCGTGCTGCCCGTGGTTCGCGAGCTCGCGGCCGCCGGGGCCCTGGTGTCGATTGACACGCGCCATGCCGAGGTCGCCGTCGCCGCCTTGGAGGCGGGCGCCCGCATCGTGAACGACGTCTCGGGGTTTACGGACCCGGCGATGGTCGAGGCGGTGGCGGCGGGGGACTGCGGATGCGTGCTGATGCATGCGGCACCCGGCGCCCTGGGCGGGCCCGTCCCCGCAGGGCATACCCGCGACCCGGAGGCCTTTGTGGCCGACGTGGAGGGGTTCCTGCTCAAAGGGGCCTGCGCCCTGGAGGCGGCGGGGGTGGCGCGCGAGCGGATCTGCCTCGACGCCGGTCCAGGCTTTGGGACCGACGCCTGCCAGGACCTGGCGGTTCAGCGGGCGACGGGGCGTCTCGCCCGCCTCGGGTACCCCTACCTCTGCGCGGTGTCGCGCAAGCGGTTCGTGGGGGCCCTGAGCGGGGCGAACCCGGCCCTGCGCCGTGACGCGGCGTCGGTGGGGGTGGCCTTGGCGGCCGTCGAGGCGGGGGCCCGGGTCGTGCGGGTCCACGACGTGGCGGCCACGGCCGAGGCGCTCGCGACGTTTGCGGCTTGCCGGGGTCTCGTCGAGCCGCGACGCGCCTTTATTGCCCTCGGGGCCAACCTTGGGGACCGGCTGGCCGCGCTGCGCGGCGCGGTTTCTTCGATCGCCTCGCTGCCCCTCACCTCCGTGGTGGCGGCCAGCGACGTGTACGACACCGAGCCGGCCTATCTCGACGGGCAGCCCTCCTTTGCCAACGCCGTCCTCGAGGTGCGCACGGGGCTGCACCCCATGGCGTTGCTCGAGGCCCTGCTGGCCGTCGAGGCCGGCGCCGGCCGCGTGCGCACGGTGGTGAACGGCCCGCGGCCCCTGGACCTCGACCTGCTGTGGATAGAGGGAGAAGCTCATGCGGGCGCGCGACTGACGCTGCCGCACCCGCGGATGGGGGAGCGCGAGTTCGTGCTGCGCCCCCTCGCCGACCTGGTGGGGGACGTCGAGGGGTTCTGCGTGGGCGAGGGGGTTGCCGTCGCGCCGGCCGAGGGGCGGCTGGGACGGGTGACCGAAGACCTGGGGAGGCTGATTCCATGAGCGCCATGGCGCTGACGATGCTCGACGAGACCGGCTCCACCAACGACGACGTCCGCGCCCTCGCCCACGAGGGGGCTGCGCACGGGACGGCGGTGGCGGCGCTCGTGCAGACGGCCGGTCGCGGCCGCCGCGGCCACGGCTGGGTATCCCCCCGCGGCAACCTGTACCTGTCGGTGCTGCTGCGGCCGGCGGTGCCCATGCAGCTCTTCATGGGCCTCTCCGCCGTGTGCTCCCTGGGAGTGCTCCATGCGTTGCGGGAGGACCTGGGGGTGGGGGCCGCGGCCCTCAAGTGGCCCAACGACGTGGTGCTCGACGAGGGAAAGCTGGCAGGCATCCTGGTGGAGGCAGGCTCGAGCCCTGCGGGACTCTACGCCGTATGCGGCGTTGGCCTGAACGTGGAGCCGTTGGGGGAAGACGCTCAGGCGCTGTTCGACAGCCCCCGCGCGCTGCCCCGCTCCTGCGTTGCCCAGGCCCTGGGGGAGAAGCCCCGGGACATGGAGGCCACCGCCCGGGTGTTCCAGCGCCGCATCGTGGAGGCCGTGGACGCGTGGGCCGCAGCGCTGGGAGGCGGCCGTGCGGCCGCGGGGCCTCTGGCGCCGGTGCTCGACGAGTACGCGGACTCGCTGGCCATGCTGGGCGAGCCCGTGGCCGTGCTCGATCCCGCGGGGGCGACGGTGGACGTCGGCACGTTTGCGGGCATCGACTGCTGGGGGCGCGCCACGGTGCGGGCACCCGACGGTCGGGAGATGGAGTTTTCTGCCGAGCAGGCCTCTTTGAGGCCGATCGGCACGGACGTGGCCCTCTAGGGCGTTTTTGGTTAAAGTCTCGCACCGCGTTGCGGTGGGGCTTTCTCAAAACGCCCTAAGAAAATGAGAAAAACGAGTGGCGGCGTTCGGCGCTGTGGGTTGCCCTGGCGGCGGCGTTGCCGAAAAGGAAGCATCAATGTCTGAAGAACTGTCCTCGCGCCCCTGTGAAGCTGCGGCCGAGAAGGAGGGGCTCGCCGTTGGCGACATCGCCCAGGCCGGTGTTTTGATCGCCCTGCTGGCGGTGTCTGCGCAGGTGACGGTTGCGCTTGGCCCGATTCCCTTCACGCTGCAGACCGTTGCGGTCGTCTTGGCGGCCCTGGTGTTTAGCCCTGCCCAGGCGGCGCTGGCGCTCGGCGGCTACCTGCTGCTCGGCGGCCTTGGGCTGCCGGTCTTCTCGGCCATGCGCGGCGGCATTGCCATGTTGGCCGGCCCCACGGGCGGGTATCTCTACGGTTTTGTGCTGGCCGTGTGGCTCGGGTCCCTGGTCCGTCGCGCCGTGTGCCCTCCGCGCCTGCGCGTCGAGCACCGCGGCCGGTCGCTCGCGGGCGACATCGCGGCGGCGCTGGTGGTCATGGCGGTGTATTACGTGGTGGGCACGGTGCACTTCTTGGCCATGGGCATGATCGGCGGCAGCCCCTACGAGCTTTCTTATGTGCTCGGGGTCTGCGTGGTGCCGTTCTTGATCCCCGACGTCCTCAAGGCCGTGGTCGCCATCCTGGTGGCCAGCGCGCTGCGCAAGGCCGTTCCCTCGGTGGCCCAACGCTAGGGTATTTTGAACCTCCTATAGCCTTGCTATAGGTTTATAAAAAAGGTCTTCACAACCTCCGTTTGCAGGTGCTTTTGCGAAAAAGCGATTGGCCTAACGGCTGTAATTGCGCGACAATAGGCGCCCGACAAAAACGGTGAAGCGCAAGGGGCCCGGCCTGGGGAGGCCCGCGGCCCCTTGCGAACGGGAGGTGTGGAACCTATGAACAAAGCGGCAAAGAAGCGTCTCGTGATCGTGGGGCTGGTCATCGCGGCGGTCGCGGCGGTGCTGTTCGCCGTCGTGGGCTCCGGCGGCACCGCCACGTCGCTTTCGGTGGCCCAGGCCGCCTCGGGCGATTACGAGGGCAAGAAGGTGCAGGTCTCGGGTGCTGTGGTCAACGACTCCTACCGCACAGAGGGTTCTTCTGCGGTCTTTGAGATTGCCGACGACAACGACCCCGGCGCGGTGCTCACGGTGGCCTACACGGGCGCCATACCGGCCACGTTCGGCAACGGCGTGACCGCCATCTGCACCGGCGTCGTCCAAGACGGCTCGGTGGCCTGCAACGAGCTGGTGACCAAGTGTCCCTCCAAGTACGAGAGCGCCGAGGGTTCGGTCACGGCCGCCACGCTGGCCGCCAACCCCGGCGTCTACGTGGGGACCGAGGTCAAGCTCGCCGGCTATGTCACGGCCGGCACCATCGCCGGGATCGACGAGCCCGTGCGCTTTGTGGTGAACTCTCAGGGCAGCTCCCTCGACATCGCCTACGACGGGGCCCTTCCCGACGGCATGGAAGACGGCTCCGCCGTCGTCGTGACCGGCACCCTCGCCGAGGGCGGCAAGCTGTTCGAGGCCATCGACGTGGCCATGGACGCGGGGGTCGCGGCCCAGAAGTAATGTATGGCAACGGCGGGCGCGACCCCTCGGGGGCCGCGCCCGTGTTTTCTGGAGAGGTCGGCCTGCGGGGTCGGCGTGGGAGAGGATGGGTCGTTTAGATGGTTTCGTACGCGTTGGGAACGATGGGGCAGGCGTCGCTGTGGGTGTGCTTCGCCGCATCCCTGGCGGCGGTCGCCTGCCTTATCGCAGGGTTTGCCGCCGGCCGTGCCGCCGCTCGCAAGCCCACATGGCAGGCCAAGGGCGACGCACGCCCCCAGACGTTGACCAAGGTGGGCTACGCCCTCGTCTTTGTGGCGGCTGTCGCTATTCTCGTGTGTGCCGGCGTCATCGTGCACGGGTTCTTTTTCCATAACGTGGCCATCCAGTATGTGGCCCAGAACTACCCCGAGGACACCGGGTCGCTGTTCTGGCTGTTCCAGCTGGCCGGCCTGTGGGCGAGCCGTTCGGGCTCCCTTTTGACCTGGGGCTTTTTGATCGCGGTCTTTGCCGCATGGGTCGCCTGGCACCGCCGTCGCGAGCGTGACGAGCTGTCGAACGTCGCCCTTGCCGTGGTCATGCTCGTCCTGGTCATATTCACGGCCGTCATGCTCTTCTCGAGCAGCAACAGCCCCTTCCTGCTCACCGACCCCTCCTACATCGACGCGGACGGCCAGCTCGTGGGCATCGCCTCGACCTGGGGCATGAACGTGCTGCTCGAGCACTGGGCCATGGCAATCCACCCGCCCACGCTGTTCATCGGCTACGCCGGCATGACGGTGCCCTTTGCCTACGCCATCGCCGCCCTGGTGTGCAACGACCCCTCGCGGCGCTGGGTCGACCTTTGCAACCGCATCGCGCTCTTCTCCTTCATCTTCCTTTCTGTCGGCATAGGCCTGGGCGCCGTCTGGGCCTACGTGGTGCTCGGCTGGGGCGGCTACTGGGGTTGGGACCCGGTGGAGAACGCAAGCCTTCTCTCCTGGCTCACCTCGGTGGCCATGCTGCATAGCTTCACCGTCTACCGCAAGCGCGACATGATGCGCGGTTGGGCCCTCTTGACCGCCGTGCTCACCTTTGTCTTCGTGGTGCTCGGCACGTTCATCACCCGCTCGGGCATCGTGGAGTCGGTCCATGCGTTCAGCAGCGACCCCGTCTCGACCTACCTGTTCCTGGCGATCATGGTACTGTCGCTTTTGGCCCTGCTCGTGCTGTGGGTCATGCGCCGCGGCACGTTTGCCTCGGGCGACGACATGGAGTCGGCGGCCTCCAAGAACCTCTCGTACTACCTCACCAACATCGTGATGGTGTTCTCCGCCATCCTCTTGGCGTACCTCACCATCTCGAGCGCGCTGCCCACATGGCTGCCCCTGGGCGGCATGACCGTGGGCACGGCGGCCTACGAGGCCGTGGCCCGTCCGTTGGGCGTGCTGTTCTGCGCTCTTCTCGCCGTCTGCCCCTTCTTGGCGTGGAAGCGCACCGACGGCAAGGAGTTCTGGAAGAACTTCCGCATCCCCGCCGTTATCGCCGTGGTGCTTTTTGCGCTGCTCGCGGGCCACTGGTACACGCAGCTCTACCCCGCCTACGTCGCGAACCTCGAGCAGGCCGACGCCGTGGCCGCCGCCGACCTGGCTGCCATGGGGCCGAGCTGGTACTACAACGGCCTTGCGCTCGTGGGCTTCTTGGTGGCGGCGCTGCTGGTGGCGGGGTCTGCCTACCTCATCGTGCGCGGCGTGCGCTCCCGCATGAAGAACAAGGGCGAGAACGCCTTCGTGGCTCTGGGGCGCCTCTTCTGGAAGTCCCCGGCCCAGGCCGGCGGCTATCTGACGCACCTCGGCGTTGGCGTGATCCTGGTGGGCCTCATCGGCTCCGCCATGTACGTGACCGACCGCACCTTTGCCTTTACCGGCATCGGGGACACCCACGAGGTGGGCGCCTACACCCTGACCCTCGAGAGCGAGGAGAGCTACGTCGACGAGGACCGCAACCAGTGCAGCGACGTGGTCATCGCCGTGTCCAAGGACGGCCGCGAGCTCGGCACCATCAACCCCACCCTGCAGTTCACGGCCAAGAGCTACTACGGCCAGAGCCGCGTCGAGGCCAAGACCATCTCGGATCCCTTCGAGGACCTCTTCGTGGTCTACCAGGGTCACTACTCCAACGGCAACACCGTGATCAACGCCCGGGTGAACCCGCTCATCCTGGCGGTGTGGGTCGGTTTTGTTATTGTTGCCCTGGGTGCCGTGTGCGCCACCGTCCCCCCTCGCGGTTCCGCCGCCCTGCGCGTGGTCGAGGACGCCAAACCGCAGGCAAAGAAGGCGTAGGGTGCCATGGACGTCGTAGCCCAGACAACCCGTGAGCCGCAAAGGGCCGCCGCCGTGCGCGCCGAGGGGCTCGTGAAGGCCTTCGGCGACCGCAAAGCACTCGGCGGCGTCTCCTTTGAGCTGCCCGCCGGGGCGTTCCTGTCGATCTTCGGCCCCAACGGTGCTGGCAAGACCACCCTGCTGCGCATTCTCTCCACGCTGTCGCGGCCTTCGGCGGGCAAGCTCTCGGTTTTGGGCATCGACGCGCTGGAGAACCCCGGCGACCTGCGGGCGCGCATCGGGCTCATCTCCCACAAGCCCATGGTCTACGGCGACTTGAGCGCCTCCGAGAACCTGGAGTTCTTTGCGCGCCTCTACGGCACGCCCGACAAGGGGCGCATCCGCGAGCTGCTGCAGCTGGTGGAGCTCGACCATAGGCGCAACGACGCGGCGCGCACGTTCTCGCGAGGCATGACCCAGCGCCTCTCCATCGCCCGCGCCCTGGTGAACGACCCCGACCTGGTGCTGCTCGACGAGCCCTACTCGGGGCTCGACCCCCACGCGATGCAGCTCTTCGACGAACTCATCGAGCGGGTGCGCGACGGGCGGACCTTCGTGATGGTCTCCCACGACCTCGACAAGGGCCTCTCTCTGTGCACCCACGCCCTGGTGCTTGCCCGGGGCAAGGTGGTGTCGTTCCAACGCCGCGAGGAGATCGATGAGGCGGCCTTCAGGCGGCTGTACCTCTCGACCGTGGGAATGGGGGTGGCCTAGCCGTGGCTGACGAGACCAGGCGGCCCGGCGCGAGTGCCTGGGGGCAGTACAAGGCGCTGCTGGCCAAGGATGTGCGCATGGAGCTGCGCACCCGCGACATGCTCACGTCGATGGGCGTCTACGCCATCCTCGTGCTCACGATCTACGGTGCCACGCTCTCGCAGAGCGGCGACGCCCTGGACATCGTGAACGTTGCGTCGGGCCTGCTGTGGGCGCTCATCGTGTTCACGTCGCTGCTCGGCCTCAACCGCTCGTTTACCCATGAGACCGAGAACGGCTGCCTCGAGGGCGTGCTGCTGGCCCCGGTGAGCCGACCGGCGATCTTTTTGGCCAAGGCCACGAGCAATCTTTTGTTCCTGCTTGCGGTCGAGGTGATCGCCGTCCCGCTGTTCTTTGTGTTCTTCCTGAGCGGTGCGGCCCTGCCGGCCACGGCCCCCTACATCCTGCTGCCGCTTTTGGTGGGCACGGTGGGGGTGGCCGGCGTGGGCACGTTCCTCTCGACGATGACCATCGATACCCGCGGCAAAGACGTGCTTTTGGCCATCCTGTTCATCCCGGTGGTGTTTCCGCTGCTCTACGCCTGCGTCTCGTCCACGTCGGTGGCGCTTCTGGGCATAGAGGGGCAGATGGAGGTGTTTTGGCGGTCCTTGGCCCTGGCGGCCGGCTACGACGTCATCATGGTGGCGGCGGCCTGGGGCCTGTACGAGTTCGTGACGGGCAACTAGACGAGAAGGAGGGGCTGTGGCCGAGACAAAGCCGGCAACGGCGTCTAAAAAGCGGTTCAACTGGGAGGCGCTGGCGGCGGTCTGTGTGATCGCGGGCCTGCTGCTGACCACCTTTGGCTTCATATGGACGTTCACGCGGGCACCCATGGTGAACGGGGCGTCGCTGTCGAACGGGGCCACCGTGGTCATCGGCGGCCAGGTGGTCACCAACGTGCAGCTTTTCTCGCAGAAGATCTTCTACTTCCACGTGCCGGTGGCCGTGGCGTCGTTCGGCTTCATCATCGTGGCCGCGGTCTACGGCGTCATGTTCCTGGTGCGCAAGGAGCGCCGCTACGACACGCGCTCGCGCATCTGCATGGAGGTGGGCCTGGTCTTTATCCTTGCGACCATGGTCTCGGGCGACCTGTGGACGCGCTTCGAGTGGGGTACCTGGTGGGTTTGGGAGCCGCGCCTCACGACCTATTTCATCCTCATGCTGCTGGTGTTTGCCTACTTTATCCTGCGCACGGCCATCGACGACCCCGAGAAGAAGGCCCGCTTTGCCGCGGTCTTTTCGGTCATCGCGGCCATCGACGCGCCCATCTCGTTCTTCATCACGCGCATGATCCCCTCGTCGGTGCACCCGGTGGTCTTCCGCAGCGACTCGGGCCTGCCTCCGGACATGCTGATTCCGTTCTTGACGAGCCTGTTCGGCATGTGCCTGATCGCCTTTGGCTTCTACCGGCTGCGTCTGCGCACCGTGGAGCAGGCGCAGGAGGTGGAGGGCCTCAAGCGTCGTCTTGAGGAGCTCGAGGGGTAGGGAAGGTGCGGAACCCGGCTCGCGGCGTCGCGGAATCGGCAGAGAAGTTTTGAGAGCATACAAGGAGCTACCATGGATCCCATCCTTGAGGAAGTCTATTCGATCATCGTCCCGTCGGCCCCCTACGTCATCGGCGCCTACGCCCTCATCTGGGTCGTGCTGCTGGTGTTTGTGATCATCATGCTCGTGAGCACCAAGAAGACCCAGAAGGACATCGACGCCCTACGCGAGGCCCTGGAGTATCGCGAGCGCAAGGAAGGCAAGAGCGCCGACAAATAAGCAAGGTCGCGCACTATGCGTGCCAAGACGGTTGGTCGCACCGCCCCGCAGGTCCTGATGGTCCTGCGGGGCGGTCTGCATTCGACGGGGCGCCAATGGGGGTATAGTGGGAGTCTACGGCAACCCCTCGGGTTGCGGGCCGCTGCGAGGGCTTGCGTGCCCGCCTCCCACAAGAGAGAAGGTCCCCATGCTCCAAGACGTCGTGTTCCCCCCGGAGCTTTCAAAAGGCACCTACCGCGCCCGGCGCGATGAGCTCAAAGAGCGGCTCATGGTGCTGCAGCAGCAGGCGCTCAAGGCCAAGATGGGCACCGTGGTCATCTTCGAAGGATGGGGGGCGGCCGGCAAGGGCAGCCGCATCTCCGACCTCGTGGTGAACCTCGACCCGCGCGCCTACAGCGTGCACACCATGGAGGAGCCCGTGGGCTACGACGCACGCCTGCCGTTCATGGCGCGCTATTGGGGGCGGCTGGGGGCCCACGGTACCATGACCATCTTCGACCAGGCCTACTACGACGAGCTTTCGCGTTCCTACGTGGAGGACGTGCGCCTGCAGGGCGACCCCAAGCTTGACCCCGCCGCCCGCGAGGCCATGGCCCGCCGGGCCGAGAAGCGCATCCGCGAGCACATAGGCTCGGCCCGTGACTTCGAGAACCAGCTCGAGGCCGACGGCTACCTTATCGTGCGGTTCTTCCTCCATATCACCCGCGACATGCAGAGCCGGCGCATCATGGACCTCATGTGCGACCCGTCGAGCGCCTGGAAGGTCGACGACGCCGACATCCGGCAGATCCAGCACTACGGCGAGTACGAGCGCATCTTTGACCGTTGGCTCGCCGGGGGCAACCAGGCCGACTGGGTGGTGGTCCCCGCCGAGTTCAAGCGCAACGCCAACATCCAGATCATGGAGGCCCTGGCCGAGCGCATGGATGCGGCCCTGCGCGCCCGCGGCGTCGACACCTCCCAGCCCATTCCCGCCGGCGACGAGGCCGTGCCCACCTCCACCTCGGGCTGCGTGCCCACGGCGGAGGTGGCCACCGAGGAGCAGCGGCGCGCTGACGAGCTAGCCCGGGCCGAGCGCAACACCGGCCGCGCCGACAAGCTCACCTCCCACTTCGAGCTCAAGCGCGTCAAGAGCCTTTCCGAGGTGCGCGAGAGGGGGCACGTGCTGGCCGAGGAGGACTACAAGCGCGAGCTCAAGGAGCAGCAGGAGCGCCTCTCGGCCCTGACCCTGGAGATGTACCGCCACCGGGTGCCGCTGGTCATTGCCTACGAGGGCTGGGACGCGGCCGGCAAGGGCGGCAACATCAAGCGCGTCACCGCCGCCATGGACGCCCGCGACTACAAGGTGTGGCCGATCGGGGCACCCTCCAAAGACGAGCTGGCCCACCCGTTCCTCTGGAGGTTCTGGACCAAGCTGCCCCGGAGCGGCCACGCGGCGATCTTTGACCGCACGTGGTACGGCCGGGTGCTGGTGGAGCGCATCGAGGGCTTTGCCACCCAAGACGAGTGGCGCCGGGCGTTCGACGAGATCAACGAGTTCGAGGACGACCTGCGCATCTGGGGGGCCGTGCTCGTGAAGTTCTGGGTCGACGTGTCTCCCGAGGAGCAGCTGCGACGGTTCCACGACCGCGAGAACGACCCCGCCCGCCGTTGGAAGATCACCCCCGAAGACTGGCGCAACCGCGAGAAGAACGACCTCTACTACCGCTGCGTCGACGACATGCTGCGGCTCACCTCAACCGAGTACGCCCCCTGGCACGTGATTCCCTCGGACGACAAGCGCTACGCCCGCGTGAAGGCGCTCAAGGTCATCAACGGCGCGCTCGAGAAGCGGCTCAAGGTATAAGGTGTGGAGTTGATAGCGGTTTTGATTGGCTGTTGCCTTTTGCCTTGGAGTGAGCGATAATCCATCACTACTGTGTCCCCATCGTCTAGCGGCCTAGGACGTCGCCCTTTCAAGGCGAAGATCGCGGGTTCGAACCCCGCTGGGGGCACCATCTGGACTCTCGAGCCCGGACATCGCGAGGTGTCCGGGCTTTTTGTTGCCGTCGGCGCCGCAAGGCTCGGTGCTCTTCCTGTGGGGAGCGGGCTTCTCTCGCCAGGCGTCCCTGGTTTTGGTCATGATGGAAGAACAGCGCGCCCATGCACGGGCGCCCCGTCCCGCCCAGGGGCGGCCATCATGGCGAAGGGAGCTTCACCCATGACCTTCTCGAAGAAACGCATCCTTGCGACCGCCGGCCTCTGCGCCGTGCTGGCGTTTGTGCCCGCCGTGGCGTTCGCCGACGACAAGGCCGCGTCGGACCCCTCTGACACCCAGGGCGCGGCCCTTGTGCTGCCGAGCACCGCGACCCCGGCCTCCTTCACCGAAGAGGAGCTCGACACCGTGGTGGGCGTCTATTCCTATGGGGGAGAGGCCCACGAGATCACCGCGCGCCAGGCCATCGAGGACAGCATGAGCCTCGAGAGCGACCTGCTTGCCGACGGCACCTACGCCGCCCCCTCGGCCGACCTCATCATGGCCTATGCCCGCAACAGGATTCTGGATGAGCTGGTGCAGCAGGAGGGCATCACGGTCTCCGACGAGGAGCTCGCCGCCTACGCCCTGCAGACGCTCGGCACCGACGACATCGCGACCATCGCCCAGTACTACGGCATGGGTGAGGATCAGGCCCGGGCCATCCTGACCGAGGCGGCCGCCGTCGTAAAGCTGCGCGACCAGGTGGTGGGCCAGCTGCCCGCAGCGCCCCAAGCCCCCACAGCCCCCGTCGACGGCGACACCGCGGCCGCCCTCGACTCCTACGGCTCCTACATCCTCGACACCGTGGGTGCCGCGTGGAACGCCGAGAGCGGGACGTGGGCCGACTCCACGAGCGCCTATGCGCAGGCGCTCCCCGACTTCGACGGCGGGGCTGCCACCTTTGAGCAGGCTCAGGCGGCCTATTACGTGGCCTACTCCGTCTACCAGCAGGCGGCCGCCCAGCAGCTTGCTCAGTGGCAGAGCTACGCCAACGACTATTTGGGCGACGCCACCGTTCAGATCTACACCCTTCGCTCCTAAAGATTGTCGGTGCCATTCGCCATTCATGTGAATGAACCGTGACGAAATGGTGCATTATGGTAGCAGCACGAATCGGGGCCCGTTCGCCCGGTTCGTCTGAAGGCACGCAGGGCGGCCGCCTGGCCGCAAAGCTACGAGGAAGGAGCCGGCGATGGGACAGAAGGCGCAAGAGCCGATCGAAATCACGATTGAGGAGCTGCCCACCTATCTGCGCAAGAATCACTCCGTGTTCATGGACCTCGGCGACAAGAGCTACTACCTCACCGACGTCAACGACCACTTCTGGCGCGTGCAGGACACCTCCCAGATCAACGAGAAGGGCCACTTCACCGACGTGTCCGAGCTCGTTGCCACCGTCGACGACTTCTTGGCCCTCCCGGCCATCGACGGCAAGACGGTGCTCGAGGTGTATCCGGACGCCGTGTTCTTTGCGTCTGAGAAGGCCGAGGCCTAGGGAGATCTCGCCAAAGCCGACCGGAGACGCGGGGCATCGCAAGATGTCCCGCGTTTTTTGTGCACGTTGGGGCGGGGAATGTGAAGCAACGATAAGAGCTGCCGGATATGGCCAAAGTCTGCATTGACAGCGCTCCTGCCCATACCTAAACTTGGAGAGTTCACTTCGACCAGAGCCCCGTGAAATCTCTGCAAGTGACATTCTACGATAGTATGAGTTGGAGGAGTTTTACGTGAAGACCACGTACTACGCCAAACCTGGCGAGGTCCAGCGCGACTGGGTCCTGATTGATGCCGCCGAGGGCAAGGATGGCGGCATGGTTCTCGGTCGTCTCGCCACCCAGATCGCTATGATTCTCCGTGGCAAGAACAAGCCGATCTACACCCCTCACGTCGACTGCGGCGACTTCGTCGTGGTCGTCAACGCCGAGAAGGTCCGCCTCACCGGCAACAAGGAAGAGGAGAAGGTCTGGCGTCACCACTCCGGCTACATCGGTGGCCTCAAGGAGGAGACCTGGAGGGAGGCCATGGAGAAGCACCCGGAGCGCATCATCGAGCGCGCCGTCAAGGGCATGCTTCCCAAGAACAGCCTCGGCCGTAAGCAGTTCACCAAGCTCAAGGTGTACGCCGGCCCCGAGCACCCGCACCAGGCCCAGAACCCCCGTAAGATTTCCGTGGAGGCGTAAGCAAGATGACCGACACCAACGAAGCCGTATACTGGGGCACCGGCCGTCGCAAGAACGCCGTCGCCCGTGTTCGCCTGGTGCCTGGCACCGGCAAAGTCCTGATCAACAAGCGCAACGCCGCTGAGTACCTCGGTGGTCAGCCCCGCGTCGACATGGCCTGCATGCCCCTCAAGGTGACCGACACCCTCGGCCACTTCGACGTGCTTTGCAACTGCCGTGGCGGTGGCATCTCCGGCCAGGCCGGCGCTATCCGCCTTGGCATTGCCCGTGCCCTGCTCAAGGCTGGCGACTATCGCTCCGAGCTCAAGAAAGCCGGCTACCTGACCCGCGACGCCCGTGTGGTCGAGCGCAAGAAGTACGGCCTCAAGAAGGCCCGCAAGCGCCCGCAGTTCTCCAAGCGCTAATCGGGACCGTCTCCCCAACTTGCTCGTATCGACGGGGCTTCGCTTTGTGCGGGGCCCCGTCCTTGTAACGGCCATAGTACAAGAGTACAAACGTTGAAAGGAGCACGTCCATGCCCAACCGTCTCTTCGGCACCGACGGCGTGCGCGGTGTGGCAAACGTCGACCTCACGGCGGCTTTGGCGTACCGCCTTGGCATGGGGGCCGTCTCGGTGCTCGGGCCGCGTATCGTGGTGGGGCGCGACACCCGCCGTTCCGGCTCCATGCTCGAGAGCGCCCTGCAGGCCGGCATCATGGCGGCGGGTGGCACGCCCCTGTGCGCGGGCGTGATCCCGACCCCCGCGGTGGCCCTGCTCACCCGCGTCTATGGCGCCGACGGCGGCGTGGTCATCTCGGCGAGCCACAACCCGCCCGAGTACAACGGCATCAAGTTCTTCGGCCCCGACGGCATGAAGGCGAGCGACGAGGCCGAGGACTACCTGGCCGACTTCGTGGAGGCCGGCTATGCGGAGCAGGCCTATGAGCCCGGCATGGGCGTGGGCAAGCTCGAGAAGCTCAAGGACGCCCGCGAGGTCTACATCAACCACGCCATCGACAGCATCGACGTGCGCCTCGACGGGCTGCGCGTGGTGGTGGACTGCGCCCACGGCGCGAGCTGCCGCACCACGCCGGCCGCCTTGGAGCGCCTGGGTGCCGAGGTCTTTGCGTTCAACACCGACTTTGACGGCATGGACATCAACGTGGGCTGCGGCTCGACCCATCTGGAGCCCCTGCGTGCCAAGATGGCCGAGATCGGCGCTGACCTGGGCCTGGCCCACGACGGCGACGCTGACCGCGTGCTGTTCGTGGACGCCTCGGGCAGCGAGGTCGACGGCGACCGCGTGCTCGCCATCTGCGCCACCGACATGGCTGCGCGCGGCGAGCTGGCGAACAACGAGGTCGTCTCCACCGTGATGTGCAACCTGGGCTTTGTCCGTGCCATGGGCGAGAACGGCATCGAGGTCGCCCAGACTGCCGTGGGCGACCGCTTCGTGCTCCAGCGCATGCTGGCCGACGGCGCGGTCATCGGCGGCGAGCAGTCGGGCCACATCATCTTCTTGAACCACAACACCACCGGCGACGGTCTGGTCACGGCCCTGCAGCTTATGGCCGTTATGAAGCGCACCGGCAAGTCGCTCGCCGAGCTGGCACGCGTGATGCGCCGCTTCCCCCAGTCGCTCGTGAACGTGCGCACCGCTCGCAAGGACGAGCACGGCAGCAACACCGCGGTGGTGGCCGCCGTGGAGACCGAGACCCAGGCCCTCGGCGACGCCGGCCGCGTGCTCGTGCGCGCCTCGGGCACCGAGCCCCTCGTGCGCGTCATGGTCGAGGCCTCTACCGAGGAGCTGGCCACCGACTGCGCCGAGCGCATCGCGGCCGTCATCCGCGCCGAGCTCGACGGGGAGTAGAGGTTTGGGCGGGTGCCTCCTGCTTGCACCTTCTGGGGGTCTGCAAAAGCCGTGAACCCCTTGCACGCGGGTCGCTAAGCTTGCATACTCGCTCTTGGGTCATCGGAGGACGGGCGGCCGCAGCCGCCACCGTTGGATAAGATGTCGGGTGCGCCCGGTTCGCTCGCGAGCCGGGTGCACCTGTTTTTGGTGTTCGGCTCGCTTTCGTGTGAGGAGGCAGGGCCGTGTCGCGATCCGTTTCTCAGTCCCGTCAAGATTCAGCCGAAAGGTCGTGGCTGCGCATGCCGCAGCCGCGTCTGGGCACGGCCGGCCTGGTGGCCCTTCTGGTGGTGGCCAACGCCATCGTGCCGTTCTCCCTCGACATCTACACGCCGTCGGTCCCCCAGATGCCGGCGTACTTTGACACGACGGTGGGCTTGGTGAACCTCACGATCGTGGGCTTCTTTCTGTTCTTTGCCGTGGGGCTGCTGGTGTGCGGCCCCATGAGCGACCGCCTGGGGCGCAGGCCGGTCTTGTTGGGCGGCGTCGCGGTGTACGCGGCCGGGAGCGCGGTGAGCGCCCTCTCGCCCAGCATCTATTGGCTCATCGGGGCCCGCGTGGTGCAGGCGGTGGGGGCCGGTGCCGTGAACGCGGTGTCCACGGCGCTGGTGAAGGACTGCTTCACCGAGAAGCGCCGCGGCGCCATGCTGGCCGTAATCCAGGTCATGGCCGTGACGGGGCCGGTGCTTGCGCCGCTGCTGGGTGGCCTTATCATCCAGGTGAGCACCTGGCGCGCGACCTTCTGGGTCCTTACGGTGCTTGGGCTTTTGTGCCTCGCGGCCTCGCTGCTCTTTGTGGAGAGCCTGCCCGCGGCCGAGCGGACCGACGTCGGCGTGCTGCGCTCCCTCGGCGGCCTGGGCCGTGTGGCACGCGACCGCACCTTTATGCTGGTGCTGGCGGCGGCAGGCCTGTTCAACCTGCCGTTTATGGCCTATATCGCGGTGGGCTCCTACATCTACGTGGACTTCTTTGGGGAGACCCAGCGAGTTTACACCTACTTCTTTGCGGCCACGGCGGCCGTCACGGTGCTGGGGCCCATGGCGCACCTGCGCTTTGGGGGCGCGGTCTCGACCACGGCGCTCACCTATGGCCTGATGGGGATAAGCGCCGTCTGTGGCGTGCTGCTGTGTGTTGCGGGGGTGCTGTCGGCGTGGTTCTTTGCCGCACTGTTTGCGCTGTTTGCCACCGTGGAGGCCACGGTGCGCCCCTACACCACCAACATCCTGCTCTCGCTGCGCCAAAGCGACGTGGGGAGCGCGAGCTCAATGATCAACTGCGTCCATACGCTGTTTGGCGTGGTGGGCATGGCGCTGATCATGCTGCCCTTTCCCAACTACATCGTGGGCCTCGGCGTGCTTATGGTGGCGTCGATGACGGCGGCGATCCTTGCCTGGGCGGCCGCCTGCCGACGGGGGCTGATGCGGGAAGAGGGGTAGTGCGAGGTGGCGCGAGGTGGCGAGGGGTGGCCACAATCAGAACGCTGCGATTCAAGGGGGGTAGCGCGGTTCTGATTTCGGCCATCGTCGCCACGGGCCGTGGGGCTCCGCGATCGCCTGCGTTCGCGCCAACGCTCAAATCGGCAGATACCGCCGCATAATCAGGGTTCTGGATAGGCAGAAATAGGGGGAGAGACCCCGATGTTTCCGGATTCTCCTGCATGGCGAGAAACCCTTGCAGCCGATACCCCTCCTGAACTGCTACTTTATTGGACGGCTCGCCGCGTCGGAAAGACGTTCGGTCCCAAAGGGGCGCCCAAGGCACCCCCATGCCTATCCAGAACCCTCATTCTGCGGAAGCATCTCGGCTTTGGCGGCTCTGGCAGAGGGCGCTCCCAACACCCCGCGCCCCAAGGGCCATGGCGCCCCCCAACATCCCCAACCCCCCTGCCCCTCCCGGCGTCCCCGCCGCCCTCGCGCTCCCAGGGCCCCGTGGCTCCCACCGCTCCTCCCGCCGGCCGCGGCACCCACACCCGCCAAACCCTCCCGCCCACCAAGCTCCCTCACGCAGCCAACCGCCTGCCGGCGGGCCCGACCCGCAACCCTCCGTGCTTCGCTCCCAAGTCCCCCTTTTCCGTCACGACCGCCCCTCTCCTGTGGCCGTCTCGCGAAGGGTCGGTCGCGCGCGGTGGGCACTGGTATACTACGCTCCTATTCGTGCAACCTATCGCCGGTGTCCTTCCCGGCCATGAGCCTGTCTTTTTGAAAGGAACCCTTTCTATGTGCGGAATCGTTGGATGCGTCGGCTCTGAGGAGGCCCAGCCGTTCTTGCTGCAGGGCCTCGCCACCCTGGAGTACCGCGGCTACGACTCGGCCGGCATGGCGGTCGTGGGCCCCGACGGCGCCATGCGCCTGCTCAAGCGCAAGGGGCGCGTGTCCCAGCTCGCCGAGGCGGCCGAGAAATCTCCGCTGCCCGGCACCTGTGGCATCGCCCACACCCGCTGGGCCACCCACGGAGCCCCCTCCGAGCGCAACGCCCACCCGTTCAGGGACTGCAAGGGCCGTATCTCGCTGGTGCACAACGGCATCATCGAGAACTTCTCGGCCCTGCGCACCGAGCTCATGGCCAAGGGCCACGTGTTCACGAGCGACACCGACTCCGAGGCCGCCGTGCACCTGGTCGAGTCGCTCTACAAGGGTGACCTGCTCGCCGCCGTGCGCGGCGCGCTGCCCCGTCTCGAGGGCGCCTACGCGCTCGTGGCCTGCTGCGTCGACGAGCCCGACGTGGTGGTGTGCGCCCGCAAGGGCTCGCCGCTCGTGGTGGCTTCGACCGAGGGGGGCTGCTACGCCGCGAGCGACCTCACCGCGCTTCTCCCGCGCACCCGCGACGTCGTGGTGCTCGACGACGGGCAGGTCGCGCGCCTGCATGCCGACGGGTTCCTCGAGGTGTTCGACGCGGCCGGCGAGTCGGTCGACCCCGAGGTGCTCCACGTGGACTGGGACGTGTCGAGCGCCACGCTGGGCGGCCACGCCGACTTCATGAGCAAGGAGATGGCGGAGCAACCCGAGGTGGCCTCGCGCCTGCTCGCCGGCCGGCTCGGCGAGGGAGAGGACCCCCTGCCCGAGCTGCCCTTTGAGGAGGCCGCCCAGGTCAAGCGCGTGCTCGTGCTCGCCTGCGGCACCTCCTACCACGCCGGCCTCTTCGTGAAGGGGCTCGTGGAGAGCTGGGCGCGCATCCCCGTGGAGGTCGACGTGGCGAGCGAGTTCGTGTACCGCGACGCCGTGGTGGGCGCGGGGGACCTCTGCGTCGTCCTCACCCAGTCGGGCGAGACGGCCGACACCCTGACCGCCGCCCGCAAGGCCAAGGCGGCCGGCGCCAAGACCCTGGCCGTCACCAACGTGATCGGCTCCACCGCCGCCCGCGAGGCCGACTGGACGCTCTACCTGCAGGCGGGCCCCGAGGTCTCGGTGGCCTCGACCAAGGCCTACACCGCCCAGCTTGCCGCCATGGCGCTCTTTGCCCTCAAGGTGGCCGCGGCCCACGGCGCCGACCCCGACCTGATCGCCGGCCGCGCCTCCGACCTGGCCGGGTTGCCGGCCCTGCTTTCCGAGGTCCTCTCCCGTTCCGGTTCGGCGGCCTTGGCGGCCCCCCTGTTCGAGGGTGCCCACTCCGCGCTCTTCCTGGGGCGCGGGCTCAACTCGGCCACGGCGGCCGAGGGCGCCCTCAAGCTCAAGGAGGTCAGCTACCTGCACGCCGAGTCGTACCCGGCCGGCGAGATGAAGCACGGGCCCATCGCCCTGCTCGAGCCGGGCTTCCCGGTCGTCGTGGTCGTGCCCAACGACGCGGTGCGCGCCAAGACCGTCTCCAACGTGGCCGAGATCTGCGCCCGCGGTGCGAGCGTGGCCGCCGTCGCTACCGAGGGCGACGCCGAGGTGGCCGCAGCGGCCGACGCCGTGATGTGGCTGCCGGCGTGCCCGTCGTGGCTTGCGCCCGCGCCCGCGGCGGTTTATCTGCAGCTCCTTGCCCACGAGGTGGCCGTGGCGCGCGGTTGTGACGTGGACCGCCCGCGCAACCTGGCCAAGTCCGTCACCACGGAGTAGCGCCGTGGCCGGTGTTGGGGTCGACATCGTCGAGATCTCGCGGGTCAAGGCGGCCATGGAGCGCACGCCGCGCTTTGGGCAGCGTGTCTTTACGCCCGAGGAGCACGCCTACTGCGCCGGGCGCGCCAACCCCTACGCGAGCTACGCCGGCTGCTTTGCCGCCCGCGAGGCGGTGCTCAAGGCCCTCGGTGTGGGTTTTGGCGACGGTATCGGGTATCAGGATGTCTCGGTGGGTCACGACGACCGGGGCAAGCCGCTGGCGGTGCTCTGTGGCCGGGCCCTCGAGGTGGCGCGCGAGCAGGGGGTGACCGAGGTGTATCTCTCCATCTCGCACACCCGCGACGTGGCCGTGGCCAACGCCGTGGCCGCCACCCCGGCCTCCCAGCCCAAGCGTCCCGAACGTGTGGACGAGAAGGCCGTGATCGCCGCTCGGTTCAAAGAAGCCCGGTCGTTGCTCGAGGAGCTCGACTCGAAGGGGAGTGATGCGTAGTGCAACCCGTCATGAGCGTGTCTGCCGTCCGCGAGTTCGAGGAGGCCCTGGCCGAGAAGGGCGTGAAGCCCCAGGAGCTCATGCGCCGCGCGGGCGCCGTGGTGGCCCTGCAGGCTGCCCGGCTGGTAGAGGGCGGCGGGGTCGTGGTGCTCTGCGGCATGGGCAACAACGGCGGCGACGGCTGGGTCGCGGCCGACAACCTCGCCCGCCACGGCTACGAGGTCAACGTGGTCTCGGCCGCCCCGCCTGCCGTCATGAAGAGCGAGCTTGCCCGCCGCATGGCCTCCCGTGTGGCCGAGATGGGCATCCCGATCCACGTGGACCCCAGCTACGACGAGCTCGCCGCGCTGCTCTCCCATGCCGACGTCGTGGTGGACGCCGTGTTCGGCACCGGCTTCAGGGGCACGATGCCGAGCCCCTACGACGGCTGGGTGCGCGCCGTGGACGACGTGTTCACGGGCGCCCTGGTGGCCGTGGATGTACCGAGCGGCATCAACGCCACGACCGGCATGAGCGAGGGGCCCTACTTCGAGGCCGATGTCACGGTAACGATGTTCGCCGTCAAGCCGGGGCTCATCTCCGGCGAGGGGCGCAGGGCGAGCGGCGTGGTGATGGTCGCGGGCCTGGTCACCGACGACGAGGGCCTCTCGGACCTTTCTGACGTGGCGACGGCGTTCACCCTCACCGACCGCGACTACTACGAGGCGCTCCCCGCCGTCGACCCGCTGCAGGACAAGTACAGCCGCGGCACGGTCGTGGTCGTTGCCGGCTCCTCCCGTTACCCCGGCGCCGCCATCATGGCCGCCAAAGCCGCGGCGCGCGCGGGGGCGGGCTACGTGACCCTGGTGGTGCCCGAGCCCGTGGTGCCCGTCGCCCAGGCGCACCTGCTGACCGTCCCGGTCGTGGGGCTGGCCGCCGACGGCGACGGCTCCTTTGCCGCCGCCTCGGCCGACCGCATCGCCGGTTTGGTGGAGAAGGCCGACGTCGTGCTGGCGGGTCCCGGGCTCACCACGTCGTTCGGTGCCTGCGAGGTGGTGCGGCAGCTGCTCGAGGCCCCCGTGGCCCTCGTGCTCGACGCCGACGGGCTGAACGCCGCCGTCAAGATGTGCACCGGCTCGGCCGAGGAGCACCCTGCACCCCTGCGCCGCGAGCACCCGCTCGTGCTCACGCCCCATCGCGGCGAGCTCGCCCGCCTCGTCGGCGCCGAGCGTTCGGCGACCGCCTCGCTTGCCGAGGCTGCCGACGCGGCCCAGAACATCGCGTGGGCGGTGGGCTCGGGCGACTTCTGCGTGGTGGCCAAGGGCCCGGTGACGGCGGTGGCCGCCATCGAGGGCACCCTTATCCCCCAGCCCGGTCCCGCCGCGCTGGCGACCGCCGGTTCCGGCGACGTGCTGGGCGGCATCGTCGCGGGCACGCTGGCCCGCGCGGTGGCCCAGCTGGAGCCCGGAGAGACCCTCGACTGCTCCGACCTGCTGCTGCTCATGGCCGCCGCCGACCGCGTGCACGCCCTGGCTGGCCAGATGGCCGTGGAGCGCTGGGGGAGCGGCGTGGTGGCGAGCGACCTCATCGACCTGGTGGGGTTGGCGGTCGACGGGCTCAACGCGGCCGCCGAGCGCGCCGTCGAGGAGGCCGACGACGAGGGTGTGGAAGACAGCGTGGCCTACGAGGACGAGGACCACATTGCGCCCCCACCCGAGGTGGAGCGCCTCATCCGCTCCGATGCGGCCGCGCGTGCCGTCAAGCTTCCCGGAGAGCTCAAGGGCTACGAGGGCGACCTCGAGGAACCCGAGCCTGAACCTGCGCCCGAGGCCGAAGCCGCTCCCGAAGCCACGGGGCCTGCGGCGGAGAAGGACCCCGCGGTTGCGGTAGAGCGGGTGCCTGCGGTCGAGGCGGAAGGGACGACCCCCGAGGCCAGGCCTGCAGCCGCTGCCGAACCTGAGGCCGCAGCCGAGCCCGAGGTGGCGCTGCAGGCCGAGCCGGAGCTTGAGCCCGAGGTGGTCGACGACGAGCCCCTCGAGGCGGCCACCGAGACGGTCGAGGCCGAGGTCGTGGCGGTTGAGGCGCAGGCGGGGGAGGCTGGGGTTGGGCAGGGGTCCGAGCAGCAACTCAAAACCCCGGTTGAGTCCGCCGTACCCAAGACGACCTCTGAGCCCACGGCACCTGCTGCGGCCGCAGCCCCCGTCGTGCCCGACTTCCTCAAGGCCCAGATGGCTGCCGTCGAGACGGTCGATCCCGACGCCACCCGCGTGATGATGCCTGTCTCCGCCACGGCCCCGCAGGCGGAGGCCGCGGCCCCTCGACGGACCGCCGCTTCTCAGGCGGCGGCCACCTCCCAGCCGCTCGCCGCAGACGGGTCGGGCTCGCCGGTGCCGCCGTTCTTGGCCAACGCCGTGAAGGTCGCGGCCCAGGTTGCCCCGGCTGCAGACGAGGCCGAGGGGGAACCGGTCCGGGAACTCTCCCCCCAGGAGCTCGAGCGCCAGCGCATCGCGGAGTTCCACGAGCGCGCCACCCTGCATATCGACGACGACGCCGTGACCCCCGTCGACAAGCGCCCGCGCGCCAAGTCGAAGTCGAGGTCGCACCGGCGCTAGATGCTATGAAGGCGGCCCCGGGAATTGCCACCCGGGGCCGCCTTGGTGGGTTGGTGGCTGTCTCGGCGGGCTGGGGATGCCCTGAGAGCCGAGGCTGCCCTGGGGGGCTAGAGCCGCCTGAGCGCCAAAGGCCGCCAGACCGAGATACCGCCGCAGAATCAAGGTTCTGGATAGGGGAAGCTCGGGGGAGAGGCTCCGATGTTTCCGATTATCCTGGCAAGTGGAGAAACCTTGCGACCGACGCCCCTTTTGAACTGGTGTTTTGCCGAAGGCTCTGCCAGAGGTGGAAGCGGCTTGCTTTCAAGGCGCGTCTGGGGTGCCGTGAAGCCTATCCAGAACCCCGTTTCCGCGGCGCTATCTGCTGGTTTGGCTATTGCTGTACATGGGGGTGTGGCGGCGCCCTGCGTGGGGAGGGCGAAATCGGCTCGTTGCCGGCGGACCGCCCCCGGTGCCCCGCCCCTCTTGCCGATTCTGCATTTTGGGTCGCGCCCGCGCGCTCCATGCCGGATGCGCTACACTGCAAGGAATGGCTATTCGGCATGGAGGAGGTCGTTCGTGGCAATGGACACGCGCCAGCTGCCGGCGGATCGGTGGGCATGGGTCGAGGTCGACCTCGACGCGATACGGCGCAACGTGCGGGCGTTCAAGGACTGCACCCGCAGCGGCACCAGGTTCTGCGCGGTCGTGAAGGCAAACGCCTATGGGCACGGGGCCGTGCGGGTGGCCCAGGCCTGCCGGGCCGTGGGGGTCGACATGTTCGCCGTGGCCACCGTGGCCGAGGGCATCGCCCTGCGCGACGGCGGCATCACCGAGCCCGTGCTCCTTCTTGCCCAGCCCCCTGTGACCGCGGTGCCCGACCTCGTGAAGCACAACCTCATGCCCGCCGTCTACGACCTCGAGTTCGCGGCCCGGCTGGGCGAGGAGGCGCTGCGCCACGGCATCTCCGCCCGCTACCACCTCAAGGTGGACACCGGCATGAGCCGTATCGGCGTGCCCTGTCCCAATGTGTCCGACTTCATGCTTGTGGCCGACCGGCTCGGGGGCCTGGCCCTCGACGGCGTGTTCACCCACTTCGCCACGGCCGACAAGCTCTCGGACTGGGATTTTGCCCTGCAGTTCAAGCGCTTCCGCGACACGGTCCAGACCCTGCGCGACCACGGCGTGGACCCGGGCATCGTGCACTGCGCCAACACGCCCGCCACGGTCTTGCACCCCGAGGCGCACTTCGACATGGTGCGCGTGGGCGTGGGCCTTTACGGGCTGCACCCGGCCGACACGACCCGCGGCTCCATCAAGCTCGAGCAGGCCATGAGCGTGCGCGCCAAGGTGACCCGCGTCGTGGAGCCGGCCGTGGGCGAGGGCGTGGGCTACGGCATGACCTACCGCGTGGCGCGCCCCGGCATTCAGGTGTGCACCATCCCCCTGGGCTACGCCGACGGCCTCTCTCGCGTCTACAGCAACCGCATTGACGTGCTCTACCAGGGGCGGCGTTTCCGCCAGGTGGGCAACATCTGCATGGACCAGTGCATGTTCGAGGTGGAGCCGGGCCTTGCCCTGGCCACGCGCCAGCGGGTCAAGCCGGTTGAGGCGGGCGACGAGGTGACCCTGGTGGGCCGCGACGGCGACGAGTTCGTCTCCATCGAGGAGCTCGCCCAGAAGATGGGCACGATCAACTACGAGGTCGCGTGCATGTTCGACATGCGCCTGCCCAAGGTGTACGTCTAGCGGCGCGGATCAGACGCGAACGGCGGAGGTCTCGACATGGCAACCCTGCTCAAGATTCCCGGCCACGACCACCAGAAGGCGGGCGAGGTCTCCCTCGACGAGATCCGCGCCGTCATGGGCGACTGCCGCCTGTGCCCCTTGGGGGAGACGCGCAAGAACATCGTCTTTGGTTCCGGCAACCCCCATGCCCGCGTGGTGCTGGTGGGCGAGGCCCCCGGCGCCACCGAGGACGAGATGGGGTTGCCCTTTGTGGGCCGCGCCGGCGAGCTGCTCGACCGCATGCTCCAGGAGCAGGCCGGCGTGCACCGCGAGGAGATCTTCATCGCCAACGTGCTCAAGTGCCGCCCGCCCGGAAACCGCGACCCCCGGCCCGAGGAGGTGGAGCTCTGCTCCCCCTACCTGCGCGAGCAGATCCGTTCCATCTGGCCCGACGTCATCATGACCATGGGGAACCCGGCCACGCGCTTTATCCTGCGTACCGAGGCGGGCATCACGCGCATGCGGGGCAAGGTGTTCCGCACCGGCCACTTTGCCGTGCTGCCCACCTTCCACCCAGCAGCCGTGCTGCGCGACACGAGCAAGATGGCCGACCTCGAGAACGACTTCAGGCTCATGGGCCAGATCCTGCGCGGCGAGGTCGTGGTGCAGGACCTGCCGGCCCCGGGGGCTCGGGGCTAGCGGGGCTGGGGAGGCCAGGCGAAATGGGGAATCTGGCTGGGGGGGAGGGGCCGTCGCCTGCGCTAGCATGGCAAGAAATTGCGGAAATCAGGAAGCCCGCGGTTAGGGGAGGCGGGTTCCCTGCTGGCACCGAATGGGAGTTGTGTAAGGGTGTCCGGAGCCGTCTGGCACCAAATCGGCGTTATGTAGGGCTTTGCGGACAAAAGCCGGCCCCGTGCGCGCCTCCAGGCTTACAGAACGTGAAATCGGTGCCATCTTCTGCTCCCGCGGCTTACAGAACGCGAGTCTGGTGCCATCCTCACCCGCATGGGCTTACATAACTCGCATCCGGTGACGCCCCCGGCAGCGTCTGCCTGCTCCGCCTGCGGGCTCTCCGCCGCTGCCGCCGAGCACCCGTCGGCTGCCATCGGGTGTTGGAGTAATCCCACAGATTGAGATACCGCCAGGGGGCGTTTTGCGGGCACCTCCCAAAAGGGAGTATCATCGCGGGACGCATCGATGGAAGGCGACGGCCGGCCTGTCGCCCCTTGGCCTGTTGGGAGGCTGCGCTGTGGAGGAGACCTGCTCGCCAAAGTCGGATCTGACGCGCCTCGCCTGGGGCCACTACCGCACGCTCGACCCGACCGCCACGGCGCGCATCGGAGAAGCCTTGGGCTCGTTGCTCGAGCCGGGCGACGTGGTGGTCCTCACGGGCGACCTCGGCGCCGGCAAGACCTGCCTCACCGGCGGCGTTGCCTGCGGCTTGGGCGACGGCTCGGCCGTGACGAGCCCCACCTTCGCCATCATGGCCGTGCACGACGGGGGACGCATCCCCCTGTACCACTTTGACCTCTACCGGCTCGAGGATGCCGGCCAGCTCGAGGACACCGGCATCTATGACATGCTCGACGGCGACGGTGCCTGCCTCGTCGAATGGGGCGACCTCTTCTCTGACGAGCTCGGCGACGAGCGGCTCGACCTCGCGCTGCTGCGCGACCCTGGGGCCGACCCGGCCGCCGGCGAGCCCCCACGCATCGTGGAGCTGCGTCCCCAGGGCGCGCGGGCCCAGCAACTGGCGGATGCTTTGGATGCGCGTCTGTCTTGCTAGACCGCTCGCCATGCCCGGCTCCCCAGCGGAGAAGCTCGGCGAGGGAGAACCCCTGCCCCCAAGCACCCCTTCGAATTCCCTGATCGTCTCCAGAAAGGCACGGTACCTCCCGTGAAAGACAGCTACACCGTTCTTGCCGTCGACACCTCGACCGACATGCTCGCCTGCGCGGTGGGGCGTCTCTCCGTGGGGCCCGACGGGGTCCCGTGCGGCCTTGAGCTGCTGGGGGGCGCCGACCAGCTGTGCCGCCGCCACGCCAACGAGCAGCTGGTAAATGTGGTCGATGGACTGCTGGCGGCCTGCGGCCTGGACCGTGGGGCGCTTGACGCCGTGCTGTGCGGCACCGGCCCGGGCTCCTTCACGGGCGTGCGCATTGGGGTTGCCACGGCCAAGGGCATCGCTTGCGGCCTTTCGGTGCCCCTATACGGCGTCTCGACGCTCGACGCCGTGGCCTGGGGGACCTGGAAGGCCGGCGTGCGCGGCCTGGTGGGCGTGGTGGGAGACGCCATGCGCAAGGAGGTCTACCCGGCCCTCTACCAGGTGGGCGAGGAGGGGCCCGAGCGCCTCTTTGCCTGCGAGACGGTCATGAAGGCCCCCGAGGCGGCGGCCCTGTGGGCTCAGCGTCCCGATGTGGCCGACATCACCCTGGCCGGCGACGGCCTCAAAAAGTACCGCGCCCTCTATGAGGAGGCCGGCTTCACGCGGTTCGCCCCCGAGAAAGCGTGGTACCCCACGGGAGAAGGCCTGCTGCGCGCGAGCGCGGTGAGCCAGGTCCCTCCTTTTTCTAACGCGGGTTCTGGCTCGCAAGGCGCGCGGGGGCGAAGCGTACTGGACGTACGTGAGTCCCTGCGGAACGCGGCGAGCCAGGTTCCGCAACATTCCGGGGATCCTGCGCTCGTGCTGCCTGTCTACACGCGCCTGTCGGACGCCGAGGAGAACGAGCGCATCCGCCTGGGCCGCCCCGAGCCGCAGACCGTGCGTCTGACCGGCGTCGACGACGCCCTGGGCGACGTCCACCTGCAGCTGCGCCCCATGAACGTAAACGACGTGGCCGTCGTGGCCGCCCTGGAGGCCGCGGTGTTCTCCGAGGCCCACCACGAGCCGTGGACCGAGCAGGTCTTCTACGACGACTTCACCACGCCGGGCCACATCTGGTGGGTGGCCCACGACCAGGGCAATATCGTGGGCTACGCCGGAGGCGCCTTCGTCGAGGGCGAGCTGCAGGTCGCCAACGTGGCCGTGGCCCCCGGGCGCCGCGGCGAAGGGATCGCCGGCCGCCTGCTGGAGCGTGTCTCCTACGATGCCCAGATGCTCGGCGGCACCACCGCGGTGCTCGAGGTTGAGGTGGGCAACGACCCGGCCGTCGCCCTCTACACGCGCCTCGGCTTTGCCGAGGCCGGGCGGCGCAAGGGCTACTACGGCCCGGGCCACGACGCCATCGTCATGTCCGCCGACCTGCCCCTGCTCGACCGGCGCAACCCCGCCGACCTCGAGGACGCCCCCCATCCCACGGGCCGCGCCTGGCCGCCCGCGCCCGTCGCGCGCAGCGCTGCCGAGCTCGAGGCCCTCTCCGCCGCCGGGCCCTTGATCCTCGCGGTCGAGAGCTCCTGCGACGAGACCGCCGTGGCCGTGATCGACGGCGCAGGCGTCATGCGGGCCAACGTGGTCGCCACCCAGATCGACTTCCACGCGCGCTTCGGCGGCGTGGTGCCCGAGATCGCGAGCCGCAAGCACACCGAGGCTATCGTGGGCGTCTACGAGGAGGCCATGGCCCAGGCGGCCGAGAGCCTGGGGCTCGCAGCGCCGCTGCTCCCCGGCGAGCTGGCCGCCATCGCGGTGACCCAGGGGCCCGGCCTGGTGGGGGCGCTCGTGGTGGGCGTTGCCTTCTCCAAGGGCCTTGCCTGGGCGGCGGAGAAACCCCTGGTCTGCGTGAACCACCTTGAGGGACACCTGTACGCCAACCTGTTCGAGACCCCCGACCTCGAGCCGCCGTTCGTGGCGAGTCTGCTTTCGGGCGGCCACACCATGCTCGTGCACGTGCGTGCCTGGGGCGACTACGAGGTGCTGGGCGAGACCCTCGACGACGCGGTGGGCGAGGCCTTCGACAAGGTGGCCAAGGCCCTGGGGCTGGGCTATCCGGGCGGCCCGATCATCAGCCGCCTGGCCAAGGCGGGCAATCCCAAGGCCATCGACTTTCCCCGGGCCATGATGCACTCCCACGACTACCGCTTCTCTCTGAGCGGTCTCAAGACCGCCGTGGTGACCTACATCAATGCCGAAAACGCCGCCGGCAGGCCCATCAACCTGCCCGACCTGGCGGCGAGTTTCGAGGCGGCCGTGATCGACGTGCAGGTGAGCAAGGCGCTCGCGGCGGTGCGGGAGTGCGGGGCGCGCGACTTCTGCGCCGGCGGCGGCGTGACGGCCAACCCCGAGCTGCGCGACGCCTACCGCACGGCGTTCGGCCGGCGCAAGGTGCGCGTGACGCTGCCGCCGCTCTCGGCCTGCACCGACAATGCTGCCATGATCGCCCTGGTGGCCAAGGGCAAGTTCGAGCGCGGGGAGTTCAGCCCCCTGACCGCCGACGCCGACCCGAACATGGGGCTCGAGTAGGGGCGCCCTCCATGGGTCGGCGTCCGGTCTCGGCCGCCCTGCAATCCCTTGCCCGCCGTCTGGCCGACGGCGCGGCCGAGACCCTGTGGCCCACCCGCTGCCTGGGATGCGAGCGGCCGGGGGCGCTGCTCTGCCCGGACTGCGCCGCCGCCCTGCCGGCCATCGACCAGGCCCACGCCTGCCCCCGCTGCGGCGCCCCGTTCGGGTCCCTCGTCTGCACGGAGTGCACCGACTGCCTCGGGCGGCTCGATGGCGAGCTGGGGGAGAAGCCCCCGGAGCCCCGCGACCTTGCCGATTCGCTCGCCCTTCTCGACGGTGCCTGCTGCTACGGCCTCCACGAATGGCCGCTCGACCGCATCGTCCGCGGCTACAAGGACGCGGGGGAGCGCCGGGCCTCGGTGCTGCTTGCGGCCTTGATTGCCCAGGCGGTCGGCGACGCGGGGGAGGCGTGTGGCTCCGGGGCCTTCTCGGCCCCCTTCGACGGGGTGACCTTTGTGCCCTGCACCCCCGACGCCTATGCCCGTCGGGGGTTCGACCACATGGAGGAGGTCGCCCGCCATGCCGCGGCCTTTCTCGACCTGCCGTTTGTGGACGCCCTTGCCCGCTGGGCGCCCCGGGACCAGCGCGGCCTCACGAAGGACCAGCGGGCCGAGAACGCGCGGGCGTCGTTGGTGCCGGTCGTGGAGCTTGCGGGTACGCGGCTGCTGCTCCTCGACGACGTGCTCACGACCGGGGCCACCCTGGGGGCCGCCGCCGGGGCGCTCAAGCTCGCGGGTGCGCGCCGGGTCGCGGGGGCCACGGTTGCCCGGGCCTGGTAAGGGGGTTGCCTGGCAGGGGCCCGGGAGCTCGCGCACGGGTCGGGGGGTAGCACGGCGCCCCCTTCTTCGATGCCTGCGGCCTGTGGGGTTCTCGCACCGCAGCGTACGGCCCGGGGGTTTTTGCTATGATGCTTGCGTTCCTCCCGAGTTTGTGGTTGCGGGCTCTTTAGAGCGGTCCACAGAATCGCTGGACAAGGCGCGCGAGGGCGCGGTGTGCTTGAGGCACATAAGCCCGAGCGCAACGCAGCATCAGCGATTCTGTGGACCGCTCTGGGGGCCTTAGTCCATGGCAGACGCGGCCAAAGGGATCCACGTAAGTCGTCGCGTGCGCGCGGCGGCGAGCATGGCGCGTCCTAGAAGTAAGCCATGCCGCCCGTTTACCCTAACCAGGGGCACACGCCCCGCGGGCGAGAGGGTGGGTAGTGAGGGGCGCCGCGGCGTCCCGCAGCGAGAGCCCCGGCATGCGAGTGTGGGGTCAAATACCAGGTCAATCGGGGGGAACGCCTGGAGTGGGTTGGGAGGCACCCGGTGCCTTCGGACGACGAGGAGAACGACTATGAACTACCGTGGCGCAACTGCCGGGGGATTCCGACGGCTCGCGCGCGCCATCGTGGCGTGCGCGGTCCTGTGTGTGGGCATCTGCATGCTCGCAGGGTGCACGAGCTACCCCTCGGTCGAGGATGCGCTCAAGGACGCCGACCTTCAGCCGACCGTGAGCAGCGGTGCGACGCTGGAGCCCGGCGTGCTCACCGTGGGCGTGAACGCGAGCAACGCCCCCTACGCATGGCCGGTCACGGTCGGCCAGACCACGGTGCTCGACGGTATCGACGTCGACGTGGCCGTCGCCATGGCCGAGCGCATGGGCCTTACGGTGAAGTTCGTGGACGTCGCCAGCGACTACGAGGCCGCCGCCAAGGGGCTCTGCGACGTGGTGATGGGCGCGAGCACCATGACGCTGCCCGGCAGCGAGGTGCTCGTGGGCAACTACCTCGAGACGGCACCTTCGATCTTTGCCAAGAACGCCACCTCCATCGTCACCGTGGAGCAGCTCGGCACCTCGACGGTGGGCGTCCAGAGCGACTCCCTCTCGGCCCGCACCGTGGCCGCCATGGCGCCTACGGCCGTCCTGTCTCCCTTCGGCACCCTGAACGACGCCTTCTCGGCCCTCGAGGCCGGCTCCGTGCAGTACGTGGCCTGCGACTCCTTTATGGGCGGTTACCTGGCCACGGGCTTCTCCGACATAGCGTTTGCCGGCGCCCTGTCGCTGCCTGAGACCCGCGGCGTGGCCGTGGCCGCCTCCAACGTGGAGCTGCAGAACGCCGTGACCGACGCGGTGGACCAGGTGACCTCGAGCGGCGAGCTTCAGGCCATCCGCGAGGTGTGGGTGGGCAGCATGCCGGTCATCGGCGTGAACAACCTCATCACCCCGCCCGCCGCCCCCGAGCCCGCCCCCGAGGCCCCGGCCGAAGGCGAGGTCCCCGTCGAGGGCGCGCCGGTCGAGTAGCGGCCCTCCCCGCTGCGGTTTTCTCCAGTGCAAAGAGCCCCGCCCGTGCCTTCCCGAGGGTGCGGGCGGGCTTTTTTGTAAAACCTTCTGTCGATAAAATCAAACAGAACGGTTTTCTCCGTGTTTAGAGGCTTCGGTTGGGGTAAGTTAGAGGCACGTACCGCCTTTAAGATTGGAGCAACCATGAACATCACCGTTACCGGTCGCAACATCGCCGTCACGGATGCGCTCCGCAGCCATGTCATCGAGAAGATGGAATCTGCTACCAGCGTTTTTGATATCCCCATGAACGCCGAGGTCGTTTTGCGCGTTGAGAAGAACCCGAGCAACCCCGTGCCCCAGGTCGTCGAGGTCACCATCTTCGTAAAGGGCGGCGTCGTGCGCGTGAGCGAGGCCGCCTCCGACATGTATGCGGCCGTCGACATGGCAGCCGACCGCGTCGCGCGCCAGCTGCGCAAGTACAAGACCCGCGTCGTCGACCGCCGTCAGCGTGCCGCCGCCACGCGCGACATGCTCAAGCAGGAGGCCGGCGAGATTCTGGCCGTCGAGGAGCCCTGGGTCGAGCCCGAGCCCCAGCCCGACGAGGACGAGGAGCAGGAGGAGATCCTGCGCGAGAAGCTCATCGAGTTCACGCCGCTCACCATCGACCAGGCCCTGCTCCAGACCGACCTGCTCGGTCACGACTTCTTTGTCTTCACCGACGTGGCCACCGGCGACGTGAACGTGATCTACCGCCGCAAGAACGGCGGCTACGGCATCCTCAAGCCTGTCTCACCCGCCCCTGCCATGGCGTAAGTTTGTGGGCGAACCGCGCCTCGCCGCGTTGCGCAGGTGCTCACGTACGTCTAGTACGCATCACACCTGTGCGCCTTGCGAGGCGCGGTTCGCTTGTCGCGGGGCGCTTTTTGCGGAAGGGCCGTCGAGCCACGGAAGTTTGGTTTTTCGGCTGGCACGGTTTGTGAAGGGGCCGTCTCCCACCGGGAGGCGGCCCTTTTTGGTGGCGTTCGGCCTTGGTTGGTCTCGGACGTGGGTTTTGTGGGGGCTGCGAGGGGTGCAATGAGGCGCCGTACCCTATATACTCTCCCTTCCTATACATTCTTGGTCGTGCACCTCTTGCGACCGGGGACTTAAACAGAGAAAGCGAGGCAACCATAGACGCGCCGGCCCGCCGTAAGCAAACCATCCTCGTCGTTGACGACTCCCCTATGAACCGGGCCCTGCTCGCCGGTATCATCGGGGACGACTTCAATGTCGTCGAGGCTGAGAACGGTTTTCAGGCCGTTGCCCAGATGAGGGCGCTCGGGAGTGCCATCTCGCTGGTGCTGCTCGATATCGTGATGCCTGGGATGGACGGTTTTGACGTGCTCGCGGTCATGAACCGTTACGACTGGATTCGCGACATCCCGGTAATCATGGTCTCGTCCGAGACCGCCTCGTCCTGCGTTGAGCGCGCCTACGAGCTCGGTGTGACCGATTTCATCAGCCGTCCTTTTGACGCGCACATCATTAAGCGGCGCGTGACGAACACCCTGATGCTCTACGCCAAGCAGCGGGCGTTGGTGGGCATGGTGGCCGACCAGATCTACGAGCGCGAGAAGGCCACCAACCTCATGGTGTCGATCCTCTCGCATGTCGTTGAGTTCCGCAACGGTGAGAGCGGCCTGCACGTGCTGCATGTAAGCTCTATGACGGACCTGCTCCTTAACCAGGTGATGCGCAAAACGGACCGGTACGGTCTGACGCAGGGCGACGCGTCGCTTATCGCCATCGCGTCGAGCCTGCACGACATCGGCAAGATCTCGATTCCCGACGAGGTGCTCAACAAGCCCGGGCGGTTGACGGACGAAGAGTTCGTCCAGATGAAACAGCACACGGTTATCGGCGCGCAGATGCTCGACGACCTTCACCTGTACCGCAACGAGCCGCTGGTCAAGACCGCGCGTGACATTTGCCGCTGGCACCATGAGCGCTACGACGGCAAAGGGTACCCCGACGGCCTGGTGGGTGACGAGACGCCCATCGCGGCCCAGGTGGTGGCGCTTGCCGATGTTTATGACGCCCTGACTTCCGAGCGGGTGTACAAAGAGGCCTATTCTCACGAGCGGGCCATGGAGATGATTTTTGCCGGTGAGTGCGGTGCGTTCAACCCCTTCCTTTTGGAGTGCCTCACCGACGTGGCCGACGAGATACGCAACCAGCTGTGCATCGAGTCGCCTCCGACGCTGCGCAATCGGGAGATCCGCAAGGTTGTCGACGAGGTGGTGCGCCCCGATGTGCTCCACCTTGGCGAGCACACCATGGACGTCATGGATTACGAGCGCAAGAAATGCCATTTCTTCGCGTCCATGTCCGATGAGATCCAATACGAGTACATCGCGAACCCCTCTATGGTGATGGTGTCCGACTGGGGCAACCACGAGCTCGGTCTCGATCCCGTCATCGGAGAGCCCCGTGACAACCCTGATGTTCAGGCAATGCTGGGCAAGGGGAACATCGAGCGGATCGAGAGGGCGCTGCATTCCACGACGCCTGAGGACCCGGTGGTCCAGCTCGATCTCGAAGTGGCTGTCAAGGGGCTCCCGCGCTGGTTCCATCTGACGGCTTGTGCCATCTGGTCGGACGACGAGCCCGCCGTCTACCATGGCTCCATCGGCAAGTTGGTCGACATACACGAACGCCACGAGCGGTTGCGGGAGTTGGAGTACAAGGCCGGTCACGACGACCTCACGGGGCTGATGAACGCCGCACAGGGTCGACGGGCCATCGTCGACCGTATGGCGGCCCATCCTGATGGGACGTTTGTGTTCATGGTGATCGACCTCGACCACTTTAAAGATGCCAACGACACCCGGGGCCATCTCTTCGGCGATTCCGTGTTGCGGCATTTTGCACGCCGCCTGCGCGCCTCTGTGCGCGACGGCGACGTGGTCGCGCGCGTGGGTGGCGACGAGTTCCTGGTTTGCATGGAGTGCCCGATCCAGGTCGGCCCGCTGGTGGAGCGCGTGCATCGTTCGATCACGGGCGAGTATGAAGGTTTTCCCATCTCTGTGAGCATGGGGGTCGTGCGCGCTCGGGGGAGCGCCTGCGATTACAACGGGATGTTCCGTGCGGCCGATGCGGCCCTGTATGAGAAGAAGAACGCCGGGCGCGGAGGCTACCTGTTCGGCACGTTCGCTCCCAGAGAGGGGATTGACGTTCAATGAGCTTGACGCAGTGCTACGCCCATATGGGAGGAAACCTGTCCGACGTGCGTGGGCGCATGCCCTCCGACAGCTTCATTCAGAGATTTGCCCTGGCCTTTTTGGACGACCCGAGCTTCGACACCGTGGTGCGGGCATGGGAGCGCGGCGATGTCGCCGAGGCGTTTAGGGGTGCCCACACGCTTAAGGGTATCTGCGGCGACCTGGGTTTTACCGGTCTTTACGAGACAAGCTGCGCGTTGACCGACGCCCTGCGTCCCGGCGAGGACGGTTTGCCCCGTGACGTCGAGGCGGTCCCCGCCCTGCTGCAGGGCGTTTGCGACGCGTATGCCTTGACCGTGGAAGCCATTTCGCTTATCGACCGCTAGGGTTGAGCCGGCATGGCGGCCGGGGCTTTTGCGGTCGCCATGCCGTGTCGCGTGCGTCTCAGAGAAAGGTCCCTCCCTATGAAGCCCACCGCCCGCGCTGTTCGCGAGGCCAAAACGCGCGTCCGCAGCCGAATCGTTGCGTTGGTCCTTGTGGCCCTGTTTGTGTTTGGCGCGTTTGCGGTGTTCATGTACGCCAACGAGCGGCGCATCGTAAACCAGAACACCCAGTACGCCGAGGGCTCCGTCCAGCAGACGATACGCCGTATCGACGACCTGCTCACCAACGCGCAGTCGTCTATCGTCACCGTGGCCTCGGCATACGGCCTGACGCTGGAGTCCGGCGACGTGGACGTGAGCGAGCTGATGGGTTTGGTGCACGGCACCCCCTTCGACTACATGGTCTACGCCGATGCCGACGGAACGGCGTACAACGGCAAGGGCGACGAGGCCGACTGCAGCGGGCGCGAGTACTACATCGAGGGCATGCGGGGCAACAGCGGTGTGTGCACGGTGCGAGACTCGTCCTTTGGCGACGGGAACGCCTTGGCCTTTTATACGCCGTTGCGGTACGGCGACGACATCATCGGCGTTCTTTTGGGCGTCTACACCGAAGAGTCCATGGCCAAGTTCATGACCACCTACTTCTTCGGAGAGCAGACCTCCACCTACCTGTGCGCCGACGACGGCTCTATCCTCGCCCGCTCCAGCGTGTTCCTCACGCGGGTTGCCGACGCCTTTGAGCTCTATGCCGCCGACGAGAACGAGGTGACCTATCATCAGCTGCGCCAGGCGTTTGCGGACGGGACGCCGCTGGCCTTTACCTATCGGTCGTCGGACGGCGTTGGCAGCGCATACCTGGACAAGCTGCCCTCCTACGACCTGATGGTCCTACGCGCGTTTCCCGCCTCGATCACCGATCAGATGACCAGACGCGCCAACTCCGCCGGCATGGGGCTGCTCTTTGCGATCATCGTGGCGTTTGCCGCCCTCATGGCGGTATTTCTGGTGCAGGGGTCACGTCAGCGCAAACACCTGCTGCTCGAGAAACAGGAGGCCGACCGCATCATCGACGTCTCCACCGAACTGTTCGAGCGGTTTGCGACGATCGATTTTGAGAAGAACACCTACGAGTACCTCAAGAGGAGCGACGACGGGGAGGCCATAGCTGCAGAGGGGTCGTTCGACGACTTCTGCGCGCACTGGCTCTCCCTTGCCTTTGACGAGGACGACCGCAAGGTCATGGCGGAGTTCTTGAACGGCGACGCCGTTAGGGAGCTGCTTGCCACTGCCCCCCGGTACCTGCAGTTCGAGTACCGCATCTCTTCGGGCGGCCGTGCGCTGTGGCTCCAGACCTCGGTCCTCTGTCTCGAGAGGGATGCTGCCGGACGACCGGTCAAGGCGCTGTGTGCGGTGCAGGACGTAAGCGATATCAAGCGACGCGAGCTCGAGAGCCGCAATGCCCTTGAGGAAGCCCTGCGCATGGCCGATCGGGCCTCTCGGGCAAAAAGCGACTTCCTGAGCTCCATGTCACATGACATCCGCACCCCTATGAACTCGATTATGGGGCTTACGGCCATCGCTACCATGTATGTCGATCGGCCGGAGCGCGTGAAGGACTGCCTGGACAAGATCTCAATTGCGAGCCGGCACCTGCTCGACCTCATCAACGAGGTCCTCGACATGTCCCGCATCGAGAGCGGGCGCGTCTCGCTCAGCGAGGAGAACTTCGATATCGCGGAGTCGATGGAGCGCCTGCTGGCGGTCATAAACCCCCAGATCGAGGCAAAGAACCAGATTCTCAAGGTCAACATCGGCGAGCTGGTCCACGAGCAGGTGGTGGGCGACCCGATGCGCCTGCAGCAGGTGTTCATGAACATCCTGGGCAACTCGATCAAGTTCACCCCCGAGGGAGGAACGATCGGTTTTTATATTTCTGAAAAGCCGTCACGGCTGCCCGGCAGCGCTTGCTACGAGTTCGTTTTCACCGACACGGGCTGCGGCATGGACGAGGAGTTCCTCAAGCACATCTTTGAGCCGTTCGCCCGCGCGCACGACACCCGCATCACCAACACCGAGGGCACGGGCCTGGGCATGGCCATCGTCAAGAACGTCGTGGACCTCATGGACGGTACCGTCGAGGTCCAGAGCGCCTTGGGCGAGGGCAGCACCTTCACGGTCACGGTCCACCTGCGCCTGCGCGAGGAGGGCAGCGAGGAGGACGTCGAATTCCTGAAGGGCCTCACGGTGCTCGTGGTCGACGACGAGCCCGACGCGTGCGAGAGCGCGAGCCTGCTCCTGCAGTCCCTGGGCATACGTGCGCGCTCGGTCAACAGCGGCGACGACGCGGTGGATGCCGTGCGCGAGGCTCACGAGGCCGGCGAGGACTTCTCGGCGGTGCTGCTCGACTGGAAGATGCCCGGCAAGAGCGGCGTCGAGACCGCCTCGGAGATTCGAACCATAGCCGCGCGGCCGCTGCCGGTCATCATCTTGTCGGCCTACGACTGGTCGGCCATCGAGCAGGAGGCGCGCGATGTGGGCGTGGACGCCTTCATATCGAAGCCGCTCTTCCGGTCGTGTCTGGTACGCGTCCTCCAAAACCTGTTTGCCGACCGGGAGCCGGTCGAAGCCGTCGACGGGATGGCCATGCTTGCCCGTTGCCCGGGGGACGGCAAGCGCATCCTGCTGACCGAGGACAACGACCTGGCGGCCTCTATCACCAAGGAAATCCTGGCGATTACCGGTGCTGCGGTAGAACGCGCGGAGAACGGCCGGCGAGCCGTGGAAATGTTACTCGAGAAGGAACCGGGCTTCTACGACCTCGTGCTTATGGACATCCAGATGCCCGTCATGAACGGTTACGAGGCCGCCGAGGCGATCAGGTCGGAGGGGGCCCAAAGGCCAGACCTGCTGGATTTGCCGATCGTGGCGTTCTCGGCCAACGCCTTTAGCGAGGACGCGTGCCGGTCGCGCGCTGCCGGTATGAACGACCACCTTGCCAAGCCCATTCAGATCGGTGAGCTCGCCGAGGTTCTCAAGAAGTGGCTGTAAGGCAGCCGGGGGCGGCGGTCGGCTTTGCCCGTGCCGACCGTTCCCGGCGGCATCAGGAGCCCTCTGTGTGCCGTGCGCGTGCGATGGTGCCCCACTCGCGCCTGTTCTTGCGATAGCCGATGAGCGCGGTGGTGCGCACGTAGTCAAGGCCGAGGCGGAAGAACGCGAACTCGACGGCGCACAGCAGGCAGGCGCGGGCGATGTCGCGGGGGCTGGTCTTGAGCCTCTGCATGTAGATGCGCTGCAAAAAGGCGGTCAGGGTGAGGACCGCGCCGTAGACGGCGTAGAGCAAGAAGAAGAACACCATGAACCGCAGGTTCAAAAGCCCCAAGAAGGCGGCGAGCACCGTAACCGCGATGCCGGCCAGCTCGATGAGGGGCGAGTAGAGCTCGTAGAGCAGGTAGTAGAGGTAGGAGAGCGAGCCCGAGAGGCCGTAGCGCGACGTGCCGAACATGAACCGGTAGCGCGTCATGCACTCGAAGAGGCCCATATGCCAGCGTCGGCGCTGCTTTGCCAGGTCGCGCCAGGTCGACGGCGCCTGGCTCCAGCAGACGGCGCGCGGTTCATAGCGGATGGCGTAGCGGACGAGGTTGTTGCGGCAGAAGGCGTGGAGCTTCATCACGAGCTCCATGTCCTCTCCCAGCGTGTCGGTGTCGTACCCTCCGGCGGCCACCACGACGTCCTTCTTGTAGAGCCCAAAGGCACCCGAGACGATGAGGTTTCCGTTGAAGCCGTCGAGCAGGATGCGCGAGGCCAAGAACGACCGCTCGTATTCCAACGCCTGCATGCTCACGAGCAGACGGCGCGGTAGGTGGTAAGAGACGACGCGCCCCTCTTCCAGGCGCACTCCCTGGGAGACGCATACCTGGCCGCCTACGGCCACCACGTCGTCGTCCTCCATGACGGGCTGCACGATATGCTCGAGGGAGTCGCGCTGGAGCATCGAATCGGCGTCGATGCAGAGGAAGTAGGGGTACTGGGCCACGTTGATACCGGTGTTCAGGGCGTCTCCCTTGCCGCCGTTGCGTTTGCGCACGAGCATGAGGGGCACGGGCGTGCCTCGTGCTTCGAAGATCTCCTCGATGGGTTGGCAGGGGAGCGAGAGGCGCACGGGGCGGTGCACCGGCTGCATGGAGAAGCGTTCCACGAGCCGGGCGGCCGTTGCGTCGGTCGAGCCGTCGTCTACCACGATGACCTCGTAGAGGCGGTAGTCGAGCCCAAGCAGCGATTCCACCGACTCCACGATGGTGACCTCCTCGTTGTGGGCCGGCACAAGAATCGAGACGGGCACGTAGAACTCGTGCTTGAGCTCGTTGTGAATCGCGAGCATCTTGTCCTGGTGGTACAGCCTCCACGCCCCAAGCGCCACCGAGAGAAAAAGATAGGTGGCGTAGACGAGCAGATAGAGCAGGAACAAGACGCCGGTGACTGCCACCAGCATCGCGAGGGGGCTGTTCATGGGCGGCCTCCTTTGAGGGAAAGCGCGTAGGAGAGCATCTCGATGGCATAGCGGTCGCCCGTCTTTTGCACCGAGCGCACGTCGTCGTCGGTAACGCCCAGCAGCCGCAGCGCGTCGGCGGCGTTGCGGCGCACATGCCAGGAACGGCTGCGGAGTGCGTCGAGCAGGGCGGTCTTGGTCGCGGGGGCAGGGTAGGCCGCCAGCGCCGAGGCGGCGGCGATGGCAAGCTCCTGCTCCTCGGGGCCGGACTCTCCGAGCAGGCGCACGAGCTCGTCGCGGGCCTCGGGCAGGGGATGGCGGCGCAGGTAGCGCACGAGGGCGAAGCGAACCTCGAGGGGCAGCGTCTCATGGGAAAGGGAGTGGGCGAACGAGGGCGCAAGGGACGATTCCGACAAGCCCGTTGCGAATTGCACCGTGGCCACCACCAGGCACTCCTCCCAGGAATGGCGCTTGTTCCAGAGCCGCTTGGCCAGCTCTTCGCGGTTGCCCGTACAGGCAAGGAGACCGTCGGAGAGCAGGTGGGGCTGGTGGTACCAGCCTTGCTCGTTGAGCTGGTCGAAGGCGTGCTCGATTGCCTGGAGGTTGCCAAGCCGGTAGAGGGCCCTCAGCACGTTCTCGCGGCAGTAGACGGTGGAGCCGTCCAGATAGCCGAGGAGGATCTCGATAAGCGGGTCGCGGGCTTCTCCAACCGGGGGGTGGGAGGTGGCGACGACGTAGGCAAAGAAGGCGCGCTCCATGGGCTCGCGCTTGCCGTAGGCCAAGGCGACCTCGCGCACCGCCTGGCGGTTCTCGATAAAGACGGCGCGTGCGACCTCCTCCTGTGCGGCGGCATCCAGGTGCTCCAAGGCGTTTTCGAAGGCCATGAGCTGCTCGATGTGCCGCAGGCGGTAGACGGTCCGTTTTTTAAGCCCTTTGTGGGTGCCGACGTTCTCAAAGCGCCGACGCCACCGCTGCGCACGCCTGGCCCGGCCGCGCCCCCTGTGTTGGATGCCGGCGATATAGGCCGCGTTAAAGATCAAAAGGGACACGCATATGGCGAGGTACAGATAGACGACGCCACTAATCACGTTCTCCGTTGCCCTCGCCTCCTCCCCACAGCTGCTGCATCACGGTGTAACTGGCCTTGAGGCGCTCTCGATAGGAGGGGTTGGATCCCCAGCCCTCAACGGCGAACGGCTTGAGGCGAATCGTGCGGCCGTCGCCCTCGCGGGCTATTCCCAGCCACAGCGTCTCTATGGGGCAGAGCTCCACGCCGTAGTGCTCGTAGTAGTCGCGGTGCACCTCCATGGAGGCGGGGTTGCCCACGTTGAGCAGGAGCCAGGGAATGCGGATCTCGACGCAACCATCGCCGAAGCAGATGTCGGCGAGCGAGTCGTACTCCTCTGACGAGGGGTCCCCGCTGCCGGCTGTCAGCAGCCCGGCCTCCCAGGTCCCCAGGCGCTTGAGAAGCATGGTGTCGGGATTGAGGACGTCCACCAGCAGCGGGTTGCTTAACGCCGAGCGCACGGGAACGAACACGGCGCTGTCGGGGGAGGGGAACTCTATGAAGGGATCCTCCCCTTCTGTTTCATAGAGAAAGTTCTCGCGCAGCGCGTCGTAGCGCTCCTGGACCAATAGGCGCGTGTTGGAGGGCCCGTCGAGGCACAGCAAGAAATCCGCGCCGCGGTCAAAGGACAGGGTGGGGTCGGTGCTTGCGGTGCTGCCGACCTCCTCGCTCACGTCGATGGGTATGTAGGCCTTCTCGTCGGCGTCCACGCCCGTTACGAGGAGATACAGGCACTCGGCGTCGTAGCGGGCGGAGAGGGTCATGCCGTCGCGGACGCTCACCTCGTCGCCGTCGTCCCATTCGGAGGGGTCGCCGTCAAGCACACAGACCGCCTCCTCCCCGGGGGCAAAAGCCATGAGGCCGTAGTTCTGCCCATCGGTCTGCAGGTCATGCCACAGATAGGAGTTCGTGGGGTCGGTGGCGAAGGCCGTGTTCCAGCTGCGGCGTTCCCAGGTGTCCTGCCAGGTCGATATAAAACCGCCGGACCACCCGTCGGCCTCGAGCGTCTGGGCGATCTGGGCAAGCGCCTCTCCCTGCTCCTGCTCGGTAAGCGGCTCGACGCCGAGCCTGATGGGGCTGCGGGCCGAGGATGCGTGGTAGCCCGCGGCGACGAGCGGCATCGTGTGGTAGCGAGATAAGAACTGCAGGTATCCGCCGAAGACCTGGGTGGTGTCGAGGTCGGCCAGCAAGGGCGCGAGCGCCTGGGCCTGGTCTTGCGAGAGGTAGGCCGAGAAGTTGTCGCAAAAGTCGAAGAGCCGGTAGGCGGCAAAACGGCCGGCCTGCATCTTGTTGGTGGGAACCACGTGCTCGGGGTCGACGAAAGCGTACTTTTGGAGCTGCCGTGCGTAGACGTCTTCGTAAACGAGGAGGTCGCAGTCGGGGGCGACCAACATGCCCACGGGGCGCTGGGTCGCGTACTTGTCGGTCTCGTAGGAGGCGATGGCGTCCATGACCTGGGCGAGCGCCGCCTCGAAGGGGGTGGTGTCGGCGCCGGTGGCAAAGTAATCGCCCAAAAAGGCGCCGGAGCGGGCGGCGTTGTGGTCGGTGTAGGCGATCGTGTCGGGGAACCATTCGGTCCCTACCAGGTAGCCCGCCACCCAAGTCGAGACGTCCTTGCGGTACGAACCGCTGCCCTTGAGCCCCGTGGGCGGCAGGTCGCGCCGTCCGTGGACAACGTCGACGGCGGCTTTGGCGTCGTCGACAAGCGCGCCGAGGAAGTTCTCGTCGTAGGCGTCGCCCGCCCCGTTGCCCGCGGAGTCGGCCACGCTGAGCCCCTGGATGAGATAGAGGGGCTCGGCGTGGGTGGTGTTGTAGGTGTACAAGGCGTTGTAGAAGTCGTCGTCCATGATCGTGACCGCGCGCACTGCGTTGGCGCCCATCGCACCGATCTGTTCCAGCCAGCGCAGATAGTCGTCTGCGGTGGGGGCGTACGCCGTGGCGTACGCGCCCGGCATGGACGAGAGGAGGTCGACCCCGCGCAGGACCAGCTCGCTGTAGGTCCCGGTTTCAGGGTCTTGCACCAGGTAGGTCGTGCCCTGTGCGGCAAACGGCACCGCCGGGTCGTCGCGGTCGGGGGAGGGGAGGTGCCAGCCGAGCGTGAACCAGGCGTAATAGCCGCCTACGGCGAGGGCGATAAGGAGCACCGCCGCGATGAGGAACCGTTTCATGCCCTTCTCCTCCTACTCGGATATCTTGGGCGCGAGCTTGGAGGGGTGGCAGTACTGGCGCAGCGACTCGATGTGCTCGTCTATCCACTGGGCGCGGTCGATGAGGTAGCTGCGCATGGTGCGCACGGCCTCGCCGTAGGTCTTTGGGTTGAGGTCGTAGATGGTGAGGTCGGAGCCTTTCTCGGGCCGGCGCCGCTCACGAGTAGAGAGCTGGTCGGGGTCGAAGCTCCACCCCCACACCTCGAAGTTGCGGTCGACGGCGCTGCCGAGCCATGCCACGGTGCCGTCGATGTACGCATCGAGGGCACCGTCGGACAAGATGCCCGACCGCAGCTCGCGCCAGCGCGCGATGACGCGCTCCACAAAGTCCTCGTCGGCCATGAGCTGGGCGAACCAGCCACGCTGGGAAAGCAGGAATCCTCTGCGCGGCATGGGGACGATGAAATTATCCAGAGCGTTGTTGAAGTCCCATACCGGGCCGATGTGCAGCTTGCCCCGCACGTCGCGGTAGAGATAGGTCGAGGCCGAAAATGTGTCGTTGTTTGCCAGGAGCTCCATGACGAGGTAGTAGTTCACGAACGACTCGACGTCGATTTGGGATTGCCAGAGGCCCTGCCCGTTGTACATCTCCAGCGAGTTCAGGGTTTTCTCGATGACGTTCAGGTCGCTTTCGACGTAGTCGCGCACCTCCTCGGTTTGGTTGAGAAGCCCGGGATAGACGAGCTCCACGTGCTTGCCGGTCTCGAGCCGAAACGTGTATCCGTCGAAGGTCTCGAGCTCCTTCTCGCCGTCGACGTAGGGCTCGATGCGCACCAGGTAGCTCGCCGCCGGATCGCCAGCGCTGTAGGGCGTCAGGTTGAGGCGCAGCCTATCGACGTCGATCGTCTCCATGAGCACATAGACGCCCCGGTACTCGCCGTCCACTATGAGCTCGCAGAAGCGGACGTCGGGGGTGTAGGTGCCCATGATCTCGGCCGAGAGGTTCATCCACATGTAGTTGCGCAGGAGGGTCTTGTCGAGAAAGGGGCCGTAGAGGGCCCATTCGCTTCCGGGGTTCATGCCCAACATGCCCAGCTTGACGCTGCTGGTTGGGTCGTCGTCTTCTACGAAGGTGAGCTTGTAGCTGCTCTTTGAGAACCACCGCGAGCTGTTGCCGCGGATGCGCATGAGGGCGGTGCCCTGCTCGGAGGGCGCGTCGCCCGGGTGGTGCCACACGCCCTCCCGGGCTACGGCCGCAACCTCCACCAGTATCTCCTCTTCGCCCTCGGCCCCGGTCTCATAGCCAACGGTGAGGCCGTTTTCATTGGCTATGGGGTAACCGGGGATTTTTTGGCCGTCCGTGTCTATCGTTATGATGGGCAGATGCGTGCACAGGTCGCCGCCGCTGCCGGCGTCGGCGCCGCTGCCGGCGTCGGCGCCGCTGTGGACGGCGCACGGTCCCAACTCGGCCTCGGAGGGCTGCTCCAGGTGCTGGTGGTATCGGTTGTAGTCGGTTCCGCCGTCCAGTCGATGGAACACCAGGGCCGCAACGACAACGCATATCGCTGCGGCGACCATGACCCACGGCCCACGTCGCATGGCCGCTAACCGGTAATCTCGTCGCTTTGGGTTACGGTGTTCACGTACTCCACTCCTTCGAGGGCATAGAGGGCGTCGGCGATGTCGCGGTCACGCTTGTAGTTGAGCCGCCACACGGAGCGGGGCATCTCGTAGATGAACTCGGCGGATTCGGCGGTGGTGTTGCGCACTTTAAGCAGCGCGCGCTTGTTGAAGTGCTCAAACACCAAGCGTTCGATATCGCCGCTGCGCGGCTTGGCGGCACGAATGATAAGGAGCACGCGGTTCTCGTTGCGCACACGGCCAAACAACAGGAGCACGACGAAGACGACCGCGCTGCCGACGGCGCCTACGAGGTAGTCTCCGGCACCGCAGGCGATGCCCACGATGATGGCCCAGAAGATATAGGTGGTGTCGCGGGAATCCTTGATGGCCGTGCGGAAGCGCACGATAGAGAGCGCGCCCACCATGCCCAGGGACAGGGCGATGTTGTTGCCGATGACCGTCATGACCGTGGCGGTCAGGACGGTCAGGGTCACCAGCGAAACGTTGAATTTCTTGCTGTAGGCGGTACCGGCGTGGGTGTACCAGTACGAAAGGTAGATGGCCAGGCTGAGGACTGCGGCGGCGAGAACGTGCAAGGCGATGTCTTCGAGGGCAAGGGCGCTCCCGCTGCCCGTAAGGAGCTGGGCAAGTTGATCTCGCATGGGCAACTCCGTGGGAACGATAGGGGTGCTGGGTGCGTTCTAAAACGTGTAGTGCAGGCCGACGGATCGAGAAAGGCTGTATTTTCCCACAGACAGCTCGTCCGTTCCAGCGTCAGAAAGGAGGTCTTTTATGTACGAAATAAGAAATCCATTGTACTTGACCTCCAAAACCGCCAGCAGAGGGTCGAGCACCGGGTAGAGCGGCAAGGTGGCCGAGAAGAGGTCGAAGTTCGCCTCCGTGGCAACGATGTGGTGGTCTAGGGTCACGCGCGTCTTGTTTTCGCTGGCAATGAAGGCCTTGCGGCGATACTCCACGATCGAGCGCGGCAGGTAGCAGTGCGTGGCCATCATGGCGTAGCACTCATGCGCAAGGGGCTCGCTGCGGGTGAGGAGCACCCCGTAGTCGCCGCGGACCAAACGCTCGGCCTGTTCCCGGGGCAGCGTGACGGAGCGCTTTTTCTGGAGGGCGCCCTCCTTTTGCTTCATCTCGAGCTTGGCGGTGGTGCTGCCGGGCCCGTAGGTTCGCAGGCGAATCTTGCGGCGGACCTCGATGCCCTCGAGCTTCTCGAAGTAGTCGCGGTCGTCGATGGAGTCGAAGTACAGGGAGCGGATGACGTACCCGTCGCCGCGGTTGTTGGGGTCGGCGTGCATGACGGAGGCGAGGCGGCTTCCAAGCCGATAGAACTGGGGCTGGTCGATGAGGTATTTCTTCTCGTAGCGAAGGACTTCGAGCGTCATAGGCCGAGGTGCTCCAAAACTGCGGTCGCGTCATGCAGGGCGTAGGAGAGCTCCGCGTCGGGATAGGTGGCGCGCAGTGCCTCCCAGCTGAGCCGTACGGCCTCAAGGCCGTCTTCGTGATAGGTGTTGTGCTCTTGCAGGCCGTGGGTGCCGGCCGGCTGCAGCTCGTAGATGGCGGTGACGGGCTTGCCGTAGGCCATGCACAGGCGAACCTCGTTGGCGATCTGGCCTGCCTCGTCGTGCTTGCTGTAGTTCATGACGGCAAGCGCGTCGCACCCGTGGGCCACCAGGGTCTCGAGCGCCCCCGTTGCGTCGGACGACTCGTAGTAGAAGGGGATGCAGGCGACGAGCTCCAGCCCCTCCTCCGAAGCGGCCTCTTTGGCGTGAACCATGGCCTCGACGTAGGTGGCGAGAGAACCGGACGGGTCGTCGTCCCAGGCGTCGGTGCCGTGGGGCTCCACATCCATGAGGACGCCGCGGACGCCTTCGAAGCCGGCGGCCCGGCGAATCTGCCCGACCATGGCCTCGCCGTTGGGGTCGAGCCCCCAGGAGGGGTCGCCCGCCAAGAGAAAGACGTCGACGTCGCGGCGGGCGGCGCTGGTCACGAACCGCTCGACGCGGCTGGAGCTGGTGTCGCTCGGCACGTAGAGGTAGGCGCGGGTGAGGCCCAGCTCACGCATGGTGTCGAGGGTGAGCCCGCGCTTCTCTGAATGCAAGGCGCTCCTGTTCCATATGAAGAGGCCGTTATGGGAGGACGGCGGGGGCTCGACCTCGGAGGCCTCGGCCCGGGAGGGGAGCAGGAGGCCGCCGCCGACGCAGGCGGATAGCCGTAAGAACGACCGGCGGCTGCAAACGGGTGAGGTCGCGGCGGCACGCATGGCTTTCTCCTTTTTTACGACGTCGATGTGTGCGGGCAGCGAGTCGGCGAATTATAGCATGACGAGGGGAGCGGGGGCTGGTGGGACAGGGAGATGAGGTGGGAGGGGGCGAGGTGGAGGGAGTGGGGCATCAATACAGGAAATTAAAACTTGAAAACTCCCACTTTTGCATGATGCTTTTGCAAGAATGATTGATGAGTTGTGTAGATGGTCGAGAAAACCCCACGATTGGTGTGGATTATTTCGGTATAGATATACGATGTGAAACCATCGTCGTGCATAAGGCCGAGTTTTACTAACTGATATTAATTGCCCCTCCGCCCCCCCGTCCTCTTCGCCGCGCCCCTCCGGCGTCCTTCCTGCTGTCCCCCGCCCTGGCCCCCGCCGTCCTCCCAACCGTTCCCCCTGTCCTTACCAGCGCTCTTTGTATGGTGAGCGGTCAGCTTCGGGCTCGGTGTGGCCGAGACTTGGTACCCTAACATGTTCAAGTTCTTTGCCCCGCACCCGGCCTCGGGGGCCGGCCAGGGGGCGTGGCGGAAGTCGAGGCCTGAGAGGGGCACCGTGGTGAACGACCTGAGCAGCCGTTTTAGACAGTATTCGACGCATCCTACCTGCCGCATCATCGTGGACTCCTGCTCCGACATAACACGGGCCCTGGCCGAGGAGCTCGGGGTCGACCTGATCCAGTTCCCCTTTGTGATGGAGGACGGCGAGCATCTCGACGACCAGTTCGAGTCCATCTCCGCGGCCGAGTTCTATGGGCGCATGCGCAAGGGCGAGCGCGTCTTGACGAGCTCCGTTCCCCACGGCCACTTCGTGGAGGTCTTTGAGGTCTGTGCGGCTGCCGGCATCCCCACGCTCTACCTGAGCTTCACCGCGGGCCTCTCCCGCTCCATCATCGATGCCCAGCGTGCGGCCGAGCAGGTCGTGGAGGCCCATCCCGGCTTTGACCTTGCGGTCATAGACAACTGCCAGCCCTCCCTTTCGGCCACGCTGCTGGCCGAGGGTGCCGCCCGCATGCGCGACGAGGGCCTCTCGATGCGCGAGCTGGCGGCCTGGTGCGACCGCGTCAAGCCCTGCATCCACGGCTACTTCACCCTCGAGTCGCTCGACTGGCTCGTGGCCGGCGGCCGTGTGCCCAAGGCGGCGGCCACGATCACCGCGGTGCTCGACATGAAGGCGAACCTGGCCTACGACCTCGACGGCGCCCTCACGCTCACGGGTGTGTCCCGCGGGCGCAAGAAGGCCATCAAGACCATCCTCAAGCAGTTCAAAGAGAACTATGAGGGGGACGCTGCCCATCCGATCGCCATCGTGGACGCCGACTGCCCTGCAGACGGCGACGCCATCGAGCAGATGGTCCGCGATGAGCTGGGTGACGACTGCCCCCGCATCATCCGCCTGACCCTCGACCCGACGATCGGCGCCCATGTGGGGCCCGGTATGGTGGCCCTCTCGTTCTGGGGCACCGACCGTACCTCCAGCACCAAGCGCGGCAAGCGATAGCGCGGTGCCCTCCCCAGAAAGGACTTCCCTATGACCCAATCCCAGCAGCGCGTCGCCCTGATCGGCGCGAACCCCCTTGCCGCCGCCGTGGCCCTGCGCCTCATGGAGGCCGGCTGCGACCTGACCCTGTGCAACCCCTCCGGCCCCGCTACCGTCGCCCAGGGAGTGCGCGTGGCCGCCTCGGTTGCCGAGGCTGCCGCCGAGGCCGACGTGGTCCTTACTCTGCTCGAGCTGCCCGAGGACGTCGAGGAGCTCTACCTCGCCCGCGGCGGCCTCGTCGAGGCGGCCCATGCGGGCTCCTACCTGATCGACCTGAGCACCTCCTCCCCGGCGCTGGCGCGCGACATCGCCGAGGTGGCCGAGGTGTCGAACCTGCACGCCTTCGACGCCCCCCTCGCGGGCGGTGTCGACGGGGTGCGTGCGGGCACGGCCCTGGCCCTGTGCGGTGCGTCCGAGAAGGACGTGGCCCCGGTGCGCGCCGTCCTCGAGGCCGTGGCCCCGCAGGTGGCGTACTTCGGCGGCGCAGGCAAGGGCCAGCTGGCCAAGCTTGCGTGCCAGACCGCCTTTGCCGGCTGCATGGTGGGCCTGGTGGAGGCGCTCTCGCTCGCCAAGCAGGGCGGCCTCGAGCTGGATCCCATGCTTGCCGCGCTGAACGCCGCCCCGTCGGCCTCCATCGCCTCCCGGCAGCTCGGCCCCCAGATCCTGGCGGGCAACTATGCGGCCGGCGAGCCGGTCTCCCAGATGGTCACGGCCCTGTGCCTCGCCCTCGAGGCCGCCGAGGGCAGCGAGCTCACACTGCCGGGCGTCGAGACCGCCAACCAGCTGTTCGGCATCGTGAACGAGATCGGGGGCGCCGACAAGGGTGTACAGGCCCTCGACCTCGTCTACGCCGACGAGGCCACCTGCGCCGCCAACGGGCTCGACTGGGCGCTCCTCGACGAGGAACACGACGACGAGGACGACTTCGAGGGGGCCGACCACGGCGACGGGTGCGAGTGCGGCTGCGGTCACGACCACGACCACCATCACCACCATCACGGCTGCGACTGCGGCTGTGAGGACGACTACGAGCAGAACTAAGGAGCCCGGCCCATGGACGTCGTCGTCGTGACCATGCTCTTCGGCGTGCTCGGCATCATGATCGGCTACAAGGCGGGTCTTGAAGGCGGCAAGACCGCCGCGAACGACCGCCAGTACTGGGCGCGCAACGGCGTGGCACTGCTTGTCGGTGTTGCGGTCTCGGCCGTCGTGGCGGCCACGGGGCTGCTCACCCTCATGGGCCTCTCCATCGGCCTCATCGGCGGCGCGGTGGCCGGGCTCAAGTTCGGCTACGGCAAGTCGGTGGGTCTGTGGCGCAAGCACGACACGGTGTTTCGGGTCAACAAGGACCAGGTGGCCGCGGCCGACTCGGCCAAGCAGGCCCGCGACGAGGGGATGACCGAGGAGGAGCGTGCCAAGCGCGACCTTGTGAGCGTGGGCAGCGCGCCCGCATCTCGGGCCTCCTCCGCCGAGAAGAACCAGAAGAAAGGCCGGTAGACCATGGAGAAGACCAAACGCGACCCCAAGGACGACCTCGAGTACAGCGTGCTGTGCCCCGCGGGCTTCGAGTCCGTTCTGGCCGACGAGCTGCGCGGGCTGGGGTGCCGCCGGGTGCGGCCGCTCCACGGCTGTGTGGCCTTCTTCGGCGAGCTGCGCGACGGCTACCGGGTGTGCCTGTGGTCGCGCCTGGCGAGCCGCGTGGTGCTGGTGGCCAAGCGCATCGACTGTGAGACCGACGACGACCTGTACAGCCGCTGCGTGTGCCTGCCCTGGGAGAAGCACATCGGCCCGCACGCCACCGTCGCGGTGGAGGTGCGCGGCGGCACGGCCCAGATTCGCGACAAACGCTACGCGGCCCTGAGGGTCAAGGACGCCATCTGCGACTACCTGCGCGACCTGCGCGGGGGCCGCCCCAGCGTCGACACCGAGCAGCCCGACGTGCGCATCGTGGTGTCGGTACGCGAGCGCCGCGCCACCATCGGCATCGACCTGGGCGGCGGCCCCCTGGTGGACCACGGCTATCGCGTGCCGGCGCGCGGCCGCGCCAAGGCGGGCCATGCGGGCTTTTTGCGCGAGGACATGGCCGCGCTCATGCTGGTGCTGGGTGCCTGGGACCAGCTCTGCGCCGACGAGGACGCCCCCACCGGCGGCGTGGACGCCCCGCAGCTGGTGGATCCCCTCGGTACGAGCCCCGTGCTTGCCGTGGAGGCGGCCTGCATCGCCTGCGACCGCGCCCCGCGCCTGACCCGCAGGCACTGGGGCTTCATGGGTTGGGAGGGCTTCGACGCCGAGGCGTGGCAGGAGGAGCTCTCGGCCGCCCAGCGCCGCTTCGAGGAGGGACGCCGACGCCGCGGCCGCTGCATCACCGTGGCCTGCGGCGACCCTGGCGTGCGCGCCGAGCTCGCGGAGATGGCCCGGCGCGTGGCCGTGGACGGTACCGTCGACGTGCAGCCCTGCGGTGCCGCCATGCTCGACTTCGGCGTGGACCCGCTGACCCGCGCCCTGGTGGCCTGCGTGCTGCCCGACGAGTCGGTGGGCGCGCGTCTCGGCGACCTGCCGGCGCGCCTGGCGTCGGTGGCGGCGCTCACCCGCACCACCGCCCTTTCTGAGGCGAGCCTGGTGACGCTGGCCGCGAGCGACCTGCTGGGCCTCGTGCTCGGCATCGAGCCCGAGATCCGCTGCAACGTGATCAACGGCAAGGACGACGCGAGCGTGCTCGTGTTCCCGAGCGCCGCCCGCGCCTTCAGCCGCGCCGAGCTCAGGGCCGTGGAGGCCGCCCAGGCCAACGTGCGGGCCGACAAGGGGGAGGGGGCGCGCCCCGAGGCGTCGGCCGCCGAGGTGCCGGCGGCGCTGCACGAGATCACGCTGTCCGACGGCTCCGCGATGAGCGTGCTCGTGGCCGCGAGCGACCAGTTCGCCGCCCGCCTCGCCAAGGTGGCCAAGCAGCGGGCCAAGTGGGCGCGCAAGGAGAACATCTCCTGCTACCGCGTCTACGACGCCGACCTGCCCGACTACGCCGTGAGCATCGACCTCTACGAGGGCAGCCCCATGACCCCGGGGCGCTGGCTCGTGATGAGCGAGTACGCCGCCCCGCGCGAGATCGACGAGGGCGTGGCGGCGCGCCGTCTGGCCGACGCCCTGGCCATCGCGCCCCGCGTGCTGGGCGTGGAGCCCGAGAACGTCTTTCTCAAGGTGCGCCGCCGCGGTAAGGGCGGCTCCCAGTACTCCGAGATGGGCAGCCAGAACCGCACCGCCCTGGTGGAGGAGGGCGGGCTCGTCTTTGAGGTGAACTTCTCGGACCGTCTCGACACGGGCCTGTTCCTGGACCACCGCCTGGTGCGCTCCATGATCCGCGAGCAGGCACGCGGCACGCGCTTCTTGAACCTGTTCGCCTATACGGGCACCGGCACCTGTTACGCGGCCGACGGCGGTGCGTTCGAGACCACCACGGTGGACATCAGCGGCAACTACCTCAAGTGGGCCCGGCGCAACATGGAGCAGAACGGCTTTGGCGGCCGTGCCCACGAGTTCGTGCAGACCGAGGTCATGGGCTGGATTGCCGAGCAGCGTCACACGGCCAACCGCTGGGACCTCATCTACGTGGACCCGCCCACGTTCTCGAACTCGGCCCGCATGCGCAAGAAGGGCTTCGACGTGCAGGAGGACCACACCGAGCTGCTCATCGGCGCGTCGCGGCTGCTTGTGCGCGGGGGGCACATGATCTTCTCGTGCAACCTGCGCGGCTTCAAGCCCGACACCGAGAGGCTGCTCAAGGCCGGCGTCTTGCTCGAGGACGTCACCGAGGCGTCGATCCCGCTCGACTTCGAGCGCAACGGCAAGATCCACCACTGCTACATCGTGCGTAGGACGGCCGAATAGGGGAGAGGGCCGCGGGGCGTGATGGCCGGGATCGAGACTTTGCGACTTTGGGCAGGGGCTTGATGGCCCGGATCGAGACTTTGCGATGCAGTTTTTGGGGTGCTGGCTGCCGTTGATGCGGCCGGCACCCTTTTTGTCTGGGGAGATACTAAGCAAGACGGAAGTATTACTCCCCAACTGTGTCGCAAAGCACCGTTCTTGGCCACGGGGCACCTCTCGAATGTCGCAAAGTTCCGGTTTCTGCCCCCCGTCCAGAGCATGGACAAATCTCCCTTCCTCATCATAGATACTTGCCGCGACTTTGTCGTGAAAGTACAAAACACCAGGTAGATGCCATCATCCACCGCGCTCTATCCCTGCCGCTCAACCCCATAATCATCCTTCATACATGAGTCCCGAAGCCCACCTCGCCGTAGGGTTTGCGTCAGCGGCGGGGTTGCCGGCACCCGCGGCCGCGCATCCAAAAAGACGCCCACGGGAGAAAGGGAGAGCATGGCAGCCTCAGACGCGTTCGGCTTCGACTTCGACGACGAGGACGAGTTCGACCCCCTGGCCGACGACGGCGTCGCCGACGAGGACGACGAGGGCATCCTCGACGTCCCCCCGGTGACCGAGATGCCCGAGGAGCCCGCCAGGCCCAGCGTGTTCGCCAAGGAGCGCTTCGAGACGCCCAACGACGCCATCGAGGAGCTGTTCAGGCGCAACCCGGGTCGCAAGCCGGTTTTTCTGCAGATCATCGAGTACTGCACCGAGCCCCGTACCACCACCGAGGTAGGCGCGCTGGTGGCGAGCGCCCAGGAGCACAACCGCTCGGTCTACACCCCCATGACGCTCTGCTCGATCCTTGAGCGCTCCGGTGCCCTTACCTCCGAGGTGCCCGAGACCGCCGACGAGGTGGTGGAGGACGACGGCGTCGAGTACCTCGAGGTCAAGGAGGCCCCCGATGCGGTCTGGACCTCCACCGACGCCGCCCTCGAGGTGCTGGCGAGCCATCGGGAGGGGGGCGCCCTGCGTACGCTGCTCGAGGTCGAGGAGCCTCGGTACCGCACGGTCTACGAGCGGCTCCTGCGCTTCTGCGCCGGGGAGCCGCGCAAGAAGGCCGCCATCGACGCCATCATCGACGACGACCCCCTGGTGCAGAGCCCGCGCCGCTACTCCAACCACTTCATCGAGCTGCTCGAGAGCCGCGAGGCCCTGGAGTGGCGCGACGGATGGGTGCTTACCGAACTCGGGGAGCGCTATCTCCAGGAAGTCGGCGCCTAGAGCATTTTGAGAAAGTTCCTGCACAAGGCGCGTACGCGCGCGGTGTGCTAGGGCACATAAGCCCCGCCGCAACGCAGTGCAGGACTTTATTCAAAATGCTCTAGGCGCCCGGACCCATCAGACCCTAAGCAACCAAGAAAGCAGGCCCCCATGACCGCCCCTGCCCCCGCCATCGAAGCCGCCCCTGCCGAGCCGACGCAGGACGAGGCCGCCCTCGTCGACCTTATGCGCAGCCGCGCCCAGACCTACGGGTTTCTCGCCCGCCTCTACCGCGTCGAGGTCGACCAGCCGCTGCTCGACGAGATGCGCTCCATGCGCTTTCCTACCAGCACCGGCAACGCCCACGTCGACGAGGGCTACTCCCTGATCTACCGCTACCTCAAGAACGTCTGGGAGGAGACCCTGCTCGACCTCGCCCGCGACTACGTGCGCGTGTTTGTGGGCCACGGCGTGAACGGCCATTCGGCTGCCTACCCCTACGAGTCCGTCCACACCTCGGAAAAACGCCTCCTTATGCAGGAAGCCCGCGCCGAAGTACTAGCGGTCTATCGCCAAAACGTGTTAAAAAAGGAGACTACGTGGCGTGACTGCGAGGACCATATCGCGGTCGAGCTCGAGTTCATGCAGATCATGGGCATCCGCACGGCCGACGCCTTAGCCGCCGGGGACGAGGACGCGGCCATAGAGATGCTCAGGACCCAATACGCGTTTGTCCAGGACCACCTGGCCAACTGGGTCCCCATGCTCGCGCATGACATGCTCCACTACTCCGAGACGGAGCTGTACCGGGGCCTGGCCGAACTCACGCTGGGCTTTGTGCAGACCGAGGAGGAGATCCTGCGCGACCTGCTGCAGGGAGTCTGCGATCCGGCGTAAGCGACTTGAAGGGACTGAGCGTTAGATGGGCAAGGCCAAGCTGGGGGCACCCACCCCCACAACAAACCAGGACGGTTCGGCGGAGAAAACCGCGAAGGCCGGCATCTCTCGCCGCGACCTCTGCGTGGGCCTGGGGTGTGCCGCCGTGACGATGGGGCTGGGGGCCGGCGTTAAGCTCGCCGGTGCCGAGACGATCATGCACCCGCCCGGCGGCCAAGACGAGGACCTGCTCATGGCCCGCTGCATCCACTGCCAGCGCTGCGTGGAGGCGTGCCACAAGAACGCCATCGTGCCGGCCGGCATGGAGAACGGCTTCCTCAACATGCGCACCCCCACCATGGACTTTCACGCCGGGTGGTGCGACTTCTGCGAGGACGCCAACGACGGGTTCCCCATGTGCGTGGAGGTCTGCCCCACCAAGGCCCTCGACCTGGAGCGCGGCGCCAAGCACGAGGACATCGTGATCGGCAAGCCGCTGCTCATCAAGGACTGGTGCCTGGCCTACCGCCTGACCCACTGCCGCGACTGCTACGACGCCTGCGACTTTGACGCCATCGAGCTCGATTCCAACAAGCGTCCCCACCTCGTCCTGGACAAGTGCAACGGCTGCGGCGCCTGCGAGTATGTGTGCCGCTCCATGACGGCGGGAACCCCGGTTGCCGGGGCGACCCACCGCGCCATCATCGTTGTGCCCGCCGACCAGGCCAAGGAGGTTTAGGACCATGGCAAAGCGTACGAACGACCAGGCCCGGGCCACCGTGGCCGAGGCCCCCGTCGAGACCGGGGCCCAGCAGCCCAAGAAGCAGAACGCGGCGGCTCAGAAGGCTGCCAACAAGAAGAAGCAGAAGAAGAGCGGGCTTTCGTCGCTGCGCGGGTTCCTGCCCGTGGCGGTGCTGCTGATCGCCGCCGTGGCCTTTGTGGCCAACGTGCCGATCGGCAACCTCTCGGCCGCAGGCTGGGGGGCCATCTCGCTCATCTGCCCGGTGGGCGCGCTGTCCACCTGGCTGGCGAGCAAGACCTTCGTGCCCCAGGTGGTCATCAGCCTGGTGGTCGCGGTGCTGCTCATCGTGCTGTTTGGCCGGGCGTTCTGCGGCTGGCTGTGCTCGGTGCCGGTGATGCAGCGCGTGCTGGGCGTGCACCCCGACAACGAGAAGGCCAAGGCTGCCAAGAAGGCCAAGGCCGCCAAGGCCAAGGGCGTGGCCGTCGCTGCGACCGCCGACCCCGACGCCGTGAGCGCGGCGCTTGCAAGCCCCGAGGTCGTCTCGGCCGAGGCCCCTGCCAAGGCGTGCGACCCCAAGGCCTGCGGGTCTTCGGCCGGGTGCGCCGGCTGTGCGGAGCAGCGCGCCAAGGCGCTCGACGCGCGCCACTGGGTGCTCGGCGGCTCGCTGCTCTCGGCGGCGGTCTTTGGCTTCCCGGTGTTTTGCCTCGTGTGCCCCGTGGGCCTGACCTTTGCCACGATCTTCCTGGTCATCCGCCTCTTTAACGGCAGCGTGTCGTGGGCGTTGCTCGTGGTGCCGGCCCTGCTCATCGCCGAGCTCGTGTTTTTGCGCAAGTGGTGCCACCGCTTCTGCCCCATCGGTGCCTTTATGTCGCTGGTCGCCAAGGCCAACCGCTTCTTTGTTCCCACCATCGATGCCGAGAAGTGCATCGAGACCACCACGGGCCACGCGTGCGGCCGTTGTGCCAAGGTCTGCCCCGAATCCATTAACCTGCGCGACCTTGCCGCGAGCCCCCGTCCCATCAACGAATGCATCAAATGCCGCCAGTGCGTCGACGTGTGCCCCAAGAAGGCGATCACGATGCCCTTCTTTGCGAAGAAGGCTGCCAAGGCCCCCATTCAGGTGGGATCCGACGGCACGGTGACCGTGGCCCGCGGCGCCCTCGTGGAGGCTGACGAGGAGTAGCAGGTAGACCCATGAAAACCCAAGAAGCTGTGCTGGACGTTCTGGGCAAGCTCCAGAGCGAGGACCTCAGTGTGTTCCCGTACCGCTGCGTTGTGATGCGTAACCGCAACGCGAGCTGCCTCAGGTGCGCCCAGGCGTGCACCTCGGGCGCCATCTCGGTGACCGACGATGCCCTTGAGGTGGACCCCGACCTCTGCGTGGGCTGTGGCACCTGCGCCACCGTGTGCCCCACCTGCGCCCTTGAGGCGCGCCATCCCAATGACGCCGCCCTGTACCAGAGGGCAGCCCGGGCCCGCGAGGCCAACGGTGGCGCGGCCGTGGTGGTGTGCGACGCCAAGTGGGAGGCCGTGGGCGGGCGCATCGACCCCGAGAAGGTTGCGCGGGTCACCTGCCTGGGCCGCGTAGAGGAGTCGCTGCTCGTGGGCCTGGTGGCCGACGGCGCGAGCAGTGTGCGCCTGGTACACGGCTCGTGCGGCGAGTGCCCGCGCAACGCGGCCTGCGAGACCTACCCCCTGGTGGCGGAGACGGCCAACCTGCTGCTCGAGACCTGGGACGCCCCGGTGCGCGTGGAGCTGAGCGAGAAGCTGCCCGCGAGCGTGCGCCTGGAGCGCCCCCTGGGGGCCGAGGTGTCGCCGGCCCTGGCTTACGACGAGGGCAAGCGCCAGATGTTCTCGCAGCTCGGTGCCGCTGCGGGCGAGGCTGTGGCAAGCGGCCTGGCCGAGGGCGACGGGGCGGGTGCTGCAGAGGAGCCGGAGTCGGGCGCGAGGCAGGCGGCCCGCTTCATGAAGGTCATGACCGACGGCACGCTGCCCCACTTCCTTCCCGACCGCCGCGAGCGCCTGCTCGACGCCCTGGCCGTGCTCGGCGATCCGGCCGACGTGGCCCTCGACACGCGTCTCTGGGGCCGCGTGACCATCGACGTCGACGCCTGCAAGTCGTGCTACATGTGCGCCACCTTTTGCCCCACCGGCGCCATCCGCAAGTTCGCAGACGGCGAGGACGCCGGCGTGGAGCACATCCCGGGCGACTGCGTGAAGTGCCGCTGCTGCACCGACGTCTGCCCCACCGACGCCCTCACGCTGCACGAGGACGTCATGGCGCGCGAGGTGCTCGCCGGCGCGGTGGTGGAGCGCATGGTGCTGCCGCCGGTGACCGACGACCGCGGAGGCGCCCATTCGATGATCGGGGCGCTGAGGAAGATTATCCACTGCGACCAACTCTACGAACGCTAGAGCGTATTGAGGAACCGTCTCGCTGCGTTGCGCTCGGGCTCATGTGCAATAAGCACGCTTCACCCTCGCGTGCCTTGCGAGACGCTCCCTCAAACGCTCTAGCCGCAAAGATAGTTTTTGGCTTTTTGTTAAGGAGAACTCTATGGAGAACCTCTCTGTGGACCGCGGGTTGCCTGCGGCCTTGACCCCGCGCGTGCTGGTGCGCGGGCATCGCAATGCCGGTAAGACCCGGGCCGCCCTGGCCCATGTGGCCGAGCTCGTGGCCGCGGGAGCCGACCCCGCCTCGGTGCTGCTGGTGGTCGCGAGCCCCACGGCGGCCGCCGACGCCCGCCGCGCCTTGACCGCCGCAGGCCCCGCGCTGGCCACCGTGCCGGTCATGACCGCCCGCGACTACGAGCTCTCGCTGCTCGACGCCCCGGCCGCCCGCGCCATCACGGGGCGCCGTCCCCGAGTGCTGGCCGACTTCGAGGAGCAGTTCCTGATCGAGGACCTGCGCACCACCTCGATGCCGGGCAAGCGCATCAAGGGCATGTTCGGTTTCTTCCAGCGCAGCTGGACCGAGCTGGCCGACGACGACATGGGCTCCTTCATCCTCGACGCCCAGGAGCACGTGCTCCACAGCGCGGTCAAGGCCCATCTGGCGGCCTACGACGCCATGCATCCCTGCGAGGTCTCGAACCTGGCCGTGAACTACCTGCGCGCCTGCCCCATGGAGGAGTCCGAGGCGCCGGCTCACCTGGTGATCGACGACTACCAGTCGCTCAACCGCGCCTCGCAGGTGCTGTTCTCGATGGTGCCCGCCGCCACGGCGTGGGCCTTTGCCGACCCGTCCCGCGCGGCCGAGGGCACCGATCTCTTCCCCTACCTGGCCGGCGTGGAGGTTTTGGCCGGTCAGGAGGGCGTCGCGGTGGTCGACCTGCCCGACCCCGAGCCCACGGGCGTTGCCGGGGCGGCCGGGGTCCTTGCCTCCTGCGGCTTCATGGAGGCGGTGTCGCTCGGCATCTCCGAGAACCGCGGCAAGGAGATCGTGGAGGAGACCTACGACGTGCCCTCGCTCGAACGGGGTCTTGCGGGTGTGGAGGCCCTGGAGTTCGCGACGCCCCAGGAGGAGTTCGCGGGCGTGGCGCAGCGGGTGGCCGCCCTGCTCGAACGGGGTGTCTCGCCTGCCGACGTAGTGGTGGCGGTGCCCAACCGCACCTGGGCCACGAACGTAGCCAAGGCCCTGCGCGACCACGGCTGCGCGGCCCAGACGCTGGTGCGCCGCCAGCCCGTGGGGGGCAACATCCGCGAGCTCGACGCCTGTCCCACGGCGCGCATCTACACGGCCCTGGCATTGCTCGCCGACGCAAACGACGCCCTGGCCTGGCGTTGCTGGTGCGGCTTTGGCGACTACCTCTGCCGCAGCAACGTCTACGGCTTTATCGAGAAGAGGGCTGCCGACCAGGGGGTTTCGGTGCCGCAGGCCATCGACGACCTCTACCGGTCGGGCGAGGCGACCACCTCGGCCCAGGAGGCGTTCCTCGAGGCCTATCGCCAGGGCCGGGGTATGGTCGAGACGCTTGCGGGCCTGCGCGGCGTGGAGCTTGTGGCCGAGCTGGCAAGCGGTCTGGGCCTCGAGGGCGTGCCGCCGGTGGTTGCCCGGGCGCGCGACCTTGCCGGCAAGGACGCCAGGGCCGCCGAGATCTTCTCGGCCCTGAAGGACCTGGTCCTCGAGCCTGCGCTCGCCGGTGACGAGGGCGGCGTGCGCGTGGTGGAGTTCGACTGCCTGGCCGGCATCAAGGGGCGCTATGGCTTTGTGGCCGGCCTCATGAACGGCTGGTTCCCCGCCCACGCCTACTTCGACCTGGCCGAGGCCGACTTTGAGCACCGCCTGCGCATGGACCGCGACTGCCGCAGCGCCCTGTACGGCCTGGCCGGCATCGCCACCGAGGGCCTTGCGTTCAGCGGCTTTGCCCTGTGCGACCTCGAGGCTGCCGAGCGCATGAAGCTCAAGGGGTACCGCGTGCGCATGACCCCCGAGGGCACCCGCCTCACCACCGTGCGCCGCAGCGACCTTTTGCCCTACGCCCTTGACGCCTGGGGGGTCGAGCCCCTGGCGCGCTAACGATCGTTGGAACATTGGAACACCGTCCCGCTACACACCGCGTTGATTGGAGACCCGCCATGATCCACCCGTCCCTTATCGAGAAGATCAGCCTCGACGAGCGCCAGGCCAACCAGGCCGTCATCGACGACCTCAAGCGCTCCTACCCCTACGTGGGCCCGGTGACCGTGACCAAGCACGCTGCCACCGACCCCGCCTGCAACGTGATGCGCCTCATCGTGCGCATGGGCAAGCCCTACTGGTCGAGCGCCGACCCTCAGGGCGACGAGATGTGGCAGGCCGTGAGCACCTGGCTCGACGCCAAGCTCTACAAGGTGGGCTCCACCATGGCCAACTTCAACAAGAGCCGCGCCGAGAAGGGCCAGCAGACCGTGGACTACGGTCGCGTCGAGCTCGACATGAAGCCCTACCTGTTCTCGATGGCCCTGCCCACCACCGGCGCGCTGCCCGAGGCGGAGGACCTGGCGGCCCGCTTCCGCGAGCTGCTGAACCAGGGGACCTTCGGGGGGACCGTGGTCCGCGTGGAGATGCCCTCGGCTGCCAGCTGGGCCGCCCAGTACGCCGCTGCCGAGGAGGCCGCAAAGGAGAAGGCCGCCGCTGAGGCCGCTGCTGCCGAGGCTGCGAAGGCCGAGGAGGAGAGTGCCGCCGAGGAGACCGCTGCACCGGAGGGCGACGCCGCTGCCGAGGCTGCCGAGGTTGCCGAGGGCGAGGCTCCCGCTGAGGCCGGGGAGACCGCCGAGCCTGAGACGCCGGCCGAGCCCGCTGCGCCCCAGGTGGTCATCGAGGCCGTGGACTATCGTCTGTGGGACGTCGTCTTCGAGGACGGCGCCGTGCGCACCCTCGACTCCAGCACGGGCGCGTGGCTGTAGCCATGGGTGCCGAAGAAAAGACGCCCGTTCGGCGCGTTGCCCTATGCGGAGGCGCGGCCTCGGGCAAGACGGCGGCTCTGGTGGCCCGTGCGGCCGAACTGCTTGCGACCGGGACCGCTCCCCACGACGTGCTGCTGGTGGCCGCCAATGTGGACGGCGCCCAGGCCCTGAGGGACCGCCTGCTTGCCGTGGCCGGCCCCGCGGCCCAGAAGGTGCGCGTGCTGTCGGCGCGCGGTCTTGCATGGGAGGCGCTCCAGGCCCCGACCCAGGCGGGGGAGAAGCCCCGACACCTGCGGCCGCTGCTCGACGTGGAGCAGTCGATTCTGGTGGCCGACCTCAAGGCCGCCGGGGTGGACCCGGCGCAGCTTGCTGGTGTGGTGGCCCGGGCCACGGCGCTCTGGGGGGCGGGGGAGAACCCCGCGGGTTCCGGGGACGCCGCCGTGGCGGCGCTGGTGGACGCCCTGGGGCGTCGCGGTGCCACCATGCCCCAGGCCCTGGCCTATCAGGCGTTGGAACGTGTGCGGGCCGATGAGGTTCTCGCCCAGAAGCTCGGGGCGGCCTACGTGCTGGTCGACGACGCCAACGCCCTAAGCCCCGCTGCCGTGGCCCTGCTCGGCGAGCTGGCGGGCTGCGAGCTGCTCATGGCGGGCGATCCCGCTTGGGAGGTCGTGCTGTTCGACGAGGGCGCGCGGTCCTCGGCCTTTGCGCAGGCGGCCGGCGAGCGCGTCGAGCTGCCTGCGCCCGCCCACGCCCTGGGTGCGCCTGGACGCTATGCGGTCAAGTGGGCCTCGATCGGGGAGGAGGCCGACGGTGCCGTGACCACCGTGCTGCGTCAGGTGGCTGCCTATGTGGCACGCCAGCGCAGCGAGGGGATCGAAGCCGCCCGCCCCGACGAGCTGCCGCCCTACTGCGCGGCCCAGGTGGCCGTGGTGGTGCCCGACAAGGTCTACGCCAACGCCGTGGCCCGCGGCCTTGCCCCCCGCGAGGTGCCGGTGAGCACGTTCCTGCTGCGCCAACCCATCGGCGGCGACCCCCGTCGGCGCAAGGGCTGCCCGGCGCTCGCGGCCTTTGCGAGCCTGGGCCTCTTGGCGAATGCCGAGGATGCGGCCTCGTGGCGCACCTGGGTTGCCTTGGGCCGCGCCGACCTGGCGAGTCCGGCGTGGATTGCCTTGGAGTCCTACGCTGCCGAGCGCGGCATGGGGATTGTGGAGGCGCTTGCATCGCTGGATGCCGCGGGGGCCGGGACCGCTTCCGGCGAGCCGTTTGCCGGTGCGGCGCAGCTGGCCGACGCCTACCGCGAGGGCCGCGCGCTGATCGAGCGCTCCGGAAGCCGCCGCGGCTTTGGCCTGCTCAAGACCGTGGACCCCAGTGGGTCGGCCTCCTTTGCCGAGCTCTGCGAGCCCATGGGCGGAGAGGAGCTTGCCCCGGAGGTCTTTGGGCACCTGTGCGCCAACTGCTTTGACCGCCACTACAGCGCGAACCCCGCCTGCGTGCGGGTGGGCTGCGCCGAGAGTCTGCTGGGATGGAGTCCCCGCACCGTGGTGGCTGCGGGCGCCAACGAGGGGCTGGTGCCCTCGGTGGCCCGGTCGCAGGATTCCGCGCGCTTTGAGCGGGAGGCCCGCGGTTTTGTGGGCGCTCTGGCGAGCGCCCGCGACGAGCTGGTTGTCTCGTGCGCCCAGCGCTGCCCGGCCGAGATGGCCCAGAAGCTGGGGGCGACCAGCCGCCGCACCCGCCGCGACGGCGACGAAGCCTTGGCCGTGCTGGCGCCGAGCCCCTGCCTGGGCGAGCTGGGCCCCGATGCCCCGAGCACGCTTTCGGGGCAGCAGTACGCCTCGGTGGTGCTGGGGGTACGGCCGTAGGGGGCTTGGGGCGGGTTCCGCCATGTATGTGCCAAAAACACCCCGCTGTGTACGCTCGTGCTGCCAAAACGTCCCCGCTCTGCACGCTGCGGGGACGTTTTTTCGTGCACGGCGGGGTTGCTTTGACAGATCGACCGCGCACGGCGACCCCGTTTTGACACGAAGAGGCCTTCGGGCATCCCACGGTGTCGCCGGTTTTCTCCACGAGCTGCGCGGAGGCGCTTCCCTTAAGCCTGCGCCCGCCGATCTTCGCATTGCAAGGGCCCCGCGACCTGGTTGCGGGGCCCTTTGCGTGCGATCAAACTGGCAGGGCGTCTTCTGACAATCTTCCGGCGGAGAAACCCTCCTCAGAGAAGTCCTCTTACTTCAGTGCGTCGGCCATGGCGTCCATGAAGGCGGCGCTGGTCATCGTGGCGCCGGCCACCACGTCGACGTCGCCCGTGCCGGAGGCGACGGCCATCTCCACGAGCTGGGGAAGTGCCTTGCCGCCGTACTCGGGGGTCTCGGTGGACTTGATGACCTCCACGTCGGTCACGGTGTCGCCGTCGAGGGTCACGCGGAGCACGAGCTCGTTGCCCATGCCGGCGGTGCTGCGGCCCAGGCGCTGGTTGTCGGCCAGGTCGGCGGTGGTCACGACGTCGGTCTCGTTCAGCTCGCCGGGGGTCAGCTTGATATCGGGCTCAACGGCCTCGGGCAGCTCGATGTTGGGCAGCGGCTCCTTCTCGGCCGCGGCGTTGGTGCCGGCGATGGAGCCAAAGATCACGCATTCGGCCAGGTTGCCGCCCGAGTTGTACTGGAAGGCGCAGATGCCGCCCAGCTCACCGGCGCTGTAGAGATGCGGGATGGGGTTGCCCATGGTGTCGAGCACCTCGGCGTTGCCGTTGCGGCGCGGACCGCCCTGGGTGTTGAGGATGGCGGGACGGAACTGGATGGCGTAGATGGTCTCGCCTTCAAGGGCGCGCATGGTGTCGGCCGGACGATTCTCCTTGTAGTCACGCCCGCTTTCGGCAAAGAAGTTGAAGTCTTCCACAGTGCGGGCAAAAATCTCAGGGTCGACGCCGATCTTTTCGGCCAGTTCTTCGGGAGAGGAGGCGCTCACGATAAGCTCTTCGCGTTCGGGGGTGATGCGGCCGACCTCCTTCCACCAGTCAAGCTCGGCCTGGTCAAAGATGAGCCAGGGCGACCAGTTGGCGATGGGCATGCGCCACACTCCGTTGGAGTACACGTGACCGTGACGGTGCATGTAGCTTTCGTCGGAGAAGCGGTCTCCGTCGTCGCCCACCATAAATACGCTGCCCTGACCCCATTCCTCGCTGCCGAGGGAGATGCAGCTTACGGACTTCTTCTCCTTAAAGCTTTGCTCGAGCGTGGCGCGTCCGGTCTCGTCGTTGGCAAAGGCGTTGCCGTTCAGGATGCCCAGGGACTCGTAGGCCTCCATGTGCCACTGGTCAGCTCCGACTTCGATGCCCATGCGCACGCCGGCGCCCTTGTTATACATGCCGCCGATGGGCATGACGCGGGCGAGCCCCAGATAGTCCTGGATCATCTCGGGGTTGTTCTCAAAGCCGCCGCAGGAGAGGACGACGCCGTTTTTGGCGCGCACATAGAAGGGCTCGCCGTCGCGCTCGAGCTCAACGCCGACGATGGTCTTGGTCTGCGGGTCCTGCACCAGGTGCTGGGCGGGGAAGGCGCACCATACGTCGATCATGTCGGCACGCTGCTGTACGTTCTTGCGTACGAGCTTGTAGAGGGCCGAGTCATAGTTGCCATGGTGCACAAAGATCTCGTAGACGGTCTCGCCGCCCTCGTACTCGGGATATTCGGGGGTCACCACGGTGCCGTTAGGCCACTTGAACAGGTCATCACTGGCCACGCCGAAGTACTCCATGTAGGACTCCATGCTGCACAGGGCGTCGGTGTAGGTGCGCAGGGTATCCTCGTCGGTGTTGAAGTGCCAGGAGAGGCCGTCGTTGTAGTATTTGAACATCTTCTCGGGGTCGTCGCCGGCTACCATCATCTGGCATGCGACGCGGCTGTTGCCGCCCTCTTCGCCCTCGGGGGCGGCGTCGCACAGCAGCACATGGGCGCCGTTGTCGGCGGCATACACGGCAGCGGTCCCGCCGGCGGTTCCATAGCCCACGACGACGACGTCGTATTCGGCGTTCCAGGCAACGGTGTCGGCAAAGGTGAAGTCGGCGGTTGCGGCCTTGGCGATGCCGGCGGAGGCAACGGCGCCTGCGGCCACGCCGAGGGCGGCACTTCCGGCGACGAATGAGCGGCGGCTGAGCTGAGCGTTCATGGGTGCATTCCTTTCACGCTGTTGGTGGGTGCGGTCGGCGCTTGAGCGTGCTGCGACCTCGAACGCTGCCAACGGTAGAGCCGGAAGCACTTTTGGCGCATCGGGGAAAGGGTTTATCAAAAGGCCCGTGAGGTACTAAACTTTTGGTTTATAGACAGTAAAACCGCAGGTGGATTAGCATGAATCTTATCCGATGCTGAATTCTCTGCTCAAATTATTTTAATGGGTCCAAGGACGAGGGGGATGGGATGGACCTATGGCTCATCGTTGGATCGGCGCTCTATTGGGCGTCTGTAGGTTTTAGATATCTCGGCCCGGTCTCGGCCTACCCCGTTGAGTGGGGCCTCTGGGCTCCCATGGCAAAGTACCTGTTTCTCATGGCGGTGATCGCCATTGCCTATGCGACCATGCGTTGCCTGGGCGTTCGTCAGGGACGCAGGGTTCTGTCGTTGGCGGTTTTGGGGGCAACCTGCCTGTTGGAGACGGGGTCCGTGGCGGGCTTTTGGGGGGAGGCACGCGTCTTATGCATGGCGCTCGAGTTCTTTGTGATCGGCTCGTTCATGCTGCTGTGGGGCCTCGCCTTCGCCTCGTTCGATAAACGCCGTGCGGCCCAAAACGTCATAGCCACGATCGTTTTGGCGGTTTTGATGCTCGTGCAATCTCGATAATCCAGCGTGTGGTATTTGGTGTCGCCCTGGTGTTTTGTTCCGAGATCGGGCACCAGGACGCAATCGGCGTGTCGAATCAGGTGCTGCTTCTCTTTGCCGTGGTGGTGCTGATCGCGTCTTTGGTGTTGGCGATTCGCTCTGCGGATAGCCTGTATACGGCCTTGCCGGCGCTTTTGTTGGTGGCGGTGGGCGGCCTGTACCTGCCCTATCTTGAGACGGGGCTGGACGGGGCGGTTTGGGAGACGGCCGGAATCGTATGGATAGCCTGGTCCAGCTTCTCTGCCGTGCAGCTGTCGGACCTCAAAGGGCGCTTTGGCATGAGCGAGCTCGATATCTGCCTGATGGACAAGCTACTTCTTGCCATCGGGTTCTTGATGGGTGGGATTCTATGGGGCGTCTTTGCGTCCCTGTGGGGTGCATCGGCGCTTACGGGCCGAACCGGTGAGCTCTGCATCTTCGCAATCACCATGGCCCTGGTGCTCGGCTCCGCCTACGCCATGGCCCGCCTGGTGGGGGAGCGCCAAGAGGACGCCGTGCGCGACGAGCTCGCCCGCACGCGTGAGGAGCGCCTGCGCGGCGTGTACGAGCAGATTGCGGGTGAGTTTGGCTTCTCGCGCCGTGAACGCGAGGTTATGGAGATGCTCGCCAAGGGCTACACGAGCGTCTATATCTGCGAGGAGCTGGGGGTCTCCGCCGGAACGGCCAAGGCCCACACCGCCCACATCTACCAAAAGCTCGGCATCCACCGCAAGGACGAGCTTTTGGCGCTCATCGACGAGCGCATGGCAGACGCGTAGGCGCCCCCTACTCCTGCTCGCCTCCGCGCCCGCGCACCGACGTTCGGTTGCGGGCCTCCTCGAACACCGCGAGATGGCGTTCGAGTCGCTTGGCGTCCTTCTCGCGCACGATGCAGTCGATGAAGAAGCAGGCGTCCTTGTCGGAGATGGGCACCACAGCCACGGTGCCGCTCTCCTCCATGAACCGGAGCTGGCGCAGGTTGGCCTGCTGGATGAGCACCGACCCCTCGGGCTGGACCGCCATGTAGTTTGCCACGTTGCCCACAACCGGGCGTGTGCGGGGCTCAAAGCCGTGCCGCCGGCAGCAGTCGGCGATGTTGTTCCAGGCTGCCTGGGCGTATTTGTCCACGAAGTGGATGAAGGTCTCGGCGGAGAGCTCTTCCATGCGCAGCGACGAGCGCTCGGCCAGGGGGTGGTTGCGGTCGAGGATGGCCACGAAGGGCACCTCGATGAGGGGGTGGCGCACGAGGCCCAGCTCGGACGCCTCGGCGTCGTCGATGCTGCTCAGGGCCATGTCGATCTCGCCGTTGATCAGGAGCTCCACGGGGGAGGTCTTCTCGTGGTGCATGGTGCTGAGGGGAGCGAGCCCGTCGCGGGAGATGAGCAGCGCCGCAAGCGAGACGATTGACCCCACGGTGCCGTCGAACAGCACGCCGTCGACGCGGACGGGCTGGCGCTCCCTGATCTGGGCGAGCGTTGCCACGGCCTGTTCGTAGGCCTCCACGATCGAGATGGCATAGGGGGTGAGCGCCCGTCCCTCCTCGGTGAGCTCCACGCTGCGCCGGTCGCGGTGGAACAACTCGGTGCCGAACTCGCGCTCCAGGGCGGCGATGTGTTTGGAGAGCGCGGGCTGGGTGAGGTGCAGGTTCTGGGCCGCCTGGGTAAAGTTCAGGCACCGCGTGAGCTCAAGGAACTCCCGATACATGTCGACGGCCATAGGTGCTCCCAACCCCGTAAAGCGCGAGGAACGGGGCTGCTCTGCCTATGGCGAGCAGGGCCTTTCCTCGGGCGTGTTTCTCCCCAAAACCAGACTACCACGGTTGGATGCCCCGGTGAACCGGAGTTGGCCCCGGCCCATAGGCGAGAATCGCATAACAGCGTTCGTTATGCCGTCGTGGAATCAAGGTCCGGCGGAGCATGACCCCATTCCTAGCGGGCATTTCATCCCAAAAGGAACGAATCGTTATTTCCATATCCCCTCCATACTTGCGATGCTAACCGCGGACATCGGGACCTGCGGGCACCCCGGCCGCCTGCAGGCCCCGATGCGGCTTCTGGAATCGCTAGGGAAGAGATCGAAGGGGAGGAAGTATGGCTAGTTTGACATGCTCACGTCGCACGTTCTCCAAGCTGATGGCCGCCACGGCGGCTGCGGCTGCGGTGGGCGTCGGCTCCGAGCGTATGGCGCTTGCTGCCGAGACCGCCGAGCAGGCGGCCGCCGCCGAAGAGGGCGTCAAGAAGATCCGCTCGTGCTGCCGCGGCTGCGGCAAGTCCGAGTGCGGCGTGTGGGTTTACGTCAAGGACGGCCGCGTCATCCGCACCGAGGGCGACGAGTCTTGCTTTGCCACCCAGGGCAGCCACTGCTCCAAGGGTCAGGCGTCGCTGCAGGCCGCCTATCACCCCGACCGCCTGCGCTACCCGCTTAAGCGCACCAACCCCAAGGGCTCCGACGATCCCGGCTGGGTGCGCATCGGTTGGGAAGAGGCCTACCAGACCATCGCCGACAACATCATGCAGATCCGCGAGAAGTACGGCCCCGAGTCGCTGTTCAGCTGGTGCGGCACCGGCCGTCAGTGGTGCATGCAGTCCGACGCCGGCATGTGCACCGAGCTCTTCGGGTCTCCCAACGTGGTGGCCGCCTACCAGGTCTGCAAGGGCCCGCGCCACTTTGCGAGCGCCCTCGACAACGTGGAGGCCTGGTCGTGGAGCGACGTCGACGCCCACGCCCCCGTGTTCGTGCAGTGGGCCACCGAGCAGTCGCAGTCCAACTACGACGACTCCGCCCGCATGGCCATCGACGTGGCCACCGAGGCCGACACCTACATCTCGGTGGACCCGCGCCAGACCAACCTGGGTTCCAAGGCCGACCACTGGCTGAACCTGCGCCCCGGCACCGACGCCGCCCTGGCCCTGGGCTGGTGCCACGTGATCCTGGAGCACGACCTGGCCGACTACAAGTTCCTCAAGCGCTGGTCCAACGCCCCGTTCATCGTGGTGCCCGACATGGAGCCTACCGGCTACACCGGCACCAACGAGAAGGGGAGCGGCCCCTTCGAGTACAAGAGCCGCCTGCTCACCGAGGCCGACATCGACCCCTCGATGGTGGACTGGGAGGTCGAGGGCGACGGCAACCCCAAGCGCTACCTGGTCTGGGATGAGCTGGGCGGCCGCTGGACCTACTGGCAGGCCGATCCCGAGGACGCCCACTGGGAGGGCGAGGAGTGGAAGCCCCAGACCTCCGGCCGCGAGGAGGACACCTCGCGCCAGCGCGCCGACGCCGCCAAGGCCAAGGGCTGGATCGCCGACCTCTCCGACTTTGACCCGATGATCGACCCGGCCCTGACCGGCGAGTTCGAGGTCGTGCTCAAGGACGGCACCACCCACACTGGCCGCCCCGTGTGGGACCTTTGGAGCGCCTACCTCCAGGAGTGGACGCCCGAGAAGACCGCCGAGGTCACCGGTGTGCCGGCCGAGAAGATCGAGGAGGCCTGCCTGGCCTGGGCGACCCGCGTCGACCCCGACCTGCCCAACGGCGGCATCAACTACGGCCTGGGCGTCGAGCATGCCGGCAACTCCACCCAGAACTGCCGCGCCATCATGGCCGCCTGCGCCATGGTGGGCGCCATCGACACCCCCGGCGGCCAGCGCGGCGCCACCAACGGCTGGACCGGCGCCGGCGACATGTGCGCGGTGCTGCCCGCCATGGCGGCCTTTGCCTACATGCCCGCCCCCGAGCTCTCGATGAAGATGTGCGGCAACGACAAGATGCCGCTGCTCTACTGGTACAACGTCTGGGCCGACTGCAACGCCGTCATGGAGGCCGCGCACCAGGAGCCCGACGCCCCCTACCACATCCACGGCGGCATGATCGGCTCGGGCGATCACATGAACATGGCCAACGCCCAGTACAACTGGGAGGCCCTGAACAAGCTCGACTTCCTCTTCGAGGCAAACCTGTGGCACTCGCCCACCTCGGGCGCGGCCGACATCCTTTTGCCCGTCTGCCACTGGCTCGAGATGAACACCTGGCGCATGTCCCAGGGCTCCCAGGGCGCCTGGGGTCTCGGCGTGCGCGCCGTGGAGCCTCCCGGCGAGTGCAAGAGCGACCCGCGCTACTTCATGGAGCTCTCCAAGTACTTCGGCGTGCCGGCCTTCGACGGCGACGACCCCTGGCTCGAGAACAGCGGCAAGGACATCGAGATCGAGGCCCTGAACCTCGCCCTGTTCCGCGACGGCATCGTGCCCTACAACAGCTGGGAAGAGGTGCGCGACGCCTTCCAGGAGCACGGCTGGTGGAACATGAAGGAGGAGGTCCCCGAGGAGTGGGGCACCTTCCGCCGCTACGAGACCGGCCAGGCCTACCGCACCGGCATGCACCAGCAGACCTACCGCGGGCCCATCGGCATTCCCGGCTTCCCGACGCCCACGATGAAGCACGAGTTCTGGTGCACCACCATCGAGAGCGTCTACCCTGAGGGTGAGGACGGCCCCGAACTGGCCCCCGGCTTTACGAGCGAGGCCCTGCCCTACTACCAGGAGCCTGCCCACAGCCCCGTGGCCGACGCCGCGACCTACGAGGAGTACCCCTTCACCTGCATCACCGGCCGCCGCATCCCGGTGTACTTCCACTCCGAGCACCGTCAGCTGCCCTGGTGCCGCGAGCTGTGGCCCGTGCCCCGCATGGAGATCAACCCCGTCGACGCCGAGGAGCTCGGCCTCGAGCAGGGCGACTGGGCGTGGATCGAGAGCCCGTGGGGCAAGGTGCGCCAGACCGTCGACATCTACTACGGCATCGAGCCCGGCACCATCAACGCCGAGCACCAGTGGTGGTACCCCGAGCTCAACCAGGCCGGCGGCGGCTTTGAGCTCTCGTGCATCAACTGCCTCGTGGACCGCACCTGCCAGGACAAGTACAACGGCTCGGCCAACGTGCGTACCTACCCGGTCAAGATCTACAAGGCCACGGCCGAGAACTCGCCCTTCGGCAACCCCGTGCCGTGCGGCAACGACGGCACGCCCATCATCTGCTCCGCCGACGACCCGCGCCTGAAGGCGTGGCTCCCCGGCGGCGAGGGCACCAGCATCTACCACGTGGACTAGCGTGCTGCGGAACCTGGCTCGCGGCGTTGCGCAGGTACTCACGTACCAGATGTACGCATCGCACCTGCGCGCCTTGCGAGCCAGAACCCGCTGTAGTTGCGGAACCTCGGCCGCCACGTTCCCGGGAGGCTCACGTACCAGGCGTACGCATCGCCTCCCGGCGCCTTGCGGCCGAGAACCCGCTTTATAGATTGAATCCTGTAAGGGAGGTTCGTACGTATGGCTAACTATTCAATCGTCACCGACATCGATCGGTGTGTGGGGTGCCATGCCTGCACCGTGGCCTGCAAGGCGATCAACGACGTGCCGGTGGGCCGCTTCTGGAACCGCGTGCTGCGCGTGGGCCCCACCCCCAAGGTGGGCGGCTCGGGCCAGTACCCCGACGTCGAGATGTACTTCCTCAACGTCTCCTGCCAGCACTGCGCCGACCCCGAGTGCATCAAGGTGTGCCCCACCGGCGCTTCGTTCAAGGCTGAGGACGGCACCGTCCAGGTCGACCACGAGGCCTGCATCGGCTGCGAGGCCTGCCTCGACGCCTGCCCCTACGGCGTGCGCTACATGAACGAGGACGCCGGCTTCGTGGAGAAGTGCACCCTCTGCGAGCAGAAGATCAGCCAGGGCGAGCTGCCCCAGTGCGTGAGCCAGTGCTGCGGCATGGCCCGCTTCTTTGGCGACCTTGACGAGGGCATCGAGACCTTCAAGGGCCCGCGCGGCGAGACCTTGGGCGACTTTGTGCAGCCCTACACTGAGGACCAGGTCTACCAGCTGCCCGATGAGGGCAACGGCCCGCAGTTTGCCTACATACTGCGCACCGCCGCCTGGCAGGAGCCTCAGATGTAGTTCGGGTTTTGGCTCGCTGTGTTTGGGGCGGCGCGGTCGGTTTGGGCCGCCTGCGCCGCCCGGTGCCCCGTTTGCACCGAAACGGGGCGGTTGTGGCAAAAAATGACGGGTGTGAACGGTGCTTTTGCCTCTGAGCAGCGACTACCGTTGCGACAATGATACGAATTCAGGGATGATTCCACCGTTGATTTATCATGAGGACCTCAGGCACCTCTTCTGGGCCTCAGGTGTCGTTCATACCCGTCAATCTTTGCCACAAGCCGGTCGGCTTTTCTGCAAACGCCTTATGGAAGGGTGGGATTCGTATGGGACACGACGAGACGAAGGGCCTTCGCGCTGACGCGGTTGCCTGCGAGGGGCGCCAGGCGGCCTCCGTTGCCGAGCCGCAGGTCTCCCAGGTACAGGCTATCCCGGCCAGCCGGGTGCCTAAGCCGCCCGCCGAGCGCATCGAGGAGCTGTTCGACCGCATGCGGCGCCAGCGCCATGTGCTGCGGGCGGTGCTCGAGGCCTGTGCGGCCCCGATGCCCACCGAGGAGGTCCGTGCCGCGGTGGCGGCGGTCCAGGAACGCTACCGCTCGATTCACACCCTTGAGAACCTGCTGCTACTGCTCGAAGAGGCCGGTGCGCTCGAGCAGGTTGACGAGCAGGGGGCCCCGTATGCATGGGACGCCGGGGCGGCCGAGCCCGTGACCGTGGTGATCGACGGTGTGGAGTGCCTCGAGCCTGCCGCGCCTCCCCAGGTCTTCTGGCACGCCACCGAGGAGGGCAACGCGGCCTTGGCCGCCGACGACCCGCTTGCCCCGGTGGCGGAGCTCTTTGAACGCGAGACGCTTTACCTGCCCATCTACAAGCGCGTGCTCGAGATGTGCTCCGTCGAGGGGGGCGCGTCGATGCCCGACCTCGGGAAGGCCGTCGACGCGGACCCGCTCGTCCAGAAGCCTCGCTTTTACGCCGCCCACTTTGTCGACGCCCTCGAGGCCTGCGACGCCTTGGTGTGGGCCCCGGCCTGGACCGTCACCGAGACGGGCCTGGCGGCCCTTGACATGCTGGCCGACGTTCGGGACGACTGCGCGTAAGCCGTACGGCCCCATGGCCGATCGGCTGGCCGCCCGCGCGCAACGCGCCCGTGGGGCCGGCATGCAACGTCACCTGCGGCAAAAACACCCTGCAAGGAGGAGTATCCCATGAGCTGCACCTGCGTCTGCGCCACCGAAGCCAAAACCGACGCCTCTGTTTCGGAGGTCGCCCCCGAGCTGACCGAGCTCGCCCAGCTCGCCCGCCGTCGCGGCGAGACCTACGGCCTGCTCAGCCGCCTTTACCGCGTCGAGGCCGACGAAGCCCTGCTGGCCGAGCTGCGCGCCATGCGCTTCCCGGCCGCGACCGGCAGCGACGCCATGGACCGCGGCCACCGCCTGATCTCGGCCTATCTGGGCCGTCCGGCCGACGGTATGGCCTTGGAGCTCGCCGTGGACTACACGCGCACGTTCATCGGCGCCGGGGTCGACGGCCGTGCGGCGGCCTATCCCTTCGAGAGCGTCTACACCTCCAAGGACCGGCTGCTGCGCCAGGATGCCCGCGACGAGGTGCTCGCCCTGTACCGCTCCGAGGGCCTCAACAAGAGCGGCTCCTGGAAGGACGAGGAGGACCACGTGGCCGTCGAGCTTGAGTTCGAGGCCGTGCTGTGCGACCGTGCCGCCGAGGCCCTCGAGGCCGGCGACGAGGACCGCGCCGTGGAGCTCTTCAAGACCCAGCGGGGCTTTTTGGAGGGGCACCTCCTCAACTGGGTGCCGGCCTTCACCGCCGACATGCGCCGCTTTGCCAAGACCGACCTCTACCGCGGCCTTGCCGAGCTGACCGACGGCTTTTTGGCTACCGACCGGGCGTTCTTGAGCGAGCTGCTGGGCGACGAGGGCGCTCCGGCACGGGAAGAACCCGCGCAGGCGTAAAACGGCTATGGCGGCACGGCACGGGGTACGTGCCCTGCGCGGCCGCCCATGTGTTCCACAGGGGAGAGAACCACACGGGGAGGAAGGCTATGGCGGAGTATCTGTTGGCCGGATCGGCGTTGCTGGCGTGCCTGGGGGCCGGGACGGCCGGCGTACAGGGTGTGCAGATGGCGCGGTATCGCGGCGAGGGTCTCAACGTGGCGCTGGGCGTGCTGGCTGCCGTGGCGGCGCTCGCAGGAGCGGCGCTGTTTGTGGGCACGCTGCGCAGCCCGGCGGCGTTCTTCACCGCGCTGCGCCACGCGAGCTCGGGCATCGCGATCTACCTTTACGCGACCCTGGCGCTCGTGGCGGCCTGCGGCGCGGCGGTCGTGCTGGCCAAGCGCTCCGAGGACGCCAGCGTGCCGCGCTGGGTGGGCGTCGTGTTGGTCGCGGTGGCGGCCGCGCTGGTGTTCGGGGCCGCCCTGGGCTTCTTGAAGTCGGCTTTTGTAAAGGTGGACGGGCGCTTTTGGGCAGTGTTCGCGCTGTTTGTGGGGCTGGCGCTGTGCCTGGGGTCCTTCGTCCAGCTCATGGGTGCCATGCTGGCCGGCAACGACGGGGTCCGTTCGTTCGGCCGCACCATGGGGTTTGTGGGTGCCGTCGCCCTGGTAGTGGGGGCCGCCGTGTTTGCGGGGTGGCTCCTGGCCGGGCCGGGTGCCGATGCGGCAGGTGCTGCCAAGACGGCGTTTTCTTTCGACGGTTATACGGCCAACATGGGCGCCGCGGCCGGTGCGACGGCCGCCGATCGGCTGGCCGCGTTGGCCGCGGGCGATGCCGTGCTGTTCTGGGCGGGCGCCCTGGGGTGCGGGCTGGCGTTGCCGCTGGCCTGTGGGATCGGCGCCCTGGTGGGCGGCGCACGCCCCGGTGTGCAGAGGGCCTGCGGCGCGGTGGGCCTCTCGGCCGCGTTGGTGGGCGGCTACTGCCTGTGCCTGGTGGTGGGGATGCTGGTGTAATAGACGACCCACAATCTTTTCTTGAACGGTATGGCCAACCACCTGCGTATGGGCGAGGTGGAGGAGGCGCTGGAGGGGTTGCGGGTCTACCTTGTCGGCATGCCCTACGACTTGGGCAGCAAGGACGAGCGGGGCTTCGAGACCACCTTCTACCTCATCTTTGACCTGCTCGGGGCCAACGTTCAAGGCGCAAGGGGCCCGTTGTACAAGGTGGGCGTGAACTACTCGAGTGCCGAGCGTGGCATCGACGAATGGGTGATCGAGCGGGTGTAACCTCGCGCGGGGGGCGTACCGGCGGCTTTTAGCGGCCGCGCCGTTTTGGCAAGACGGCCAAAGGGGAGATGCTTCCGCGGAATCGGGGTTCTGGATAGGCGAGAAACCCCCATGGGCCTCTCGCTTGCTGGGGTATCAGTGGCACCTTCGGGGTATGTGGTGGAGAAACGCCTGGTAGACGGCTTGCTACTTGATGGCATGGCTGCACCTGGTTCCCGGCGTACTCTGTGGGTACCGTCTCGGGGGCCAGGCGCCAATCCAGATGTGCCTTCTTGCGGAAGTATCTCCGGATTTGCCGTTTGGGCGTTACGCCCCCAACACGCTGTGCGCTGCGATGGGGCCGGAGGCGCGGCATTATCGGAACCGCGCCTGCCGGGGTTCGGCCAGCCGCTCGGCGCGGAAGATACGCTCGACTGCGGCCTCGTACTCGGCGGCGTTGCGCACCGTCCTCACGGCCTTGTGGACCGAGTCCGGGTCGGCAAAGGCAAAGCGGGCGCAGGACCACCACTCCTTCATGCGGTAGGCCGCCTTGTCGCCGACGGCCGCCTTGGTCTCGCCGTACAGCCGGTCGTGGAAGTGCCGCAGCTCGTCGGCGGTGGCGGCCGTTCCTCCCCGTATCATGCGCGCGAGGGCCGGGTTTGCCAGGATGCCCCTGCCCAGCATCACGTGGCGCGTCTGGGGGTGCGTTTTGACGAGGGCCTCCAGGTCGTCGGGGCTAAAGACGTCCCCGTTGTACGCCACGGGAAAGGGCGCCCGCTCCAGCGTCTTGCCGTAGGGCTCCCAGCGGGGCTTTCCCTGGTAGCGGTCGGCCTGGACGCGGGGATGCACGATGAGCTCCGCCAAGGGGTGCCTGCAGTAGAGCTCGAGGAGCCGCTCGTATTCGTCGTCGCGGCGCACGCCGAGCCTTGTCTTGACCGAGACCGGGACCGGAGAGCGCTCACACACGTCGCTCAGGAACGCGTCGAGGCCCTGTAGGTCGCGCAAAAACCCGGAGCCCTTGCCCTTGGCGACGACGGTTCTCGAAGGGCACCCCAGGTTCAGGTTGATCTCCCTATAGCCCATCTCGGCGAGCTGGCGGGCCGCCCACACGAAGTCGTCGGCGTTCTTGGTGAGCAGCTGGGGAACGACGTCGAGGCCACGGTTGACCTCGGGGTCGACCTCCTTGCTGTAGCGCTCAAAAAAGGGCCTGCCAGCCGGCGGGGGCGTCAAGAAGGGGGTGTAGTAGCGGTCGAGCGGGCCGAAGCACTCCGCATGCACGGTGCGGAACAGGTATCCGGTGAGCTCTTCCATCGGGGCGAGCGACAGTATCAATCGATTCTCCTGCTTGGGCTGCGACATGGCCGCCGTATCGTACTACACCTCCACGCCGTCGATGAGCGCCATGAGCTCCTGCTGCGAGTGGACGTTGAGCTTTTTGTACACGTGGTGCACGTGGGTCTTGGCCGTGCCCTCGCTGATGTAGAGCTTCTCTTTGATATAGCTCACGTTGCGGCCCTTGGCCAGCAGGTAGAGCACGTCGGTCTCGCGGCGCGAGAGCAGGTAGGTGTCGGCCACCTGGTCGCAGCGGCGCATGAAGCGGCCCTTGCGGTTGGGGTCGGCCTCGGGGCCGGAGCCGGCGCCTTCTGCGGCTCCCGCGTGTGGCTCCGAAGGCTGGGCGCCCGTTGTGCCGGGGGCCGTCTGCTCTCCAGCCGCCTCGACGCCCTCTTCTTCGGCGCCCCAGAGCTGCTCCGGCGTGAACGAGCGCACCACGATGGCGCGGATGTCGTCGCGCCGGGGGAACAGGCCGCATACCACCACCAGGCCGAACAGGCAGAGCGTAAGCCCCATGGCCGCCTGCGACATCACGTTGCCCACGAAGGCGGGGATGACATGGGTCGCCAAGAGGGCCAACAGCATGCCGCAGGCCACGGCGCCGCAGCCCAGGCCGAACACGTGCACGGGCGAGAGGCGGAACTCCTGGCACACGTTGCCTAAAAACGCCCATCCTAGCGTGATGCACATGGCCATGGCGGTGAGGATGAGCATGTTGCCCAGGGACGCCTCGGAGGTTTCCGTGAAGGGCAGCGGCAGGATGAAGAGGGCGACGATGGGCATCATGAGGCGAAACGTGTGGTTGAACGACTGGTCGCTCTTTGACGAGAGGGTGCTGCTGGCCAGCACGATGGTGCAGCTCAGCACCATGGCCAAGACGGTAAAGCCGATGCCCGCCAGACCGGCGGCCGGCGTGAGGGAGAAGCCCGCGTGGGCCACCAGCAGGGCCAGCACGAAGCCCAGGCAGGCCATGGCCGGGATGATCCTCGCGGCGAACTTGCCCCGCGCGATGTCGAGCTCGCTGAAGTAGGTGGCCTCGCGCATGTCGGCGTTGGGCAGGTTGTTGGTCACGCGCCGGCGCAAAAACGCGATGTTGAGCAGCGGCGCCGCGCTCACCAGGAGGTGGCCCCAGGGGGTGGGGAGCTGCTCGACCACCAGGGCGTAGAGCAGGATGGCGATGGCCGTGGAGACGCTCGCGTTGAACACGATGCCGGGGGTCTCGGTGCGGCCGTAGGAGATGCCCCAGTACAGGGTGAGCAACGCCGTTCCCGCCCCGATCGCCACGCCGCACGCGGCGGCGGCGACCGTTTGGGGGGTGCCTACCAGCGCGGCCGCCCCGAGCAGTGCCGCGCAGCCCAGGGTACAGGCTATAGAGCCGGCGACCACAGGGCCGAGGGTGCGGAACAGCCCGTGGATGTGCTTGTCGAACGAGGCCCCGAGCAGCGCGCAGAGGGCGACGGTCCCCCCAAAGGCGCAACAGAGTGCCGTGAGCCCCCGGGGCGCCAGACAGGCCGTGTTGCCGTAGAGCATCGAGAGCAGGCCCATGACGAGCAGCCCGAGCCCCACCGCGTTGCCGTTGAGCTCGCGGGCGTCTTCGTCGGCCGCGGTGCGCACGCTCAGCGTGACGGTGGGGATCTTGATGCCCATGGGGCCTCTCTCCTTCGATGGGTGCGGGCCGTGCCGCCGTGCGGGGGCGCCTGCGGTTGCGTGCGGCCGGGACCCTGTGTTCCGGCGGTTCCCACTGTACCGGTAGCCGGGTTCCGACGCCATCACCCCCACGGGGTTCCCACGGGTCGGGAGAGGTGGAGCCTCATCCCCGGCGGCGTATCGGTTGCGCGGCGGTCGGTGCGCCCGTTCAACCATGGACAAAAAACCAAGGGGTCAGAGTATATCAATATGTTATACGAGGGGATTAATTCTCCCCCGAGACCTCCTTTATATGCGATATCTACCTGCATAAATGCTAACTCATCCACACCGCTACACCGCAGGGGATGATGGGCCTCTCCCCAAACAGGCCCGCCGAAATGAGCCGCACCATTTGTCCATGCTTACCATTCGAATCGCCTCAAGGCCCCGCGATGCCGCGGCCTGCGCCCCGCACCCGGATCCGGCGGGAGCGCACGGGTCCGCCGCGCCGAGCGGCCGACGAGGCAACCCACAGGAGAGTTGTTACCGGTGCCCCGTGCACCAGAAAGGGAGGAGGACCTATGGCCAAGCTTACGATGAGCCGTCGTAACTTCGTCAAGGCCGCCGCCGTCACCGCGGCAGCCGCTGCCCTGACCCCCAGTGTCACCAAGCCCCTGCAGGCCCTGGCCGAGGGCGAGGACGAGACCGCCGGCGAGGTCAAGCGCATCCGCTCGTGCTGCCGCGCCTGCGGCAAGGTCGAGTGCGGCGTCTGGGTCACCGTGGAGGACGGCAAAGTCGTGAAGGTCGAGGGCGACGAGAGCTCGAGCCACGGCCGCGGCCACTGCTGCTCCAAGTCGGCCTCGTCGATGCAGGCCGCGTACCACCCCGACCGCCTCAAGTACGTCATGAAGCGCACCAACCCCAAGGGCGAGGACGACCCGGGCTGGGTGCGCATCTCGCTTGCCGAGGGCTTCAAGCTCATGGGCGAGAAGTTCGGCGAGATCGTTGACAAGTACGGCGGCGAGTCCATCTTTGCCATGGGCGGCACCTCGCGCGTCTGGACCCAGGCCCCCTACGGCACGCTCAAGCAGGTCTTTGGTACCCCCAACGCGCACCTGGCCTATGAGATCTGCAAGGGTCCGCGCCACTTCGGCGGCATCCTGACCGACGAGATCGGCTCCCCGTGGATGGAGGTCGAGGCCGAGCCCAAGGTCTACGTGCAGTGGGGCACCGCGCCCGAGTACTCCAACTACGACACCAACAACCGCGCCGCCACCGACGTGGCCCAGCACGCCGCCTGCCACATCCTGGTGGACCCGCGCCTCACGCCGCTCGGCAAGGAGTCGAGCATCTGGCTGCCGCTGCGCGTGGGCACCGACCTGTGCCTGTCTCTTAGCTGGCTCAAGTGGATCCTCGACAACGAGGCCTATGACGACGCCTTTGTGCGCCGCTGGACCAACGCCCCGTTCCTGTGGTGCGAGGACAAGGAGAAGGAGGGCGAGCCCGGCGACGGCGTCTGGTTCATGGAGATGAACGGCGGCATGCACATGCGCACCCGCCTGCTCACCGAGGCCGACCTCAAGGAGGACGGCTCGCCCAAGCGCTTCATGGTGTGGGACGAGGCCAACGAGCGCCTGACCTACTGGGACGCCGAGGAGTGCCAGTGGGAGGGCGAGGAGCACCGCATCCCCACCACCGGCATGTGGGTGGAGCACCCCTACAAGCCGCTCGTGGCCGACGCCTGGCTGCCCGACATCTCGACCTTCGCCGACCCTGAGACCGAGGCCGACCGCTTCCCGAACGGCTCTGAGGAGTGCAACCCCAAGGGCCTGCCCAAGCTGCCGTCGCTCTTCCCGGGCGAGGTCGAGGTCACGTGGAAGGACGGCTCCAAGCACGTTGCCCGCACCGTGTGGGACGCCTTCGCCGAGCACCTGGCTCCCTACACCCTCGAGTACGCCGAGGAGGTCACGGAGGTTCCCGCCGAGCTCATCGAGCAGGCGGTGAAGGCCTACACCACCCGTATCGACCCGGCCATGGGCAACGGCGGCATCCACTACCAGCTCGCTCCCGACCAGACCGGCCACGCCGTGCAGAACACCCGCGCCCTGCAGATCATCGCCTGCATCACGGGCAACTCCGACGAGCCCGCCGGTAACCGCGGTTCCTCGAAGGCGGAGGTCGACGGCTGCCCCGGCCGCGCCACGATGCTCTCGACCGACTACGGCGCGGACGCCATCACCTGGTCGGGCCGCGACAAGTCCATCAAGGACCAGATTCCCGAGATCCAGGACTTCGTGCAGTACCTGATCGACAACGACTCGCCCCTGGCCGAGCGCTACGGCAACAAGGTGCCGACCGAGGAGGAGGCCTACTGGATCGCCGAGCGCAAGGGCGGCGACTACCGTCCCTCCACGGCGTGGCCTAACCCCAAGACCACCTGGGAGCGCAACGCCAAGCAGATCAGCGCCGACCGCTTCCCGCTGCTGCGCTACTGGAACCGCTGGGCCGACGCGGCCACCATCTGGGACTCGATCAACGAGATCGACACCCCCTACCAGATCCACGGCGGCGTCTGCATGTCGGGCGACTTCATGAACGAGGCCAACCTGACCGAGGCCTGGGAGGCCCTGACCAAGCTGGACTTCTGGGTCGACATCAACCTGTGGTCCTGCCCCAACAACGGCTGCGCCGACATCGTGTTCCCCTGCCTGCACTGGCTCGAGGTCAACACGACCCGCGTGTCCCAGGGCGCAGGCGGCCTCTTCGGCGCCGGCCAGCGCGCCAAGATGCCCGAGGGCGACCAGATCTTCGACCCGGTCTTCGTGGTCCTGCTCTACCAGGCCATGGGCGTGCCCTTCAACAACACCGACCCGGCCTATGACGAGTGGCTGAACCTCGACGTCACCAAGTTCGTCCAGATGGGCGGTGACGTGACCTATGAGGAGCAGGAGGCCCGCGTGCTCAAGGCCGCCTGCGACGCCTGGCACACCCCCGAGTTCCCCGAGGGCCCGACCTTCGCGGAGTACGCCGAGAAGTTCCAGAACGAGGGCTGGTTCGACTGCCGCACCTACCACCCCGAGCGCTGGGGCACCTACCGTCGCTGGGAGATGGGCTACCGTCGTCAGGAGGGCGGCTACAACCTGTACCCCGCCGTCGACGAGAAGGCCGGCTTCATGACCCCGACCGCCAAGGTCGAGATCTGGTCCACCATCATGGAGTCCTACATCGACGACGAGGACAAGTTCCCCACCTGGCGCGAGCCGATGAACTCCAAGGTCTCCAACCCCGAGTTCTTCGACGCCTCCCTCGTCGACCAGATCGGCGAGGTGCAGCACTGCGCCGGCAAGATGGACGAGAACGAGCACATGATCAACAAGGAAGGCTATAAGGAGGCCCTGACGGCCAACCCCGACGCCGCCTTCATCATGACCACCGGCGCCCGCCAGCCCGTCTACTTCCACACCGAGCACCGCCAGCTCCCCTGGTGCCGCGAGCTGTGGCCCTACCCGCGCCTCGAGATGAACCCCGCCGATGCCGAGCGCCTGGGCATCGAAGAGGGCGACTGGGTCTGGATCGAGACGCCCTGGGGCAAGGTCCGCGAGGTCATCGACCTGTACTACGGCATCAAGGAGGGCACCGTCAACGCCAACCACGGCTGGTGGTTCCCCGAGGTCGACACCGCGAGCCACGGCTTTGAGCTCGTCAACATCAACTGCGTGCTCGACAAGTACGCCCAGTGCTGGATCTGCGGCGCCTCCCAGTTCCGCGGCATCCCCACGGTGGTGTACAAGGCGACGGCCGAGAACTCGCCCTTCGGCAACCCGGTTCCCTGCGACCCCGACGGCGTGCCCGTGATCTGGGAGTCCAGCGACCCGCGTCTGAAGGAATGGCTCACCGCCGACCCGAGCGTCGAGGGCATGGCCTACTACAACGCCAACGCCAAGGGCCTGCAGACCAGCAAGTCGCTCATCAAGGAGTAGTCTATGTCTCAGTATGCGATCATCACCGACCTGAACCGCTGCACCGGCTGCCTCGCCTGTACGGTCCACTGCAAGGCCGCCAACGGCGTGCCCGTGGGCAACTACTGGATCCGCTCCATGCGCGTGGGCCCCACGCCCAAGTACGAGGGCGCCCAGTTCCCCGACGTCGACATGTATTTCCTGCCGATGCAGTGCCAGCACTGCGCCACCCCCGAGTGCACCACCGTGTGCCCCACGGGTGCGAGCGTCAAGATGGACAACGGCACCGTGCAGATCGACAAGGAGGCCTGCATCGGCTGCCAGGCCTGCGTGAGCGCCTGCCCCTACGGCGTGCGCTACCTCAACGAGGAGCTCAACGTCGTGGAGAAGTGCACGCTGTGCGAGCAGCTCGTCGACAAGGGCGAGCTCCCCGCCTGCGTGGCCCAGTGCGGCGGCCGCGCCCGCTTCTTCGGCGACCTCGACGAGGGTATCGACTCCTTCGAGGGCCCCTGGCGCCCCGAGGCGGCCGGCACCTACGAGGAGCAGCAGGCCGTGCGCCGCAAGATCCGCGACGCCGTGGAGCCCTTCGAGGACACCGACCTGCACCAGCTGCCCGACGCGGGCAACGGCCCGCAGCTCTACTACATCCTGCGCCACGGCTACGGCGACCGCCGCGACCGCGAGTGGCTGAGCTAGGCCATGGGCGTGGGAGGGCTTCTCGCGGCGTTTTCGCTGCCGATGTGTCTTGCTAGCGGCCTGATGCTCTTCCAAGGCATCCAGGCGAGCCTCTACCGCGCCGAGCGCTGCAACCGCGCCGCGGCCGCCATCTCCTTGGCGGCCGCGGTCGCGGCGCTTGGGTGCTTTGCAGCGCGGATGGGCCACGTGGAGCGCGTCTTTGGCATGTTCGCCAACGTGACGTCGCCCACCACGCACCTGCTCTACGCCGCCGTGCTCTTCGTGGTGGTCTGCCTCGTCTACCTGGTGGTGTCGGTGCGCTCCGAGGACGGCAGCGTGCCGCGCTGGTGCGGTGTGGCCGGCGCCGCGGTCTCGGTGGCCGTCATGGCGTTCGTGGCCTTTGGTAACTACAACTACCTGCACCTCTCAACGTTGACGCCCGACTTTTGGGCGCTTGCCGCCTACTACGCGGTGAACGCCCTGGCCTTGGGCGCCCTGGGCGAGCTCGTGCTCGGGGCGGCCCTGGGGTGCGACGACGCCGTGGGCCTCGCGCGCAAGGCGGCGCTGCCCTGTGTGGCGCTCTCGGCGGTCGGCATGGCCGTGGTGCTCGGGGTGTTCGCGCTCGACTCGCAGGCGGCGAGCGCGGCGACCACCTCGATGTTCTCGATGGCCAAGTACAACGTCAAGGCGGCGAGTGCCGTGGCCGCCTCCGACATGCTGGCTGCGGTGCTCTCGGGCGCGAGCGCGCCGCTGTTCTGGGGTGGCGCCGTGGCCGTGGGCGCCGTGGTGCCCCTGGTCCTCTCGGCCGTGCTGTTCCTTGGCAAGGGGGAGAGGGCCGGCGGGCGCGTGCTTGCGTTGGGGTCGGCGGCTCTGGCGTGCACGCTCGTGGGCGCGGTGTGCTTCAGGCTGTGCCTGGGGGCTCTGGGCATATAGAGAAGCGCTTTGGGGCTTCGCATGGGGCCCTGCGACGCAAGACACCCCGGCTCGCGGCCCGTTAGGGCTTGCGAGCCGGGGTGTTTTTGGAGCACGGCTGTATATGCGATGGCGCGGGTCTGCCTTTGGCGACCCCGCCGTTTTTGCAAAACGCCCAAAGGGGAGATACTTCCGCACAAAGGGGGTTCTGGATAGGCGAGAAGCCCCGTGGTCCTCTCCGCTGCGGGGGCTCCCGCGGCTTCTCCGCGATGCGCGTCGGAGAAGTGCCTGGTAGATGGGCTGCCGTTGGACAGCGCGCTTATGCCCGGTTCCTCGGCACCCTCCTTCGGGGGTCATTGGGGAGCCGGGCACCTATCCCGATAGGCCTTTTTGCGGAAACAACTCGAGTTTTACCGATCGGGCGTTACGCCTTCAGCGCGTTGCGCGCTGCGATGCGGCCGAAAGCGCAGCACTCGCCGATGTTGCCGCAGCCCTCGTACTTGTTGGACCACACGCTGCCGAACTCGCCGGCGGAGTACAGGCGCGCTCTTCGGCGATCTGCCCGCAGCACGCCTGCCGCGCCCCTTCGCCCCGCGCGCTCCTACTCCCGCCCCCGCGCCATGAGCTCCTTCTCAATCTGCTGCAGCGAGGGCGGCGTCCACGAGACGGCGTCGGCCCCGGCGTCCACGGTGGCCCGGGCCGACTCCTCGGTGGGGCCGGCCGTGGCGATGATCGGCATGAACGGCAGCTCGTCGCGCACCGCCGCCACGACCTGCGGGGTGTGCGAGCCGGCGGCCACGTTGAGCACGAGGGCGCCGGCGGCCACCTTCTCGCGGGCAAGGTCGTCCCAGTCGGTGATGGTGACGACCACGGGCACGTCGACGGTCTGGGCGATGGAGGCCACGAGCTCCGGGGTCGCCCCGTAGTTCAGCACCACGCCGCTCACACCCTGGGTCTCCGACTCCATGGCGAGCAGAACCGAGCGCGCGCCCGAGGTGGTCGACCCGGCCACGCCGGTGAGCACGGGACGCCCGGCCGTCGACACGAGCGCCTGGGTTATAGCGGGCTGGCAGGTAAAGGGGTACACCGCGAGCACGGCGTCGGCGTCGCAGTTGCGTATGACCACCAGGTCGGTCGAGAACACGAGCGAGCGCACGGTGCGGCCCAGCAGCTTGATGCCGGGGCAGTCGTGGGCGGCCCGGGGCACGCTCAGGTGCACGCCCAGCAGGTGGCTCGTGACGTCTTTGGGACCTTGGGGCACCTCGGGGATTATGACTTCGTTGCGGTCCATGGGTATCCTCCTGGGGCGCGCTAGCGCACGCGCGGTTCGTCTGCGGGCGAGGGGGCCTTGCGGTTCTCGGCGTGCCAGAACGGCAGCGACCCGAACCGCGAGGTCCAGGCGTCGGGCGAGAAGCCCGCAGAGGACCGGGGTGCCTCGGGGTCGTTCTCGCCGGTGAAGAGGGAGCGCAGGACCTCGCGGCGCCGTTCGCGCTCGGCCTTGAAGCGCGCCAGGGTGCCGCTGTCGAGGGTCGACTCAAAACCGCCGATCACCTTTGCGAGCAGCCGCTGGAACTCCTCGCGCTCGGCGGGGGCCAAGAAGTCCTCCGGTTCCACGGCGGCGGCCGGGGCCGTCGGGTCGGCCTCGCGGCCCTTGTCGGTGAGGTAGATCAGGCTCACGCGGCCGTCCTCAGGGTCGGGCCTGCGCTCGATGTAGCCGTCGGCCTCGAGCTTTGCAAGCAGCTCGTTGAGGGAGGAGACCCGCAGGGCGAGCACGGTGGCCAGATTCTTGGTGCTCACACCGTCCTTGATGTTCAAAAAGGCGAGGATACGGCCGCGCCCCTTGGTGGCGTTGCGCAGCGGGGTGGCCTCGAGCCCGTTTTGCATGCGGGCCAGGGCCATGAGGTGTGCCAGCGAACCGAGCTGCTCGCTGACGGTGGCTTGCGAATCCATGGGAGCTCCTTTGCCGTTGCGTCGGTGCAAAAGATTAACAGGAACCGGCAAGAACAAAGATACAACAGGAACCTGTAAGAAGTCAAGTGCCGGGATGGGACGCGGCCGGTCCGCGACCCCGCTGCGCCGCGCGAGGGGTATCATGGTCCCATTGCAAACCCGACCGCGCCCGGCGCGGGAAAGGCTCGGTGAGAAACCATGGCCCACACGTCCGTCGTTCCCGGCACACCCGACGAAGGGCCCTGCGGCCGCCGCCCCCTAAGCCGTCGCGCCTTCGCGGGCCTCTCCGCCGCGGCCGTTGCTGGCTTGGCGGCGGCCCCCGCCAAAGCCGAGGCCTCGGCCCTGCGCGACCTGGGCGCCTACATGCAGGAGCTGCTCAAGTCTGCCGAGGGGTCCGAGAGCGCTCCGGCCGCCCCTGCCGCCGCGCCTTCCGGGCGCCCGTCGCTGCTGCAGTCCATCGCCGACAGGGCCTACGACCCGGTGAGCCCGGCCGTGGAGCCCTACACGGTGGCCGATGACTTCTCGAACGTCATCAACATGGACGCCTTCTACCTCAACGACGCGCAGCTCGACTGCCTGCGGCGCAACGGCTTTCTTATCATGCGCGAGACCGGCCGCGAGTTCTTCGAGGTCTTTGAGCAGAACCGCTACAACCTGGTGCCGAACTTCGTGACCGTCGACGCCATGACCCACACCTACCACCTCTACTTTGCCTTCTTGCTGCGCAATACCGAGCGCGGCTACCTCTCCGCGATGGTGCGCAACCTCGCGGGGCTTCTCCTCCAGGCCAGCGAGGCCCAGCTCGAGGTCCTGCGCGGCACCGAGTGGGAGCAGGCGGCCCGGCGCAACGCGGGCTTCTTCGCCGTGGCATCGCAGCTCATGGGTGCTGACGGACCCGTGCCGCCCGAGGTGCAGGAGCAGGTCCAGGCCGAGCTCGACCTGGTCATGGGGGCCGGCGGCATCGCGGCGTCGCCTCTCTTCGGCGGCGACGAGGACTACAGCCAGTACGCGCCGCGCGGCTACTACGAGGGCAACCCCGACCTCGAGGCATACTTCCGCGCGATGATGTGGTACGGGCGGCGCAACTTTGCACAGAAGGACGAGGACCTGGACCGCGGTGCGCTGCTCGTCACGCTGGCCCTGGCCCAGGACGCCCAGGCGCTCGACCTGTGGTCGGCCGTCTACACGATCACGGGCTTCTTTGCCGGTGCCAGCGACGACAACGGCTACTACGAGTACCGCGCCCTGCTCGGCGAGGCCTACGGCGGTGTGCCCCAGACCGCAGACCTTGCCGCGAATACCGCAGCCTGGGACGTGTTCCACCGGCTCACGGCCGAGCTGCCCGCGCCGCGCATCAACTCGATCCCCGTGGTCGATGTGGGGACCGAGGTCGACCACCTCGACGAGGGCAAGGGCTTCAGGGTCATGGGCCAGCGCTTCTCGCTCGACGAGTCGATCTTCACGCAGCTCACCTACAACCGCGTGGCCGAGAACCCCGCGGGCGACAAGCGCCTGCTGCCCAACGGCCTCGACGTGCCCGCGGCCTTTGGCTCCGACGCCGCGCTGGCCTTGCTCGAGGGCCTGGGGGCCACCGCCTACGCCGGCTACCCCGAGCAGATGGAGGCCCTGCGCGCCCAGGTGGCCGACGCCCCCGCAAGCACCTGGCTCGCGAGCCTCTACAGCCAGTGGCTCCTCATGCTGCGCCCGCTCGCGCTGGCCCGCGGCGAGGGCTACCCGCCCTTCATGCAGGGCGACGCCTGGGCCCGCAAGGACCTGCAGTCGTTCCTCGGCAGCTTTGCCGAGCTCAAGCACGACACGATCCTCTATGCCAAGCAGATGATGGCCGAGGGCGGCGGCGCCGGCGTCGAGGCGCGCGACGACCGCGGCTACGTGGAGCCCGAGCCCGAGGTGTTCGCGCGCCTCGCGTCTTTGGTGGAGGCCACGGCCGCGGGCCTTGCGGGCTACGGCCTGCTCGGCGAGACCGACGCCCAGAACCTGGGGATCTTGCAGGAGCTGGCGACCCGGCTCGAGGTGATTGCGCGCAAGGAGCTGGCCAACGAGCTGCCGACCGACGACGAGTTCGAGCTGATCCGCAGCTTCGGCGTGCAGATCGAGCACTTCTGGCAGGAGGTCCACAAAGACGAGGTGCCCGAAGGGGAGTACCTCACGACCTTCGAGTTCCCCTCGGCCATCGTGGCCGACGTCGCCTCCGACCCCAACGGCCAGGTGCTCGAGGTGGGTACCGGCGAGGTGTCCACGATCTATGCCGTGGTGCCCGTCGAGGGGTCGCTGCGCCTGGCCAGCGGCTCGGTCTACAGCTACTACGAGTTCCCCTGGCCCCTGGGCGACCGCCTGACCGACGCCGCGTGGCTGCGCCTGCTCGGCATGGACAACATGGACTCCGAGACCTTTGGCAGGCCTCAGGTCGCGCCCGTGAGCTGGACCGACGACTTCTCGCTATGCTGGCGCGACTTCTACTAGAGCAATCCATAAAAACGCTGGACTTCGTTGCGCTCGGGCTCATGTGCCTCAGCACGCCGCGCCTTCGCGCGCCTTGTCCAGCAATTTTGCGGATTGCTCTAAGCGCCGCACTGACGATGGCCCTTGCGGGCGTCGGCACCCTCGTGGGGGAGAACCCCCCGGGGTTGGTGGATGTCGGCGACGCGGGGGATGGGTCCTCGGGTTCCGCGGCCTTTGCGCGGGCGGCCGCTGCCTCCGAGGACGCGGGCGACCTGTGGGTTGCCCCGCCCGCATGGGCGACCTGGCATGCGCGCGTCTACAAGGCCGACGTTACCGGCGACGGTGTGCCCGACGGCGTCCTCGTGGGCGGCGGTCGTTTCGAGCTATGGGCGGCGGGGGGCGAGGGGACCGAGCCGGTCTTCTCCTCTCCCGACGAGTGGCTGGTGAGCGACGGCCGGGTGACCGACCTCGACGGAGACGGGCTGCCCGAGGTGGTCCTGCTGGTATGGCGGGCGGCGAACTTTGGGAGCTCGCGGCCGTTCTGGGTCGAGGAGCCCGAGGACGGCGAGGAGTTCACCCAGCACATCTTTGTGCTTGGCTGGCAGGGCGGCGAGCTGCGCCCTCGCTGGATGTCGTCGCAGACGGGGGTCGAGATCGCGGCCATGGACGTCGATGCCGGCGGCGCGCTCGTCCTGACCGATCGTCGCGGCGTGCAGACCCGGTGGCGCTGGGGCAGCTGGGGCTTTGTGCTCGAGGACGACTCTGCGGCTGCGGCCGAGGGGGCGGCAACCCCGGTGGAACGGGCCACGGTGCTCGCAGCTGGAGACGTCATCGGCCACGAGGCCTTGCTTGCGGCCGCGCGCGACGGCGAGGGCGGGTTCGACTTTGGCCCGTTGTTTGCACCGGTTGTAGGGCTGGTGGCCGAGGCCGACCTGGCGGTCGTGGGGCAGGAGACCCCCTTTGTGAGCGACCCGGCGCTCTACGGCGGCTACCCGTACTTCGGCACGCCCTGGGCGCTGGGCGACGCGCTGGCCGAGGCGGGCTTCGACGTCGTGCTCGGCGCCAGCAACCACATACTCGACCGCGGTGAACGGGGGTTGGCCGACACGCTGGCCTTTTGGGAGGGCCGTCCCGATGTGGAGCTGCTCGGCGTCCGGCAGGTCCCGGGCGCGGGCGGGAATGCCGCTGCGGGCGGCGAGGGCGACGACGGCGAGGGCGACGGACCTTTCGGGCCCACGGTGGTGGAGGTGCGGGGGTTCAGGCTCGCGTTGTTCGACGCCACCTATGGAACGAACGGCCGCACGCTGCCCGAGGGGTCTGCCTACGAGGTGGCCTCTTTGGGGGCGGAGGCCCTGGGGGCGGCGGTGCCGGAGGCCGGGGAACAGGACGCCTCCTTGGCGTCGGCGCGCCTCGAAAGGCTCGCCGCCCAGGTTGAGGCCGCTCGGGCCTGTGACGACGTCGACCTCGTGGCGTGCTTCCTGCACATCGGGCAGGAGTACGGCGACGCCCCCTCGCAGGCTGAGCGGGCGGTGGTGCAGCGCCTGGCCGACGCCGGTGCCGACGCCGTGCTGTGCTCCCACGGCCACGAGGCCCTGGGGTGGGAGCGCCTGGCGTGTTCTGACGGACGGACGTGCGCCGTGGCCTGGGGCCTCGGCAACTTTGCGGCGGTCCAAGACGACCTTGCCTGCATGCTGGGGGTCTGTGCCCGCCTCGTGCTCGAGCGCGGCGGCGACGGGGAGGCCCGCGTCGCCGACGTCGAGCTGGTGCCGACGGTGATGCACCTTGGCCGCGACGGCGGGGCGGGGGTCTATCCGCTGGCCGACTACACCGACGGGCTGGCGGCCGACCACGTCCTGAACGACCGCGGCCGCCCGGTGACGGTCGCGGCGCTTTGGGAGCTGTACCTGCGACGCACGGGAGGCGACGATGGCCGGTGAGGCTCGGTCGGCCCGCAGGGGCCGTGGGATCGCGTACGCGGTGGTCTCCGCCGTGCTGTTCGGGTGCATCCCCAGCCTGACGCAGGGGCTCTACGCCGCAGGCGCCACCGGCTACCAGATCGCCTTGGTGCGCATGGGGCTCTCGGCGCTGATCGTCTTGGGGGTGTGCCACTGGCGCGGCGACCGGCTGGCGCTGCACGGCAAACAGCTCGCGGCCATGGTGGGGACGTCGCTGCTCTATGGGGCCTCGATCGTGTGCTACATGGTGGCGCTCGGCGAGTGCAGCGCCGGGGTGGTGGGGACCCTGTACTACACCTATCCGCTGTGGGTCCTGCTGATCTCGGCCCTGCTGTTCAGGCGCCGCGTCACCAAGGTCCAGGCCGTTGCCGTGGCCATGGCGTTTGCGGGAACGGCCTTTGTCTTTGGGCTCGGCTCCCAATGGACCTGGACCGTTGCAGGGGCGCTCCTCACCTTGGGATGCGCCCTGTCGTACAGCGTCTACACGGTGGCGGTGGCGCGCCCCGTGCTCGCCGACGTCGCGCCGACCGTCGTGTTCTTCTACGGCTGCCTGGCGACCGTGGCGTTGAGCGCGCCGTTCACGGTCGGCAGCGACTTCTCCGTCTGGCTCGCCCCGGCCCCCGTTGCACTGGTCGTCGTGTTGGCCGTGCTGGCGAACACGGTGCCCTACCTGCTCTATATCGAAGCGACCCGTCTGGCCGGCAGCCAGGACGCGTCGCTGCTCTCCTACATTGAGCTGGCCGTCATCGTGGTCGTCTCGGCCGTGGCCACCGGCGTGGTGCCCGGCGCGTTCGAGCTCGTGGGGTGTGCGCTCATCGCCGCCGCAGGGCTGGCGATCGCGCTGGGGAGCCGTAAGGGTGCGTAGGGGTGCGTAGAGCAGGGGCCCCTACGCCGCCCGCCCCATCTTGCCTTCGGCCCTAAAGCGGGCGGGCGTGACGCCAAACTCCCGTTTAAACGCCTGGTAGAAGTGGGTCATCGACTCATAACCGCAGGCCGCGGCCACCTGGGCGACGCTCAACCCTGTGTCTCGCAACAGCCTCTCGGCCCGTTCCATGCGCGCGGCCACGAGCACCTCTTGGAACGAGGCCCCCACCTCGCGCTTGAGCACCCTCGAGACGCTGTTGGGGTGGCAGCAGAACCGCGCGGCCACGCTGGCGAGGCTGGCGCTGTCGCAGCGGTCGCGCACGAACGCCACGATGGCTTCTCCGCAAAGGTCCTCGTAGGTGGTTTGCTCGGATTCCATGGTGTTCCCCTTCCGCCTGTCTTGCGGCCCGGCAATCCTGTGGACTGCCATAAGCGAACCTTAAACCGTTCCCTTGGGGCACGGTCAAGGGCACCGAACCTGCGCCCCTGCATGTGGGCGACGCTATACTTGCAGGGCGAGAGTCAGGTCGAGAACCGATTCGTCCGGGAGGTCGTCTATGGAGCTGCTGACTGCGGGGCAGATGGCGCAACTCAACGGGGTCAGCAAGAAGGCCTTGCGCCTTTACGAGCAGAAGGGGCTGCTTGAGCCGCGCTATATAGACCCCGACACCGGCTACCGCTACTACGCCTACGAGCAGTGCCCCGTGCTCGACACCATCCAGCAGATGCAGGCCGTGGGCTTCTCGCTCGCCGAGATGAAGGGGGTGCTCGAGAACCACGACGTGGACCTTATGCGCGAGGTGCTGGAGCGCAAGACCGAGGAGCTCGAGCGCCAGGCCTTCGAGATCGAGATGGCCAAGCACTCGGTGAACCGCCTCGTGCGCTCGTGCAACCTCTACGAGAACAACCCGGTCTTCGAGCGCATCTCGCTGGAGTGGGTGCGCCGCCGGCGCATCGCGCGGTTTTCTATCACGCCCTACCAGTACGAGCCGCGCCCCACGCCCGAGAACCCCCGCCTGCGCCGCTGGGAGATCGCCCTGCGCGAGATCAAGCAGCAGTTCGTCGATCGGGGGCTGCCCATGGCGCTCTTCCACAACGTGGGGTGCATCATCTCTCAGGAGTCGTTGGCAGACCGCGCGTTCATGACCGTGGGCGGCTTCATCACCGACGAGCGCGGGTTCTGCTCCGACGACGAGTACTGGAACGAGGGCTACTACCTCACGGTCACGATCGGCTCGACCCTGCTGCCCAACGGCGACCACGCCGAGTACCACTGGCTCTGCCGCCTGCTCGACGTGGCTGCCGAGCGCGGCTACACGGTCTCGGGCGACTACTACAGCGACATGGTGCTCGAGTCGCCGCTCTTTGCCTACGAGGGGCGCGACATGATGATGCGCCTCTACCTGCCGGTCGACATCCGCAACGCCCGCCGCCGCCCGGCCCCTGCCGAGCCCGTTCCTGGCGGAGAAGACCTCCAGACGCTGTAGACGATGGGGGAGGGGAGCGCGAGTCCGAGGGGGTTTCTGGGTCCTGGGCTCCACTCGGGTGGTGTTGGCCGGGGTGGTACGAACTCCCGGATCTGTCGAGAAAGCCGCGGTTCTGTCCACCACAGCCCTGCCTGGCTGGTTGGCCCCTGAAGCGGGCCTCGGCCGCAAGGCGTGCGGGTGCGATGCGTATCCGGTTGCTTTTGGGCATAGGTGTGCCGTTGGGGCGCAGTTGTACATTCCCTCCTGAAGCACGCAAGAGAGGCGATTTTACAAGGAGGGGTCATGTCCCACACGACGATCAAGACGGGCCGCGCGTACAAGGCCATTGCGGGGTGCGCCCTGGCAGCCGGGCTGCTCGCGGCCACGCTGGGCGGGGTGCAGGCTGCCCAGGCGTTCCAGAGCGACGCCGCCACCGGCGAGGAATATCAGGCAGACCTGGAGCAGCGCTGGGAGGAGACCGCGCAGGAGTACGCCCCCGAGGTCGCGACCCTCGAGGACGGCACCCAGGTCCAGCGCACGCCCTACGACACCTCGTACTTCCAGATGTACTACGTGAACGGCGGCGACCTGAGCTACAACACGCGCTACCTCGACGCCGACAACCGCGGCTGCAACGCCTGTCACGACGACTTGGCCCAGGTCCTGAGGAACATGGACTTCTTCCACCTGGAGCTCGACAACGGCCTGGGGACTACCACCACGGTGGACGACTGCCGCATCTGCCACGACTACGGCTACGGCTACGTGGACGACCCCGGCGAGTTCGGCAACACCATCCACGGCATCCACAACAAAAGCGGGGTGGTGAACAACTGCATGACCTGCCATGCCGCCACGGCCGACGGCCAGGGTATGCAGCTGTGGGACGACGTGAAGTACGACGTCATGCAGGGCATCGGGTCGGTGGCCGACGTGCAGGGCGAGTTCAGCTACCGCCAGGACGTCACGACCCCCATGTTCGACGCCAGCTGGTACTACACCGAGACCAACACCTCGAACATCGCCCGCGGCTATGCCGGCGAGGAGCTCGACATGGACGTCTTCGATACCTGGGAGGTCACGGTCAGCGGCCTGGTGGAGCAGCCCTTCACAGCCAAGCTGACCGACCTCATCGACGAGGCGCCCCTGGTCACCACCACCGTGGCCATGGAGTGCATCATGAACGCGCCCGGCGGCGAGGCCATCGCCAACATGGAGGTCACGGGCATCCCGATCTCGTGGCTGCTCGAGAAGGCCGGCGGCGTCAAGGACGGCGCCACCGCCATCATGAGCTACGCCCCCGACGGCTGGGGCCGCGCAAGCGACTTTGCGCGCTATGAGGAGACCGACGGCTACCTGATCTTCAAGGTGAACGGCGAGTATCTGGACTGGGAGAACGGCTTCCCGCTCATGACCTGCTGGCCGGGCCAGGGCATCCCCGCCTCCATCCGCTGGGTCAACGAGATCAGCGTCGTGGACACCCCGCTCGAGGAGCTCAAGATGTGGGACGGTTGGACGCTCTCGCCCGACGGCAACCCCATCAACGACCACAACGGCGGCCACGGCGTGACCTCCGACGAAGAGGTCGTGCCCTACAACAACCCCAACGTGGCGGTGACCCACTTCAAGGAGGGCCAGGTCGTCTCGGCCGAGGAGCCCTACACCTTTGAGGGCTATGCCTGGGCGACCGACGAGAAGATCGCCACGGTGGAGTTCTCCCTGGACAGGGGAGCCACCTGGACGGCGTTCGACACCTCCGACTCCGACCGGCTGGCCTGGGTGTACTGGTACTTCACCCCTGACCAGCTGGCGCCGGGCGCCTATGTGCTGCAGGTGCGCGCCACCACCGAGTCCGGCGCGGTGAGCTACCAGCCCGACCAGGTCTTCTTCAACGTCCGATAACCCCTTGCGACCGCCGAGAGGAACGGTGTATCATGAGCGTTACTTCTAAGACCATTGCCGCCGGGGCTGCCTCGGTCCTGGCACTGACCGCCGGCGTCGCCGGGGTCGCGATCGCCGCCGACGCCTCCCAAGCTGTGGCCGCTCCCGCCGTCCAGGCTGCAGCCGTCGAGCAGGCCGCAGCCGACCGCGTGACCGTCCCCGAGGTCACGGGAACGTTCTCCTTTGTCCAGGACGAGGTCTCCTCCAACGACGAGATCGCCCGCAACCTTGCCGAGGGCTCGCGCTACCTGTGCGGCGCCCGCGCCTCCGAGACCAACGGTGCCGAGACCGCCGAGAACTGGGTCCTCACCGTCGAGGGTGCCGTGGAGCGGGGCTTCTCGGCCACCGTGCAGGAGATCGCCCAGACCGACGCCGTGCAGTCGGTGGTCATGGGCTGCTCCTGCCTGGGCAACCCCGCCGACGGCCGAGCCACGGCAAACGCCCTGGTCAGGGGCATCTCTGCCATGATCCTGGTCGAGATGGCCCAGCCCAGCGAGACCGCCAACACCGTGGTCTTTACCTCGAGCGACGGCTACGAGGTGGCCCTGCCCCTGAGCTACCTGCGCAGCCACTACTGCCCCATCGTCTTTGACGTGAACGGCAGCCGCCTGGAGCAGTCCGTGGGCGGTACCAACCAACTGTGGCTGGGTTCCACGCCGGCCAGCTACTTTGTGCGCGACGTGGCGAGCGTGCGTGTGGAGGAGCGCGACGTGGTTCCCGCCAGCCCCACGAGCGACGAGGCCCGCGCCGAGTATGCCGCCAACCTCCCCAACGTGGGCGTGCTGCTGGGCGGCGAGGTGGCGTAAGGGGCTGCGGGCTGGCCTGTGACGGCGTTTGCAACGGAACGGGTGCCCCACTGGCAAAAATGAACGACCGTGAACGACGCTCCGGGGTTGGTAAGGCACCCCGGGGTATCGTTTATTTGTAACAATGATGCATTACCTGAGGCATCTTTGCATTCGATACGTGTATTTGTTCAAAACGCTTCACTCAATCGTTCACGGCCGTCATTCTTTGCCAACAAAGGGGCGTTTCGCTAACAAATCTATTTCCCTCAACAAATAGGCTGAATTCCGCCGTTGAGCCCAATCGGTGGCCGCATATGGGGGTTGTGCGCGACGTCGGGAGGGCCTGTCGGGATTCCTGAAGGAGGGTTGAAAGCCGCACGGCTGCTACCTGCTATCTTAGCGATACGATGCATCACCTGCTTCACGTCCAGCCTCCTTTTGGCCGCCTGCGGTCCCGCACAACCCCGCCATGCGGCCAGGGAGGGGTCCTTTTCAAGAAACTGTTATTCCTCCACAGGCCCTTGGCGGCCCCACCTGGTGGCAGCACTTACGCTCTTGCCGCGCATCCTGTCAAAAAAAGAAGCCCCGGCTTGCAGGCAAAAGCGCGCAAGCCGAGACTGGTCCCATAGCCTGTTCTTATTGTCTGGCTAACTTACCCCAGCGTCGGCAGGTACTCCTCCACTGCGTGGGTGCCGGCCCAGTAACCGGTCTCGCGGCACCACATCTGGCCGGAGCCGGGGCAAGCGGCCACGTCGTACATGCCGCCAAAGAGGCCGGCGCAGTCGGAGCCCAGGGCGTAGAGGCCGGGGATGGGCTCGTAGCTCTGGTCGAGCACGCGGGCAAACTCGTCGCATTTTAGGCCACCCACCGTGGTGTAGAACGCCAGGATGGTCTTAAAGCCGTAGAAGGGCGGCGTCTGGATCTTGCGCATGAGCTCGGGGGCCTTGAGGAAGTCGTGGTCCTTACCCTCGTCGCACCAGCTGTTCCACTCGGCGATGTTGTCTACCAGGGTCTGGGGGTCCTTCATGCCGAGCTTCTCAGCCAGCTCCTCCAGGGTGTCGGCCTTCACGACGCGGGGGTTCTCGCGCAGCAAGGCCTCGTCGATCTCTTCTTGGAAGTAGGGTACCGGCTCGTTGGCCTTGAAGTAGTTCGTGCGCTTGGTCACCGGGCCCTCGGTGTGGATCTTCTCAACGAAGTCCTGGTCGATGACCGTAAAGATGTGCTTCTGCAGGGCACCGGTGTTGCCTGACTCGGCCCAGTCCTTGATGCACTCCTCGTTGCAGAAGCGCTCGCCCTTCTCATTGAAAAAGCAGGTGTCAGCCTGGTTGCAGCCACAGATGACCAGTGCGCTCTTGTTGAAGTGGCCCGGCAGCACGGGGCTGCAGAACATGAGTGCCTCGGGGTGGTGCAGGGCGGCTCCCACGGAGAGGCCCATGTTGATAGCGTCGCCCACCTGGCTGCCTGAGGTGCCGTAGGGGATGAGTGACTCGTAGCTGTAGTGGGTGTACTTCTCGACCATCTCGCCGTTGGCCGAGAAGCCGCCCGTGGCGAACATGACCGCTTTGGCGTTGACCTGCATGCGGCTGCCGTCCAGGTGCTCGCAGACCACGCCTGCGGCCGCGCCGTCCTTCATCACAAGGTCGATGGCGCGGGAGTCGAACAGGAACTCGACGCCGAGGTTTTTGCACCCCTCGTACATCGTGTAGATGGCCATACGGCCGCCGCCGATGCTGTGGTCCTCGTTGGGCTTGTAGCTGATGGGCGGGGCCATCATGGTGTTGTTCAGCGGGATGTCGAGACCGAGGAAGTCGATGCCCTGGACGTTGTGGGTCCAGTCGAGCATGGGGTTCATCCAGGTCACGAACTTGCGGAGAAGACGCAGGTCGCAGGCGCAGTGGCAGTAGTCGGAGATGACCGTGAAGCCGTAGTCGAAGATGTCGGGGCCTTCGTTCAGCGTGAGGACGCCGTCGGCGTAGGTGCACCCGCCGCTTGACATGCCCTCGACGAAGCGGGAGTTGCCGCCCACGCCCTCCTCGCCGTGGGTTTCCACCAAGATGACCTTGGCGCCGAGTTCGGCGGCCCGCCATGCGCCGCACAGGCCGGCGGTGCCGGAGCCGCAGACCACGACATCGCAGTCGTAGGTCTCTTCGATGGGCTGGGGCTCGGGGGCCGTTTCGGTGGCGACGGCCGTTTGGGGTATGCCTGCCGCGACGGCCGCACCGGCAACGCCGGCACCTGCCAAAGCCGCCGCTCCCGCAATGAAGTCGCGGCGAGATGCCTGGTTGATGCTGCTCATAGATTACACGCTCCTTATGGAGTAGAGGTCAGAAAAGGACGACACGGCGAACGGGGCCACGCCGCAAATTAGTAGAAGCCTGCCCAACCGGCGGGCATATCTACCTTATGGCACTGCGCGCAGGTGAGCGTCTGCACCGTGTGCATCTTGTGGCACTCGCCGCAGTCGGCGGGGCTGCGGTGGTTGGAGTGGGGGTTGTACACGCCCGAGGGGTTGTAGACCGTGGGCGTCCCCATGCAGTCGCTCGTTGCTTCCACGATAGCGTCCCAGTCGTCGTGGCAGCCGGTGGTCATGCAGGTCTCTTGGGCACCGCTTGCGCTTTCGACTGCGTCGGGTTGGGTGCCGTCGGACATCGGGTGGCACGAGATGCACGTGAGGCCAAGGTTGCGGTGCGCGCCCATGACCGAGTCATCGGCGGCCGTAAAGTAGCTCTCCGAGTAGGCGGCCACCACGTCCATGTCCTTGTTTACGATTGAGTTGCTGTCGAGCGTTCCGGCGATGCCGAGTCCGGCTCCGAGCGTGGCCCCGACCATCAGCGCTGCCCCGGCAAAGGCGCATACGGTGCGGTGCGCCTTGGACCCAAAGGACCTCTCCTTCATAGCCATGTAAACCTCCCCTTGTCGTGACGGCTTGTTGCGCGGCGGGTGGCATGAGGGCCGCCCACCTGTGGCCCCATCTTGGCAAGAGGGTGGGCAAAGGTTGCCCTATGAAACATGTGAAACCTCAAGCAGGCTTAAAAATCCGGCGGCTCCCATATAATTGGGGAGTCTTTGACGTGGGTTTTTGTGATCGCCAACCAAGGTACCGCGGTCGCATTCCTTTAGACTGGTAGCCTTGGGCTTTTGTGGAAGATGGGGGAGAGGAGCGCCGGCGGTGCGTGCCGAGACGGCTCATACAGGGTTACGGGTGATCATGGGGGTGCTGGGCTTTGCGCTTTATTGGCCCACCTTGCGCCAGTTCGAGTTCGCGGCGGTACTCGGGGGCTATACCGATCCGGCCCAGGCTAATCGAGGCACCCTGCTTGCCGTATTGGTGGCATTGGCGGTGCTGTGCGTGGGCGCGGTCCTTCTCCGCCGCAGGGTCGAGCCCCTGTTTGCAAGGCCCTCCGCCGCTCCCGCCGCGCTCTGCTGCGTGGGTACGCTCGGGGCTTTTCTGCTCGCCCTTGCTCCTGGGCTTGGCGGGGTCGAACCGCTTGCATTTGGGCTGGGTACTGCCGCCGTGGCCCTTGGTTACGTGGCGCTGACCCTGGCCTGGGCGTCATCGTTGCTCGCCATGGATGGGCGTAGCGCCTTGCTGGTCATGGTTATCGGCTATGCGTTCGGTTCCCTTGCCCCGATCACGGACCTTGCGTCGCAGAGGGCTGCCCTCGGCTTTACCCTGCTTGCTCCCGTTGGCTCTGCGGTGGCCTGGCTTCTCTGCCGACCCGATGGCGCCTCCGTGGGTCGCACGCCCGATTACTCCCTTGGCGGTCTCAGGCGTCTCCCGCTACTGCTCGTGGTCATGATCGCGGTCTTCCTCTTTGCGGGACGCATCACCGTGGGCGCTTTTGTGAGCCTCGAAGCCCGGATTGCCCTGTTGGTGCGTGTGGTTGATGTGGCGGTGGCCTTTGGCTTTATGGGCGTCATGCTTGTGCTCGTTAGGGGAAAGGGCCCCGAAGACTGGGCCCCGTCTATCAAGGTCGCCTGGGTCGTGCTCGCCCTGGTGGCTATCGCCGGCATGCTTCTGATGCTTGCCGGCTTGCCCCGGTACTTCGTTGTGGGAGAAGGTCTCGTGGCGGCGGCTTTTAACTGTTTTGAGCTGCTACTTTGGATCTTGCTGGTGCGCCTGGCACGAGAGCGCGCCCTATCGGTTGCTCTGCTGTTCTGCTTTGTGTTCTGCATCTGCAAGGTCGTGCCGGTCTTCTGTGGCAAGCTGCTCGCTCCGTGGATGACTGTCCTGGTGGGATCGCCCGAGGCTACGGGGTTTGTTCCGCTCCTACTTGTGCTGGTGTTCCTTCTGATTGCGGCAACATTCGTGTTTTTGGCCTTTGGCGGTGCCATATGGGGAGGCGGGGGTGCCGAGACGGCCGCGCCGTGTCCCGATGGCAAAGAATCTCCTGGGTCCGACGTTTCGGCGGCATCCGTTCCAACCGGCCTGGTCTCTGAGGAGCGGGTTCGCCTCTACGGCCTGACGCCGCGCGAGCTCGAGGTCATGGGCTGCGTTTTGCGCGGGTACAGCTACCAAAAGACCGCCGCCGAGATGGGTCTTTCCCTGAGTACCGTGCAGTCTCATGCCAAGAACCTCTACCGCAAGTGCGGTGTGCATACCAAAGACGAACTCGTGGAGTGGGTGCATGGGCGGGGGTGAGGCGATCTTTAAGCTCGGCCTGTGACAGCGTTTGCAGCGAAACGGGCATCCAGCTGGCATAAATGAACGACTGTGAGCGACATCCCGAGGTCGCCGTGGGTACTTCGGGGTAGCATTTATTTATACCAATGATATATTTCCTAGGGTATTTTTACATTAGATACGTCTGCCCGTTCTAAATGCCCTGTCCAATCGTTCACGGTCGTCATTCTTTGTCAACGAAGGGACGTTCCGCTGGCAATTCATTCCCCCAGCACCCACCCTGCCAGCTCCGCTGGTGTCTCCACCAACTTGTCCGCCCCGGCGGCCACCAGCTCGTCCCGGTCGCGGAAGCCCCAGAGCACCCCGCAGGTCGCGATGCCCACGTTGGTCCCACAGGCGATGTCCACCGCGGTATCGCCCACCATGAGGGTGCGCTCTGGCACGGTGCCGAGCTTCTCCATGAGCGCCAGGGTCATGGGCGGCTCGGGTTTGGCGGGCATCGCGTCGACCCGGCCCTGCACCACGGGGAGAAGGCCGCCGAAGTACCGCGCGACCAGCGCCTCGGCCGCCGCCTGGTCCTTGTTGGTGAGCACGCCGAGCACCGCCCCTGCCTCCTGCATCCGCTCCAAGGCCGCGACCATGCCGGGATAGGGCGCGGTGTGGTCTTCCTTGTGGAGTGCGTAGTAGGCGCAGAACTCCCGGTAGACCTCGTCGACTAGCGCCTCGTCGCCGGCGAGCTCCGGCGGCACGATGCGGCTGGCGAGTACCCGCTGGCCGTTGCCCACCTTGCGCTTGTACTCCTCCAGGCCGTAGGGCTCCCACCCGTGCAACGCACACACGTGGTTGCCGGCAGCGGCCAGGTCGGAGAGGGTGTCGAGCAGGGTGCCGTCGCAGTCGAGCAGCACGTAGTCGAAGCGTCGGGTGGCAGAGGCCATGGGTTCCTCCTAGGGTCAGGGGCGGGTGCGGTATACGACGATCGTCTCTCGGGGGTCTTCTCCCCCAAACAGGTCGCGGCAGTCTATGGGGTCGCAGGATTCGAGCCATCCCACACGTTCGAGCGGCGCGAGGTAGGAGTCGTCGGGATAGTACAGGAACAGGAGCGCCTTGCGGGGGTGGGCTGCCAGGGAGGTGCGCAGCTGCCCCAACACCTGCTCGAACACCGCGGCGGAGAAGGGGTTGAACAGGTAGAATCGGTCGGCCTCGGGAGGTATCGCGAACTGCGCGGCGTCGGCCAGCGTAAAGGCCGTCTTGGCGGCGACGTGGGCCGAGTCGCGGTTGCGCAGCGCGCACTCGTAGAGCCACCGGTCGCGCTCCACCCCCAGGGTACGGCAGCGGGACTGGTAGGACAGGTAGAACCCCACGCGTCCCTTGCCGCAGCCGTAGTCTACGAGCAAGTTGCGCTTGCCCACAAGGCCGCTGTTGGCCAGACGTTCGAGTACCGGGTAAGGGGTGGGTTCGTAGGGGTTGTTGTCCTGGTCGGCGTGGGACTCGTCGCGGCCGGTGGTACGGGTGCCCAGCAGGGCGTCCATGGCCAGCTCGGCGTCTTCGGCGCTTGCGCGGCGCATCAGAGGGCCTCCCGGTTTTGGGTCTGGCCCGCTGTGTACCCTGCCGGCGAAAAGCCCGGCAACCTGGGTGCGATGCGATCTGCCATGCGGCTCCCTTTTGCAAGGCTCAGAGGGCGGATGGGAACGCTTGGGATTATACGGTTGCCGATGCGGTGTGGGGGCGGCTGCCTGCAAACCGCCACAGGTGCGTGGGCATACATTGCGGGCAATTTGTGCCAGGGCATCTACCTGCGGGAATGGTGGAAAAGCGCAGGTAGATGGGCTGTTTTTGCTTGGCAGGAAATGTGGGCGATGTACGGGGAATGAGTAGATTGCCCGGCTGGGCTCCGACTGCCAGAGCATGCTCGGTGCCTGAATCGATAGCGACGATGCTGCCCTCACGCCCCCAGCGCGCGAAGGGGCACGACGTAGATGCCCTCCTCGGCCTGGTAGGCGTATTCTCCCGTGCCGGTGACCACCGCCATGAACGAGGGTTCGCGGGTGCGGGCCTGCGGGTTGGCCAAAAGCTTGGCACGCATGCGCTTGAGCGACGCGACACCCTGGTCGGCCTTGGCGATGCCGAGCTTGAACTCGAACGCCGCCCAGCGGCCGTCGGCCAGCTCCACCACGGCGTCGGCTTCCAGGCCGCTGTCGTCGCGGTAGTACCTGACGGGGGTGGCGCTCGATTCCGACAAGGCCTGGGCATACACCATGAGGTCACGCATGCAGAGGTTCTCGTAAACGAGGCCAAACGTCTGCCAGTCATCGAGCAGCGACCGTTCGTTCATACCCAGCAGCGCCACCGCGAGAGAGGGGTCGGCCAGGTAACGCTTGGGTTTTACCGCCAGGCGTTTGGGGGAACGCCATTCGGGGACCCAGCCGGGCACCTCCTCGACAAAGTACAGGTCCATGAGCAGATTAATATAGGACGAGAGGGTCTGGGCCGTCATGAGAGGTTCGTCCGGGCTAGAGATATCGGCGAGCAAAGTCTTGTGGGTTGCGGCCTGTCCAAGGTTTCGTGCGATCGAGAGGGCCACCCGCCGCGCCATCTCTCCGTCTTTGCCGTGGCGTGGGACGCTCTCGCCCAACAGGAGCTTGATATACTCCCGTGCGACAATCTGGGCTTGGGCCGCCGTGAGGTCGAGCGCTTCGGGCCAACCGCCTCGGCAGGCCAAGGCGGCCATGGAGGCGGCGTCGCCGGGCACCTTGGCATGGGCGAACGTGCCCTCGAACAGCTTTGCCAGCGACACTTCGCCGCTCGACTCGCCCGATTCTGCCAACGACATAGGTCGCATGCGGATGCGTCCGATGCGCCCCGCCCCACTGTGGAGGGCCTGGGCCTCGATGTCGTCCCTTACGATGGGGGTCGCCGACCCAGTGAGAATCCAGGCACCGCGCAAGCCGCGCTGCAGGTCTATGGCATGGCGCACGGCGTTCCAGACCATAGGGGCCTTCTGCCATTCGTCGATGACGTGGGGGCGTGCTCCCGTAAGCATCGCCTGCGGATCGGAGCGGGCGAGCGAAAGCGCCTCGTCGACGTAGCTTACGCTCTGCGCATGGCGGCAGGCTGTCCAGGTCTTGCCGCACCACTTGGTTCCCGCAACTTCGACTGCGCCGAAGATTTCGAGATAGCTCTTGATTTGGCTGTCAACGATGCGTGGGATGTACTGGTCTTGAGGCGGTAGGACTCCTGGCACGGCGGCCTCCTTGGGACGGGCTTCGACAAAGAAGGAGTATAGTGCGTCGGCCAAGCCTATACGCTGGCCATTCATGATTTTCCGAATATCGCAATCACTATTTTCCGAATCTCTCATTCATGATTTTCCGCCATGCGTGCCGCATGCCCGTACACCGCCCCTCCCTCGCGCTGATTCCGTCAAATCCCGCCTTCAAGCTGCCCGTTTCTTCTCAAGGCTGGTAAAATCCACCGGCTTGCACAGTTTTGCCTCGAGAGGAGAAGCCCGTCATGGCTCACGAAGACGACGTAGAACTGACCGTTTCGGACAAGGACCTTGCTGCGCTCCAGGCGCTGGTCACGGCCCTGAACGGGCGCGACCGCAAGGCGCGGCAGAGTTCTGCCCATACCGTTGCCCTCATTGCCAAGGCGGTGCCGCTGGCTGTGATTCCCTTTGCCGACGACCTGGTCCGCGCCGTGGGGCGCCCTGAGGCCCAGACTCGCTGGGAGGCGCTCGATGCCCTCGCGTCGCTGGTGTCCGTGGATCCCGACGCCGCAGCCAAGGCCTTCGACGACGCCCAGGAGTCCCTCTACGACGAGGTCTCGGGTCCGGTGCGCCTGGCCGCGTTCAGGTATTTCACCGTGCTGGGCGGCGCTTCGGCCGCCTGGTCGGCCAAGGTGTGGCCGCTGGTAGACGAGGCCGTGCAGTGCTACCACGGCGATCCCGAGTTCGATGACATGCTCACCTCGCTGCTCGTCTTTGCCCAGGGGGACCTCGACCCCGCCGTCCGCGCCGCCCTGGCGGAGCGTTTGAGCTTCGACGCCCATAACGGCCGTGGCTCCCTGGCGGCCCGCACCCGGCAGATCATCGAGGCCCTGCAGTAGGCGCCCCGGGCTTTTTGGCCCTTGCGGCATCGCAACCACCGGCGGCCCCGCCAGCATGTTCGCTGGCGGGGCCGCCGTCGTTCACAGGGGTTTTTCCACCGGGGTCCTTACCCTTACGCCCAGTATGCCTTGATTTCCTCGTAGGATGCCGGCTTGCTGGGAACCAGGTCGCCCGTCACGGCATGGATGCCGGCGTAGCGCCCCATGGTCATGTACGAACCGCAGCACAGGCCGCCCTGGGCGAGGTTCCACTCGAGGCCGCCGCAGATGTTGCCCGCGCCCGAGCCCACCGAGTACAGGCCGCGGATCGGCTGACCGGCGGCGTCGAGCACGCGGCAGCAGCCGTCGACCTCCACGCCCGCGTTGATGGCGCTGCAGCGAATCCACTGGCGGATGCCCCAGTAGGGAGGCGTGTCGATGGGCTGGAGCTTCTCGGCCGCCACGCCAAAGCCCAGGTCGGCACCGTTGGCGCAGTACTCGTTCCACTGCTCCACGGCCGCGGTGAGCGCCGCGGGGTCAAGACCCAGCTCGGCGGCCAGCTCCTCCAAGGTATCGGCGCGGTGGGTGTCGATGAGGCCCGGGTAGACGCCCACGGGGTTCTCCTTGAAGCCGGGGATGTACTCCTCGAGCTGCTCGGGCGTCGTGCGGGCGCCGTATTTGTCCTGGTAGGCGTTGTCGAAGATGCGGAAGAAGCGGCCCGGGTCCTCGGCGTCCTTGTTCCACTGGAGCGAGAGGTCCCACGACTCCATGGGAATCTCCTCGTTCATGAAGCGCTCCCCGCGCTCGTTGAGCGCCATGAAGGGGTAGCCGGTCATGAACATGGGGGCGGCGTCCATGTCGTGCATGGTCTTGGCATGGTTCACGGGCACCATGCGGGCACCGGCGAGCATGCACATGAGGATGCCGTCGGCCGTGCGGTTGAACTGCTTGCGGGCGAAGCGCTCCACGTCGGGCGAGTAGCGGTGCACGAGGCTCTCGTTGTTCTGGTAGTCGCCGGCGGCAACGATGACGGCCTTGGCGGCGTTGAACTTGACGTAGCCGTCGGCGGTCTGGGCCACCACGCCGGTGACCGCGCCGGTCTCGTCCTGCACCAGCTGCACGCCGGGGGTCTCATAGAAGAACTCGGCGCCCGCGGCCGCGGCGGCGTCGGCCAGCTTCACCATGATGTCGGTATGGTTGATGGGCTTGGGGCTGAACGAGTTCATGACCACGGTGGCGAAGGAGCCCTCGTCGTACTCGTTGCGCGTGGCCTTGGAGCTCGCGGGCGGCAGACCCAGCTCGTGGCCCTTGCCGATCATCCACATGGCGGTCTCGCCGGAGTGCTCCACCCATAGGTCGAGCAGGTCGGGGTTCATGCGGTAGCCGCCGGCCTTGCGCCAGTTCTGCTTGTACTGGAGCTTGCCGATCTCGTTGCTCTCCTCGAGGATGAGCCCCGACGACCCGTTGCCGTTGGCCATGGGCGCGACCTCCTTCTGCAGGCAGGCCACTGTGGCGCCCTCCTCCAAGGCGCCCCACACGGCGGGTACGCCGGCGGTGCCGGCACCGACCACCACGACGTCGTAGCTCTTCTCGTCCACGAAGTCCGCGATGGGCTCCACGGGAACGAGCGAGTTGGCGAAGTCCTCGGCGGTGGTGCCCTCGGGCAGGGCGGCGGCCTCGTTGGCGCAGGCCTGCGAGGCGGTCAGCGTGGCGGAGGCCAGGGCGGCGGACCCGCCGAGCGCGGCGGCGCCGGCGACGAAGTTCCTGCGGGTGAGTTCCATGCTCGTATCCTTTCGTATGGCGTTGCGGCGCTTGGGCGCCCTGGCCTGAGCATAGACGCGGACCGCCGGCTGTGAAACCTCCATAAAATCAGAGAGGCGACCACCAAGGGTTCGCCCTCTTGTGGGGACACCCATAAAATGAGGTGTTCTTCCAGGTAGAAGCTGCGTATGCCTCCCTTGCGCGCTGCGGTGGCCCTCCTTGTGCGCCGCCTGCCCGCAGGGGTGGCCTCGGCTATACTGCCAAAGGACGATACGGTGAGAAGGGGGCGGGGGCGAGAAGATGGAGGAGTCTGATGCACGGGCGTCAACGGTGCGCCGACGGCAAGCATGCTCGGCGACCCTGCTGTTCGTGGGCATGACCTTCTTGTGGAACTGCTTCCGCTACCAGTCGTTTCTCGGCGTTGTCTATCCCTGGGAGCTGGAGGTGGCTCCGGGCGTATCGGCCTACGCGCTGTTCATCGCCGTGCTGTGTGCGCTCACCGTGGCGGCGCTGGCCGTCCTGGGGCGCCGTGACCTGTCGTGTCCGCCGTGGGTCGTCTGCGCGGTGGGGGCGCTGGGGTCGGTGGGCGTGGCGCTTTCTTTGGCCTGTCGCTCCGAGGGGCCCGAGCTGGCGTTGCCGGTGGCCTGCGTCTCGACCTGCCTGGTGGCCGCGAGTTTCTTGACGGGCTATCTGGCCTGGGCCTCCCTGTGTGTCCGGTTCCTGTCGGCGGGGACGGCCGCGGTGATGGCGGCCTCGTTTTTTGCGAGCACGGTCCTGGGCGGCCTCGTGTCGCGGGCACACCCCGGTGCTCCCGAGGCGTTCGCGCTGCTCGGTCCCGCGCTTGTTGGGCTTGCTTTTTGCCTGGCGTGGAGCCGCATGTCCGTGCCGGATGCCCCCTGCGACAGCCGGCGTCCTGTTGTCTCCGCCCCTGTGGTGCTGTTCGTGGCGTTTTTGCTGATGGGCGCTGTGGTGCGCGGCGTGGTGGATGTCTCGGGCGCCGGGCTGCCTGTCGGGGCCACCGTTGGCTTTCGCTGGCCGCTCTCGGTCGGGGTCTCCCTGGCGGTGTTTGCGGCTTGCCTGGGACTCTACTTGGCCAGCCGGTTGCGTCCGGATCGGTTCGGCGACGGTTTTCGCCCGGTGATGCTCGTGTCGTTTGGGGCGTGGGTGGTGCTTGCCGCGCTGTTCTGCGTGGGCGTGTTCTGGGGTCTGGCCTGCGGTTCGTACGGTGAGGCCGGACAGGTGGTCATCGTTGCCCGTTCCACCCTGAGCTTCGTCCTGTGGCTGTTCCTGTGCGTTTGCGTGCGCTCGTCGGGATCGTCGCCGGCCCGTTCTTTTGCGCTCTACGGTATGCTGACCGAGGTGGTGTCCTGGGTTCTGAGCTACGGGGTCGTACCCCACCTGCTCGCCTACGAGCTGGGCGGCAGCCGATCGGCCCAGGACGTGCTCGCGCTGTTTTCGCTGCTCGCGCTCATGCTCACCCTTGTGGCCGCCCTGGGGTGGGCCGTCATCCGACGCGGTCTGGCCGATGCCGGCGCCAGCGCCTCCGGTGCGTCCGTCACCGGCCAGGCCGCGGCACCGTCCGTCCCTGGCGGTTTTCCGCCCGAGCGCGTGGCCTTCTACCGGCTCACCCCGCGCGAAAGCGAGGTAGCGTGGCTGTTCGCCCAGGGCAACAGCATCAAGAGCATCGCCTCGACCCTGCGCGTCTCCACCGGTACCGCCCAGGGCCACATCCGCGGCGCCTACCGCAAGTTCGGGGTGCATTCCCGCGACGAGCTTATCGCACTTGTGCGATCGTGGAAGTAGGGGTGCCTCCGCGCTCGCCCGCTACCCCTTTGCGACCGCCTTGAGCGCGTCTTCCAGCGCATCGCCCGCGCCGAGCCCGTCGCTGATGGCCGACGGCACGGTGACCACGGTGCCGCCCGACTTGCGGATGCTCTCGTAGAGCAGGTTGAGCGTGCGCAGCTTGAGGGCGGCCTCCTTGCCCTCGTAGGCGTCGGCCGCCGCGGCGACCATCTCGGCGATCTCCTCCTCGGCCCCGGCCAGGATGATCCGCGCGTTGCGCTCGCGCTCGGCCTGGGCCTCCAGCGACATGGCCTCTTGCAGCTCGGCGGGCACCACGATGTCGCGCACCTTGACCGAGAGCACGGCGACACCCCAGGGCTCGCACTCTCGCTCGATGGACTCCTTGAGCTCCTTGTCGAGCTGGTCGCGGCTCAAGGCCACCTCGGCCACGCTCGCCCGGCCTATGGCGTCGCGCAGGGTCGATTGGGCCACGTAGAGCACCGCCGAGCAGTAGTCCTCCACCTCGGTGCAGGCCTTCTTGGCGTCCCAGACCATCCAGAAGAGCACGGCGTCCACGTCGAGGGGCACCAGGTCGCTTGTGAGGGTCTTCTCCGCCCCGAAGGGGGTCGCGACGGTGCGCATGTCCACGTGGCAGGCCACCTGCTCCACCACGGGGATCATGAACACCAGGCCCGGCCCCGCCACGCGGTTGAAGGCACCGAACCTAAAGATGACCAGCCGCTCCCACTCCATGGAGATGTGCATGGTCATGGGGGCCAGCACGCCGAGCACCAGCGCCAGCGCGATACTCCAGAGATCGAGCACGCCAAAGCCGAAGTAGCAGATGGTCAGCGTCAGGGCGAACACGGCCGCCGCCAGCACAAAGCCGAACACCAGCGCACCGCCCCGGCTCGGCTTGGAGGGCACGAACGGCGCGTGGGCCGGCTCTACCAAGGCGCTGCTGTCGGTGTTCTGGGGGAGAGGGGCGCGCTTCATGGCAACCTCACTTTGCCGTTGTGGGATTTGCAGGGTCCGCCCCGGCGCGGGCGGCCTCGAGTGCGCGGGCAAAGTGCGTCTCCACATCGTTAAGGGTCATGCCGAGCTCGACGCACTGGCGGATGGCCTCGGCGAGCACGATGTCGCCGGGCACCTCTTCGCCGACCGGAACGGCCTCTTTGCAGACGAACGCCCCGCGCCCGCGCTTGGAGCTGATGTAGCCCTCGTACTCGAGGTTGGTGTAGACCTTGTTCACCGTGTGGTAGTTCACGTTGAGGTCGGCGGCCAGGGCCCGCACCGTGGGGAGGCGGTCGCCGTTGGCGTAATGGCCCGAGTCGATGAGGTACATGAGGCGGTTGCGCAGCTGGATCCAGATGGGGATGCCGCTGTTTTCGTCGACCTCGAACAGGGGGTCGCCCATAACCGCCTCACCGCCTCACGCGTCGTGTGGCTCCCGCACGGGCCTGCGGGGGCCGTAAGCTGTAGAAACCCATACACTAGCCTACTCCCCAGACTGCCGGCGCGCCCACCACGCACGCCCGCAAGAAAAATCCGCCGACGGCCACAAACACCAGCGACCAGGCGAGGGGGAGGGACTGGTCGTGGTGTAAGGAGAACACCTCCAGGATCGGGGGCACCCCCAGGGCGCATACCGCGAAGACGGCCCAGCCACTCCACCGGCCTTCTCCCCAGAGGAGCAGGGCCGCTCGGGAGACCGAACCCGCGTCGACGCAGGCCAGCGCCAGGTAGGTGAGTAGGGCAAGGGCTTCCAGGCCTATGCAGGCCAGGTCGATGTGGGCAAAGGCACGCACCACGGCGGCCGGGGCGTTCTCAAAAGGAAGAAGGCAGGCCAGTGCTCCTGCGCATCCCACCGAGAACGACGAGAAGGCAAACAAGAACGGCAGCGCGGCGTTCCAGGTGGGGTTCGCTTGCGCCATGGCGGCGAGCAGGGCGCCTGTGTAGACGGCCGTCGCTGTGCCGCAGACGACGCACAGGACCTCGACGGCGCGCACCAGGGGCCGGGGCACGCGGGAGAGGTTCCCCAGCGCGACGGTGCCGAGCGCGACCGCGCAGCACAGCGTGGCGCCCAGCACGAACGACCCGAACGTGAGAATCGAGGCGGTGGGCCGCAGGAACACGTAGTAGAAGCGTTCGGGGCGCCCCAGGTCGACCAGCAGGCACAGAACCCCCAGCAGCAGCGCGATCCCCGCCGCCGCATACCCCCGCGCGAACAGTTTGCGCGAAAGCCCGTCGGTCCACGCAAGCACGCCAAGATGCGTACTGGGCGTACGTGAGCCCCCGCGCAACGCGGCGAGCCGGGTTCTGCAGCCCCCGCCAAAGGCAGGTTCCGGCTCGCAAGGCACGCGGGGGCGATGCGTACTGGGCGTACGTGAGCCCCCGCGCAACGCGGCGAGCCGGGTTCTGCAGCCATATAGAAGGTCAGAGAGGGAGAGAAGGGCGGCTAGGGCGGCCCCTGCTCCCCCCAGAAAGAGGTACCACGTCACGAGCTCGCTAAACATCGCGCCGCCCCGCCTTCGGGGCTTCCGGGCCGCCCGCACCTCTCGGTTCCTCCGCGGCCGCCTTCCTGCTGCGCGCCCGCACGGTGCCCAGCGCGATAGCCCCGACGGCGGCGGCACCCCCTACGGTCGCCGCCGCAATGACGGCCGGGCTGGCGCGGTCGGTGCGCAGGCCCCCCGATACCGGCGCTTCCTGCGGGGACTTTCGCAAGGCGCGGATATTCTCGGCCACGTCGACGTCGCGCGCGTAAGTAGGGTGGGCGTAGTAGGTGGCGGTGCCCGCAAGCCGCTCGGCGCCGGTCTCGGCTATGAAGTCCCAGATGGGGTCGGCCGGGTCGTCGAGGTCGCCGAAGGCGCGCACGCCCGTGGGGCAGCTGCTCACACACGCCGGGTCGCGCCCCGCCTCGCGTCGCTCGACGCACAGCGTGCATTTCTCCGCCGTGCCGAGGGGGGTTCCGTCGCGTTCGTAGGGGGCCGGGTCTGCGGCGTCGAAGAACCAGCGGTCGGCGCGGTTTATCGTGCGGGCGCCGTAGGGGCACGCCGCCGCGCACACGCCGCATCCTATGCACAGCTCGTGGTCGACCAGCGAGGCTGCCCCGCCTCCCGCAAAGCTCGCGCCGGTGGGGCACACCTCCACGCAGGCCGGTTCGTCGCAGTGGAGGCACCCATGGGGCAGGTGCAGGCGGCCGCCGTCGGGCCAGCGGCCCCATTCCACGGTGTCGACCCGGGTCCAAGCCACCTGGGGCCGCAGCGCATGCTCCATCTGGCACGCCACGACGCAGGTCTGGCATCCCGTGCAGTGCTCGGTATCGATCGCCATGCCGTACCTGGCCATGGGGCATTCCTCCCGGCGGGGTCGCTCGACGACGGTGCTGGCCCTTTGCTCGCGCCCATCTTACCAGGGTCGGCGCCCGGGCATCCGATGAACCTGCCGGGTGTTTGGGCGCTTACGCGCAGCCCTCTCCTTGCGCCCCCAGCTCCGCCAGCGTCGCGCGGTCCTCCTGCAGCCAGCCGGCCAGGAACTGGGCGAGCCCGCGGTAGAAGTCGGTGCGGGCCGTGCATGCCATGGCATCGGCGAAGCGCGGCACCCAGTTGAGCAGGTGCGCATCCATGAAGGCCGCCTGCCGGGCGAGCAGCTGCTCGGTCGCGGCCTCGTTGCCCTTGCGCAGGGCCTGTGCCGTGCGGGCGGCGAGGGTCTGCATGAACTCGAGCTCGAGGGCCACATGGTCCTCTCCCACGTTCCAGGCATCGTCCTTGGCCATGCCGGCCTCGCGGTAGATGCGGCGCACCTCGTCGCGGGCCGCGCCCATTGTGCAGCCGTCGTCGGAGGTGTAGACCGACTCGAAGGGGTAGGGGAGGCCGGCGGCGTTGCGGGTGCGCACCACAAAGAGGCGCGCGAAGTCCACGGCGAGCTCGGTGCGGGCGGCGTCGGGGTCGGTCGCCGCCCGAAGGTAGGCGTTCATGAGACGCGCCCCCTCGTCCACGGCGGCCGACCCGGTGTCGGTGGCAAAGCCGCCGTCGGCAAGGGAGGCGAGCAGCTCGGCGTCGATCTCGTGGCCGAGCAGGCGGGCGAGAAGCCCGTAGGTTGCGGCGCGGTCGTCGAGCGTGGCCAGAAGGTCGTGGTCCATGGGCGGCTCTCCTCGGTGCTCTCGGTGTCCTCGGGGTCTTTGAACGGGGCGGCGCCCCTGCCGGCTTTCGACGGGGGCGCCGCCCGCATGGGGCGCTACAGCTTTTCGATCTGGCAGAGGCCGTCCTTATAGGTGGGAAAGCCCGAAATCGGATCGAACACGTGGTCGATTAGCTCGCAGGAGTTGGCCTGCTCCCAGCCATGGTGCAGCTCCACGACGCCGGGCTGCTGGATGTTGGAGACGGCCACCTTGAGCGTGAGCTCTCCGAGCTGGTTGTAGAGGCGCACCGCGTCGCCTTCCGCCAAGCCGCGCTCCTCGGCGTCTTCGGGGCTCACGATTACCACGGGCTCGGGCATGAACTGGTTCAGCCAGGGCGTGTGGCGGTACTTGGAGTGCACGTACCAGGGGACGCGGCTGCCGGTCTCGAGGATGAGCGGGTACTGCTCGTAGAGCTCGGGGGTCGAAACGGGGCTGATGTGCGGCTCCTCGTAAACGGGCAGGCCGTTGAAGCCGCACTTCTCCAGGATGGTCGAGCAGAACTCGACCTTGCCCGACGGCGACTTGAAGCCGTTTTGCTCGTACTTCTTGGGCACCCACTCCTCGGCCGACACGGGCAGCTCGTAGCAGCCGGGCAAGGCGTCGCGGATCTGCTGTGTCGTCACGTCAAAGCCGCTGATGTCGAGCATGGCTTGGAGCGCCGCCTCGATGTCGCCGTTGAAGCACTCCTCTTCGTATCCGAGGCGGCAGCCCAGGTCGAGCAGGATCTTCCAGTCCTCGCGGGCCTCTCCCGCCGGCGGCACCACGACCTCGTTCCAGAACAGCTTGTTGCCGTAGAGCTTGTAGGGGGCTTGGCGCTCCCAGCACACGCAGGTGGGGAGCACGATGTCCATGAGGTCGTGCGTGGCGGGGTTCAGATGGAGGTCGACGGCGGCGGCGAAGTCGAGCTTGGCGAGGGCGTCCTGGTAGAGCCTGGTCTGGGGGAAGACCATCACGTTGGTGCCCACGAACAGGCCGGCGTGCAGCAGGCCGTCGTTGATGAACTCCACGAGACCGTTGTTCTGCACGTGGCGCTCGGTCAGCGACCACACGGGCCAGCGGTCGACGCCGGCGCGGCGGTCCTTGTTCTCGTCCATGACGTCGTAGAGCCTGAACGAGCTCGGGGCACCGTAGTCGTAGGAGTCGCCCGGGGTTGCGGGAGAGACCTTGACGCAGCCCTCCTTGTCGTAGTAGCCCATGAGGGCGTTGAGCAACAGAATCGCACGGGTGGACTGCACGCCGTTCGAGTGGTGGACGGTGGCGTGGGGGCCGCACCACAGCGTGCCCTGGCCGGCCTGGGCCCAGAGCCGCGCAGCCTCCTGGATCTTCTCCGCCGGGACGCCCGTAATCTCCTCGCCGCGCTCGGGGGTGAAGTCGGCGACGTAAGCTGCGTACTCCTCGAAACCGTGGGTCCAGTTCTCCACGAACTCGTGGTCGTAGAGGTCCTCGCTGATGATGACGTTGGCCATGGCGAGGGCCAGGGCGCCGTCGGTGCCGGGGCGTGGCTGCAAGAAGACGTCGGCGAGCTGGCTCACCGTGGGGGTGAGGCGCGTGTCGACGACGATGTACTTGACGCCGGCCCGCTTGAGGTCCACGAGCGGCTTGAACGACTTGGGGCCGGTGCACATCGACCAGGCGATGTTGGAGCCCCACTGCAGGTGGACCTTGGTGTCGGCGTTAGGCAGGGTCACCGCTCCGCCGGCGAAGGTGAGGACGTTGGCCATGGAGAGGGCAAACGAGCACTGGGCGCGGCCGTAGCCGATGTTGGGAGTGCCGAACAGCGCGCCCACGCGGTCGAGGGCCGGGATGTTCTCCTTCGGGTCGCCGGCGCTGAAGATGACCGAGTCGGCCCCGTAGGTCTCCTTGGCCTCGTTGAGCTTGGCGGCGATGGTGTCGAGGGCCTCGTCCCAACTGATGCGCTCCCAGCCCGGGTCGATGCCCACGCCCTTCTCGGGGTTCGTGCGCTTGACCGGGTAGAGCAGGCGGTTGGGGTCGTAGAGCGCCTGGACGCTCGTGAGGCCCTTGACGCACGGCTTGTTCTTGGGGTGGTCGGGGTTGCCGTCGACGCGGACGATGCAGCCGTCCTTGAGTGTGGCGCGCAGGCCGCAGAACGGGACCTGGTTGCACATCGTGCACGACGTGTAACCGTAGGTTGTCTCTTCGGCGGCGGCAGCCTCGGCAGCGGTGGCCGGCTCTACGGTCCTAAGGCCGCCGAGGGCGCAGGCCGCAGCCCCCAGGGCCGAGGCCCCCACAAAGGAGCGGCGCGAAATGGCAGTGTCGCGGATGGTCATGTTACTCGCCGTCCTTTGCGTCGTCGGTGGATGCGGTCAGAAGCGCCGGCAGGTCGGCGTCGATGCCGCCCTTCACATAGTAGACCGCCGTGCCGGGAATCTGCTCGGCGCCGTTGGCCTCGATGTAGGCGCAGATCTCGCTCGCCGGGTCGTCGAGGTCGCCGAAGACGCGGGCGCCGTTGGGGCATACGCTGGCGCACCACGAGGTCTGGCCCTGCTCGGCGCGGTCGTGGCAGAAGACGCACTTCTCGGCCACGTTAAGGCGCTGGACGCCGTAGGCCTCGTAGGGGGCGGGCTCGGCGGCGTCGAAGTTCCACCGGTCCTCGGCGCCGATCTGGCGGGCGCCGAACGGGCAGGCGTCCACGCAGACGCCGCAGCCGATGCAGGTCTCGTAGTCCACGACCACGATGCCGTCCTCGCGCTGGATGCTCGCGCCGGCGGGGCAGGCCGCGACGCACGGGGCGTCGTCGCAGTGCATGCAGGCGTGCGGCAACGCGAAGCGCTGGCGCTCGGGCCAGCGGCCGCTCTCCATGAAGTCGACGCTCGACCACCTCACGTCGGGACGCGTGTTGTGCTGCATCTGGCATGCCACGACGCAGGTCTGGCAGCCGGTGCACCGCGTGAGGTCCACAACCATGCCGTATCTGGCCATATCCTTCCCCTCTCCTTCTTGCGACGGGCGCCCGCTCAGAGCGCCCCTCCCTTGCCCTTGCCGCACCGGAGCCGCTCCATCGGTTCCAGTGTTCTAGAAGGATATTATTATAAAGATATAGAATAATCAAGCCCCGGATGGAACAAGTTCGGTCGACCCGCCTCCCACCGCTTCTCCGCAAATGATGCGAAACGGTTACCGGGCGGTCCCAGGGTCGCCCGGCTTGCTATGGTGTATCCATACCGCCAGGCACGTCGTTCAAGGAGGCTTTGCTCCATGGCCCAGACGCCCAAGATCGCCATGACTACCCCGCTCGTCGAGATGGACGGCGACGAGATGACCCGCATCCTGTGGCAGATGATCAAAGACGAGCTCATCTGCCCCTTTGTTGACCTCAAGACCGAGTACTACGACCTCGGTCTCGAGAACCGCGACGCCACCGACGACGCCGTGACCGTCGAGGCGGCCGAGGCCACCAAGCGCCTGGGTGTGGCCGTGAAGTGCGCCACCATCACCCCCAACGCCGCGCGCGTGGAGGAGTACGGCCTCAAGAAGATGTGGAAGAGCCCCAACGGCACGATCCGCGCCCTGCTCGACGGCACGGTGTTCCGCGCGCCCATCGTGGTCAAGGGCATCGAGCCCTGCGTGCGCAACTGGACCAAGCCCATCACCATCGCCCGCCACGCCTACGGCGACGTCTACCGCAACGCCGAGATGCGCATCCCGGGCCCCGGCACGGTGGAGCTCGTCTACACCGCGGCCGACGGCACCGAGCAGCGCGAGCTCGTGTTCGACATGCCCGGCGCCGGCGTGGTCCAGGGCATGCACAACCTCGACGGCTCCATCGAGAGCTTTGCCCGCAGCTGCTTCGCCTATGCGCTCGACACGCGCCAGGACCTGTGGTTCTCCACCAAAGACACCATCTCGAAGATCTACGACCACCGCTTCAAGGACATCTTCCAGGAGATCTACGACGCCGAGTACAAGGAACGCTTCGAGGCGGCGGGCATCACCTACTTCTACACGCTCATCGACGACGCCGTGGCCCGCGTCATGAAGGCCCAGGGCGGCTTCATCTGGGCCTGCAAGAACTACGACGGCGACGTCATGAGCGACATGGTCTCCTCGGCCTTCGGGTCGCTGGCCATGATGACCTCGGTGCTCGTGAGCCCCCACGGCTACTACGAGTACGAGGCCGCCCACGGTACCGTGCAGCGCCACTACTACAAGCACCTCAAGGGCGAAAAGACCTCCACCAACTCGGTGGCCACGATCTTCGCCTGGTCGGGCGCCCTGCGTAAGCGTGGCGAGCTCGACGGCCTGCCCGACCTCGTGGCCTTTGCCGACCGGCTCGAGAAAGCCACGCTCGACACCATCGAGGCCGGCCAGATGACCGGCGACCTGGCCCGCATCACCACACTGCCCAACCCCCAGACCCTCGACAGCGAGGAGTTCATCAAGGCTATCGCTACGAGGCTGTAGGGGAGAAGGGCGCGTTTTTCGGGGGTATGCCAGCGGCCCGGCCACACGCTTTTTTCAGGACGGCGTGCGGCCGGGCCCCGTGGTTCTATGCAATGTTTCAGGGTTATTGGGTATGTGCGAGCTGCTCCATAAGCGCCCCGCGCTCTGCCGGAGATATCTCCAGCGCGTCCATGGCGGCTTCAGGTGCCAGGCCGAGCTTCTTTTCAAGGCTGCGGATGGAGGAGACCAAGGCTGAGCGCCGCCCATCTTCCAACCCCTTCGCAAGCCCGGCCTCCCTGCCCTCTGCAAGCCCGGCCTCTCGACCCTCTATGAGCCCGGCCTCCCTGCCCTTGGCCAGTCCTTCTGCGCGGCCTTCTGCCAGTCCCTGCTGTCGGCCTTCCTCCAAGCCGTCGGTGCGCCCCTCGGCTAGCCATTTCTCACTTAACCGCCGTTCGAGCATACGGACCATACCCTCGTTGATTTCGTCGAGTGCCATGGAACCGGCCTCCAATCCTGGGGTTACGACGATGGAGAACTCCCGTTCCAGGATATCACGCTTGGAGTGGTTGGATTTCTCGCGTTCGAAGAGGACGTTGAGCAGGTCGATAACGTCCGCATGGGCCGGGCCTCCTTCCTCTCGGCCTCCCATAAATCCGAACACGATGTTCATGAGGTTGCAGGGGCGCGGGCTTTTGGACCGGCCGTTCTCTGTGCCGGGCACCTCGCGGAGGCACCACGACGTCTCTGTGGACCAAACGCTTCCGCGGAGTTCCTGGGGCCCGTCGGCAAAGAGCCAGACCGAGTACACCCGCTTGAGGTTCTCGTAGTGGGAGTGGACGAATTCCCGGCCGTACTGGGACGAGAGCAGGCGTGCGGCGTAAAACTGGGCGCGGTGCTCCATGGGGTATGTGCCGTCGTCGTAGGCGGCCTGTCCTTCCACGTCCACGTGGATGCCTACGGTCGTGCCGTCCTGCGGGGCCGTGGCCTCGAAGTAGAAGTCGAAGGCGGTCTGCCCCTGGTAGGGCACCTTGTCCTCGGTGCGGCCGCCGCACAGCGACGTTGGTTCCCCACCCCGTTCGAAGAGCGGGCTGCCCGGGGCGTTGGTAAGTCCGGGTGCTATGGGGATGGAATGTGCCACGGGGCCGTAGGTGATGTACCGCTCTATTTCGCGAGGGGTCATGCCGTCATAACCGCCCACACACCCACGTAGGATAAAGGCCAGTACCGACTTTTCTGAAAAGATGAGCTTGAAGGCGGTGTCGTAGGTCATCCCGATTCCCGCCAGCATCAGGGTCTCGGCCGAAAGCGCGCTCGTTCCCATAGGTGGGCCTCCTTGGGGTCGATGGGGAGGCCCACCATAGCAAATAGACCCTAACGCTTTTCTGCCAGAATCCTGACGACTGTCGCGTTATTCTGTGGACCGCCCTAGAACCGCAGGCTCAAACAGCTCAGACCACCGTCGACCTTGCGGTACTCCGAGGTGTCCACCGTAAGCGCGGGAAACCCTGCCCCCTGCACGGCGGCCAGCACCTGCGGATAGCCTTCCGGCACAATCACCGTGCCGTTGACCCATAGGCTGTTGGCGGCATAGGCCTCCTCGGGGGGCACCGCGATCCTGCGATACCCGTCGAAGGCGGGGTTTTCCACGAACTCGCCCGACACCAGGAGCACCCGCTCGCCCGCAGGGTTCTCGCCCAGGTAGTTGACCCCGGTCTTGAGGTGCAGCACCTCTTTGAGCGGCACCTCGCCGCCCTCGAGGCCCCAGCCTTCGAGGATGTGGACGAACTGCCGGATGCCCTCGGCGTTGGTGCGGGCCGAACGCCCGACATAGAAGCGGTCGCCCACCATCATCACGTCGCCACCCTCGAGCGTGCCCGGAGCCTCGATGTGGGCAATGCGATCGTCCGAGAAGAACTCCCGCAGCGTGGGCTCCATGGCGGCCGCCTCGCCGTTGCGCGAGGGGGCGCCGGGGTTGTCGACGATGGCCCCGCAGCGGGTCACCACGGCGGTGTCCTCCACAAAGCACGAGTCGGGGAACTCCTCGAGGGCCGGCAGCACGGTGACCTCGAGGCCGCAGGCGCTCAGGGCGGCGACGTAGGCATCGTGCTGCTCCAAAGCCTTCTCATAGATGGGTTTGCCCAGCTCGGGGGCTGAGGTAATGCCTTCAGAAAGCGAGCGTCCCGGACGGCGGACGATGGCGTGGGTGAACAAGGTTGGGCTCCTAACAGGTGAGGTTGCAGATATCTGGCCCACTATTGTGGTTAATCGCTAAAGCGCGCGCAACCGGCCAGCACCGCGCGCCAGGCATCCTGGTACGGCACCCCTGCGGCGCGTGCCGCCTGCATCACTTCGGCGTCCTCGGGGTAGAGCCTTCGGCGGCCCGAGGGCAGCGTGACCTCCTTGATGCCCACAAGGCCCACCTCCGTCTGGACGGTGCAGGCGCGCCGCGGCAGCACCGTGCGCTCCATGGCCACCCGGCGGATTCCGATGGTGGTGGTCTCCTCAAAGATCAGGTCCTCGAGAACCCGGCGCCGTTCCTCGTCGCAGATCACCTGCAGCTGCCAGGCGGGGCGCCCCTTCTTGGTGACGAGCGGCAGGCAGTGGGCCTCGCGCGCCCCGGCACCCATGAGCGTCTCGATGGCGTGGCCCAGCGCCTCGCCCGTGGTGTCGTCGATGTCGCACTCGAGCTTCCAGACGGTGTCGGCAGTCGTATCGGTGGCCGCAGACACCGCAGCCGAGACGGCCTCCGGGTCCGAGGCCCTCTCCACCGGTTCGACCAGCATGGCGCGCAACACCCCCGAACACCCCTCGTAGCTGCGCTTCCCGGCACCCAGGCCCACGCGCTTGACGGTGTATCGGGTCGGCAGCTCGGCGTCGGTGCGCACGGCGGCAACGATGGCGGCGCCGGTGGGGGTCACAAGCTCGCCGCGCACGCCCGTGGGGTGCAGGGGCAGCCCGTAGGTGCTCGCCACGGCACATACCGCCGGCACCGGAACGGGGATGACGCCGTGGGCGCACCTGACGGTTCCGCAGCCCTCCGAGAGCTCGGGCGCCACGACGCGCTCCACGTCGAGGTCGTCGAGGCACACGGCGGCGCTCACCACGTCTACGATGGAGTCCAGGGCGCCCACCTCATGAAAGTGCACCTGGTCGCGCGTGGTACCGTGGGCCTGCGCCTCGGCGTCGGCCAGGATCTCAAAGACGCGCACGGCGATGGAGCGGGCGCGGTCGGTGAGGTCTGCGGAGCCCACGATGGCGAGCACGTCGGCAAGGCCGCGATGCTCGTGGTGGGCATGCTCGTGGCTATGGCCGTGCCCACCGTGCCCCTCGTGCTCGTGGCCGAACAGCCACGCCATGTCGTGGTCGTGGTTCTCGTGCTCCGCGTCGAGCCGCACGTCAAAGTCGCAGGCGGTCAGACCGTGCTTGCCTACCCGGGTCACCACGACCTCGAACCCCCTCACGGGCAGCGACGCTAGGGCGGCCTCGAGCCGCTCGCGGCTGGCGCCCAGGTCGAGCAGGGCGGCCACGGTCATGTCTCCGCTGATGCCGCTGGAGCAGTCCAAGTACAGGGTTTGTCCCATGGGGTCTCGCTTTCTAAAAATGGAGCCGGGCGGTGGATTGCTATAGCGGGGCGTGCACGTGATTGATGAGGCTTGCCTGGTAGCCGGCTCCAAAGCCGTTGTCGATGTTCACGACGCTCACCCCGCTTGCGCACGAGTTGAGCATGGCGAGCAGCGCCGTGACCCCGCCAAAGCTCGCCCCGTAGCCCACGCTTGTAGGTACGGCGATCACCGGGCAGCTCGCGAGGCCCCCGATCACGCTTGCCAGCGCCCCCTCCATGCCGGCTACGGCCACAATGGCCGAGGCGCTCGCCAGCTCCTCGCCGTGGGCGAGCAGCCGGTGGATTCCTGCGACCCCCACGTCGTACAGGCGCGCCACGCGGTTGCCCAACATCTCGGCGGTCATGGCCGCCTCCTCGGCCACGGGGAGGTCGCTCGTGCCGGCGCAGGCCACCACCACGGTCCCCACGCCGTCGGGTTCGGGGGCCTCCCCCACGATGCCCAGGCGCGGCGTCTCGTGGTACACGAACTCAAGTGCATGGGGGAGAACCCCGTCGAGCTCGCGGGCGACCTCGGCGGCCTTCTCCGCCGAGAGCCGCGTTACCAGGATGCGGCGCTGGTCGTGGTCGGCGAGCGTACGGCAGATGCCCGCGATCTGCCCCGCCGTCTTGCCTGCGCCATAGACCACCTCAGATACCCCCTGGCGCATGCCCCGCTGCAGGTCGAGGGAGGCGTAGCCCAACTCGGCCACCGGCTCCTGCGCGATGGCGCGGTGGGCCTCCTCCACCGATGTTGAACCGTTGGCGACGGCTTGGAGCAGGGCGGTGAGGTCGGCGTGGTCCATGGGGAACCTTTCGTGTGGGGTGCGGCGATGGCGCGGCAGGGCGCAGGGCGTGCAACATGCTATTGAACCGCTTGGAGCCGGGTTCACGTCAAGGGGGAGGCGAGGCCCCCACAGGATTCGCGAACCAGCCCCGCCTGCCGCCCGGCCCCAACATGGAAATCGTCCGTCTCCTTCGGCCCCTTCCGGCCGCCCTTTTCCCAGAGCGCTAGACTGGTCGGCGCAACGTCCGGCGCGCCCTTGGGGGAGGGCGGGTCCGCGGCCTGTGCCCTATCACACACCGACCCAAGGAGACAACACCCATGGCGCTCAAGCCCATCATGGTCGAGACAACCGGTTGCGGAGAGACCGAGCCCCTGCTCGTGATTCACGGAGGCGCCGGCAAGCGCCTGCACCCCGACACGCCCGAGAAACAGGCTCGCGCCGACGCCGCCATGCGCCGAGCCCTCGACGCCGGCATGGCAAAGCTCCAGGCGGGTGAGCCGGCCATCGAGGCCGTGATCGCGGCCCTCCACGTCATGGAGGATGCCCCCGAGTTCAACGCCGGCGTGGGCGCGGCCCTCACCTCCGAGGGCAAGGCCGAGCTCGATTCCTGCGTCATGTTGGGCGACGGCAGCACCGGCGCGGCCACCGGCCTCACCACGGCGCGCCACCCCATCGACGTGGCCCGCGCCATCATGGAGCAGACGCCGCACGTGCTCTTTGCCGACCCCACCGACGAGCAGCTGGTCTCGTGGGGCATCGAGCTCGTGGACAACGATTTCTTTGTGACCGAGGAGCGCCGGGCGATGCTGGCTGAGACCAAGGCGCTGCCCGACGGCGGTTGGAAGAAGCCCGGCCACGGCACCATCGGTGCGGTGGCCCGCGACGTCAACGGAAACATCGCGGCCGGCACCTCCACCGGCGGCTGCACCAACCAGCAGCCGGGACGCGTGGGCGACTCGCCCATCTGCGGCAGCGGTACCTACGCCAACCAGCAGACCGTGGCCGTCTCGTGCACGGGCACGGGCGAGTACTACGTCAAGGAGGTGGCCGCCCACCAGGTGCATAGCCGCGTGCTATGGGCCGGCCAGACCCCGCATCAGGCCGCCGAGGCGGTGCTCGAGGCTGTGGAGGACCGCGGCGGCGACGGCGGCATCATCGTGGTTCCCGCCAAAGGCCCCGGCGTGGTCGGCTACCACGACGGGGCCCAGATGGACTACGGCTATGCCTTTGGCGACGTGCGCGTGACCCACGAGTAGGTTCCGGCCGCTGCGGCCAGGCACCAGGCACGAAGAAAGGGGACCCTTCGGAGGTAATTTCCGGGGGTCCCCTTTGCTGTCGAGCTGGCCTTTCCTTCTACTGCACCGCGATCTCCAGGTCGCCCACGGTCACGCTCGCGATGTCGTCCACGTTCGCGATCTCCTCGAACGGGCAGCCCCTGAACACCTCGGTCTTGTCGCCGGCGCTCACATCCATGCTCGAGGGGCCGTTGCCGTCCTCAAAGCGCTGCTGGGTGCCGTCGGCAAAGGTCACCGTGATGGGCAGCCCCGTGTAGCTGTCCCACGACGCCGCGACCTCGGGCGAGACCTGACCGCTCTCCTTCTGTTCCAGCGGCACGCCGTCCATGGTGTAGGCCACGTAGACCCCCAGCGGAGAAACGCTCACGGCCTGCACGGTCGCCTCGCGGCCGTCCCATGCGGCCACCGAGTCGTCGGGGTTCAGGGCGACCTCGACCGTCTGGTCCTCGTAGTCAAAGGTCAGCGCCAGGTCCCACGGCCCCTGCGCCACCACGGTCTCCTTCGACGGGTCCTCGGCGTCGCGGACGACCAGGTCTCCGAAGTGGGCCGTGGCGCTGCGCCCGGCCACCGACCCGCCGTCCGAGGTCGTCGCCATGTCCCTCCTCACCATGTACTGGATCGCGTTGTCGGTGGGGTCGGCGTCGAAGAACCAGCTGCTGCCCGTTTCCCCTGCCAGGCCGTCGACGTCCAGCAGCTCGTCGGCGAACGCGAGTCCCGCCAGCACGCCGTCGATGTCCTGGACGTCCGTCAGGTCGAACGGTTCCCCGTCGTCCCGGGCGATCGAGAACACCGCCGCATAGCCGTGGGCGTCCCCGATGGCCGCGTCCGCCGTCACGGTCACGCCGTTCGCCTGGGCCTGGGCGCCCAGGGGTACGCCCAGCTTGTCGATGAGCTCGGTCTGGGCGGGGCCGTTGCCAAAGAGCCCCGAGAACGCGTCGACCACGCTGGTCAGGGCACCGGTGGCGTAGGCCGCGCCGCCGCCCACGGCCAGGGTCGCGGCCAGGGCGAGCGTCAGGGCTGCGCGGCGGCTCACGGGGCGGCGGCGCACGGTAGCCGCGGTGCCGGCTCCGGCGGCCTTCCTGGGCATGGTCGCGGGCATGGGAAGGGTGGGGTCAATCGCGGCGCCGGCCGTCTGGGCCTCGAGGTTCTGGACTATGCGCATCTGGGCCTCCTCAGAAAAGTGCAGGTCGTCAAGGGCACGCTCGTAGGGGCTTGCCTTCATCGTTGGTCTCCTCTCAACATCCCGCGGAGCTTCGACCGGCCGCGGCTCAGGTGGGCCGCCACCGCGGCCTCGCTCTGGTCGGTGAGCTGGGCTATCTGGCCTATGGAGCAGCCCTCGTAGTAGTGCAGGAACACGGCTGCCCGGTAGTTCTGGGGCAGCGCCGCCACCGCCTCGAGCACGGCGCGGCTCTCCTCGCTGCGCACGTAGGCCTCCTCGATGCCGGGGGTCCGCTCGTCCACGGTCTCCCCGGCGGTCTCGAGGTCCACCGACGTGCGCCGGGCGGCGCTGGCCAGCAGGTTCTTGCACAGGTTGATGGTTGTCCGGATGACCCAGGCCCGCTCATGCTCGGCGTCTGCGAACGGCTCGCGCCGCTCGAGCATTTTGAGGAACACCGTTTGGCAGATGTCCTCGGCGTCGTGGGTCGATCCCAAATAGGTGTAGCTCAGCCTCAAGATGAGGTTGGCGTAGGTCGTCACGAGCCGCGCGGGCTCCGATGCGTATCCACCGGCTACCTTTGGTGCGGCTGGTGCGGGTTCCATGGCGTCACCTCGTCTCGGTCGGTCTTGGCGTGTGCGGGAGCTTCTTGTGCGCTGGGTCCCGGGTGGCGCGCCCCTCGCTGCGTCGAAGCTGCCTATAAAACAGCCCAGCCGGCAAAACCTGACAGGTGAATTAAAAAACTTTCCAACAAAGAAGCCCGCGCAGTGGAGAAGGGCACGCCGCCACACGACCCCCATGGTACAATCGCCGTGCCCTTCTGGCGCATCTCATAATCCTTCGACCGGCGGGGAAGGAGCCGACCATGCCGCTTTCTCATCCACGGCCGTGCACGGCAGACGACTATTGGAGCCTGCCCGATGACCGGCGTGCGGAGCTTATCGACGGCGTGCTGTACGATATGACGCCTCCGGGTCGGATGCATCAGAAGATTTCCATGGCCCTCTCCCATGTGCTGAGCGCCTATGTGGCCAAAAACGGGGGCACCTGCGAGGTCTACGCCGCTCCGTTCGCGGTAAATGTCGATAAACCCGGCGCCAATTGGGTCGAGCCGGATCTTGTGGTAGTCTGCGATCCGGCCAAACTCTCGGATCGCGGGTGCGAGGGTGCGCCCGACCTCGTGGTCGAGATCGTCTCCCCCAGCAGCCAACGGCGCGACTACATCACCAAAACCGCCCTTTATGAGCGCTCGGGCGTCCGCGAGTATTGGATTGTCGACCCCGCCGCCGGTCACACCATGGTCTACCGGTTCTCTTCCGACTCGGCGGTGCCCGTCACCTACGCTATGGACGACCCCGTACCGGTAGGTATTTGGGAGAAAGGTCCCGGCACCCCCTGCTCCGTGAGGTTCTCGGACTATCTGTAGACCTAGATTATCGCCATCTGCCCGGCCACGGTGTTGTACCAGTAGTCGGCATTGGGCGGGCAATACTTGAGCGCTCCGTCGTAGGTGAGCGTGTAGCCGTAGCCGCGGGCCAAGCCTGCCACGTGAGCGTAGATGGCCTCTTCCCAGCTGCCCCAGCTCGCGTTGCCCCAGCCCCAGGCGTTGTGGGGCCTAAAGCAGTAGGCGCCCAGCGAGCTCTCGGCGTAGGCTATGGCGGGGGAGAAGCGCGGGTCCACGCCGTAGTCCCAGGCGGCGGCCGCAAAGGTGCGCCCGTAGCCGCCCAACGGTGAGCCGCCCAGGTAGGCGTCGATGCGGGCGCCCCAGTCGTTGATAAAGATGTCGCGATCGCTCATCCAGTCGACGGCCGGAGGCTCGGGCTCCTCGTAGCCGCCGTCCGACCCGTCGCCGGCCGGCTCTGCCGGAATGTTGGCGTCGGCGGGGTTCTCCGATGCGCCCGGATCGGGGTTGGGGGCCGTTTCGCCCGAGGCGGCCCCCTCGGCTGCCGCCTGGGCAGCCGCAGCTGCAGCCCGCTGGCGCTCGGCCTCCTCGGCGGCCCGCCGGCGCGCCTCCTCCTCGGCCTTGCGCTGGGCCTCGGCGCGGGCTGCTTTTGCCTCCGCAAGCGCTTCCTCGGCTGCCGCCTCCTGCTCCTGGGCCTGTGCCAGCGCGGTGTTGAGGTCTGCCTGCTCCTGGGCCATCTGGGCCTGGAGGGCGAGCAGCTCGTCGATCTGGTTGGCGTTGTGGCGGTCGATGTTCTCGAAGTACTGAAGCGTGGCCACGAACTGCTCAAAGCCGTCGGAGGAGAACAACAGCTCGATGAGTTCGTTGGTGCCCTGCTGGTACTTGTACTGGCTGCGGATAGCTTCGGCGGCGCGGTCTTGGGCCGCCGGTAGCTGGGCTGCCAGCTCGTCGATGCGCGCCTGGCATTCGGCGGCCTGGGCTTCGAGCTGCTCGCGTTGGGCCACGGCGTCGTTGTAGGCGGCCGCGGTCTCCTCCACGCGCTGCTGGAACTCGCTGGGGATCGCTACGGTAACGGGGTCGCTGCCCAAAGACGAGGTGACGTCGTCGGCGCGGGCGGCGGCTGCAAACAAGGCGGCGACGAGAAACGTGCAGCATGCGAGCGCCGCGAAGGCCAGGGGGATACGGTGCCCCGAACGGGTTCGAGTGTGCGCCACGGGCGTCCTTTCTAACGGGGTGGTTCGTGGCGAGGCGGTGCATGAGGTGCCATTGTAGCCTGTTTGCGCCAAAATGCCTAATCTTCAGGGAGAGGGTGAGGTGCCTTCACAACCCGGTGCCAGACCATCGGTTTTTGCAGGTTGACAGCCCCGACCCCGTCCTTCAGACTGGCAGCTTCGCCCATACCGATGTTCGCCTTCGCGAAAAAAAGGAGCCGTCATGGTCCGATGCCCGCACCGCTTCGTTACTTTTGTCGCGGCGTTCCTGCTGGTTCTATGCACCCTGGGTGTCCAGGGCGTCGCACTGGGGGTATCCCCAACCTCTGCGTCGGCAGCCGCTGCGGCCGCAGATGCCCAAGAGGAGCAGGCCCGCTTCGACGCGTGGGTCGACCAGCTCTTTCGCAAAGAGATCGTTCGGGACACCATAATGCTGCATGCGGTGCTCGTGCGCCCTGCGGAGCTGGGCATCGACGACTATCCGCTCGTGCTCCCCGTCCCTCTGTCGGCAGGCGACGTCCAGAGGGATCGCGAGGAGACGCAGGCACAGCTTGACGAGCTTCACGGTTTCCAGACGTCTCTGCTGACCGACGACCAGCAGCTGGTCTACGCCCTTATCGAGGAGACCGCGGAGTGGGGGCTTGGGCTGCAGGAAATGGACCTGCTGACGCAGTGCGCGCGTCCGGGCAACGGGCTGCACGTGACCAACGCCATTATGCTGTCCGAATACGAGTTCACCAGCGAACGCGACATCGAGGACTACTTCGTCCTGCTGGGCCAGCTGCGCCCGTGCTTCGAAGCGGTGGTCGCCCATGCCCGCGAGCAGGCTGAGGCCGGCGTCTTCATGAGCGACGCGTCCGTCGACCAGGCGGTCGAGCAGTGCCTGCTGCTTGCCGAGCCGAGCGCCGGCCACCCGCTCATCGACACGTTCGAGCGCCGCGTGGACGAGGCTGACTTCCTCGACGAGGCGGCCCGCGCGGTATACAAGGAGCGTAACGCCCAGCTCTTCGAGGAGGTCGTGGGGCCCGCCTACACCTATCTGGCCGGCGAGCTTCAGGCCCTCAAGGGCATAGGCGGCCTGGAGGAGGGGCTGTACACCGTCGAAGGCGGGCGGGAGTACTACGAGCTGCTGGTGCGGCAG
>JAHZGC010000007.1:0-18784 GCA_019421015.1 Coriobacteriaceae bacterium | reverse complement strand
ACGAGATGTTCGCGCTGAGCGAGCAATACCTGACGGACGCCATGGCGGAGTTCGACGAGCTGGCCGAGCGCAACCCGGACGCCGTCGACCGGGCGTTCGCACTGGGTGTGGTGGACCCGGCCGAGGTGCCCGCGGTGCTGGCCGACCTCCAGGAGCGCATACGCGAGGACTTTCCTTACCTCTCGGATCGGGAGTTTTCGGTCCGACCGGTAGCGCCGTCGCTCGAGGCCTACACCAACCCCGCGTCTTACATCCTGGCCCCGTGGGACGACCTCTCGCACAACACCGTCTTTTTGAACGAGGCCTATCTGGCCGACAACTACGAGGGGTTCCAGACGCTCGCCCACGAGGCGTTCCCGGGCCACCTTTACCAGACCAACTACTTCTATGAAAACGGCACCTATCCCCTGATACGCCGCCTGCTCGCATACGAGGGCTATATGGAGGGCTGGGGCCTCTACACCGAGATGTTCTCCTATCGCTATATGGACGACGATCCCGACGTGTGGCGCGCGCGTGAGCTGGACCGGACCACGGCCTATTGCGTCGCGTCCCTTATCGACATGGGGGTCAACTACTACGGGTGGTCGCGCGAGGAGGTGGGGGCCTACTTCGAGGGGCTCGGCATCGGGCTGGACTCCGAGACGATCGACTTCTACTACGATACCTACGCGGTCGGCAGCCCGGTGACCTGCCTTGTGTACTGGATGGGCTACCTGGAGATCTGCTCGTTGCGTGACGAGGCCCAGGTGGCCCTGGGCGACGACTTCGACCTCAAGGAGTTCCACCGCTTCCTGCTGGAGACGGGCCCCGCGTCCTTCGACCTTATCCGCGAGCGCATGGACGTGTGGGTCGCCGACCAGCAGGCCGAGGCCGACACCGACGCCCTTGCGGCATAGATGGCCCGAAGACCCGTGGCCAGTCTGCCATTCATGGGGGATGAGTGAGGGCGCGATTGTCACTTGCGCTGATCAAGTGCCATCTGCTATTATTTATCGCTGCCGCATACGTGCAGACGTTATGCCAGGCGTGCCAGTATGGCTCAGCTGGTAGAGCACCGCTCTCGTAAAGCGGGGGTCATCGGTTCGAATCCGATTACTGGCTCCATTGCATCTCAAGAAGGCCGGTGGGAGAAATCCTACCGGCCTTTTTGCATGCCCGGTTGCGCGCCTCCCATGCCGTCCCCCGCTTTGCGTGCCAAACTCGCTGTAGATGCAGTACCATCGTCGGCGCACGCCGCGGGGCGCCCCACAGGCCCTCCGCGCACCCCCATCCCGAAGAAAGGCCGTCTGCCATGGACCCCCAGGCCCGCACCAATTCCCCGTCCCCGCTGCCCTACGACGTTGCCGAGGGCTTCGAGCTCGCCCCGGTCGAGCGCCTCTTCTGCGAGCTCGTCGCCATCGACTCGCCCTCGCTCGACGAGCGCGCCATGGCCGACCACGTGCGCGTGGAGCTCGAGCGCATCGGGTTCATGGTCGTCGAGGACGCCACCGCCGGCCGCAACGACGGCATCGTCACGAGCATGGCCCTCTCGCGCCGGGTGCAGCACACCTTGGCCGGCATGGTCCCCAAGCACCTGCGCAACATCCGCCTGGCCCACACCGGCAGCGACACCGGCAACCTTTTTGCCACCATCGGCGGCATCGGGGAACCCATCCTCTTCCTGGTCCACCTCGACACCGTGCAGCCCGCCCACGACAAGCGGGCCGTGGTCGACGCCGACGGCCGCATCGCCTCCGCGGGCAACACCGTCCTGGGCGCCGACTGCCTCGGCGGCGTGGCCGCGGTCGTGGCCGCGGTCGAGGACCTCGAGGTCCGGGGCATCCCCCACCGCCCTGTGGAGTTCGCCTGCATGGTGGCCGAGGAGATCGGCAACGTGGGCGCCCGCGCCTTCGACTTCTCGCGCTGCGAGGCGCGCCTGGCCTACACCCTCGACTATGCGGGCGACCCTCACCAGTACGCCTACCAGGCCCCGACCATCATCTACGTGACGGCCGACATCGCGGGCCGCGCCGCCCACGCCGGCTTTGAGCCCGAGAAGGGCGTCAGCGCCATCAAGATCGCCGCCGAGGCCATCGACCGCATGGAGGTAGGCCGCATCGACGGCGAGACCACGGCCAACGTGGGCCTCATCTCCGGCGGTCGCGGCACCAACGTGGTCCCGAGCACCTGCATCGTGCGCGGCGAGGTACGCAGCTACGACCACGAGAAGGCCGAACGCCAGGCCGCGCTCATCAAGGAGCTTTTCGAGGAGTCCGCCCGTGCCTGGGGCGGCACCGTGGAGGTGACCCTCGCCGAGGCCTGCCACGCCTACAAGATGCCCCAGGACGCCCCTGTCGTCCATCATTTCGAGGAGGCCTGCCGCGCCTGCGGCCTGCCCGAGGCCCAGGGCTTCTCCACCTTCGGCGGCAGCGACAACAACGTCTCGGTGGCCTGCGGCATCCCCGGCATCGTCATTGCCAACGGCATGCGTCTGCCCCACTCCACGCGCGAGTACGTGGAGCCCGGCGACCTGCGCACGATCCAGGCCCTCGTCGAGGCGCTGCTGACCGTCGGCCTTGACCCCGAGACCGCAACCGACGCCCTGACCGCGGTCCTGTAGTCTCCGGTTACGCCAAAACGCCTTACGACCCCGGAGGTTCCCGATGACCTCAGCTTCCGTCGGAGCCGCCCCAAAGCTCGCCGTCCCCGTTTGGGCCGCCCGGCTCTGCTGCCTCGCGGCGGCGCTCATCTGGGGCAGCAGCTTCTTCATCATGAAGGACACCCTTGACGCCCTGCCGCCGTTCTACCTGCTTGCCGTGCGCTTCTCGGCCGCGGCGCTCGTCTTGATGGCGGCGCTGTGGCGCCGGGTGTCGGCCTGTCTGAAACCCGACGTCGTGGTGCGCGGGCTCATCCTGGGGGCACTCGTCTTTGGTGGTTACGGCGCCCAGACCGTGGGTCTCACCGACACCACCCCGGGCAACAACGCCTTTCTCACCGGTACCTACTGCGTGATGGTGCCGTTTATGGCGTGGGCGGTGACGCGGGTGCGCCCTCAGGCAAAGAACGTGGTCGCAGCCGTGCTCTGCGTCGGAGGCATCGGCCTCGTGTCGCTTTCGGGTGACCTCTCCATACGCTTTGGAGACGCCCTCACGCTTGTGGGCGCCGTCTTCTTTGGCGTGCACATCGTGGCCACCGGGTGCTTCTCCAACGGTCGCGACGTGCTCGCCCTCACCGCCTGGCAGATGGTCGGCGTCGCCGCGCTGTCGTGGGTCGCGACCTTCGTGGCGGGCGAGGACCTGGCATCGGCCGTATGGACCCCGGGCGTTGTGGGGTCCATGGCCTATCTGGCCCTGGCCTGCACCTGCGTGGCCTACCTGCTGCAAAATATCGGCACCAAGTACGCCGATCCCAGCTCGGTGGCCCTGCTGCTTTCGATGGAGTCCCCCTCGGGCGTGCTCTTCAGCGTGCTGTTTGCCGGCGAGGTCCTCACGGCCCAGGTGCTCTGTGGCTTCACCCTCATCTTTGTGGCGATTCTGGTGAGCGAGCTCGACTGGCCGCTCGCCCGACGGCGAGGCGGGGAGGGCCGGGAGTCCTTGGAGCCGGCCGAATAGGGGAGAAGGGCCGGCTCTTGCGAGGTTCTTGCGGTGCCGGGGCTTGTCGGTCGGGCATCCGCGTTTGCGGTGGAGCCCGAATCGGCAGATAGCGCCGCGGAATGGGGGTTCTGGATAGGTGCCGGGCTGCCCAGATGTGCTCAGACGGCGAGAACTCTCTTCGCTACCGTGGACAGCCCGGAGAAAACACCAGTTCAGGATGGGTGTCGGCCGTAGGGTTTCTCCCCATGCGGAATAATCCAGGGACATCGGGGGTCTCTCCCTCAGCTTCTCCCTATCCAGAACCCCGATCCTGCGGAAGCATCTCGGTTTTTGGCGCTAAGGCCGGGAGGGCTGGACCCCGGTGGCCGACGGAGTCTTGCGCGCCTGATGGAGAGAAGCATCTCGGTTTTCGGGGCTGGGGCCGGGCCGGCGGGCGGATACCGCAGTTTCCCGCCGTGCGCCTGTCGGCCCGGTGCAACCCCCCGGTCTGCAGGCCCCGACCGCCCGCCTAGCCCCGCAGCCCCGCCGCCAGCGTCCCCGAGAGTGCGAGCGCCTCGGCCACATCGGTATCGGTGGTGGCCCACGAGGTCACGAAGCGGATGACCTGGGTTTCTCCCCGGTCTATAAACACCTCGCAGCCGCACTCCTCCACAAAGCGGGTCGCCGTTGCAGGCGGCATCTCAAAGAACAGCTGGTTCGACGGGCTCGGCATCCACTCGCTCCAGCCGTCGGCCAAAAGCCCTTCGCGCAGCCGGGCGGCGCAGCGGTTGGCGTTGCGGGCACACTCCCAGTACAGCCCGTCCTCAAGCGCGGTCTCGAACTGCACGCCCAGCAGGCGCCCCTTGGCCAGCAGGTTGGCGTGGCGCTTCATGAGCCAGGGCAGGTCGGCGCGCAGCTGCGGGTCGCGGGCCACGATGGCCTCTCCAAAGAGCAGCCCGTTCTTGGTGCCGCCCAGGTACAGAGCATCGCACAGCTGGGCAATCTGGGGCAGCGTCAGGTCGTTGGCCGCAGAGGTCAGCGCGCTTCCCAGGCGAGCCCCGTCGAGGAAGAGCTTCATGTCGTGGCTGTGGGCGTAGTCCGAGAGCTCCTCGAGCCGTGCGCGGCTGTAAATACCGCCCAGCTCGGTGCTGTCGCTCACGTAAATCGCCCGCGGACGCGTCATGTGGTGCCCAAAGGCGGCGTTGCCGCGCACGATGGCGTCCACCTCCTCCACGCTCACAAAACCGTCGCGGTCGCCGGTGGCGAGCACCTTGTGGCCGCAGGCCTCCAGGGCACCGGTCTCGTGGGTGTTGATATGGCCGTCGGGCGTACAGACCACGGCGTCGTAGGGGCGCTCGAGCAGTCCGTTCAGGCAGATCACGTTGGCTGCGGTGCCGCCCACCACAAACCGCACGTCGGCTTCGGCGGGGTCCAGTTCGCAGGCCTCCAGCACCAGGGAGGCCGCCCGGGCGCAGTGGGCGTCTTCGGTGTAGCCCACGGCCTGCTCGGCGTTGGTGCGCACCAGAGCGTCCAAGATGAGCGGATGGGCGCCCTCGGAATAGTCGTTGCGGAACTGGTGCATGGCGGGGCCCCTCTCGACGGTGGCTGGTAGCGGCAGGGCGCGCGGGGCCAAGGCCGGGGTCCCTGCGCAGAACGGTTCCATAATAGTAAAACGGTGCTGCCGTTTCGAGGGGGCGAGAAGGACTGCGTGGTGGACAAAATCGGGACTTTGTGACTTGATGGGGAATTGGGTGGACAAGATACGAACTTTGCGACTGACTTTTGTGGTAACACGAGGATATTCGTTGGTATCACCACAGGTATATGGTTCATCGATCCTGGCAAATCCCTGTCGTTCCGACAAAACTGAGTCGCAAAGTCCCGCTTCCGTCCAGCACGCCACCCCGCCAAGTCGCAAAGTCCCGATCTCGTCCAGGCTCGGGGGTCCCGGCGTATGTGCCCTACATCCGCATAGCCCCCTGCTTCTCGAAAACTATTTCGCGTCCAATTCCCAGCCTGTGACATATGCAGCAGACACCCGAATTGCCGCCAACTACTATAAGCGTGTGCCGTGCTCCGGACGCGCGCTGCTAAGACCGGGTTCCCTCCAAAACCCGTTGGCGCTCGTTACGGCACCCCTCTAAGGCTGGCCTCTCCTCCAAGAGCACAGTCTTTTCCTCTCTTGCCGGCGCGCCCGACCGATGCGCGGTTGGGCGCGCCACCCCCTAGGGAAATCCCTGGGGCCTACCCTTGCGCAGGGCCGGGCGGGCGCGGACACCGGGCATTTGGGCGCGCATGCTTGTGACGTCGGCTGTCCGATATACTGGGCACCGTTGCGAACGCATCGTCCTTTGGGAGGGACCCCCGTTGCGCCATCTACAGCCTGTGGATTCGTTGCCGTCCGGCCTTGCGCTGCTCGAGGGGGTCGATTCGTGCGACCGGGAGCAGGTCCTCGACTGTCTGGGCGCCTCCTACGTTACCTACGACGAGGGCGACGTCGTGGCTGAGGCGGCCCGTACCGCCGGCCCGGTGGCCTATCTCACGGAAGGACGTGTCTACGGCTGTGTCTACGACGAGGAGGGCAACCGCTCGATTCTCCACGTCTTCGTGCCGGGGCAGGCCCTGTCCTACGGGGGCGCCTTTGGATTCAACACGTTGGTCGACATGACCGCCGTGGCGCGCCGCGGCTGCCGCCTGCTCGTGTTCGACCTCGCTGTCCCGTCCTCCCCCCACCTGCGGCGCTGCGTCGACATCATACGGGCCAACCTGGCCCAGACGGTGGCGGCCTTCGGCGCGGACCTGGCGGCGACGCTTGGCATCCGTTCGAGGCGTACCGCGCGCGGCAAGGTGCTTGCCTACCTCGAGCATGAGGCGAGGCGGCAGGGAAGCAGCTCCGTCGTGGTTCCCCTGACGCGCCAGGAACTCGCCGACTACCTCTCCATCGACCGCGCCACGCTCTCGCGCGAGTTAAGGACCTTGGCCGACGAGGGTCACTTCGAGGTGGACCGAAACCACTTCGACCTGCACCTCAAGCCCAAAGACGGCCGCCACGCCTCCAAATAGAGCAATCCACAAAAATGCTGGCACTTCGTTGTGCTCGGGCTTATGTGCCTCAGCGCACCGCGCCCTCGTGCGCCACGTCCAGCAATTTAGTGGGTTGCTCTCGACGGCTATCGCGCCCCGAAATGCGCGGGTTTTCCCCAGGCGTCCAACCGTGACGACGACGCAGCGCGCGCGTGGTAAGCTATCCCGCTACGAGTGGGGGTGCCCAGACGTGCCCTCACGGTCGAGACACCCATGCGACGCGGCGCGCGAGCGTCGAACCAGGAGGAGCCCATGCCCGTGAACAAGCCCAAAGGTACCGAGGACCTCATCGGTGCCGACGCTATCATGTGGAGCTACGTGCGCGACACCGCCGAGCAGGTGTTCACCACCTACGGGTGCCTCCCGATTGAGATTCCCATGTTCGAGCAGGCCGACCTGTTCGTCCACGGTATCGGTACGGCCACCGACGTGGTGCGCAAGGAGATGTTCTCGGTCCTCTCACCCGACGGCTACGCCAAGGTGAGCGAGGGCCGCGCCGACGCCCTCAAGCCCGATCAGCGCCTCGCCCTGCGCCCCGAAGGAACGGCCGGCGCGGTGCGCGCCCTCATCGAGCACAACCTGATTCCCCAGGGCGCAGCGCCGGTCAAGCTGTGGTACGCGGGCTCCATGTTCCGCGCCGAGCGTCCGCAGAAGGGCCGTCTGCGCGAGTTCCACCAGATCGGCGCCGAGTTCTTGGGGGCCTCCGACCCCGCTGCCGACGCCGAGACGATCATCATGTTCATGCGCTTCATCGAGGAGCTCGGCATCCCGGCCGACTCGGTTCGCCTGCTGATCAACTCCATGGGCGACGACGCCTGCCGCCCGGCCTACCGCGACTCGGTGGCCGCCTACATCCGCGCCCACGAGGCTGAGCTGTGCGACGAGTGCCGCCGCCGCGCCGAGACGAACCCCCTGCGCGCCTTTGACTGCAAGAACGAGCGTTGCCACGAGGTCATGGAGGGGGCGCCCAAGATCGTCGACGCCCTGTGCGACGACTGCCGCGCCCACTACGAGCAGGTCAAGGCCTACCTCGACGCCCGCGGCATCGCCTACGTCGAGGACCCGCGCCTGGTGCGCGGCCTCGACTACTACACGCGCACGGTCTTCGAGGTCCAGGTGACCGACGGCCTCGGCTCCCAGAACGCCATCGGCGGCGGCGGCCGCTACGACAAGCTCGTCGAGGTCTCAGGGGGCAAGCCCACCCCCGGCCTCGGCTTCGCCGCCGGCTTCGAGCGCATCGTGCTCGCCATGAAGGCGCTGGGCGCCCCCGAGCCCGAGCCTGTGAAGCCCGACGTCTATGTGGCCGTCACGGGTCCCGAGGTGGCCGCCGAGGCGTTCTCCATCGAGCAGGACCTGCGCGACTGCGGCCTCATCGTCGAGGCCGACCGTCAGGGCCGCTCGCTCAAGAGCCAGTTCAAGCTGGCCGACAAGTACGGGGCCGCCGCCGTGGTCGTCGTGGGCCCCGACGAGCTGGCTGCCGGCACCCTTACGGTGCGCGACATGCAGACCCACGAGGAGACCCCCGTCGCCGTCGCCGACCTCGCCACCCACCTGGCCTCCTCCCTCGGCCTGCTTGCCGAGGAGGGCTGCGGGTGCGGCTGCGACCACGAGCACGGGGACCACGAGTGCGGGTGCGGCTGCCACTAGTGAGCGACCCCCAGCGTCGTACTGCCTGGAGCGGTCCACCGAAATGCTGATACCGCGGTGCGCTCGGGCTTATGTGCCTTAAGCACCCCGCGCCCTCGCGCGCCTTGTCCAGCAATTCCGTGGACCGCTCTAAAGGACCCGAGTGCCCCGTTCCTTCACATTTTGAAGGGCGGGGCTTGCATTTTCCGTGTGTAAGCGTGTATAAGTGGCTCATCCGGTAAAAATCTAAGTCGATTATCTTAGATATCATGAGTCCGATGCGAGTATCTTTCCTATCAGACTCATCGTACAGTCGCGAAGGAGGCGCCTGCATGTTTGAAAAGTTCACCGACGGCGCTCGCAAGGTCATGGTCCTCGCCCAAGAGGAGGCCCGCAAGCTCGGCCAGATGTATGTAGGCACCGAACACATCCTCCTGGGCCTCATCCGCGAGGAAGACGGCATCGCCGCCCAGGCCCTCAAGAAGCTCGACGTCACCTACGACGACGCCCTTGAGCAGATCAAACAGGTTGCGGAGCAGCCTGGCGAGGCAACCCCGGCGGGGCACATCCCGTTCACCCCGCGCGCCAAGCGCGTGCTTGAGAGCGCCCTGCGCGAGATGCTCTCGCTCGGCCAGTCCTACATCGCCACCGAGCACCTGCTCCTCGGCATCCTGCGCGAGGGCAACGGCGTGGCCATGGAGTCCCTCACCCGCATGGGCGTCTCGGTCGACGCCGTGCGCAACGCCATCAGCGAGCTTGCCCCCAAGCGCCCGCCCCAGCCTGCGGCCGGTGTGGCCGCCATGGGCATGGGCGTGCCCGGCGGCTTTGGCATGATGCCCGAGTCCGAGGCCGACGGCAGCGCCCTGCGCGAGTACGGCCGCGACCTCACCCAGCTCGCGAGCGAGGGCAAGCTCGACCCGGTCGTGGGCCGCGAGGCCGAGACCGAGCGCGTCATGGAGGTGCTCGCGCGCCGCACCAAGAACAACCCGCTGCTCATCGGCGACCCCGGCGTGGGCAAGACCGCCGTCGTCGAGGGCCTGGCCCAGCTCATCGTGGCCGGCGAGGTGCCCGAGATGCTGGCGGGCCGCCACGTCTGGACCCTCGACGTCTCGTCTCTGGTGGCCGGCGCCAAGTACCGCGGCGAGTTCGAAGACCGCCTCAAGCGCGTCGTGGCCGAGGTCATGGAGGACAAGAGCATCATCCTGTTCATCGACGAGATGCACACGCTCATCGGCGCCGGTTCCGCCGAGGGCTCGCTCGACGCCGCCGCGATCCTCAAGCCGCCCCTGTCGCGCGGCGAGATCCAGGTCATCGGCGCCACCACCACCGACGAGTACCGCAAGCACGTCGAGAAGGACTCGGCCTTCGCCCGCCGCTTCCAGCCCATCCAGGTGAGCGAGCCCACGCCCGAGCAGTCTCTCGCCATCCTCGAGGGCCTGCGCGACCGCTACGAGGAGCACCACCGCGTGCGCTACTCCGACGACGCCATCCAGGCCGCCGTGAGCCTCTCGGACCGCTATATCCAGGACCGCTTCCTGCCCGACAAGGCCATCGACCTGCTCGACGAGGCCGGCGCCAACGTGCGTATCCACAGCGTCGCGCGTCCTGAGGAGCTCAAGGAGGCCGCCCAGAAGCTCTCCGACGTCCGTGCCGAGCGCGAGAAGGCGGCCACCGGCCAGGACTACGAGCGCGCCGCCCGCCTGCGCGACGAGGAGAAGGGGCTTGCCGACCGCGTGGCCGAGCTCGAGAACGCCTGGCACGAGCAGGGCGGCTCCGTCACGGGCGACGTGACCCCCGAGCACATCGCGAGCGTGGTCTCCCGCTCCACCGGCGTGCCGGTCACCAACCTCACCGAGGCCGAGACCGACAAGCTCCTGCGCATGGAGTCGGTGCTCCACGAGCGCGTGGTGGCCCAGGACGAGGCGGTCACCAAGGTCTCCAAGGCCATCCGCCGCTCCCGCGCCGGCCTGCGCGACCCGCGCCGCCCCTCCGGCTCGTTCATCTTCCTGGGCCCCTCGGGCACCGGCAAGACCGAGCTCGCCAAGACCCTGGCCGAGTTCCTCTTCGGCACCCAGGACGCCCTCATCACCTTCGACATGAGTGAGTACATGGAGAAGCACGCGGTCTCCAAGCTCGTGGGTGCCCCTCCCGGCTACGTGGGCTATGACGAGGGCGGTGAGCTCACCAAGGCGGTGCGCCAGAAGCCCTACTCCGTCGTGCTCTTCGACGAGATCGAGAAGGCCCACCCCGACCTCTTCAACATCCTGCTCCAGATACTCGAGGAGGGCCGCCTCACCGACGGCCAGGGGCGCAAGGTCGACTTCCGCAACACCGTCATCATCATGACGAGCAACATCGGTGCCCGCGAGATCGCCAAGACCACGCCCCTGGGCTTCTCGGTGGAGCGCGCCGGCGGCGGCCTCGACGACCGGGCCATCCACCAGAACGTGATGTCCGAGGTCAAGAAGCTCTTCAAGCCCGAGTTCCTCAACCGCGTCGACGACATCGTGGTGTTCCACTCGCTCACCGACGAGCAGCTTCTCTCCATCGTCGACCTGCTCATCGAGGACCTGCGCGACCGCCTCGTGGCCCGGGGCAACAACATCGTGCTCACCCCCGGTGCCAAGGCGTTCATCGCCAAGGAGGGGACCGACGCGGCCTACGGCGCCCGCCCGCTGCGCCGCGCGATCCAGACCCTGGTGGAGGACCCGCTCTCCGAGAAGATCCTCGAGGGCGACCTCGACGCCGGCAAGGTCGTCACGGTGGACGAGCAAGACGGCAAGCTCACCTTCGAGTGGGCCGCCGGCGAGATCCCGGCCCCGCGCCGCCGCGAGACCATGAGCGACGAGCGCATCGCCCGTCCGGCCCGCGGCCGCATCGCGGCTCCCTCTGCCAGCCCCTCGGTCATCGGAGGCGGCGCCGCCGAGTAACGGTGGGGGACGCATCTGCCCCCATGAGCGTGGCCTCATGAGTCCCGCCGTCCTCTTGAGGGGACGGCGGGACTTTTTGCGTTTCTTGCCCAGGCGCACGCGCCTGGCCCGAAGACCGAGCGGCCTGCGGTGCCCCGTGCGTCTTCAGAAACGGTGGAGTCGCATATTTTGGGTAGACGCTACGGTATGGCCCGCTATTTTGAGTTATAGGGAGAAGGTCAGGCAACGAACGGCACGACACGAGAGGGGAGCGCCCATGGCCCAGCCGCACGACGCACAGGAGCGCATGGAGGAGGCCATCCGCCGCACGGCGCCCGGCACGGCCCTGCGCAACGCCCTCGACATGATCCTCGCCGGCCGTCTCGGGGCGCTCATCTGCATCGGCGACACCGAGAAGGTCCTCGCCTCCGGCAACGACGGCTTCCCCCTCAACATCGCGTTCACCGCCAACCGGCTCTTCGAGCTTTCAAAGATGGACGGCGCCATCGTCATCGACGAGGACCTCACCACGATCCTGCGCGCCAACTTCCACCTGAACCCCGACCCCTCCATGCCCACCTCCGAGACCGGCATGCGCCACCGCACCGCCGCGCGCATGTCCATGGTGACCGACGCCATGGTCGTCTCGGTCTCGGAGCGCCGCTCGCACGTGAACATCTACGTCCGCGGCCGCAGCTTCCAGCTGCGCAGCGCCCAGGAGCTCGGCAACGAGGTCAACCAGCTCGTGATCTCGCTCCAGACGAGCCGCGACTCCCTCGACGCCCTGCTCTTGAGGCTCACGCGCCTTGAGTTCGACAACTTTGTGACCCTCGCCGACATCGCCCGCGTGTACGGGGGTTTCCAGCTGCTGCTCCAGGCCTCCTCGCGCCTGCGCTCGTTCGTGCCCCAGCTCGGCACCAACGACAAGGTGGTGCGCCGCCAGCTCGAGCAGCTCGCCGGCGGCATGGACGAGGAGTTCACGCTGGCTATCCGCGACTACGCCGCGAACTCGTCGGAGGAGGACGCCAACCGCATTCGCCGGGAGTTCGACGCCCTCAGCCCCCGAGAGATGGCGTCCCCGGCACGCATCGCCCACATACTCGGCTATGATGACCTCAACGAGGACAGCGTGGTGACGCCCCTGGGCCTCAGGACCCTCTCGCGGTCTACGGCCGTCCCCACCGACGCGGTGGAGCACATCGTGAGCGAGTACGGGAGCCTGCAGGCGCTTATGGACGACGTCCAGCGCGATCCCGAGAAGCTGGGGGACATGGGCGTCAACAACCCCCCGATTCTCGTGGACAGCCTATACCGCATGTGGGGCAAGAAGGGATAAGGTCGCCCATGGCACACACCGAGGAACACCCTAGGCCGGCTTTCGAGCTGCGCGACACCGTGATCGAGCCGGCGGTCATCGTCGAGGCGATGGGGTCGCTGCTCGCCGACGCCCCGACGGTGCCGGTCCCCGAGCCCCCCCAGCCTCACGGCCGCGTCGACAAAAAGGCGAGCGTCGCTGCGGTCATCGTGGCCGGCGGCTCCGGAGAACGCTTCGGCCACCCAGGCGGCAAACAGCTCCTGCCCGTGTGCGGAAAGCCTCTGCTTGCCTGGAGCATCCAGGCGTTCGACGCGGTGGGCCAGGTGGGGCGCATCGTGGTGGTGGCGCCCGGATCGCGCATCGAGGAATACCGCGCCCAGGCCGTCGAGCCCTACGACTTCGTGACGCCCGTCGACTTCGTTCCCTCGGGGGCCCTGCGTCAGGAGTCCGCCATGCGCGGCGTCGAGGCGGTGCCTCCCTCGTTCAAGTTCATCGCCATGCACGACGGGGCGCGCCCGGTCATCCTGCCCGAGACCATCGTCCACGCCATCAACGTGCTCAAGGGCACCCTCGACGCCGACGGCGTCGTGTGCGGGCACCCCGCCATCGACACCCTCAAGGTCGTCGACGGCGGGGCGGTCGTGGGCACGCCGGAGCGCTCCATGTTCTTTGTCGCCCAGACCCCTCAGATCTTCCATGCCGACGTGCTGCGCCAGGCGCACCAGGCCGCCATGGAGGAGGGCTTTGTGGGCACCGACGACTCCTCCCTCGTCGAGCGCGTCGGCGGCCGCGTGCAGCTCGTGAACTGCCCGCGCGACAACATCAAGCTCACGGTGCCCGAGGATCTTCCCTCGGTCCAGGCGTTTTTGCGCCAGCGTTACGGCGATAGCCTGGGGGAGGCATAGATGGCGCCCTCCTCCCTGCGCATCGGCCATGGCTACGACGTCCACGCGTTCGCCGAGGGGCGCAAGCTCATCCTGGGCGGCGTCGACATCCCCCATGACCGGGGGCTTCTCGGCCATTCCGACGCCGACGTCTTGGTCCATGCCCTCGCCGACGCCGTCCTCGGCGCCATCCGCGGCGGCGACATCGGCAAGCTCTTCCCCGATACCGACCCGGCCTACGAGGGCGCCGACTCCCTCGTGCTGCTGGCCCGCGTGATGGAGTTGGCCCGCTCCCAGGGTTTCGAGCTCATAGACGCCGACTGCACCGTGGCCGCCCAGGCCCCCAAGCTCTCCCCCCACCGCGACCTCATGCGCGAGCGCATCGCTGCGGCCCTCGGGGTGGGCGTCTCTCAGGTGGGCGTAAAGGCCACCACCACCGAGCGGCTCGGCTTCGTGGGTCGCGAAGAGGGTATAGAGGCCTGGGCCGTCGTGCTCATGGAGTGTACGGACTGCCGGTAGCAGCATCCAAGGCACTGCCGGCATCCTGGTTCGTACCCGTCCATAGCTTTCGGGGAGAAGCCCCGGTAAGGAGCGCGCACCCATGTTTGACGCCATACGAGAGGACATCGTGGCCTTCAAGGCCAAAGACCCGGCGGCCACCTCAACGATAAGCGTCGTCCTCAACTCCCCGGGCCTGCGGGCCATCTGGGCGTATCGCCGCCAGCACTGGCTCTGGACCCGCGGCCACCATGGCCTGGCCCGCTGGCTTTCTACGCGCAGCCGCCGCAAGTTCGGCGTCGAGATCCACCCCGGCGCCCAGATCGGCCGGCGCTTCCTCATCGACCACGGCATGGGCATCGTCGTGGGGGAGACCACCATCATCGGCGACGACTGCATGATCTACCAGGGCGTCACCCTGGGTGGTACCGGCAAGGAGACCGGCAAGCGCCACCCCACCCTGGGAAACAACGTCGTCGTGGGCGTGGGGGCCAAGGTGCTCGGCAACATCACCCTTGGCGACAACGTCAAGGTCGGCGGCGGTGCCGTCGTGGTCAAAGACGTGCCCCCCGACTGCACCGTCGTGGGCGTGCCCGGCCATGTGGTGCGCATCGACGGCAAACGCCTCGCCCAGCCCTGTGAGCCCATGCCTGCCGAGGTCGCCAACCGCCTCAAGGCCGAGGCCGAGGAGCGCGAGGACCACCAGCACCGCCAAGACCTGCCCGACCCCCTGAGCGACGCGATCGTCGAGCTCGCCGCCCAGATCCGCGACCTCTCAAACCGCCTCGACGCCTACGAAAACCCCACCTCTTCCAAGGAGGAGCACTAAACCATGAAGCTCTACGACACCGCCCGGCGCGCCAAGGTCGACTTCGAACCCCTCGTTCCCGGCGAGGTCCGCATGTACGTGTGCGGCCCCACCGTCTACGACGACATCCACATCGGCAACGCCCGCACCTTCCTCTCCTTCGACGTCATCCGCCGCTGGCTTGCCCACCGCGGCTACAAGGTGACCTTCGCCCAGAACCTCACCGACGTCGACGACAAGATCATCAAGCGCGCCAACGAGCGCGGGGTGCCGGCCGAGCAGGTGGCCTCCTCGTGCGCCGACGCTTTTATCGACGTCATGCACCGCTTCGGCATCGAAGACCCCGACATCCGTCCCCGCGCCACCCAGGAGATCGGTGCGATGATCGCCATGATCGAGGGGCTCATCGCCAAGGGCCATGCCTACGAGGCCGGCGGCGACGTGTACTTCTCGGTGCGTTCCGACCCGGCCTACGGGTCGGTCTCGGGCCGCAACGTCGACGACCTCATGGTGGGCGCCCGCATCGAGGCCGGCGAGGCCAAGCGCGACCCCCTCGACTTCGCGCTCTGGAAGGCGGCCAAGCCCGGCGAGCCCACCTGGGACTCCCCGTGGGGCCCCGGACGCCCGGGCTGGCACTCCGAGTGCGCCGCCATGGTCCACACCTACCTCGGCATGCCCATCGACATCCACGGCGGTGGCAGCGACCTACAGTTCCCCCACCACGAGAACGAGGCCGCCCAGGCCCGTTGCTGCTGGGACGGTTCCTTTGCGAACCACTGGATGCACACCGGCATGCTCCTGGTCGACGGCGAGAAGATGTCCAAGTCCCTGGGCAACTTCTTTACCCTGAGAGAGGTGCTCGACCGCTACCCGGCAGACGCCCTGCGGCTCCTTATGCTCCAGACCCATTACCGCAGCCCGCTCGACTTCTCCTACGAGCGCCTCGACGGGGCCGTGGGCTCGCTCGAGCGCGTGGCGACCTGCGTCGAGAACCTGCGCTGGGCCGCGTCCCACAGCCAGGGGGAACCCGACCGCACCCTCGCCGAGGGGCTGGCGCCCTCCGTCGACCGGGCGGCCGAGGAGTACGTCGCCTGCATGGACGACGACTTCAACACCGCCGGCGCCCTGGCCGCCTACTTCAACCTGGTGAGCGAGGCGAACGTCTACTTGGAGCAGGCCTCGGGGGCCGTTGACGCCCCGACCGCCCTGGCCTGCGCCGACGCCATCGTGGAGGCGTTCTCCGTCCTTGGTATCGCCCTGCCCATCAACCGCAGCGAGCTGCCCGCCGAGCTGGTGGAGACCGCCCGTGAGCTGGCTTCCTACGGGGGGTCCGACGTCGACGAGGCTGCCGAGGTTCTGATCGCCGCCCGTGCCGCTGCCCGCGCCGAGAAGAACTGGCCCGTCGCCGACGGCATTCGCAACGCCCTGATCGCCCTCGGCCTGCTCGTCGAAGACACCCCCCAGGGCGCCCGTATCCGCCGCGCGTAAAGGAGCGTTCGACCCATGGCCGACTATATCGAGGGGCGCCGCGCCACAGAGGAGGCCCTGCGTGCCGGCGTGCCCATACGCTGTGCCTACGTCCAGGCCGCCAGTGCATCTGCGGCTCCGTCAAAGAAGGGCCGTAAGGCAGGGGAGAAGCCCCCGCGCTCCAAAGGCGGCACCGGCAGCGACGCTGGCGGCGACCAGAACCTCGAGTGCCTGGTCGACAAGCTGCGCGACGCCGGCGTGCGCGTCGAGACCGTCGACCGGGAGTTCCTCGACCGCGTCTCGGCCGAGGGGCGCTCCCACGGCGCGCACCAGGGCATCGTGTGCGAGGTGCCTCCCTACCGCTATGCCGACATCGACGACATCGCCCGGGCTGGGGCTGCCAAGGACTCTTCGCTCGTGCTCGTGCTCGACCACATAACCGACGAGGGCAACCTCGGCGCCGTCATCCGCACGGCCGAGGTGGTGGGGGCCGACGGCGTCGTGATCGCCTCAAAGCGCGCGGCCCAGGTCACGGTCGGCGTCTACAAGACGTCGGCGGGGGCCGCCTTCCACGTGCCCGTCGCCCGGGTCCCAAACCTCGTGAGCGCCCTCGACGCTCTTAAGCGCGTGGGGTTTTGGGTTGCCGGCGCCTCCGAGCATGCCCGCGAAGACATTTGGCACGCCCCGCTGGACGGCCGCGTCGCCCTGGTATGCGGCAACGAAGGGGCGGGCATCTCCCGCCTTGTCCAGGAGTCCTGCGACTTTCTCGTGGCGCTGCCCCAGCGCGGGCAGGTGGGCTCGCTCAACGTCGCCCAGGCCACGACTGCCATCTGCTACGAGTGGTTGCGCCGCCTCTATGCCGCGCAGGAGGCCTAGATGGCCGCGAAGCGGCGCGTCCTGGTGGTCGACGGCTACAACGTGATTCGCGAGAGCCCCGCCTACCGGCCCCTCATCGACGAGGACCTCGCAGACCCCGTCCTGCATGACGTGTACATCCGGGCGCGGGAGGCGCTGCTCGCCGATGTGGCGGCGTTTGCCCAGGGGGCCTACGAGGCCACGGTCGTGTTCGACGGCTTCGGAAACCCCGATCCCGAGCGGCCGCCCCTGCGCACCGCCGGAGTCGACGTGGTCTTCTCGCCCAGCGGCGTGGAGGCCGACGCCGTGATCGAGCGCATGGTCGCCGAGGCGCGCGAGGCGGGTCGCGAAGTGACGGTGATAACCTCGGACGCCGGAGTCCAGTCCACGGTCTTTGGGGAGGGGGTCACCCGACTTTCCTCGCGCATGTTCGCCAATGAGGCCGACGCCATGAACGACCACATCGCCGAGCTGCGGTGTTCCCCCGTGCGCCAGGGCCCCGTGCGCGCCACCGTCGCCGAGCGCGTCTCCCCCGACGTGCGCCTCGCGCTCAGGGCCATGACCCTGCCGCCGCCCAACCGTTCGGCCCGCAAGAAGCGTTAGACCGTGTGAGAGGAGCAACCTGTGGCAAGCAACAACGACTCGCAGCCCCGTGAGCAGTGGGCAAAGCAAAGCGACGCCCACCGTACCGACTTCGAGCGTGCGGAGAAGCCCACGAAATACCGGATAGCCGCCTGGGCCCTCTGGATCTTGGGCATCGCGTGCGCCTTTGGGTCCGCCCTGGTGGCCTCCCGGGCCTTCTACATCCCCTTCTTGAGCGACCTTCCCGTGCTCACCGTCGTTTTAGCCGTGGTCGTTGACCTGGTGGCGGTCCTCGCCGCCCAGCGTTTCTGGCGGAGAGCCGCTGCGTTGGCACCCGCCAAAAAGCAGGGAGTCGTCAACGTGGTCCTGGCTTGCCTGGCGTTTGCCCCGATGTGCCTCTTCTTTCTGAGTGCCAAGAACGCCGATGCCAGGACCAAGGGCTTCGCAATCGGTTCGGCAGTCGTGTCGGTTGCCGCGCTCGTGGTGTGCTGCCTGCTGTTTGGCAACGCCCCGGTCGACGGGGCCGCACTGCCGTAGGTCGCAAACCGTCCTTGCGCTGTGTAGAAAATCGGGGAGGCCGCCCCTGCCGTTTGTGGCGAGGGCGGCCTTTGTGTATTGTTACCCATGGGCATGACAGGCCGACGTAGCTCAATGGCAGAGCAACCGCCTTGTAAGCGGTAGGTTGCGAGTTCGACTCTCGCCGTCGGCTCCATTGCCTGTTTTACCAGGACATTTTGTGGGAAATCTTTTTCGTTGGGCTTGCGAAATATGAAGGACTGGTGAGCCAAAAAGTTATTCCGCAAGGTGTTTGACACGCTTTTGGGCATAGCGTAATATGTCCTTCGCTCGCGGGGCCAACCGCCTGCGAGCAGTCAAGGTTTTGCTTGACAAGAGAAGAAACATGGGAGTGTGCCCGAGTGGTTAATGGGGACGGGCTGTAAACCCGTTGGCTCTGCCTACTAAGGTTCGAATCCTTACGCTCCCACCATCAAGCCTGTGTAGCTCAGTCGGTAGAGCACTTCGTTGGTAACGAAGAGGTCACCGGTTCAAGTCCGGTCGCAGGCTCCATTTCTACATTCACCGCTCTCGTCCGTTTGCCTTGCGGCAGGCGGCTCGCAGAGAGCTTAACGTGGCGGTGTAGCTCAGCTGGTCAGAGCACACGGTTCATACCCGTGGCGTCACTGGTTCAAATCCAGTCACCG
>JAHZGC010000006.1 GCA_019421015.1 Coriobacteriaceae bacterium | reverse complement strand
TGTTGCAGGCCTCGCGGTGCTGGAAGAAGATGTCGCCGTTCTCGTGGCTGCCGCGCGAGTGCGGGTGCTCGGGGTTCAGGGCGTGGTCGCGGAAGGCCTTGACGGCCTCGAAGTCACACAGGTCAGCCAGGTCGTCGTAGTCCCACACGGCGACCTTCTGGATCTCGTGCGAGGTACGGAAGCCGTCGAAGAAGTTGAGGAACGGCGCGCGGCCTTTGATGGCGGCCAGGTGGGCGACGGCCGAGAGGTCCATGACCTCCTGCACGTTGCCCTCGGCGAGCATGGCAAAGCCAGTCTGGCGGCAGGCCATGACGTCGGAGTGGTCGCCAAAGATGTTGAGGGCGTGGCTGGCCACGGTGCGCGCGCTCACGTGGAACACGGTGGGCAGGCCCTCGCCGGCGATCTTGTACATGTTGGGGATCATGAGGAGCAGGCCCTGGGAGGCCGTGTAGGTGGTCGTGAGGGCGCCGGCCGTCAGCGAGCCGTGCACCGCGCCGGCCGCGCCGGCTTCGGACTCCATCTCGCATACCTTGACCGTGGTGCCGAAGATGTTCTTGCGCCCCTGTGCGGACCACTGGTCCACGAAGTCGGCCATGGGGCTCGACGGGGTGATCGGGTAGATACCGGCCACCTCGGTGAACGCATAGGACACATGCGCGGCGGCGGTGTTGCCGTCCATCGATTTGAACGATCGTGCCATGCAGTCTCTCCTTCTCCATCCGTTGGGCGACCGTGCTGCCGGGCCCTAGGCGGGACGTAAGGCAGGACAGGACGCCGGGCAAACGGCCTACAGTGCGCAATGGTGCATTGGGGTATTCTACAGGGTACGAGCAACGACGATCGCCGCGGATAGGGCCGCGAGGGCGAAAGGGCACCGACAAACGGCCTATGGAGGCGGCTCCGCAGGATGGCCACACGCGATACAGGCGTTGGCAGGACCCGCTTCATCCCGACACTCTCGTCCTATCGCCAACGAAAAGCGCCCCGAGCTCCAAGCCCAGGGGCGCCCTGCGTCTCATACGCCATGCGACCGCCTTCTGGCCAATCGCCTATCCGCGCCGTCCGTTACTGCTCCACCTCCTCAGCATGCTCGGCAATCTCCTTGCGCAGCTTCTCGAGGTTGCGGGCGTAGGCCATCTGGATAAGCGTCACCACGAGCGAGAAGATCATGGCAACGTAGAGGTAGGCCTTGGGGATCTCGATGTGGAAGAACTCGAGCACGAGCATCACGCCGATGGCCAGGATGAAGAAGAGGGCAAGGATCTTGATCTCGGGGTTGCGGTTGATAAAGCCCGAGACCGTGTCGGCAAAAACCATCATGAACACGATGGCGATGACGATGGCGAGCGCGGCGATGATTACGTGGTTCACCATGCCCACGGCGGTGATCACCGAGTCGAGCGAGAACACCACGTCCATGAACGCGATGGTCGCCACTGCGCGGGCAAGCCCCAGGGCCGGCTTGGCCACGTGGTCGGGATGGCCTAGCGCCTCACGCTCCTCGTGCAGGGCAAGCGTCTCTTTGAGCTCCACGAACCCCTTGTAGATAAGGTAGGCGCCACCGACGAGCAGGATGAGGTTCTTACCGCTTACGTCTAGGCCGTGCTCCCCCAGTGGAATGGTGAAGATCGGCTGCGTGAGCGCCATGACCCAACCGATGGTAAAGAGCAACGCCACACGGGTCACGAGTGCGGCAGCAAGGCCGAGGCGCCGGCCCAGCGACTGCTGGTGAACCGGCAGACGATCGGCCGTGATCGAGATGAACACGATGTTGTCGATGCCAAGGATAATCTCGAGAAACGCCAGCATCACCAGTTGAATCAACGACTCGGGGGTCGAAAACGCAGCCACCAGCTCGGCCATCACCGCAAAAACACCTCCAGGTAGAGCCCCTTGGGGCACGGTCGGATTCAGGCGTTTGCCCATGTGCCACCTGTGTACCCCAGATTCGGTGCCAAGACGGCGGGGCAGGATGAAGTTTGTCAATAATTTGACATTGGGTTAAGAGGGGTACCATGGATTCGTGCCGGCAAGCGCCTCTGATCGGTGGACCGATAGACCAGCAGGAGTAGGTTTTTCTGACAGAGAGGTCATCGTCAGGAAGCACGCCAGAGAATCTTGTTTATTTTGGCAGAGACAAACAAAGCTTCTACCTGGTGTTCTTTAGTATTTTTGCAGGTAAAAAGGCTGTCAAATTAAATAGCTTTATTTGACAGCCTCGCCGTTTTGCCAGAAAAACCTACTTAATTTGCCAAGCTCCATCCGCCTGACTCCATCTGTCAGACCCCACTCGGCAACCTTCCAAACCCGTTCGACAACCTTGCGCCCAAAAAACGGGACGGGGGCAGACCCACTTTGCCCCCGTCCCATCAATCGTACCTTACCCTAGCAACTCAAAAAACGCGCGTTTCCCGAGAAACTCGAACCTTACCCCACGTAGTCCGAGATCGCGCCGCGGGCCATACGCTCCTTGGCGAGGGTGCGGTGGCTGTCCAGGTAGTCGTCGGGCAGCTCGGGGAAGTCGTCGCGGGCCGTGAGGATGCGGGCGTCGGCCGGGCACACGGCCACGCACTGGCCGCAGCGCACGCAGGCCAGGTTGTGGGTGCAGGTGCCGTCGTCGCCAAAGGCGATGGCCTCCATGGGGCAGCGCTCGACGCAGGCACCGCACTTGATGCACTTCTCGGCGTCGTAGTCGAGCACATAGGCGTTGAAGTTCTTCCAGGCGTTCATGCCGTTGGCGGCCATGCCCTTGAAGCCCATGAGGTTGCCGCAGGCGGAGCCGTGGCAGCAGCACATGATGTCGGCGTCCTTGGTGGCGATGGACTCGATCACCATGCCATGGTCGATGGCGTCCTCGTAGATGGCGATGGCCTCGTCCTGGGTGATCTGCTCGCCGATGCCGTTCTCGAGGAAGTACTCGGCCACCTCGCCCAGCGACAGGCAGGTGCGCTTGGGCAGGCCCTCGGGGGTGGGCACGCCGATGGCGTCCCACATGATGCGGCACTGGCAGGGGCTCACCGTGATGGTCTTGTGGCGCTTGATGATGGCACGCCAGTCGTTGTAGGGGGCAAACTCGTCCTCGGCGATCACGTCCTTGGAGATGGGGTAGCTGCGGAACAGCGGGAAGGTGTTGTCGAAGTCGTCGATGCCCGCGCCCTCGGTGCTCCAGGTGTTGTACTTGTTGTACTCGGCCACGCCGTCATAGATGGGGTCCTTGCCTTCGGCCTCGGCGTCGAAGTAGGCCTTGAGCTCGGTGAACTCCCACCAGCCGTTCACATGGGGCAGCAGCATGTAGTAGTCTGCGCCGCCGCGGACCATGTGGTAGATGAGGCAGCGGCTCGCCATGTCTTTGAGGATCTCGGCGCACTCCTCCTCGGGACGGCCGGAGCACACGGAGTAGTCGTAGGCGTTAAAGGTCGAGAGCATGGGCATCTCGAGCTCATGCTGGGCGTCCTCTTCGCTCCACAGGTGCATGATGAGCTCGTAGCTCGTGGCGTCGGGCGTGCCGCCGAAGCCCTTGCCCATGCGGTTGATGCGGTTGCGCAGGGCCACATAGACCTCGGGGATCACGGTGCCGTCCTCAAAGGTGACATCGCCGTTGGTGGGGGTCTCGTCGCGAACCTTCACCAGCAGGTCGTCCAGGGTCGTGGGGTCGACCCAATCGGGGTTCACGGCGGCGATCTGGTCGGCCTGGGTCACACCGTCAACGCCGGCCAGCGGCGGAACGTCGTTGGTGATAAGCGCCTTGGCGGGCGTGACCTGGCCCTCGGAGTTAAAGAACACGGTGGCACCCATGGTGGCGACGGCCATGCCGGCGGCGGCGCCCACGAAGTTGCGACGGGTCAGCTCGTTAGACATACGCTATTCCCTTCCCTCGTTAAACAATCCCCTTGAGCTGCGGGTTTATCCCCTCCCACAGCCCCACCCCGTGCTTGGGCACAGGCGTTGCCGTCATTTTAAAAAGGCAAAAAGTTAGACAGATGCGCTATATTGACCAACGCGGGGCCAACGTTAGAAAATTAGATACGTGTAGGGGAAGCGTCAAAAAGTGCTACCCGTTTGCCAGGCGTGCTACCGGCCGTCGCCAGGTGGAGAAGCCCCGCGGGGGAATCAGGCGGCTGAGTCGAGAGGCCAAAACGGCGCGAGCACGAGGGGACCGGGGGCAACGATGAAGCAGGAGCTCGTAAAAGGGCATTACGCGCAGACGCTCATGGGGCTCTGCGACAACCATGACCTCGGCAGCCTGCGGGTCGGCGACGTGATTGCGGCATCAGGCATGAGCAAGCCCACGTTTTACCATCACTTTTCGAACCTATCTGAGCTTGTGAACTTCGCAGCCTCGCGCTCCTACCTCGGCACGGGAACCGTCCTGTTTACCGAGACCAATATCAAGAGTGCCTACGACTATGCCCTGGATCACCGGTCGTTCTTTTTACAGCTGCCGTCACAACAGGGGTTTGGCAGTTTTAAGGAGACGAGCCGCCGCTGGCTGCGCAAAAAGGGTTACACGCTTTACAAGCTCACAGCCCTCCCCCGCCCCGAACGCCTGCGGCGCATCGTGCAGTTCGACATGTTCCTCTCCGGCACCCTCGACGCCATGGAAACCTGGCTCGCCGGAGGCATGGTGTTCCCGGCCGAGGAGATTGTGGACGCCGTGGCGTCGATGATGCCGCCGTTTATGAGGGGACCGGGGGCAACGGCAGCGGGGAGCCAGACGTGGACACTGGACGATTATCCAAAATAACGGTGGTAGGGAGGAATTCCCTGGAATACCCCAAAGTGTCCAAACCGACCGACGGAGGAGAAACCCCATGCCCAAAGATGCCCGCGAGCCCCAGGCCATCGTCCACTCGGTGGAGCCCATCTGGGCGCCCGATGCCCGAGTGCTGGTACTGGGTACCATACCGAGCCCGGCGTCGCGGCAGGCCGGCGTCCCTTACGCACACCCTCAGAACCGCTTTTGGCCTATGGTGGCAACGCTGTTCGGCGAGGAGGACCCCCGAACGCCCGAAGGGCGGCGGGCGTTGGCACGGCGGCACCACCTGGCCCTTTTCGATGTCATTAGAAGTTGCACCATAGCCGGAGCCTCGGACGCCTCGATCCGCAACGTGGTGCCCCAGGATATAAAGGGGTTTGTCGCAGGCACCCAGATAGGGCATGTGGCGCTGACCGGCGGCACCGCGCTGCGTTACTACAAACGGTTGCTGGCAGAGGAGGTGGGGCTCCCGTACCAGGGGTTTCCATCAACCAGCCCCGCAAATGCCCGCTGGCGGCTTTCAGAACTGGTAGAGGCCTACAAGCCGCTGCGGGAGTGGGCCGAAAGCGGGGAGTAGGGGGCCGTGGATGCACGACGCGGGTACCGGCAGGGACGATGTTTCAAACTAACGCCCGTCAACAGTACCCGCGCAAAAATGCTCGTACTCCAGCCTTTTCAAAAGCGCCACCCCACAATCGAGGGGGCGCACACCGCAAGCGCCATACACACCCAATACTATTTCACCCCCACGAAACAGGCCTGCCGCGTCGAAACCACCCCGGCCATGATGGGCACCGTTCCCAAGCGCGGCTCAAGGGGAGGCGCGCATCAACAAGGAGGAATCTTCATGGCTCAGATTTCGCGCAGGTCGTTCGTGGCAAGCGGCGTCGCAGGGATTGCGGCGTGCACGATGGGCGTCGCCGCCACCTCGAGCGCCAAAGCGGCCGAAGGCGACGCCTACGACGTCATCGTACTGGGCGGCGGCGGGGCGGGCCTGTCGGCTGCTGTGGAGGCGGCCGATGCCGGTGCCAGCGTGCTCGTGCTCGACAAGAACACCGTGACCGGCGGCACCACCGCCACCTCGCAGGGCCTCATCGGCGGCTTTGGCACTCAGATTCAGAAGGCCCAGGGCGTGGAGCTCACCTACGAGGAGATGTATGATAATCTGAACTTCAACGCCTCCTACCGCCTTGACCCCGAGCTCATGGCCATCACCGTGGACAAGAGCGGCGAGTCGATCGACTGGCTGGCCGACCGCTGCGCCGTGCCGTTCCAGCCCGAGGCCAAGGTGGGCTATGGCCCGCTCACGATGATGCACGTGGTCGACGGTGCCGGCATGGCCCTCACCGACGCCCTGGCCGCGACCGCCGAGGCTGCCGGCGTCGCAATCCTGGTCAACACCCAAGCCACCGAGATCCTCGTGGACGGCGGCGCGGTCTGCGGCGTGAAGGCCGTCGACACCGCCACGGGCGAGGAGACCACCTATCCCTGCAAGGCCCTGGTCGTCGCCACCGGCGGCTACTCCTGCAACCCCGAGCTTGCGGCGCGCTTCACCCCCGAGGTGGCCGGCACCATGGGCATCGGTCACCCCATGGCCACCGGCGACGGCATCATCATGGCCAGCAACGTGGGTGCCTGCACGAGCCACACCGACTCGATGATGTGCGTGCTCAAGGACTACGAGATCATGACCGAGCACACCCCCACCTCGGCAGCCGCCAGCGTGCGCGGCTTCACCACGCTGCCCAACACCATCATGGTGGGCACCGAGGGCAAGCGCTTCTGCAACGAGGCGGCCGACGGCTACATGAGCCAGGACCTCAACCGCCCGGTCTTCGACCAGATGCATAAAGACGAGAAGGGCTATGTCTGGATGCTCTCGGACCAGGCCACCGTCGACGCCACCGAGGGCAAGACGGTGCGCGGTGAGGAGCTTGAATACGTGAGCGGCGACACCCCCGAGGCCATCGCCGAGCTTATGGGCGTCGATCCCGCTGGCCTGGCGGCCACCATCGAGGCCTACAACGCCGCCGTCGACGCAGGCTTCGACCCCGACTTCGGCCGCCAGCCCACTGTGAAGCTCGAGCCGCCGTTCGTGGCCATGCCCGTGACGCCGTGCTCGATCATCACCTACGGCGGCATCGCCCGCAACGCCGACGGCGAGGTCGTTCGCGCCGACGGCACCTCGATCCCCGGCCTGTTCTGCGCCGGCGAGACCAGCTGCAACTCGGCGTTCATGGGCTTCACCATCTCGAACGCCATCACCTGGGGCCGCATCGCCGGCGCTGGCGCCGCCCAGTTCGCCACGGCGTAAGAGCGCGAGGGCATGAACTCTCCCGTGGGGTCGAGGACAAGCCCGGCCCCACGGGAGAGCCCCCACGGAGGGCGTGGCCCGACCGAGAGCACGAACGGATTGCGCAGCTGATGGCACCCCCCCCCGACTCCATCATCCACGCAAACCTGCCGCGCTCTTGGCCGGTCCGCGCCCTCTGCGGCGGATAAACCCGACACCCGACCGCCCGCCCTACCGACCTACCGCCTTACCTCGTATACAGATCGATCAGCTCTTGCTTGGAGTGGACCCCCAGCTTGACATAGGCGTCTTTGATGTAACCGCGCACAGTGTGCTGCGAGATACCAAGGGTCTCGGCTATGTAGCCGGCCGATCGTCCACGGGCCAGGAGCAGGGCGACCTCGGCCTCGCGGCTTGTGAGCCGATGGGCCTCGGCAAGCTCAGGCGCATGCGCCCCGAGCGGGTCGGCGGGGTCGCGGACCGCATTGCCAACGCTCTCAATTCCGCTCGGGTTATCTTTCCCTGGTCCCTCCCCCACGCCGTCGAACTCGTCAAAGGTGCTCAGCTCCCCCAGTCCCAAACCTGGGGCCGTCTCGCCCGTAAGCCTCGTGCTCCGCCCGCGCAGCAGCCACACGAGCACAAGAGCCAGCAGGTAAAGCGCGACCACCACCATGACGAGCGTGCGCACGGTGTCGTCCAACCGCACGTCGATGCCCAGCATGCCGCCCACCAACAACCCCAGGAGCACGAACACCCGAGAAACCAACGAGATGGCGGCAACCGCGGCAATCACGGGCACACCGACACGTTTGGCGGCCTCGAGCAGCATGAACAGCACCGTTGTGCTCACGACGCCCTGCAAGAACATGAGGAGCGCGCCAAAAGCCGCCCCGTAGACGGGCCCCAGAAAAGGCAGCGCGATGAGCAGCAGGGCCACCACCGGAAACAGCATGCCAAAGGCACGGCGGATGTTAGGCATACCCTTGGCGAACACGGCGATACCCAGAAGCAGCAGGTTTGCCGCCACCGACGCGACCGCCTTGAGAAACGAGGTCCCCTCGACCGACTGGGCATCGGCAGCCTGAAACGCCATGATAAGCCCGAGCACCAGGTTGAGCGCCACAAAGACCACCAGCGGACCGGCCAGCTCCACCGCAACGCGCCGGACGGCCAGCCGCGGGGTCGGCAGGGACCCGATCAAGACATCCGCCGCAGTGCGGGGATCGCGTACCGTGCAGAACAGGACGACGCTCGCCATCCCCACCGCAAGCAGCGCGGATGCCGACCAGGCGTCAGGCAACGCGGCGCAGGCCCACGAGACGACCTTTGCCAGCAGATACGAGCAGGCCAGCGTGCCCAAACAACCGCGCGCCGGCAGATATGCGATAGGAAGCAACCACGCCGCGTTGGACACCACGGCCGCCGCCGCGTACACCGCCGCGAGCGCGGCACCCCCGCCTCCCGCAGGCATCCACGCCAACAGCCCAAGCGCCGAGGCGCAGTTGGCAATCAGCAGCAACGCTGTGCAGGCGATGCCGGGCACGCGCAGGCTGGTTGCCGGCCGACGCCAGGCCACCAGCCCCACCGCCACACAGGCCGCGATGATCCAAAACGACGCCGCTATGGAGAACTCCACGCTGTTGATGATTGGGTACGCGCCGTGCGCCGTGGACATGGCCGAGGAGTACGCTTGGTCGATGACGGCCTTGAACAGGCCGAACCCCACCACGAGCCGCACGAACAACCCGCTCACCTCAAACCTCGCACGGCCCTTGGAATCGGCTTCGGCCCGCATGGGGGCACCGTTGCTATGGGTCGTGCCCCGCACCATACGCACCTCCGGGCCGGCCCACACGGGCGCTCGTCATTCGTACCCCGATGGTACCGCATCCCACAAGGCGCCGCGACCAAAGGCGCCCTTGTACCTCAAAGGCCCCGGGTATTCACATGCCCTAAAAGCAGGCCGCACAAAAAAGCCGGCCTCTTTGAGGCCGGCCCGCAACCTGCCGACAACTTGTATTATCAACCCACAAGCAGGGGTTTCTCCGCTGCGGTCTTTACTCCAGACCGGCCATCTGCTTGACGGCCTTGATGCCCTGGACCATGGCGCTGCCGCAGCGGATGCCCGGCAGCACGCAGGGGTAGTTGTTCACGAACATGCCGCCGGCGTTGTTGCCCGCCGCGTACAGGCCGGCGATGGGCTTGCGCTCCCCATCGATGACCTGGGAGTTCTCGTTGATAAGCGGGGCCTGCATGGTGCATAGCAGGCTCGAGCCCAGCCAGTAGCCGTAGAACGGCGCGGTGCGGATGGCCGAGAGGCGCACCGAGGGCTTGCCGAAGTCCTCGTCGTACTGGTTGTCGTACATCTGGTTGTAGCGCTCGACGGTGGCCAGGAAGGCCTCCTTGGCATCGCCCTCAAAGCCCAGCATGGCGGCGAGCTCCTCGAGGGTATCGGCCTTCATGACCAGGCCAGCCTCGACCTGCTGCTCGAGCGAGGGCAGGAAGCGGCCGTTCTGCACGCCGGCGGAGCAGCCCACGGTGTGGAAGCGGTCCACGTCGTCGTTGGCGTTGGCGTCGCAGATCTGGGCGTACACGCCGCCGGGCTGGTTGGAGGCCGCGTAGCTGGCGTTGTCGTAGGTGCACGACTCGTTGAAGAAGCGCTCGCCGTTGCGGTTGACCTTGAGGAAGGGCTGGGTGCCCGGGAAGAACTGCTTCATCGTGCCCGGGAACTCCTTGCCCCAGGGGGCGGCGGGGTTGGCGTGGTAGCCGGCGTCGACGCCGGGGGCCACCAAACCGCGGTCGAAGAGCATCGAGGCGGCCTCGGGCTGCATCTTGGCGCCGGCCCACAGCGCGGCGCGGATGCCCATGCCCTGGCAGCGGGGGCTGTAGTTGTAGCAGGTCACGGTGCTGGCGGAAAGCGGGTCGAGGGCATCCATCATGTTGGGATTGCCGTCGTAGCCGCCGCACGCAAGCAGCACGCCCTGGGCGGCGTTGATACGCACGAAGCTGCCGTCTTCGGTGTTCTGGGCGATGACGCCGGTCACGCGGCCCTCGGCGTCCTTCTCGAGCTTAACCAGCGAGGTGTTGTAGTCGATGGGGTAGCCTGCGTTCTCGATCGTTTCGGCAAACACCACGTTGCGGGGCTTCTCCCACGGCATGCAGGCAACCTCCTGCTCGGGGAAGAAGTACACGCTGTTCTCGTCGGCGCAGTCGGTGGGCCAGTGGGCAGCGTCGCCGCTCGTGAAGTTGATCGTGTAGTTGTAGGGCTCGTTGCCGGCGATGCCCATCACGAAGTCGTGCAGGGCGGCCGACTCGTTGATCCAGGTGCGCACCACGCGCTGGTCGCACTTGCCGCTGGCGTAGCGGCTCACCTCAGAGAGGAGCTTGCGGCGGTCGACGGGCTCGCAGCCGGCCTCGGCCGCGGCGCTGGAGTCGATGGTGCCGTACCAGTGGCGGGTGTCCTGCACGCAGGCGTTGCTCTCGATGAGGCGGAAGTTCAGGCCGTTCTGGGCGGCGTAGGCCGCAGCGGCGCACCCGGCGTTGCCGGCACCCACGATGAGGATGTCGGTGTCCCAGGTCTCGGCGATCTGGGCGTCATCGATGGCCGGCTCGGTGCCCAGCCAGTCCGCCTCGGTGGCGGTGTCCCAGGCGGTCATCTCGGGCGCAGGCTCCTCGCCGCGGGCCTGGGCCAGGCAGCGCCCGGCCGCAGCCATGGCACCGTTGCAGGTCATGGTGGCGCCGGCGATCACGTCGACGATACCGTCGCCGTGCTCCACGAGAGAGGCGGCCAGGGGTTCGGCCAGCACGCCGCCGACCCAGGGGGTCTCGCCGCTCACGTCGACGGAGGCCTCGGCGATAGAGCCGTCGGCCACGGTCAGGGTCACGGTCACGGTGCCCACGCCCTTGCCGGTGGCGGTGTAGGTGCCGTCGGCGAGGGCTGCCTCGTCGGCAAAGGCGACGCCGGCGGTGCCGGCAGCCACGGCAGCCACGGCGCTGGCGGCCACGAACGTGCGGCGGCTCATGGTGTTCTCAGACATGTGCATCTCCCTTGGGTAGTGCGGGCCCTGGCCTTGCGGCCGAGGGCTCGCTTTGTACGGGTGCGGAAACTCCTGTGGGCCCACCGTGGACCCATCCGCTGGCAAGGCTCATTGGAACATCCGCATGCCGTTCTCGTCACGATTGAGAAAGGTTGAACCCCAGGTAGATGCGGGGTTGAGAATCCTCAACCTTGCATACATCCCAGCTGGTAGAGGACTATCGAACCGTTGGGTCTCGGCGCGAGTCACCAACTTGAAAGGTTGCCCGGGATTTGGCTTTGACTCGGGGCAATGGCAGGCTCACGTCGACGGTAAACGGGTTCACGGGCAAAACAGGCCCGAAGGCAAAACCGGAGTTACTTCCGCGTAAAGGGGGTTCTGGATAGGCTCACATGGTCCCGATTCGCTCCAATGTTCCCCGTTCGCTCCCAAGGTTCGTGTCTCTCGCAACCAACACCCCTTCTGAACTGGTATTTTATCAACCTGGGTTTTGCAGCGAGAAAATCACGACCCCGAAGGGACGCCCGCAACCCGATTACACCTATCCAGAACCCTCTTCTTGCGGAAGGACCTTGCATTTTTGCGCTCGTCCCAAAATGCCGTTGAGGGCAAAAACCTAAAGAACCCCATTCTCAGAGAATCGACCAGCCATGACCAGTAACGCCAGTACGCCCGAACAGGCCCACCCCATCGCCGCCCCCTCCCAGGCCGTCATCTGGGCATGCCCGGTGGGGTTCGGCCTGTTGCTCTCGTTCAACGTCATGCTGAGCCTTATGGGAAGCCGACTGCCCGTCATCGAAACCGGCTACGCCCTTTTGGTGGCCCAGCGCCTCATTGAAGCCGCGACCTATCTGGCCGCAGCACTCTTTGCGCCGCGGCTCTTTGGCCTCGAGCGGCGGCACCCCCTGGTGTGGGGGTGCGCGGCCGCCTGCGTCGCGGGCTGCCTGGTCGTGGGACTTTCGCTCATCGGGGCGCTCTCGCAGATGGCACTGACCACCCACATGGTCTTCTCGCTGATAAAGGGAGTTGCACCGGCGCTGTTCTGGTTGTGCTGGATCAGCCTCTACGCCCGCATGGACATGCGCCACGTGCTGCTGTACTACCTGCTCGCCAACGTAGTTTCGGCCTGCCTCACGCTCGTGCTGAGTCTCGTGCCGCTGACGGTGTCGGTCGTGGCCGTCTGCGCGCTGCTTCCCCTGGCGTCGGCATGGCTGCTCGGCCGGGCCTCGAAGGTCGTGGACCGCGCGCCCTTCGCCCACGGCGAAACTGTGAGCGGGCGGTACCGCTTTCCCACCGCGCCAGTGGTGCTTATGGCGGTGTTCTCGTTCATCAACGTGTTCACCCGTGACGTGCTGCCCCCGGCTGACCGCGTGTACGCCACCCTAGGGACGCTGGTGTGCCTGGTCATGTTGTTGGTCGCCCTCAGGCTGGGCACGGGTCGCTTTGGCGTGTGGTCGCTCTACGGCGTGGCGTTTCCGCTCACGCTGGCAGGGCTGTTTGGGCTGCTGCTCTCCGGCAGCGGCTGGGGCATCGCGGCCACCCTGTGCACCCATGCGGGAGAGGCCCTGTTCACGGTGTTCATCGGAGTCACCCTGTGCACGGTCTCGTTCAGACACGGCGTGAGCGCCCTCATGCTCTTTGGGTTCTCGCAGGCGGCCGGCACTCTGGCCAACTTGGGAGCCGCCCTGGCGGCGTTCGGTACCCCTGCGTGGTCCCGCGACGCGTTCGTGCTGGTGGTAGCCGCCATGGGGATGGCGCTCTGCGTATGCTACGTAGTGCTGACCCGCGGAACCCCCCGTGAGGTGACCTGGGGTGTGGAGGAGAACGGCCCCACCCGGGCGGCGCTCGACCCCGGCGACCAGCTGGCGCTGCGCTGCTCGCGTATAGCCTATGAGCACGGCCTGACCCGCCGTGAGGAGGAGGTGCTGGCGCTACTGGCTCAGGACAAGACTGCCGCCCAGATCGAGGAGGCCCTCTGCGTGACCAACGCCACGGTGAAGTCGCACACCCACGCGGTCTACCAGAAGCTCGGCGTCCACAGCCGCAGCGAGTTGGTGGAGCTGGTGCGGGGATAGGAGCACAGAGAGCGGGCGCCCCCGTCAGGGGGATTCAATAAGCCCAAACGTCCCACAGGCGAACACTGTACTCCGGAGTCCGCGCCACCCCAAAGGCTTGTTCCCCTATCACTTCTGGACTTCGGCCAGCCCCAGCAGGAAGCGCCATGCAGGAACGACCTCGATCTCAACTTCGCCCTCAACAACAGTTCCCTGTTCCTGTTTGGTAACGATAACGAGCCGATGCATATCCGGTTGGACCGTCCCAAGCTTCACGAGACTCGAAACTTCGCGTTGGCGCGCTTCCCTCTCGATTGAGTAGGCGACCTGCACGGCAACGCCCTCGTCGGGCGCGTAAAAGTCGACATCGATGCCTGTTCTGGGCGATTTGAGGTAGAACAGACCGTCACCATAGACATCGTACAAGACCACCGCCACCTCGTTTTCGAGCAGAGCGGTATCTTTGTCACGAAGAAAAAGGCTGAGCAACCCGTTGTCCGAAAAATAGTACTCAGGATTGCCTTGGCGTTCCACAAAGTGTCACATACAGGTCGAAGTAACGCCCCCCCAAAGTCGTGGCAACTTCGCCGCTCAACATCTTGGCATTGCTACCCGTGATATACACGCGTTTTCCTGCGTCGGCAAGACGCCGGGCAAACTTCTCCCAACCCGCAACGTTTTGAACCTGTCTTCTATATCCGACATATTGCATGATGTATGTCTTGTATAGAAAACAGATATCACTCAACAGAAGAACGGCGTACCGTATTCCCTACTCCCCCGGCACCTGTCCCAAGGCCGCCACCATCTCGTCGCGCGCGTGGACGCCCATCTTCTCGTAGATATGGCGCACATGGGTGTTCACGGTGGCGCGCGACACGCACAGGCGCTCGGCCACCCCCGGGGCATCGAGGCCCTCGACCAGCAGGCAGGCCACCTCGGCCTCGCGCGCAGTCAGGCCCCAGCGGGCAAACGCCACCGAGTAGCGGCGGCGCTGCTCCTCGTCGAGACCGTCCAGCCGGGGGGCTACGGCGCCGGCGCTCACCACGCGGGCCTCGTAGGTGGGGATGCACACCACGAACGCCACCGCGAGCGCCGCCGTGCCCACGAACATGGTCTCGATGACCCCCGTGTCGATGACGCCGGAAACCGAGAACGCCGCCCCCACGGCCGCGCCGAAGAACTGGAGCATGCGGAACCGCGTCGCCGTGCGGTCGCTGATCTGGGGATCGTAGCGCATGAAATAGGCCGTGGTGACCCACACCATCTGGTCGATGAGCAGCATCGCCGCGGCCGCCAAGAAGGCCGCCGCCCAATAGCCGGGCACCGACTCCAAAACCGGCGGCAGCAGGCCCACCAGCAGCGCGCCGGCCACCACACAGGGCAGCGCCATCCTGAACACAAAGGTCATCGAGAGCGTGCGCGTCTTAAAGCACGTGGCCGCCACCACGGCGCACACCAACGCGCACAGCCCCGCCAGGAACGCCGCCATACACGCCGGGTTGACCAAGCGCCCCGGAACCCCCAGCACAACGAGCTCATAGCGGGAGGCAAACGCCACGAACGCCCCCAGGGCGATGGCACATCCCGCCACCATACCCGCCCGGCTGGCCCCCTCGAGCGAGAACGTGCCCAGGACCTCTCGGGCGGCACCGGCGTCGACCGCCCCAACCGGCCCGACTCCCCGCCGCTCGGCAAACCGCATGAACCCGTAGCCCACGGCGGGCAGGGCGGCGAGTACCAGGCCGGCCCAGGGATTCCCGAGCACACCCGCCGCCACAACCACCGCCGCGCTGGGCAGCATGGCCGCAAGCACGATGTAGACCCCCTGCCGCGTAGGCAGCGTGGCGATGAACCGCGCGCTCGAAAGCTGGGCGCAGGCCGTGGCAAAGCCCATGAGGACCGCACCCGCGCAGCCCACCAGAACCGCCGCGACCCCCTGAAGGCAGACCACGTGCAGCACCAGCAGCACGACGCCCACCACATAGGTCACCATCGCCGGCAGCGAGTATGCAAGCGGGCCGCGACCGGTTCCCCTGCGATGCGCCACGACGTCGTTGGCCAGCATCGAAAGCGCCACGGCAACAAAGAAGCTGCAGGTGTACTGCGGCTCTTCTAGCAGCTGCGCCCCCAGACCCAGACCGAGCGGCCCGAGCAAAAACGGCACGAGCATGGTCCCCTGACACAACCCCATGGCCAGCGCATGGGGCCAGACCCACGGCAGGCTGGCAAGGAAGGAGTCCGCACCGCCCCTTTTGCGCGGGACACGCGCACGCGCGGCGTTCTCAGTTGGCATGGCTTCTCCCCTTACTCGCCCCTTGGGGTCTTCTCCCCCAAAGCCCCTGGTACGGCGCGCATCATCAAGCCATGATGATTATAGCCCTGCACGGCGTTTCTCCAAGAATCATCATCGCGGACCGGGGCGCAGACCGTACTGTGGGGGTCGTTCGCCCGGACGGCGCACCGCCGCACCGGGCATCGAGCGGGCCGCCGGATCGCCGCGGCCGTTGACACAGCGTTAGAAAGGAACCCCTGTATGAGCGCTTCTCTGACTCGCCGCAGCTTTGTTGCCGGCACCGCCGCCGCCTCGGTCGCCGCCGTGGCCGTTGCAAGCACCGCCGTGGCCGACGAGGCCGCACCCGCCCTCGAGGTGGCCCAGGTCAACGCCGGCTGGCTCGAGCCCGAGCCCGAGACCCCCGAGCCTGCCGAGACCGTGGAGGTCGAGGCCCTGGTCATCGGCGGCGGCACCGGCGGCCTCGAGGTGGGCGCGTCGTTGGCCGAGAAGGGCCTCAAGACCCTGATCATCGAGCAGAACGCCGACGTCTCGACCCTGCGCAACGACTGGGGCGCCATCGGCTCCAAGTACCAGCAGGAGGAGGGCACCGAGCTCGACGAGCGCGCCATCATGAACTACCACGTGATGCAGAACTCCGGCCGCTTTGACCAGCGCCTGCCCAAGATCTGGGCCCGCGAGTCGGCCGAGGCCATCGACTGGGTGGGCGGCGTGCTCGAAAGCTATGGCGCCGTGATGCTGCACGAGGGCGGCTACGAGGCGGCCGTGGGCCTGGACGTCATCCCCAAGTTCGCCACCGGCCACAGCGCGCACTTCGACAACTCCGAGTACGAGGACGGCAAGAGCATCCTCAAGCAGTACATCCTCGACAACGGCGGCGAGTTCCGCTTCAACACCAAGTTCGTCAAGTTCGAGCACGACGGCAAGAAGGTCACCGCGGCCATAGCCCAGGATACCGAGACGGGCGACTACATTCGCTTCGTGGGCACCAAGGGCATCGTGCTCGCCGCCGGCGGCTACCAGAACAACGCCGAGATGATGGCCGCCCTGCAGCCCGAGACCGTGGGCCTCTTTGGCATGCAGATCGGCTCCACCGTGTACGGCGACGGCATCAAGGCGTGCCTGTGGATGGGCGCCGAGATGGACGACGCCCACTCCACGATGCTCTTTGACCGCATGGGCCTGATGCCGAGCGAGACCGCCCAGGACTTCACCGCCATGACCTTCTTCAGCCTGGGGTCGCAGCCCTGGCTCAAGGTCAACACCAAGGGCGAGCGCTTCTTCAACGAGAGCGGCCTCTACGACTACGCTCCCCACGCCTGCTCGCTGCAGCCCGGCAAGCTCTGCATCTCGGTGATGGACTCCAACTACTGGCAGAACATCACGCAGTTCGAGACCGTGGGCTGCTCGCGCGCCTACCCGTTCCCCAACGGTGCCCCCAACGACGGCATGTACCTCTTTGAGGACGGCGACTACGAGGCGGCCGTTGACCAGGCCTTTGCCTCTGCCGTAGACGCCGGCATCATGCAAAAGGCCGACACCCTCGAGGAGCTGGCCGAGAAGATGGGCCTGCCCGTGGAGACCTTTGTGGCGACCGTGAACCGCTACAACGAGCTGGCCGAGAAGGGCGACGACGAGGACTTCTACAAGGACGCTTACCGTATGATCGCCCTGACCACGCCGCCGTTCTACGCGATCCGCAACACGTCGTTTGCGCTCTCGACCCTCGACGGCATCCGCATCGACACCCACAGCCGCCCCGTCGACGCCAACGGCGACCCCTTCGAGGGCCTCTACGTGATCGGCGACAGCTCGGGCTCGTACTTTGCCCACAGCTACCCCAACCTCTGCACCGGCTACGCCCACGGCCGCACCTGCACCTTTGCCCGCCGCGTGGCCCGCGAGATGAACGACGAGGAGGTCAAGGACTACACGATCATGAACGCGTAGTCTGACGTAAGTAACGCGGCTCTACAACAACGTGCGGGTCGGGAATGCATGGTCCCGGCCCGCACAGGCGTTTCACCTTGACCCCTCCGAACGGCCGGGGCTCGGCCGCGATGCGATGCGATGCGATGGACAGAATCCGAACTTTGCGACTTGAGCGGGGGCCAAGGTGGCAGAAGTTCGAATTTTGCGACTCGGTTTTGGAGTAGCACTCATGATGATACTAGTATCATCACAGGTACATGACTCGTCATTCGCACTGTGAGGTCATCAACCCGCCCAAACTGCATCGCAAAGTTGGGATTCCCGCCACGGCTACCACTGGCAAAGTCGCAAAGTCCGGATTCTGGCCATTGCGCGTCACCCCGTAGTCCGCCCCATACGTTAGCTCACTCCCCATTTCCCAAGCTTCCTACCGCAGGGCCTCCGTTAACATCCGCTCGGCCAGGCTCGTCCACGAGAGGCTCCCCGTACACGCCCGCGCCTGGGCCGCCGTGGGCTGGGGCATCTCGGCCGCCTCCACCAGCGCGGCGGCCAGGCGTTCCTCGAACCCCGGCAGGTCCTGGGCCACCGGCTCGTCAGGCCCCGCCATGCGTGGAGGCGCCACGTAAACCACCGGTGCGCCGGGCATCTGGGAGTCGATCCACGGGCGCAGCCCCGGCAGGTCGGTGACCACCACCTTGCAGCCGCAGGCCAGCGCCTCGACCACCACGAGCGGTAGCCCCTCGCAAAACGACGGCAGCACAAAGACGTCGCTCGCGTTGTAGAGGCGCGCCAGGTCGGGCTGGCACAGCTTTCCCTCGAAGGTCACCGGGTAGGGAGCCTTCTCGGCCAAGGCCCCTGCCTCCTGGTACTCCTCGGGCGAACCGTGGCCGCCGGCCATGCGCAGCCCGAACGCCCTCGGGGCAAACGGCAGCCTGCCCAGGCATGCAAGCAAGCTGTGCACCCCCTTGGCCCGCGCGATCTTGCCCGCGTAGACCACGCGCGTAAGGCCCGGCTCGCGCAGGCCCTCGACCGGGTAGAACACCGCGTCGTTGTAGCCGGTGCCCACCACGCGGATACGCGCGGGGTCCACGCCGTAGACCTGGGCGATCTCGGGAATCTGGGCGTCGTGCAGGGCAAGGATGCCGTCGAGCCGCTGGATGCCCGCGCGGATGAAGTCGCGCTCCAAGCCGTGGGAGCGCATCTGGCGCAGGTCGGTGTTGTGGCACACGGCCACCACCGGGCAAGCGAGCCCCATCTGAGCCACCAGGGTCGTGAGCAGGTACAGATGGTGGCAGATCACCAGGTCGGGCTGAGCTTCTCGCACCGCCTGCCCCACCGTGACGGCAAAGGCGGCTTTGAACTGCTCGACCATCGCCGGCGTGAGGTCGCGGTAGCGCGTGGAGGCATAGGGCATGACGTCGCTCATGCCCACCACCGGGAAGGGCAGCCCGGCCGTGTTGAACCGCACGGTATGCAGCCGGCAGGCCTCCGACACGAACGGTTCGTCGGCGACGTCGACCCCGCAGACCGCCTGCACCCGATGGCCCAGCCGCTCGAACCCGCGCACGGTCTCGGCCAAGTACACGCCGCTGCCGGTGCTGTCGGGCTTCTGGGCGCTGATGGTCAGGATGTTCATGGGCGAGAGGCCTTTCTGGGTGGTGGAGGGAAGGGTAAGAGAACTCAACAGAGGCAGCAGGGAAGTCCCGCCCGTCCGAGCATGCCACATATTCCATCACCTCCAACAACGGCAAGGGCCTGCGAAGACGCACCGAACAGATTATCTATATGCAAGTCCGCATCGCCCGTATGTTCGCGGAGCGGTTGGGGCTCTCGCTCGATGAGGCCACCCGTAGGCTGAACGTCTCCCATGGGTTCTCATACATTGCAGACAACTGGTGGCTTTTGCACGTTGAAGGCGATGAGGCCGTATATGAAGACGTCTGTTCCTATCTTGCCCGTCAGGAGGTGCGGTAAATGGTTGATCTGCCCCAGCCTGGCACGCTTCTGTATCATGGCAGCTACACCGCGGTCGAGCGGCCGTCATTGGAGAAGTGCGTCCGCTTTAAGGACTTCGGGCGCGGCTTCTATCTAACAACCTCACTTGAGCAAGCGCGCTCGTTTGCAAGGCTCTAGAGGGCCTAGCGTTCGAAGGCGAGGAATCCCCATGCCTCGAGTAAGCGACGCGACCCTGGCTGCCATGGACCTCACGGTCGTGATGGCCGTGGCCCAAACTCGCCGATGAGACCGGCTGCGACCCGACGCTGCTTCTGCCGGCGTTTCTCGCATCGCAAACTGCATCCGACCTCTATGACGACTCTCTCAAATACTGGTGGAATGGCCCCTCGGCGGCGGTCGAGCGGTATAAAACCGAACTGGTAAAGAGGACCGTCCCAGGCACGGCAGGGTAAGTTCCGAGCCTCTAGGGACCCCTACGTCTAGTTACTAGACGATTTTTTATCGAGTTACTAGACAAAATGTCGTCTAGCCTGTCTAGTCCACCGGATCGGCGTCGAATCATCCGCGAACATGGACATCCCCATGAGGAACCGTCGGCATCACCCCTTAAGCGGTGGAGAACCCCATTAAGGTGGCAGGTGCAAAAGAGGGCATGGGCACATGCCGTGACACCCAGCGCATGCCCATGCCCCGTTTTTCAACAGCCCGAAACGACCACCGGATTAGCGTCTTAGGCGCCGACCTCGCCCCCGAACTTCACGCCGATATTGGGCAACGCCCCGTAAGCCTCCCGGGCCTCGCCGCTTCGGGGGTCCGCCGGCACGATGTCGCGCATCTCAACACGAATCGACACCACATCGCGGGCAAAGTAGCTTGCCGGGGTCGACCCCAACCACAGCTGGTTGGTGCCGCCCACCGACTCGACCAGCGCCGAGCCGTTGACGTTGAACACCAGCGGGCACGCCCGGCCCCAAAGGTACGCAAGCGGGAGCGCCACCTCGTACCCGTCGGCAGAGACGAACACGATGGTGTTGGCCTCAGGTGCCGGCTCGGCTATGCGGAGAATGTCGTTGACCGAGATGCCCTCGACCATGGCGTTCGCTATCGCAAGACCGTCCGTCGGGTTGGCGGCGCATGCGCAGCCCAGGAGGCTGGACTGCACCTCCCCCGTGGCGGCAAGCTCGCCGATGGTCGTCACACAGGGGTTGGCGACGTCGCCCGCCACTTTGAGCGTCCAGCTCGCGGCGTCGGTAGCCTCCCCCGTCTGCACAACGGAGGAGCCGCACAGATAGCGCGACGCATCGCCGATATGATGCGCAATCCACTCGTTGGACGAGACTTCGGTTTGGGTGAAGCCGAACACACCAACAACCTCAGGACGAGCTCGACCTTGCGCGGGGCACGGTGAACGCCCACGTATCGCACATCTACATAAAAATGGGCGTCTCAGACCGGCAGGGGCTGCTCGACCTGATTTGGCGGTAGGGCCGTTCGCAAACTCCATTCAGCGGCACCAGTGCGCCCAACGCGGTCAGCGGGGCGAGCAACCCCCTGACAGAAAGAGGATGCCAAAACCACCGCAGCGTGTACGCTCCGATTGCCAAAACGGCAATCCTGTGTGCGCGGTTTTGCCCCCCGAGCGCACACGCGGCGGGTCTTTTGACAACCAGGGCGCACATGCGGCGCGCGTTTTGGCACGCAATCTTCCGCCGGCGCACATGCAACGCGCGTTTTGACGGACCTCCCCGCCCCCAGCGCGCACGCGGCGTTGGTTTAGCGTGCGGAGCCGCCCCACAGGTCCTCCCCGGGGACGGCTCCGCCACGCGTGCAGTTCGATAGTGCAGCGGCCCTTACGCCAGCCCAGCCTGCTCCATGCACTGCTTCACAGCGTTTTTGATGGCAGTGGAGCTCACCGTGGCGCCGGCCACGGCATCGACGTCCCAGGTCTGGGCCTCGAGGATAGCGGCGGGAAGCTCCTCCACGGCACGGGAGCCGATGCCCACGGTCTCGTCGGCCTGGACGATCTCGACGTCGGCGAGCTTGTCGCCGTCGACGGTCACGCGCACCGTGATGGTGCCGCCCATGCCCATGTCGCTGCCCAGGTACTGGTTGCTGGCCAACTCCACCTCGAGCTGCTCCTCGTTCAGGTACGCCCCGGCGTCGGCGGCCAGCTTGCCCTCGTAGGCGCTGCCGGCGTCGGCGGCGGCATTGCGCCCGGCGCGGCGGCCAAAGATGCAGGCCATCGAGATGGAAGTGCCGCAGCCCTGGTAGGTGTCGCCGCGCCATCCGCCCGTGGTGGAGCCGGCGGCGTAGAGGCCGGGGACGGGCTCGTCGTCCCAGTTCAGGACCTCGGCCTCGGTGTTGATCTTGAGGCCGCCGGCGGTGTCGGAGGTGCAGCCCACGCCCTTGGAGGCGTAGTAGGGCGGCGTGACCAGCGGCTCGAGCTCGAAGGTGCGGCCAAAGTCCTCGTCAAGGCCGGCCTCGGCCATCTGGTTGTAGCGGGCAAGCGTGTCGGCCAGGACCGTGGGGTCGAGCTCAATCTGCTCGGCCAGCTCCTCGATGGTGTCGGCCCGGAAGACGTAGCCCTTCTCGACCTCGGCGTCGAAATTGGCGGAGCAGGGCGGCGCAAAACAGATCGAGGGGCCGCGGTCGGTGGTCTTCTGGTCCCAGATCACCCAGCAGCATTTCTCGGGCATGGTCTTGAGCAGCTCGTACTTGGTCTCGTAGTAGTTGCCCTCGTCCCAGTGGCGCACACCGTCGATGCCCACCTCGATGCAGCCCTTGCCGAGGCTGCCCAGCAGGTGGTCGTAGCAGATGCCGCCGTCCATGAAGGAGCCCACGCTGCCGCCCTGGAGGCACCACATGTTCGAGAGCTGCGCGCCCACGGCGGCGCCCATGATGATGCCGTCGCCCTGGCTGTGGGTACCGGCGCAGCTGCCGGCCAGGTCGGGCATGAAGTTGTTGATGAGGCGCTCGTTGCGGCTGAAGCCGGCGGTTGCCACCACGACGCCCTTGTTGCCGCGGAAGTTGCCCTTCTCGGTCACGGCACCCACCACGCGGCCCGACGCGTCGGTGATGAGGTTGGTGGCGCGGGCGTTCCAGATAAACTCGACGCCGGCGTCCTGGCAGGCCGCAAAGAGCGGGTCGGTGAAGCCGCGGCCAGTGCCCTGCACGTTGGCGTGGCTGTGGGGCACCGGGTCGACGACGTCGGCCACCAGGTACTCGGCGCCAAAAGCGGTCAGGCCGTCCTCGGGCAACTCCATGCCCAGGCCCAGCATCCACTCGAGGATGCCATCGGCCTCGCGGATGAACACGTCGCTCATCGCGCGGTCCTCATGGCCGCCGCCGCAGGCCTCGAGGTAGGCCATGCAGGTGTCGTAGTCCTGCTCGGGCACGCCGTTGGCCTTCTGGATGGCGCTGTTCCAGCCCCAGAGCATGCCGGCGCAGATGGAGCTGTTGGCCTCGTAGTAGTTGGGCATGATCTCGACCAGGCCCACGCGGCACCCGTCGGTGGCCGCCTGCCACGCGGCGCTCATGCCGGCGGCGCCGCAGCCCAAGACCAGCACGTCAAAGATGTCCTGATACTCGGAGACCTGGTCGTTGTGCTTGGACACGTTGGCAACGACCTCGCCCTGCTCGGTCTCGGCATAGGCAGCGGCGGCCCCCATGCTCAGGCCGGCGGCCGCCATTCCCAGCGCGGCACCTTTCAGCAACGAACGGCGAGAAACCTCACGTCCCATGATGATCAACCCCTTATTTGTTTGCTTATTCGGATTGTTTTCCGCCTCCCCTTTGGAAGCTGGGTCCATTAAAGTACGGGGGCCGTGAGCTGGGAAGTTAGCAAAATGAGGCCATTTATATGCATATGAACAAAGCCGGGTAATCTGTATAGGTGCGCCTAAACAAAAAGGGCGCTATTGTATACGCAGCGGAGAAACTCCGGCTCTATGCAAAAGGGGATGCACGCCGATGAGTCTCAAAAAGACCTCCAAGGACCTGTTGGCCGACGCCATCAAGGAGCTCATGCAGCATCGGGAGCTCAAGGACATCAGCGTTGAGAACATCCTCGAGCTGAGCGGCGTGTCGCGGGCAACGTTCTACAAGCACTTCGTCGACAAACGCGCCCTGGCCGAGCAGGTGTTTTTGAACGAGCTCGCCAACGTGTCGTTCACCGACTACGACCGCCCCATCTACGAATGCGAGGCGGAGATCCTGCGCTACCTTGACGAGAACCGCACCTTCTACCGCAACGCCCTTAAGTCGCAGGAATTCCGCGACGCCTGGATGCGCGCCGCCTACAGCGCCGACATCGAACGGCTGACCAAGGCCTATGGCGACAGGGACATTCCCCAAGATGACATCGTGCTCTTTGCCAACCTGCTCTCACGCACCATGGTAGACGCCACGTGGCTGTGGATCACCGACGGGCCCGACGGCCGCACGCCGGAGGAGCTGGCCTACAAGCTGGCAACGTTTGTGGAGCGCGGAACCAGCGGGTTGCTGGGACGAGGGGAATTGGGGCTGTAGGCCGAGACATGCACATGGGCCCCGGGAGCTGTTTCCCGGGGCCCATGTTCGAACGCGCTTCGATACCTTAAGCGCCGATTTCGCCGCCAAACTTCACGCCGATGTTGGGCAGCGCCTCATAGGCAGACCGGGCCTCATCGCTCCTGGGGTCGGCAGGCACGGCATCGCGCGTCTCGATGCGGATAGACACCACATCGCGGGCAAAATAGCTGGCCGGAGTCGATCCCAACCATAGCTGGTTGGTACCTCCCACCGACTCGACGAGCGCCGAGCCGTTGATGTTAAACACCAGGGGGCACGCCCGGCCCGAAAGATAGGCCAAAGGCAGCGCCACCTCGTACCCGTCGGCCGAGACAAACACAACGGTGTTCGCCCCATCCGCAGGCCGGGCTATGCGCAGAATATCGTTGACCGAGATGCCCTCGACCATGGCATTCGCTATGGCGAGACCATCTGTCGGGTTGGCAGCGCAGGCACATCCCAACAGGCTGGCCTGAACCTCGTTCGTGGCGGCGAGGTCCGCGATAGTCGTTGCATAAGGGTGCGCAACGTCGCCCGTTACCTCAAGAACCCAATCGGCGGCGTCCACGCCATCCTCTACCTGCACGACCGCAGAGCCACACAGATAGCGCGACGCCTCACCGATATGGCGCGCAATCCACTCGTTTGACGACACCTCGGTCTGGGTGAACCCAAAGGTTCCCACCACCTCGGGAACAACCACACGGTCGCCCGCAATCTCACGGGCGTCAACGGATGCCTCGATTGCCACCGGTTGAACCGCATTGCCCTGCGCTTCGTCGGCTACGGCAACGGCTTGGACGGCCCCCGCCATCGCCAAGGCGGACCCCATGCCGGCGGCAATGACCCGAGTCGCTTTATTCATAGAAAACTCCTTTGCTAGACAACAACACGTCACCGACCAGAGCATCCGGCGAGCTATTTGACATGGAATACGGTGTTGAGGTCCTGCGCCATGACACGCCCGGTGTCGGTGGTCACCTGAACACGCAGGTCATAGCTGCCCGGTTCTAGGCCCTCAAGCGTATAGGTCCAATGCACCCAACGGTCGATGGTCGTGTCGGGGGTTTCGCAGACCTGCCAGGTCTTGCCCCTATCAAGCGAGAACTTGACCTCGACGACCCGTTCGTCAAAAGCGTCGGCGAATCCTTCGAACACTATGGCGTCGGCACCTTCAAAAATCTGTCCATCCCTCACATTGAGGAAAGCGGCCGCCGGCTTGTTGTACCACTCGTCCTCGAGTCCAACGATCTCGGTACCCGGCGATTCGTGCTTAAACTTGGCAACGTCGGCGGAGTCGAGAAACTCGATACCGGTCACATAGTGACGACTGGTATTGGCGCCCGTGCCCACAATGAACAATGAGCACGGATAGCCCAGCTCGCTGGGAAGGTTTTCACCGTTCATTTGAAACACGATGAGCGCCTCATGGTCGCGCAGCCACTCGAGGCTAAAGGTCGACTGGCTCTCCTCGCAGATAAACTTCAGGGCATCACCCTGGGCACCAACCATTTCGCAGAGCGCATCGATCGTCACGCCAGTGAACTCGGCATTGGCAATCAGTGCGTCTCCAATGCCGTTGGCCGAGCAGTGCAGTTTGAGAATACGCGTTACCAGCTGGTCTTCGGGAATATCGACGAGTTTAAGGTCGATGGGGTTGTCCACCAGGCCGTCAATGGTGATAGCCAGGTTCTCAAGTACCGAGTCATCGGAGCTCGAGTGCAGCGGGACGCCGTTGGGGTCCGTTGCCGCAGAGGTCATATAGAACGTACGGTCGTTGTCGGTGAGGGTGTCTTGATCAAACGAGAACGATCCAGCAACGTCGGCGACCTCGGTAAAACCCTGCATACGATCGTACTTGACCTCGTCCCACAACGGCATGGTATTCGTCTCGGCATCTATTTCATGGCACGAGACGCACGAGCCGTTCAAAGCCGCAAAAGCGGGGCTGCCCATATGGGAGTTGTGAATAACGTCGGGCATCTCGATGCCGGGGCGATTGAACAGGGGCTCCTGCTGGCCATCGTGACATGCAATGCACGTATTCACCGAAAGCGGGTCGTCTCCGTAGCTACTCAAGCCGTTGTGCGAAATGGGGCACCATTCGATGGCGTCTTCCAGCGTATGGCACGCCGTGCAGCCGCGCTCCCCAGCCCGAATGACCCCCACGTTGTAGCCCCTCCGATCATTGGGAATCGGTTGGACCTGGGTGCCATCCTCAAGCGTGATTACCTCAGCCGCATAACGCGTCGAGACGCCTGCATCCCTCTGGGCTCGCTGGGCGGTATAAGAGGCCAGCGCCTCGGGGTCGTCAAATAGGCTCCGGTCGACCTGCGAACCATATTGCCCCACAGACTCGCCAGCGCCCTCTCCGGCCCATGCGGCAGGCTGGCCCATACACAGCCCCAGGGCAATGGCCCCCGTCAGACAACAGGCGGCAAGGGCAACAAACGAACGCCTCCCCCTTTGGACATATGCCGATTCTTGGTGAGTAACAGACATCGTGCCTTCCCTTCTCTAGGTGTGCCTCTAATGCAAAAACGCGGCAAACCTTATCAACGCCCAGGTCACGACGGTATCGGGCAAACGACCTATAGGGGTTTGCTCGGTATTGGCCCAAAAACCGTGTACGATACAGACCATCGGGAGAACGACCTAGAGCATTTCGAAAGGAGCTGGTCGCCGCGCCATGCGGTGACTGCACGACCAGTGAAAGATCGGTTTTAGAATGAAGCTTACCAGTGCACAATATGTCGACAATTTAGAGCAGGCGAACACCGCGTCCTTCAAGCCATGGGTCTACGCAAGCATAGCTTGCTCTTCAATTGGTCTTGGCTTCACCTCCCTGTGGTGCCTTGTTATGGGGCACACCGAGGCGTTCATCCCCCCAGCTACTCTGGACGACCCCTTTGCAAACCCTCGGCTCTTCTTTTTGATTGGCGCGCTCCTGTGCTCCGTGTTCTATATAGCAATGCCTGGCCAGCTACGCCAACACGACACCAAGCTGCGCGTCATCCTACCGGTGCTGGGCGCCGTGGGAACCGTTGCCTTTGCGCTCCCCACCCAGGGGCTGCTTGGCCCAAGCTCCCCCATAGTGGCGTGTGGCCTTGCCACGGTTGGAGCCATCCAGTTTTGGCTTTCGGCCCGATTCGTCCTCATGGTCGCCCGCACAAGGGGCACCGGGGCAACCGTCGTATGCGTGACCGGCTGGATTATTGCAAAGCTTCTCATGATTGAAATCATCGGCGCCTCCCCCAGCAGCACTGTACAGATTGTCTGCGCCGTTGCGGCCCCATTCCTCGCGGCCGCGCTCTTTGAGATTTCATGCGCACTGATGCGCCGAGCCGCCGTCTTGGAAGCAGGAGAAGGGGCGCCGTCTCGCGATGACAGCTCCCTTGCGGATCGGACCGTGTTTGGCGTCCCCCAACGCACGGCCCTGCACACCCCGCCCGCACAGGGCGACCGCGTGATTACGTACCTGCTCCTTTTTATCGTGGCGGCCGTGCTTGCCGTCATGCGGTTCGTCAGCTATCTGGGCCTGTGGGGCAACACCAGCGCGAGCATCGCCGCATCGTCTTCGATGCTCCTGAGCGTCGTGATACCCAGCTGCATCATCGTGCTGTTCGCTCGCTATGCCATTTTGCTCCCCCGCCATCTTGGCCTAGCCCTGCGGTTTCAACCGGCTCTTTTTCTCACGCTTGCGGGGCTTTTTGCCGTGGCTATGCAGCCCTACGCCCAGGGGGCGTGGCTAGCAGCGCTGTCGATTATCGTCCAGGTCAGCCAACTCTTTGCGCATCTGCTGTTCTGGACACTCATAGCTACGGCCCTCGACGTGCTCAGCATGCCATCATATCGCACAATCGGCGTGGCCGAAGCCATGTACGCCGCCGCGTCCATCGTGTGGGTGGTGGTGCTTGCCAACAATCCGTTCGGGCTAACCCTGGCAGTCGTGTTTGCCCTCTACCTGGTAGTGGTAAGCACCCTTGCCATCATTGGAAACCTGTCTGCGCGCGAGGGCCACCGCTGGAAAACCGAAGACGAGGACCACGAGCGCAGCGAACTGCCAAACAACGAGGGCACCGAGCACACACGTTCGGTGCGCGAGCACTGCCTTCGCCTGGCCGAGGACAGCAAGCTCTCGCCGCGCGAAACTGAGGTCTTCATGCTGCTCGCCCAAGGGCGTTCCCACGCGTTTATCCAAGACGACCTGGGCCTGGCGCGCGGCACGGTCAATGCGCATGTGTCGCACATCTACGCAAAGATGAACGTCGCCGATCGGCAAGGACTGCTCGACCGCATCTGGAGCTAAACCCTCCTTGATACGGCGGCAGGCAACACCGACCTGGGAGTCCTTAGGCCAAAAGCCTGTATACCTGCCGTTTTCCCTCATAGGCGGCCGTCAACCACCCAAGTGCGGCGAGCTTTGCCAAATCGGTGTTGGCCGTAGACATGGCCACCTCAAAACGAAGCTCGTACCCGCGAACGTCGACCATATTGGACGGGTTTTGCACTAACTCCTTGAGAAGCTCCCGTTGCCGCAGATTGAGACGCAGGTCAGCGTCGATAGCCGCTCGATGCGCACCGTCGCGGCCCTCTTCGCACGCAAGGTCCTCCTCAACGCGAGTAAGCCAGCACTCAAAAAACTCTATGTATTGATAGAGGACCAGCGTCGCATCGGTACCAAAGGGCGTCGTGATAAGAGCATTTCCATGGGGCGCGACCATCTCGTCGGCAGGCAGCGTGCCAGCTTCCCAATCCAGTCGAATTTTGGAGAGAGGGGCCCATGCAAGGGCCGTCATCCCCAGTCGCTGATAGCCGCAATGGCGCATGGCGATTTCGATAAGGGCGTTGCACCGCGCAAAGGGGACGCGTTCAAAAAAGATTTCTGACACCATGATTTGGTTGAGAAAGGCAAAATTACCCCACAGCTGCGCACGGTCGAGCGTTTCTAGCAGGACACGACGCACCTTGGCACGCGATGCAATCGAAGGCACGACATCGCGGGTCGGCTCAGAGCATGCCCTAGAAGCTCCGGGCAATTCGTCCACCCCTTGTAAAAGGGCGGGGATTACTTCCGCGTCAATCAATGCGCTCAAGGGAGTTTCTTTCTCGAACTGCAAAGAACCGTCGCCCAGGATTCTTAAAAACTGAACCAGGTTGCAGAGCACGCGCTCTGCCGGGTTCTCAGGAGCCTCTCCGAGCACGATCAACCGGCGCAAACGCTCGTAGGCAACGTCGATACCATCGCGCACGGCAGCCGCATAGATATCGGAGAGAAGATAATCCTGGACCACTGGCCGCGAATTGAAACGACGCAGGTCGACCCAGAACTTTGAGGAGTCCGACATCTTTTGGACGATGCCCATGACGCGTACCAGGAACTCGTTCGGCATCGTCCAAAAACAGTCGCCCCGCAATGTATCGCCAGGCCCAACGGAGGCCTGCGGCCAGCCCTGGCAGCGCCGAACAAACGAGACAATCTCCCAAAGCGTCTGAGAGCTGTTTTTTTGCGGCGCAAAACGAGACAAAAAGGTCTCTTCGTCTTCTGAAAACCGAGACGCCTCACCAACGAATGCCAATAGGTCGGGGTCATGAAGCATCGCGATGGGGCCGTTTTTGATAGAGTCGTTTGGCACCATGGTCTTTCTCGCAACCGATTATGTATAGATTTACTTAGTATATGGATTTGTGTGGGCAGTGGTTGTTTCGATAATCGAAAGATAATTCATTGCAGATACCCTAAAACTTATGAATTACGGAATGTATTTTGCAGTCCTTTTTCTTCAAACTGAGAGCGTGGGTAAACTCGCTTAGTCCAAAAACCACAATTAAAGACAGACACAGCGGTATTAAGAAAAGGGGAATTGAATTATGCCTGCATGTAATTTCACTATCACCGACCGTCGTAACTTTATTAAGACGGCAGGGGCCGTATCGGCGGCCGTCGGCCTCTTCAGCATGGCCCGTATCGGAAAAGCCGACGAACTTACCGAGATAACCTGGGACTACGAGGCCGATCTAGCAATGGTGGGCGGCGGCGGTGCCGGATTTAGCGCGGGAATCGAAGCCGCCGACGCCGGGTGCTCCGTGCTCGTGCTCGAAAAGGGCGGCGTCTGCGGAGGCAACAGCTACATGTGCGGCGGTCACGTCATGTGCGCCGGGTCGACCTTCCAGAAGGAGTTTCAGGGCGTAGAAGGCGATACGCAGGAAAAGCTCGACTCCATTCACAACGACTCGGGAGAGCAGTTCGCCGAAGACATGATTCGCTGGGCCCAGGGCCTCTCCAACGACGACATGATCCGCGAGATGTGCGTCAAGAGCGGCGAGACCGTCGACTGGCTCATGTCTCTCGGACGCGAGTTCAACACCGTTGAGTACATTGCCCCCATTTGGCAGTTCGACAACGGCCACGACATCCACGCCCGTTGCCTTGTGAACGATACACCTACTATGGCGGGCACTTCCCCTATCTTGAATCCGCCCTTCTCGCCTATGGGGACGACCTGGTGACCGTGCTTACCGAAACCGAGGCCACCCATCTGATTCGCAACGCCGAGGGCCGCGTTATCGGTGTCCAGGCCGAAGGTCGCCAGGGAACCATCAATTGCAAGGCCAAACGCGCCGTCCTCATCTCTTCGGCCGGCATCGACCACAACCTTGAAATGGCCAAGGATTACAACCGCCAACAGTACTGGGGCCTTCAGATGCTTGAGAAGGGATACGTGGCTCCCAAGGACACCATCTACAACACCGGCGACGGAGTGCGCATGGGCATAGAGGTCGATGCCGACCTGGCCTGCAGCTCGGCCTGCTGCATGAAGGACGCGCACTATGTGGGCGGCGTCGGCGACTACAGCACGGCCGAGGGTCACACCCCCAACGAGTACGAGATCTACAAGTTTGAGGGCAATATCCTTGTAAACCCGCGCGGCAAGCGCTATGTGCAAGAAGACGCCGAGTGGGGCTTCGTGGTTGCCAAGACTGTCAGCGAACTTGTTGACAACGGCATGAACTTCGACGACATCGACAAGTTCTGCTACATCATTTGCGACGCAGACCACCTGTGGGTTTGGGAGAACAAGGGCGCGGCCAACAACGAAACCATCGTCTCGGCCGACACCATCGAAGAGCCGGCCGAGAAGATCGGCGTTCCTTCTGCCTCTTTGACAAAGACCGTCGACGAATGGAACTCCTACTGCGCCGACGAGGTTGACCCCGACTTTGACCGCCGCTGCGACTTTGGCACCATTGCAACACCGCCGTTCTACGCCGACTTGGTGATTCCCCAGTCCATGGGCAGCGCATCGGGCCTCAAGACCAATGCCAACACCCAGGTTCTCACCCCCTCCGGCGACCCCATTCCGGGCCTGTACGCCGCGGGCATGAGCATGGGCGGAAACTGGATGCCTCCGTTCTACCCCGGGTGCGGCTGGGCCATCCTCGGCACCATGGTCTGGGGTCGCAAGGCCGGCCAGATGATCGCCGCCGAGCAACCCTGGGAATAGCGACCGTCCCTGACAACCCCAAAGAAAACAACGCGCATGGGCTCGCCCCGTTGAAAAGAGGGCGGACCCATGCGCGTCTATCGCGTTAGGACGCTACGCCCAGCGCGGGCTTCTCTCGCACTCCCACAGCTGGATCATTTGGCCGTCGCAGTCGTAGAACAGGAAGCTGCGATCTGCGGGACCGCAGTTCCAGATGTAATCCGTCGTGGTCTTATAGCCGGCGGCCTTGATCTTCTCGAACCAGGCGTCGATGTTCCGCACGCGCAGGCCGATTTCAAGAACGCCGGGATGCCAGTAATCAAACGCGTCCTCGGGAAGCTCGGTCAGCGGGGGATCGATCGGCTGGTGCAGCTCGAGCATCGCACCCGTATCATGCTGCAGCGTGCAGCAGCGAATGGTGGGGCTTTCGTAGCCAAAGTGATGGAGGACGGACCCCTGGGCAGGGTTCCGAGTGACCACACCGAGTGGACCTGGAACGGCGTGTTCCACATTCACGACTTGAGCGACGACAACCTGGACGAGCTCGAGCGCGGGTGGATCCTCAAGGCAGACACGCTCGAGGAGCTCGCCTCCCAAATAGTCTCGAACGATTATTGGAGCGGCGAGGAGCTCGTTGTGAACGCCGAAGGCCTCAAGGCAGCCGTCGAGCAGTGGAACGAGGGGTGTGAGTCCGGCGTCGACGCCTTTGGCCGCACCACCGGACTGAACAAGATGTCGAAGCCCCCGTACTACGCCATCGAGCTCATGCCTTCGAGCCTCTACACCATCAGCGGCCTCAAGAGCGGCATCAACAGCTCGGTGCTTGACTGGGAGGGCGAGCCCATCCCGCGCCTGTACTGCGCCGGCAACATCGGCCAGGGCGTCGCCGTGTCCCCGATGGGCGTGGCCGCCTGCATGGGCAACGGCATCATCGCCGGGCGACATGCCGCAGGTCTCGAAAACTGGGACGCGTAACGCACCGTAGCCTGTGAGTCAAAAACGCCATAGCAAGACGCGCGTGGCCCCAGGGGTTGGCCCCGGGGCCACGCGCGTTTACGGCACGCCGCCCACCCAGAGCGGGACTGCCGCTGCGTGCCCTACGCGCCTCCCTACCGCCGCCCATCGTCGAGCAGCTCGATCAGCTCGTCGCGCGAGTGAACGCCGAGCTTGCGGTATACGTGCTTGATGTGGCTCTGGGCCGTGCTCTTGGTGATATGCAACTCGTCGGCCACCTTTTGCAGGGTGTAGCCGCGCGCATAGAGACGGGCCACCGTTGCCTCCCGTTCGGTGAGCAGCCCCTCCCCCGCCGCATCGCCCATCGGTATCGCGACGGCGCCGTTGGCCCCCTCGTCCAGAGCGATTCCCTCAACTTGCACGGCCGTAACGGCCCCATCCGTCGTCGCCGGCCTCTTGAGCGCCCAGCGGACCCCCATGGCCACCAGGGCAACCGCCACCGCCCCCAGCACCACGGCCAGTACGAAGGAGTTGTCCATGAGCACCACGCTGGTGGTAGGCGAGCTTGCCAGCGCCGGGATCAGGGCATAGCTCACCGCCCACGAAACGACTTCGACCAAAACGCCGCACACCAGGAACACCGGCACCGCCGGCACCCGACGAGCGGCAACGGTATGGCACAGCAGCAACCAAAAGACGAATTCCATAAGGGTGCGGCTCACCACAACCACATCGCCACCCTGGCGCTTGCCGTCGGTGGCCAAAAACATGAAGAGGCCAGCCATGGACATCAGGGCAAAGGCCATCCAGCAGCCCACCGCGAGCAGGGCCACGGCGTCGTTTTGGGAGCGGACCGCCCGGCCCCGCCCCATCGCTCGCCCGCGCCATGCCATGGCCCCGACGGCAACAGCCGCCACCAGCAAACTGGCCTCCATCGAGAACTGGCGCCCCGGCGCACCCTGAAATTCCAGGTCAACGATACCGCGCACGGCACTGCCCACCACCAAAAACGCCCAAACGGCCGCAAGCAACGGCGTGGCCGCCCTACGCAGGGAGCATCGCTCACCGCCGTCCCCAAGCCCCATGCAGGGCCGCGAGCAATACCACAAAACCGACGCCCCCACGGGCATGATCAGCGCCGCGACCCGACCTCCCGCCAGCGACCCCACGAGCCCCGCGCGCGAGAACAGCGCGAAGCTCAGCGCAAACGAGATTCCCAGGAGCACCACGGCCCGCGGGGCTTCTCCACCGGATACGAGCCCCGCCATGTAAGAACCCCAGCCAAGATAGAGGGCCAAGAACCCCACGGCCGTAAGCGCGATCGAGATCCAGAGGACCCATGGGGGCAGGACCCCCTCCTCCATGGCCAGGGCCAGCAGGGCACCCAACGACGCCAGGGACCCGAGCAACGCCAGCACACCCCGACGGGCAAACGCCCGCGGCGCCCGATGCCACAGCGCCAGGGCCGCGACCGCGACCAAGGCGAGGGTAGCCAAAAAGACCCCGTGGGCGGAGAGGCCCCCTTTGCCGAAGGGAACGTCGAGGCCCGCCGGGTAGAGCAACCTAAAAAACAAGGCATAGCGCAGCAGCGGCCAGACCATGGCCATGCCAAGGGCCGGGGCCACGCCCTTGGTCAGCACGCCTGCGATGTCGCGGTCTTCGCGGTTTTCTTCCATGAGAACTACCTCCAGAAAAAACCTTAAACGTCCTGGTAGACCATGGCAATACCATCTTTTATGGTCGAGGTTTCTATCAGGCCTTTTATTCAGAGTACCCCCGATTATGGCCGCAGCGCAACGCCCTCCTCCCTAGGATGGGCAGCGACCCGGGGTGCCGGCGCACCAAGGCGCCAGCCCCCACCACCATACGAAAAAGGGGATCGATATGGCTTTGTCGAACATCAGCCGCAGGGACCTCGTTAAGGGCGCCGCCTGCGCCACCGTGGCCGCAGGCGCCATGGGCGCCGTGGCCGCCCACGCCAGCGAGGCCGCTCCTGCCGACATCAACTGGGACGGCGAGTACGACGTCGTGGTCATGGGTCTGGGCGCCGCCGGCTGCAACGCCGCCGTGGCCGCCTACGAGGAGGGTGTGAAGGTCCTGGCCGTGGAGAAGGCCCCCGAGGGCTCCGCTCCCTGCAACTCGAACGCCGCCGGCCAGAACGTCATCGCCACCGACGACGCCGACGCCCTGTACACCTACTTCTCGGCCCTCATGGGCAACTTCGAGAACTGGGACGAGGAGGCCCTGCGCGCCATGTGCGAGGGTGCCGCCGGCAACTGGGACTGGGCCGTGGACGTGCTGGGCATGGACCCCGACGTGGCCTGCCCCGCCGAGGTCGAGGGCGACCGCGTGGGACCCTGCACCTGGGTCTACAGCGACGACGCCTGGGGCATGGGCCGCGCCGGTTACATGCCGCTGTGGAACGAGTTCCCCGAGCTCGAGGGCAACGACCACTGCTACAACATCCTGGTAGGTGCCGCGACCTTTGACTCGGCCTACTACAACCTGTGCATGGATGCCGTGAACGCCCGCACCGACGGCGACCGCCTCACCGTGTGGCACTCCTGCCCCGGCCGCGACCTCATCCTCGACGACAACGGCGCCGTCATCGGCTGTGTCGTGGAGAAGGACGGCGAGCTGCTAAACATCAAGGTCAACGGCGGCGTGTGCCTGTGCACCGGCGGCTTTGAGGGCAACCCCGACATGATGAGCGACTACACCCAGCAGCCCTACGTGTACCTGCAGGCGGGCATCACCAACACCGGCGACGGCATCAGGATGGCCCAAAAGGCCGGCGCGCAGCTGTGGCACATGAGCAACGTGAGCGGCTGGCTGTGGGCCTACCAGCGCCCGGGCCTCTCGACCTGCAAGACCCTGCGCGGTGCCAACGGCATCTACGCCGGCTGCAACGGTGCCCGTTTCATGGACGAGAGCACCTCGAACCGCCACGGCCGCATCAACATCGGAGGCCGCTGGATCTCGACGCCGATGCCCCTGCCCACCTACTACATCGTGGACTCCGGACAGATCGAGAACAAGATGTGCTCCATCTTCTCCGAAGGCAACGCCGACGAGATCGCCAGCGGCGAGATCATCTCGGCCGACACCATCGCCGAGCTCTCCGAGGCCATCCGCGCCATCGGCGACGCCCCCGACTTCAACGCCAACGGCGAGCTCGACGAGGCCCTGGAGCGCTACAACGCCCACTGCCACGCCAACGGCGGCGAGGGCGAGAAGGACGACTTCGGCCGTCAGTGCACCATCCCGGTGGAGACGGGACCGTTCTACGCCATCAAGATCGGCCCCTCGATGTACAACACCCAGGGCGGCCCGCGGCACAACGGGTTGGCGCAGGTCATCGGCCTGGACGGCCTTCCCATCGAGGGCTTGTTCGAGGGCGGCGAGATGGGCTCGGTCTTCTCCGACATGTACAACGGCGGCGGCAACCTGAGCGAGACCATGGTCTTTGGCCGCTTTGCCGGCCAGAACGCCGCCAAGCGCGCCAAGGGCGAGTTCGAGGGCGCGACTGAGAAGGCCATGACCCACAGCGAGAAGCTGGCGGCCGAGGCGGCCTCCGACGTCGACGCGGCCAAGGTCGACGTGGCCGCGGTGGCCGACGGCACCTACGAGGGCACCGGCATGGGCTACGGCGGCAAGATGACCGTTGCCGTGACCGTGGAGGGCGGCAAGATCGCGAGCGTCGAGGTGCTCGAGAACGCCGAGACCCCCACGATCGGCGGGACCGCGCTGCCCGTGTACTGCGAGCAGGTGGCGGCCGGCACCGACCCGACCGACCTCGACGTGGCCAGCGGCGCGAGCAACACCCTGCGCGGCTTCCAGGCCGCCGTGGAGGACGCGCTGGCGAACGCGTAGGGACTCGACGGGCTGCGTGGGGCCGCAGAAACCCGCATAGGCGGCGGGACCGCACGCACGTGAGGCGCGGGCAAAGCGACTTTGTATGAAGGGCCACCTACCCGTAGGGATGAGAAAACCTGCAGGTAGGTGGCCCTGTTTTGTTTTGCTCCGCAAGTAGTGCGGGCTTTTTGCCCCACCTGCAACTCATATCCCTAGGCCAAACCTCGGCGTGACCTCGCAGTAAAAAATAACTTTACTGATATCATTCTTAAAAGTCGCGTCAAAAAAAGAACTTTACTCGCAAAAGACTGCAGTAAACTAACTTTACTGACAAAATTTTGCAACAAAGTAGGTTTACTGATGTGTTCTAGCAGTAAAGTTGTTTTACTTGCGGATTACCAGCACATCCGGGCAGTAAACTTATTTTACTGACGGCCTGCCGCTTGACCGGGGCATCCCAACAGCAAGGTTGCCTTAATGCCATGCTCCGACGGCCCTTTAGAGCGGTCCACAGAATTGCTGGACAAGGCGCGCGAGGGCGCGGTGTGCTGGGGCGCATAAGCCTGAGCGTAACGCAGTATCAGCAATTCTGTGGACCGCTCTAGAGAGGCGGCCGCACACAAGACCCCCATCTGCGCGAACCCTGCAAAGCCAAAATCGTCGGCTGCATACAAACCGCCCCGAAAAGCCCGCAAGCCATCCCGAAGGAGCAGGATGAAGAAGATGCTCAAAATCGTCGCAGTCGCCGCGCTCGTGGTGGTCATTGTCGCCCTGGTGGGATTCGCCGTCCTCAAGGTACTGGCAAGCCAGCCGGCCGCGCCGGACAACTATCAGCAGACGGTGCAGGCCGGCGGCCCCATCGAGCAGACCTACCTGGCCAACGGGCCCCACGAAGTGCTCGAGCACGAGGATGCCGTGCCGCAGGGGTTCAAGAAGTTCACGACCTACTATCCGGCGGAGCTCGAGACGGGCACCGGCACCTACCCCGTCGTCGTCCTGTGCAACGGCAGCGGAACTCCCCTCTCGAAGTACCCGGCCGTGGCAAGGCATCTCGCCTCGTAGGGCTTCATCGTCATCGGGACCGAAGAGAACTACTCGTGGAACGGCTTTGGGGCGGAGATGTGCCTGCGTTACCTGGAGCGGTGCAACGAGAACCAAGAGATCGACGGCAAGCCGAGCCTGTTCTACCAAAAGGTCGACTTCGACCGGGTGGGCATCGTCGGACATTCCCAGGGAGGGGTTGGCGTCCTCAACGCCGTCACCGACACCGACCACAAGGGCGTCTACAAGGCCGCCGTGGCCCTCTCCCCCACCAACAAGGAGCTCGCCCATAACCTGATGTGGGATTACGACGCCACCCTCGTCGACGTGCCAATCCTGCTCGTCTCCGGTGCCGGGGGCGGCGACGACTGGGTGGTAACCGGAGAGCAGCTGGAGTCTATCTACGTCGATATCCCGTCACAGAAGTTCATGGCCCGGCGTGTGGCGACCGACCACGGCCCCATGCTCTACTCCGCCCAGGGCTACGTGGTGGCCTGGTTCATGTGGCTGCTCCAGGACGACGAGCAGGCGGCCCAGGCGTTTGTGGGCAAGAACCCCGAGCTCATGGAGAACCCCCGGTACCAGGACCAGCGGGCCGGGTAAGAAGGGCCGCGGACCCAGGTGCGCCTCAACGTTCTCCCGGCATGCTGGCCACCGTCAAGCCCGCTCGTAAGCGAGCTCGCACTCCTCTACCCTTCCAAAGGCGTCGAGCCCCCAAGCCTGCGAGCCGCATTGAGCCCCGCCCGCTGGATCAGGCTGCCCGCGACGGCGGCGACCAGCGGAGGCACCCAGTACCACGACAGCACAAGCCCCGGCGTGCCGTAGAGCACGAGCGCCGCCACAACGGCCGCAAACCACAGCACCTCGACGATGCGGGTGTGCAGGGCAAGGATGGCCTTCTGGCGCAGCAGGCGCGTGCGCTTCTCGCCCTGCTCGTGGGCATTGAGCTCGTAGAACGTGGTACAGCGCAAGGCGTAGTAGTTGTAGGCAAACACGTCGAACCGGGCAGCCATAAGCGACGCGTACACCCACAGGGCCGCCCCAAAGGCAAGCAGCCTAAAGAAGAACGCATCCACCAGCAGGTAGGCGTAGGTTGGCGCCCCGCGCTGGCGCAACACCAGCGTCACGGCCAGCAGCACGGCGGCCACCGCGAGGAGCACCATCGAGCCCACGCGGCACCAGAAGACAAACCGACGCGCCCGGGCCTTCTGGTCTGCCGAATAGGGGTCGGCCACGGCGCCGTAGGAGTGCATGAAGTCGTTGTGGTCCCGGTGGCTGATACCGAGGATCGCGACGCCTGCGGCCACGCACACCAGGAGCGCCACGACGGCGAGCACATGGGAGGTCTCGAACGGACCGCGCACCAATCCCCTGGTAAACCACCCTATGAGCTGGTCGAGCATCCGGGAGACTAACTGCCCCGACGACCCCGGTGCCGCAGGCAGCAGGCGCAGCAGGGCGCTCGCCGCGCCGCCCAGAATCATGACGTCGACACCCGCCGTATAGGCCAGGGCGCGGCGCTCCATGTGGCTGTTGTAGTCGTAGGCCCCTTCGGCCCCCGGACCCACAAAGAGGCCCAGCAGCTCGCGAAGCTTGGATCGCACGTACGAGGTTGCCCTCGCAAGCCACCCTGTATGGGCATGCTCATCGGCCATGGACGCCGCCTCTTCCCCGCTTAGCCACCCACCGTCCGTGCATGATGCGCGCAAACACCACCGACCCCGCCAAGCACGCAAGGACTATACCGATCTCGATAAACAGCGTGCGCGAGAAGCCCGCGGCGTAGGCGTCGGCCTTGCTGGCCCCGGCAGCCATAAGACGCACGGTATCGGACGACATGATGCCCACGAACAGGGCCGACGCCACCGACGAGATTACCTGGGCCAGCGTGGAATGGATCGACGAGGCGTTCGAAACCAGCTCGCGCGGCACGGCCCCCAGGTCGCGCGATTTAAGGGGCGCGAACACCAGCCCCACCCCGATGTACACCAGGGCCACGCACACCAGCACGATTGCCACCAAGCGATGCGACGAGGCAGCCTCCAGGCCCCCGAGCGCCGCCGCCAGCACGGCGAACCCCACGGGCACGAGCGGCCAGATGCCCCGGCGGTCTTCAATACGACCGCCCACGGCGGTGGCCACCGCATAGGCAAGGATGGGTGCGGAGAGCAGGCATCCGGCCTCAAAGGGCGTTCGGCCTGCGGTTCCCTCAAGGTAGAGGGGCACGAGCAGGCTCATGTAGAGCGAGCCCGTAAAGCCCAGGAGCGCAAGGGCCTCTCCCGCGGCAAAGGCCCGGTTGCGCAGCGGGGCAAGGTTGAGCAGGGGCGTGGGGATGCGGTTCTGGCGCACCACAAACAGCGTGATCACCACCGCACCCACCGCCATGCACACGATGCCCACCGCGACGTCTTTGGTGAGGATGTTGAGGCCGTACACAAACAACGCCAACCCCCCGCAGCTCAAAACGATGCTCAGAGCGTCGATGGGGCGTTTGGCGCGGCCCTCGATGTCGCGAAGGACAAACGGGCCTGCCACCAGCAGCGCAGCCGAGAGGGCCACGGGCACCACGAACATGGCCCGCAGGCTCACATAGGTAATGAACAGACCCGACAGCAGCGGTATAAAGGCCAGACCGGCTCCGATGACGGCGCTGTTAAGCGAGAGCAGCGTGGCGGTTTTGCCCTGGGGGGCCACGATGGTGATGGCGCTCGAGATCACCGGAAAGAACAGCCCCACGGCGAGCGCCTGAACCAGGCGCGCCGCCAGCATCGACCAGAAGTCCCACGAAAACAGGCCCAGCAGGCCGCCGGCCAGCGAAAGCACGTAGCCGCACAGCATGATCTTGCGCAGGCCAAAGCGCTTGAGCAGTGAGGCGGCCGTGGTGATCACCGTGCCGGCCACGATGGTGAACCCCAGGACCATCCAGTTGGCCATGGCGAGCTCTACATGGAACTCGGTCGCCACGGCGTCGAGCGCGATGTTGATCATAGACTGGTTGATGGAGGCCAGCAGGTTGCTGGCCAACAGAAGGGCGAGCAGGGCGCGCGGGAGCGTCTTGGAGGCAGTTTGGGCCGGTGCCGCTGCCGGCGCCGACGGCGCGGATGGCGGCACGCTGGCCGGCGGCGCGGTTGTGGCAGGTGACGGGTGGCCCATGGCGGCTCTCCTTGCGGCGGAAATCGAACGATCGAGCGATCGGGCGGCTCTGCTGTTTGATTTCCGAAGGCGAGGGCGGCCTATCAGAGAAACACGCGGGCCCATACAAAGGGCGGCTCTGGGGGCGCTGGGGGCGCCGCACCGCATCGCGCGTTACACCGGACCTCCTCGGCGATACCGCGCGCCAAAACGCGCGCCGCGTGTACGTTCCAACTGTCAAAACAGTGACCGCGTGTGCGCTTTTTTGACCCGCGGGCGCACACGCGGCGGGGTTTTTGACAACCGGGGCGTACACGCGGCGCAGGTTTTGGCGGGGCCTTTGCCGGGTCTGCCATGGACAAATGGCCCATGTTGTATGCGCACCCCGATGCGCTCGCTCGTAACATGGGGATTCGTAGGAGTGGACCACCTACAGCGCCAGCTCGGCACCTGCGTGCTCCACGCGGGCAAAGCGGCCCTCGTCGGTCAGGGCGTAGCGACCGTCGGAGACGCTTAGCAGCCCCACAGCCACCTGTTCGTCGAGCCACGCCTGCACGGCAGGATGCAATTCTCCACCTGCCGCACCCCCGGCATCGCTCTCGCCATCGTCGTCGACCGTGAGCAGGTCGTCACTCGCAAACGGATGCCCGGCATCGAGCAAGCCCACCGCGCGCCGTATCTGCCGCGCGCCGGCGCCCTCGCGCCGGGGATTGCGCACGAGCTTCTCGAAATCGACCGCGTTGCGCACGTAGCCGTCGAAGTCGGGGTCGTTCTCGTACAAAAAACCGTCCCAGCGGTTGCGCGCCCCGGCACCCAGGGCCAGCAGGTCGGCACCGGCAGTCTGCGCCATCGCAAAGCCGTCGCGGGCGTGCGGCGCGTCGGAGCGCACAAACATGCCCGGCAGGTACTCAACGTAGCCCCGACCGCCCAGCACCTCGCACGCCTGCAGGTACAGCGCGCGTCGGGCGGGTCGGTCGGGCAGCCGCGAAGCTTTCTCGGCCACGGGCTCCACCAGGGGACGGATCTCGATGTGCGGGCAGTCCACGGCGGCAAAGGTGCGCAGCGACTCCTCCCAGCTGCGCGGCGTCTGGCCGGGCAAGCCAAACAGCAGACGCACGTTCACGTTGCCCAGGTGGAACTTCTCCAGAAAGAGCAGGGCGTCTTGCACCTCCTCGCGACGGTGGGGCACGCCCAGCGCGACCAGCTCGCTGTCGACTGCGCTCCAGACGGCCAGGTTCACGCGGTTGACGCCGCAGCTCGTCCAGTTGGTCAGGCTCGGCGTGCCCACCGTGAGCGGCTCCACGTCGACGGCGACCTGGGCCCGCGGCTCGACCGCCAGCCCGCGGCGCAGGCGACGCACCAGGTGGCAGACCTTATCGGCGCTCATGAGGCTCGCCCCACCCGAGAGGCGCAGCGCGGCGACTGGCCGGACGCGCAGCCCGTCGTCCACCGATCCCAGCTCGGCCTCCACCGCGTCGACGTAGGCCGCCTTGGCGGGACTGTCGGCAATGTAGGGCTGGGAGACCCCGAACGTCGGGCTGACCAGCGTACAGGGAAAGGCCACGTCGACGACGAGCGCCTGAGAAGGCTGAAGGGGCTGCATGCTGAGAAGGTCGTCCATGGCTCATCCAATCTGGAACGGGCGTACGCGTAAAACCTCACGTCAGGGCAGACCGCGACACCCCGGACGCCTCCGCACAGGAGCATGGGAGCGTCCGGGGCACCGTTTGGAACCGGAGGACCGGTCTCGCGCGCCCAAAGGGTGCCCGAGAACCGCGCCTCGCCTTACAGCTGGCCCACGGTGTGGCCGGCGGTCCAGCCGTGCGTCATGGCCATGCCCACCGAGTTGCCGGCGAACGGCGTGGAGTAACCGAAGCCGTAGCGGCCGCCGAGGCAGTTGCCCGCAGCGTAGAGACCCTTGATGGGCGTCCAATCGGTGCGCAGGACATTCTGCTTGGCATCGGTCATCAGGCCGCTCATGGTGACCATCATAGGCCTGGAGCTGTGCGAGAGGGAGCCGGTGCCACCGTAGAACGGGGGCGTGTCGATCGGCACCATGTAGGCCTTGTCCTTGCCGTAGTCGGTGTCACCGTCCTCGGAAGCGCACATCTCGTTGTAGTGCGCGATGCTGTCGAGCAGGGCCTGCTTGGCGTCGCCCTCGTAGCCCAGCATGTCGGCCAGCTCGTCGAGGGTCTCGGCCGCATAGACGGTGCCGCCCATCATCTTGCGCTCGGCCAGGTTGGCGCCCACCACAAAGCCGCCCTCGGGGTTGCCGACCTCAACCTCGTTCATGTCGGCCTCGAGCTGGGTCATGTAGTCGTCCATGCCGAAGTTGGGCGCGCCGTGGTCGAGCGGGGCGGAACCCACGGTCTGCTTCCAGTTGGCGTCGCTGACCCAGCAGGACTTGCCGGCGGGCTGACGCAGGCAGACGGGCTGCAGCTGCGGGATGGCGCCCTCGTTGCAGAAGCGCTTGCCCTCGGAGTTGGCCGCGAACAGCGGGACGGTGCCCCACGGGCCACTCGCGCCGCCGCCGATGGCCATCCAGCCGCGCGGGCTGGGCTCGATCATGCCGCCCGCCCAGACACCCATCTTGTGGCCTGCACCCGAACGGGGACCGGCGCTCGCCCAGTCGTCGGCCGTGGCACCGGCGCGCTCTCCCCACTCCATGCCCTCGTTGAGCAGGGCCCAGCACATCTTGGAGTCGCCGATAAAGTCGCCGGCAGCCAGGATGACGCCCTTGGCGGCGTTGAACTTCACGTAGTTACCGTCGGCGTCGGTGGCGATGAGCCCGGTCACGTCGCCGTCCTCGTTCTGCGTGAGCACCACGCCCGTGTGCTCAAAGTACCAGTCGGCGCCGTGCTCCTGGGTGTAGCGCACAATGTACTTGTGGACGAACTCGATGTCGTTGCCGTGGTAGCCGTAGAACTGGGCGTTGCAGGGCCAGGTCTTGTAGCCGCCGCTCTCGATGGGGTACTCGACGTTCGCGCCCGACCAGGCGGCCTGGGTGTTGCACAGCGGGTACTCGAACATGTTGGACATGTCGAAGGTGCCCTCGTCGGCAACCGGCTCCCCGTCGACGACCACCAGGGTGCCGCTCAGGTACACGTTGCCGTCTTCGGCCTTGCGCTCCTCCTCGTAGGAGTCGTAGACCTCCTTGTAGCGGTCGAACATGGCGCCGGAGCTCTGGACGAACAGCTTGATGATGTCGGGGTTCACGCGGCCGCCGGCGCGCTTGCAGAACTCGCTCACGATCTCGCCGGTATTGTAGGGGCCAAAGCCGCGGTCGATGAGGAACTGCGAGTTCACATGGCCGATGTCCTCGCCGTACCAGCCGCTCATGTTGGCACCGGTGCCGTCGAGGTCGACGAAGGCGCTCCACGGCTGCTGCTCCACAGTGGCGACCGTGCAACCCTCGTCGACGGCGCCCAGGGTCGCCATCAGGCCGGCATGGCCACCGCCCAGAACCACGACGTCGACGTCGTAGGTGGCGGAAATCTGGTCGTCGGCGATCTCGGGCTTGCCGCCCAGCCAGTCGCCGGGGCCGCAGTAGCCGCGCACACGGCCGTCGTCGGTAACGCCGGCGGAAGCATAGGTGACCTCGGTGGCACCACCGGGGCCGCCAGGGCCGCCGCCGGGGCCGCCAGGGCCACCGCCGGGGCCGCCCGCGGGAGGCTCGCCGGCAAGCGCCGTGGCGGCAAACGCCGAGAAGGCGGCCGCACCGGCGGTTGCGGTGGCAGCCGAGGCGAGGAACGAACGGCGGCTCATTGCCTTGGTACTCATGTGCGTGTCCTTTCTTCGAGAACGGTGCGCTCTTTGCGCCGCGCAGGCATCCCGCCTTGACGAAGCAACCGGTGCAGCATCGGCGCGTTGGCACAAGCATAGGGGCGGCATGGAGCGCCTGCCCATCGAACAAAACGTTGAGATGGTGTTTAGAGGGTGTTGAGGCTGCTAAAATTGCTGCTCAGGTGCTTTGTCAAGAAAATGGCGGAGAAAGGCCCCACCATGCGTGCATCCTTGAGACAGCGCAAAGCCACACCCCGCGCCGGCACTGCGACGCGCATCGAGGCGTTCGACGTCGCGGCGGCGGCCGGCTTTGCCTGCCTGCTGGCGACGCTGCTGGTCTACTCCGCCGCCGCCATGCCGTTCCAGCGGTTCGCCCTGCTCCCCTCGTTCGTGACTTCCCTGGGACTCGGCCTTCGTGCGGGTGCGGTTGCGGGGGGCGCCGCGGCCGTCCTAGTCGTACTCGGCCTCGACCGTCTGCTGCGCACGGCGGCCGCACGCGTCGTCTGCGCCGCGGCGTTCGTCGCCGGCAACGCCCTGTTCTGCGCGATGGCGCTCGGGCTGGTTGAACCGGGCCCCGTCGCCGATGCCGCCGGGGTGTGCATCGGCGTCGGGTGCGTGGGGCAGATCTTGGCCTGGGGACGCGTTCTCGCCACGTATAGCCTGCGCCCCGCCACAGGCGTGATCGCCGCGGCGGCCGTCATGGCCGCGTTGCTGGGATGGGTGCAGCTCCTGCTGCCCGAAGCCGCCGCAGCCACCCTCTTCATGGCGGCAACCGTGACAGCAGTCTTCCTGGCATATCGGCTCAACCGAAGCCTGCAAGACGGCGCCTCAACAACCGACGAGCCTGCGGCCGAACCGGCTGCACGGTCGCATTGGAACCGGATACGCGCGTTCCTCGACATCGCGCTCATCCCCGCAATAGGGCTCGCGCTGTTCGCCATGCTCATGGCTGTGCGCGGCGAGCTGTTCTTCAACGACTACTCGACCTACGTGACTGTCCAGGTTGCCGTCGCGGTCCTGCTGCTCACATGCATGCTGCTGCCGGCGCGCATACCGCTCATGCAGGCCGTGTACCGCGGTCTCATTCCCCTGCTCGCCTGCGTCGTTTTGTTCGCGAACTACGCATGCGAAACGCTGTTGGGAGGGTCGCCGGTCGAGATCTCCCTGGTCCTCGTGCTGTACACCGCGGCGGCCCTGCTTACGCTGTCGACGCTGGCGGGCATGGCACACGCGGCCGAATTCCCCGTCGACCTCATCTCGTCGCTCGCCATCGCGCTGTTCTGCGCCGTGACGGTGGCCACGCAGGTCGCCTGCGCGTCGCTCGAGGCAGACGCCTCGGCCGTGCGCACGCTCATCGTCCTGACCAGCGGAATCTATGCAACGGGCATGATTGTGGCAACCATCTGGCGCTCACTGCGTTCCGAAGGCATGCGCCGCAGTGACGATTGCCGAAGCGCAGGACTCGGCGCAGATACACTCGGCAAGGGCGCAGGTCTCGGCATGGCGGATGGCCAGGGCCTCGGCGCCTCGGACGCCCTCAACATTGCCTCGCTTACCGTCGACGACCGCTGCGACAGCCTTGCGCGCACCTACGGCCTCACCCCGCGCGAACGCGAGATTCTGGGCTATCTAGCACGCGGGTACACAAGCTCCTATATCGGCGACGAGTTGGTCATCTCTGCCAACACCGTGCGCACCCACGTGCACAACATCTATCGCAAGCTGGGCGTCGCCGCGCGCGACGACGTGTTGCGCCTGATACAGTCGTAGCGACGCCACGCGCCGTGCGTATCGAGCCTTGCGGTTGTGCAGGCTGACTCAAAGGTGGTTTCTCGACTTACTTGAGAGTTTCTCTGCAAAGTACCAGGTGAGAGAAACAAGGAGGTTGAGGGTTCCACCAATCAGAAACAGACTCACCCTGCACAACCGTGCCCCGCAGCCCCGGAGCTTCCCAGCTCCGCATCCTCCTCGCCGCAGAACAGCTCGAACCATGGGCTACATAGCGGCCAACGCGGCCATCGACGATATCCTGGGGATCCGAGGGCTTCTCCGCTGCGAATCCTTGCCCTGCGTCGAACCCATGACGCAGCACGGGTCGGGGTCTCTTCGCCAGGCCGCTCACGGTGGGGACGGGCGGCAAAACACACGTGTCCAAACTGGACCCGCCTCCGAGGCCGCCCTCGACGGCGGGGTGCTACGATAGGTAGGTCTTGCGCACAGGCAGGAGGAGAGGCCCATGGACACGCGCACGCTCGTCGCCTTCAAGACTGTCTGCGACGCCGGCAGCATCGGCCACGCCGCTGAGCAGCTCTTCATCTCTCCCCAAGGCCTCTCGAAGTCCATGGCCCGGCTCGAGGCCGAGCTGGGCAGTGCCCTGTTGGTGCGCACGAGCCGCGGCGTGGAGCCCACACGGGCGGGGCGGCTGCTCTACGAGCGCGCCGACCAGATAGCGGGCATCCTGGACAGCCTGCGCCAAAGCATCGCCGCCGATCCCCCCGAAACCCTGAGGGTGGCGGCCTCGAGCGGCTACCTGGTGCGGTTTGGCGCGGAGTTCCGGCAGGCCTTCGAAGCACGCAACCCCGGCTACCGCCTTGCCGTGGAGGAGTACAACGACAGCGGCGTGCTCCAAGCGCTGCGCGACGGGGATGCCGACTGCGGCTTTGCCTCGGGGGCCATCGACGAGCACGCGTTCGACCGGCGGCTGCTCAGCCGGCACCGCTTTGTGCTCCTGGTGGCCGCCGACCACCCGCTGGCCGAACGCGGGGCGGTGGGCTACGACGACCTGGCCGACCTCGATTTGGTGGCCATGGGCAAGGGCCACTCCCCCTTCGACACCATTGCGGGACGCCTTGCCGCCGAGAACGTGCACCCGGCGTCCCTTACCGCCATCGTCGAGATCAGCACCGGCATCGACCTCGCCCGCCGCGGCGAGAGCGCCTGCATCACGACCGACTTCGCCGCCAGCGCCTTTGGCGGCGGAACGCGCACGATCCCCTTCCGCGACCCCGACTTTACCTGGGACTTCTGGTTCGTGCGCCGCAAGGGGGCGCCCGAGCTCCCCGTGGCCGAGTCACTCGCCGACCTGGCCCGCAGCTGGCTGCTGGGCCATCGGGAGGAGCTGTTTTAGCGGGCGACGTCCGCGTGATCGCCGAATAGGCGGCGCAGGGGCAGACCGGACGGAACGCGCGCGAAGCAGGTTTGCCCCAGGAACCCGGCAACCCCAAACCTCCCAGGCCCCCGGAGCCGAGGTATTTCCGCATAATCAGGGTTCTGGATAGGCTTGCGAGAGGTCCGGTGTATCCCATTTGTCCGCGAGCGAGAAAACCTTGCGGCCAACACCCCCCTGACCTGCACTTCTTCTGAACTTCCTTGCGCGCCTGAGGATCTTCTCGCCCGCCACGACCATGCAGACAGCCTCAACGCCTATCCAGAACGAGGGTGCGGCGCTATCTGCCGGGTCGGCAACCGCCGCAACTTTAAGCTGAGGCCGCCCCAACTCCCCGTTGCTTCCGCACGACCTGGGCGCGCTCCATACTGTGCCCAGGCAACCAAGAAGGTGCGCACCCTCTTTGCCCCTGGCCCCCGCCTTTCCGCAACGGCATTCCGCAGCGGCACGCGCCCGTGGGCCTCATGCATCTCACACGTCCGCAAACAGCAAAGGGGAACCACTATGTCCGTCCAGACTCCCGTCCAGACCTCCATCTCTCGCTCGAGCTTCATCAAGGGCACCGGCGCCACGCTCGCCCTCGGCACCGCCCTGACCTGCGCCTCCGCCGCCAAAGCAGCAGAGCCCTCCTGGGACAAGGAGGCCGACATCGTGGTGCTCGGCTGCGGCGCCTGCGGCATGGTGGCCGCGCTCTCGGCCGCCGAGGCCGGTGCCTCGGTCGTCGCGGTGGAGAAGAACGACACCTGCGGGGGCGACGCCTACTACAGCCACGGCGTGGTGATGGGCAACCACTCGCGCATGGACGACGAGCTGGGCATCGACGTGTCCGACGAGGAGATATTCGAGGAGGCCAACAGCGGCTGGTACCTCATGGACCAGCCCCAGCTCGACCTGGTGCAGGTCACCATCCGCGAGGGCGGCGACACCCTTAACTGGCTGCTCGACCACGGCATCGAGTTCGACAACCCCGAGGGCAACTTCAACCCCACCTACGCCGACCTGCCCATCTTCCACCAGATGGTCAACTGGGGCTTTGGCCTCTCGCCCCTGGCCGACCAGGTTGAGCAGGCCTGCGACCTGCTGACCTCCACGCGGGCCGCGTCACAGGCGTGGTGTGCGAGGACGCCGACGGCAACGAGCTGGCCCTCAAGGCCAACCGCGGCGTCATCCTGGCCACCGGCGGCTACAACCATAACGACGCCCTGGTGCCCCTCTGGGACAACCGCTGCGAGGGCATGCCGGCCCAGGGCTGCCCCACCAACACCGGCGACGGCCTCATCATGGCCGCGGCCGCCGGCGCCGCCTACATGAGCGCCCGGGCCGAGGCGCCCACGAGCTGCCTGCTCGACATGGACAGCGTCAACTACGCCAGCTTCGCGCTGCCCCGCGAAGGCGCCATCTGCGTGGGCGTCGACGGCAAGCGCTTCATGCTCGAGTCGAGCGAGCTCAAGCGCATCAACACCGAGATGGCCATCGAGCAGTACGTGAACACCAAGGAGCTCGGCAGCGACTTCGTTGCCTTTGTCTGCTGCGACTGCGACGCCATCCAGACCACCATCGCCGACGGCGTGACCGTCTTCACCGACGGCACCCTCGAAGGGCTCGCCGAGCAGATGGGCGTCGACCCCCAGGGCCTCGCCGCCGAGGTGGCCCACTACAACGAGATGGTGGCCACGGGCAAGGACGAGGACTTCGGCAAGGAGGAGGGCTTCATCGCCCTGGAGGAGGGCCCCTACTTTGGGTGCCGCATCGCCCCGCACCTCAACCAGTCCTGCGGCGGCCTGCTGGTTGACGAGGACTCCCGCGTGCTGCGCTACCGCCTCTACGAGAAGGGCGAGAGCCCCACGGAGCCCATCGAGGGCCTCTACGCCGGCGGCGAGCTGGTGCCCTACTCGATGCACTACGGCTATGCCCTCTCGCACGCCATGAGCCAGGGCCGTCTGGCCGTGAAGCACGCGCTGAGCAAGTAGCGCAAGAGACCGCAGCGGCCGGGCCGGGGCCGCCAAAACCCGCGCCGCGTGTGCGCCCCAACTGTCAAAACAGTGACCGCGTGTGCGCTTTTTTGACCCGCGGGCGCACACGCGGCGGGGTTTTTGATAACCGGGGCGCACACGCGGCGCAGGTTTTGGCACGGCCCCCGCCGGCACACGCGCGACGCACTCCTTGGCGGCCCACCCCACACCTCCCACGCGCCACACGGTCTGCACGCGCCGAACAGGCGGGAGGCGCTACAATCCCAGGGTTGCCCGCAAAGACATCCCGCCCTCCGCGATTTCCTGCCGAAGGCGCGCCCCCAAGAGAAAGGCCCCTGCCGTGTCCGAGTTCATCCCCGAGGACCTCTTCGTCGACGACCCCGTGTTCAGCGTGCGCTGGCGTCTCCAGAACCGGGCGCTCCCCCTCAAGAACCGCCACCTGCGCGCGTTCGGGGCGGCGGGCGTGAGCCGCGCGCTGGCCTCGTGGGCCCGCCAGCACATCGAGTGGACGCTGGCCGAGGGCACCGCACAGGCCCCCGACGGCGTGCTGGTCCTCGCGGTGGACGGCCAGGGCCGCGCCGTGATGGCCGCCGAGCCCTACGAGCCGCTCGCCCCCCTCACCGCCGCCGAGCTCGCCGAGCGCACCGCAGGCCAGCAGGACCAGCCCATGGAGGGAGAGGTTCTTTGGGTCGCGCAGGCCGACGGATCGGGCCTCGTGGCGCTCACCGAGGCGGCCAAGCCCCTCTCGGGCGCAAACTCCCTGGTGGCCGACCTGGCCAAGACCCTGGGCAAGCCCGTGCGCTTCGAAACCCGCGCCGACCGCGACCCGCTGGCAGGCCTTGCCGCCGACGACGAGGTGTTCCTGGTATCCGACGAGCACGGGGTTCAGCCGGCGTCCGACCACGGCGGCCCGGTGTCCGAGCAGTTCCGCGCCTACTACGGCCGCCTGGTGGGGCAGGCCAAGCCCGACGCCCACGACTGCATGAACCTGGGCATCCGATAGGGCGGCGCGCAAAGGAGACAACGGCGGCCGGCGGTCGCACCAAAACGAGCGTCACCCCAGCTTGCGACCGGGAGGGCAGACGGGCGGCCGGGCGGAGGCTGGGGTGACCAAAAAGGACGTATATAAAATTCAAAATCAGTTTAGATAAAACCAGCGGTTCTGCATGATTCGCTTTACGCAATTGATTCCAGATTATGGAGACCGGCGGAGAAACCCCTGGATTCGTATGGAGCTTTGCAAACCATATATCATTGCCGCAATCACAGCCATGCAGAAGGCCAAGTTTTCTAGATTGATTCTCCTCCACCCTCCGCTATCCGGCGTCGAACCCGTAGCGCGCCGCCACGGGGCCGGTCTTGCCGTCGGCGTTCACCGAACGTACCAGCAGCTCATAGGAGCCCGGCTGCTCGGGGGTGTAGGCAAAGCTCCACCACACCATGCGGCCGGGCTCGCAGGCCGGGGTGTCGTAGCGGGTCCAGGTCTGCCCCTGGTCCAGCGAGAACTCCACCGCCGCGATCGCGCGGTCGAAGTCGTAGGCGTAGCCCTCGAACTCCAGCGGCTCGCCCACGGGGTTGGGACGGCTGCCGACCAGGCCGCCGCCCGCATCCCTCTCGCAGCGCACCCCGGCGTTGGGGCGGTTCTGGAACAGCATCTCGTCGGCCTCGAACGACGGCGGCTGCGGGTCGTCGAGCGTGCAGAACTCCACCGAGACGATGTCGCGCACAAAGAGCCGGGCCGCGGCCCCTTCGATCCACAGCTGGTTGACGCCCCCAAAGCTGCTCTCGATGGGCTCTCCGCCCACGCAGGTGGCGATCAAGGCGCCGCGCTCGTAGAGCCAGTCCAACGGAAAGGTCTGCGAGAACCCGTCGGCCGAGGTGAAGGTGACCGCGTTCGGCATGGCTAGAGCCCGGCCTTCTGGGCGACCGAGGCCACCGAGACGCCCTCGACGCGGGCCTGCGCCACGGCCCATCCGCCGGCCGAGTTGGCCGTGCACGAGCAGCCCATGAGCTGGGAGGTGCTCCCCTCCTCCTCAGCGATCTGGTCAACGGTGGCGCTGTACGGGCTGGGGACTTCTCCGCCAACGCTGAGGTAGAAATCGGACAGAGCGCTCTCGAGCACGTTGAACGTGTTGCACAGCGTCGCGGACGCCTTGACAAAGACGTCCTTGATCTGGGCGTTGGGGGTCACGCGAGCCTGGTCAAAGGAGAAGGTGCCCTGCACGTTCGAAACGGCCACAAGCTGGCGGGCCTGCTCGGCGGCAACCTGCACGGCAGGGGCAGCGGGGACGTCCTGGGCGGGGTTTACCGCCGGGGTCGGAGCGGCGAGCGCCACCGACGAGGCGCTCAGCAGGGCGGCACCGGCAACGGCGCCGGCGATCTTGAACTCGTTCATAATCGGCATGCCTTTCTGACTCGGGCCTACTCGGAGACCACGACGATGAGGTTCGACGGAGCGGCCTGCTCGGTGCCATCGACGCCGATGGCCTTGGCCTTGACGATGTAGGTGCCTGCCTGCTCGGGCGTCCAGTTCAGCGTGAAGTGCACCCACTGCTGGGGGTCAAAGTCCTCGGGCACGTCGAAGCTCGTCCAGGTGTCGCCGTAGTCGAACGAGAACTGGATCTGCACGGGGTGTGCGTCAAACGCCGCAGAGCTCACGCCCATCGAGGCGCCCTCGATCGCCACGGTCTCGCCCACCTTGGCCTGCACGCCGTCGTTCACGAACCACGAGGTGTTCACCGAGTGGATGCCGAAGTCGGCGCTCATGTCGACCGGCTCGTCGACGGCCTCGAAGCTGATGGAGGTCAGGTTCTTGACCGAAAGCGCTCCGGCCCACGAGGGGATGAGCAGCTTGGCGGGGGCGCCCTGGTAGGCGGTCAGGTCGTGCCCGTAGTTGCTGAACACGATCAGCACGTTGGAGTCCATGAGCTGCTGGGCGCTCATGCCGTTGACGCTGGGCAGCCAGCCGTCGATGGCGGTGAAGTAGACTGCGTTGGCGCCGTCGGCCAGGCCGCCGCAGGCCTCCACCAGGTCGCGCAGGAGCACGCCCTCGACCGGCATATTGTCGACCATGGCGGCGTTGATGCCGTTGGCGGCGCACCACTGGGCCACGTTGGTCGAGGTCACCGGCAGCTCCTTGAGCTCGTCGAGGGTGAAGGTGCGCGGCTCCTTGACACCCTTGACCTCGAGGGTCCAGGTCTCGGGGTCGATGGTGGCGTAGGCGTCGTTGCCGTCGGTGCGCACGTAGTTCACGCAGAGGAACTCGTCGGCCTCCTCGTTGGCCACCTGGTCCATGGCGACGTCGATGGCCGGCTCGCTCAGCACGGTCACGCCCGAGATGGTGCCCGTGTCCCAGCCGCGCATGCGGTCGAAGCGCGCGGTGTTGGCCTCGGTGCCGGGAATGAAGTTCTGGCCGCCGTAGGTCTTCTCGTACTGCACGTCCTCGAACATGCCCATGACGACATCGCCGCTCTCGTCGAAGTACATCGAGTGGCAGCTCCAGCAGTTGCCGTTGAGGGCGGTGAAGGCGGGGTTGCTGTAGTGCGACACGTGGATGTTCTCGCTCATGGCGTTGCCCGTGGTACCGATGCCCAGCGAGTGGCAGGTCTTGCAGTCGCTCGCGTAGGTGCCGTCCTTGAGGCCCACGTAGGTCGTGATGTGGTCGTAGGTTCCGTTGCCCTTGTCGACGTCGTCGTAGAGGTCGGCGTGGCACGAGACACAGCCGCGGTTGCCCGAGTTCTGGTACTCGGCGTTCTTCTGGACGTCGGGGTACAGGCCCGTGCTGCGGTCGGTGAAATCCGAATACCCGGCGATGGCGGACCCTTCGGTCTCGTCGGCCCAGGCGCTCGGGGCGCCGCTCAACCCGGCAAAGCCCAGCGCCGCCACCAGCGACAGCCCCACTACGGCGGCCGCACGGGCGCCGCGCCTCCTGACTGCATTCATAGCGTCTCTCCTTGTGTGAACCATTGATCGGTAGTGCCCCATGGGTGCATCGCAGCTGCGCTGGGCAGGATATAGCGGCCAAAACCCTCTTGCAATAACGCAATTCGAACAAAAAAACACCAGGTAAATCGGGCTGATTGGGATATTTTTCGATTTTCGAACTCAAAAGGGGCCGCCTCTCCCGCGCATCGCAAGATAGGATTTTTCGGGACCGGTTGATTGCCCTATACTGCGGCTGTGAGGGGAGAGGGGGTTTTATGACCGGCAACAACACCACGACCGATACCAACGGCCCGCGGGCATGCCAGGCGGTCGCCGAGCCGCCGGCACCCTTGGCCGAACCCGTTGAGACCCACGGATGGCCCTGGGGAGACGGGTTCCCGACACGACCGGACATCGTACAGTTTGTGAAGCATCACTCAAACGCCCTGGTGTCTCCGGACGCCTTCGAAGATGTGCCGCTGCCAGAGGGCCTGACACCCGCAAGCGCGTTCAACCTGGTTGAGTTCGTGCGCTACACGGGCGCCGGCATGCCGGTCTGTGGGCGCCACCGCAGCTGCGGCCACGAGGGCAGCTGGTACGCGATGACCCCGGGCTTCTCGACCCGCCTCGCCCACCTTGAGTACCGTACGCGGGCCAAGGGATCGCTGCAGCAGCAGTTCGACACCTACCGGCTGGCCAAGGGGTTCTACCCGCCCCGCCTCTCGGAGCTCGAATGCGCGCTCGCACTCGACGGGGTGAGCGTGCCCTACGAGAGCCTGCGCGAGCTCTGCCTGGGAGAGCGGCGTCCGACAAACGCCCCAGAGCGTCTGGCGACCAACGTGCTCCAGACGCTTGCCAAGTTGGAGTCGGCTCCGGGGGTTCAGCTCCGCGAAGACATCCTCGATGAGCTGTTCTCCCAAGTCGACCAAGGGGTGGACGACCTTCCCTGGCACCCTGCCGTGCGACCGCCCACCGCCTGCTACAGCATCTGCGACCGATTTAGCACCAGCTTCATCGTGAGCGCCTTCCAAGAAGCCGACCCCTCGGACGTGGCACCCGTCATGCTGCTGCTCTTCTGCAGCGAGGCCATGTGGAAGACGGCGGTGTTCCCCCGCTGGAACGCCGTGATGGAGGTCGTGGTGCGCAACCTGCTGTTCTCGCATATAGGGACCCCGCTGCTGGGCCACGTACCGCTGGCGCTGATGTTCTGGCGCTGGCAGACGGGCGTCGAGCCGGCCACGGCCAAAGGGCCGCGGTTCGGAGAGGAGATGTTCTCGACCCGCTACGGAGTGGACATGACCCCGCTGTTCTCCAAACTCCTCGGCATGTTGGAGGAGGGCCTCGATGAGTTGGCGCATTGGGTGGGAGAGCAACGCCAGGCTGTCGAACGCCGACGCGAGCTCATCCGGGCCAACCGCACGCTCAACCACCGCCAGCAGGAGTTCCTCCTGGAACTCGTCGACCGGCCCACGACGACCCTGGACGCCGCGGAGTACAGCCGACGGCACGACATCGCGGCCAGCACCGCCTACGCCGACCTGCAGAAGCTCGTCGACCGAGGGTTGCTGACGGTGGAGACGAGCGGCAAGGCGCGCACGTTCAGGCGCGCCCCGGGGTTTGCGGCCGTGCTCGACAGCGGAGCGCTGCGGTAGGCGGGCGGGGCTGGAAGTACGACGCCTGGGCGAGGCGGGCGCAGGGCTGCGGTTGTGCAGGCTGACTCACGTGAGGTTTCGCGACTACTTGAGGGTTTCTCCCAAGAAATGCCAGTTGCGACAGGCCCTCAGGTTGAAGGTTTTACCAGTCAGAAACAGACTCAGCCCGCACAACCGCACGGCCCAATCGCACGGCACCCTAGCACTTCCCGCAGATCCCGCGCCCGCCCCTCCACCGCGGCCTGGGCCAGCAGTGCGAGCCCAGCGTACAGAAAGCTCGTCGACTCGGCGCATGCTTCGGCCCAGCGCCCCACAAAGGTCGCCGGGTGGCGCTCGATAAATACCAGCTGGTCTTCCTCGATTCTCTCCGTCGGCTGCCCCGCCTCCAGCAGGGCGCGCTCGCGATCGGCCAGAACGGCAAGAAAGCTCAACATGAGGCCGATGTGGTCGTCGGGCTCGCGGTTCTTGGCGTCAAACTCGAGTCCGTAGCGCCTATACCAGCCGCGAGCCGCCAGGGTGTCCGAACCGAACAACAGCCCGTCGGGATCGGTGTAGCACGACTGCCAGGGGGGCGGCCAGCGGCCGGCCGGCCCCTCCCAACACCGCAAGCCACTCGCCAGCCGCGGCGGCCTCCATCTCGGCGTCGGTTCGCCCGGCAACCCCACGCCGCCAGGCAGCCACACAGCGTAGCCCCCGCTCGCTAGCCGCAGAGCCACTCCCTTGCGCAAAGAGCCCGTCGAACGCCGGGTCCCGGAGCGGGGCCAGCATCGCGGCGGTAGGTTCCGAGCTCAGGACATACCCTAAAAACCGCATTGCAAGGGAGCACATGTCGAGCCCGTCCGCGTACGTCGGCCCGGCGACGCCCGCGCCTTTGTCGAGAACCGCCGCATCCATGGGCAGCACCGTCCTTTCAATAGGCGTCGGCGGGACCGCATTGGGGGATGGCCGGCCCGCCGACGCCAACAGGTTGGGGGGTGCCCTCGACCCATGGCCGCGCGACCTGCCGCGCGACCGTCGCCAAGGGCACCCCAAACAGCAAGTCATAAGACCGGCGCAGAGCCTCGTAGGCGTTACACCTCGAAGCCGAAGGAAGTCTCGCGCGCCAGGCCGCTGCCGGACTCCGGGGCCTGGGGGTGCGGGATCAGAACGATCTGGGGGTCGGTGTTGGTGACCGGCAGGGGCTCGATCAGGCAGGTGCCCTCGCCGTGGGCGGCCTTCAGCTCGTCGATGTCGCCGTAGTCGAGCGCGCGCACCGCGCAGACGGTGGTGCAGGCCGGCTTGCGCCCCGCGCCCAGCTCGTCGCGGCAGAAGTCGCATTTGCCCATGTAGCCCTCGTCCTCCAGGAAGCGCGGGGCGTGGTAGGGGCAGGCCTCCTCGCAGGAACGGCACCCGATGCACATGTCGTGGTCGGTCCAGACCACGCCGTTCTCGGGGTCCTTCTGCATGGCGCCGGTGGGGCAGGCCGCCACGCAGGCGGGGTTGGCGCAGTGGTTGCACGAGAGCGCCACGTGGTAGGCAAAGACGCCCTGGGGCGCGTAGCCGTCGCCGGTGCTGCGCCAGGTGCCGCCCTCCATCTCGTACACGCGGCGGTAGAGGGTGCCCACCTTGAGGTCGTTGATGTCCTTGTACGCCAGCTGGCAGGCCTTGCAGCCCACGCAGGCGGAGGCGTCGAAGAAGAATCCGGGTTGCGAAGCCATGGCCTATGCCTCCAAATAGTCGATGACGCGCTGCGGACGCTCGCGGTCGTGCTGGATCGGGCCATCCCACTTCTCGATCTCGACCACCACGGTGTTCCACGGCTGGATGTCGGTGCCGCAGGACTCGGTGCTCGTGAGCACGTTGGGGTTGCCGCCCAGGTCCACCTGGAGCTCGTCGTCCCAGGTGGTCCAGCCGCCGTCAGAGGTCATGACGCAGCCGGGCACCACGCGCTCGGTCACCTTGAGGTGGCGGATAAACGCGCCGCGCTGGTTGTAGACCTTGACCGGGTCGCCGTGCGCAAGACCGCGGGCCTCGGCGTCGATGGGGTTCATGAAGACCGGCTGGGGGAAGGCTTCCTTGAGCGAGCGCACGTTGTCGAGCTGGGTCGAGTTGTGGTGCTGGGAGTGCGGCGTGATGAGCTGCAGCGGGTACTCGCCGCAAACGCGGGCCTCGAAGTCCTCGTAGGTGGCCTCGTAGCCGTCGGTCGGGGGCACGTACTGGGCCACCGGGGCGATGGAGTAGGACCCGAAGCAGTCGATGGCCTCCACAAGCTTGGGGCAGTAGATCTCGAGCTTGCCGCTCTCGGTGGCCACGGGGTTGGCCTCGGGGTCCTCGACGAAGTCCTTGAGGGCAATGTAGCCGTAGTTGTCGCCCGGCTCGCGCTTGAGCTGGAACATGCCCGTGCGCTTGAACTCCTGCCATTCCATGCGGCCGGTCTGGGGCTCGCGGCTCGGGTCGCCGAGCTCGGCCCAATCCTGCGCGGTGACCGTGAACATGGTCTCGAAGCCGGTGCCGTCCTCCTTCATGACCTGGGCGCCCTGCAGCTGGTTGAGGAAGACCTCCTCCTCGGGCAGCTCGATCGAGGCCGGGTCGATGCCCAGGCGCTTGGCAAGCTCCATGTTGATCCAGGTGTCGCTCTTGCCCTCGAAGAGCGGCTCAATCACCTGGGCGCAGTAGGTGAGGGACTCGCGGTTGGTGCCCGCGCTGAAGTTGGCCGGGTACTCCCACTGGGCCACCGAGGGCAGCACCACGTCGGCGTACGGGGCCGGGTCGGTGAGCGCGCTGCCGGCCGCCACCACGATCTCCACCTTGCGGTAGGCCTCGATGCCGCCCAGCGTGCCGGGCTCGGTGTTGAGCTTGTTGCCGCGGCCGATGTCCCAGATCATGCGGATGTCGAGGTCCTTCCACCCCCACTTGCCGTTCTGGAAGCCGTCGTTGAGCACGGCCTCCCAGCGGCCCTGGGCCGGGATGCCGAACAGGCCGTCCTGGGGCATGGGGCTGCCATAGATGTCCATGGAGTTGCACAGCGGATCGCGCAGGGCGGGCTTGCCGTCGGGGCCGGGCACGCACAGCAGCTGGCCGCCGTTGCCGAAGAGCTTCTGGGAGCAGTCGCTCACCATGGCGCCGGGCTTGCCCACGTTGCCGGTCATCCACCCCAGCGTGAAGAACGCCTGGGCCACCTGCTCGCCCCTGAACGCACGGGTAACGGCGGAGCAGGTCAGGATGGCCGCCGGCTTGGTCGTGGCCATCTCGACGGCGAACGCCTCGATGACGTCGGGCTCCACGCCGCAGATCTCGCTCGCCCACTCCGGCGTCTTGGGCACGCCGTCGTAGGTGCCCAGCACGTAGTCCTTGAAGTTGTCCTTGGGATCGGAGCTCTCGGGCATGTGCTCGGCGTCGAAGCCGCTGCAGCAGCGGTCCAAGAAGTCCTGGTCCTGCAGGTTCTTGTCGATCATGACGTAGGCGCAGGCGATCATGAGGGCGGCGTCGGTGGCCGGGCGCACGGCGATCCACTGGTCGGCCAGGGTCGAGATGGTCTCGTTGCAGTAGGGGTTCACGCCAATGACCTTGGCGCCGCGGCGCTTGGCGTCGAGCAGGATCTTGTTGGGGTAGCCGTGGCAGCTCCAGGCCGGGTTGTTGCCAAAGAGCACGATCAGCTTGGAGTTGAGCCAGTCCAGGCGGTCGTTGTACAGGTAGTTGTTGTAATAGCAGTCGAGGTTGGGGAAGCCGGTCATGTACAGGGCCGGGTAGATCCAGCCGCCCAGCGAGTTGCCGCCCGAGGTGGCCCACGAGCCGCCCATGGCCGCCAGCACCGAGTTCACGTACTGGCCGCGGTAGATGGACTCGTTGCCGTAGGCGTCGACGATGCGCTTGAGCTCGGAGGCCACGATGTCCAGGGCCTCGTCCCAGCTGATGCGCACCCATTCGTCCTTGCCGCGCAGGCTCTTGTCGCCGCCGCCCGGCTCCCAGTGCTTGCGCTTCATGGGGTACTTGAGGCGGTCGGGGCCGTACACGAGGCTGCGGCGGGCCTGACCGCGCACGCAGCCGCGCTGCTGCGGGAACTCCTCGCTGTCCTCAAAGCGGTCGTCGGTCTTGATGCGCACGACCTGACCGTCCCTGACCAGGGCGTAGTTGATGCAGCTGCCCGAGCAGTCGATGCGCATGCAGCGGAACGGCTTCCACTCGCCCTCCTCGGCCTCGGGGGCCGCCGCCGAAGCCGCAGCCTCCTCGGCAAGCGCCGGGCGCTCCACCAGATGGCCCGCCGCGGGAATCGACAGCAGCGCGGTTCCTCCCAGCTCCAGGAAGGTGCGCCTGCTGACCCCCGACGATGCCGGAGCCATTGACGAACGGATCTCCATGTACCTCTCCCCTCTTGTCCAACACCGCAAGACGGCGAAGCGCAACCCCCTGCGCGGTGCCCGGGAGGAGAAGTCCTCGGGTTCGCAGAACCACAGGTCATCGGGGTCGCGACGCCTTAATCACACCTTATCAGCGGGAGTCTTGGTGCCGCGGTTCCCAAACTGTTGGGCCGCAGCAACCAACCGGTTACCGCAGCACGACACGGCCCCATGCGGCACGCTTATAATCGGATGCCACGGGGAGGGCGGACCGAGGGAGGGCCATGGATAGCCGACAGCTCGACTATTTCATCAGCGTCGTGGACAACCTCAGCCTCGCGAAGGCAGCGGCGGAGTTCTTCTTCACGCCCCAGGCCATGCGCAAGCACATCGAGGCGCTCGAGGCAGAAGTGGGGGTGCCCCTGTTGGAACGCAGCAACAAGGGGGTACGTCCCACCGAAGCGGGGGTCGTCTTCTACGGCTACGCCCGCAAGCTCAGGGCCCTCTCGCAAGAGTCGCTCACGCGCACGCGGGAGGCCGCGGGGCTGGCACGCCCCCGGCTCACGCTAGGCCTCTACCGCAATGCCAACCTCTTTTTGATGCCCAAGCTCGTAGGCGCCTTCAAGGAACGCCACCCCGAGGTAGAGCTGGCCTACGTGGACCTGCCAAGCTACCAGAAGATCGACGAAGCGCTGGTAAACGGTACTATCGACGCCACGATGACCGTGGGCAACGCGCGTGCCCGCAAGCAGGGCATCCGCTACCTTACCATCGAGTACGAGCGACCGCTGTGCTCGGTTGCGGTCAACGACCCCTTGGCCGCCCGCGAGCAACTGCGACTCGAGGACCTGCAGGGCCGGACCGTGGTCACGTTCACCCCGGGGGCGTCGCACTGGCACGACGCGCTCGTGCGCCACATCAAGGAGCACGAGCCCAAGATTGCGATCGTCGAGACCGGTACCAATGAGAGCGGGGTGCTGGCGCTCCAGCAAAAAGGCGCCCTGGGCGTCGGCGTTCCCATCGTCACCTCGGGCGACCTGTGGCAGCGGGTTTCGATCCCCTTCGAGGCCCCCGCAGGGCTCGACCCGTGCGTGTCGGTCGACCTGGCGACCTGCTGTCCCCACAACCCCCTGGTCCGTGCGCTGCTTCACGAAGCTCGCTATATCTGCGCCACCGAGTTGGGGTTCGGGGTGGCAGATCATTCGGGCATGCGGGAGTCGCAGGAGCCGCGGGCATCATCTGCCGAAACGGGTACCGTGTGCTGACGTTTTTTGCCTAATCGGAGAGGCGGAGGCCGGGTTATCGGTGACGATTCCAAAGACCGGGCTTCTCCACCATCGGACGTATGGAGCTCGTCTCCCCCTCCATCCAAGGAACGCCCCCATCGACACAGCCGAGAAGCCCCGCAGCGGCAAGGGCTTCTCGGCTGGATAAACGTTCTGACAAGCGCACAGCTATTGGAATCCCTTCGGCCTACCCCTTGAGCAGCTCGGCGACCTTGCCGGCCGCTATGTAGCCCGAGGCAATCGAATGCCCCTGAGACACGCCGGCGCAGTGCTCGGAAGCGTAGTACACGTTGCCCCACATACCACCTGCATCCAGGCCGCCCAAGAACAAACCGGGAATCGGCTTGAGGTCCTCGCCGAGCGCCTGCATGTACTGGTTGGCGCGCACGCCGTTGAGGGTCCCGTCGATCGCCATGCAGAAACGCACGGCATAGAAGGGGCCTTGGGAGAGGGGTCGCAGCATCTCGGGGCGTTTGTGGAACTGGGCGTCCTCGCCCGCGTCGATAGCCGCAAGGTAGCTCGATACGGTAGCGTCCCACACCTCGGGAGCAAAACCTATCTGGGCACCAAGATCCTCAAGCGAGTCGGCCTTCCACCCTTCCCCAGCGTCGATGGCCGCCTGCATCTCGTCGGCAAGCGTATAGAACGGCACGCAAGCACGGGAACGGTAGATGCGCAAACCATCGCGCACCTCGGCGCTCAGAAGACCTGGACACCCCTCGGCAACCATGGCGTCCATGTCGTCCTGGCAGAACACTGCATAGGCGTGGTCGATGGTGTACAGCGCGGATGTGCCCACGCCGAGAGGCTCGGTGGCACCAAGTTCCTCGTTGTAGAAGCGCTGGCCCTCCGGGTTGACCTGGAGCAGCCCGGCATAGTTGATGAACTTCATATAGCCGGCATAGTAATCGACCTTGAGGTTTGAGCAGAACTCGGCCGGCAGGGGGTTGATCTCGGTCGTAAGGCGACCTCCTGCATCCAGCGCCATCCTGAGGCCGTCGCCGGTGTTGGTCGCAACGCCGTACAGGTACAGGTTATCGGTGCGCAGGTATTCGCGCATCATATCGCGGTTGCCGCCAAAGCCGCCGCATGCCACGAGGGTCTGCTTGGCATTGACAGTGACGGCGGTTCCATCCTGCTTGGTCGCCTTGACACCGACCACGGCGCCGTCGCCGTTCTGAATAAGCTCCTCGGCGCGGGTCTCGAGCAGCAGGGTCGCTCCCATGGGGAGGATATAGTCATCGTAGAGCACCTGCCACTTGTAGGTTCCCTTGCCAAAGTCGAGCGAGCAGCTGTTGACCGATGGGACGAAACCGGCGAACTTGCCGCCCCGTTCCCAGTGGTCCTGCAGGAAATCCGCGGCCGGACCCATGTTTTCAAGCACGTTCATGAGCACGTTGGTGTCGCAGCGGTACTGGGCATAGGAGGAGAGCTCATCAAACATAAACTGGACGTCGGGGACCTCGACGCCGTCGTCGGCGTGCAGTCCGGCAAGGTACTCGGAGCCAGGGGCCAGCATACCGGTCGAACAGCAGCTTTCACCAGCCACCTTGCCGCATTTCTCAATGATGACTACCGACAGTCCCTCTTCAAGCGCCCGCAAGGCCGCCGTACTTCCCGAGCCGCCGGCTGATACTATGCAAAAGTCGCAGTCGTACTCCTCGGTGGCCGTGCTGCGCATCGGTGCCACACGAAAGCCGTCAAGGTCGGCCCCAGCTTCGCCAAGCGCCTGCTCCACGCCTGCAATGATGTCCTGACTCGTAAGGGTGGCGCCGGTAACACAGTCGACATTCACCGACTGCGCGGCAACGATCTCTGCAGGAATACGCTCGATGCAGGGTTCGACAAAACCAGGGGTGTCGTCGCAGGACTCCACCGTGACCGAGATAATGGCGTCCTCGCTAACCTCAACGGCCACCCGGGTGGGCGCGATGATGGCCGGCGATCCAAAGCGCTCGCCCTCGATGGTGCCCTTCTTCCACTTGCCGTACTCCTCGCCGTAGTAGGTTCCCGGCACCATGTGCTGGATGGACGGCTCGACCTGCACGGGAGCCAGCGTCACACCGCTCTGAGCCAAGGCGTCGGCAGCGGCCTGCAGGATGGCGTCGCTGGTAACCGTGGCGCCCGATACCGTATGTACCTCGACGGTGTTGTGGGCGAGCATGTCGGGAGGCAGCGCCTCGAGGGCACGGGTGCCAACACCCGGGGTCTCGTTGGGACCCTCGGCGACAACATCGGCCAGCGCGCCGTTCTGGATGGTCAGGGTAACGGTCACATCGCCGCCCAGGCCCTTGGCGGCGGCGGTGTAGACACCGTCTCCCAAGGGAGCGCCCTGTGATGCCGGCGCTTCAGCTGCTCCGGCCATGCGGACGCCAGCTGCCCCCACAGCCGCCAGCCCCACGACACCCGCAGCAGTCCCTTGCAGAAACCCTCGCCGCGACACGCTCATGGTAAGTTCCCTCCTCTTTGGTCGTTCCCGCCATTCTTTCGCCCCTGCTTCATGCGAGGCCGACGGGCGTACGTCGTTGGCACAACGGAAGATCATCGTGCCCTGCGACGTCATCGATTGTGCTGGAGAGAGATCTATGTGATTGCTCGAAAACTTGTGAGGCATGGGACGAGGGCCCTCACATGGCGATTTGTGGGAAGCTATGTGAGTGACAGGCGGGGACGCCTGTGATACCGTGATTTGTTTGCCCATAGTCCGTATGGCTGCCGTACAGAATGTCCACACCGTTCCGAAAGGAGACGCCGGTTTGCCTGAGAACTCCTTTTGGTCCGACGAGCCCACATGGCAGCGCTCCGTCCGGGGCGGACAGCCGCATCTTGCGTATCGTCTCTTCCTCATACTAGGACTGTCATTCTTTTGGTCGCTTATCCGCCATGCCAGAATTGTCGACTTTATCGAACTTTCGGGCCTAGCGTCCAACGACCCGGGCATCGTTTTGGGGTACTACAGCACGCTCATAGGGTTCTCGGGAGCAATCGCCTGCACAATAGGGACGAGAAATCTATGGCAGTCGCGACGGTTTGGACCGCTATGCCTGGCAATCGGGTTTATCGCCGGGCTTCTCATGTTGCCCAGCGCTTTTGGCGCATCGCTGGCTGCGCCCATAGGATATGGCGCGCTCGCCATCGTGGCCCTGGCAACATCTTTGTTGGCCGTACAGTGCGTAATCCTAGTCGCTCAATCGGCGCGCTCCGATAATCGCACGCCGTTGATCTGTGTGTTTGGTTCGACGCTGGCGAGTATTGTCGAAACGTTTTTGTTATCCGACGTGTTGGGCCTAGATAACGGCGGCGTGCTCTACCTCCTTTTGGCTGCCATCTTTTTATATGCCGCTTCGCGCCTTGCGGCGTCTGCTCCGCAAACCTCAACACCGCCCACACAAATGCCTTTGCAGATAACGCGAGGCCACATACATGCAGTCGTAGGGGTCCTGGCACTGGTAACGTTCATCAAGGCGATGGCCGACACCGCCTTTCCCAACGAGGACCTGAGGCTCACCAAACACCTTGTGGGCATTCTCGAACTATCTCTCATCCTTATAACGATAAGCGCCGCCAAAGGAACCGGCGCCCCGCTCGGCGTCGCCTTCTATATCCTCCTCGGCAGTTTTGTAGGAGGCACCGCGCTCGCATCCATGCCGGCTTCTACCGCTGTGGTTCATGCAGGAATCGCCACCATCACTTCGGCCCGCGTGCTGGCAGAAACCCTGGTCCTCGTGTTCGCTTCCAACATGGTCGCCACCAACAAACGTGGGGTGTTCAGGGGTGCGTTCTTGTACTTTATCCTCCCCGAAATGCTGGCCTGCGCAGCTGGGTACGGCATTCTCCCGTTGTTGCCCGTTGCCCATCAAGGAGGGCTTGTCGAGACGTTCCGCTGTATCGGAATCCTATCCTCGGCAGCCGTGGCAATCGGCACGATAGCCGTGCTCGGCTCGCACGACCTGACCTTTGCCCAGGCCGCATCAGGGCCGAGCGCAGCTCGGCAACCGGACTCTCCGGAGCCCTCTCTCGACGATATGCCGAACATGGCGCCACTGGTCCAGCAGTTCGATCTCACCGCCCGGGAGGCTCTGGTGGGTTACTACCTCTATCGCGGCTACAGCGCCAAGCGCATCTCGACCGAGGAGGGAATATCGATCAACACCGTGCAGTCGCACTCGCGCAACCTCTACCGCAAGCTCGGAATCCATTCGCGCCAAGAGCTGGTCGAGCTAATCGACGCCTCGTAAGGTCGAGCAAATGCGGGCCGGCATCGCGCCGAGAACAAAGGACCCCCGATTGCGTCAGGTGCCAGCCGTACCGGCCCTTACGGTCAGACGGAAGAGCACGACGTTCCCAACCCCGCCTCCCATGCCCTGCGCCGGGCCAACGCCCACCCCGGCATCCGTACCACGCTATAATCCCCCTAAGCCCGCACCGGCCCGCAGGGGAGACGCCCATGGAGATCCAGCAGCTCAAATACTTTGTGCAAGCCGCTCGGCGCGGGAGCTTCCGCGAGGCGGCCGACGATCTCTTTGTGTCGCGCGCCGCCCTGAGCAAGTCGATGGGGCGCCTTGAGGGCGAGCTGGGCTACGAGCTCTTTGAGCGCAACCGCGACGGGGTTGACCTCACCCCGGCCGGCAAGCGCTTCTACGCCCAGGTGGCCCCGCTCGTGGAGGACTACGACCGCATCAACCAGGCCGTCCGCGCCCAGCAGGGAACGCTCGAGATCGAGCTGGCCATCCCCAACTCCTGGACCGCGCCCTTCGAACAGGCCATCGAGGCGTTCGGTCACACGAACCCCGACGTACACGTGCGCCTCACCAGCGGCCCCGACGCCGAATGCAACCGGCGCGCCCAAAGCGGCGAGGCCGACCTCGCGGTGTCACACATCCCCCTGCCCAACATGCTCGATGAGGGCAAGGCGCTCGTCCACGCCCCGCTCTACGTGGCCATGAGCGAGCGCAACCCCCTGGCCGCCAAGCCCGAGGTGACCTGGGACGACATGGCCGACCAGGACATCGTGTGCTACTCCTGCGGCTACGAGAAGGTCTTCTGGGTACCGGTGGCGCCCGGCCGCAGCATCTCGTACAGCAACGACCTCACCCACGTCTACACGCGGCTCTTTCGCAACGAGGGCGTCATGCCCACGCCCCTGCTCACGGCACCCGAATACCAGCAGGGCATCGTGTACCGGCCCTACCGCTGCCCCTACGACACCGTGGTCATGTACGGCTACATTGGGCCCCACGTGGCATCCGACCTGCAGCTCCAACATGCGTGCCTGGCCCTGTGCGACGCCATGGTGCTCGATCCGGTCGAATAAGCAGGGGCCCCTTTGGAGTGAAGGCTCCTGTTAGGCGCAGCGCACGGCAAAACCTTGGTTTTTGCATCAGAAAAACCAAGGTTATCTGGTAACCTTGGTTTTTAGTCCAAGAAAACCAAGGTTATGGGAGGCGGCATCGTGGGCATCTACCAACCTGCCTATTGGCAGTCCGACGGATGGGGGATGAACCGGCGCGAAACCCAAGGAGGAACGTACTATCCCTATCTTCCCGATAGGCTAGAGGGATTCGACCTCCACCTGGGCGCCACCGCAGCGTCGGCCGTCTCGAAGGCGGAGGGATCCATACGCGCCCTCAACCACCGCTGCTCGCATCTAACCGACACCGAGCCGCTCGCACGCCTCATCCTGAGGTCCGAAGCACTCGCGTCGTCGCGCATCGAGGGCCTCGAGATGGGAGCGGGCAAGCTTCTGGAACACGAGGCACTTGAGGAGCTGGGCGTGCACCAGCGTCTCGACAGCACCGAGACCTCCGTACTGTCGAATATCGCGGTCATGCAAGACGCCGTCGCCGACGCGACCGGCCTACCCGAACTCACGCTGGATACCTTGCGCTCCATCAATCGACGGCTGCTCGCCGGCACCCGCGTCGAGACCTACGGAGGTGAGCTGCGCCACGAGCAGAACTGGATCGGGGGCAACAACGTCAACCCCATAGGAGCCGCCTACGTGCCGCCCCCACCCGAGCACGCCCCTTCGCTGATGGAGGACCTCGTGGCGTTCTGCAACCGGTCTCCCCTGCCTCCCGTTGCCACGGCCGCCTTGGCCCACGCCCAGCTCGAGACCATCCACCCCTTTGCCGACGGCAACGGGCGCACGGGTCGGTCGCTTATACCCATCGTCTTCCAGCGCTCCGGACTCGCCCCCCAGGTCGTACCCCCCGTGTCCCTCGTGCTCGCCACCGACAAAAACCGTTACATCAACAACCTCGCTGCGTTTAGGACCGACGACGGCGATTACGACACCGACGCCGGGCGCATCTGCGCCCGAGCCGAGGCCGCGAACTCCTGGGTCGAGTACTTCGCTAACGCCTGCTCCCTGGCCTGCGAGCGGGCCCTCGAGTTCGAGAGCCGCATGGACGGCGTGCAGCAGGAGTGGCGCACCCGAATCAAGGCGAGAAGAAACTCCGCCACCGACCTTCTCCTCGAGGCGCTCCCCAGCAACCCCGTTGTTAGCATGAGCTCGGCAGCGCGGCTCACCGGGCGAAGCGACGAGGCCACCCGTCTCGCCATACACGCCCTGGTAGACGCCGGCATCCTGGTGCAGAACGCCAAGAACCGCAAGAGCGGCATATACGCAGCCCGGGATGCCCTTGATGCGTTCACCGCCTACGAGCGAGCCCTCGCAACACCGGGCGGCGACACCGCGACAGCGAAGCCGACGCGGTCAGTCGCCCTCCGCGTGCCGCGGGAAAGAAGGGGCAAAAAGTGACCGGCTAACCACAAACCTCTCCATCTCCAATCGCGAGCCACGCCTTCAGCCCGCCGGGCTTCTCCCCCGTGAACGCCCGTCACCCCTGACGTGACACTTCGCCGCTTTTCACCCGCCCGTGGACACCCCATACTCGTGGGCATACCGCAGCCGAACGACCAAAGAGGGTCGGCTGCGCACAAACGCCCTGCGTATCCAGGGTATCCGCAGACCACGCGTAGAAGGGAACCGCCCATGAGCACCACTCTGTCCCGCCGCAGCTTCATCGGGGCCGCCGGCGCCACCGTCGCCGCCGCAGCCGGCGCAACCGGCCTCACCGTTGCCCGCGCCGACGAGACCGCAGCGGCAGCCGCTCCCCTGACCGCCGACGTCCTCAACCAGCAGTGGTCCTTCGAGATCGCCCCCGAGCCCATCACCGACATCGCCGAGACCGTGGACTGCGAGCTCGTGGTCGTGGGCGGCGGCACCTCGGGCCTCGCGGCCGCCTGCTCGGGCGCCCAGGCCGGGCTCGGTACCATCCTCGTCTCGGGTTCCACGGGCCCCGTGTGCCGCGGCGGCTCCAACCACTGCACCTACTCCAAGGTCATGGAGCGCGAGGGCGTGGAGCGCTACGACGTCGAGAACTTCTACCTCTCGGAGCTCGCCGCCAACTCGTTCAAGGTCGACAACCGCAAGTGGTACAAGTTCTACAACAACTCCGAGGAGTCGATGAACTGGATGCTCGACATGCTCTTCGAGGAGGGCTACGACGCCGTTCTCGAGATCACCAACGTCGACGACTTCGACTCGCCCACCAACAGCCCGGTGGCCTCGCACTCCTTTGTGAGCCCCGACATGCAGATGGCCGGCGTGGGCCAGGCCTTCGCCGTGAACACCCTGGCCAAGAACATCGAGGCCGCCGGCGGCCGCATCTTCTGGGAGACCGTGGCCAAGCAGCTCGTGCGCGGCGGCAAGCCCAACGGCACCGAGGGCCGCGTGGAGGGCGTCATCTGCCAGAAGGCCGACGGCACGTTCGTGCAGTACAACGCCAGCAAGGGCGTGGTGCTGGCCACCGGCGACTTCAGCCGCGACAAGGACATGATGGCCAAGTACTGCCCGTGGTGCGTGGAGCTCATCGACTGGGAGAACAACCAGGACTACGACTACGACTTCGGCCTGCACCCCAACGAGCCGCTGGGCATCTTCCACGGCGACGGCCACAAGATGGGCCTGTGGGTGGGCGCCGCCTGGCAGAAGGTCTATCCCAACGCCCCCATGGTCCAGGGCAGCTGGGTCTGCGCCGCCCAGCCCTACGGCGGCCCCCGCGGCATCCTGCTCGACAGCACCGGCACGCGCTTCTGCAACGAGGACATGGGCGGAGCCGGCAACGCCATGCAGTCCATGCAGCTCAAGGACCGCACAGCCTACACCATCTGGGGCTCCAACTTCGCCGAGGACGCCGCCCCGTGGCACAAGTTCGGCCAGGCTGACGGCGCCGACCCCATTCCGCCGGCCGACATCGTAGCCGGCTGGGAGGAGTCGGTGGCGTCCGGCGCCTACGTCAAGGCCGACACGATCGAGGAGGTCGCCGAGCTGCTGGGCCTGCCCGCGGAGGCCACCGTCGCGAGCATCGAGCGCTACAACGAGATGGCCGCCGCCGGCAAGGACACCGACTTCTACAAGAAGGCCAAGTACCTGCAGCCCATCGCCGACGGCCCCTTCTACGGCGCCCCAACCGCGGGCGTGGTGTTCTACACCGTCATGGGCGGCCTGCGCACCAACGAGAACATGCAGGTCTGCACCGACGACGACCAGCCCATCCCCGGCCTGTATAACGTGGGCACCATGGCCGGCGACATGTTCGCCAACATCTACAACTTCCGCATGCAGGGCCACAACTACGGCCAGTGCCTGTGCTTTGGCTACCTGACCGGCAAGTACATCGCCGAGAACGAGTAGCGCGCGAGCAAGGTCCAACCCTCAATACCGCAGCGGAGAAGCCCTCGGGGCGTCCGGCCCACCAGACCGGCCGGCTCTGAGGGCTTCTCCCGTGCGGGCCAAAGAAAGGGGCCAGGGAGCTCTCGCTCTCCATCTTTGACCATGGAGGCGTTGGGATGGCAAGCCTCAACGCGCGACCTCGTAGTCGGCCGCCATCAGCGTGTAGCGGGTCTTTTTGGCCGCCCGGCCCCGGGGACCGTCCCCGTAGCGGTCGAGCGAGGTCGCCACAATCATCCTCCGGCCGGCCGCCACGGTCGTCTCGAGCCGACCGGCCGACGCAAGCTGGGAGACGCGCGCCTTGGCGACGCCCAACAGCGTTGCCGCCTCGCCCATGGTGAGCATGTTGCCGCTATCTATCGTTTACCTCGTTAAATAGCAATCCGGTGAGGTAGGCAGTTTAACACGGTATGGATTTAACGACGTCTTGTATCGCAATCGGTTCCCATCGCGCAACGGCAGACCTCCCCCCAGCCGCGCACGGGATACCAGGCACACCATAGGGACGCGACTCTATTCCCCGCCGCCCTGCACGAGCGCGATGAGCTCGTCTTTGGTGTGAATCCCCAGCTTGCGGTAGACCGCCTTGCTATGGCTCTGGGCCGTGCTGCGCTCGATGCCCAGCTTCTCGGCGACGCTGCCGATGCTGAACCCCTGCGCGAACAGCAACGCCACCTCCGCCTCGCGCTCCGTAAGCCCCGCGTCGCGCAATGCGTCTTGCCGGCCGGTCCCTCCACCCGTGCCGGCAGCACCAACCGCGCCAAACGGCCCCGGTCCGGCCACCGCCCACGCCGCCCGCCCCCGCGGGCGCACCAGAAGCCACACGCACAGCGCCACCAAGGCGCACACCAGCCCGAACACGGCCACCAGCGCCACCGCCTGCGGCGTCACCAAGGCCAAGCCCCGCTCCCCGCCAAACGACAGCAGCAGCCCCGGCACGACCCAATACCCGCCGAGCCAGAGCACGGCCCACGCCGCACCCGCCCACACCGCAAAAAACGGCGTCGCCGCCACCTTGTGCCGCCGAGCCACCGCGCAGAGCACGACCCACCACAGGGCGTCGAGGGTCGCGCGCACCGACGCAACCAGATAGATGCCCAACGCCCCATCGACCCACAGGTAGAACAGCACGCCCGCCAAAAACGCAACAGTCAGCACCAGCCACCAGGCCATCGCCACCGCCAGCACGGTTCGGGCCATCTCCGCCTGGTCGCAACCTTTGCTGCGGGCCAGCATCAGCCCCACGAGCCACGTCGCAACCAGCGCCAAGGCCAGAGCCGCCGACACGCGCGTACGCACCTCGTTGGGCGAGCTGCCCTCTCCCACGATCCCCCGGATCGCCCCGCAGGTCATCAGCAACAAAACCAACAGCCACAGCAGCGGCTCGCTCCATATGCCGCGCAGCGGGCGCTCCCCACGCACGCCGCCCTCCGTACACGCACCGTTTATGAGCAACCAGGGAGAAGCCGCCAGCAACGGAGTGCACAGCACCGCCGGCTGCAGCCAGGCGGTCTGCCGCAGGGCAAGAAACAGCGCGAAGTTCACCAGGTAGGCCACCACCACGACGCCCGCGCTCCACAGCAGACCGTGGGTGCACAGGATGCGCCCCGCCAGCACGACAGCACCCACAAAACCCACGGCGCACAGCAGCCCCGAAACCCAGATCCATGGGGTAGCCAGTATTCCCGCCTGTACCAGCAGGGCGACCGTCCCCTCGCGCCCATTACCGATATACAGAGCGCCGATTCTACCGCCAGCGCGGCGAGCATACAAACGATGCGGGGCCTCTCACCCATAAGCGGTCCTCCCATAAATAGGGGGAGAAGGCCTCTACCTGCACATATCCCATCACCCATGGCATGACCGCATCCCCGAGACGACCCTAGCATCGAAAGCGTGCACGGCCGGGGCCGGGGCGGCCCCCGTCACTGCAGTAGTCGAGCACCCAACAGAAAGGACGTCTGTCATGGAACGTACCGTTACCCGCAGGAACTTCTGTGCAAGCGCCGGCACCCTTGTGGCCGGGGCAGCCATCGCCCAGGCAGCCCACGCCTCGCAGGTCCACGCCTCCGAGGCTCCCGCCGAGCCCGCCTGGGACGCCGAGTACGACGTCGTGGTCCTGGGCCTGGGCGGCGCCGGCGCCAACGCCGCGGTCGCCGCCTACGAGGAGGGTGCCAAGGTCCTCGTGTGCGAGAAGGCCCCGAGGGGCAGGAGCCCTGCAACACCAAGGTGGCCGGCCAGAGCGTCATGTCGACCGACGACCCGGACGCCCTCTATAGCTACCTCGCCCAGCTCATGGGCGACTACGGCAACTGGGACGAGGAGGCGCTGCGCGGCTTCTGCGAGGGCGCCGCAGGCAACTTCGACTGGATGTGCTCGGCGCTGGGCGGCGACCCCGAGGTGGTTTACCCCTCCTTCGACCCGCGTGAGAAGTTCCCCTTCGAGGCTGATCCGAGCCGCGGTGAGCGTTGGCGCTACGAGGAGGACTTCTGGGGCCAGGGCCGTCCGGGCTACGTGGACAACTGGGCCGAGTTCCCCGAAATCCCCGAGTCACGCAACTGCATCGTGCTCTCGGCCACCGGTACCCATCAGGACTCGGGCTACTACAAGCTCTGCATGACCGCCGTTGACGCCCGCATCGACAACGACCGCCTCACGGTGTGGAGGGGCTGCCCCGGCAAGCGCCTCGTGATCGACCCCGAGACCGGTGCCGTGGCAGGTGTCGTGGTGGAGAAGGACGGAGCCGAGCTCACCATCAAGGCCAACGGTGGCGTGTGCCTGTGCTGCGGCGGTTTCGAGGCCAACCCCGATATGCTGGCCGACTACACCCAGACCCCGCGCTCCTACATGCGCGCCGGCCTGCTCAACACCGGCGACGGCATCCACATGGCCCAAGAGGTGGACGCCGCCCTGTGGCACATGAGCAACGTGTCGGGCTTCGGCTGGGCCTACAAGAACCCGGCGCTCACCACCTGTGTGACCGCCAACGGCAGGAACGGCGTACTGGTTGGCAAGAGCGGCACGCGCTTTGTGAACGAGTCGGCCCCGTCACGCCACGGCCGCATCAACATCGGCGGAAGCTGGATCATGATGCCACTGCCTACGCCGTGCTACTACATTGTGGACGCCAACCAGATCGGCAAGAAGATGGTGAGCGTCTTTAGCGAGGGCAACGCCGACGAGATCGAAAACGGCCAGGTCCTCGTGGGCGAGACAATCGAAGAGCTCGCCCAGAAGATCCGCGACGCCGGCAAGGCCCCGGCCTTCAACGCCAACGGTGAGCTTACCGAAGCCCTGGAGCGCTACAACGCCCACTGCCACGCCAACGGAGGCGAGGGCGAGAAGGACGACTTCGGCCGCATGTGCACGGTGCCCGTGGAGGAGGGCCCCTTCTACGCCGTAGAGCTGGGCGCCACGCTGCTCAACACCCAGGGCGGCCCGCGCCGCAACGGCAAGGCGCAGGTCATCGGCCTGGACGGCTACCCCATCGAAGGCCTGTTCTCCGGTGGCGAGCTGGGCAGCATCTTCGCCGACATGTACAACGACGGCGGCAACCTGGGCGAGACCATCGTCTTTGGGCGCTTTGCCGGCCAAAACGCCGCCAAGCGTGCGCGTGGCGAGTTCGAGGGAGCGACCGAGAAGGCCCAGACCCACTACGAGAAGCTCGCGGCCGCCGCAGCCGAAGAGGCCGCGACCAGCGCCGTGGATGTGGCGAGCGTGCCCGACGGCACCTACGAGGGAGCAGGCCAGGGCTACGGCGGCAAGATCACGGTAGCCGTGACCGTAGAAGGGGGTGCCATCACGGCCGTCGAGGTGCTTGAGAGCTCCGAGACCCCGGCCATCGGCGAGGCGGCGCTGCCCGTGTACTGCGAGCAGGTGGCATCCGGCGAAGATGTAACCGCCCTCGACGTGGCGAGCGGCGCGAGCAACACCCTGCGTGGCTTCCAGGCGGCCGTCTCCGACGCGCTGGCAAACGCGTAAGGCACCGACCGGCAGGCCGTTCAGTCTATCACTAAGTGCACCTGACGCGAGAAGCCCCCGAGCCACTTAACCGCAAACGCTGGGGACTTCTCGCGCCTACCTGGACGGCGTTGTTTTAACCGACGGCGATGCCGAACTCTGCGCACAGACTCTTAAGGTAATCCGGGTCGGTCACGGCCTGCATCAGCTCTTCACCACGACCCGCAGCCTGCAAGGCTTCGGCAACGGACGCTAGGCAACTAGAGAGACGCGCGGCTCCTTCTTCGCGGCCCCGTTCCAGGCCGGCGGCCTCGCCTTTGGCCAGCCCCGCGGCTTCACCCCTGGCCAAACCGGCGGCCTCGCCCTTTTCATAGCCCACGGCCTCGCCCCGTTCATAGCCCGCGGCCTCGCCCCGGTCGTAGCTCAGCTGCTCGCGTACCTGTTGAATCATGTACTCCAGCCTCCACTTCTTGTTGTCGAGGACGCAGGCAACTTCAGCGTCGAGGCGCTCCGAAAGCTCGCCGGAGACCGCGCCCGAGGCAACGTAATCCAACAGCTCGTTCAAACGGTCGGAAACGTTGTCGCCATGCGGGGCCGTTGCAGCCAGAAACACGGTCTTGGCACCGTCACCCAACAAACGAACAGGGTCGCCATGGCACATGTTCTCGAACGAGTATACTCGGCGACCATCCCCAAAGGGATCGAAGTCGCAGATGAAAATAACGTAGGCATCTTTTAGGCGGCTATAGCGCTCCCCGCGGCCAATCTGGTCGAGCGCCATGAGCGCATGATAGTAACGCGTGCGCTGCGGCAGCTCGCGGGTGTCGGAAGACTGCATCTCCACGTCGTAAACGGTCCCCCTCCCGTCGCGCACATACACATCCAGGCGAACTCCCTTGTTCTCGGGGTCGGTATCGAGCTCCTCCTGGCGCCCCACATACTCGATGCGCTCAATAGGGACTTGAAGAATGGCCTCGAGCACGTCTTTACACAGCTCGGGGTTGAGCATCGTCTTGCAAAACACAAAGTCGTTGATGATTGTAAGGTCATCCCAGCCCGCGTCGATATCCTGGATGCGCTTAATGGTCTCGTCCATGAAGGTCCTCCTCGTGCCCAGAACGTAACCGAAAGTATGCCTACAAGACAGGGCCCATGTCTTATGAGAACGAGTGTACTACGAATAGTAAATTATTTTTGCTTTAGGTAACCTACATATAAGAATATGCAGAATTCATGTTCTATTTTGATAGGTTATATCCATCCCCGTGCACCAGCGTTGATTGATTTGTAGGCCAACGCAGGGCCTGCAGGCATCAAGAGGTAAGCCTGACCGCGGAGCGCCGTCTTTGGCTTTTCGGTTGTGCAGGATAAGTTAATTTCGTTCAGGTTAAATAGGAGACGAATGCAAGTCTTCGTCTCCTATTTCGGTTGCTTTGCGAGGAGCGAAACTTGAGTCACCCTGCACAACCGCACACCTTCTGCTCCCGACCAGGCACATGGCCGCGCCCTCGCCCGCCAACCCCCTACCCCGAGGCCTTCTCCACCAGGTCCAGCAGCTCCTGGCGGCTGTGGACGCCAAGCTTGCTGTAAAGGTTGCGGCTGTGGTAGCGAATGGTGTCCTCCGAGAGGCCCAAGGTGTCGGCGATGCGCTTCTTGGTGTGGCCCTTGCAGGTGAGGCGCAGCACCTCGCCCTCGCGCTCCGAGAGATGGTGACGCTCGATGACGACGGCACAGGGGTCGCCCGCCTGGCCGGCAATAGTCACCGCACCGGCCCCAAGGGCCTCAGCTTCGGGAGCCACCTTTTGCAGGTACGGCACCTTGAGTGCACTGCTGAAACTGTTCAGCAGCAGCAACGCCACGCAGGCCACGGCGAAGTACACCGCGTTGAACGGCAGCGTCTCAAAGAACTCTTTCCCCTGCACGGCAGCGTACAGGCTCAAGCCAGTCACCAGAGCAATCTCGTAGACAGCGCGCCCCGTTCCGTAGGCTACTATGGGATGAATGCCCTGCTTGCCCACCACCTCGAAGAGCCGCAGGTAGATGAGGATAGACACCAGGCTCCGGGCAGCCGAGACCACCGCCGACGCCGTTACCTCTCCCATGCCGCTCAAGAAGAGCCCGGCGAGCACCGCGATACCAATGACCAGCAAGGCCGCACGCAGACCCCGGTCGCGCTCCTCACGGCCGCGAGAGGAGCCCGCACTCGCCATCCACCAGAACAGCAGCAGGGGCACCGCGATGCGCAGGGCGTAGTTGGCCACCATCGACGGCTCGGAGACCGAGTACTCGTTGATGCCGTTACGCAGCACGCCAAAGACCAGACCGTAGGCCGCAAAGCCACCAAGCGCCGGGAGCAGGGACCGCAATCCTGCCGTGCGCCCCGGCCCCTCGTCCGCAAACCCAGGCTGCGCCGAGCCGACGCGGGCCGCGTCCAAAGCGTCCGCGCTCCCACCCGCGGGCTTCTCCGCCAAAGAACGGAACCCATCGCCGCGCTCAATCCAGGTCAGCACCCCCGTCGACGCAAACGGAAGCACCAGCAGCACCGCAAGCGCCAAGGCATCCCAGAGGCCGCCGAACAGCACGACCCCCAGCCGCAGCACCGCCGAGAGCGAGAAGGCGAGCAACGTGTCGGCCGCCGCCGCGCGCAGGCTGCCGGCGCAGTAGGCCTGGAACCAGCGGGCAAAGACATAAGCACTGCCCGCCCCGCTCAGGGCGGCGCAGCCCACGAGGACTGCCGGGGCCTGCCCCACACCGTCGAGGAACACTGTCGCCGCGCCGGCACCCATGAGCGCGGCGGCCAGCCACGGGGCCACCCGTCGCAGCGGGGTGCCTTGGGGGCGCAGCCCGTACAACACGGCACAGCCCACAAGGCAGGCGGCAAACCCGCCGTGAAAACAGAGGTAGAAGAGGTCGGCGCTTTGGAACGGCGTGTAAATCCACGCATGCAGCAGGGCCAGGCCCAGCACCATAGGCCAGCGGACGCCCAGCCTCTCGCCGCCAGGTATTGATTGCGCCCGTCCCTCGCGCATGGACCGCTCCCCTTTCTACGTCGCCGGCGGCCTTTGCGCCGTACCGCGCCCATTCTAGCCCAAGCGCGCACGCCAGCTCGTCTACATGGGCAAACGCACCGCCTGCACGAATCGTGCAGTCCTCTTTGACCAGCGGTTTTGCCAAGACTGCACGCAACGTGCGGGGCTTCTCCCCCATCACTGCACGCAGCGTGCGGGGACGGCGCGGCGCCCCGTCCGTAGAGTGGTGGCCATGCAAGCGGACGCCCGTCGTCGTTGCAGGCACACCGGTCGAGGCCACCACATAGGACGCGCCCCCTTATAAGAAAGGACCCACCCATGGCAGACATCACCCGCAGGAACCTCCTCAAGGGAGCCGGCACCGCAGCCGCCGTCGCCACTGTGGCCGCAAGCAGCGCCGCCCTGGCCGACGAGGCCGCGCCCAGCTGGCTCCCCGAGGCCTGGACCGACGAGGCCGACCTCATCGTGGTGGGCTACGGCGGATCGGGCGCGCTGGCCACCATCGCCGGCCTCTACGAGGGTGCCAGCGTCATCACGCTCGAGAAGTCCTCGGAGCGCGACGGCGGCTCGACCGCGGCCTCGGGCGGCCACGTGCACACCTGCGTGGGCGTGGACGTCGACGAGTGGTACGACACCTACGCCCACGGCGCCTTTGGGGCCGGCGCGCCCGAAGAGGTGATCCGCGGTTACATGGAGCACTGCAACGAGACGCCCGAGTGGCTCGAGACCTACGGCATCGCCATGAACTGGCTCGACGAGGGCAACGACGGCCACAAGCGTCCCGAAGAGTACCAGGGCGGCTACGTGACCGGCCGCGACGGCGTGACCGGCATGTACCTCTTTGAGGAGATCGACGAGGCCGCGACCGCCCTGGGCGCCGACGTGCGCCTCTCGACCCGCGCCACCCGCCTGGTGCAGAACCCCCTGACCCGCGAGGTGGTGGGCGTACTGGCCACCGACGCCGACGGCAACGAGCTGGCCTTCAAGGCCAAGAAGGCCGTGATCCTGGCCTGCGGCGGCTACGAGAACAACCCCACCATCCAGTCGCACTACAACAACCCCGGCGTGCGCGTGTTCCCCTGGGGAACCCCCAACAACACCGGCGACGGCTTCCCCATGGTGCAGGCCGCCGGCGCCGACATCTGGCACATGCACGCCCTGGAGCACGCCGCGCTGTGCTACATGCTCCCCTCGATCGAGGCCGACTGCTCCATCTCGACCGACGCCACCGACGGCATCACGCCCTACAACTACGTGATCGTGGACTACAACGGCGAGCGCTTCATGAAGGAGGACAAGACCGGCGCCCACGACATGGACGCCAAGCCGGGCTTCGACTTCAACAGCAAGACCTGCGACTACAAGCACCTGCCCATGTTCCTGCTCTTTGACCAGACCATGTTCGACGCCCAGAATCCGCTGTGGCACGGCACCGGCCGCGCCGGCATCATCAACACCTACGCCGGCGTGTGGAACTTCCATCACCCGGACAACCTACTGCTCGAGTGGAAGGACAACGACCAGGCCATGGAGAAGGGCTGGCTGTTCAAGGGCGAGACCCTCGAGGAGCTGGCCGCCGCCATCAAGGGCGAGCGCCCCTGCGGCGACCCGGGCGAGACCATCGACGGCATCGACGCCGAGACCCTGCAGGCCACCGTGGACCGCTGGAACGAGCTGTGCGCCGCCGGCGAGGACCCCGACTTCGGCCGCGACCCCAGCCACATGCTGCCGCTCGACAACCCGCCCTACTACGCCATCGAGCTGGGCTTCTCGAGCATCAACACCCAGGGCGGCCCCGTGCGCAACGAGAACTGCCAGACCATGGACCCCTACGGCCAGCCGATCCCGCGCCTCTACAACGCCGGCGAGTTCGGGTCGTACAACGGCTACGTGTACTGCATCGGCAACATCCTGGAGGCCCTGACCACCGGCCGCGTCGCCGCCCGCCACGCCGCGACGCTTGAACCCTGGGAGTAAGTGAACTGGGGGCCGCTCGGCCGGTAGCAGGGAACCTGCCGAGCGGCCCTCTGGCCAGGGAGGCGCGTTCGAACCCAACATGCCAAGCGTGCCCAAACCGCACCGGGCGTGGGAGAAGCCCCGCGCATGAGGAACGCCACGAGAGAAAGGAACCCGCCATGACCCGTTACGCCTTGCGCTGCGCCGGCGTCGCCCTGGCGCTGGGCGCGAGCCTGAGCCTGAGCGCGCTGGGCTTCGCCGGCACCGCAGCCCCCGCCGACACGGCAGCCGGCCAGGAGGTCGCCGTAGCCGAGAAGAGCGCCGCGGCCGATGAGGCCGCCATGGCCGAGGAGAAGGCCGCTTCTGACCAGCCGACCGCCGCCTCGCAGAACCGCACGATCGCCGTGGCCGAGGGCCTCTCGGCCGAAGACGCCGCGGCGGTGGCCGAGGGCAAGACCGCGCGCATCATCGACCAGTACTACGACAACTTCGCCGACGCGGTGGAGGTTGCCAACCAGAACGGCGGCGGCACCGTGCTGCTGCTTGCCGACACCGTGGCCACGAACGACCCCCAGAAGACCGCCACCATCGGCTTCCGCACGAGCATCATCGTCAAGAGCGAGGGCGACGCGCCCCTGACCGTCTACCGCGCGCCCGGCCAGACCGGCCCCATGCTCGCCATGACCGACGGCACCGTGTCGCTCAAGAACGTCGTGTTCGACGGCGCAGGCGAAGGGGTTGCGGCGCCGGCGATCACGATCTCGGACCAGGCCGTGGTCAAGTTCGGCAAGGGCTTCACCGTGTGCAACAACGCAAGCGACGGCTCGGCCTCGGGCAAGCTCGCGGCGTCGGCGGTGAGCGTGAGCGGCAAGGACGCCTCGCTCACGCTCAAGGAGGGCTGCGCCGTCGAGAACAACGCCGGCAGCGGTCCCGTGGAGGCGGCCGTCTACAACGACGGCGCCACCGTGGTGAACGAGGGGGCAGCCTTCGCGGGCAACACGGCCGAGGCCGGCGAGAACCCCGACTACGCCGGCACCGGCAAGCTCAAGGGCGAGGAGATCTAGGGACTGCCAGATAAACCAGGTTTATTCGGCAGCGGGAGGGTTGTGGCAGAAAAAGCTGCCTTATTTGGCAAGCCGTCTGCCTGCGGAAATAATGAAAACTCGCAGGTGGAGCGTTTGTTTTCCTTTGCCAGAAAAAGTAGCTTTTTTCGGCAATCCCCCCAGTCACCACGCCCCATACCAGATAAACCAGCTTTTTCTGCCGCCCCTTTAGCTTTTTCTGCCGCCCCTTTAGGGAGGGTCTGATTTGCCCGGTTCCTGCCCCCGACCCGCCCTCGGGGGCGGCTCCGGGATCGAGCGCAACGAGGTGCCGGCATTTTTGTGGACCGCTCTAGCCAAAACCCATCATGGGGCTCATGGGCAAGCCAGGTTGGATTCCATGGAGCTGAGGACCTTCGCCGCACCGCCGAGGGCAACAAGCTCGCCACGCAGGCCGGAGGCCGCTTCTTGGAAGGCCTTGCGGGCGTCGACCAATCGCTCGATGGCCTCGCGCACGGCACCCTCGTTGAAGCAATCGTGCTCCAGCGAAACACCCAGGCCGTTGTGGACGGCCGCGTCGGCATTAAAGCGTCGCTCGAACACCTTGCCCGGGCAGATGAGCTGGGGGGGTCTCGTGGGCTATGCCGTCCATCACCGAGTTCTGACCGCCGTGGTTCACAAAGATGGCGGCGCGGGGCAGCAACTCGGCAAAGTCGAAGCGCGGAGCGGTGCGCACACCCCGAGCAAAGCCCTCCGGAAGCCCCGCGACATACAGCTCGAGGCCGCTGCCCCGCAGCGCCTTTGCGAGGACCGCGCAGGCTTTGCGGGGCGTGAGGGTGCCGTTGCCGAGGTAGGCAACGACCGCAGCCCGGCGAACCACAGCTGCTTTGGGCGGCATCCCCCCGAACGGACCCGTAAAAACGACGGGCGATCCGTCCGGGAAGGGCTCCATCGAACGGCACGACGGCACGAAGCACGTCTGCGGCATGAGCAGGACATCCTCTGGCGAGCGTACCGGCTCCATCGACAGCGAGCGCAGCACGCGGTTCACACCGGCGGCGCAGGAGGGGCCGCTCGCGTAGGAAGGCTGCGTGGGGCAGCTCACCGTGCCGAAGACGGGAATACCCTCCGCTCGGGCGGCGATAGTCGCAGCGATGCCGAACTCGGAGTACACGGCATCGAAGTGGCCTTCGCGCATGACCCCGCGCAGCTGCCGCACGGCCGCCTCGAGATAGCGTTCGTCCGTATTGCCCGTGAGCCGCAAGACGTCGTCGAAGCAGGCCATGGGCACGCGCCGGTTCAAGCCCAGCCTTCGCGCCAGCGGGAACATCTTAGTCCCGAGGGCGCGCGGCAGCCCCAACGGACTCGGGACCAGAACGGGCTGAGCGCGCACGCCGTTCGGAACCGAACCGGGCGAGTTTTGCGGTACGCACAGCGTCGCCTCCCATCCCCTCGCCACCATAGCGGCAGCGAGGGCGCGAGCCCGACTTGCAGGCCCGGCGCTCTCGGCCATCGCCATCAAGGGTGCTATGAGGACGCGCATGGATCCCCCTTACACAAACTCTCAGACCACTAGCCCGCTATTCGCCAAACCGCGCCCGCAGATAGCGCATAAGGCTCTCGACCGCCGGGTTCAACGGATCAGACCGGTAGGCCACCGTCTGGGCAAGCACGATGGGCGGATCGAAGTCGATCAGCACCCTGTCGGCGCGGCAGGAGAAGGCGAACATCGAGCTCAGCCCCTCGCCGCACAGAACAAGCTCGTCGGAGGCAACCCGGGACATAAGCAGGTCCTCCAGCGAGTCGCAGTACCGCTCGACGACGTTCACGCGTACCCCGCACACCCGCGAGAACTCCTCGTAGGTCGAGATCCACGATGTGCGCTTTTGATTCGCGGGAATCACAAAGGTCCGGCCTTCGAGCTGCTCTACCGACCGTTCGTCGCCGGCAACGGAATCGTGCGCATCGGCCCATACAAAGCAGTGCTCCTGCATAAAGGGCACAAAGGAAACTCCCCTGCCATCCCCTCCGTCATCGGGATTCTGAGGGCCGTAGAACGCGATGTCGACATCGCCCGACTCCACGTCGGCCGCGCCATCGGTGTCGATCCAGGGCAAAAGCACCACCTCGACGAGGGGGTGAGTTTCGCGATACCGCTGCACATAGGGCAGAAGCGGGCGCGAGAACTCGTTGCGCGGCGTACGGACCAGCACGCGTCCTTGAGTTTGGTGCTCGAGCTCTGCAATCCTGGCCTCGCAGTCCCCCAGCGCCTTGAGCACGGTGTTTGCCGTCTCGAGAAACAGGCGCCCCGACGCCGTGAGGCGCGCCTGGCCGCCAGCCGCTCGATGATGCGCGTGCCGAGCTCCCGTTCGAGCGCCTTCACATGGTTGGAGAGAGAAGGCTGCGACAGGTTGAGGGCCTTCGCCGTAGAGGTGAAGTTGAGGCGCCTCGAAAGCTCGACGAACTCCTTGAGATACCGGGTATCCACGACGCCTCCTCGCACGGCCACGGGCGTCATACCAAGGCACACCCAGAACGGCATGCCAAACGAGGAATCGGCCCCGAAACTCTCCGAGGCCGATTCTATCACCGAAAGCAGGCCGCCTTAAACCGCTAGTCGATCTGGTCAACGGAGGCCTTGCGCGAGGCCTCCAGCTCCTCAAGGTCGGTCTCGGGGCCAACGACGATACCCGTGCCCAAGGCGTCGTTGACGGCGTTAATCATGGCGTAGGAGATAACCGTGGCACCCGCGAGGATGTCGACGACCGTCTGCTGAGAGGCCACGATGTCGGCCGCGATGCGCTCGATGGCCTTGCTGCCGATGTTGGGCGTCTCGTGGTCGTACAGGACCTCGACCGCCGAGATGGCGTCGCCGTCGAGCACAACCTTCACCACGAGGTCGCCGCCGATGCCGGTAGCCACGCCAACGCGCTCGGCGTCGCTCGCAGGCTCGAACTCGGGCCGCGTCTGGGAGAAGTCCACCGGCTGAGCGGCGACCACGGCGGCCGACGCCGCGTCGTCCTTGGGCTCGGCGGCAGCCTTACCGGCGATGATGCCGGTGAAGATGCACTCGCCCACGTTGCCGCCGCCGTTGTAGATGTCGGCGTAGAACGAGCCGAACTCGCCGGCGCTGTAGAGGTGCGGGATGGGGTTGCCGTCGACGTCGAGCACACGGCAGGCGGTGTCGCGGCGCGCACCGCCCTGGGTGTTGGTGTTGGTGGGGCGCACCTCGAAGGCATAGTAGGGACCGTCGCCGATGGGGGTCAAGAACTCCGCCGAACGGCCGCAGACCGGGTCGGCTCCGTCGGCGCAGAACCCGTTATACTGGGCAACCGTGGCCGCCAGGCCTTCGGGGCTTATTCCCGTAAGACCGGCAAGCTCCTCAAGGGTGTCGGCTTTGAGGACCCAGCCCTTCTCGATCTCATCCACCATGCCGTCGCTCCAGCTATGGTAGCCCTTGCCGGCCTGGCGCGCCGCCTCGTCGAACACGCACCAGGCGTTGTCAGGCACCAGCATGCTCCTATAGGTTCCTCCGTAGGAGATGTGGCCGTGGCGGGGAAAGTACGCCTCGTTCATGAAGCGCGTACCGTCGCCGCCCACCACGATGGCGCTCAGACGCGTGAACGCGGTGCAGTAGTTGGTGGGCGTGGCGCTCGTCAAGGCGTAGCCGGCGGCGATGCCGGTCTGGGGGTCGATGAAGTTCACATCGGCGCCCGACAGCGTACTCATGTGCCATAGGTCGGCCCCGGCCTTGATGGCCATCTTCACGCCGTCGCCGGTGTTGAAGTGCGCGCCCTTGGCATAGGCACCCGGCTGCTGCACAAAGTTCTGGAGCATCTGCTGGTTGTTCTCAAACCCGCCGCAGGCCATGACCACGCCGTTGCGCGCCTGGATGCGGTAGGGCTCGCCATCGTGCTCCACGACGACGCCCGTGACAGCGCGGTTCTCCCCCTCCTGCACCAGCTCCACGGCTGCGCATGCCGGCCAGAAGGCAACGCCCGGCGTGGTAAGGGCCAGCGGGTGCATGAACTGGTAGAGCTGCGAAAGCCACGATCCCTTGTAAAGAATGGCGGTAGCGGCCTGCGATCCCTCAAACTCCGGGTACTCCGGGAACGGCATCGAGATGATGTCCTCCTCGGGCATGCCGTGGTCCACCAGCCACTGGCGGTTCATGGAGAGGCCGTCGACGATGGCCTCGATCACCTCGTCGCTCTGGTCGTCGTAGCGGCCGCGGAGGTTCTTGTAGTAGGTGATGGCGTCTTCGCGGTCCTCGGGCTTGATGGAGAGGCACAGCTGCGCGCAGTAGCGCGAGTTACCGCCCTCCATGTCGAGCGGGGCCTTGTCGATCAGCAGGACGTCTGCCCCGGCCTCTGCCGCATTCACTGCAGCCGAGGCGCCCGCAAAGCCAAAGCCCATGACGACGACGTCGAAGGAAGCGTCCCAAACCTGATCGGCCTCCTGGGCCGCCCCCATGGCAGGCACAGCCCCCAGCAGAGTCGTCACGCCCGCCGCCTTGAGAAACCCGCGCCTCGTGGTGTTCATCTCGATACCCCTTTCGTCGACCCCTTGTGTCGATCCCTCCCCGGCCTTGTGATTCCGGGCTTGCCGCCACAATAGAAGCGCAGGGGACTATCGTAGAAATAGGGATTGTTCGACTACCAGCGAGGCGCGTTTATGGGGGCCATCAGGTTTGTTTATGGGATGGGCACTCTTCCAACAAACCCCATGGCGGCGGATTCCTTTGCTCAAAAAAGTTGAGTCAGAAAAGTTGAGCAAAGTATAACCTCACCCCTCCCGCCTGCAGCGTGGGCTCCCATAGAGAGCCCATCCGCCTTTGAGAGCAACTTTGACACCGGTCCCTTGTCGCCGAGCCCGCCCTGGCAGGCGTAACCCTAACCTGCTCCGCCGCTGCGCCGGCTGCCGATGCTTGGCTAAAAACGCAGCTCCACCCCCTATGCCACGCAGCGTAGCATGGCTTTTCGCCCGTTGCCGCCTCCCGTTGCTGGGCATACGTCCCCAAGTTGGGCTACCATCGGTGCCCAACGAACGCCGACCGAGGAGGTCCGAGGACCATGACCCTGGCAGAGAAGATCCGCGAGCTGCGAGCCGAACGTGGGATGTCGCAGGAGGCGTTAGCCGAGCGGCTGCATGTGTCGCGTCAGGCGGTCACCAAATGGGAGACGGGCGCCGGGGTGCCCGACGTCGACAACCTGCTGGCCCTGGCCGACGCCTTTGGCCTCACCCTCGACGAGCTGCTGGGCCGCACGCCAGGCGACCCCGCTGCCGCCGACGAGGCCCGGCTCGACACCGCTCTCGACAGTTGGGCCCGCGATGCCCCCGGCACAAGCCGCACCGAGTACGACATCGACCGACCCAAGCACTACGACATCAACCTGGGCGGCGCACGCCGGGTGCTGTTGCGCGGCATAGCGGGCGAGAAGCTCCGGGTGCAGCTCTCGATGCCAGGCCGCAACGACGTGGCCTCGCGCTTCAAGGTGCGCGTCGACGACAACCGCGAAAACACCGACGTCGACGTGTACCGCCGCAACGGCGCCACCGAGACCGAGGCGCGCGAGAACCTCGATATAGAGCTCGGCATTCCCGCAAGCCTGCTGCTCCACGTGGAGCTCTCCGCGAACGCCGACGACCTCGTGGTATGCGACCTGGGAGAGAAGGCCAGCAACCCCGCAGGCGTCAACGGTGCCAGCTTGGCAGACGGTATCGCCGCAGCCATCGACCGCGACCCCCAGGCCCTCGAACGCGCGGAACCGCTCGACATAGAGCTGGGCGGCCGGCTGCACCGGGTAGTGCTCGACAACGTAAACGCCCATGTCGAGATCGACTGTAACGCCGACCTGCTCGTCGAATGCCCTGCCGGCCTGCCCCCGCGCCTTGACGTAAACCAGCTGCACGGCACGTCGACACTCCTGGTGCCTCCCCAAACGCAGGTGTTTGGCCAGGTCAAAGGCCTTGGCAACCGAATCCTGGTCAAAGAGGGCGTCACCGAGGCCAGCGCTCCCGCAAGCGACGTGCCGCTGGTTGAGCTCAACGGCATGCGCAGCGAGCTCACGATAACGGCCGCGCTACAGGAGACGCGAGGGCTCTAGAATCGCCCCAATCCCAGATACTTCCGCAGAAACCCCCTTCTGGATAGGCAAACCAAGGACCCGAACGCCTGCCTACAGGAATCCGCTGACCATCGGTGACCAGCAAACCAGCAAAGTCCCAGTTCAGAGATGACCACACCTCCAAGGGCTTCTCCCCTTACTGAGACGCAGGCGACGCCAGAGCCCGGCGAGCCTATCCAGAACCCCGATCATGCGGCGCTATCTGCCAATTCAGCCATCGCCCCGAACGCGGAGCGCCCCCAAGCCGTCGGCCCCGCACTCACTGCCGTCGCACAACGCCCACTCACTCATGTTGGCAGGCTTACCATGACGAACACGCCGTACCGCTACCGCCCCTTCCTGTTCTACCTCCTGGCCTTCGCGGCCACCTGGGCGTTCTGGATCCCCACCGCCCAGCTCGGGTCGTCCGACGTCGCCCTCGCACTCATGCTGTGCGGACTGTGCTCCCCGGCGGTCATCGCGGTGGGGTTCGTCGCGACATCGGGGAGCCGCCCCCTGCGGCGGGACTTTCTCCAGAAGATGCTCTCGTTCCGCCGGGTGCGGTGGGGCAGCGTGGCGGCGGCCGTGGCGCTCTTCCTCGCGGTGGCGGGCCTCTCCCTGGCCACGTCGCTGCTCTTCGGCCAGCCTACCAGCCAGTTTGCCTTTACCGAGGGTTTCTCGTTCTCGATATCGGGGGCCTCGGCGCTCGCCACCATCGTGGTGGCGTCGGTGATCGAGGAGGTCGCCTGGCGCGGCTACGGCGAGGACGCCATCGCCCAGCGGTGCACCTGGTTCGCGGAGTCGCTGTGGTTCGGGGCCGTCTGGGGCCTGTGGCACCTGCCGCTGTTCTGGGTCGAGGGCAGCTACCAGGCGGGGCTGGCCGAGCTGGGCTGGCCCTACGCGCTCAACTTTTTAGTGAGCGTGGTGTTCCTGGGGTTCATCACCACCTGGGTCTACGCGGCGAGCGAGCGCAGCATGCTGGCGAGCATGGTGTTCCACCTGTTCGTGAACACCTGCCAGGAGAAGATCGCCTTCACGCCCGAGACCAAGCTCATCGAGACCGCCTTCGTGGCGCTGGCCGCCGCGCTGGTGGTGGCCACCCACCGCAAGCTGTTCTTTGGGCGCGGGCACATTGGGCGGCTGCCGGAGTACCGCGGATGCGACTAGCGTTCGTTCGGGCCTCCGCATCCGAGAAGCCCCCAAGGTCCAGCTTCGAACCTTCGGGGACTTCTCCGCCACGGGGTTTTGCTTGGCTTTCCCGCTAATCGGCCAGCGCGCTCGCCATCACTCGTTACCTACTCGTCGCCAGAGACTCTGCGCAGGTAGTCGGCCATAAACGGTACGTCGAACGCCACCTCGCCGCGACGGGCGGCAACGATGACGCCGGCATCAATGAGCCGCTTGCGGTACTTCTGAGCGTAGTCGACCGTCACGCCCATGCGTTGGGCGATCTCGGCAGTTTTTGACGGGTCCGAGTCCTGGGCCATGGCGGCTAGAAAATCCCCGTCGCGCTCAGAGAGGGCCGCGAGCGTCGTGCGGCAGACGTCGTTCTCGAAATCTTCCTGAGAAGCCTGGAGCGCTTGGTCGAGAACCGACGCATCGACAGCGCCTCCAACGGGCGAGCGGCTCACAAGGTTATGGCCTACCAGCTGCATGAGATACGGCGACCCCTGGGTGGCACGGGCGGCCATCTGGCGCATCTCCGTCTCCACCAAAAGGCCCACCTGGTCAAACGATCGCTCGAAGAAACCGTCCACGTCGCCAAAGCGCAACGGCTCCAGCCGCACCTTCCGGGCCCGGTTCAAAAAGGTCAGCACGCGGTCGTTGAGCGTGGCCGACACCGCGCCCGGCAACCCCGCCATAACCATGGCCACATTCAGTCGCTCGCCCACCAGCTCCTGATAGGTGCTTACCAGGTCGCGCGTCTCGGGCGAGTTCGCCTGCAGTTCGTCGACCAGAATCAGCACGCCGGTCCCCTGCCGGGTAAGCTCGCGGGCTATCTGCGTCAGCCTATGCTGGGGGCTTGTGACCTCGCGGGTTTCTCGATCAAACTGAAGGCCAGCCGAGAACCCAAAGGCACCCACGTTCGCCCCACTCAGATGCGCTGCATGTTGTTTGTGCCTGAGGTACTGCTCACCCTGATCCTGGAGCTTCTCCACAATACGCTCGAGCATGTTCTGGGAAGTGACGGTGGGCGAGGCCACCACAAAACCCGCGTCGGCGGCGCGGTCGCCCAGCTCCCACAACAGGACTGTTTTTCCGCTGCCTCTTTGGCCCAACAACACAAGCGCCCGTTCGCGATTGCCGGGGGCGCTGGCCAAGCCCACCAGAAAGCCATCGATGATGTCGTTGCGCCCCACCAGGTAGCTGGGCCGGTTACCAAACGAAGGGGAGAATATGGGGTCGTATGCCATGGATTCCTCCTGGGATTAGGGCACCGGGATGCCGCGCGTCGGCACCACGGAGCCGGAGGGTTTTCTTTTTTTTCCTATTCTTTCCTATTTTTTCCTATTTCGTCAAGCGCCCGGCCCCGCCTCGGTTTTGGGCTCGCAGGGGCGCGCCCCGCATCTTCCCTGCCCCCGATGGTGTACCATGCGCGCCATACCCCTACGAGAAGGGACGACTCCCATGACCCCCATGACACCCATGACCCCCGCGGCACCCAAGGCCTCCATGCCCTCCTCCCCCGCGCTCACGCGGCGCTCGATGCTCGCCCTCTCGGCGCTCGCCTGCGCCTCGGCCGCCAGCGCGCGCCTCCTCGGCCCAACGGCCACCGCGCGCGCCGACCAGGCCGCCACCGAGGCCGCCAGCGCCGCCAGCGCGTCGACACCCCTGGTCCCGCGCCCCCTCCCGCCGCTCGCCCTGGAGCAGAACCCCTACCTGCCGGCCGCCGAGTCCATGATCCACAACGACGTCTACAACTCCGACGTCACCGCGCGGCCTGTCCCCCTGGGCATCAACCCCGAGATCGTGGAGCAGACCGTCGAGGGGCGCCCCATCTGCCCGCCGGCCCTGTACTTCGACGCCTGCGGCAACGCGGTCATCCCCTACAGCGTGCTTGCCGACGGGGACACCTCGGTCGCCGGCGGCATCGCCATCTGCGACCTCACGAGTCCCACCCTCGAGGTGACCGGATCCTACATGCCCGCCTTCCAGGAGCCCGACGCCCCCTACGGCATCCAGATCTCCTACTCCTTCGTGGACGCCCGCAACAACCTCGTGGGGCCCACCAACACCGGCCACGTGGCGATGTTCCGCACCACCGACGAGGCCGGCGCCCCGTTGTCGCTCTTCGAGAAGGTCTTTGACGTGGACGTGGTCTCTCCGGCGCTGGCCGCCGTGGGCGACGACGTGGACCGCAACCTCATGAGCATCGTCTACGACTACGACGGCAACCTGTGGTTCACCACGGGCGGGTTCCGCATCGATCCCGCCGTAAGCGCCGTGGGCTTTGCAGGCTACCTGGAGCGCGCCTACATCGACCGGGCCCTTGCCGGGAACGGCGGCGACGAGGACCCCGCCCCCTACCTGCACTACCATCGCTACCCCAACCCGGGCGAGAACTGCGAGAACGGCATCGCCGGCCACCGCGCGGGCTGCGTGGTCCTCACCAACCAGGCCTGTTATCTGCTCGGGGCCGGCGCGGGCGGCGTCGAGGTGCGCTGGGAGGTGCCCTACGACACCGAAGGCCCCAAGCTTCCCCCCGAGGGCTCCGAGATCACCGGTATTGGCCTGGCCTGGGGCGGCGGCAGCTCGCCCACGCTCACGGGCGAGCTCGCCCTGTTCACCGACAACCGCAACCCCGTGAACCTCATCGCCGTGGAGCTGGCCAGCGGAGAGGTGGTGGCAAGCACGCCGGTGCTCGACCTGGGGCCCGACGTGGTGGTTTCGGTCGAGAACTCCATCTGCGTCTACAGCGCGGGCCCCGACCAGGCCATCGTGCTGGTCTGCAACTGGTTCGGCGCCGGCAGCCCCAAGCTGCTCGACCCGCAGGCCGACTCGTCGGTGCAGAGCTACGACAACCTCTACGACGCCAACTGGCGCGCCGAGGGCTCGCGCTACCTCATGCCCGGCGTCACCCGCGTCGACGTGCTGCGCAACGAGGACGGCACCTACCGCTGCGAGACCGTCTGGACCCGCGCCGACCTGCGCGACACCTCGATGATCAAGCTCTCCACGGCCACCGGGTACTTCCACGGCTACACGCAGGACCTCGAGACCGGCGCATGGGGCTTCTTCGCCCTTGACCGCGACACCGGAGAGACCGCCCTGTGGCTGCCGGTATCGAGCGACCCGGCCTACAACAACGCGGCCGTGGGCATCATGCAGGCCAACGACGGCAACACGCTCTACTGCCCCACCAACTCCCAGACCATGGTGAGCGTCAAGGACCGCTTTGCCGCGCTCGCACGGGCCGGTGCTGCGCCGCTCGACATCGACGGCATGGTCCGCGAACGTGTAGACGACGCACAGGTAGAGACGCTGTTGGGAACGGGTGCCCAGGCCCTGGGCTACCTGCTCTCAGCCCGGGTGGACAGCTGGGAAGACGCAGACGAGCTCGCGTTTTTGGTAAACGGTCTGGAGGGTACGGCCAACGAGCTGGTGCTGCTCGAGCGCGGCAACGACGGGGCACTAACCGTGAGTGAGACGCCCTTCACGCTGGCAGACGTCTCCGGAGCGGCGGTCTCACCGGAAGACGAGCTGGCACCGGACGTCCTCTACGAGCTGCACGTGCCGCTGCCCGACCCCGCAGATGCGCCCGCGACGGTGCGCGTGCTGCTGGCGCGGGCGGCGCGGTAAGGGCACAAGGCGGCCGAGAAGCCCTGGGGGTACGGGGCTTCTCGGCCGGGTGGGGCTGGCGGGGTAGGCGGGCGGGAGGGGATCGAGCGGTAGCCCGGGCAAGGCAGGTGGGAGAAACAGGCTGGCGGGAGAAACAGGCTGGCGGGATTCCGCATCAAACATGAAAACTCAGGCTTGTGCATGACTTTCTTCCTGAATTGATGCCTAATTTGTGGAGACAGGCGAAGAAATCCCTGGATTCATGTGGAGTTTTGCACAATTTATATCTTTATTGCAATTAACTCCATGCAAAAGCCACCGTTTTTGCTTTTGATTTATATCTCAACACGACCCGCTCGCCACATCCCGCCCGTCCTACCCCGCCTGCTCGGCCAAAGCCTTGCGCGCCGAGCCCACCATGGTCGACATGTCAAACGACGCGCCGTAGCGCACGGCGGTGATCTCGGCCATCACGGCCAGGGCGATCTCGGCCGGCTCGCGTCCCTTGAGGTCGAGGCCTATGGGGCCAAACACCCGCGCGATCTGCTCGTCAGCGTAGCCCAGCCCCCGCAGATCCTCGTAGCGCGAGAGCTGCGTGGTCACACGGCCCAGCGACCCGATGTAGAACGCCTGCGACCCGAGCGCCGCCGCCAGGGCCGGCACGTCGATCTTGGGGTCGTGGGTCAGCGCGCACACAGCGGTCTGGGGCGTGAGCTCCACATGCGTAAAGGCCTGCTGGGGCCACTCGTGCAGCAGCTCGTCGACGAACGGGAAGCGCTCGGTCGTGGCGAACACCCCGCGCGGGTCCACCACCACCGTACGGTAACCCAGCGCCTTGGCCATCTGGGCCAGGTGAATCGACACGTGGGTGCCCCCGATGCACACGAGCTGGGGCTGGGCGTAGCCGCGGGCAAAGAACCAGTCCAGGCCGCCCTGCCCCACATGGCCCGTGGCCTCGGTGCGGGGGCGCTCCACCACTGCGGCAGCCACCTGGGCCAGCAGCTCGCGGGCATCGCGCACCCCGTCCGTGCCCTCAAGCCGCCCCAGCAACTCGGGCGTTGCCACAGCGCAGCAGGCGCTTATACCAGGAAGGTCCACCAGCTCGCAGACGCCTCCCGCACGCTCCACGGCGTCCTCGGCGTCGGGCGAGAAGGCCACGAGGAACATGGCGCCCACCAGCTCCTCGGGGCCCTCGGCCAGGCTTACCCGCACATACTCGCGGTCAGCCGCGAGCAGGGCGTCCTCCACCGCGAACAGGACGCGGTCCAGCGGCGCCACCAGCACCTCGATGTTGCCGCCGCACGAAAGGCCCACCTCCTGGGCGCGCGCGGTCGACGCATGGAAGCGCTCCATGACCCCACGGCCGGTCTCGAGGTCGTGGCCGTGGACGCCGCCCAGGCCCTGGGCCACGGACCGCTATGGGTGGAGGAGAACCCCGGGGCGCCCCGGGAGGACCAGCGCGGCACCGACCCCCGGGCCAGCGACGCCTCGGCGGACCGGGGCCACTCCACAGCCCTCAGCAACACTCCCACGGACTGCGACGACGCCATACCCTGCGATTTCCTGGCCTTCTCGGCCCACAAGCTCCACGGGTTCACAGGCATCGGCGGCCTGTGGTGCTCCGAGCGCGCCTTCGACACCATGGTGCCCACGCTCGGCGGAGGCGGCATGATCGAGCGCGTAACCCTCGAGAGCTTCTCGGCCGCTCCCGGGGCCGCGGCTTTCGAGCCCGGCACGCCCGCCATCGCCGCCGCTATCGCGATGGATGCGGCGCTCTCGTATCTGGAGGCCCTGGGCCTCGAGCAGGTACGCCGCCACGGGGAGTCCTTGTGCGCCCAGGCGGTGCAAGAGCTGCGCAAACTGCTCGGTGTGCGCATCCTGGGCGACCCCGACCTGGCAAGGAGCTCGCTGGTGTCATTTGCCCTCGACGGCGCGCACCCCCACGACGTCAGCGAGCGGCTATCGGTCCGGGGCGTCATGGTACGCGCCGGGCACCATTGCGCCATGCCGCTCCACACGGCGCTCGGCGTGCGGGCCAGCCTGCGAGCGTCCTTTGGGGTGCACTGCAGCAGCGCCGACGTCCACCGCCTGGTCGAGGCGGTGCGCGAGATCGCAGAAGAAGCGGCTCCCAGATAAACCCCCACAGCGTAGAGGCAGGTAGACCCGACAACCGCAGGCCCCACCGCCCGTAGGAAGCCCCGACACCCAAGGAGGCCCATGAACCCCACCGTAGAGAACCATGCGCGCAACCCACGCTTCAAGCAGTCTTTTGGCAGCGAGCCAACGCAGGCCTGGACCCACGGCGCCGTAGGCGATAACCCCTTCTGCGGAGACACCCTCGAAATTCGCTTGCTCCTGAAGAATGCGGACGGCGAGGGGCCAACCGACCGCCTCGTCATAGAAAACGCCGCCTTCGACGGCTATGCCTGCTCGCTGTGCACCGCCGCGGCCGACGTGCTATTGGAACAGGTGCGCGGCCTCACGGTGGAGCAGGTCCGGGCAGTGGACTATGATCGGCTGCTCGAGCTGCTCGACCAGCCTCCCGTAGGCCGCACGCGCTCCGGCTGCGTGCGTCTGCCGCTCACCGTGCTCGCCCGGGCGCTGGGATAAGGCCGGGCACGACGCCCCGGCATCTGCGGCCGCTATAACAGGCCGACAGGCCCCGTCGGGCCCGAGCCGGAGGCGCGGAGGCAAGCTATCAAGCATAAAAACTCGCCAAAATGCATGCCTATATTTTCGAGAAAAATATACATATTGGAATGATTCACACGAATCCTGGTGGTTCTCTGCACGTCTCCACAAACCAGGTATCATGCGTCGCACTAAATCATGCAAAACCGCTTGATTTCAAGTTTTTACTTCGCAGTTTGATCTTGCCGGCCGTTTAATCTCGTCGCCCGTTTAATCTTGTCGCCATTCCACCCGCTCCGCGTGGCATTCCACCCGCGACGCTTGCAATTTCACCCGCACGCCCGTACCGCCGCGACCCGCCCCCGGTCCTTCTCGCCGGCCCTGCGCTCCCCCTACTCCCCCAGCTCCACCGTGATCGACAGCACATCGCCCTCCAATGTCGCCGCGACCTCCATCCCCATGGCACCGCACAGCTCGGCCACGATGGCGAGCCCCAGGCCCCCGCCGCGACCCGTCCGCGCAGGGTCGGCCCGGTAGAACCGCTCGAAGAGCCGGCTCACGTCGATGGCTTCTGGGGCGGCCACCGGGTTGGAGAAGGTCACGCGACGCCCACGCTGCACCACCGAGGGGGCACCGGCCCCATAGCGCAGGGCGTTCGCCGCCAGGTTCGACACCACGCGCTCCAGCGCCTCAGGGTCAGCGAGCGCCGTGAGGCCCTCATCCTCGAAGTCCACCGCCGGCTCCCAGCCGCGCTCCGCAAACGCCGGGTAGAGCCCCAGCAGGGCGTGGGCCACCACCGGGTAGACCTCCACCCGTCCCAGCGGCGCCCCAACGCCTGCGTCGAGGGCCCGCGTGTACTCGAACAAACCGTCTACCAGCACATTCATCGCATCCAGCCGACTGGCGGCCTCACGCACGCACCGCTCGCGCGCCTCGACGTCGCGGCGGGTCTGGTACAGCTCGAGGTAGCCTTTGGCCCCGGCGAGCGGCGTGCGGATGTCGTGCGAGAGCGAGGCCAGATCGCGCCGGAACGCCTTGCGCTCGAGCACCGCCCGCTCGTGCTCGGAGCGCTCGGCGTCCAGCAGGCGGTTGAGGCCCGCGGCGACCGCGCGGACACCGGGGCTCGCAAAGCCCGCGCCCAGCCGCGCGTCGCTGCCGTGCTCGTAGTCGTCCAGCCAGCGCGCCATGGAGCGCAGCTCGTTTTCGTAGGCGGCGATCAGGGACGCCAGCACAACAAACAGTAGCACGCAGCACCCTACCGCCCACGCCATCGCGAGCCTCCTCCCTGCCAAACCTGCAGCCGGCACACGCACAGAACGCATAGACGTAGGATAACCCCACGTCCTTCTCCCCGCCGCTACTTCACGTCCTTGCGCACCATGGCCACCACGCAGGCCACAAACGCCACCACGATCACCATCCCGGTCGTAAGGTAAAGCTGCGTGCCGGGCACCGGACCGCTCGACAGCATACCGTAGAGCACGCTGAGAGAGCCGTCCAGACAGTCGCGCAAAGGCGGGAACGAGGGAAAGAGGTTGGCCAGCACCATCTGCAGGACGTTTTCTAGCGCGCCGCTCGGCAGCAGGATGGCCGCCACCGTGCCGCAGACGTTGCTTCGGGTGAGCAACGCCACAAACAGCGTGATGACGGCATAGGCCAGCGTCACCAGCAGCGTCTGGGCAAACCACACCAGCAAATCGGGCAGCGGGGGCAGCCCCACCGCTCCCTTGAAGAGAAACAGGTTGAACGCCAACTCGGTGACCAACATGGCGACCGTCAGGTACGCGGCGCATATCACCAGGGTCGTGAGCAGGGCCGCCACCGCGTAGGACGCCCGACCGCCGCGAATCTGCATGAGGTTCTTGATGAACCCCTTCTCGAAGTCGCGCACAAAGAAGACCGAGCAGGCACCGACCGCAAAGATTCCCAGCAGGCTGCCCGAGACGAACGTCTCGCCAAAGACGGCGTAGCAGGTGACGGGGCCTTCTCCCAGGTATTCCATCATGAGGTCGCCCAGGGCGTTGTCGCTCATGGCATAGAAGATCGCAGCGAGCAGCACGATGGTGGCCACAAACGCGGCCAGGCTTCCCCAGGTGGCGACCGTACGCACAAGGCGATACAGGTTGGAGCGGAACATGCTAAGCACGGCGACCATCCCCCTTCGAGGGACGCACGGGGGCGGAATCGACTTTGGAGGACGCGCCGCCACCGAGCGCAGGGCCGACCTTAGAAGCAGGGGTCGCCTTGGAAGCAGACCCCTTGGCGGCGGGGTCGGGTCCGTCGCCGTCGCCCATGAGGTCGAGGAAGACCTCCTCGATGTCGCGCCGGTGCACCGCAAGGCCGACGAGGTCCACACCGGCATGCACCAGCACGCGCGACACCTCTGCAGCGGGGATGTCGGCCGAGCCATGGATGTCCCCACCGGGCATGACCACGAAGGCCGCCTGCGGGAACGCCTCCTGGAGCACGGCCAAGGCGCGGGCCGTCTGGGGGCTCGTCACGCAGAGGTAGTCGGTGCCGGCCGACTCCACCTCGTCGGCGCTCATCTCGCGCACCAGGCGGCCGTTGCGGATGACCCCGTAGCGGGTGACCATGCGCGCCAGCTGGTCGAGCACGTGAGAGCTAATGAACACCGTGGTGCCCCGCGTCTCGTTGAGGTTCAGGATGAGCGTGCGGATGTCGTGGACGCCCTGGGGGTCCAGGCCGTTGAAGGGCTCGTCGAGCATGAGCAGGTCGGGGCCGCCCACCAGGGCGAGCGCCAGCCCGAGCCGCTGCTTCATGCCCAGGGAGTACGACTTGGCCCGCTTGGAGGCCGCTTCGGCCAGGCCCACCATCCCGATGACCTCGGCCACCGCCGCCCTGGGGTTCACGAGCCCCAAGGCAACGGCGCGGCACATCACATTGTCGAAGCCGGAGAGCTCCGGGTGCAGCCCCGGCCCCTCGATGACCGACCCCACCCGCATGCTCGTCATGCCGGCCGGCTCCACCTTGCCGAAGAGCTCCACGGTGCCCGAGCTGGGCAAAACGTCGCCGCAGATCATCTTCATGGCGGTCGACTTGCCCGCCCCGTTGGGCCCCACAAAGCCGTAGACCTCGCCCTTTGCCACCGCGAGGTTGAGGTCGTCCACCACGGCCCGGCCGCGGTAGCGCTTGGTCAGGCCCACGGTGCGCAGAACCGTCTCCATAGCGCGCCTCCCTTCCCGTCTGGGCGCGCCCACGCGCCCCTCCTGTGCTGACGGCTCTTAGGATAGGCGGCGGGTTTGAAGGGGGTTCCTAGAGAGTTACAAGAAAGTCGCAAGATTGCGTGCGGGGTGCGGGGTGCGGGGACGATCGTGAAAAATCAATTGTAAAAACTGCCTCTAATGCATGGTCGTGTTTGCTCAGATGATATATTTCCTCGAAAGGTCCACACAAATCCTGGGCCTTCTCCGCCCGTCTCCACAAATATGACTTCAATTCTCAAAACAAATCATGCATATGTGCGAGTTTTCATGTTTTATTTTTCATGCTTGATTCTATCGCAACCCAAGTGCGCCGGTCGCACCGGTCGCTGCCAAACAAAGCAATCAGGCCGCACGCAACAAAGAAGCAGGGACCCCCAACCCCGCACATAGGCCCAATGGCAGAAACGTGAGGTATGCGACTCTGCGGACACCTCCGCTGTCAGTAATCCTTAAAGTGCGACTCACTTTTAAGATAACACCTAACGAGTTAATCGTATCTCCGCAGGTAGATTACCCAGTTCCTCTCACGCATGATTGACTCACCCCAGAAAACCGAGTCGCATTCCTCAGCTTTTAGCCAGAGGAGGGACCCACAAAGTCGCACTCTTCGTATTCTTGCCACACACCCTTGCCACCGACGCCCCAAACGTCAGCGCACCGATCTCCCAAGAGCCGACCGGTCACCCACCTTGCCCAGGGCGGCCTTCCCCTCCTCCCCCTTCTCCCCCTACAGCGCCGTGCCCTTCGTCGGCCGGTACAGGCAGCTCGTGTCGACGCCCTCGTGCTCCAGCAGCCAGAGCTTCCGGTCGAGGCCGCCGGCGTAACCGGTGAGGCTGCCGTCGGCGCCCACCACCCGGTGGCACGGCACGATGACGCTGATCGGGTTGTGACCCACGGCGCCTCCCACGGCCAGGCTCGCCACACTCACGCGTCCCTGGGCCCAGGCCACCTGCCGGGCGATCTCCCCGTAGGTGACGACCCGGCCGTAGGGAATGGCCTTGAGGGCGTCCCACACCATGTGCCTAAACGCGCTGCCGGCGGGATCGAGCCGGAGGCTGCCCGGATTGGGGCGCTCCCCGCCAAAGTAGGCGTCGAGCCAGGCAGCCGCCTGGGAGAGAACCGCGTCGTCGTGAGCCTCGACCGGCATCATGAGGCGCGGGACACCGGCACCGAAGTACTTTTGCCCCTCCATCCACAGGCCGCACAAGGAGCTGCCGTCGCCGCACAGGGTGAGGTTCCCGATCGGGGACGAGTACACGCACGAGAAGAGCTGCCGCGGGCCTGCTGCCATGGAATACGTCTCCTTGATAAACGGTCACAAACGGCGGAGCATGATGTACTCGTCGCCGTTATCGCGGATAACCTCGAAACCCGCCTTGCGGTACATGCCCACGGCGTAGTTTTCCTTCTGCACAGAGAGCGACACCTGCCGGTATCCCTTCTCCGCCAGGGCCGTTAGCATCTCGCGCATCAGGGCAGTCCCCATGCCCAGCCCCCGGTACTCCGGGTACAGGGCCATCGCGAGCGAAGGGGTGCCGTCATCCACATGCCCGTAGTCGTCCATGATGCGCGCCCAAATGACACCGACCGCCTTGCCGCCCACCTCGGCGGCCAGGGCCGCATCGTCTTTGAGGGTTCCAAAACCCACAATGTACACCTGGAGCTCTGGCTGCTCGACGATAGACCGGGGCGGGGCGGCCGCGCCCTCTGGCACAAAAATAGCCTCGTAGAGAAAATCGCTCAGGAGGTCGGCCTCTTCTGCACGCAGGGGCCTGATCTCGTAGTCCATGGGAACCTTTCGACCGTCACCGACAGCTCCAAAATTACGCGCTGCACAGCATATTTTATACGCTCTCATGCGGCCATCAAAAGGACCCGAGCTCGCAGAGAAGAGACGATACGTAGTTGTATTAATGCCGGCACCTGTCACCATGCCGTCGCACCGCCGCGCACAAGAACAGCCCCCGGGAGACCCCTTCTTGGGCCCCGGAGGCTGCTCCGTCAAATCGTCGCCGTGACGGCTCCGCCGAGCTCGCTTCTGCGTCGATTGCTCGGCGAGCCCCAAAGGGCCGTTAGTGCACGCAGGCCTGGTCGAGGGTCATCTGGCGCAGGTCGCCGGCGATGAACTTCTGCAGCACGTCGCCCACCGTGGGGGCCATGGCGTCGATGAAGACCGAGGCGCCGTTCTGGGTGAAGGCGCGGAAGGGGGGCTGGCCCATGCCGCGCACCACGATGGCGTCGATGCCCAGGCTCAGGGCGTACTGAATCACGCCGCCGCAGCCGTTGACGTCGTGGTCGACGTTCTTGAAGACCTCGACGCCCTTGATCTCGCCGTCCTCGATGGTGGCGATGGTGAAGTAGGGCGAGTGGCCAAAGTGGCCGCTGCGGGTGGACTCGAGGCCCTGGTCGGTATCGCTCGGAACTGCAACCCTCATGGTGAACTCCCTCTCTTGCCGCGCCGCCCGCAGGGGCGCACCGTTTTTACCTACACGGCCGAGACGCCCTTGGGACGGGCACCGCTCGGCCGGAAGAACCGAGAACCTGCACGACGGACTCACGGGGCCGCCTCCCCGCACGACGGCCTCAGCCAGTCAGGCCGCACCGCTCGCAGAAGGCGCACCGGTCGCGCCCCTGGCAGTCGCAGGCCGTGCGCGACGCCTGGATCCACCCGCCCATCTGCGAGAGGGCTGCCGCGAGCACGCGCTCGTCAACCACATAGTGGATGTGTCGACAGTGGCGCACGCCCACCACCAGGCCGCAGTCTTTGAGCACCGCCATGTGCTGCGACACGGCAGGCTCGCTGATGCCGAGCGCCTGGGCCAAAGAGCGCGAGCAGTGATGGCGCTCGAGCAGAAGGAGGAAGATCTTGTAGCGCGTGGGGTCGCTGAGCGCCTTGAAGAACTTGGGCATCTCGACGTCCACCGCACGCACCTCCCGTTTCTGCCTCCGTCGCCCGTGAGTTAAGCCAACGCTTAACTGGAGAGCATGATAGCCCGTCCTCCAGTTAAGTCAAGGCTTAATTGACAAGTCTTCTCGGAACGGCGCGGCCGCAGCAAGCCGGCGCGCCCCGGCCCCCGCCCGTCGGGTCTAAACCCCCGACCGTCGGGCTCAGCGCGCCGGAGCCTTCCCCTTACGGCAGCCGGTCGTACTCCGCCTGGTCCACCGGCTCCAGCCACTCGTTGGCGGTGTTCTCGCCCGGAACCTCCACGGCCATGTGCGAGAACCAGCTGTCGCGCGCAGCGCCGTGCCAGTGCTTCACGTTGGCGGGGATGGTCACCGCGTCGCCGGGGTGCAGCTCGCGCGCCGGCTGGCCCCACTCCTGATACCAGCCGCGACCGCCGCAGCACAGCAGCACCTGGCCGCCGCCTTGGGACGCCTTGTGCACGTGCCAGTTGTTGCGGCAGCCCGGCTCAAAGGTCACGTTGGCCATAAAGACGGTCTGGGCCGGGTCGGTGAGCGGCTTGAGGTACGAGCGGCCGCTGAAGTACTGGGCGTAGGCGTCGTTGGGGGCGCCGAGGCCAAAGAGGCCGCCGTCAGCGCCGTCGTCGTCCTTGTAGACCTCGAGCGCCACGCGGAAGGCCGCCCAGGCGTTGGGCCAGCCGGCGTAGAAGGCCACATGCGTCAGGACGGCGGCCATCTCCTCGCGCGTCACGCCGTTCTGTTTGGCCGTGGCCATGTGGTAGGCGAACGAGCTATCCACGAGTCCCTTGCTCACCAAGACCGTCACCGTGAGGATCGAGCGCGTCTTGAGCGACAGCGCGTCGTTGGACCACACCTCCCCGAACAGCACGTCGTCGTTGAGGGCTGCGAACTGGGGAGCAAACGCGCCCAGCGTGTCGCGGCCCGCCGTCTGCTTGACCTGGCTCATGATGAGGGCCTTTCTCCTCGAAGACACGATATGCGGAGACGCCCGGAACATGCGGCCCCGGGCGTCTGGACGATTCACGCTAGGTCTTGAACCTCGCTCCAAGTCAAGCGTCTCCCGGCAAACCCCATGCCGTGCCGGTCGTCCTCTTCCCGGAAACGCCCTACTGCAAAACAGGGACGGCCGCCCAGAGCGCCCTTGGGCGGCAAATCCGGCCAAGTGGGCTACAATCGGCAGGCACCCTCGATCCGGTACCGTACGCACACCCCATAGCCACTTTTCTTTGGAGGCACCCGTGATCTTCTCCACCGACCTGAACCAGATAACCCTGGTAAGCCCCGCCGCCGCGGCGTTCATCGCCGAACACGACCTTGCCGCCCTGGGCTGCGGCTGCTATGACCTGGGCAACGGCGACTTTGTGAACGTGATGGAGTACACCACCAAGCTGCGCCAGGACGCCTGCTACGAGGCCCATCGCGACTACGTGGACATCCAGGTGGTGATCCGAGGGGCCGAGCAGATCGAGGTGGCGCCCATCGACGCGCTCGAGGTCACGAGCCCCTACGACGCCGACGGTGACTGCGTTCTCTACAGCGGGGTCCACGGCGGAGAGCGCTTCTTGATGACTCCGGGCCGCTGGTGCCTCGTGATGCCCGAGGACGCCCATATGCCGGGCGTCTCGATCGACGACGCGCCGGCCCCGGTGAAGAAGGCGGTCTTCAAGGTACGTGTGGAGCACCTGGCGGGCTAGCATCCCGGTCGGGGCGTGGGGGCGGCCGTCGCGCCCACCCCCACGCATCCACCCCGCCCCGCAGGGTCATGGGTGCGCCAGCCCCAATCGGTTTTGCAACGCCAACCGAAAGCCCCGAGGGGAACGTGGAAGTGATATTTCATAAAAAAGGATATTGATACAATTTTATTCGCATTTTTCTTTGCTCATGAGCGACAGTGTCGATGAAGCCACCCCTCCATGGTCAAAAATTCCAGTTTGACAACATCCGAGCAGACCTTGGGCCAATCACCGCTCACCTTTCCTGGGCGTTTGTCGGCACGGCGCCCCCAAGGATGCCCCAAATCTCCTATGGAATGTTGTCAAACCGGAATTTTTGACCAGCCACCGACCCCTCGCTCCCAAACCGGCCCCAACTGCCCCGCCCAAACGCGCTACCATAGGCCGGCAAGCCCCCCGCACCGCCCGGCCCACCCTCCGAAAGGATCCACGACCATGGCCATCGACGCCGACCAGCCGGTACCCGCCCTGGCAAACCCCGTGCTCGACCTCATCGAGCGCCGCTCCACTGCCCGCAAGTTCACCGCCGACCCCGTGACCGCCGACGAGCGTCAGGCCATCCTGCACGCCGCCAGCCGCGGGCCGTCGGCCGGGGCCATGATGTTCTACTCCATCCTCGTCATCGACGACGAGCACGCCCGTCGGGAGCTCTGCCACCTCTGCGACGACCAGCCCTTTATGCTTGAGGCGCCGTTCTGGCTGCTCTTTGTGGCCGACAACCGCAAGTGGTGCGACCTCTACCAGGCCGTCGGCTGCTACGACGACCCGTCGCTGCCGAGCTTCCCCCAATACGCGCGGCGCAAGCCCGGCATCGGCGACCTGCTGCTCTCGTGCCAAGACACCGTGATCGCGGCCCAGACGGCGGTGCTGGCGGCCGAGTCGCTCGGCATCGGCTCCTGCTACATCGGCGACGTTATCGAGCGGGGCGAGCAGGTCGCTGAGCTGCTCGATCTGCCACCGGCCACGGTGCCCATTTCGCTCGTGGTCTTTGGCCACCGCAGGCAGCCCGAGCCCGGCGCGCGCTCCGTCTCGTGCACGGTCGACGACCAGCCCCTTGCGGCGGAGAACCCCGCGGAGCCCCAAACCACCTCACGGCAAGAGGCTCCCACCCACACCCCGCATCCCGTGGTGAACCTGGTTATGCAGGACCGCTACCACCCGGCCGACCCCGAGACGATCGCCGCCCAGGTGGCCGAACTCGACGCCAAGTTCACACCCCACGCCGTCGCCAACGGCGCGCCCGCCGGCGAGCGCGTGCGCAAGCTCTACCACCGCAAGCACACGAGCGACTTCATGGCCGAGATGAACCGCAGCGCCGCCTGGTGGGCCGCCCGCTGGTGCGCCGACGAGGTGGACGACGGCACGGTAGCCGAGCAGTAAAGAACCTTGTGGAGAGCCCCCGGCCAGATAGGGCAGTCCTGACCACCGGAGGCGCTCTAAAAAACTGCCCTTATCCCACCAGGTCCATGGTATTGCACGCACCTTCACCGAACGCCTGGAGAGCAATGTCCTCCCAGCTCACCAAGACAATGGCCCCGTTGGGACACTGTTCGGCGCAGCGTCCGCAGGCCACGCATTTGACCGATGTCGACGTGTCCCGCTTAACGCGGGGCATGTGCCACGGGCAGCCCTCCACGCAAGCACCGCAGCCCACGCACGCCTCTTCGTTGGCGCTCACTAGGCCGGTCTCCGCGTTGCGTGCCATGGCACCGGTGGGACAGCTCGCCACGCAGGCCGGATCCGCACACTGTTTGCAGGTGTCGACCGTCCACTGGATATTCCCAAACACTCCGTCACCGCTACCGACCTCGGCTCCAAAGCTCCTGCATCATCAACTCGCGCAAGCACTCCGCCGGCGCAGGCACCGGTGCCGTCATGGGCTCCAAAAACTGCAAGGCCCTCGTGGTTCAGGGCACCGGCCACGTGAACATCAAGGACCCCGAGGAGTTCGCCCACCTGTGCGACTACTTCGCCACCGAACTTGCCAGCTCCTGCCAGATGTGCGTAGTACCCGACGAACCCCAGGACTGGGCCGAGTACTACGATGAGGAGTCCATGTGGAAGGCCAAGCCGGGCCTGACTTGGGGTGCAGCCGAAGGCGGCCCACGCGAACTCGGTGTATGCCCTCCCGGCGAGGTCAACAAGATCGGTCTGCGCTCCGAGCGCGCCGTGCGCGACTGGGGCGAGGCGGCCGAACAGTACAGCGTCAAGGCCGGCGGCTGCTACGGGTGCCTCTACCACTGCAAAGTCGACGCAAACATCCCCGAACTCGAGGAGCGCTTCGGCTCCTATGCGATCACGGGCAACTGTTGCGCGCCCAACCTGGCCTTCAAAAACATGGAGCCCTTCCTGAAGACCGGCATCACCGAGAGCAAAGACACCATCTTCTGGCATGCCCTGGGTTGCAACCTGGTCGACGACCTGGGCCTTTGGGACGGCTATGTGGAGATGTACCGCGCCATCGCCTGGTGCGACGCCACCGGTGTGTTTGAACGCGTGCTGCCCGCCGAGGAGTACGCCTCCTTCGACTGGGACAAGTTCTACCGCAACGACCCCACAATCCTCACCGACCTCTTCACCGCTATCGCCCGCAACGACAGCGAGCTTGCCTACGTTGGCCATGGGCCCATCGTGTGGTGCGAGCGCTGGGGCTGTATGGACTGGTTCGACAACCCCCAGTCCCAGCTCATCAGCAAGCTGGGGTACTGCGAGCACCACGGTCCCAAAAACGGTGGCTCCACGGCGTTTGCCTACAACACCCTCAAGAACCGCGACTCGATGAACCACGCCCTGCAGAACTTCGTGAACTGCGGCCTGCCCATCGAGGTCAAGAAGGAGCTGGCCGCCGAGATCTGGGGATCGCCCGACGCGGTGGACCCCGCAAAGCACTACACGCCCATCAACGAGTCCAAGGCACGCTTTGCCTGGTGGGCCGTGGTGCGCGACAACCTGGTCAACAGCCTCACCCCCTGCGGCTGGGTCTGGCCCGTCAGCGCCTCCCCTCTCAAGGAGCGCGGCTATCGCGGCGACCTCGACCTCGAGGCCAAGTTCATGACCGCCGTCACAGGCGAGGAGTGGACCACCGAGGAGCTGGAGAAGGCGGGCGCCCGCATCATGACCATCCAGCGTGCCGGAGAGGTACGCGACATGGGCACCATGGACATGCGCAACGAGCACGACGCCCCCACCGAGTGGTCTTTCACCCGCGACCCCGAGAAGAACGCCTTCGACGACGGGACTGTCAAGTCGGACCGCGACGATGTGCAAAAAGCGTTCAGCATGATCTATGAGCAGCTCAAGTGGGATTCGGAGAGCGGCGCTCCCACGGCTGAGAGCTACGACTACTACGGCATGGAAGACGTCAAGGAGAAGATGCTCGCCTTGGGCCTTGCCTAAAAGCCCAGCCCATCCGCCCCTCTCCCCCGCCGTCCCCCCATCGGGCCCCGCAACCGCTCCCCCAACGGCTGCGGGGCCCCTTCGCAAGCACCCGGCCGCCTGCCCCTATGACACGTAGTCGCGCATGTAGTCAAGGACGTCTTGGCGGCCGTGAAAACCGGTCTTGGCATACATCGACTTGATGTACGAATGCACCGTGCTCGGGGCAAGGTCCAGCTCCTCGGCGATGCGCTTCTGGGTAAGCCCGGAGGCATAAAGGGCCAAGACGTCCACCTCGCGCTCGGTTAGGCAGAACACCCCTCCCACCTCACGCGCATTGTGCCGCAGGGTGGCGTCTCGGTACTGGGCAAACGACGACGGCCCCTCCTCGAGGTCGAGAACGCGATCAAAGACAGTCGGCTGCACCGAGGCGTCCGCCTGCCCCGCAGACGACATGAACACGGCGGTGGCTATAAGCGTGCGATAAACGGCCATCGTGACAAGGGCGAGCACAAAAAAGAGCAGTGTGGCCGTCGCCCCGGGCATCAGGCCGAGCGCTTCATAGCCAAACGTCAGACCCAGGCCCGCGATCGATCGGGGCAGGAGCATCACGACAAACACCACAATGGCGTAAAAATAGCTGTCGCGCTTGCCCTCGGACATAAGCTCGATTGTGATGAACCACTTAAGCACCCCAAAGACCGCTCCAAGCGCCGTGGCGAACACAAACCCCCACGGCGTCCCGGCCGCAAAGACCGCGTAACCCGCAATGGAGCCCAAAGCGAGCAGGGTCATGGCGTTCCAGGCAAACACCGAGAAATCCAAAGGGTTTCTCCGCATGCAGGCCGCCGCCAGAATTCCCAGAACCCCAACGGTCAACAGCAGGCAGACGCTTTGTCCCGCCAAGCCCAGGCCGACCTCCCCGCCGGTCGCAAACCCGGCCAGGGCCCCGACCACCAGACCCATGAGAAACAGGCACAGCGTGTTAGCAGCCGTGAGCTTTGTGTTGCCGAACCAAAGGGCGCGGTACCCCTCCTGGTCAATCTCGGAGTAGATGCCCTGTTTGAGCACCGCAGAAAGCCGGCCACTCCTGTCGCGAGAAAGCAGCAGCAGCGGGACCTGGGCAACACCCGCAATGCCGGTGATCCACAAAGACACGGCATAAGGGGCAAACCCCATGGCATAGAGCCACAGCTCGCTTGCGATGCGGGCCCCCACCACATACACCAAGGCCATGCGCACGCTCATACCCCGCGCCTGCCTCAGCCAGAAGAAGATGAGGAGCGAACCCATAATCGAGTTCGTCATCGATAGCACCTCGAGCAAGGGCCCGGCCCCAGCGATTTGGGCCGACACCAGCCCGGCCGTGAGCAGAACGCTCAGCCCCTGAACGACCATGGAGCCCAAAGCCAGCCTGCGGACTACCCTATCCGAAAGGGCACTCCGACGCCCGTAAAGATAGAGGGCGAACAGTGCGAACAAGGCGCATTTCATCAGGTTGGTACCGTCGACCAACGACGCACCGTCGTCCTGGGAATACGCGGTGCCGCCCACCACGAGAATGTTCACCCGAGCAAGCGTCATGCCAATCATGCACGGCCAGAACACACGCAGCATCTGAAGGATCGGCGCCCAGGAACGATGGGGTGCAGGACGGAGGCCGGATGCAGCCGATAGGGGGTCAGTGTTCAATGCCGCGCTCCCGATACTCATTGGTCCGAGACAACCAGTGCGAATAAGGCAGTGCTATCTTAAACGGCATCTGGGAGCACTTACAATCTCATGCCGTTCCCCCCACCGCCAGAAAGGTCCCGCCATGCAAGAGCCCGTTCCCGCGCCCCTCCCCTTCTACGACCTCGTCTCCGTGGGCGAAATCCTCGTAGACCTGACCCAGGTCGGCGTCAACGAGTACGGCGTGGCCCTCTACGAGCGCAACCCCGGGGGTGCCCCGGCCAACCTGGCAGCGGCGGTGGCAAAGCTCGGGCTGGCGGCGGCCTTCGTCGGCACGGTGGGCAGCGACCCCATGGGAGCCTTCCTCATCGAGACGCTCCGGAGCTGCGGCGTCGACACCGGCCTCGCCTGCCGCACCGACGAAGCCTGCACAACTCTGGCGTTCGCCACGCTCGACCCCGCGACCGACGGGTTCTCGTACTCCTTCGTGCGCAAGCCCGGCGCCGATCAGCTGCTCAGGCGCTCCGACCTGCCGGCCCTTCTCCCCCAAGCCGCCCGGGTCCTGCACCTGGGCACCCTCTCGCTCACCGATGAGCCAAGTCGCGGCACCGTGCTCGACCTAGCCCGGGAGGCGCAAACCGCCGGCACCCTTGTGAGCTGCGACGCCAACCTGCGCCCCTATGCGTGGCGCAGCGCCGACGCCATGCTCCGAGAAACCCTGGGTCTCATCGCACACACCGATCTGCTCAAGGTGAGCGAGGAAGAGGCCCTTCTGCTCAGTAACACCGCCGACCTTGCCCAGGCAACCGAACGGCTGCTGGGCCTGGGTCCGTGCCTCCTGGCCATCACCCGCGCGCAGGATGGCGCCCTTCTGGCCACGTCGTCGGCATCGGCGCAGGTAGAGGCCTTCTCGCCCGTCGAAGTGCTCGACACCACCGGGGCCGGCGACAGCTTTTGGGGCGCATGCCTCGCGTGGCTCGTACACGAGGCGGGGGTACGCACGCAGGCAGACGTCGAGCGGCTTGGCGCGGGGCAGCTGCACGACTGCGCCCGCTTTGGCTGCACCGCCGCCAGCTTCACGGTGGAGCGCCCCGGCGGCATGACCTCCTCCCCCACGGCCGAGGAGGTCACCGCCCGGCTCGCGCTGTGGTGAGGAGGCCGGCCCGTAGACATGCCCCCCAAACGTCGCCCCCTGCCACCCTTTGTTGCAGACGCCACAAACTCGCCCGGCCGATACGTAGCACGTGCCACAATCCCCCAACTGTCCTCTTGCCATCATGGCGCGGCTGGTTAAAACTGTGCTCGTTGGCCAAAACCATGCCTGCTGGTCCAAAGCCACACCCGCAGCACCGCCGACCCCTTGGGAGATGCGCCGATGGGCCCCATGAACCGAGAGCTCCCCCGCGTACGTCTCACGGGCATCTTGCTCGAAGACGACCGGATTCTACTGGTAAAGGAGACCCTGCGCGAACGCTCGCGCTGGAACCTGCCCGGGGGGCGCCCTTGAGACGGGCGAGACCGTCGAGGAGGGCCTGCCCTGCGAGCTGCGGGAGGAGACGGGCCTTGAGGTGCAGGTAGACGAGCTGCTCTATGTGACCGACCGTTTCAAGAGCCTCGGCCACCATGTGGTCGACCTCTGCTTCAGGATCCACCGCATCGCCGGCACGCCCTCCGAGCAGGCTGTCGGAGAGGACGGCGAGATCCTCTCCGAGGTACGCATGGTCGCCCTTGACGACCTGCCCGCCTTTGGGCTAAGCGAGAAGTTCGTGCGGCTCGTGCGCGACGGGTTTCCCGGCAAGGGCAGCTACGGCGGGGAGTTCCACGCGCTGTACGGGTGAGGGGCGGGGCCGGGAAACACCCGCCGAGCCGCTGACGAGTATTCCAGACCTACATCTTCCACGCGAGCACCAGCTCTAGGGCGTCTTTGCGCGACGGCTGCTCCTCCAGTAGGAATTCGGCGAGGTAGGGAATCAAAAAAACCAGGGTCCCGTGGGCGGGAGAGGCCACGATGCCGTCGTCGATCAGGCGTCGCCTCGGGCCACCGACATCGTTGGCAGCCTTGCCAAGCGCCTGAGCAATATCGCCCGTGCGGGCCACACGGTCGTCGTCAAGACTACGCGCCATCGCCCGCACGTATGCAAGTTCGCTGTCTGGCATCTCGTCTACCAGCGGCTTTATAGCCCGTCGCCAATAGGTAGTCTTCACGCGCTCAAGAATGGTTACCACGTCATCGACCTTCAGGCAACCGGAGTGCGAAGAATCGCCGGCCGCTTCGACCGCATAGAAACCCTCGAGCTGCATGACATAGGGATGTCCCTTCGACGCCGCCACCAACGCATCAACGGCAGCCGCCTCCACATCGAGGCCCTTCACTTTGCCGAACGTCTCAGCAAAAGCCGTCACCACGTCGCTCGGGGCCAACGGCCCCAGAGACTCGTGGGCAGCACGACGCAGAAACGTGCAGCCGTCATGTTGAATAACCTGCTCATGGGCATAGGGCAGACCTGCCACCGCAAGCATCGTGTCGTATCCCTTGCGCGACGCCATTTGAAACGCGCCGGAGATAAGAGCAACATCGTCGAGAGAAACCTTTTGGATCTCATCAACGGTTACAAACAGCTTAAAACCGGGTTTTGAGCATGCCTGCACGAACAGATACTCGAAGTCATCACGACTATACTTAACGGTCTTGGAATTCGACCCGGCACGCAGTTTTCCCCCGGTACCAAAAACCGACACTTCGATCTCGGGGTCGACGGTCTTAGTCGACTCGTCGAACGGCACAAGATAGCGCATGATGGTGCCGATAGGATTGTCGGGCCCCACGTCCACCGATAACCAGCCGGCATCGGACGCGCGTCGCGAGAGCTGCTCAAGGAGCGCCGTCTTACCGTACCCGCGGCTACCCGTAATGAACAACGCGCGATCCTCGCTGCCCCGGTCGACCAAGGCGGCCTCAAACCGACGAAGGATATTCTTACGCCCAAAAAAGCAGTCTGGCTTACCACCGAAGACCGGCGTAAACGGGTTGCGAAGCATACGACCCCCTTGGAACGAGCTGTAGCAATAGAGAGTATAGATACCCAATTAGAAATAGGTCAAATAAATAAAATAGATACAATAGGTTAAATAGATAAATAGGTTGAATAGAGCCGTCCCGTGAAATAGAACACGCCCGCTCCCCAACCCCTAGGCATCAAAAAGGCGGGGCCCAGGCCACAGCCCGGAACCCCGCCCTGCATATCGTGCCTTGTGCGTCGATCCTTGCGCGTAAACCACCTTGCCGTACGCGGCACGCTCACGCAAACTTGCCCGGACTTGCCTTACGCCTTGCCCAGGGCGTCCTCGATGGCGGCCTGGAAGCCCTTGAGCGTGTTGCTCGCGCCGCTCACGACGTCGAGGTCGCTCGGGTTGGTGCCGCCCTCCACGGCCGCAACGTACTCGGGCAGCGCGACGCCGCCGATGGTAGCGGTCTCGGACTGGTCGGTCACCTCGACGCCCGTGATCTTGCCGCCGGCGACGGTCACCGACACGCTGATCTTGCCGCCAAAGCCGTTGCCGGAGCCCTCGTAGGTGCCGTCGGGCACGTTGGAGGCGTCGATCTTGCTGGACTCGGCCAGGGCCAGCGCCTCGGCATCGAGCTTCTCCTGATAGGTCATGGCCTTCTCGGTCGCGCCCTCGAACTCGCCCTTGGCGCGCTTGGCGGCGTTCATGCCGGCATAGCGGCCGAACACCATGGTCTCAGAAAGGTTGCCGCCGCCGTTGTACATGTCGGCAAAGACGGAGCCCATCTCGCCGCCCTCGAAAAGGCCCTGGATCGGGTACCCCTCGGTGTTGATGACCTGGGCCATGCCGTTGCGGCGCGGGCCACCCTGGGTGTTGAACAGCGTGGGGCCGATCTTCATGGCGTAGAAGGGCGGCACCTCCACAGGCACGGTGCACATGCGGCCGAAGTCGTCCTCCTCGCCCTCGCCGTTGTTGGCGTGGCAGTGGGCGTTGTAGCGCTCAAGAGCCTTGTCGAGCTCGCCGTTGGCGTTGAAGTCGGGAGCCTCGCCCTGGGCGCGGATGTTGGCGGAGAGCTCCTCGATGGACTCGCCGGAGATGATCTCGCCGGACTCGATCTCGGCGGAGTTGTCGGCGCTGAAGCCCGGGCCCATGGGCTTGTCGGCGATGTGGGTCGAGTCGATGATCAGGTAGGACGGCAGGGGCATGGGGGTCGAGATCCAGCGGCCGCCGATGGAGATGCGGCCGTGACGGGTCGCGGCCAGCTCGTTCTGGAAGCGCGAACCGTCGAGGCCGGCGTAGATGCCGTAGACGGCGCTGGCACCGCCGAGGCCGCTCGTGGTGGAGAGGCCCGGCTTCTGGTGGGTCCACATGTAGCCCGAGACGTTGCTCATGTGCCAGAGCTCGGCGCCCACGGCCTGGGCCATCTTGATGCCGTCGCCGGTGTTGGTGGTGCCGGCCTGCAGGTAGGTGTAGGGCAGCTGGGTGAAGCTGGCAATCATGTCGGGGTTGGCCTCGAAGCCGCCGGTGCACAGGCACACGCCGCCGTTGGCCTTGATGGCCATCTCCTGGCCGTCCTTCTCCACCACGACGCCCACCACGGCACCCTCGGCGTCGGTCACGAGGCGCTTGCCGGGGCATGCCCTCCACACGGTGAGCTTGTCGTCGTCGACGCGGGCGTTCACGGCGTTCATGCACAGGTTGTAGTAGCTGGCGTCAAAGCGCGTGCCCGAGGCGGTCAGGCACTTGCAGTGGGCCGACTCGGGGATCTCGGGGAACTCGTCCCAGGTGTAGACGTAGCCGGGACGGCCCACGCCCCAGGGGTCGTCCTCGAGCTTCCAGGAGGGGTTGTCCTTCTCAAAGAAGAAGTCGGGGTTGTCGGCCGGGCTGGTCTCGGGATAGATGACGTCGACGTCGCCGCCCATGGGGCCGGTCATCCAGGCAAAGTTGCCGGCAGCGCCCTCGCAGAAGCCGCGCAGGGCCTCCTCGTCCCAGTTCTTGAACTTGCCCATGAGCTGGACAAAGTAGCTGTAGAGCTGGTCGGCGTCGTCGGTGGCGATCACGAACTGGCCGCTGGCCTTGGTGTTGCAGGGCTCCTGCCCCTCGGGGGCCTTCTCGCACACGAGGACCTTGGCACCCTCCTCGTAGGCGGCTACGGCGGCGTTGGCGCCGGCGCCGCCCAGGCCCAGGACCACGACGTCGTACTCGGCGTCCCAGGCGGGCTCGGCGGGAGCCTCGGAGGCCCAGGCGGAGACGGCGCCCATGGCGCTCACGGCGGCGGTGCCCAGGGCGGCACCCTTGATAAGGTTACGGCGAGAAACAGCGTTCATGCAGATGCTCCTTTGCATCGCGGTCTTGAGCCGCGCGCCTTGTGCGCGGGCCGACCTGGCGTCCATTAAACACGGAGATTCGATGGAGGAGAAGTGCGAGAAATATGAATGTGCTTAAATGCTGACGTTGAATCTTGGTGGAGAGAACCGTTTGTGGAGAAGATACAGCCGTCCGCGGGAACTTCACCAACGGGCACGTTGTACCAGCACGCCAGGTCATGGACAGGGGGACCCATGAACGATCGGCAGCGGGAGATGTTCGTGCGCGTGGTAGACGCCGGCAGCTTCTCGAAGGCGGCCGAGGCGGGATTCGTCACGCCGCAGTCGGTGTCGCAGCAGGTGCGCCGCCTCGAGGAGGAGCTGGGGGTCACGCTGCTGGAGCGCACGGCGCGCGGCGTGGTGGCCACCGAGGCGGGTCGGGCGTTCTACGAGGGGTGCCGCGAGGTCGACCGGGCGTTGGCCGAGGTCGTGGAGAGGTGCCGCGCCATCGAGCGGGCTTCTCAGCCGGTGCGGGAGCTGCGCGTGGCGCTGGGCAGCAACTACTCCCTCGGGCTGGTGTCCAAGGTGATGCCCGGCTATGTGCGCGAGCACCCCGAGGTGGCCATTCGCTATGTGGATCCCGGCCACACGAGCGGCGTGGAATGTTTGCTCGACGGCAGCTGCGACCTCATCGAGACCGTGCGCCCGGCCGAGGAGGGCGTGGCCTTTGTGCCGCTCTACCGCTCGAGGCGCTGCTGCATGGTGCCGCCCAGCAACCCTTTGGCCTCCCGGGAGCACATCAGGCCCGAGGACCTGCACGACCAGACGGCCTACGTCTTTAGCCTGCGCTGGGCGGCCGACCTGCAAAGGTGCCTGGAACGCACGCTGCCCGGCTTTGAGCTGCACGAACTCACGGGGCCCTTCGAGAACACCGTGGCCCAAGGCCCCGAGGGGGCGCGCTCCGTCTACCTGCTGCCCGAGCACATGAAAGACCGCTTTGGCCTGCTGATCCCGGTGCCCTTCGAGGCCGACGTGTTCACCGAGTACGGCGTGGCCTACCTGCCCGATCGCGCCGACGACCTGGCCGACCTGCTGGAGCTGGCGCGACGGGAGTTCTGCGCGGGGTGACAGGCAAGACGCGCCCGTCTACTGCCAAACAATGGACCACGCGCCACACAAAGGTCACCCCGCATCGGCTATCACCCCAGCAGTGTAGGTAGCCAAAAAATCATCGACCTCCTGCTCGGTGGCAAAGGGCTCCCATTCGGCATCGACAGGACCTTCGATAGGCGGCAGGACCCCGGTGCTGTTGAACGAACGGACAAGATGAAGGAGCAGCTTGTCAGGACTCATTCCAAGAGCACGAGCCTTAACTGCCAGGGTCGCTCCGTCGTCTTCATCCATGGTGACTCTCATTGCAACCGTCATGGCACGCCTCCTTTTGACGGTTTCGCCTTACGGTAGTATACCGTCTCCGCCGCATGGACAACCCGTTTCCTTTTTTGGGCCATGGGCAATCTTAGGCTTACCGCGCACACGTTCCTGAGCCACGCTGTAGAATACGGCCCGGCACAAAATCAAGCCTTCTGAAGCTGGGATGCTTCAAAGGGAAACAATGTCATTAAGGACGTCCCGCCTTTTCAGGCGGCCTACAGCTCCCCCGTCGCATACACGTTGTAGCCCTCGTAGTAGTAACTGGCGTCGACGCCCTTCATATACACGTCGCGGTCGTCCACCGCATCGGTCAGCGCCGCGCGGAGCACGTGCTTGATCTCGATGTCGCGTATGGGGCTGCGCTCCATAGCCAGCAGGTAGTCTTCCTTGTCGACCCGGCTCCAGTCGACCACCTGGCCCAGCGCAGCCTTGAACATGGCATCGAGCCAGAGACGGGCGCTGCGGCCATTACCCTCCCTAAAGGGATGGGCAATGTTCATCTCGACGTACTTCTCAACGATCTCGTCGAAGGTTGCCTGCGGCATATGGTCGATATGCGCCAGCGCCGCCTCAAGGTACATGACCGGAGCAAACCTGAAACCACCCTTGGCGATATTCACGGTACGAATCTGGCCGGCAAAGTCGTAGACCTCACCGAACAGGTACGCATGGATCTGCGCAAGCCCGGCAAACGTGCCCACCTCGTAAGAGTCGAGCAGGCCCAAGTCAAAGAGCTCGGCCGCACGGGTCTTGGTGATACGCTCCTCCTCGCGGGCAAGCGTCGCGGAGTCGGTGATGCCCAGCTTGTTCTCGAGCGCCATGAGGGGTCCTTTGCGGTGTGGGGTTGCGGCGTTGCATGCCAAAACGCGTAGGAAACATCGTAAGCGTTGGCGACAAAAAATCAAAGTGTCGGGCATATCTATCAAGATACTAATAAATTGCATTAAATGCGAACATACCATGTCCCCGCCGTCCAAATACACCCGCACAACGGGGGTTCGTGTACCGCAGTATTACTCAATCGGCGCCCCTATAGCCCTCTCGGCTACGCCATCGGCTGGCTAGGGCCGTATATCCCAAGGAACCGTCCTCGGCGATACGTCATCTACCAGGCACTTCTCCTCCGAGGCAAAGACGGCAACTTTTGGACGCAAGGTTTATCAATATTCGCCCGGTACACGAACCCCCGTTTTGCGGGTGCATTCCCGACGAATTAAGTTAAATATTCCTATGTTGATAAAATTTCTGCTTCCAATCCCACCCTGCTCCCAAAAGCGCCTTGCCGCCAAACAACGGGCCACGCGCCACGCAAAGGCCACCTCGTCCCAAAGCGCGCGGGGGCCCCGCACTCAACATGTGCGGCGCCCCCGTTGGCCGGCAGGCTTTCGCCCCGGTCTCTCCTATCGCACGCTCCCCGCCACTCGCTCGCTACCTCTGCGGCTCGCGCTCGTCGACCAGCACGTCGCCGGCCTTGGCGATGGTGTCCTCCACGGGCGCCTTGACGCCGTCGCTCGTGAGGGTCGCCCGGCACGCGGATCTTGCGTTACAACGCTACGCGTTCGCCAGAGCATCCTCGATGGCCGCCTGGAAGCCGCGCAGGGTGTTGCTCGCGCCACTCACGATGTCGAGAGCGCTCGGGTCGGTCCCGCCGGCAACTGCCGCGCAGTACTCGGGCAGGGCAAGGCCGCCGATCGTGGGGGTCTCGGCGTTCTCGAGCACCTCGACGCCCGTGATCTTGCCGCCCTCCACGGTCACGGAGAGCACCATCTTGCCGCCGTAGCCCATGCCGGTGCCCTCGTAGGTGCCGTCGGCCACCGCGGCCACGTCCACGGCGCTCTCGGCAGCGGCGGCCGCGGCCTCCGCCTCGAGCTTCTCCTGGTGGGTCATGGCCTTCTCGGTCGCGCCCTCGAACTCGCCCTTGGCGCGCTTGGCGGCGTTGCGGCCGGCGATGCGGCCAAAGACCATGGTCTCGCCGAGGTTGCCGCTGCCGTTGTACATGTCGGCGAACACCGAGCCCATCTCGCCGCCCACGAACAGGCCCTGGATCGGGAACCCTTCGGTGTTGATGACCTGGGCGAACTGGTTGCGACGGGTACCGCCCTGGGTGTTGTACATGGTCGGGCCGATCTTGATGGCGTAGAACGGGCCCGTCTCCACGGGCACGGTGCACATACGGCCGAAGTCGTCCTTCTCGCCCTCGCCGCCGTTGGCGTGGCAGTGGGCGTTGTAGCGCTCCAGGGCCTCGTCGAGCTCGCCGTTGAGGTTGAAGTCGGGAGCCTCGCCAAGGGCGCGGATGGCCTCGGAGAGCTCGGCGATGGTTGCGCCCTGGATGATCTGGCCGTCGGCCAGCTCGTCGGCGTTGCCCTCGCTGAAGGAGCGCAGGAGTTTCTCGCCGATCTGGGCGGAGTCGACGATGGCGTAGGTGGGCAGGGGCATCGGCGTCGAGATCCAACGGCCGCCGATGTCGATGCGGCCGTGGCGGGTACCCGCCGACTCGTCCATGAAGCGCTTGCCGCTGATGCCGGCGTAGATGCCCTTGCCGGCAAGGCCGCTTGCAGAGCTGCAGGTCGAGAGGTACGGGCTCTGATAGGCCCAGTTGAAGCCCGACACGTTGCTCATGTGCCACAGGTCGGCGCCGGCCTTCATGGCCATCTTGATGCCGTCGCCGGTGTTCATGGTGCCGGCCTGCAGGTAGCAGTAGGGAATCTGGGTGTAGCTGGCCATCATGTCGCGGCTGGCCTCAAAGCCACCGGTGCACAGGCACACGCCGCCGTTGGCCTTGACGGCGAGCTCCTGGCCGTCCTTCTCCACGATGACGCCCACCACGGCGCCCTCGGCGTCGGTCACAAGACGCTTGCCGGGGCAGCCCTTCCACACGGTGAGCTTGTCGTCGTCAACGCGGGCGTTCACGGCAGCCATGCAGAGGTTGTAGTAGCCGGCGTCGAAGCGAGCACCGGTGGCGGTGAGGCACTTGCAGTGAACCGACTCGGGGATCTCGGGGAACTCGTCCCAGCAGTAGATGTAGCCCTCGCGGCCCAAGCCCCAGGCGTTGTCGGTAAGAATCCAGGAGTCGGCCATACGGGCCTCGCTCTCGGGCACCGCGGTGGGGCACACGATGTCGGGGTCGCCGCCCATGGGGCCGCACATCCACTCGAAGTTCTCGGCGCAGCCCTCGCAATAGCCCATCAGGGCCTCTTCGTCCCAGTTGGTGAACTTGCCCATGAGCTGGGAGAGGTAGGTGTAGAGGCCCTGGGCGTCGTCGGTTGCCATGACGAACTGGCCGCTGGCCTTGGTGTTGCAGGGCTCCTGCCCCTCCGGGGCCTTCTCGCACACGAGGACCTTGGCGCCCTCCTCGTAGGCGGCGACCGCGGCGTTGGCGCCGGCGCCACCCAGGCCCAGGACCACGACGTCGTACTCGGCGTCCCAAGCCACGTCGTCGGCAGCGGCATGCGCCGCATCGGCCCAGGCCACGCCTGCGGCACCCATGGCACCCACAGCGCCCATGGCGGCGGCACCCCTCACGAAGTTCCTGCGATTGAGTTCCATTGAACATCCCTTCTTGATGACATTGCGTCAAAGATGCGCGAACGGCTGTTTGCGAGGCGCGGCGCGTTCCCCCTTGTGCCTCTGCGTCCGGCACGCTTCAAGGTAAACTCCGCCCCCGGCACGTCCCGCCATGAAATATGGCCGCCGTGCTCGGACCCGTTCCCTCCCCGATGCCATAGAATATGGTCTTGCACCGGCACCGCCGGTTTGACCTGGGGTATTGTTTGTTGGGGGAATGCTCATGAACCGCGCCATCCCATCGGCTTTGGACATAAGGTCCCTTCTGGGCCAATTCGTGGCCCCCGTGCTGGGTATGGCCTTCTTCTGGGCGTACTTTCGCTACCAGATCGTGTTCATGGTCCTCTACCCCCAGCGCAACACCGTGGCGCTGGGCCCTGCCACCATTCCGGCCCACGGGGCCTTTCTCATCGTCCTGTTTATCCTGGCCTGCCTGGCGTTGACATTCCGTAAAAACATCGAGCGCCTCATTAGAGACCGTCGGGCGCTCTGGTCCGCCCTCGCCATGTCCGGGGCGCTGGGAGGGGCGTTGGCCCTTCAGGCGCTGTCGGTAACGGGGGCAGCCCACGTCGCGCTCGTCTGGCTGTCGGCCCCCTTGGTCAGCTGCGGGTTCTTGGCCTCTTTCCTCGCCTGGGGCCTTACGATCTCGGACCGCTTCTCGACCACCCAGCTCGTGGTCCTCTCCGCCTCATACCTTGTGAGCCTTGCCGTGTTCCGCCCCAGCGTGGGCATCCCAATTGCCGCCTGCCCCCTTATCGTGCCCCTGGGCTCGGGCCTGCTGTGGCTCCTCAGCGCCCCGCCGCGGAGCGTAGCAAACGCACCCCAGGCCGGTTCGGCGGAGCGCAAGCCCTCGGCCAACCCGTCCATCCTGCTGTTTGCGGCGTTCCTGCTGGCCGGCAGCGTCGTGCGCGGCATCATGGACGCAACGGTTGTGTACGGCGGCAACCGGCGGGCCCTCTCGCTCCCCATCACCGCGCTGCTCGTGACCGCCTGCATCGTGTACGGCGTGGTCATGCGCCGCAGACACCGCACCGCCGACCCCCTGCTCTTCGTGCTAGGATGCTGGATCGGCTTTGCGACCCTGTTTTTCTGCGGGGTCTTTGCCTTCCTCGTGGTCGACGGCCTCTCCGTGGGAGGCTCCCTCGTGGTCATCGCGCGCTCGATGCTCGAGGTGGTGCTCTGGATGTTCCTCTGCGACTGCGCGCACCGGCGCAACGTCCCCGCCGTGCCCCTGTTCATTGTGGGCGGCGTCTTTGTGGAGATAGCCTCGTGGGCCATCAGCTACGTGGCCATACCCGCGCTTGCCCCAACGGGAGACGGTGGCCCCCAGATGCTCACCCTCATCGCCATCTTCGGCCTCATCGCCGTGATCACCACCATCTGCGGCGTGCTGCTCGTGCTCCAAAACACCCGGCGCGAGAGCGACGGGGCCAAGCCTCCCGAGACCGTCGCCCCCAAGGCGGACGGCAATCAGGAGATGGCTCGCCTGCTCGAGAGCGCCCGCGGCCTCACCGCCCGCGAGGCAACCGTTGCCATGCTCTACTCGCGCGGCTACAGCCTCTCCAAGGTGGCCGAGGAGCTCGGCGTAAGCACGAGCTCCGCACAGACCTCGATCAAAAACGCCTACCGCAAGCTCGACGTACACAGCAAAGACGAGCTCATTGCGGCGGTAGAGGAGCTCCGAGAGGGCTAAAGGCAAACCCCGAAAGGACCCCTATGAGCGCCACCGACCTCGCAGACCTTCTCCGCCACGACCCGACCCTTGCGGCCGTAAGCGCCGCAACCCCCTCGGCCTGGGTCAACCCGTACCTCGCCCCCGCCGCCAAAGGCCTCGCCCACGCCCCGCTCTCCGCATCCGACGTCGACGACGCCGAGGCGCGCCTCACCCGTTTTGCACCCCTCATTGAGCGCCGCTTCCCCGAGACCGCAAGCACCCACGGCATCATCGAATCGCCCCTGGTGGAGACACCCTGTATGCTGCAGGCCCTCAACGACCGCCACGGGGCGGCGCTGCCCGGACGGCTGCTCCTCAAGCAAGACAGCCACCTGGCCATCGCCGGCTCGGTCAAGGCGCGCGGCGGGATCTACGAGGTGCTCAAGCACGCCGAGTCCCTGGCGCTCGAGGCGGGTCTTATCGACCCCGCCACCCCCTACGACCAGCTGCTTGAGCCCAAGGCTCGGGAGTTCTTTGCCCGCCACAGCGTGCAGGTGGACTCCACGGGCAACCTGGGTATGAGCATCGGCATCATGAGCGCGGCACTGGGGTTCAAGGCCGTGGTGCACATGTCGGCCGACGCCAAGCAGTGGAAAAAGGACCTGTTGCGCAGCCGCGGCGTCGACGTGCGCGAATATGCGGGTGACTACGGCGCGGCGGTCCAGGCAGGCCGGGCGGTCTCGGACGCCGACCCCACCAGCAACTTTGTGGATGACGAGAACTCCCGCGACCTGTTTTTGGGCTACGCGGTGGCAGCACGGCGGCTTGCACCCCAGCTTGCAAGCCGAAACGTAACCGTAGACGCCAACCACCCGCTCTTCGTGTACCTGCCCTGCGGTGTGGGCGGGGCACCGGGCGGCATCGCCTTCGGCCTCAAGCAGGTCTTCGGCGACGCGGTGCACTGCTTCTTTGTGGAGCCCACCCAAGCCCCCTGTATGCTGCTCGGCATGGCCACGGGGCTGCACAGTAAGATCTCGGTGCACGACGCGGGCCTGAGCGGCCTCACCCAGGCCGACGGTCTTGCGGTGGGCCGACCCTCGGGCTTTGTGGGCGGCGTGATGGAGTCCCTGCTCAGCGGCATCTTCACGGTGGACGACATGGTGTTGCCCACCTACCTGCGCGAGCTTTACAGCACCGAGGGCATCTTCGTGGAGCCGAGCGCCGCAGCCGCCTTCGCAGGACCCGCGCGCCTCATGACGGAGCCGGCAACAAAGGACTACCTGGCCCGGCACGGGCTCGACCCGCTCATGGCAGACGCGACCCACATCGCCTGGGCCACGGGAGGCGCGCTCGTGCCGCCCGAGGTGCGCCGGGCCTATGGGGGAAGTCAGGAGTAGGAGGCCCAAGCCGCCCCGCGCGGTACAATAGCCCCAACAGTTGCCCGTTTGCATCGGAGAACCCCATGGTCGAGCACCCCACCGCATACCCCCTGGTCCGTGATGAGCGTGGTGTCATCCGTGCGCCCGGCGCCCTGATGACCGACGCCTCGGGCGACCGCCGTGCGGGAACGGGCAGCGACTGGTTCCCGACGGTCTACGACCGAGGCATCTTTGTGGACAAGTCCATGCTCATCAAAGACATCCTGATGGGAAATCAGGCCGTACTGTTTTGCCGCCCCCGGCGCTTTGGCAAAACGCTGGCCGCTACCATGCTCAAGGACTTCTTCGAGTGCGCCCCCTGTGCCGACCCCCGTGCCCGCGGGCGTTTCGAGACCCTCTCGATCTGGGAGGCCGATCAGGGCCGCTGGCAGGCCCACCAGGGCCGCTATCCCGTTGTGATGCTCTCGCTCAAAGAGGCCGCCGTCGGAACCTGGGAAGAGGTCCTTTCGTGGCTGGCAAGCCTAGTGGGCGCCGAGGTGGAACGGCACGGCTATCTATTCGACTCGCCAGCGCTCAGCACCTATGAACGCGAGCGCCTTGGCCGCCTGGCCTCCGGCACCGCATCGTTCGTGGAGCTCGGCACGTCACTGCGGTTCCTGTGTACCGCGCTTGAGCGCCACCACGCCGAACAGTGCATCGTCATCCTCGACGAGTACGACGCCCCCATCACCCACGCCCATGCCAATGGGTTCTATCAAGAAGCGGTTGACTTCATGCGCAGCTGGCTTTCGGGGGCCCTCAAGACCAACCCGTCGTTGGCCTTTGGCATCTTGACCGGTGTTCAGCGCATCTCCAAAGAGACCATTTTCTCAGGACTCAACAACATCGACGTCAACACGCCCCTTAACCCCTTATCCGACGAGCGATTCGGCTTTACCCCCGAAGAAGCGGCGGCCCTTGCCTCCTACACGGGCCATGCAAACAAGACGGCCGACCTGCGCACCTGGTACGATGGCTACCGTTTCGGCGATAGCGACGTCTACAACCCCTGGTCGGTCCTCTCGTACCTATCAAAAAACTGCGTAGCGCAACCCTACTGGGTCAACACATCGAGCAACTCGGTGCTCGGCCGTGCGTTCAAAAACCAAGGGGCGGCAGAGGTGGACCAGCTGCTCTCGCTCTTGGAACCCGGCGTCATGTTCGAACAGCCCATCGACCCTAACATCGCCTACGGCGAGCTCGAGTCGCGCCCGGCAGCCCTCTGGAGCGTACTGTATATGGCGGGCTACCTTACCACCGACGACACCCAGTTCCCCGAGGACCCGGTGCGCCTGCGGCCACTGCGCGTCCCCAACGTCGAGGTACGCAGCGTGTTCCGCCGCGAGGTGGTCGACCGCGCACGCAACGCCTTACAAGACCCCAGGCGCCTAGCACCGCTGCACGATGCCCTGATCGCCGGCGATCAAGCGGCGTTTGCAGAACAGCTTCAGGCCCTCGTCCTGGGGTCGGCAAGCATGTATGACCTCACCCGCGAGTCCGAGTGCCACATGCTCCTCATGGGCCTTCTGTTCGGCATGCCCGGCTACGGTGACCCCGTCTCGAACCGAGAGGCGGGCTATGGCCGCTTCGACCTGCAGGTAACCCCGTTGCCAGACAGGGCCGCCGAGCTCCCCCTGCTCACCGTAGAGGCCAAGTTCATGAGCAGCTCCTCCTACGACCAGCTGGGAGAAGGGGCGCCGGCCGCCCTCGACGAGCTGGCCCGCAAGGCCCTGAACCAAATTGCCGGCAAAGCCTATGACGAGGGGCACGCCCCGTTGCCCGCTCCGATGCGCTGGGGCGTCGCCTTCGGTGGCAAGCATGTGGCGGTGGCTGTGGAGAAGAACCCTGGCTCTGGCCAGCATCCTCAACCCCTATAGTCCCCCGTTCATCGCCTGGTACAGCGGACGAGGGATGCAGTTCTCAACCCACCTCAGGTGCTCTTCGACGGGCACCGCTTCCCCTGAATCCATAAGCCACGCCCCGGTAGATTCCACCAGGATCGAGCTGAACGTCGCCACGTAAAACGCCATCTCTCGATCGACCCCAGCCGCACCGCGCTCCGCAAGCGTTCGGCTCCACTCCTCCCGAAGGGTCAGGCGCTGCTCGTCTCCCAGCTGCTTGCGAAGGTTCCCGGTGACCGAGCGGGTCAAGAAATCCAGCTCCTTGCACAGCATCGCAAAGTGCATCTCGAGTGCATCGTGCCAGCTATAGCGACGACCAACCTGGAACAAAAAGTACTGGTTGCAGAAGTTCGAGTACCACAGCCCGATGGAGTATTTTGAGTCGAAATGCTTATAGAACGTCTGGCGCGAAATACCCGCCCGAGCGCAAATCTCTTCGAGCGAGAGCTGCTCGATAGGACGGTCCACCGCATGCAGGATCTTAATCTTGGCTTCAAAATCCGGCGTTGGAATAATGATCTCGACCCCCACGACTGTCTCCCTCCCTTGCCCCGCCTTATCATACGCCATCCCGACCACTTCGCGAAAACTCGCAGCCGCCAAAGTATCGCCGTGCGGAACTTCGGCCCCCTCCCGTTCTTCTCAGCCGCATTTCGCTCCTCTAAGTATGCCCCTACGTACCCCACGGGCCCCGATGCCAACTGGGCAGACGTCTCCTCGCCGCATAGGCTAGGAGACGCATTCCACACGAATGCGAACAAGGGGAACGTTCCATACACATAAGGGAGGACCCGCATGACCGTACACGCACACATACCCGCGGCCACCGTATCCCGGCGCGCATTTGCCGTAGGGGCCGGAGCAACCTTGGCATCCTTAGGGGCCGCTAGCACCACAATGGGCACCGGCTCCACGGCCCACGCCAACGAGGCGGCCGAACCTGCGCCCGAGCCGATCGAGTACGAGGTCGTAAACTGCGGCGACATCCTGATCATCGGCGCCGGTTTCGGCGCGTTCACGGCCGCTTTCAAGGCCATCTCGGAGGGCAAGCGCGTCACCATCATCGACAAGGGGCCGTTCCTCCACAGCGGCAACGCCGGGTACAACTGGGACACCGTGGCGAGCTGGCTGCCCGACGCCAACAACTACGAGAGCGACATGTACTGGAAACGCCTCGTAAACCAGCCCATGTACCTGCGCGCCATCCAGGAGGACACCGACGCACCCAATCGCTGGCTCGAGCTCATCAACCGCGGGCAAACGATTCTCACCCGCGATGAGGAAGGCGAGATCCAGTGGTACTCCGACTACCCCTTCCTGCGCTCCTTCCAGAGCTTTTTCCCTCGCCTTACCCTCGACGAGCTGGCTAAGTCCCCGCTGCTCACGGTTATCGACCGCACCATGGTCACCGATGTCATCGTCAACGACGGCCGCTGCGTAGGCGTCACGGGTCTCTACCTGCCTACGGGCGACTACCGTGCCTTCCGCGCGCCCGTCACCATTCTGGCAACCGGCCCCACCAACTGGTTCTACGGCTGGACAGGCGTGACCGCCTACACCAACGGCAGCCCCGACAACACCGGTGACGTCGACATGGCCCTCTTCCGCCGCGGCGTGGGCATCGGCGAGTCCGAGTACGCTGTCTACGACTACCTGACCACCTATCCCAAGGGGTTGGGCTACGGCTGGAACACCAGCCTGAACCCCGACGCCAGCGAGTGGCGCCTCTTTGCCGACAAAGACGGCAACCCCCTGGTCACCGAGGAGAACGGCTGGGATGCCGAGCGCGCCAAGGCCGGCGACCGCAACTACTTCAACGCCATGTGCGGCAAGAGCATCGCGGACGGCCTGGGTACCGAGGACGGCGGTCTGCTGTGCCGCGCCGACTACGACCACCTGCGCCCCATCATGAAACAGAACCTGCCCATCTTCGAGGAGTTCGGCATCGACCCGCTGACCGAGCTGCTCCCCATCCACGACGAGATCTACGAACGGGGCGGCTCTCCCGTGGTCGACGACAACCTCATGTGCGAGGGCGTTGCGGGCCTCTTCTGCACCCGCGGAGCCGGCGCGCAGAGCGGCTCCAACGGCGGAGCCATGGCCTACAGCAACTTCCGCTTCGGCCTCTTTGCCGTCAACCGCGCCCTCGAGTACCTCGCCCAGACGGAGGCTCCGGCCGCCATCGACTGGACCCCGGTCGAGGAGGAGGTCGCGCGTCTGGAGGCCCTGCGCACCCGCACGCCCGAAAACGGCCTGCGCCCCCATGTGGTGCGCCATGCCATCCAAAACGCCTGCGGCACCTGCATGGGCGTCTACCGCGACCCGACCCTGCTCGACGCCGCCCTCGCCGAGCTGCGCCGCATTCGCGACGAGGACATCGACCGCATGACCGTCTCCAGCACAAGCAAGACCTTCAACACCGAGTGGCGCGAGATCATCGAGAACTACAACCTGCTCGACGCCGCCCTACTCGCCGTCGAGGCCAGCCTGCTTCGTGAGGAGACGCGCGGCTGCTATTACCGCCCCGACTTCCCCGAAACCGACGAGGAGAACTGGCGCTGCATGCTTGTAGGCACCAAGGCGAACGGCGCCATCGAATTCGCCAAGCGCGACGTGCCCCAGCTCGAGCAGTAAAGCGTCCTTTTCGGCCCTATTCCACAAGAATCGAGGGAGAACCCCACATGGAACTCAAGGTCTACAAGTTCGACCCGGCTGTCGACGCCCAACCTTCCTATCTGACCGGCACCATCGAGCACACCGACAAGATGACCGTCCTCGAGGCCCTGATCGCCTTCCACGAAACCGTGGGCGATGTTGCCTTCGACTACAGCTGCCACGGCCGCATGTGCGGGCGCTGCGCCATGATGGTCGACGGCACCCCCGTGCTGGCCTGCTGCACCGCCATCTCCGACGGCGACCACACCATCGAGCCCCTGGCAGGCCACACCGTGGTACGCGACCTGATCGTGGACCGCTCCGACATGGACGCCAAGCTGAGCGAGATCTACCGCCGCGTGCGCGTTGAACCCGTCGTCGCCGAAGAGGCCAACGCCTGCGATGCCCAAACCGGCGACGCCATGTACACCATGGTCAACTGCACGCGCTGCGGCGTCTGCAACGCGGCGTGCCCCGTCTACACCCAGAGCCCCGACCAGTACGTGGGGCCGGCCGCGATGCTGGCCATAGCCTATCGCGATGCCGACCCCTATGACCAGGGCGACCGCGTGCTCGAAGCAGTCTCGAAGGGCCTGTACCGCTGCATCCAGTGCGGCCGTTGCGACGAGGTCTGCCGTCGTCTGGAGATCGACCACCTGGGCACGTGGGCAACGCTGCGCGCCAAGGCCGAGGAACGCGGACTCGTACCGAGCTACGCCCAATAGCCTCGAAGCAACCCCGCGAGGCCCGGGAACACGCACCACGTGCCGGGGCCTCGCGGGGCTCACCAGCCCCCTGAGCGCCCGCAGCTCGACGCCTCTTCACCCACATCCACCACCGTCAGCCACCGCCACAGCTGCTCGTCGGCCAAGTTCACCCCAAACAGGGCCGTCAATCGCTCAAGACGATAGTCGAGCGTGCTGCGGTGAATCGACAGCTCGTTGCAGGTGGCCACCTTGCTTCCCCAGCACCGCACGTACGCCAGGAGCGTGGCCGCGTACGCGCTCGCATGCTCGGCGTCGTAGGCCCGCATGGCCCGCAGGCACGAAGGCACCAAGTTGCGCCTCTCCATAGCCTCCGCCAGTGCCTCGGCCAACAGGCGCATCTTGCACGACTCGTAGCCTTGCACGCGCACCCCACCCAAAGGATTTCCCCTCCGCAATCTCCACGGGGCCGACGCACAGCCCACCGCCACGCACGCCTCGTCATAGGCCGCCGGCGCTTCGGCGAGATCACTCCGCTCGTCGCTCGCGCCCGCCACAAGTCCTTCGCGCTCCAGGTAATCCGCAAGCTCTTCTTCCCTCAGCGGGGTGGGGACCAGCAGCGTCACGCCCCCATCCATCACGCTTGCATGGGCATCGCCCATCTTTTCGCACAGCACGCGAGCACACCGAGCCCAACGCGACACCGTCCACTCCTCACCCGTTGGCTCAACGCGCAGCACCCGGTATCCGCTGTCGCGCCACCCAAAAAATCGCGCCCGTTCCTGGGCTTCTCCCGGTTCAACCACATGCGTCACAAGGGCCTGAACCAGATCGTCGTTCAAGCAAAGAGATCCCTGCGAACCCATGCGCTCCAACATGATGCGCAGCTCATCGACCACCTCCTCCACCAACGCACGCATCCCCAAAAGGCCCAGATCCGGCCCTTCCGTACCCCCGCAAGCGCCCGGCGAGGGAAGCCCCATCACGTGCAGTTGACACAGGCGTCCCTGGCAGGTCTTCACCGTGCGCGCCCACACGGGCGTGCGGCGCTCGTCCTCCTCAAAGTACGTCACAAACCCTTCTGGATACTCGGTCTGCAACCTTCGATAGTCGCGCTGGTGCTCCACCGAAACACCCATGGCATAGCCCTGTTCAATGGTGTGGGCCAGCGCCTCCGACCGCGGGAGGTCATCGCCGGCATAGGCAAGAAAATCAAAGCTTCCATCAAAAAGCACGAACGAGTAACCAACTAGACGGTAACCCACCGCAAGCAGCGCAGACAGGTCGGACGTTGCGGCGCGGTTTGTTCCATGTAAGGCGTACAGCCAGCGCCCATAGGCACGCACCCGCTGCGTCAAGGCCGCCTGCAGATCGCCCAGGACGCTTAGCCCTCCCACTGTTGTTGCCCACGGGGCCTCGCCCAGCACCGCCGACCCCTCGCCAGGCACCCCGATGCGCAGTTGGGTGCCTTCCACCCACAGTTCCGCGGCATCAACCGGACGCTCCTCTTTCAAAAACCGTACATCGTCCCCGCTGTAGGGAGGCTTCTGGGTCCACCGCGACAAAGGATCACCGTACCACGCAGGTACCGAAGCCAACAGACCGAGCAGGTTCACCGGGGCCCCTTTCAACAAAATGGCGAGTTCCTACATTTTGCACGAAAACCATGCCTAAAGTTCCCCCATGCCGCCCCTGTTGGCCAACGGCCGGCCTTTTTAGAATGACCTCAAGAGCCGAGCCAGGGGACTCGGACGCCCGCCCAACAACAGAACCGATCGCATCCACGGCATGCCGCCCGGCCGCGGCATGCCTCGGGGCAGTCGCCTTCTTCGGCGGGTCACAGCCACAACCTAAGGAGAACCGCTATGCTCAATCAGTCCACCTTTACCCGCCGCAACTTCCTGGCCGGCGCCGGCACCGTCGCCGCCGCCGTGGCCGCCGGGCTCGCCTGGCAGCCCGAGTCGGCCGAAGCCGCCGGGTCGGGCGCCCTGGGCGTCTACGCCGGCGAGTACGACCAGTCCGAGCGCAACCAGGAGGACGCGAGCGGCGAGCAGCCCACCGGCGCCGACCTGCTCGCCGAGGTCGAGGCCGCGACCGGCTCCTACACCCCCGGCACCTACACGGGCGAGGCCCAGGGCCTGGGCGGCACCGTGACCGCCACCGTGACCGTGGACGCCACCTCCATCACCGAGGTCGTGCTCGACGGCCCCGCCGAGACCCCCTCCATCGGCGGCGCGGCTCTGGAGAAGCTCGCCCCCGCCTTCGTCGAGGGCCAGACCTCGCTGCCCGACGTCGTGGGCGGCGCCACGATCACCTCGAAGGCGGCCCGCGAAGCCGTGGCCAACGCCCTCAAGCAGGCCAGCGGCATCGCCGACAAGGAGTGGACGCTCGACGAGATCAACATGGCCACCGGCTACTACAGCGCCTTTGTCCAGGGCTTCTCGCTCATCTCTAAGATGCCGGTCATGGTGCGCACGCACGCCAAGACCATCGAGTCCATCGACATCTCGACCGAGAACGGCGAGACCGACCCCGTGCGCCTCACGGTCGAGGAGAACATGATCCCGCTCATGCTCGCCAACCAGTCCTACGAGGTCGACACCGTCTGCGGCGCCACCGTCACCTCGAGCGCCCTCAAGCAGGGTGTGCGCGAGTGCCTGATCCAGGCCCTCGTGGACGGCGGCACCCCGGCCGAGGCCATCAGCTACTTCGCCAAGAAGGTCACCCTGGAGCCCCAGGAGCCCCAGACCTTCGACGTCGACGTGCTCGTGGTGGGCATGGGCGGCACCGGCACCGCGGCGTTCACGGCCGCCTGCGAGGCCGAGGCCGCAGCCGGCAAGCCCGTGAGCGTCCTGGCCATCGAGAAGACCGGACGCACCGGCGGCACCAGCGCCATGACGAGCTCGGTGCTCGCCGTGAACCCGGCCCAGTTCCAGGCCGACCACCACAACGGCGAGGACTACGTCGACATCGACTACATCAACGAGGCCCGCGCCAACTCGCCCTACTCGGCCGGCGCCCACACCAACGGCTACGACTTCCCGATGTTCGGCGAGGACCCCGAGCTGCAGCCCTTCTGGGACATCTACGTCGAGAAGTCGGGCGACATGCTCGACTGGCTCGTGAGCCACGGCTTCTACTTCGGCAACGAGCCCACCGGCGACTTCTACGCCCCCGGCCTCATGGCCAACTACGAGTACGCCGGCACCATGGGCGACCAGTGCAAGATGGAGGTCAAGAGCTACTTTGACAAGATGATCGCCGACGCCGTGGCGCTCGGCGGCCAGTACCAGATCTTCACCGAGCTCACCGACCTCATCTACGACGAGGAGACCGGCCGCGTGGCAGGCGCCCACGCCCGCAACACCAAAGACGGCACCGAGTACACCATCAACGCCAAGGTGGTCGTGGGCTGCACCGGCGGCATGGGCGGCAACAAGGAGCTCTGGGGCAAGCACTCCAACATGGGCGAGGGCTTTGAGCTCATGGGCCTGCGCACCAACGACGGCAAACTGCTCGCGTCCGCCTGGGACCTGGGCGCCGGCGAGAAGAACGTCATGACCGGCTCCACCGTGCACACCGTGGCCCCGAGCGTCATCCTGAACGACTTCCCCGTGAACCGCATCGAGGGCGCTCTGGATCCGTGGATCGGCCGCGTGGCCACCTGGTCGGTCAACGACATCCCGCTGTTCATGGTCACCAACCGCGACATGATGTTCGTGAACCGCGAGGGCGTGCGCTACGCCACCGAGGCGCCCACCTGGCCCATGAACTTTGCGGGCTGGATCGCCGGCAACCGCTTCTACAGCATCGCCTCCCAGGCCCGCCTGCAGGAGCTGGCCGAGAAGGGCTTCGACCACACCAACACCAACGTCTTCAAGCACCACGGCTTCAACACGTTCCCCATCAACACCCCGCTACCCGAGATGTTCGACGTCGTGGACGCCTGCGTGCGCGTGGGCAACTGCGTCAAGGCCGGCACCCTCGAGGAGCTGGCCGAGGCCCTGGGCATGCCCGACACCTCAGTGCTGCCCGCCAACGTGGCCCGCTACAACGACTTCTGCGCCAAGGGCGTCGACGAGGACTACGGGAAGGCCCCTGAGCTGCTCAAGGGCCTGGGCGACGAGGGCCCCTGGTACGCGTTCTTCGGGCAGGCCGAGGACTACACCTCCGAAGGCGGCCTCTCGATCGACACGACCTTCCACGTGACCCGCACCGACGGCACGCCCATCGAGGGCCTCTACTGCGGCGGCACCGACTGCCTGGGCTACATGCCCTGCGACATGGCCGGCAACGCCCAGGGCTGGGCGTTCCTGAGCGGACGGTTGGCGGGCACCAACGCGGCGGAGGAGGCGCTGGCGCTGTAACGCGCGCACCCGCACGGGCACGGTACAACCCACAGACCCGTAACGACACGGCGGAGAGGCCCTCGAAGATCCGGGGGCTTCTCCGCCCGGTCTTTTGCCCTCCTCCTCACTTCTTCCTATTTACCTGAAAAAGCGTGCTCTTACCGCAGGCCGCCGCCCCCGCAGGGTATACCGAGCCAAACGCCCGCCACCCCGAAGGGAGCCCTCTTATGGCCCGCACCATCCGCGTCATCTCGTCACCGTCCAAGCACATGGACGCCGTCGCGCCCACCGGCCCCTGGTCGCCCATGACCCAGCCGATCTTTGCCGACGGGGCCCAGCTGCTCGTCGACCGCATGCGCTCCATGAGCTTCGAAGTGCTGGAGGCCCTCTGGCGCTCCTCCCTCAAGCTCGACCGCCACTTCATGGACGAGCTGTCAGCCCTCGACGTGCACCACGGCACCAGCCCCGCCGTCCTGGCCTTCACCGGCGTCGAGTTCCGCACCATGGACCCTGCCAGCTGGAACGACAAGGCGGCCGACTGGCTCCAGGAGCACTTCCGCATCCTGAGCGGCCTCTACGGCATGCTGCGCCCGCGCGACGCCATCATGCCCTACCGGCTGGAATACAACATGGAGCTGAGGATGCCCTGCCGCGTCGTGGCCCCCGGCAAGACCGTCGACGAACCCGCCAAGACCCTCTTCAAGTTCTGGGGCGAGGCTGTGACCGGTGAGCTCGAGGCCGAGGGCGGCAAGGGGGGCGTCCATGTGGTGAACCTCGCCTCCGAGGAGTACGCCCACGCCATCAAGCCCTGGCTCTCTCCCGACACGCCGATAACGACCTGCGTGTTCCTTGAAGAGTATGCCCTGACCCACACCGACGTCCAGCGCGGCACCAACTCCAAGGAGGCCCGCGGCACCATGGCCCGCTGGATGGCCGAGAACGCCGTGGAGGACCCCGAGCAGCTACGCGACTTCAACCTCGGCTACCGCCTCGACGAGTCCCGCTCCAGCGACGGGGTGCTGGCGTTCATCAAGGAATAGCCTCAGGAGTGCACCACGACCGGCGTGCCCACCTCGACCCAGTCGTAGGCCCAGGCGGCGGTGTCGGGCGGCATGTTCACGCAGCCGTGCGAGCCGGCTCCCGACCGATAGGCCTCGGGGCTCCACCAGGTCTGCCAGTCGGCATCGTGGAGGCCGACCATGTTGCCCACGAAGGGCATCCAGTAGTCCACGTGGGTCTCGTAGCTCGGCTCGCCCGTCTGGGGGTCGGGCAGCCCTATGAGCACCACGTCGAGCTGCTTGCCGGTAATCGCATAGACACCCTCGGGGGTCGCATAGCCCGGCTCGAGCACCGACCCGCTGATGATCGGCGTCTCGACCACCAGCGAGCCGTCGGCCTCGTAGAACCGGGCCCGCTGCTCGGTGAGGTCCACGTCCACATAGCGCGCCCCCCAGTCGGCACCCCCCGGGTTGTACAGGGCGGCCTGCTGCTTCATGGGGATCTCCACCGCGCCCGCAAAACCCTGGGACACCCGGTCGAGCACCAGCTGCTCGGTCTCGGCCCCGTGGCTGACCCACCCGTAGGTGCCGCCGCTCACCGTGACCTCCTTGCCGTCGGGACGCAGGTAGGTGCGCGTGCCGCCCACGTTGTCGACGGCCGCCTCCACGCCGTCGACCCACAGGGCCACGGCCCGCTCGTCGAGGGAGACGTTCAGCCCGTCGTCGATGCAAATCCACCCACGCACCAGCGCGTCGTCGACCGAAGCCACGGTCATCCCCTGGACCTGCAGGTCAAATGCGCTCTCGAGACAGGTGTTGGCCTGCTCGCAGGCTGCGACGAGCGCCGGGTCGTCGGCTGCGCGCCGCTGGGATTCGCGGCAGGAGTCCAACGCAGTCGAGAGGTGCCCCGACTCCACGGCCTTCTCTACCAGCGCCACCGCCCTGTCGACGTCGTATGCGCCCCAGGGACGGCCAGGGTCTATCGCATAGCGGCCTGACGCATCGTCAAAAATCAGCGAGGCGTCGACGGGCTCGCTGTACAAGCCGTTGGCCATCTCGAACTGCACGGTCAGGGCGCAGCGGAGAAGATCCTGGTCAGAGATGGATTTATCAGAGCTTCCGGAAGAAGCGGCGGTGGTTTTTGCATCGGCTAGATGAGCCCCGCCGACGGCAAGGAGCGCCCCCAGCACCAACACGGCCGCCGCGATACCGCGGCGCAACCGAGCGTCGAACTTTGCTATCCCCATGGTTTGCGTCCCCTTAATTCGCCTCAGCCCCCGGCTGCCCGTAAGCGTACGAGCATACTGAGTCGGCGGGCGTTCGTCAAATCGAGGTCGAGGACGTTGGCGACCAAGTAGCGAAAGATCGCCTGACGGCCCGCGCATCGCAATCGCGCCACACGCCCTCATAAAAGGTGGCTGGGATAGAGGGAGTCGAACCCCCATAACGGGAACCAAAAACCCGGGTCCTAACCATTGGACGATATCCCAATACCGTACGGCGCTCGGCCCCGCCACCCAACGGCGGCGGAGTGCCTTGCATCTAAAAAGTCTACCAGGTGCAGCGCGCTCGTCAAGCCGCCCGCTATGATACACCACAAGTAACGACCGTTAACGCGGGGGGCGTCTCGGTCTGCACTGGGCCCTCCGCTTGTCCATGACCGCCACGACCAGCAAAGGGCTGCCGTTGAAACAAAGAGACCTCTGGAGCACCGTCCGCAACCGCGCGCGCGTCATATTTCCCCTTCTGGGACTCGGCATGGTGGCCCTCATCCTTACCAGCCCCCTGTACCGAGGGCCCTTCTCCTTTTTGAGCAGCAACGCCTTTGCCCAGTTCTGCATGTTCTGGTGCCTATCGGTATGCACGGTGCTGACCTTTGCCAACCGTCCCATACGCCCCTCCAAGGTGGCCCTCGTCGCCACGGGCGTGGCGCTGGTGACCGGGCTGTTCTTCTTCCTGATATGCCGGTGCGTCGGCCTGGAGCCGTCGGTCTCGACGGAGCTGCTCACCTGTCTTTCGGGCGCTATCCTGGGCGCACTGGCGGGAACCTGGCTGGTATACGTGCTCGAGGTGTATGCCCGCAAGCGGTAGGGCCCACGGAACCGCACGGTGCCGGGAGGTGCCGCGAACCCTCGCGCAGACGGCCTGCTCACGGGTGTCGGGGGACGGGTCGCCTGGTCCAGGCATATCAAAATTAAAAACGCACTCAAATGCACGATGATATTTGTGTAGATGATATATATTGCGAAACCATCCACACGGTTCCTGGCCTTTCTTCACCCATCTCCACATACAGGCAATCAATCTTTGCAGCACATCGTGCATAAGGCGAAGTTTTCATGTTTTAACTTGCACTATTGATCTCACTTGCTCCCCGGGCACCCCGTCCCCAGCGTAACCAGCTCCCAAGGCTACCCACCCACCTCCAGCGCCGCGCGCCCCATCCCTCCTTCGCGCCCAGGCCGTCTAGCAAGCCCCGCAGCCGCCACGGTTCCCCACAAGGCACCGCGGCAAGGCACCGCGCGGCCCAAACAAAAGGCGGCCCCGGGGTTTTCTCCCAGGGCCGCCTTTGAGTGCCGCCGCCGGCGGCCTGAGCGCCTCCCTTACATCACAAACAGACCGAACTGCGCCGCCACGTAGGCCACCAGGATGACCACCACGAGCACTGGGGCCACATACTTGATCATGACAGTCCAGGCGGTCTTGAGCTTGAACGGGCCCGTGAGCTCGATCTCGTCGACAAGCGTCTGGGGCTTGATGATCCACCCCACAAAGATGCAGGTCAGAAGCGCAACGATGGGCATGATGACCGAGTTCGAGATAAAGTCGAAGAAGTCGAGCAGGCTCGATCCCTCGCCCAGCGGCTCGATGAAGGCCAGGTGGTTGTAGCCCATGTTCACAAAGATGCCCGCAACCACGATCACGGCAAAGGTGACTCCCAAGGACTTCTTGCGCGACCAGTGGGTTCCGTCCTGCACGATGGAGGTGCAGGTCTCGGCCAAAGAGATGGCGCTGGTCAGTGCCGCGAACAGCACGAGCAAAAAGAAGATAAAGCCGAGCACCGTGGCCACGCCCGTGCCCATGTCGGCAAAGACCGTGGGTAGGATGATGAACATGAGCGAGGGGCCGGAGTTGGCCGCCACGGCGTCGCCCGAACCCAGGGCCACGAAGGCGGCGGGCACAATCATGAGGCCGGCAAGGAACGACACGCCGATGTCGAAGCCGCCGATACGCACGACGCTCTGGGTGAGGCTGTCCTTCTTGCTCAGGTAGCTGCCGTAGGTGATCATGATGCCCATGGCCAGCGACAGGCTGTAGAACATCTGGCCCAGCGCGCTGATCACGAGCTCGGGCGAGAACTTGCTGAAGTCAGGCACCAGGTAGTACAGGGCTCCGTCGAGGGCGCCGGGCATCGTAAGCGTATAGACGGCCAGGCCGGCGGCCATCACGATGAGCGCGGGCATCATGAAGAGGTTGGCCTTCTCGATGCCGCCCTTGACGCCCAGCGAGACCACGATGAACACGATGGCCATAAAGATGAGCATCCAGACGTAGCTCTCCACGTCGCTCGTGATGAACCCGCTGAAGAACCCGCCCCCGTCGGCCAGGGCTTCGGGACCCTCGACCAGGTAGGCTGCCGTGTACTTGGTGACCCAGCCGCCGATGATGCAGTAGTAGGGCGTGATGATGAACGGTACCACCGACGCCAGGATGCCGATGAAGGCGTACTTCTTGCCGAACGACTTGAAGGCGCCGATGGCCGACTGGCCCGTCTTACGACCGAGCGCCGTCTCGAGCAGCAGCAGCGACACGCCGAAGGTAAACACCAGCAACAGGTAGGTGAGCAAAAACGTGCCGCCGCCGTACTTGGCCGCCAAGTACGGGAAGCGCCACATGTTGCCCAGGCCCACGGCCGAGGCGGCCGCAGCCAAGATGAACGCCCACTTGCCCGACCATTTGGAGCGCGCCGCGGTGGCGCCGCCAGATCCCGCCATGTTCGTCTCTCCTCCTTTTGCCAGAGCGCGGCCCACCGTGCATGCCCGATGTTCGGCGCCCGCGCGCGATCTTGCCCCTGTGGCGGCTATGGTATGCGATTTGGGGCCGGATGTATGCAGCTTCGCGAAACGCCAACGACACACGGGCGGCCGCAGGACCGTCAGCGGGCGGCGGGGAGCAGGGCATGCGACATCTGGCCGCACGATTCGGCGGTTTTTCTCCCCCAAGCCGACGGCACCCGCATCTGTGGGTATAGAGCCTTCCAAGTCCGCCATCTACCGTGCGGTCGCTGGGGCGGCCGCCCAGAACGGGAGCAAACCATGTGCACCGGCATCCGCTTCACCGACACCCACGGCAACATGTTCTTTGGACGCAACCTCGACTGGGAGTGCGGCTACGGCGAGCGGGTCTTTGTGACCCCGCGCAACTACCAGCGCCCCTACGCCTTTGACGGAGAGGCCCGCGGCGGCCACGCGCTCATCGGCACCGCCATCGTGGCCGAGGGCATCCCGCTCTACTTTGACTGCGGCAACGAGAAGGGCCTGGCCGTGGCCGGGCTCAACTTCCCGGGCGAGGGCTTTGCCCAGTACGAGCCCGCACCCGTGGAGGGCAAGACCAACGTCGCCGCCTACGAGTTCCCGCTCTGGGTGGCCAGCGAGTTCGCCACCGTCGACGAGGCCGAGGCGGCCCTCAAGAACGTGGCCGTCGTCGCCAAGCCCGTGAACGAGCACCTGCCGGTGGCCCTGCTCCACTGGATCATCGGCGACGCCAAGCGCTCCATCGTGGTCGAGTACTGCGCCGACGGCATCCACGTCTACGACAACCCCGTCGACGTCCTGACCAACCAGCCGACCTTTGACTGGCAGCTCCAGAACCTGCGCAACTACATCTCGCTCACGCCCGAGGCCCCCCAGGCCGTCCAGTGGGACAAGGCGACGCTCGCCCCCTACGGGTCCGGGTCGGGCATGCGCGGCATACCCGGCGACTACTACTCGCCCTCGCGCTTCGTACGCATCGCCTATCTCAACGCCAACTACCCGCAGCAGGAGTCCGAGGCCGACAACGTGTCGCGCCTGTTCCACTCTCTGGCCGGCAACGCCATGATCAAGGGGGCCGCCCTCATGGCCGACGGGCAGACCGAGTACACCGTGTACACCGGGGGCTTCTCGGCTGCCACCAGCACCTACTATATGAACACCTACGAGGACCCGGCCATCAAGGCCTTCCCCCTGGCCCAGGCCGACCTCGACGGCAACCAGCCGGTCGTGGTGAAGTAAAAAACGGGGCGCCTGCCCGAACCGTCGGGCAGGCGCCTTTTGGCGGCTCGCCCCCTACTCGGCGGCCTTCTCCTCCTGGGGCTGCCCCTGCGCGGGCTGCCCCTCCTGCGCCAGCCCCTGCTCGTCTTTGGCGCGCACATCGATGCGGTCGATGGTGAACTCCATGCCGGTGTGCACCTTGTAGTCGTGCTCCGCCTTGCAGGCCGGGCAGTGCCAGGTGCTCTCGTCGCGCACGTTGAGCGGGAAGATCATGCCGCACTGGTTGCACTTGACCGTGAGCGGCAGGCGGCGAATCACAATCTCGGCGTGCTCGGCCACGGTGCCGCGGGCCAGGAACTGAAAGAGCCCCTGGAAGTACTCCTCCACGATGTCGCGCGACATGCCGATGGTGAGGTAGACCGCCTTGACCTCGGCCACGTTCTCACGCTCGGCATACTTGTTCACCGTGTCGACCACGTTGCGAACATAGGCCATCTCGTGCATGGGACGTCCTCTCTTTAAGAGTTAACAGGAAAACGGGCCGGCCGGACACAAAATCCGGTCGACCACCATTACAGAGGGGGGAGCCTCAAACCGTAGGCGGTATTTTACTTATTCGGGGGAACGATGCCATTGACAAAACGGCAGGATGCCTTGAGATTGTGGGCCAGCAGGCCGAGCGTCCCGCTCAGTAGCTCTCGAGGTTCTTTCCGAAGTACATGGTCTCCCACAGTGCTGGCTCCTCGAATCGCTCGCCCGTCATGAGGTTCTCAAGAACCACGGTGCCCCCGACTCGCAGGTACGCCCCATCAAAACCCGCCAGCCTGGCCAGAACCCCTTTGACCTTGGGAAGCTTGTCGACCATCCTCCACTGGTCCACGTCGCGCTCAAAGCTGTAAGTCACCCGCCAGGCACAGCCGGCCTTCCCGTCGCGGTAGGTAAAGACCTGTTTTTTGTAGTTGGGCTTACCGGTATTCGGCTCGATGAATCGCCCTTCGGCCTCAAAGCTCACGCAGCGCAGGGAGTTCTCGGCCAGGATCTCGTCGCCCTTGGCCAGCAAAAACACGGGAATCTCGTTGTAGCCATACCTTTCCGCCGCATAGATATACGACGAGATGACCGTGTAGTCGCCCACCTTGGCACGGCCCCAGTACCAGTGGTGCAAGACGTCCTGCATGGGCGCGTTGCCCCAGTTGTGGTCGTGGTAGCCGATACCGCTCAACCTGGTCTTGATGCCGGCTATGTCGATAGTCCCGCTCACCCTTCCTTGGGGAATCGACGGCAGCCAAGCAAAATAGTACTCGTCGTTCTCACCGAACATCGTATGCGACGCATAGGGCCGCCAGGCAGGAACAGTCCCCGTAAGGGTCACGTCAACATGGACCGCGTCCATCTCGCAATGAATGCGGCAGGTATGGAGGTCGCAGGAAAAGGTGCAGGGACCAATCCGCACGTCGCAACCGTCCTTGGAGGCAAAGAACCGCGAGAGGTCCGCATGGCATTCCTTCTCGAGGTAGGCTCCGCCGGGCCGCTCGTACTGGATCGTGGCGTAGGGGTGGAACCCCCGCTTGTTCGCCTCATAGATGGACTTGGTATAGAACACGATCACCAGCGTAGACCCGTCGTCAAGGTGGGCGTCGAAATACCACCACTCAAAGGTACCCCGGCTCCCATCGGTGCGCAGACCGTCCTCCCAAGGGGCAACCCGCTTCGCAATGCCAAGCCTTTGGTAGTCGTCTGCGGCATGGGCAAGACGCGAGGGCAGCTGTTTCATGGCGTTCTTCCTTTCGCTCGGCGACAATAGCCATCTGTTACATTCGTAACTGTTACAATTGCAACAGTATTCAAGCCACAACGTCCTTGCAAGCCGCGGAACCAAACACGGCGCCCCATCCGTTACAGAGAGGCAGATGTTGTAATGGGAGCCAGCAAAACCGCACAGAAGCAAGCCACACGCCAGCGCCTGTACGGCGCGCTCATGGAACTGTGGGCCAACCAACCCTTGGCCGAGGTCTCGGTGGTCGAGCTCGCAGACCGGGCGGGCGTCTCGCGCATGGCCTTTTATCGCAACTGCGGAACCAAGGAGCAGGTGGTCGAGTTCTACCTCGACGACCTTTTTGGACAATACCTGCAGGAGATGCGTGCCATGACCGACCTCAGCGTGCGCAGCTTTACCTACCGGTTCTTTCTGAACTTTGAGGAGCATGCCAGCCTAATCGCCTACCTGAGGCGGGACGGGCTCGAGGCCCTGCTGCTGCGCAAGTTCGACCAATATCTTCGCCAGATCGTGGCCCAACAACTCCATCACCTGAGTGCCTCGACGCTCGAAGAGGGCTACCTTCTTGATTTTGTGGCCGGCGGGCTGTTCAAGACCCTCATGGCCTGGTCCGACGAGGGCATGGAGCGCCCCGTGGCCGAAGTCGCCCGCAAAACAAGCCAGCTCATCCTGCGCATCACTGGCGGCGAAGCCGTCGCGGCGCCATAGTGCGCTACACTATGCTAGCCCGCTGCACCCGCACGCCCAAGGAGACCCATGCCCACCCCCACGCTCATCGCCCTCATCATCGCCGTTGTCGTGCTTGCCCTGCTCGCAGGGCTGTTTGTGCTGCTGAGGAACCGCATGCGCGAGATGGGCATCTACGTGGTCCCGCGCACCAAGTTCGGCACGGCGCTCATCTTCACGGTCGAGGACGACAGCGGCGACCCCGTTCGCGTGCTCAACGTGGGCGGCATGTACCAGTCGGCCACCTATCTCGACGACCGCTACGCCGACCTCGTGTTTGAGTACTACCGCCTCTACGACCACATGTTTGAGGCGGGCATCGACCTGCGTTCGGTCCTCATGATCGGAGGCGGCGGTTACGCCTATCCCAAGCACCTGGTGGCGCACCATCCCGAACTGAGCGTCGGCGTGGTCGAAATCGACCCCAAGATCACCTCCCTTGCCCAGCGCTACTTCTTCCTTGACCGGCTTATCGAGGAGTACGAAACCGAGCAGACCGGCCGTCTCGAGCTCATCGAGGGGGACGGGCGCGCCGTGCTCGACCGCCTGGCCGCCGACCCCAAGGGCGCACGCTACGACGCCGTACTCAACGACTCGTTCCGCGGCAAGGAGCCCGCCTCCTCCATGACCACGGTCGAGACGGCCCGCAGCGTCAAGGCGTGCCTGAACCCCGGCGGGCTCTACCTCTCCAACGTGGTGGCCTCGCTCGAAGGCAACGACGCCCGCTTCCTGCGCGCCATCGTGGCCACGCTGCGCCAGGTATTCGCCAACGTCTACGTGATTCCCTGCGGCGACGAGTCGCTGGCCGAGAAGGACAACGCCATGGTCATAGCCACCGACGGCGCCTACGCCTTTACCGACGCCGTGCCCTTTGAAACGACCGCCGCCGACCCCGTACTCACCGACGCCCACAATCCCGTGAAGGAACTCACACGGTAGGAATATTAATCGAGTCCCCCAAACGGTCGAAACAATATCGAGTCCCCGGGGAACCATTGCTCCAACTGCGCGCGGGCCATATAGCCGGCGCGACCACCTCCCACCGGTAACCGGAAGGAAAAGGAGCACTCCATGGCAACCCCAGCGGACATCACCAAGCTCACCAACGAGGTCGGCAACCCCGTGGCCGACAACAACGTCACCCTGACCGCCGGCCCCCGCGGCCCGGTCTGCATGCAAGACAACTGGATGTTCGAGAAGCTCGCCCACTTCGACCGCGAGGTCATCCCCGAGCGACGGATGCACGCCAAGGGTTCGGGCGCCTACGGCACCTTTACCGTGACCGGCGACATCTCCAAGTACACCCGTGCCAAGGTGTTCCAACCCGGGGCCTCGACCGAGGTATTCGTACGATTCTCGCTGGTGGCCGGCGAGCGCGGCTATGCCGACGCCGACCGCGACATCCGCGGCTTCGCCATCAAGTTCTATACCCCCGACGGCAACTGGGACCTTGTGGGCAACAACACGCCGGTCTTCTTCCTGCGCGACCCCAAGCACTTCGTGGACCTGAACCACGTGGTGAAGCGCGACCCGCAGACCAACCTGCGCAGCCCGCAGGCCAAGTGGGACTTCTGGACCAGCCTGCCCGAGGCGCTCCATCAGATGACGATCACCATGAGCGACCGCGGCATCCCCCGCGACTACCGCCATATGCACGGCTTTGGCAGCCACACCTACTCCTTCTACGACGAGGAGAACCGCCGCACGTGGGTCAAGTTCCACCTGGTCTGCGAGCAGGGCATCGAGTGCCTCACCGACGAGGAGGCCGCCGAGCTCAACGCCAAGGACCCCGACAGCAGCGTGCGCGACCTGTTCGAGGCCATCGAGCGCGGCGACTACCCCCGCTGGAAGTTCTGCGTGCAGCTCATGGACGAGGAACACGCCCGCAACCGTGCGGAGAACCCCTTCGACATCACCAAGGTCTGGCCTCACGGCGAATGCCCGCTTATCGAGGTCGGCGTCCTGGAGCTCAACCGCAACCCCGAGAACTTCTTTGCCGAGACCGAGCAGGTGGCCTTTGCACCGACGCACCTGGTGCCGGGCATCGGCCTCTCCCCCGACAAGCTGCTCCAGGGGCGCCTCTTTGCCTACGGCGACGCTCAACGCTACCGCCTCGGCGTGAACTACAACCACATTCCCGTGAACGCGCCCCACTGCCCCTATGCGGAGTTCCACCGCGACGGCCGGATGCGCACCGACGGCAACTTCGGCTCCGCCACCAACTACGCCCCCAACTCCCACGGCGCCTGGAACCAGCAGGCGGACGCAGCCGAGCCCCCGCTCGACATCATGGGCCCCATGGACGCCTGGGACCCGCGCGAGGACCCCGCCGATGACGTGTTCCACCAGCCGGGCGACCTATGGCGGCTGCTCGAGGAGGACAAGAAGGCCCTGCTCATCAAAAACACCGCGAACGACATCGGTCCCGTGACCGACAACGTCAAGCTGCGCCACTGCGCGCACTGCTACAAGGCGGACCCCGAGTACGGCATGCGGCTGACCGAGGCGCTCGGCCTCGACGTTGAGGAGGTCAAGCGGCTTGCAGCGCTCGGGTACGTGGAGCGTATGGCGGCCACCGGCGAGATCGTGCCGCCGCGCAAGCCCAACGGGGCGCAGAAGGCATAGCCGGCAGGCCCAGAGAGCGCGACCGACTGAAGAGGTCCCCGTACGCGGCAGACAACGAGCGTGCGGGGACCTCGCGCGTCACCATGCAGGCATGCCTCCCACCGGCAGGCCACCTATGGTCGTCTCCCTCATTCCCCGCCCCGCCGGGCCAGCCGGCGCGCCGCGGCGGCCCCCACCCAACCGGTGGCGACGCCCAGCAGCGCCCCGGCCAGCACGTCGGTGGGGTAGTGCACGTAGAGGTACAGCCGCGTGAAGCCCATGACCACCGCCAGCGCAAGCGTGGGCACCCACAGCCGGCTGCCCGAGAAGAACAGCGCCGCCGCACAGGCAAACGACGCCCCGGTATGTCCCGACGGAAACGAGAAGTCCCCCGGGGGTGCCACGAGCAACCCGTCGAACCCCGCCACATCGAAGGGACGCGGCCGGGCGATGAGCGGCTTGAGCAGCACGTTACAGAGCAGCAGCTCCAGTATGAGCGACACGGCCACGGCCACCCCGATGCGGCGCGTACGCAGAATAACCAGCAGCACTGCGGTGAGCGCGATCCAGATCAGCCCCTTGTCGCCCAAGGACGTGACCCAGGGCACCACCGCGTCGAGAAACCCGCACCGTAGGCCCTGGATGGCGTCGAGCACTGCGATTTCGGTACCGTTCACCCCGCCCCCTACCGCACCTGGGACTCGGACTCGGAGGGCTTGGGGCGCAGGGCGAACTCCTCAAAGAAGTCGCGGGGGTTCACGGTCCCGAAGGTCCCCATGGTGTCGGTGGCGTCGCGCTTGATCACAAAGGTCGCCGTCCAGTCACCGAAGACGCGCAGCTTGCGCTCCCACGACGGCAGCGCCAGGCCATGGTAGCCGCGGTGCATGAACCAGGCCGGCCACCCCTTGATGATGAGCTTCTTCTTGCCGCTGGCAAAGATGCCCTTGGCGGTGCCCAGGCCCGCCACCATGCCGGCGTTCTCGTGGTAGTAGCCCTTGAGCTCGGGGGCCTCGCCGCCGGGGGCGCGCAGCGTGGCCACCAGGTTCTGCACAAGCACCTTGGCCTGGCGTACGGCATGCTGGGCCGTAGGGGCGCAGGAGCCGTCGGGCAAGCCGGCGCCGGTCTTGTCGGGCACGCACGAGGCGTCGCCCAGGCCCCAGACGCACGGCACGACCTGGCCCTCGTCGCCCATGGCCGTGCGCACGCGCAGGTCGTCGCCGCAGATGAGCCGGCCGCGGGGCTCAAGGGGCAAATCGCCGTTGGCCATGGCAGGGCAGGCCGTGACGCCCGCGGTCCACACGAGCACCCCGGCGTCGAGCTTCTCGCCCGCAGAGGTGGTCACCACGCCGTCGGTGGCGTCGGTCACAAAGGTCTTGAGCAGCACGCGGCCCCGGCGCTTCTCGAGCTGCTTGATGACCCAGCCGCTATGCTCGGGGGGCAGCTCGGGCAGGATGCGGTCGGTGGCCTCCACCAGGTTGAGGCTCACCTCGGCCGGGTCGATGGTGCGGCGGCGCTTGAGCATGATGCGCACCAGGTCGCAGATCTCGGCAAAGCACTCCACGCCCGAGAAGCCGCCGCCCACCACGACCACGGTGAGCAGACGCTTGCGAGCCGGGCTGCCCTTGGGCAGGCTCGCGGCGGTGTCAAAGTTGTAGATAAGCCGGTTGCGGATCGCGGCCGCCTCCTCCACCGCCTTGAGGCCGATGGCGTTATCGGCGATGCCGGGGGTCGGGAAGGTCTTGGTCACCGCGCCCAGGGCCACCACGAGCTGGTCGTAGGGGATCTGCCAGGTCTGTCCCGCAGCGCTCACCGTGACCTGCCTGGCCGCCGAGTCGATCGCCTCGACGCGGGCCTGCACGACGTCGGTGCGTGGCAGGTGGCGGCGCAGCGGCGTGAGCACGTGGCGCGGCTCGATGCAGCCCGAGACCACCTCGGCCAAGAAGGGCTGGTAGGTGCAGGCGCAGCGGGCGTCGACCAGGGTCACCTGGGCCTCGCCGCGCTTGAGCTGCTTCTCAAGCCCCTTGGCCACATAGAACCCGCCCAGACCGCCGCCGAGGATAACGATGTTCTCCATGGATGACCCGCTGCCTTCCTGCCCCTACCGATGTCGTACAGATATGGTGCAGGTCATTAAACCACAGGCAAGAAGGGCCGGCCTGCAAAACACCCCGAGTAGGGCACGGTTTCTACGAATGGGCACGGTATATAACCAGCTTTTTCTGGCAATCCTACGTTGTGCCCTCTTATCTGCCAAATAAAGCAGAGTTTTAACGCCGCCCCACCCGCCCCATCGTACCCCCTACCCTTCGGCCAACTTGAACCCGATGCCCCAGACCGTCTGCAGGTAATCTTGGGTGCCGGTGGCCTTGAGTTTGGCGCGGATGTTGCCCACATGGGTGGCGATGGTCTTATCGTCGGTCAGGGCGTCCTCGTGCCACACACACTCGAACAGCTCGCGCTTGCTAAAGACCTTGCGCGGCTGGCGCATGAGCGCGCACAGGATGTCGAACTCCGTGCGGGTCAGCCTCACCGGCTCGCCGCCCACCGTAAAGGCGCGCGACTCCTCATCGGCCTCCCACAGCCCAAAGGACAGCCTGCCGGGCACCAAGGGCCTCTCCCCCACCGGGCCAGGCGCGCTGGAGACACCCGCGGGCGTCGCAGCCGCCCGGCGCAGGCAGGCCTCGACACGGGCGAGCAGCTCCTCGAGGTCAAAGGGCTTGACCAGGTAGTCGTCGGCCCCGATCCGCAGCAGGCCCACGCGGTCGGCCACCTGGGCGCGGGCCGAGGTCACAATGACGGGCACAGATCCTCGCGCCCGCACAAGGGCCACCACCTCCTCGCCAGGCAGACCGGGAAGCATGAGGTCGCACAGCACCAGGTCAAAGGGGACCGGCCCGCACCCGTCGCCCAGCAGCAGGCGCGCTTCGGTACCGGAGAACGCCGACGTGCAGGCAAAGCCGCAGTCGCCCAAATAGGTGCAGACCACGTCGGAGAGGGCCGGGTCGTCCTCAACCACCAAGATGTGCGCGCCCACGGCACCGCTCGCCACCACGCCCTACCTCCGTCCTTGTTCGCCGCCGGCCACCAGGATCATGAGCTCCTTGGCCGAGTGGACCCCCACCTTAGCATAGACGCCGGCGACGTACTCCTTGACCGTCCAGCTGCTCAGCGAGAGGCGCTCGGCGATCTGGCCCCGCGTGAGCCCCTGCACCAGCAGCTCGAACACCTCGGTCTCCCGGACCGAGAGTCCGTACTTGACCGCCACGTCGCCGCGCCGTCGGGCCGTGCGCGCCTCGTAACTCTCGTTCTCGGGCAGCTCCTTATAGGTGAAGGTGGCGGCCGTGCTGGTGGAGGAGGGCAGCACGGGGATGACCGCCACCGTGGCGGTGACTGCGATGGCCGAGACCACGCTCCAGGCCACCGTGTTGTCGGCAAAGTCGGCAAACAGCGCCGGAACCTCCATGGCGACGCAGGTAAACACCACGTAGACAATGTAGTTCAACGACATGACGTCAACTATGCGAAGGCGCCGCTCATAGCTGATCTCGATGGAGAGCAGGGTCATGGCGATGCCCGCCACAATGCCCGCGGCCTGGCAGAGCAACACCAGGAGCAGCAGCGCCTGGAGGCTCAGCAGCGGCGCGAAGGCAAACGCCACGCCCGAGAACACCAGCGACAAGCGAATGAACTGCCCAAAGTGCGGCCCCCGACCGCGTGCACCCAGCCCGGCGTAGGCGGCCACGGCACCGCACGCCACGGCCGCCGCCGCGCCTCCCCAACCGGCCCCCAACCCGGGGACGGCCGACATCCCGAGCTGGGCCGCACTGCTCGCAAGGCCGGCCGTCACACCGAAGCACGCCACCAACGTGACCATGTAGACGCTCAGCCGGTAGGTCCCGGCAGGGGGCAGCCCCGCGGGACCTTCTCCCAAACGCCCCCTCCCCGCAGGATTTCGGCGCAGAAAGACCCCCTGGCAGGTACCGGCGATCGCCGTGCACGCCACCGCCGCCCCCAACGCCAGCGCCGTGCTGCGCCCCACGACACCCGAGAACGCCCCAAGAAAACGGCCGGCCAGCGTGGCCACGGCGATGAGCGCCAGGCAGGCCGACGGCCCCCAGGAGCGGTAGGCCACCAAAAACGCCTCGAACCACAGCAGCAGCGGCACCGCTGTGGCCAGCCCCATCATGAGCGACAGCAGGCAGACGGCCGCAGGCGCCGACGCAAGGAGAAACGCCACGACAAGGCACGCGCCGACGGCCCCGTAACAGGCTGCGCACACCGGCATGCGCAGCAGGTCCACCCCGTGGGCAGCCAGGGCGCGGGCCGTCATGCAACCAACCCCCGAGCCGGCCATCAACAGCGTGTGCGCCAGCAACATCGCTGCCTCGTCGAATCCCAGCGCCGCCATGAGGGCCGTGTCCAAAGCGCCCCCGTACGCCGCCGAGCTGTACAGCGCGTAGCCCGCGCACAGCAGGACGGCCGCCAACAAGCGGCCGCGCCACCCCGCCGTCAATGCCCGGGCCTTCTCTCCCATGCCGTCCCTCCCCTTGATCCCCGACGAGATTCTATAGGATGCGCGGGGGTCTCCGCCAAGGTTTTTACACCGACTCCCGCAAGCGTGGCCGTCCGTCGGCCGACGTGCAAAAACCTATCTTTTTCACCCCAGGCGCACCTCGAATGCAATCCCCCCACATGGGGCATGGGCGTTCCCGACGGGTTGGGGGGAGGACAGAGACCCTGGCAGGTGCCCATGATACGGGGAGGCGGGCGGCGGTTGTAGCCGTACCGCCAGCCAAGGCAGGTCAAGGTCATTGACCAAGGGAGAAAGGGAGACACCACTATGCCAGAGATCACCCGCAGGGGCTTTATGGGGGCCGCCGCAGCCATGGGCGCCGCCGCAGCCGTCAGCTCGATTGCCGTGGCCGACGAGGCCGCCAAGCCCGCCGCCGGCCTGGGCTCCTACGCCGAGGGCGCGCCCGCGGACCTCGACTGGCAGGGCACCCCGGCCGAGCTCTTTGCCCTGGGCACCTCCACCATGCCCCTCTCGGAGCTCAACCGCCGCCGCCAGGCCTACCTCGACGCCCAGACCGACTTCACGGCCGAGGACGGCACCGTGATCCCCGCCTGGGCCGTCAAGGTGCGCGCCCTGATCCACACCTACGGTATGGGCGCCGGTGACAACGTCGTCGCCAGCACCTTCGACGACATCATGGCTACCTTCGACGAGGACACCGCCCAGGCCTATCTCGAGACCCCCATGGGCATCGCCTTTACCGCCCTGGACTACCACGAGACCACCGGCCGCCCCCTCGATGAGTGCGTCGAGCTCTGCGAGTACTTTGCCGACCAGGGCTACCTGTGCTGCGAGGAGACCAACCAGGGCACCCGCTACCACCAGGTGCCGTTCTTCCAGGGCGTTGTCGAGTACCACCTGAACCAGGTCCTGGCCGACCCGCTGGGCTACAACCTGGGCGTCAACTGCACCAACATGATCGTGGGCCCCGAGAGCGACATGGCCACGACCGGCACCCCCACCTTCTACGCCATCCCCTGCGACAAGTCCGTGGTGGCCGACGAGGCCGGCGTGCAGCCCTACGACGACATCGAGAAGCTCGTGGCCGAGCAGACCACCTTTGCCCTGGCCCCCTGCTACTGCCGCTACACCGCCGTTGCCAAGGCCATGGAGGCCGAGGGCAAGGTCGCGGGCGTTGACTACCCGTCCATGGAGGACTTCCTCAGCGGCGAGTTCGGCGACTACTTCTCGCCCGTGTGCAACCAGCGCGTCGAGACCTGCCTCATGATCGGCGAGGAGGCCGACTACTGGATGCGCCTCGGCACCGCCCGCCCGATCACCAAGGAGGAGGCGCTGGAGTTCATGCAGCGCTCCCGCGACGACGGCTTCATCCTTGAGAAGAACTTCTCCAAGCACATGGGCACCATCTGCTCGTGCCACATGGACTCCTGCGGCATCATCGCCGAGTGGATGGCCGTCGGCGACGCCGCCACCATCGGCGCCACCCAGCCCTTCACCCAGATCAGCCACTACAACCTGGTCGTCGACACCGACGCCTGCCTCAAGTGCGGCACCTGCGCCGACCGCTGCCCGCTGCACGCCATCACCATGGACGGCGAGGACGGCCTGCCGGTCGTGAACGAGATGTGCTTCCGCTGCGGCCAGTGCGCCTGGGTCTGCCCGGTCGAGGCCCGCAAGCTGGTGGCCCGCCCCGAGGAGGAGAATGCCCCGCTGCCCCTGGACTTCCTCGACGACGACAACGTCAAGGCTGCCTACCGCTTTGAGGCCGGCCTGATCCGTTAACGCATGGCCCGAGCAGCGGTTCTTGGACCGCCGTAGGGCCTCAGAGCTCCAAAGAAGTTCGGCTCGGGGCGTCGGCGAAACCTTACCGCGCCGACGCCCCAGGCTTTTGGTTTTCGTTCTGGAAAGGTGGTAGTCCCCCATGCATGAGATGTCGCTTCTGCGCCCCACGGTCGACCTGGTGCTGGAGGAGTGCGAGCGGGCGGGCGTGACCCGCGTGAGCGCCGTGCACCTCTCGATCGGCGTGCTGCGCGACGTGATCGAGGACTACATGGAGGGCCTCTTCCAGCACCTGGCCCGCGGGACGGCGGCCGCGGGGGCAAAGCTCGTCATCAAGCGCATACCGGCCGTGGTCATCTGCAACGAGTGCGCCACGCCCTTCCCCATCGACGTGCACGACGCCGCCACCTGGACCTGCCCCCACTGCGGCGCGCACAAGAACTACCGCCTTTACAGCGGCAACGAGTTCAAGGTCGACCGCATCGAGGTGTCCGAAACCCGGGGCGCAACTGGGACCGGGGCCGGGGCCGCGTCGCCCGCCGCGCGCCCCATGCAGCCCGCATGCCCCGCGCAGCCCGTACAGGCCGCGTGTTAACGCGCTTCTCCCCCGTAACACCCGCGTACAGCTCCCACGCCCCTGTACACTCGCTGGAACCCACCTCCCATCTGTACACTGCCGACCCCTTCACGGCGGCCCTCCTCCCCCGTATATTCGTCCCAGGCACCGCGGCGAGGCCATAAACCTCGCAACCAAGGTGCCCCAGGGGAGTACAGACCGTATTGCAAAACCGCAGTTCAAAAAGGGAGAAGGGAACTACCATGGAAAACCTGACCAGGCGTAGCTTCGTGGGCGTTGCCGGTGCCGCCGCTGCCGCTGGGCTGGCGGCCGCCGGAGCCGCCGCCGTGTCGGGGCAGGCCGTGGCCTCCGAGGCCGCGCCCGAGGCCGAGGCTGCCGAGAAGAACATGTACACCTTCAACGGCGGCCCCCTCACGAGCGCCGAGCAGCACGCCCTGCTCTCGGAGTACGACTGGCGCGAGGGCAAGCTCACCGTGGCCGAGATCGCCGAGGCCGCCAAAAACGTGAGCGACGACGAGGCCCGCGCCATCCTCTTTAACGAGCCCCAGATCACCGAGGACTTCGTGAAGTCCGACGGCACCGTTGTCCCGGCCATCTACGTGCAGCTGCGCAACCGCATCAACCGCATCGGCCTGGGCATCGGCAGCGAGATCAACGAGAACGTCTTTGACTTCCTGATGCAGGAGGTCACCCCCGAGGAGGCGGCCTTCTACTGCGCCGTGCCCATGTTCCGCTTCTTCAACGACGAGGAGGCCGGCGAGGCCGCGGGCATGGAGACCGCCGACGCCCGCGCCATGGCCGACGCGCTGAGCTACCGCGGCTGGCTTAACCGCGTGACCCGCTGCGGCGTGAACTTCTACCACACGCTGGCCTTTGCCCACGGCATCCTCGAGTTCACCCTTGACCGCTACTGCGCCGGCGCCGAGGGCAAGGAAGACTACGTCAAGGGCATCTTCAGCATCCGCGGCGACGACTACGGCTACGTTTCGCGCAACCTGGGCAGCGCCATGTACTTCCCGGTGCCCGTGAACGAGAACATCGTGGCCGAGACCAAGATCCTGCCCTACTTCGACTGGGACGAGATCATCGAGCGCAACGAGGTCATCGCCGTCATGCCCTGCCAGTGCCGCACCTTCACCCCCATCCTGCAGGGCGGCGAGCCCGGCGACTGGTGCGAGCACCCCGTTGAGACCTGCATCTCGGTGGGCGAGCAGGCCCAGTACTACATCGAGAACAACCTGGGCCGCCAGATCGACAAGGCCGAGGCCCGCGAGATCATCCAGCGCTCCGTGGACGCCGGCATGGTCATCCAGGTCATGAACACCAAGCAGTGCGACGTGATCTGCTCCTGCCACGGCGACTGCTGCGGCATCCTGCGCGGCTACATGGGTATGGACGGCGACGTCGAGAACCTCAAGTACGTCTCGCACTACGAGCTCGTCGTCGACACCGACACCTGCATCAAGTGCGGCACCTGCGCCGAGCGCTGCCCCGTCTCGACCATCACCATGGACGAGGAGACCGGGCTGCCCGTGGTCGGCAACGTCTGCGTGCGCTGCGGCCAGTGCGCCTACGTGTGCCCCACCGAGTCGCGCAAGCTCACGGCCCTGGCCGAGGAGGACCGCTTCGACATCCCGAACGACATGATCGACGACTACTACGTGAAGTCGCTCGAGCGCGCCAAGCGCGGCATGATCGTGGACTTCGACCCGGCCAAGGCGTAAACGGCGATAAAGACCCACTCGATCAGACATCCCCTCAAGCCACGCCCCGGCTGCCACGTATTGCGGCCGGGGCGTGGCTGTTTTTTTGGAGAGCGGCCCGAGAGGGCGGGCCGGAACAGTGGTGGCCGGAATCCGAACAATGCGACTTTGCCTGGCAGGGTGGTGGTCGCAATCCGAGGAATGCGACTCGGTTTTGGAATTCACCGGGCCCCTACGTTGAGCAGACACCCTATATACCTGCAGTGATATTAGACATCTTGAGAGTGTTACTCAAAAACGTAGTCGCACTCTTCGGATTCCTGCCATCACCGCCTTGGGCTAAGTCGCATTGTTCGGATTCCAGCCAAAACGGCCACCCCCAGGGATCTCAGGGTGCCCGACCCGCCCAACCACGGCCCCGGCCGCGCCGGCCTACCGGCCGCTCTCGCGATGGTAGTTCTCGGCAGCTTGCTTGGCCCCGTCGACGACGCTGTCGACCGCACCCGAGGCGGCCTTGGCGAGCTTACTGCCCAGCCGACCGATGCCCCGGGCGGCCTTCTCGGCCATTTTGGGAGCGGCCTCAACGGCAGCCTCAGCCGCATGGCTGACCACGGGGGCGGCCTTCTCCACGATTCCCGGCGCCGCAGCCACCACCGTGCGGGCGGCGGGCATAGCGGTGTTGACCAGGCGGCCGACCCGCGTACCAGGCACGACGCGCCCTACCAGGCTTGCGGCGTCGAGCATGGCGGCGGCCGCCTGCTGGTATTCTTGGGACTGGGCTCCTTGGGGGCGGGCGGCCTGAGCTGGCTGAGAAGCCCCGGCGCCTCGGCTCGCGACAGACCCGGAGGCGGGGGTGGGGGCACCCTGCGCCCTTGCGGTCGAGGTCGCTTGTACGGCCGAGACCGGCTGCACGGCCGGAGCCACCTGTTGGGCACCGGCAGCAGCGTGTGGGGCATCTGCGGGGCGTCCGGCCGGAGCGCCCGGCTGGGGGATAGCCTCCGGGGAATTCGGCAGGGAATCCGACTCCGCGTTCGTCTCCCCTGCCGTCGCGGCCTCGGCCTGTGCCGCGGCCTCCTGGGCCAACCTCACGATTAAGGGAGCGTTGCCCGCAAGCAATCCCGCCAAGGCCTCGAGCTCCTCAAGGGTATACCCCTGCGCCTCAGTCCAACGGCAATCGGGCAGCGTGCAGAGCGCCACCGAAAAACCGCCCTCGCCAAAGCGTACGGCAGCCGCTTTCACGGTACCGTCGGCCAGGGGCTCCCCATAACCGATGTGGGTGCCGTCGGGAAGCTGGATATAGGTGTGCATCATGGCGGGTTCCTCCTTGGGGCGCGGGTTTGGACAAGAGGCAGCCGCCTTATGGCGTCTCATGTATCTCGCGCGTCCATAGTACGGTACCCGCGCGACGCGCAGGGCGATAAAACGACGATAAAATCCAAGCTTTCCGGCAAACCTTCTCAGCGGCAAAAACGCAAAATCGCCCAGAGGCCAGTTAGCACCGCAGAATCGGGGTTCTGGATAGGCGCGGGGGTGCGCGAGCTGTCCCCGTCACAACTCCCTTTGGGCCGGCATGCTGGCACCGCAAACAGGCTGACAACAAAATACCAGTTCAGAAGGGGTATTGAATACAAGCGTTTCTCCCCTCACATGTCAACCGGGACATCCGAGGCGCAACGCGCCTATCCAGAACCCCCTTTGTGCGGAAGTATCTCGCAATTCCCGTTCTTGCAGGCGATCAGAACTGCGACGCGTGGATTGATCGTTCGCCTCCGGGAGGCACCAGTTCCCGCACCCGACCCCATCGGCAGGGCTATACTACGCAGCGCCCGCCAACCCGACCCTACGAAAGGCCCCTCTCCATGCCGCCCTATCTCGGAACCCTGGCAAACACCGCCGCCGTGCTGGTAGGCAGCCTCATCGGCATGGGGCTCAAGCGCGGGGTGAGCCCGGCCATGGAACGCACGCTCACCCAAGCCATCGGCCTGTGCGTGGTGTTCATCGGCGGGTCGAGCACGCTGGGAGCCATGCTCACCATAGCGGAGAGTGGCACAAAGTTGCAGGTCGAAGGCACCATGCTGCTCATCGTCTCCATGGTGGTGGGCACGGTGGCCGGCCAGCTCGTCGACATCGAGGGGGCGCTCAACCGCCTGGGAGACTGGCTGCACAAAAAGGTGGGCCGCGCCGAGCAGGAGGGGTGCGACACCGCAGGCAGCCGGTTCACTGAGGGCTTCGTGACCAGCTCGCTCATCATCTGCGTGGGCGCTATGGCCGTGGTCGGCGGCCTCTACGACGGCATGGGGCAGCCCGAGACCCTCTTTGCCAAGGCGGCCCTCGACTTTGTAATCGTGCTCATGCTGGCGTCGACCCTGGGGGCGGGCGTGGCGTTCTCGGCGCTCCCCATCCTGGTCTACCAGGGGCTTCTCGCCACCGTGGGGCTGCTGGTGGGCAACGTCATGACCGACGCCATGACCAGCGGGCTTTCGCTCGTGGGCAACGTGCTCGTGTGCGCCGTGGGCCTGAACCTGCTGCTCCAGACCTTCCCCGGCAACCTGCGCATCTCGGTGGGCAACATGCTGCCGGCCCTGCTGGTACCCGTGGTGTGGGAGGCGGTTGCGGGGCTGGTGGGATAGAGGGGTCGCAGGGTCTCGCAGAGGCCAAGCGGGCCGCACACCCCGCCGGCGCCACCCATGCGACCGTCTGCCCCTTATCCAACCCGCCCGGCCGCAACCGGCGCCGGGCCGAGCACCCGGATGTCGTCGATGTAAAACTCGCGGCCCGTGGCCATCTGATAGTCCTTGTGCGCCCCGCAACGCGGGCACGTCCAGGTCTCCTCACGGTACAGGTCGAGGGGGAACACCTCGGCACAGCGGTTGCAGCGCACCGTGATGGGCACGTGCTCTATGACGACCTCGGCATTCTCGGCGATCGTGCCGCGGGCCAGGTGGCGAAACAACCCCGGGATCAGCTCCTCGACCACGTCGTGGGCGTCTCCGATGGTCAGGCGCACCGAGAGCACGGCCCGTGCGCCGCACTCCTCGCCTTTTTGCAGCACGTAGTCCAAAACAGGCCGCACCAGCGACATCTCGTGCATGAAAAACCGCCTTTCGCAAAAGCCGGGCGTACCCCCGCGGCTTCCTCGCGCGCAGGAGTACGCCCGGCACCTATAGCAATCCTCAAATTGCCGCCCCTACGTTCCGCTCGGGCTTGTGCGCTCCAGCACACCGCGCCCTCGCGCGCCTTGTGGCAGCAATTTTGCGTTTCGCCCTAACCTAGCCGTCGAGCAGCCCGTGCTCAAAGCGGTAGGCCGCCTTGAGGTTGTGGTCGTCGAGCAGGGTCTTGGGCAGCGGGCAGTTCAGCTCCTCCGGGCGGGCGGTGAGCTTGCGGGCCTCGGCCGGGCAGACGTAGCCGCACTGGCCGCAGCGGAAGCACATCTCGTTCACCACGGGGTAGCCGTCCTCCCCCATCTCGATGGCGTGCAGCGGGCAGCGCTCCACGCAGGCGCCGCACTGGATGCACTTGTCGAGGTCGACCACTAAGTCGTAGTGGCTGACCTGCTGGAACGTGGGCGACGCGGCGGTCTTGGCCGGATCCTGGAAGGCGTTCCACTGCAAAAAGAGCTTGCAGGAGTCGGCGTGGCAGGAGCAGAAGTTCTCGGTGTCGGTGTCAAACAGGCTCTGGATGATAAACCCGTCGTCGACGGAGCGCTGCAGGTAGCGCAGGGCGTCTTCCATCGTGATCTCGCGGGCAAGGCCGCGCCAGATCCAGTAGTCGGCCGCATCGCCAAAGAGCAGGCAGGTCTCCATGCGCTGGTTGAACATCGGGGAGAAGTAATCCTCGAGCTCGCCGGTCGCGAACTCCTCGAACGAGGGGGGCTTCTCGCCAGCCGCGATCATGCGGGTGTAGCGGCAATAGCAGGGCGCGATGGCGAACTTGTCCTTGGTGCGAATGATCTGCTCGGCGTCGTCGTAGGGCAGGATGCCCTCGTCGGCCACCACCGACTTGTGGCACGGCACCGTGTACTCGGCCGGCGTGGCGGCAGTGTGGAAGTCCTGGACCATCTGCACCTTGTCGATGGACATCTCGGCGATGTTCATCTCGGGGTCGTCGTACTCCTTGTCCATCTGGAACTCGAGGATGCCCACCACGAGCGGAATCTGGTTGTAGTTGGCGCCGTTCGGGTTGCTGTGGCGCTCGAGGAACCCTTCGCGCGAGAAACGCTCGAGCATCTCGGTGCATTCCTCGAGGGGGCGGCCGCCCTTGGCGTACATGTCGTAGGCCGTGAAGGTCACGCCCCAAGGCATCTCGTCCACGTAGGCCTTGGCGTCGTCTTCGCTGAAGATCGCCATGATGTAGTCAAAGCTTCTGTCGTCCTCGACATTGCCGAAGCCACCGAAGCCGTAGGTCTGGATAAGCGCGTGCATCTGCACGAACGGCGAGGGGATGACGGTGCCGTCGGCGCAGGTGTACGCGCTGTGGGCGTCGACGTACTCGCGGTGCCGGCGGTTCAGCTCGGCCAGCGGCATCGTCGACCCGCCGGTGGCGGCAATCTCGTCAGGGGTGCCGGTCCAACCGGTCAGCTCCGCAGCCTCGGCGGGGGCGGCCCCGGCGGTGCCCCCGTTGCCCGCGGAGGCCTCGTCGGCATGGGCGGCACGGGTGCCGAGCGCGACGGAACCCGCCATCGCGACGCCCATGGAACCGGCGGCCCCCACAAACCCTCTCCTGGTCAGATCTTCCATCCTTGACCCTCCTCCTGTTCGGTGCGGCCCTACCGGCCGCCGATCTGCATGGGACGCGACCCCTGAACCGCAGGTCCACGTCTGCGCCGGGCCCTCGTTCCCCGGCGTCACGCAGCCCATAGTGCAGCCCTTTCTCCGGCCGCACCTATCCCCAAAGCGCAGGTACCGCACTCCGCCTTTTGGGGTGGTTGCCAAATCGGGGGCCCTGGGTCATCATCTTTTGAATCCCCCGCTGAGGTATTGACAGACTTTTTTGCAGGTACAGGATGGTTTTATCGCTATGACGCCCGTTCAACACACCGTACCGACGCCGAGCGGCCAGTCGGTCCCCTCCTCGGACCGCGCGCCCCTCGCCAAAATCATCGCCCTGCTCGTGATAGGCCACGGCATATACCTGCTGGGCTATTGCAGCGTGGCGGGAATCGCCTTCACCTCCTACCTGGCAGACGGTTGGGAGCAGGTCCTGCCGTTGCAGTTCGCGTTCTTTTTTGCTGGGGGGCTCGGGTGCCTGGGTACCCGCCGGTGGCTCAAGCGCAGGGACTCCCCGACGGCCACCACGGCAGGCCTCGTCTGCGCCGCCGTGGTGGCCGCCTGCCTCGCAGGGATGTACGCCTGCATCCTGGCTCATGCCCCGCTGGCCGTCGCCCTGCTGCTGGCCCTGGGGTTGGGAGGGGCTGCAGGATACCCCCTGGTGTTTTGGGCCTGCGCCCTAGGCGTGATCTATCAGGCAGGTGGCCGGATGCGCTGCATCGGCGCCCTGGCGGGAGAGGCGCTGGTCGCGGCCAGCCTTTCGGCGCTGGCCTCCCCGCTGCTCCGGAGCCCCGCAGGGCTTCTCGCCTTTTGCCTGGGAACGGTGGGGGTAGGAACCGCCTGCCAGGTCATGCTGGCGCGCTCGGTCGACTTTATGGGCCCCTGCGCCCGCGCCTGGCACCGCAGCACGCGGCGCTACCGGCTCACCCCCTATTCGAGCGCCGTCATCGCGAGCCTTGGCGTGACCGTCGGCATCACGGGGGCTTTTAGGGTCTACACCTACACGGGAACCCTGCCGTCCTCGTCGTACTGGACCGCAGCTGTGGCGCCCATCGTGGCCTGTTGCGCGATTCTCGCCCTTGCCGTGCGGCGCCCCCGCTCATCGGGCATGCGCTTTGGGCTCATCGTGCGTCTGCTCATAGCCGGTGTGGGATTCACCCTGGCGCTTCTCCCCTACCTCTACGAGACAGCACCCCAAACGGCCTTGGCGTGCGTGCGCATCATATTCGTGCTTCAGGTGGTGGTCATCACGCTGTTCTCCATCGAGGTCTCATGCACCGACTCTCGGGAGCTCGTGGCCGTGATGCCCGTGAACTACGCAGCCTACAGCGCCTTTACCTGTCTGGGGGCCCTGGCGTTTTGGCTGGCCCAACGCTTTGTGGGAGGCCACGCGGCCTGGGACCTTATCGCAGCAACAGCCGTGCTGGCCACCGTGGTGGTCATTCCGCTGCTCCCCGCCGCCAGCAGCGATGCCGTGGCCTTTGCCTTGCGCGAGCTGCCCGAAAACGAGAACCGGGAGCGCCGCGCCGCCCGCATCACGACCTCAATCGCCTCGGCCCACGGCCTATCGGAACGCGAGGAGGAGGTGTTGGGTCTGCTCGTGGCGGGGCTCTCGCGTCAGGAGATCGCCGAGCGCCTCACGCTGAGCAGCTGGACCGTCAAGGACCACATCGGCAACGTGTACCGCAAGACCTCCGTGCACTCCTACCAGGAGCTCATGGCGCTGGTGCAGCGCGCGGAGCGAGGCGGGCGGTAGGGCACAGATAGACCAGCAAGAAGACCTCGGGGTCGTCGATCCCAATATACCATCGCTACGGTGCGGGTGCCTGGAATCGCAGGAATCCAGGCACCCGCACGAATGTCTGTTGGGCTTGGACCTATTTGACGCAGAGCTCGTAGTTTTGGCAGTCACCGGCGAAAAAGAGGCCGCACATACGCGAAGTCTACTCAAGCGGTTTGCACTTGCCAGTGGCGCCGCGGTCCATAAAAGGTCCCGTGTACCGTTCGCCGTACCAGTCCTCGGGTACCGACATGCCGAGGACGTTCTCGACCACTTCGCGCGCCACCACAGTACCGCTCCACAGACCAGCAGCCTGGGACGTGCCTGTGGAGTAATATTCGACATTTAAGCCGGAGATGGCGATACCGCCAGCATACAAACCATTAACCGGCTTAAAGTACGGGTCACAGACGCGACAGCGCCTATCAACGCGAATGCCGCCGTTGGTTTGGATGATGCCCGAACTCATCCGGAAAGCATAGTAGGGACCCGAGCCCAAGCTCACCATCCACTGGGCGTCCTTGCCTTTCACGGTGTCGCCTTCACCGGCCTCCGCATCCGCCTCGTAGCGTTCCACCGTGGCGCACAGGGCCGTCGGGTCCACGTCGATGAGCACGGCAAGCTCCTCTAAGGTTTCGGCTTTGAAAACGCCGGGATTAACGGCGTAGCGCTCAAGATCCCCCTGCAAGTCTGTCGGAGTCTGATAATAGAACCAGTACTCGGTATCGGAACCCTGGCTCGCAAAGCGATCTATGAGATTCTGACCCACGATAGAGTAGCACCGGCCATTCGTCTCGATCGCCTTGCCCGCGAGCATGAACGGGTAGACATTGCTGGCCGCCTCGTCGCAAAAACGCTCGCCGTACTGATTCACATAAAGGCACGTTGGCTGCACCACGGCAGCCACTCCCAGCGGGCTGCTAAAACCAAACCCCTTGACGTTGTTGAACATCGAGGTGGCGTAGACGCTCTTCACCATGCCATGGGCGGTCTGCTGCACCATGAGGTGGCCGTCACCGTCCTGGCCGGCACCCATACCGTAAGATTTCTCTACAACGTCTTGGTTGGTAAAGAACCGCAGCAAGTCGAAGTTCGTCGCCATGCCGCCCGTGCACAGGAAGACGGCTTTGGCGACAATATCCGTGTACACGCCGTCCGCAAATACCTGTACGCCTTGGCATGTGTAGCCATCCGCCATCAAAAGGGCCGTGGCGCGGGTGTTGAGCAGGATCTCGACATTGGCATAGGCCTCAGAAGTCGCAATCTCCTCAGTAAGTTGGGCCATGGTCGTGGCGCCCGCCCAGTTCTGATAGTAGAAGTGCGAACCGTCAAGCTCAACACCGTGCTTGTTGAGAAGCCATGAGGTGCAGAAGTTGCCCTCAAAAGCCAGGCGTTCCAGGAGATAGAAGTCCTTCATGTAGTTGCTGGCAACCACCTTAGCCAAGGCCGAGGCAGCAGCCTCCTCGGGTGTACATGGAGCGGCGGGGGCGCAAATTTCGGCGTAGTTGCCATTCCCTCCCGTAAAGCCGCACTTCTCGACCAGCACAATCTTTGCGTCAGGAGCGAGCTCGGCCGCCAGCATAGCAGCCGTAAGACCGCCGATGCCCGAGCCCACCACCACAAAGTCGGCGTCAACCTGGGCTTGAGCCTGGTGAACAACACCGATTTCGTCAGGGTTTTCGTAGCTCAGATACGTCGCACAGGGATCCTGCACCTCGGACTGTTCGGCCCTAGCCGTACGGACAAAAGACCCCGCCGTCATGGCAGCCCCCGCAATAGCGGCCCCTCCCACGAACTGCCTCCTAGACACATGGCCCTCCGCGAACATAATGCCTCCTTCTGTCCCAATGCCAACAGTCACCCGCCCGCGCTTCAAACGCATATGGCAGACAACCCTGTCACGGGGCATTTTGGCCAGGAGGGAGAGGGATTGGCATCGTACGGCTAGTACCATAGGGCGCATTCATGCACGGCGTACGATGCGCAGGCAGAGTCCTGATTTATAAACCGCCCCGGGAAGTCGCAGGTCGACCGCTTTCAGGGTTTCAGGATGCTCCCAACCGGTTGCTCAAGCAGCATCATCAGTTCCTCCCGATTGTGGGCCCCCGTCTTTACATAAAGATGAGCGACGTGGCTGCGCACCGTGTTGTAAGTGATATTCTTCTGCACCGCGATGGACGCGGCGCTCCTGCCGCGGGCAATTAACGCCAGTATCTCGACCTCGCGCGGAGAAAGCCCGTACTTCTCTCCGAAATCCGCGCATTTCGCCTCCAAGCCAGCGATATAGTCTCCACCGCAAGCAGAAGCTCCGACAACGGCAACAGGGCAATCCCCCTGCCCCGCACAGCCGTTTTCTCCCCTCTCATCGAAGCCTCTCACATAAGCAACCGTATCAAAGACGAGAAGCGCGAGGCAGCATCCAGCCCATATTGCCCCCAATATGGTGAGCCCCATAGGTTCAAGAAACAGCCCCGCCACGCTGCCCAGCAACAGCACGGACGAAAGGCACAGGCAGCAAACGCATAGGGACCTCGGTCGAGAAACCCACATAGAGAAAGGCGCCAACCTAATGCAGAGAAACGGCAGGTACAGCAGTCCGTAGCTGTAGCAGAGAACAGCCGGCACTATGCCCGTGTTCGGCCCCAGGGCCAAATAGCCCACGCAGATCAAAAGCATCAAGCCAGGCACCCCAGCATGACGCAGCCATCGGCGTGTCAACTTTTGCAAGAAGCCGTCGAACACTAGAACCGCCGCAACCACACCCAGCGTGGCAGCCCCGATAACGGCGCGCCATTCACCAGGGCGCGCGATGCCCCTCTCGCTCGCCAACAATATCCCTTGCATGAACGACAGGCCCAGAGGAAGCGCCAGAGAGGAGAGCACGCGCAGCCAGTCCCAAGCCGGCGTCGCCGCAGCGCTCTGGATACTCCCTTCGACGCGAGCAAACCGCAGGCCTTCGTCATCCCCGAGCAGGCACATCGCAAGCGCCGGGGCAATGCTGCACGCCAAAATCAGGGGAACCATCCCAAGCGTTATAACAAGAAAATAAAGAAGTGCGGCGACAACCAGCGCCGTCAGACACACGAACTCCCTTTGATCCGCATCGTAGGAAGCTTGCAGCACCCTGAGAACAGCCAGCGACGATAGTGCCAACCCTACGCCAGAAAACGCATCGCCGACCAGCTTCAAAACATGATCGGACCCAAAAACGTTAATGGCAAGCGAAACCAACGCAACACCAACAGAAGCCGTCATACCCGCAGCAACACGTAAAACCCCAAACGACCAGTTCTGACACCCAATCAGACTAAGGGCGGCATAGGCGAGCACCGCAGCGCCCATCGTGAGCACCCAGCCCGATAGGCCAACCACGCCAAAGTAAATGATTTGGTGGCTCGAGGCTCCCACCATAATCCATAGCACGGTCAAAGCCATGCTGAACATGGGGCCATACGTGTCGGCCGGGCGGCGCCATGTGCTCTGCTTTCCCATAGGTCTCCCATCCCGCGCGGCTGACTTCCTCTCAAGGGCCAGTATGCCACAACGCCTTCAAAACGCCGGCATCAGCTCATTCCCGATTCTGACAAACCCCGCATCGGAACTACGGGGGTCATTAGAGGGCACGAATCACCGCTTTGCCGTCTCGGCCCCGACCAGCAACCCCATCTCGCACGATCTACGGTTGCCGAGCACCACGTTCTCTATCCAAACCCGGCACCGACGTCGACGCACTTGTGGTGGGCCCGCGAATCGTCCAGCCTGTCGCAGTAAAACCGTCGTGCGCGCGTCCCACACCGTGGGATCAAACCCCGCATGTACCAGCATGAACGCCTTCTCATCCACCATCACAGAAGCATAGGGTGCAAGGCCCTCGAGCCATGGGGCCAACCGCTCGCGGCGCCACGCGGCGTCGGCGTGTCGCAACAAGGCCGTGCGCGTACGCTCCCCGTCGTTGTAACCCACGGATCGCCCCAACGCACCTCCAGGTCATCGGGGTCGCGCATCACAACGCAACCCGCCATGTCCCCGTGATTGCCCAGCAGCGTGTAGACAGTGGGAGCGCATCAATGCACCACCTCAACATCTCGACGGGCTTTGGTCCGCGGTCAATAACATCGCCCGGGATATACATCTCGTCGTCTTTGCCGGGTGAGGCCTTATCGAGCAGGTGCTGGAACTGCGTGTAGCAGCCGTGTATGTCAGAAACCGCCTATACCGCCACGAACGCCCTCCTTCCTGAGAAGCGTCAGCGCGTCTTGGGGCGTAAGACACGTAACCGGGGCGTGCCGCATCAGCCGCTCGTCGCTGGTAATCAGGCAGTCGGCCCCCACATGAAGCGCGGCGGCGACCACAAGGTAGTCTTCAAAATCCCCGTGCACGCCGCGCAGCACGAAGGCCTCGCGACACTCGGTATGCCCCAGGTTGGGCACCATCGCGACATCGAGTATGCGCTCGACGCAGCCCCAGGCTATCCGGGTCGCAGCCGCCGCATCGCCGGGGAGCAGCGCTCCCCCATGGTCGGCTCGCGCCTGTCGTTTGATGTAGTTCTCCACGACGTAGAACAGGTCTTTGAGGGAAACCGCCGCAACGAACACGGTCTTGTCCCTGCATATCAGTTCTTCCAGGAGTTCCATGCAGGTCCCGCTTTGAGGCTCGCGCCCCGAGGCGTAGTCGATCAGCACGTTAGTATCGAGCAGAACACCTTCAAACCGCACGGCCATTTAAGCCTCCCCGGCAAGAAATCCGAACCGTTCGGCATAGGCCGCCGCCAACAGCTCCTCGTTCGACTCCCCGGGCAGAGTGCAGGCAATGCCAGCCTCGCGCGCACTGCGAACCGCCGCCCCTCGGCCCCTCGCCCCCCCTCGATAAGCGCGAGTTTACGTGCGCACTCATCCGCGTCGGGCTCGGCGCTCAGCATAAAATCGGGCACCTCTCCACTGTGTGCCACGTACTCCCACAGCGCCCGAATCGCCTGGGTGGCCGAAAACCCATAGCGCTCCAGTACCTCGTCGCCAGCCTGCTTGAGGGAGTCATCCATGCGGATGTTTACCTGCGTGGCGGCCATAGGGCCTCCTCTCAACACGCCAAGATAGCCGTATTATGCTAGTAGTGATAGCACGCTTGAGTAGCACCGCTCTGCTACGGTGGAGAAGCCCCCGGCATCCCCAGGGGCTTCTCCGTCGCTCCCTACTCCTCCTCGTCGGCGCCGCCCAGCTCCTCCAGGATCGCCAGGGCCGCCGGCAGCAGCTCCTCCTTGTCGGCGCGGAAGGGGTAGTTGACCTTCTTGGTCTTCACGAACACCTGGGCGCCCTTGGCGTGCCACGCCTTGTGGATGGCCTCGGGCACCTCGGCCCCGGCCAGCGTGATCTTGCCGGTGGCGTAGCCCACGGCCGTGATGCCCAGCCGGTCGGCACGGATACGCACGCGGGCGCGGTCGAACATGTTGCGAGCGGCCTCGGGCAGCTCGCCGTAGCGCTTCACGGTGTCCGCCTGCAGCTCGTCCACACCCGCCAGGTCGCTCACGGCGGCCAGCTTGCGGTACACGAGCACGCGGCGGTCCACGTCGGGCAGGTAGTCCTCGCTCAAGAAGTAGTCGGCCGGCAGGTTGATGGTCACGGTGGTCTCCGCGGCGTCGGTGGGCTCCTCCCCCCTGGCCTCGGCCACGGCCTGGCCGAGCATCTGGGTGTACAGGTCAAAGCCGACGCTCGAGAGGTTGCCGTGCTGCTCGGCCCCCATGAGCGAGCCCGCGCCGCGGATCTCGAGGTCGCGCATGGCGATCCTCATGCCGCTACCCAGGTCGGTGTACTCGCCGATGGCCATGAGGCGGTCGGTGGCCTCGGGGGTGAGCGGCAGGTCGGGCGGGAACATGAAGTAGGCGTAGGCCTGCAGCTTGCCGCGGCCCACGCGCCCCTTGAGCTGGTAGAGCTGGGCCAGGCCCAGGCGCTGGGAGTCCTCGATGATGAGCGTGTTGGTGTGCGGGTTGTCGATGCCGCTCTCGATGATGGTGGTGGCCACGAGCACGTCGATCTGGCCGGTCACGAAGCTCTCCATGACGTTCTCGACTTCGCGGGGGCTCATCTTGCCGTGGGCTACGCCCACGCGGGCCTCGGGCGCCACGCTCATGACGCGCTGCACGGCCTCGTCGATGGTCTTCACGCGGTTGCTCACGTAGTACACCTGGCCGCCGCGCTCCAATTCCAGGCGGATGGCGGCGCTCACCACGTCCTCGTCCCACTCGCCCACATGCACCTTCACGGGCTTGCGACCCGGAGGCGCCGTCTTGATGAGCGACATGTCGCGCACGCCGCTCATGGCCATCTGCATGGTGCGCGGGATGGGCGTGGCGCTGAGCGTGAGCACGTCCACCTGCTCGCGCAGGTTCTTGAGCTGCTCCTTGTGCTGCACGCCAAAGCGCTGCTCCTCGTCCACGATCACGAGGCCCAGGTCGTGGGGGTTCACGTCGTTCGAGAGCAGGCGGTGGGTGCCCACGAGCACCTGCACCTCTCCGGACGAGAAGCCCTCGAGGGCCTTTTTCTGCTGCCCCGCCGACCTGAAACGGCTCAGCACCTCCACCCGCACGTCAAAGCCCGCGAAGCGCTCGGCAAAGGTCTGGTAGTGCTGCTGGGCCAAGATGGTGGTGGGGCACAGCACCATGACCTGCTTGCCGTCCTGGGTGGCCTTGAACGCCGCGCGCAGGGCCACCTCGGTCTTGCCAAAGCCCACGTCGCCGCAGAGCAGGCGGTCCATGGGCTTGGGCGACTCCATGTCGGCCTTGATGTCCTGGATGGCCGCCTGTTGGTCGGGCGTCACCTCGTAGGGGAAGCACTCCTCCATCTGCTCCTGCCACGCGGTGTCGGGGCTGAACCTGAAGCCCTGGGCGGCAGCGCGGCGCGTGTAGAGGTCCACCAGGTCAAAGGCCAGCTTCTTGGCCGCCTTGCGGGCCTTGTTGGTGGCCCGGGTCCAGTCGGCGGTGTTCAGGCAGGTGAGCCGGGGGTTCTCGCCGTCGGGCCCCACGTAGCGGGTCAGGCGGTCCACCTGCTCAAAGGGCACGTAGAGCTTGTCGCCGTCGGCGTACTCGAGCAAGAAGTAGTCGCGCTCCTTGCCGGCCACCTCCTTGCGCACGATGGCCGTGAAGTGCGCGATGCCGTGGGTGGCGTGCACCACGTAGTCGCCCGGCTTGAAGGGGAACGTGATGTCGGTCACGTCGACATTGCGGCGCTTACCGTGCTTGGCCATGCGGCTCTGCAGGTCGCTCACGCTGATGATCGCCAGGCGGGCGTCGGGCACCACTACGCCGGCGGGGATGGGCGCGTCGGTGACCACGATGGGCCCGCGCGGCAGGGGCGCCTCGGGCTGCTCGGCCCCTACCGGCGTGCAGGGGATGCGGTTCTCGGCATCGCTGCCCAGCGACACCGTGATCGGGATGCGCTCGTCGGTGAGCGAGAGCTCCATCGACCGGCGCGCCTCGGAGTCGGGAATGGCAAAGACCGTGGCGTAGCCCATGTGCCTGAACGAGTCGAGGCGACGCATCAGGCGGGAACCGCCCGCCACGTCGGGCTGCTGGATGCGCAGCTCGGCCGTGGCCCCGCCGCCCGCCCGCATGAGCGAGACGAGCGTAAGCCGCTGCTGGGTGCCGAAGTCCATCTCGGTCGGCCTGATATAGAGGCCCGCAAGGTCGATATGCTTCTCGCGCGCGGCCTGGGCTATCTCGTCGTAGGCGCGCGTGGCGTCGTCAAAGAGCGAGCGCGGCTCGGCAAGCACCATGAGCGCCTCGGGGCACACGTGGGCCAGCGGGATCGACGTGGCGGCGTAGAGCTGCGGCAGATAGCGGTCGAGCTCGGGAAAGACCACGCCCCCCTCGAGGAACTCCATGTGCTGGGCAATCTCATCGTCGTCCTGGGCGGCCTGGTACATGCGGCGCCGGCAGCGCTCTATGGCCTTGGCGGAGAGGGCCAGCTCGCGGCAGGGGAACACCTGGACCTCGGCGATGTCGCCGATGGTCTGGCCCGTGGAGGGCACCATGCGGCGCACGGCGTCGATCTCGTCGCCAAAGAACTCCAGGCGCACGGGCGAGGTGGCCTGGGCGGGCCAGACGTCGATCGAGTCGCCGTGCACGTAAAAGGTGCCCGGCGCGTCGGCGGCCCCGGCGTTGGTGTAGCCCATGAACAGCAGGCGCTCCGGCACCTGGCCGAACGGCACCTCTTGGCCGAGCGAGAAGGTCGCCGGCTTCCAGAACTCGCTCGAGGGGGGCGGCACGCAGCGCAGCAGGGCCCGAGCCGAGCACACCGCGATACAAGGGTCCCCCGCGTGCAGGCGCGCAAGGGCCCGAGCACGGGCGCCCACCACCGCGTGGTCGGGCGCCTTGTCGCTCCAGGGAAGGTCCTTGCGCAGCGGGATGCGCTCGATCTGGTCGAGCCCCACATAGGCGGCCAGGGCCTGGGCCGTGCGGTCGGCCGCCTCCTCGCCGGCCACCACCACGACCGTGGGCCGGGGCCGGCGCGCGTACAGAGCCGCGATGGCCAAGGGGCGCGCCGACTGGGCGATGCCCAAGGTGGCCTCCTGGCCCAGGTTCAAGGCGCGCTCGATGTCGCGAAACTCCGGCGCGGTGGCAAGCTGGGCTGCGATGCGGTGGATAAGCATGGGCGGGTCTTCTCCCCTGGCACGGTACTACCGACTGTCGCCCGGGCAAGAAGCCCCGGCGGCGTTAGGGCACCATTGTACTCGCGGGCTGCGGCCTCGACCAAAACCACGCATCAGGGGCTCCACATAGACGGACCCGGCCTCGCCGCAGCGAGGTCAGGTCCGTATGGCCTTAGCCTTAGATTACTTCCACGCCTCAGACGCACCGGCATCGATAGCGGCCAGATAGCCGTACACCATACCGGGAGCGAGCGTTCCGCCGGCGCCGGTGTAATACTTGCCGGGCGAACCCACGCCGGTGGTGTTGCCGCAAGCGTACAACCTGGGAATCGGCTGGCCGCTCACATGGATGACCTGGCCCTTTTCGTTGATCTCGAGGCCGCCCTTGGTGCCCATGGCCGCCGGCATGACCTTGGCCGCGTAGTAGGGAGGCTGGTCGATCGCCATAAAAGGCGGGTTGTCGTCGTTGCGGTAGCGGTTGTGGGTCTCGTACTCCAGCTCGCCGCGGTGGAACTGTGTGTCGACGCCGGCATTGGCATCAGCATTCCAGCGCTCGACCTGGGCGGCAAGCCCTTCGGAGTCAATGCCGAACGCTTCGGCAAGGCCCTCGATGGTGTCGGACTGGACGGCCCACTCGGGAACATCCTCGCCCAGCTTTACGCCGAAGAACGAGTCCCCCATGATGTCACGCGTCTTCTGATCGCAGATGAAGTAGGCCGGCCAGTTCCACTGCTCCATGTCGCCCGTGGTGTTCTGCCCCAGGAAGCCGTAGTACAACGAGTCGTAGTCCACCGACTCGGCGCAGAAGCGCTCGCCGCGCTGGTTCACAAAGATGGCCGACGGCTGCGAGTTGTAGCCGTAGATCTTGAAGCGCACCGTGTGGGGGCCGTTCTCGCTGATGTACTCGTCGGTGCACTCGTCGTCGGGCACGTCCTGCAGGCAGGCCTCGCCCCAGATATAGGCCGTCATCTTGACGTTGGCGCCCAGGGCCTGCCCCATCTTGATGCCGTCGCCGGTGCAGGCGGGGGTCTCCATCGAGAACATCGTGGGCACGGTGAGCCAGTTCTTGAGCATGTCCCAGTTGCGGCTGTAGCCGCCGGTGCCGATTAGCACGCCCTTGTTGGCCTTGATCAGCAGCTCGTCGCCGTTCTCGTCTTCAACTGCAACGCCCAGCACCTCGTTGGGGCCCTCGGTAGTCGGACGGGAAATCAGACGCGTCGCCTTCGTGTTGAGCAGGACCTCGCCGCCTTTGGCAACGATGGCCTCGGTCTCGGCGTCGGTCTCGTAGGCGCCCGAGTTCTTGCCATCGATCCAGTAGGCAAGCGACCTCATGTCGCTGCTCGCGCCCTCCCAGTTCGAGTGATAGTCGGCGCGCGGGCTGATAGACCATTCGACGCCGGCCTCTTCGGCAACCATCTCGACCATGGGGTTGATATTGTCCAGATAGGCGTCGATCATGGCGTCGGTCGTCAAGCCGTCGGCACACCGGACCATGTACGTGCGGGCAAGCTCGCGATCGTCGGGCGTCTCGGAGTAGCGGTTGCAGGGAGTCCAGACCTGGCCGCCCGAAAGCGCCGTGGTGCCTCCGGTAACGCCGGCCTTCTCGACCACGATGACCGACATCCCGTCGACGGCCGCCTTGAGCGCGCCAGGCAGCGCCGTGCCCGAGCCGAGCACCACAAAGTCGGCCTCTTTGTCCCAGCTCTCAGGGACGTCGTTGGACCCCGTTGCCAGCCCACCAGCGGAAGCCACGGCGGGCACGGCCGCCATGGCGGCGGCCATGGCGGCTCCTCCGCCAACAAAACTTCGGCGAGACAATGCGCGGTTCTCACTCATAGTGTTCACTCCTTTCCCGTGCGGCATATCCCCTGCCGCGGCGCGCCCGCCGCGAGAGGGCGCCGCCCTCCTTTGCGGTGGTCCTCTTGATCACCGCCCGACGCCATCAACAGTAGGCTGGCACATAGGGCCCTTCGAACCGCAAAACGTATCTTTGACTGTCCCCGACGCTCCAAAGCGTAGGGATTTCCCTGGTAAGGAGAGACGTACATTTTGGTGTTCCCAGCTCAGAGAGCCATCGGCTATACTGCTGGCGCAATTGGACCTTGCGCGAAAAAGGGGGCAGCGTGCCGCTCGAACATCCCAACGACCCCCTTACTCGCCCTTTCGGCATCGAGGAATCCGTCAGGCACCTGTTTGACTTCTTCGGGCTCAGGATGCGTCTCCCCTTTTTAGGGCTCGCCTTTGCCCACTGCTGGCTGTACTGCATGCCGCGCATCGTGTCGGCCGGCTCCGCGTACTTTTCTCCCCTGCTCTACCTAGGCCTTTCCTCAGCCATGCTGCTCTGTGCTCTCCTTGCGTGGCTCAAAGGCTCCAATGCGTCGTCTCGTGTTGGAGTCGCGTTGGCAGGCGCGTTCCTTGGAGTGGCGGGCACGTTCGTCTTGACGTCGGGCGCCCTCCCCGCGACTCAGGGCCCTCTCGCAGTCCTACTCACCCTGGCGTGCGGTTGTTCCGTTGGGTGCGCATACCTGGGGTGGGGAGCCTTCTATAGAGGCTTGGGGCTGAGGCAAGGCGTGCTGGTCCTGTTTCTCACCATGGCCCTGGGATCGCTGCTCAAAATCCCCTTCGAGATGCTCGACCCGGGCCTTCCGACCGCCATTTTGTTCTCGACGCTCCCCTTGGCGTCGTTTGCCTCCTGGCTTCTTTCGATGCGGAGGCTGCCGGCCCTTCCCCAACAGCCGAGCCGCGTTGTTGCCCGCAAGCGGCTTCCGCTGGGTTTTTATGCATGCGGAGTTGCCATGTTCGGTATCGCCATCGGCATCAACCGATCGCTCAGCGCCGGTTTCTTCGACGCGACGGCCGCAACAGCGATGTCGCACCTCATAGAAGTCGCCCTAGCCGCCTCGGTCATCGCCCTTGTGTACCGCCAGCAAATCGAGTTCGACTTCTCACAGCTCTGGATGCTCATCCTCGTGGTGATTGCGACGGGGCTTGTCATCGGCAGGCTCCCGTTGCCGGGAGCCAAGCCCGTGTCGATCGCCACCCTCTCGTCGGGGCATCTGCTGCTGGTCATCTTCTACTGGCTCTCCCTCTGCGACCTCGCCCACCGGTTCAAAGTCCCGTCGGACGTCGTGTTCGGCCTCGGCTGGCCCGCCTACGCGCTGCCCATGGCCATAGCGTCAGGCGTTGCGGTCTGTGCGGGATCCCTGAACGGCGACGTCCCCCTGTTCGTGGTGTATGCGCTGCTCCTCTCGGTCTTCTTCTTCATGAGCAAGCACCGTCAGAGCGACGAGGTGCTCTTTGCGGACCTGAGCCTCGCCGCAGGACCGTCAGGAGAATCGCTCGAGGCGCGCGTGCATAAACTCGCCCAGGAGCGCGACTTCTCTCCCCGCGAAACGGAGGTTGCGCTACTCTACGCCCAGGGACGCAGCCGGTCCTTTATCAGCACCGAGCTGGTTTTGAGCGAAAACACCGTGCGCGACCATATAGCCGGTATCTACCGCAAGCTCGGCGTGCACAACAAGCAGGAATACATCGACCTGTTGCAACGACGAACTGGGGCCGGGCATTAGGGGCGGGCCGCCCTGCCGAGACCGGCTCCCTAAGCCCGGGCTTTCTCGGCCCGTTGCAACTCGAACAACGCCTTCTGGGCCTCGATCTCGGCCTTGAGCTGCTCCTGCGTGGGGAGGTACGGCTCGTACTTCGACGCGAAGAGCCGGTCGTTGTCGTGGAGCACCGAATAGCGGGCAATGTCCTCGTCAGTCTCGGCACAGAGCACCAGGCCAAGGGTCGGGTTATCGTCCTCTCCCCGTTCACGCTCGTCGTACATGCGCACATACATATCCATCTGGCCCACATCCTGGTGACGCACCTTGGACGTCTTGAGGTCGATCAGCACAAAGCACTTGAGGATATAGTTGTAAAACACCAAGTCAATGTAGTAATCCTCTTTATCGGTATGGATATGCTTCTGCCGGGCGACAAACGCGTAGCCCTTGCCCAGCTCCATAAGGAACTTCTGCAGGTTCGTGATGATGGCCGCCTCGAGCTCCGTCTCGGTATGGTCGCTGTTGGGCGAAAGGCCCAAGAACTCGGCGACGACCGGGTTCTTAATGAACTCGAGCTTGTCGCTCTGGTAGGGCTCCGTGATGCGCTCCATCTCGCTACGCACCGCATCAGGGCGCTGCGAGCTCAGCATACGGTAATAGTACTGCGATCCGATGTTGCGCTGAAGGGTGCGCACGCTCCAGGTCTGCTCCGCGGCCTCGCGCGCATACCAATCGCGCGCAGCCTTGTCAGGCACCTGGAGAAGCGCTCGGTAGTGAGTCCATGAAAGGAGGGGCGATTGTCGACTCGCCGAGTCGACAATCTCAGGAAACAGTCTGTAGAACGAAACAAACCTATGGAGGTTGCTCCGATCAAACCCCTTCCCATACTCCTTCGTCAGCCGCTTCGCCAGCTCTTTGATGGCCTGCGCCCCGTATTCCGCACGCCCCTCGCCCCGGAGCTCCTCCTCGGCAATGCGGCGTCCCAACAGCCAGTTCCGCTGCACGAGCACCACGTTGACCGACCGATAGGCCGCCTTCTGCGCCTCGTCGATAATATGGCGCGCATCAGAAAACAAGTCGTCGGTACACCGCCACAGGCCGTCTTGGGTCGATGTTTTTACTCCCGCCCCGAGGCCATTCTTCCCTGCAGGCGAGTCGTCCGCATCAAAAGCACTCTTCGCGGCATCGGGCAAACTGGCTGATTCAGACAGTACGGCCATGGCACGGCACCTCTTTCGTAAGCGTCGCTGCAAAACGGACAGGTTGTAGTCTCTGCAGAACGCTCACTGCGGAAATGAAAGCCACCGGTGCCCCGTATAGCCGCAGGTTGTCGCGTAAAAGCCCGGGACCCGTGCGCCGCCCGTTCCGGCACATCCCAAAAGGTCCCGCAACTTGCAAGGTGAGAGAGTATACACCCTAACGCAAGCGGCCTGCATCGTTGTTTTCCAACCATCACTCGAGCAGGGTACCGTCGTCTCATCGAGGCTCAAACGGTTCGCCCGCAAAACCCCAGCTCGCACCCCTCTCATACTGAGATGATGAGCCCCTTCATCCCCTCGTGCGGAAGACGAAAACCCGCACGTGCCGCATCATCTTGCCCCAGCCGGGCGCACTGCCTCCACGTCGGCACGCGCCCCCGCATGAACCAGAACCATTTCGATAGGGGAATAGGAAAGGAACCGCCATGGCATCACCCGCCACCTCCGCACTGAGCCGCCGCCACTTCGTCGCCGGTGCCGCCACCGCCGGCGTGCTCGGCGCGGCCGCCCTCGCCGCACGTCCCGCAGGCGCCGACCAGGCCGCCTCCCCCGCAAGCCCGTCGGACGCCCCCGCGTCGACCGGCGTCACCATGAAGCCCGGCATCTACGTGGGCGAGGGCCGCGGCTTCGACTGGATCGAGCCCGTGCGCGTCAAGATCGAGGTCAGCGAAGACGAGTTGCTCTCGGTCGAGGTCATCGAGCGCGAGCTCAACCGCGAGGAACCCCTCATCATGAAGGCCGCCGAAGACCGCATGATTCCGCGCATGATCGAGCAGCAGTCGGTCACCGTCGACTCCATCTGCGGCGCCACGGGCGTGAGCTACGGCATCAAGGCCGCCACCGAGGACGCCCTCAAGAAGGCCCTGGCGGCCGGCGGTTCGAGCGAGGACGCCATCGAGGCCTTCTACGTGGACCCCGTCTACAACGACGGGGCGACCGAAGAGCTCTCCTACGACGTGGTGGTCTGCGGCATGGGAGGCGCCGGCTGCGCCGCGGCGATGGCGGCGGCCGAGGCCATGCAGGCGGCCGGGCTGCCCGTGAGCGTGCTCGCCATCGAGACCGCCGGCAAGTGGGGCGGCACGGCGGCCAACGCCGGCGAGCCCTTCTCCATCAACGCCCCGCGCTACCTCGAGAAGTACAACAACGGCGAGCCCTGGTGCGAGACCCAGAGCCTCTACGACGACTGGATGGCCACGCTGGGCACCGGCGAGACCCCCTGCAAGCCCGAGATGGTCCAGCTGCTCTTCGACGAGTCGGGCCCCACGGTGGACTGGCTGCAGTTCGACCACGGCTTCCTCTTCACGCGCGGCATGAAGGGCTTCGGCACCAGCGAATGGCTCTGCAAGCAGCAGTACGTCTACAAGACCAACATGCTCGAGGATGTGGACTACGCCGCCGAGTACCCCGACTACACCTTCGGCGACCGCTCCACCACCGTGGGCCAGTACTACGACTCCATCGTGGCCGACTTCGTGGAGGCCGGCGGCGACTACCTGCTCGAGACCACCGCGACCGAGTTGCTCTACGACGCCGCCTCCAACCGCGTGACCGGCGTGCGCGCCGTGAGCAACGTCGACCACACCGCCTACACCGTCAACGCCAAGGCCGTCATCCTGTGCACCGGCGGCTTCGGCGGCAACCAAGACCTGCACGTCGAGTACCTCACCAACCCCGAGTACCCGCTCGACCGGCCCTGGAAGCTCTGGGGCATGTACCAGAACAAGGGCCAGATGCTCAAGAGCGCCATCGACCAGGGCGTGGCCACCTACAACCTCGACATGCCGCCCTGCATCCACTTCAAGACCACCGACGGCTACCTCACCGAGTACCCCGTGTACTACCGCGACGGCCTCGAGGAGCGCATGCAGGAGCAGAACGTCTGGTCGCTCAACGACATCCCCATGATCCTGGGCATCGACGCCGGCTGCCTGCAGGTGGGTACCGACGGCCTGCGCCACTACAACGAAGGCGGCACCTTCGCCTTCTGGGCCGGCGGCCCCACCTGGTACAGCATCTACGGCGGCGACTACATCGACAAACTCGCCGCTGAGGGCTTCCCCGGTGATCCGGGCACCTACGCCCGCTCCACCAAGGTCTACGGCCAGGGCGGCTACCCCAACGCCCGGCCCATCCCCCAGATCTACGAGGTGCTCGACACCGCGGTCAAGCACGGCTACGTGTTCAAGGCCGACACCCTCGAGGAGCTGGCCGAGCAGATCGAGGTCCCGGTGGACGCCTTCGTGGACCAGGTGCAGCGCTACGAGGAGTTCTGTGCCAACGGAGAGGACCCCGAGTTCGGCCGCAAGCCCGAGACGCTGGTCTCCAAGATCGGCCACGGCCCCTTCTACGCCATCCGCTGCAAGCCGGTGCCCTACGCCACGCTGGCGGCCCTCGACGTCGACGCCGACATCAACGCCCTGCTGCCCGACGGCACCAAGGTGGGCGGCCTCTACGCCTGCGGCAACGACTCGGGCGGCGTGATCGAGACCAACCTCGCCCCCTACGCCCAGTACGGCGGCGTGGCCCTGGGCTGGGCGTTCACGTCGGGCCGCCTGGCGGGCACCCACGCGGCGGAGTACGTCCAGACCGTGTAGCCCCACGTCCCCAGCAGTCCAAATCAAGCAGGGGAGAAGCCCTCGGGTGGGCTTCTCCCCTGCTTTGTGCTATAGCATTGCCACAAGGCCGGGAAGGCGACGATCGGAGACACGATGATACGACAGGGGAACGACCCTTCGCGGCTGATACCGCTCGGCCTGGGGGTGGGGCTGTGCATCGCCTCGACCGAGGTCCTGCGCTACACCGTGCTCTGGCCGGTCGGAACGGGCTCCCCTGCGGGCCACTACGCCGAGCTTATCGTGTTGTTCACGCTGGGGTACGCCCTGCTCGGCCTCCTCGGGCACGCCGACTCCCGCCCCCTGTGGCGCCATAGGGGCCTGATGGCGGCCATCGCCGCCTTCTCCTCGGCGGGGGTCGCGGTCCGCGCCCTCATCGCGACGGACGTCCTGGACGCCAACGTCCCCCTGGCCAGCATCGTGCGCTTCGCCATGGAGGCGCCCTACTTCCTCATGGCGTTCTGGGCAAGCCGCCTGCTCCACCTGGACGCGCGGCAGTCCGCCCGGGCGGTGACGCTGGGAATCGTGATCGCAGGGGGCATCCAGATTCTGGAGTCGCTGCTGCTCGGCAGCGCGGTCTCCTACGCCATCGCGGCACTGCTCGCCCCGGCGTCCGTCGCCCTGCTGCCGCACCGGTCGGAAACCGAGGACGAGGTACGGGCCCCCGACCGGGCCGACGGGCCGACGCCCACCTCCGGCGCGCTGCTCGTCCTCACCTGCGCCTTGATCACCGTGGCGTCGATGGCCGTCTTCGTGATCCACACGCAGTGGACCGGCGTGCAGGACAGCGGCGCCGCGTCGCTGTCGGTCCAGATCTGCACGGGCCTCGGCATGGTCGGGGCCGGCGCGCTGCTCCATGCGGCGGCGTCGCACCTCATGCCGTCGTCGGTCTTCGACTTCTGCTTCATGCTAGTGCTCCCGGCGGCCCTGGCCGGCCTCTACCTGTCAAAGGCGGCCGACCCCTTGGCCCTGGTGGTGTCGGTCGTGCCCCTCAACGTGGTCTACGCCACGCTCCTCTTCTTCGTGTGGTGCATCCCGTCCATCTGCCGCTTCGCCCTGGCGCCCCAGACCCTGAGCCTGCTCGCTTTTTATCTCAAGCGGGTGGGCATCTTGATCTGCCCGCTGGCCATGGGGGCGTGCCGTACCCTCGGCATCGGCCTCACATGGTTCACCTTCGGCACCATCGTGCTGCTCGTGGCGCTCTACATCGCCAACTACCTGCTGGCCCACGGCGTGGGGGCGCCTGCGGCGGCGCAGGGGCAGGGGGTCGACCCCTACGGGCCGGCATGCGCGCGCGTCGCGGCGGCCGGCGGCCTCACCCCGCGCGAGACCGAGGTGCTCGCCCTGCTGGGCCGGGGGCGCACCGCCCGCCACATCGGGGGCGAGCTGGGTATGTCCGACGCCACCGTGAAGACCCACATCGCCCACATCTACCGCAAGCTGGGGGTCAACACGCAGCAGGCCCTCCTCGACGTCGTCGAGGACGAGGTGCGCACGGGAGGGCGGTGACGCGGGCCCACCGCAGCCGGGCGGTGGCACATGTCCCCCTGGCAGATTTATCAATTCTCTAAATTACGCGCATCGTCCAGGCTTTTGAACGGCTCGGCTACGCCAAACAGAGAATTGCGCTCCTATTTGTAGTCTTAACTTAACGATTTAGAATAATATCCAACGCCCTCCCGTCCGCACTCGTTCAAATCCCAGGACGATGCGCACTATTATCGCATTTGATACAACAGGTAGCACCCTTGTGACAAGCCACCTTCATCCCCCAGGCCGCACCCCCCCCCGCCGGCCCCCCCCCCCCCCCCCCCCCCCCTCCCCCCTCCCCCCCCCCACCCCCCCCCCTCTCCCCCCCCCCCCCCTCCCCCACGCCCCCCCCCCGCACCCCCACAACCCCGCCGCCCCGCCCCCCCACCTCCCCCCTCGTCCCCTATCCCCCTCGCCAGGCCCTACATTCCCTGCGCCCCAGCCGTGCCGAAGGCGAACTTCGCGAACCCCGACACCCCTGCGGTCCCGCCCTCGTTGGCCTTGTCGAACACGTCGTTGGGCACCAGACCGCGCTCGAAGGAGTGCACCTTGCCGTCGTCGTGCCGCTCCCCCAGGCTCACGCCTCCCTGGGCGAGCATGTCGTCCACGAAGTGCTGGCAGTTAAACGTTACCAGGTCAAAGCGGGGCGGCCGCTCCACTTGGGCCCGCCCCCACACCTCCATGGCGCTAGCCTGGGCATCGGTCACCGTAAGCCGTATGGCACGCCTAAAGTCTTCGTACCAGCTTTTGTAACCGTTGTTCAGCAGCGTCCCCACCGCGTTGCCGTCGAGCGGCTCGGGGTGCGTCTCCAGGCACGCCCGCTCAAACACATCGAACGACGCCGCGTCCTGCGGCCGCACAATCTGGGCCACCGACCCCTCGATGAACGGCGAGGTTGTCTTTGGAGTGGAACGAGAACAGCCGCACCGTGCCGTCGGGCTGTTCTATGAGCACGGCGTTGTGCCCCAACAGGTGGTTCACGAACTTGGAGTTGTTGAGCACGTACACGAACAGGGTACCGTCGGTCTTCTGCATGGTCCTCGCCTGCCTCGGGGCCTTGTGCCCCGCTCGTCCGCAACCGTTTTCGATATACGGCCCATTCCCCGCCGGCCCCGGCTTTCCACGCCCCCGGCAAAACCTCCCCACACGACCGCACCCTGGCAACGCTTCCCAGGACCGTCCCTAGGCAGCCGAACCCGCACCTCACCCCAGAATCCCGGCTCCAACAGAAACGGAATCGCCCCCACGTAGGTGATGTCGTCTTCGTCCTCCGAACTTCACCCACAAAGTGGGAAAGTTCGGGGGAGGCGCCGTTCCAAACGGCCCCCACAACCGCTCAAACCGTCCGGCAGACCCGGCCGACTGCGGCCCCGCACCAAAAAGCCGCCCTCCCCCCAGGCTTCGACCCAAGAGGAGGGCGGCATCGGAATTCGAGGACTTCTCGCCCACGGATGTTTTATCGCGTCCGGCCGCGTGCGCAGGCTCCCCGCACGATTACTTGCTCTCGACCACCGGAATCTCGTCGTTCGAAGGCTCGTTGATGTTCGCCCCGTGGTCCTCGTACACGTAGTGCTTGGTCTCGCGGGCGATCATGCCGGAGAGCAGCAGCACCACGATGATGTTGGGCACCACCATGAGGCCGTTGGCCAGATCGGCGAAGTCCCACACCGAGCTTCCCACGATGCCGGCGGCCCCGATAAAGGCGATCACCACGTACACGACCTTGTACGGCAGGATGGCGTTCTTGCCGAACAGGTAGGTGATGCAGCGGTTGCCGTAGTAGCTCCAACCGATGATGGTGGAGTAGGCGAACAGCACCATGCCCACCACCAGCGTGGGCGTGCCGATCACGGGCACGTTGGCAAAGGCCAGGCTGGTCAGGGCCGCGCCGGCCATGCCCTCGACGCCGGTGATGCCGTTGGCCAGCAGCGTCGAGACGATCACCAGACCGGTCAGGGCGCACACCACCACGGTGTCCCAGAAGGTGCCGGTCATGTTGACCAGGGCCTGGCGGGCCGGGTTGGGGGTCTCGGCCGCGGCGGCGATGATGGGGGCCGAGCCCATGCCCGACTCGTTGGAGAACAGACCGCGCGCGCAGCCGTAGCGGATGGCCTGCATCACGGCCACGCCCACCGCACCGCCAAAGGCGGCCTTGGGCGTAAACGCGGCCTCGCAGATCAGGCAGATGGCGGGCCACACAAAGGCGGCGTTCATGACCAGGATGATGATGCAGCACAGCGCGTAGAGAATCGCCATGAACGGCACCAGGGCCTCGCACACCTTGGTGAGCCACTTGATGCCGCCGAAGATGACCAGCGACACGAGCACCACGAGCACCAGGCCCACGACCCACTGGGGCACGCCGGGGAGGTTCTCCACGATGACGTCGCTCACGGCGCTGGCCTGCACGGCCGAGCCGATGCCGAACGACGCCAGGGCCGCCAGGGCCGCAAAGGCGATGGCGCCCACCTTGGCCCACCAAGGGGTGGTGCCGTTCTTCTTGAAGGCGCGCTCCCAGGCGTACATGGCGCCGCCGAGCATCTCGCCCTTGTGGTCCTTCACGCGGTACTTCACGCTCACGAAGGTCTCGGCGTACTTGGTGGCGATGCCAAAGACGCCAGTGAGCCACATCCACAGCACGGCGCCGGGGCCGCCCGATACGATGGCCGTGCCCACGCCCACGATGTTGCCCGTGCCGATAGTGGGCGCCAGGGCCGCGCACAGCGCGCCGAAGGGCGACACGTCGCCGGGCGCGTTGGGGTCCTTCTGGAACGTCATCTTGATAGCGGCGGGAATCTTGCGCTGGATGAACCCCGTGCGGATGGTCAGAAACAGGTGAGAGCCCAACAGCAGGATGATAAGGGGCGGGCCCCACAGCCATGCATCCGCCGCACTGATCGCGCTCATTATCGCGTCCATAGATACCTCCCGGAAACGTCCGACGACACCCGGGCTTATCGCGGGCGCGTTGGGTTTGAACTGGCCCGGATCGCCTCTCCTTGTACGACCCGGCCCTTACCGTGCAAAAAAGTTCAATAGTTCAATACGAGTAATTGAACCATCTTGCACCCCGGATTATCCACGGTTCAACGGCCGGAGGTGTTTCAGACACATTAATCTCGCGCAGCAATGCAAAAAACAATCGGCCAACGGTATGTTTATGCATTCTCGCCCAGCAGCGCACAGGCCCGTTCAAGCTCGACGTCGCGTTCCAGCTGCTCCGGCACCCAGGCCAGCTTCACATGGGGAACAACCCCTCTCCCCAGCGTCGCCTCGCCGCCCAGGGCTGCCAGGTACTTCGCCGTCGGCACCGTCAGCGCAAAGTCCTCGTCCAGCCGCACCTTGCGCAGGCAGGTGTTGTCGATGGAGCCGCAGGTGGCCCGACCGGCCAGCAGGGCCTTGCCAAGACCGGCCACCCGCAGGCGAACCGCCGCCTTGGCCAGCCACTCCGCGCCGTCGGCCGTGTAGCGGTCTGCCAGCACCACAACGGGCATCTCCCCCGCGCCCACAAACTCCGCCGGCGTGTAGTAGTCGGTCTCGTCGGCCTGCAGCCCGCGCCCCCTTGAGGACGCAAGCTCCTCCATCAAGGCGTCCACCTGGGCAAGCTCTTCCAAAGAGGCCCCCTCCAAAAGGGCCCCGTCGCCCCCCACCATGGTCGAGCGGATCCCGTCCAGGGCGGCAAGCCGTTCGTCGACGTTGCGCTGCGAGCAGTTAAGAAGCACCCCCGGGGCCCCGAACGCGTCGGCCGGCGTGGCCTGGGCCCCCTCCCGCAGCAGGTACGGCACAAGGGGGTACACCTCGTCCCACGCCCCGCCCGTCGCTCCGCGCACGTCCACCACCAGCCCAAGGGGCTTTTCTGCCGCAGACGCCAGCTCGCCGAGCGCGCCGTCGAGCCGGGCCGAGAAGCCCTCGGCGCCCAGGTCGCGCAGGGTCAAGACGGCCACGGGCCCCCGCCAGCCCAACGCGCAGACCTCGTGGAGACGTTCGTCCGCGCGCCCGCGCGCCTCCTCCCGCACACCCACCACCGGCCCCTCTCCACGCTCGGCGTAGAGGCGCTTCATGCGGTCGGTCACCGCCGACTCGCCAGGCACCACCCTGAACGTCCGCTCGACGCCGTCGATGCCGACCACGGTAAGATGCCTGGCAAAAGCCAGCACGAGGGACCAGTCCTCGCGCTCGTGGTCGACCGGCTCCACGGTCGTGCGCAGCATCCGCTCGACCTCGGAACGAATCTCCTCGAGCGTCTTCTTGTTCACGCCCACGATGCGCTCGCCCACCGAGACCGGGGCCCCCTCCTGCGCCCACACCACGTAGAGGGCATTCCCGCAACGCTGGGTCCCGTAGGTCTGCACCGTGTGCCATGCCGCCCCCGGCCCCACCTCGAGCCTCACCGACGGGTCCTGGTACCAGGCAAGGTAGTGCATCGCCATCTGGGTCAAGACGTGGTCGCAGTACACGGGGCTCTGGAACATGCCCGAGTTCAACGTGTACAGCTGGCCGATGAACTCGGCGTAGCCCGACGCCACGTAGCGCGCGCAGTCCACATAGTCCTGCTGCATCACCTTGAGCATCAGGTCGTAGTCGCGCAAAAAGTTGCGCTGCGGCCGCGGCCCCTTGGGCGGCACCTGCCCCGTCTCCACCATGTGACCCTCTCCATTCTCAAAAGCCCGGCCCGCAAGAGGTGCGGACCGGGCTTCTCTCGCAGATTAAAGACTCATTAGGCCTGCTTGGCGGCGTTGATGCCGGCCAGGCGGCCAAAGGTCATGGCCATGCCGTGGGAGACACCCATGATGGTCGTGGGGTAGTCCTCAGCAAAGCGACAGCCCATGGTGTTGCCGGCCACGTAGAGGCCCGGAACCACGTCGTAGTTGGCGGTCAGAGCGTGGCAGTTCTCATCGCAGTTCACGCCGTGCACCGTGCAGAAGGCAAAGGCGCCCTCCTCGCGGGTGCCGTAGAACGGCGGCTGCTCGATGGGGTACAGGCGGTCGGCGCGCTTGGCAAACTCTGAGTCAAAGCCGGCCTTGGCCATCTCGTTGTACTTCTCCACGGTCTTGACCAGGCCCTCGGGGTCGCAGCCCAGCTGCTCGGCCAGCTCCTCAAGGGTGTCGCAGACCGCGGTGGCGTTCTCGGTCACCTCATCGGGCGTGCGCATGCCGATGTGCTCGATGTAGTCGCCCCAAGGCTCCTCCTCCACGTCGTCCACGATCTTCCAGTAGCACGCGTGGCCGTTGGGCATCGTGTGTACCTGCTCGCGGTAGTTGCTGTCAAAGATCTGGAACACGACCTTGTTGGGGG
>JAHZGC010000057.1 GCA_019421015.1 Coriobacteriaceae bacterium | reverse complement strand
GCCTGGGTCGCCGAGTTCATCGAGGCGTTCCAGAGGGCGCCCCTGCCGAAGAGCGGAAGATAGGGGGTCCCTCGCGAGGCCTGCAAGGCCCACGGGAACCGTCCGTGCCTCCTTCTTGGCGTTCGGCGGACCGGGCGGTTCCCGCTTTTGCAGGGTCGATGACCGATGGCGCAGCATTCAACGCCGCCAGCAGCCGAAGCCCACGCGCCTCTAAGCGGTCCAACCTCTAAACTCAGATTGGTCCAACTCATAAACTCAGATCGGTCCAACTTCTAAAATTTGAATGGTCCAACTTACAAACTCAAACCAGTCCAATATGATAAAATACCTATATTGAACAGTGTCTATGGTAGGAGTTTCATGGCCGACTATCTCCCTCGTCTTGTTGACAGCATCCTAGCCGAAGCCCTGCGTTCCTCAGGTGCCGTCCTCGTCAAGGGGCCCAAATGGTGCGGCAAAACCGCGACCTCCGAGCGCCAGTCGAACAGCGCCGTTTTTCTCCAGAACCCCGACCAGGGGGAGTCGCTCATAGAGCTCGCGAACACAAAGCCCTCTCTACTTCTCCGCGGAGCCGAACCCCGGCTCATCGACGAATGGCAGGAGGCCCCCAAGCTCTGGGATGCTGTACGCTTTACCCTCGACCGTAATTACGCACCCGGCCGCTTCATCCTCACGGGCTCGGCAACCCCGGGCAAAAAACCCAAGCACTCGGGAGTCGGCCGCATCGCCCGACTCGTTATGGGAACGATGTCCTTGTTCGAGTCACAAGAATCAACGGGGGCAGTCTCCTTACGAGCTCTTTTTGAAGGCACCGAGGACATCGGCGCCATAGCGACCAAGGACGTCGAAGACTATGCCCACATGATTTGCCGGGGCGGCTGGCCCCGGGCGGTAGTAGAGCCAGATGCCGCCGTCGCCTTGCGCATGGCCCCCAACTACGTTGACGAACTGCTTGACTCCGATATCGACGACCTCGATGACAAACGTCGCAATATCACCTGGCTGAGACAGATCCTGCGTTCCTACGCGCGCAACATCTCCACCGAGGCGCCCCTATCGGCCATAGCGGCCGACATGGGGGGAGATCCGCCCTCCATGCCCACGGTATCTGATTACGTCGACGCCCTTGTCCGAGCCCACGTCTTTCAAGACCTACCGGCGTGGAACCCCCAGTTGCGCTCCAAGACAGCCGTGCGCACCTCGCCAACACGCCATTTCTCCGACCCCTCCATCGCAGCGGCCGTGATGGGATGGACGCCCGAAAAGCTCCTACAGGATTTCAACACCTTCGGCCTGCTCTTCGAATCGTTGTGCGTCCGAGACCTGCGCGCCTACGCCCAGACCCTCGGCGCGAGCGTCTACCACTATCGCGACAAGACCGATCTCGAGGCCGACGCCGTGGTCGTGCTCCCCGATGGGCGCTGGGCCCCCATCGAGGTCAAGCTGGGGTCGCGACTCCTGGACGAGGCGGCGGCCCATCTCAAGCGTCTGGCCGAGCGCGTGGACCATGAGCGCATGGGAGCGCCGGCGTTTCTCATGGTGCTCACGGGAACGCAGGCGGCCTACAGGAGA
>JAHZGC010000056.1 GCA_019421015.1 Coriobacteriaceae bacterium | reverse complement strand
AGAGGGGCTCCACGACGTCCTCGAGCAGGATGCCCTCGCCCACCAGCGTGAACTCCAGCTGGCCGCAGAAGAAGTCGCGGCTGCGGTCAAGGTCGTTGCAGCTGATGCAGATGCGTAGGCAGCCGGCATCGGGCTTGGGCTCTTCGGCGGCAGCGGCGTCGGCCTTGGCGGCCGTGGGGGCGGTGCTGGCAACGGCAGCCGCGGCAGCGACGGCGGCGGCACCAGTTACAAAGTTGCGACGGCTCAGTTCCATGTTCGGTCTCCTTATAAGTAAGAGTACCCGTGGGCCGCCGGGGCTTCTCGTCTGCTCCGATGGGAAGCCCCGGCCCCTTACCAAAGCGGCTTTGCGGCTCGCAAGGCGTGCGGAGGCGATGCGTACTCAAGATACGTGAGCCTCCGCAGAACGCAACGAGCCGGGTTCCGCAACATCCCAAAAGCGGGTTCTCGGCCGCAAGGCGCCGGGAGGTGAGGTGTACTGGAGTACATGAGCCTCCCGGCAACGCGGCGGCCGAGGTTTCGCAACTCGCTTCTTACTTCGCGGTGTCGGCGAAGAGTTCCGTCATGCCCTGGTTGAGCTTGTTGATGTCGAGCGTGGCGCCGGAGATGCCGTCGACCATGACGACCTGGTCATTCACGATGGTATCGACATACTGCTGGAGCAGCTCGTCGGTCATGAACATGTTCTCGCGGCCCTGGATGACCTGGACGTCGGTGATGGCACCGCCCTCGACGGTCACCTGGATGGTGAACTTGCCCTCGTTGCCGTTGATGACCTTCTCGTAGACGCCGTCGGCCTTCTTGGTGATGTCGATGAGGTCGGCGAGGTTCTCGGTGGGCATGGGCTCGGACACGGTGGAGCGACCACCGAAGGCGGTGTCGGCAGCGGCGCGGCCCGAGGCGATGCACTCGGCCAGGAACATGCCGTTCTGGTAGAGGTTCGCCACGTAGGAGCCGAGCTCGCCAGCCTCATAGAGGCCCTCGATGGGCGTGCCGTCCCAGCGCAGAACGCGGGCCTGGGTGTCGCGCTTGGCGCCACCGGTGGTGCCCACGAGCGTGGGAGTGATGCCCACGGCGTAGTACGGGGGCGTATCGATGGGGGCCATGGTCTCGGGATCGCGACCGAACTCGTCCTTGCCGGCCTCGACGCCCTCGTTGTAAGTGTCGATGGCGAGCTGCAGGGCGGCGGGGTTGCGGCCGATGAGCTCGGCGAGCTCGTCGATGGTGTCGGCCTTGACGATCCAGCCCTTCTCAATCTCGGCGGAGTTGTCGTCAGACCAGACGTAATTCAGGGTCGTGATGGGCCACGAGAGCCACTTGGTCACGACGGCGCCGCCCTGGCAGGTCTTGTCGTCGAAGATCAGGTGCACGGGCAGGGCGCGGTCGTGGGGCAGGTCCACGTAGTGGCCGTACTGCTTGTACTTCATGTGCTGGCGGTGATAGGCGCCCGACTCGTTGTAGAAGCGCTTGTCCTCGGCGTCAACCTCGATCCAGGAGCCAGCGGGCATCGTGAAGGCGCGCATGAAGGTGCTCTCGTACTCCGGCACCTTGATGCCGAGCCACAGGCCGCCCGACTGGGTCTGGTTGCGCATGTGCCAGATCTCGGCGCCCAGGCCCATGAGCAGCTGGATGGCGTCGCCGGTGTTGCCGGGGGTGCCGCCGGTGTAGACCATGTCCATGCCGTGGAAGTCGCGCTGCATCTGCAGGTTGTTCTCGTAGCCGCCGCAGGCAAGCACGACGCCCTTGCCGGCGCCGATGCGCTC
>JAHZGC010000055.1 GCA_019421015.1 Coriobacteriaceae bacterium | reverse complement strand
AAGCAAGTACTGCAAACCAAAACAGAAAGGTGTGCATTATGAAGACGATTCACGAGAGCGTTTCCACCCCGAAGGCCGACGGCTACCGCATGCCCGGCGAGTTCGAGCCGCAGACCCGCATCTGGATGGCGTGGCCGCACCGCACCGACACGTGGGCCTGGGGCGCGAAGCCGGCTCAGAAGCAGTACGCCGACGTGGCGCGCGCTATCGCCGAGTTCGAGCCCGTCACCATGTGCGTGAACCAGGTGGACTACGCCAACGCCAAGGCCGTGTTCGAGGACGACGAGAACGTCACCGTCGTCGAGATGACCACCGACGACGCGTGGGTGCGCGACACCGGCGCCACCTGGGTGGTCAACGACGAGGGCGACAAGCGCGCCGTGCATTGGCACTTCAACGCCTACGGCGGCTTCGAGAACGGCCTGTACTTCCCGTGGGACAAAGACGAGCAGATCGCCCTCAAGATGGCCGAGATGAGCGGCTGCCGTCGCTATCGCCCCGAAAGCTTCATCCTCGAGGGCGGCTCCATCCACGTGGACGGCGAGGGCACGGTCATCACCACCGACATGTGCCTGCTCGATCCCGGCCGCAACGCGTCCGTGACCGACTACGAGCCCTGGTCCGAGGAGCTGCGCGCGTACTGCGACGAGCAGCTGAAGAAGTACCTGGGCGTGGAGAAGGTCATCTGGGTCAAGGACGGCATCGACCCCGAGGAGACGAACGGCCACATCGACGATGTCGCCCAGATCGTCGCTCCCGGCAAGGTGCTGTGCATCTGGTCCGACGACCCGGACTACCCGTTCTACAACGAGTGTCATGCCGCTTACGAGACGCTGTCCAACGCCGTGGACGCCAAGGGCCGCAAGCTCGAGGTGACCAAGCTCTGCATGCCCGTGAAGCCGCTGTACATGGACCAGGCGTCCTGCGACTCCATCGACACCGAGGAGTACGCCGAGCCGCGCGTGGCCGATGAGCCGCTGATCGCGTCGTACATGAACTTCCTCATCGTCAACGGCGGCGTCATCGTGCCGCAGTACGGCGACGAGAACGACGCGCTGGCCGTCCAGCAGATCCAGGCTGCGTTCGACGAGGCGTGGGGCGAGGGCGCGTACAAGGCCGTGGGCGTGAAGACCGACCAGGTGGTCTTCGGCGGCGGCAACATCCACTGCATCACCCAGCAGGAGCCGGCCGGCAAGTAGGCTGTTCCGGCGACCTCGCGGCCGGCGGGGCGGATCGTCCCGCCGGTGCCGCGAGCGTTCTGCGATTGATTATCCTCTGCCTGACAGTCTCCGGCCGTGGCAACCCCGGCTTTTTCGTCAAGGCATTTTCCAGAAGGCCCCATCCGTCCTCCGGACAACCGGTGCGCACCGGCGGAGGGCGGCGGGCCACGGAGCGGTCCTTTCGCCAGGGGCCGCTCCGCTTTTTCCTCACCTCCCGTCCCTGCGGCGCGCGTTGGGCGCGCCCGAGAGAAAGAGAGCATCGCATGCCTTATCAGAAGGGTGAAGGTAAGTCCGTCGTCATCGCGCTGGGCGGCAACGCCCTGGGCAACACGCCCCAGGAGCAGCTCCAGCTGGTGAAGGACACCGCCAAGAACATCGTCGACATGGTCGAGGAGGGCACCAACGTCATCGTGTCACACGGCAACGGCCCCCAAGTCGGCATGATCAACAACGCGTTCGCGTACGCGTCCGCCGACGACGGCAAGACCCCGGAGATGCCGTTCCCCGAGGCCGGCGCCATGAGCCAGGGCTACATCGGCTACCAGCTGTCCCAGGCCATCCTGAACGACATGAAGCTGCGCGGCATCGACCGCTCGACGGCCTGCGTCGTGACGCAGACCGTGGTGGACCCGGCCGACCCGGCGTTCCAGAACCCCACCAAGCCCGTCGGCGCCTTCCTCTCCGAGGAGGAGGCCAAGGCCAAGGCCGCCGAGACCGGCTGGACCTTCAAGGAGGACGCGGGCCGCGGCTGGCGCCAGGTCGTCGCCTCCCCGAAGCCGGTGCGCATCGTGGAGTTCGACGCGGTGAAGGACCTCATGGACGCCGGCTACATCGTGGTGTCCACGGGCGGCGGCGGGGTGCCGGTGTTCGAGAAGGAGGGCCTGTACGAGGGCGTCCCGGCGGTCATCGACAAGGACCGCTCCTCGGCCAAGCTGGCCGCCGACTTCGGCGCCGACATGCTGGTCATCCTCACGGCCGTCGAGAAGGTCTGCATCAACTTCGGCAAGCCGGAGCAGGAGGAGATCTCCACGATGACGGTCGCCGAGGCCGAAGAGTACATCGCCCAGGGCCAGTTCGCCCCCGGCTCCATGCTCCCCAAGGTCGAGGCCTGCATCGAGTACGTCCGCGCGTTCCCGGAGGGCAAGGCCCTCATCACCAGCCTCGAGTGCGCCGCCGCCGGCCTCGAAGGCAAGACCGGCAC
>JAHZGC010000054.1 GCA_019421015.1 Coriobacteriaceae bacterium | reverse complement strand
CCTGCGCGCGGCCGGCAAGCCCGCCTGCAAGGCGCGCTGCGCGGTGGCCCGCGAGCTGGCGTGCTGGATGTACCACGTCGCCTCGGCGGCCTAGCGGCCGCCCCGGCGTAGACGACCCGGCCCGGCGCCCCATCGGGCGGCGGACGGCCCCGGGCGACCCGCGGTGAAACCCGTGCGCGCGCAGGCGCGCGGCCTGAGAAGCCCGGCGCATGCGCGCCGGCGGAGTGCGGCAACGCCCGGAGGCGAAGGCGACTTCCCGCGGCAACGCGGCCCCTCCGGGGGCCGAGACCCGCGAATCTGAGACCGTCCGGCCGATCCGGCGCCGAGACCCGTCTCGCCGCGATGGGAGCGCCGGGCTGCGGGAAAGGGCCGCCGGCCCCCAGGCCAGGGGGCCGGCGGATTCCGCATGCGGGGTTGACCTATCGTCGGTCATATGAGGGTTTCTCCGCCGGGGGGCTAGGTTATGGCACGCGTCGCAGGCCTCGCGGCATGCGCGCTGCAGGGCTCGCGACGTACACCGCCGGCCCTCGCACGCCTACGCGAACAGGGCGATGGCCTCGTCGAGCACCACGTCGGCCCGCTGCTGCAGCGACTGGATCTCCTCAGGGTTGTGGACAACCTTGACGTAGGCGGAGCCATTGCCAAAGGTACCCCACTCCATATAGAACTTGGCCTGGGTGTACATGTCGCGGGCCTGGTTCAGGGTCTCCTCGTCCATGGTACCGCCCTGGTTGGCGTCCTCGATAAGGTCGTGGAGGTCGGCAAGCTTGGCCTTGAGGGCCTCGCCGCGGTCGGCGGTCTCGGCCTGCAGGTCCTTGACCATCTGGACCATGGCCTCGGGCGAGTCGATACCCTGGGCCTCATGGCAGGTGAGGCAGTAGGCCAAAGAAGCCTCGTTCTCGAGCGGCGACTGCGAGGCATCGTGGTCGGTGAAGGTCTCGCCGGTCTCGGGGTCGGTGATCTGCGGCATGTGGCAGTCCACGCAGGTCACGCCCAGTGCGTGATGGTTGCTGTCGAGCGTGATCTCGAGCTCGGCGTGCGAGCTGCGGTAGGTGGTGATGCCCGTGGACTCCTCGTAGCTGCCGAAGCCGGCCTCCTTCTCGGCCTGGAGCACCGAGTCGGCGTCAAAGCCGTAGTCGAACGAACCGTAGTCGGCCCAGGCGATGCCCGACTTGAACATGGTGTTGTGCACCGAGTGGCTGTGGCACTGGCCGCACACGCGGTCCTCAGGGGTCAGCTCGTCGTACGCGTCGCCCATGAGCTCCTTGAAGAGGGTCTGGTGGTTGTCAACGCCGGCGGTAGGATCGTCGGTGTGGCACAGGTAGCAGTCCCAGATCTGGCCGTTCACCGCGTCCAGGAACTCGGCGCTGGCGGGCTCGGCCGCCAGCGACTCGCCGTAGACGGGCAGGATGTCCTCGAAGTACGAGGTCTTGCAGGAGTAGCAGCCCACAAGGTCGGTAGTGCGGTTGTTGAGCGGGTCGTACTGGCCGCCCTCACAGGCATACCAGCGGCCGGTCTCCTCGTCGTACTCGAGCATGTCGACGGCCATGGCACCGTTCTCGTCGAGCAGGATCGTGTTGCCGTCGCGCGAGATGGGAGCCAGCAGCTTGAGGCCCAGCGAGTAGTGGCCCTCGTAACCCGGCGTCCAATCCTTCTCCTTGAGCTGGGCAAACGAGCCGTACTGCAGCGGGTACTGCTCGGCCCACTCGGCCATCGTGAGCTTGTCTTCGGGCCACGCGGGCAGCTCGGTGTCGGTCGACGCGCCCATGGCCAGGCTGCTGGCAAAGAGCGTCCCCGCCATCGTGAGCGCCACCGCGCCCGTGGCAATCTGCTTGCGGCTGAACTTCTTCATGGTCCTCCCCTTAGAACGCTTAAAACGTACGGCATTGCGATGTCGCAATCTTACCGGGCCACCGAGACCCCAGGCTATTGAGGGAGGATTAAAGAGTATTGAGAAATCTCAAGGTTTGAGGAGACCGCACCGGTAGGGGTCGGCCGAGAGCCACCCGAGGCCATCGCGGCCGCCAGCGCGACCGAAGACCTTCCCGATAAACGCGCGAGGCCGCCGTCTGCGCCCATGGCATCCATGGCAGACGGCGGCCCCGCCGAGTCGCTCGATTCGTATACCCGAAAGGGCTACTTCTTCTTCGTCGTGGTCTTGCTGCCCGACTTCTTCACGGGCTTCTCCATCTCCTTCTTGTAACCCTTGTACATGGGGATGGCGATGATCAGCACAACGGCGACAATCAGCACAACGACGATGGTCCAGAACACCGCAGGAGGAAGGTTCTCGAGCATGGGATACCCCTTTCGGTCGCTTCCCTTGGCCCGGTAGCGCATAAGGCCGCCCCGCCAAAGGCTGTCTTCGTGTTCATCAGTGTACCCATTCGCCCGGACTTCGGCACCCGCAAGGGCAAAAACCTTGCGGCAAAAAGTTTCGCTGGCAACCCCACGGCACCGTCGGGCAACCGCCAGCGGTTCAGACCGAGTATGGGAATTATTATCAAAATAGAAATTTAAAACATGAAAGCTTCGGCTTCTGCATGATTTACTTTTTAAGTTGATTAGCAATTTGTGGAGAAGGCCGATGAAACCCCAGGATTCGCGTGAACGCTTAGAGAATAGATATAACTCTCGCAAACACCGTCGTGCATTTACCAAAGTTTTCGTAATTGATTATCAATTCCACTTGGCACCCACTTCGCACCCGCTCGCCCTCGCACACCCAGTGACGCCCCCAGCACACCCCTGCATCCCCTCGCCCATCGCGACGTCCCGCCGCCGCAAAACGCCCGGCCCCTGCACCATGGCAAGGACCGGGCGTCCGCGCAAAATATTCCTACGCGTGATAGGGGGTTACACGCGCTGGAAAACCTCGGCAATCATGCCGTCGGGGCCGTCGATCATGATCGACTTCACGGCGCCGAAGACGGCGATAACGCTCTCGACAGGTTCGGCGGTACGCACGTTGAAGCCGTTGGCCTTGGCCTTCTCGGCCACGGCCTCCACGTCGTCGGCCAGGTAGGCCAGGGCAAAGATGCCGGCGTTCTCGGGCACCGCGGTGGTCACCTGCTCGCCCTCGACCGAGAACT
>JAHZGC010000053.1 GCA_019421015.1 Coriobacteriaceae bacterium | reverse complement strand
CGTCTCTACGAGGCTGTCAAGGCGGCGGCCGACTTCTACCACCTTCAGCTTACGCGCGTCCGCTCTGCCGGTGCCGACGCGGCCCGGGCCTATCTTGGGGGACGCGGGTTCGGCTCGGCCGTATCGGACTGCTGGAACCTCGGCTATGCGCCCGGCAAAGGCCAGCTTGTGCATCACCTGACCGACCTGGGGTTCACCCCGTCCGAGATGGTGGAGGCAAACCTCGTGGTCCGTCGTGACAACGGCAGCTACCGGGATCGGTTCTACGGCCGCGTTATGTTCCCCATCAAAGACGAGCGAGGGCACTACATCGGTTTGGGCGGCCGCGTCCTCGACGACGCCAAGCCCAAGTATCTCAATACGGCTGAGACGCCCATTTTCCACAAAGGGTCGACCCTCTTTGCACTCGACGTGGCCAAGGCCCACATCACGGCTCAGATGGAGGCCGTGGTGATGGAGGGCTATACCGACGTCATCGCGAGCCACGAGGCCGGCATCCAGAACGTGGTCGCCCCACTCGGCACGGCGTTTACCCCACGTCATGTCAAGCTACTCGAGAGATTTCTCAAGGAGCCGGGGGGGGAGCTTGCAAAGGGACGCATCGTGTGCCTCTTCGACGGCGACAAGGCCGGTGTCGAGGCCGCCGAGAAGGCCATGCAGTTCGTCTCGCTCACTACGGCCCCCTTCTACTGCGTGGTGCTGCCGGGGGGCGCGGACCCGGCGGAGTTCCTTGCGTCCGACGGCCCCGACGCCCTACGGGCCCTTATCGCACAGCCCCAGCCGCTCGTGCGCTTTGTGATCGACCGGCACCTCGACCGCTTCGATGTGTCCACGCCCGAGCAGCGCGCCCTGGCCCTGGCCGACGTGGTGCAGGCCATGGCCCCCATCAAGGGGACCTCCTTGGCCGACGAGTATGTCGACTACGTCGCCGGCAGGCTCTTGGCCGAGCCCTCGACCGTGCGCGGTGCCCTGGCGGCGGTGCGGTGGACGCCTCCGCGCGACGACGATGAGGAGGCGGTCGAACCCCTGGTTGCCAGTGGGGACGGCCCCGCTCAGGCCGTTTTGCCCCTGGGTGGGGGCTCTGGGACGGGCTCGGTGCCGAACGGTGCTCCAACGCTGCTTCCGGGCGACGCGCGCATGGTGCACATCGAGCGCGAGGTCCTCTCCACCATGGCGGCCGCCATCGACGAGGCCCGGCCCCTGGCGGAGCGCATTGCCCAGATGGAGTGGGTGGACCCCAACCACGAGGCCATAGCGTGGGCGATTCTCGCTACCCCGGAGGGGAGCGGCGTCCAGGACGTGCTGACCGCGGCCGAGTCGGTCTGCCCCCAGGCCGTCTCCATCTTGGCCGACGGGGCCCTTTCGCTCGAGGAGGGAACCTCGACCGACCGGGCGCTCACGATCCTGCTCGACGACCTCGAGATGCGGGGTTTGCGACGGCGCATCGAGCAGGGCAGGGCGCGCCTGCGCGCGTCGGCCCTCGAGGACGGGCAGGATTACGATGCCCTCTTCTCGGAGCTTGCCGCCTTGCAGCAGAGGCTCAAAGAACTTGAGCTTGCTGCGAGGAGTCGTTGCTGACCCTTGAATTTGGGGACGGTGTTTTGCATAATGCTAAGTTTGTAGCATACTGCTTATATTGGGTAAGAAGTACCGGAACATCATGCTCTAGCATTATTGATATGGGCGGTTGTCGTAACCGTTTTCGGCGAAAGGACGAGGATTGAGCAAGACCACGAAGGACATTACCCTGTCTGAAGAGCTCTCCGCCGCCGTGGACAAGCTGGTGGCCGTGGGCAAGCCGACCGGCTCGGTCACCGAGGACGACATCCAGGTCGCCCTGGCCGAGATCGACTTCGATGCCGACGAGCTCAGTGCCGTCTACGACGCCATTCGCGCCCAGGGTGTCGACGTTGCCTCGGCAGGCGACGAGATCAGCAAGGACGAGGCCGAGGAATTCGCCGAAGAGGAGATCGAAGACGAGATCGACACCTCCGAGGCGGCTGTGGTCGACGCCGAGCTCGGTAAGGTCCCCACGGCTCCCACCAAGGGCAAGCGCAAGCGGGCGAGCCGCCGCGACGCGGTGCCGGCCCCCATCGTCTTGACCGGCGACCCGGTCCGCATGTACCTCAAGGAGATCGGCAAGGTCGACCTGCTGAGCGCCTCCGAGGAGATCGACCTGGCCATGAAGATCGAGGCCGGCCTCGAGGCCTCCCGACGCCTCGACGAGGTGGAGGCCTCCGGCGAGACGCTGCCCCGCTCCGAGATGCGCCGCCTGACCCGCGTCGAGCAGGTGGGTCTCGACGCCAAGCAGCGCCTCATCAGCGCCAACCTGCGCCTTGTGGTCTCCATCGCCAAACGCTATGTCGGTCGCGGCATGCTCTTCCTGGACCTCATCCAGGAAGGCAACCTCGGCCTCATCCGCGCCGTGGAGAAGTTCGACTACACCAAGGGCTTCAAGTTCTCGACCTATGCGACCTGGTGGATCCGCCAGGCCATCACGCGCGCCATCGCCGACCAGGCGCGTACGATCCGCATCCCAGTCCATATGGTCGAGACGATCAACAAACTCGTCCGCGTGCAGCGCAAGCTGCTGCAGGACCTCGGGCGCGAGCCTACCCCCGAGGAGATCGCGGAGGAGATGGACATGACGCCCGACCGCGTCCGCGAGATTCAGAAAATCAGCCAGGAGCCCGTGTCCCTCGAGACCCCCATCGGCGAGGAGGAGGACTCCCAGCTCGGCGACTTCATCGAGGACTCCCAGGCTGTGGTGCCGCCCGACGCGGCGAGCTTCTCGATGCTCCAGGAGCAGATCAACTCGGTGCTCGACACTCTGGCCGAGCGCGAGCGCAAGGTGATTGAACTGCGCTTCGGCCTTGTCGACGGCCATCCCCGCACCCTTGAAGAGGTGGGCAAGGAGTTCGGCGTCACGCGTGAGCGCATCCGCCAGATCGAAAGCAAGACGCTCGCCAAGCTGCGTCACCCGTCCCGCTCCGGCAAGCTCAAGGACTTCCTCGAGGATTAGCCGGTCAGCCGGTCGTCTCCACACGGGGCCTCGCTTCGGCGGGGCCTTTTTCATGACGGCTTCCCGTCGTCGTTGCGGGACGTTTTCACACGGACTGGTTCCGGCAGCTGGGGTATAGATGAAGAAAATGTGTTCCAGCTAGCAATTTGGTTTTCTACTTGCACAGGCTCTTCGGAAGTGTTTAAATACTCCTTGTTGCGCGTTGAGCACATCGAATTCCCCGATAGCTCAATGGTAGAGCACTCGGCTGTTAACCGAGTTGTTGTAGGTTCGAG
>JAHZGC010000052.1 GCA_019421015.1 Coriobacteriaceae bacterium | reverse complement strand
GCCCAGGGTCTCGTAGGGCAGCTTGGCCCAGTCAGCGGTCATGGCGTCGGAGCTCTCCACGGCGCGCAGGATGATGGGATAGCCGTAGGTGCGCTCGTCGCCCATGACGCCCACGCTCTTGATGTCGGGCAGTACGGCAAAGTACTGCCAGCAGCTGTGCTCGGAGTTGCGCTCGCCGGTCTCCTCAAAGAGACGGGCGTTGTAGGCGTCGAGCTCCTCACGCACGATGGCGTCGGCGTCCTTGAGGATGGCCAGCTTGTCGGGGGTCACGGCACCGATGATGCGGATGGCCAGGCCGGGGCCGGGGAACGGCTGGCGGTACACGATGTTGTCGGGCAGGCCAAGCTCGGTGCCCAGGGCGCGCACCTCGTCCTTAAAGAAATGGTCGAGCGGCTCGATGAGGTCAAAACTCACGCCCTCGGGGAACGGGATGAGGTTGTGGTGGCTCTTGATGGTCGAGGCCTTGCCGCCGGTCTTGCGGGCGCCGCTCTCGATGATGTCGGGGTAGATGGTGCCCTGGGCCAGGTACTTCACGCCGTCGAGCTCCTGGGCCACGGCAAAGAACTCTTTCCAGAACTGGGTGCCGATGATGCGGCGCTTCTCCTCGGGCTCGGTCACGCCGGCCAGCAGCTCGGCATAGCGCTCCTCGGCGTGCACGTGCACGAAGTCCACGTCGAACTGCTTGGTGAACACCTCTTCGACCGCCTCGGGCTCGCCCTTGCGTAGCAGGCCGTGGTTCACGAACACGCAGGTCACCTGCTTGCCGATGGCGCGCGACAGCAGGGCCGCCACCACGCTCGAGTCCACGCCGCCCGAAAGCGCGAGGATGACGCGGTCCTCCCCCACCTTCTCGCGGATCTCAGCGATCTTCTGCTCAGCGATGCTCGCCATGGACCAGTTGGGCTCAAGGCCGCAGATGTCAAAGAGGAAGTTGCGCAGCAGCTGGTTGCCGAAAGGCGTGTGGCGCACCTCGGGGTGGAACTGCGTGGCGTAGAGGTTGCGCTCGGGGCACTCCATGGAGGCGACGGGGCACACGTCGGTGGTCGAGGTGACCGTGAAGCCCTCGGGCACGCGGTTCACGGCGTCGCGGTGGCTCATCCACACGCTCTGCTCGCCGGGGGTCTCGGCCAAAAGGCGCGACTCGCCCACGCGCTGCAGGGGCGCGTGACCGTACTCGCCTACCTCGGTATGGCCCACCGAGCCGCCCAGCTTGACGGCCATGATCTGCTGGCCGTAGCAGAAGCCGAGCACCGGGATGCCCAGGTCGAAGATGCGGGCGTCCATGTCGGGCGCGTCGTCGGCGTAGACGCTGGCCGGGCCGCCCGAGAGGATGATGGCCGAGGGGTCCATGGCAACGAGCTCGTCCACCGGGATGTCGCAGGGCACGAGCTCCGAATAGACGTTGAGGTCGCGCACGCGGCGGGCGATGAGCTGCCCGTACTGCGCGCCGAAGTCGAGGACGACGACCAACTGATCGCTCTGTGCCATGGAATGGGGCTCCTATCCGTCACCTGGGGTATTCTCGGCCAAACAATAGGCGTAAGTTTACGCCCGCCGTACGACCGCCACACCCCGGAGCACGGCATCGCTCACACTCTGCAGATTTTAGCCGTTGAGGAACTCGGGGTTCGCCTCGCGCCCGCAGGCTGCGGCGCAGGCGCGCAGGCCGTCGTCGGGAATGGTCTGCCAAAAGACGTCGCTGCCGCCGTTCATCGCGCAGGCGTAGCGGTGGATCTGGGCGGCCTTCTCCAGGGTCTGTGCGTAACCGAACGTCTCGTCAAAGGTCGGCCCCGCGCAGAACACGCCGTGGAGCGCCCACACGACCGCACGGTAGCGTTCCATCTTGGCGCGCGTGGCCTCGGCGAGCTCCTGGCTGCCCGGGATGCCCCACCCCACGACGCCGACCCCTTCGGGAAACGTCATGACGCACTCGGGGATCGTCTTCCACAGGATCCGGGAGACGGTGCGGTCCTCGGGCTCGGCCACGTAGGTCAGCGCCACGAGGTTGGGCAGGTGGGCGTGGTAGACCACGCGGTCCTCCTCCCCCGCCGCCACGCGCGCCGCGTGGGCCGCGAGGTGGGTAGGAAGCTCGCTCGTGGGCATACCGCCTTCGGTCAGGCCCCATAGGAGCCGCCATGAGGCACCCTCGCCGTCGAGCTCGATAAGGCAGAGGTTCGCCGACGGGTCGTCGGCCACGCGGCGCATATGGCGGCCGCTGCCGGTCACCAGGAACCGCTCCCCGGCAAGGGTAGGCTCGGGGAGCGTGAGCGCATGCCAGTCGCCGCGAGCCCCGAAGCCGGCATATCCCTCGAACTCGTCCCGCTCCTGCGGCGCAAGTCGATAGCTCAGGTTACCGCCGTTGCGCTCATGCCAACCCTGCAGCCAACCGTCGTTGCAGAGGCGCACAAAACCATCGAGGCAAGAAGGGCACCTCTGGCCAACACGTCCTTTGTGTTCCTTGGCCTTCTTGCGTTCCTTCTTGCCCATGGGTCACAGCCTCAATTCAGACGACCTTCAACATATGGCTCTCAGCGTAAGCCTTAATCAAAGATCTTGGGCACCTTGAAGGCAAACACCACGAGCCCCACACCGTAGACGATGGCAAAGATCGAAAGCCACAGGGCGAGCGTGGAGGGAACCGCCAGCATCAGGATGCCGAGCACGATGGTGATGACACCGGTGATGAGCGAAAGCCACCAGGTGGCCGACATGTCGTGGCGCAGGCGCCAGCAAGAGAAAAGCTGCATGATGCCCGAGACTATGATGGCGATGGCCACAAGCCACGCGAGGGCCCACGCCGACACCAGAGGGTTGACGATAAAGATGATGCCGAGGATGACGTCGAGGATGCCGTCGACCAGCAGCCATGCCGAGAAGAACCCGCGTGCCAGCACGTAGTCGGCAACGGTTCCCACGCCTGCCACCAAAAAGCCGATGCCCAAGATCAGGGCAATCGTTTCAAGGGCAAGGTTCGGCCACACCCAGCACACGATGCCGAGGATAAGAAAGAGCACCCCCGACAGCAGCATGGACCACGAGACCCTGCGGCGCTTCGGCCCGCTCGCTCCCGACCTCGGCGACGATCCGTCGATTACCTCCGCCTTCACCGTAGTGACGTTGCTGTCAGCCATGGGAGCCCCTTCCGTCGATGTTCCATGCACCGGTATTGGTGCGTCTGTTGGCACCTACGTACCCTTTTCGACGGTTCTTCACGGGGTCGAGAAGGCCCTGCAAAAAGCCCATGCAAAAAAGGCCGCCGTCCCACAGCTCGGTGGAACGGCGGCCTGCGGCAAAGCCCGGAGATAGCCCCGCCCTCTCTCTTACACGTTGAAGCGGAAGTGCATGACGTCGCCGTCCTTCACGACGTAGTCCTTGCCCTCCATGCGCAGCTTGCCGGCGGCTTTGGCCCCGGCCTCCCCGCCGAGCGAGACGTAGTCGTCGTAGGCTATGGTCTCGGCCTTGATGAACCCGCGCTCAAAGTCGCCGTGGATCACGCCGGCGGCCTTGGGAGCCGTAGCCCCGATCGGGATCGTCCACGCCTTGACCTCCATCTCGCCTGCGGTGAAGTAGGACTGCAGGCCCAGCAGGTTGTAGGCGGCCCGGGCAAGCACAGCAAGGCCGCTCTCCTCGAGGCCCAGGCTCTCGAGGTACTCCTTGGCCTCGTCAGGCTCGAGCTCGGCAAGCTCGGCCTCGACCTGCGCGCAGATGGGGATGGGCTTGATGCCGTCGATGAGGGGCAGCTCGGCCGTGAGGCCGTCCTCGTCGACGTTGGCCACGTACAGCACCGGCTTCATGGTGAGCAGGAACAGGTCGGAGATGCTCTCGCGCTCCTCGTCGGTCATCTCCATGGTGCGGGCGCGGTGGCCCTCGTTCATCCACACCTGCAGGCGCTCCATCGTCGCCAGCTTGGTGACGCTGCGCTTGTCGCCGCGGTGAGACTCCTTCTGCACCTTGGGCATGGCGCGCTCGATGGTTGCGAGGTCGGCCAGGATGAGCTCGGTGTGGATGGTGTCCACGTCGCCCAAGGGGTCCACACGGCCCGCGACGTGCACGACGTCGGGGTCCTTGAAGAAGCGCACCACCTCGCAGATGGCGTCGGTCTCGCGGATGTTGGCAAGGAACTGGTTGCCCAGGCCCTCCCCCTCGCTCGCGCCCTTCACAAGGCCTGCGATGTCGACGAACTCGACGGTCGCCGGGACGATGCGCCCCGGGTGCACGATGTCGGCCAGGGCCTGGAGCCTGCTGTCGGGGACGTCCACCACGCCCACGTTGGGGTCGATGGTGGCAAACGGGTAGTTGGCGGCAAGACCGCCCTGCTTGGTCAGGGCGGTGAACAGGGTCGACTTGCCCACGTTGGGCAGGCCCACGATACCGATAGAAAGAGACATGGCGCTCCTTGAGTAGCCTTCCTGATAGCCTTGCTTTGCCGGGCAATTATATCCCAAGCATGCAAAGAGGCCGCCCCGAAGGACGGCCTCTTCAAAACGCTGTTCTCTCCCTAACCCTGAAGCTTTACTTCAGGTTATAGGAAGGTCTTACTTGCCCTGAGCCAGGGCGTCGTTCACGGCCGACTTGATGGCCTTGGAGGTGATGGTGGCGCCGGACACGTCGTCCACACCGTCGGTGCCGTTGGCCTCGACGATCTTGGAGGGCAGCTGCTCGATGGCGTTGGAGCCGATGCCCTGGGTCTCGGAGTTGTCGCCCACGGTCACGTCGGAGATCTTGCCGT
>JAHZGC010000051.1 GCA_019421015.1 Coriobacteriaceae bacterium | reverse complement strand
ACCGAGAGCTACCAGGTTACCGAGCTGTTCATCAACCACCGCGAGCGGCTGCTGCGCGAGCTGGTGGGGTAGGGCGTGCCGGCCCCCCGGGTGTGCAGGGGGGCGCCAATGTCATTAACTTAAGGCGCCGACAGCCGTTTTTGGTGTACAGTCGCGGGATTGCAGCCGACGGGGGCGGGAGACGGGCATAGGGGCTTCACTGAGGGTGGCCGCCGACGCGGCGGAGGTCCGGGGCGAGTGGTTCGCGGCGATGTGCAGACGCAGGCCGCGGGACTTCACCAGGCGGCGCGAGATGGGCTGCGCCGAGGTATTCGGGGCCATAGTCGCGAGGAGGGGCCGTTCCCTCAAGATGGAGCTGCGCGAGCTCGGGAGGAGGCACGGGATGCACATAAGCGCGCCGGGGTTCCTCAAGGCGCGGGAGAGGCCCGACCCGGCTGCGGCGACCTCCCTGCCCGAAGGGGGCCTGAGGGCCCGATTCGCGACCGTCGCGGTCGCCGGGCGCGAGGAGTGCCTGGTCACGAACGTCCCCGTCTCCGAGCTGCCGCGCGGGGAGCTCGGAGGCGTCTACCGCGCCCGCCGGGGGATCGAGGCCTGCTTCCAGATGGTGAAGGACCGCCTGCAGATGGAGAGCTTCACCGGCGGCAAGCCCGTCCTCATCGAGCGGGACATCCACGCCACCTCCTACCTGCTGAACTCGACCTCGCAAACGAGGCGGACCTGGGGCTTCCCGAGCCCTCCGGGGCCCACCGCATGACCGTCAACCGCTCCTACACCCTGGGGGTCGCCAAGGAGGAGCTGGTGGGGGCGTTCCTCGCCCCTCCCGCCGAGAGCGCCGCCCTCATGGACGCGGTCGTGGAGGAGCTGAGGGGGGGGTGCCTGGTGCCCGTGAGGCCGGGCCGTGAGTACAGCCGCGCGGGTCTGAACAGCCCCTCGAGGCCGAGGCGCAACAGCACGACCCACAAGAAGGGTGTTCTGACGACTCGGGCGGCTTAAGTTAATGACATTGGGACAAGCCCCCTCCAACGCCAGCGCCAAGAACTCCACAGCGTTCCCAGAAAGCCGGGAGACCTCTGGAGAACGCGCCCGGGCCGCGACCGCGACGGCCGTCGCCGTATAATGGGAGCGCCGTCGCAGGGACGGCAACACGGACGGGGCTGGGGGATGAACATGGCGGCATCCATCGCAACGAGGCTTTCGCGCTACGGTGCCTGGGCGCCCATGGTCCTGTTCTCGTGGGACAACACCCACAACAGCTATCTGCCTGCAAACTTCGGGTTCTGCAACATCTACCTCTGGTTCTCCCTTCTCACCATCGCCGTCGCATGCCTTCTGGGGCGTCGCCGGGGCGACCCCGCGGCCTCCGGCGCGGGCTCCGCCGGCCTGCGCGCCGCGGACTGGGCCGCATCGGTGGGCATGTCCGCCTCGTGCGTGCTGCTGGTGAGCCCCGCCCTGTTCGGGGCGAGCCCCTATCTCGCCCTGGCGGGCTCGATCGCCGCCGGCCTGGGCATCGGCTGGTCCTACGTGCGCTGGGCCGTCTGCCTTTCCCACCGCAAGCTGCGCGAGCTCATCCGCCTCATCTTCGTGGGGTGCATCGCGTGGACCGTCGGGCGCACCGTGCTCTACGCCCTGCCGCTCGGGGCGAGCACCGCGCTCGCCGCTGCGGTTCCCCTCCTGTCGGGGCTCATGTTCGCCCGGGCGCTGCGCGCGCAGACCTCCCCCTCCCCGCACGCCGGCGATGCCGCCGAACCGTCGGCCCATCCCCACGATGCGAGCTTCAGCACCTGGAAGCTCTGGGCGATTGTCGTCGCGCTCACCCTCAACAACCAGCTCATCCTCAGCGGCACCAACCCCTACGCAGCCGACCTGAGCTTCGCCTACCCCATCAAGGCAGCGTTCACGGTGCTTCTCAGCTGCCTCGTCCTCGTATGGACCCTCAAAACCCAGCTCGCGTTCGACTTCGTGCTCCTGTGGCGCGGGCTCTACACCGTCGCCGCGTTCGCCCTGCTCGTCATCTCGATCGGCCTGGAGGGCCCCGTGCTCTGGATTGCCTCCTCCATAGCGGCCGACCTGCTCATCCCCATCCTGTGGCTCACCATCTGCACGGTCGCCCACCACACGCCCATACCGTCGTACCTGGTGGTGGGCGTCGGCCTGGGCGCCTACGGGCTCGCCTCGTTCTTCGGCAAACTCGCCGGGTCGGCGGCCCCCGCGGTGCTCGGGCTCGCCCCGCTGTGCACCGTGCTGCTGTTCATGCTGTTCGTCGTGCTCGCCCTATGCCTCGACTCGCGCAACCCCGACCTGCTGCAGCTCTTCGACGACCTGCGCGGCCGGCAGGTGCGCACCGCCGACGTCGCCCAGATCAACGCCCGCTGCGCCGCCGTGGGCGCCGAGCACCGCCTCACCCCGCGCGAAATCGAGGTCATGCAGATGCTGTGCGCCGGACGGTCGCGGGGCTACGTCGCCGAAACGCTCTACATATCCGAAAACACCGTCAAGACCCATGCCGACCGGCTCTACAAGAAGCTCGGCGTGCACAGCCGCGAGGAGCTGCAGACGCTCGCAGGCGTCTGAGGCAGGTCCGGCACCGGGCGGGGCGCGTTTTTTGCGCGACTTTGCGGATACCGCTTAGTAGCTGGTGTTTTAATGCCGTCACCCGGCACGTCCTACCCAAATCATCCCCGTGTCCGACTTGGCCCGCGCCCCGGTGTGGCGGACCATCGGACGTGCACCGCACAACCGACACGAGGAGGTTTGTATGACACGCACCACCGTTTCCGACCGCCGCACGTTCATCAAGGGGGCGGGCGCCCTGGCCGCCGCCACTGCCGGCGCCGCCCTTCCCGCAAGCGCGTTCGCCGTCTACGCGGCCGACCACGCCGACGGGGACGACTCCGCCGAGGCCACCGCCGCCGTGACCGACGCCTCGACCGCCGACGCGCCCGAAGGCTGGGACGGCGCGTACGACGTCGTCGTCGTGGGCGCCGGCATGGCGGGCCTCACCGCCGCGGTCACCGTGGCCACCGAGGGCGAAGGCGCCACGTGCCTGCTCGTCGAGAAGAGGGCGTCGGGTTCGGGCAACAGCCCCTACAGCGCCGGCGATGTCATGTACATCGACGACGTCGAGGGCGCCGAGGTCTACCTGCAGTGCCTCATCGGCGAGGCCACGCCCGACGACGTCATCCACGCCTTTGCCACCGAGCTCAAGGAGAACCTCACCTGGATCCTGTCGCTCGGCGCCACCGAGGACCAGCTCAACCTCTACCCGCCGGACGCCACGGGCGAGAAGACCAGCGAGTACGCCGAGTTCCCCAACGACCACACCGTGGGCTACTACGAGTTCAACCCCGAGGCCGGCGGCGCGTTCCACGTCTACCACTTCCTGTTCGACGTCATGAACCAGCACGCCGACACCATCACCTACCTGCCCGAGACCCCGATGGACGAGCTGGTGCAGGACCCCGAGAGCAAGGCGGTCCTCGGCGTCGTGGTCGGCGGCAAGCGCTACAAGGCCAACCGTGGCGTCATCATGTGCACAGGCGGCTTCGAGAACGACCCCGAGATGATGTTCACCTACACGGGCATCCAGGGGTGCGTCCCGCTAGCCGGCGTCGCCAACACCGGCGACGGCCACCGCGCCTGCATGAAGGTCGGCGCCGACTTCTGGCACATGCACGGCGGCGCCCAGTTCTGGATGACCCTGCGCGACCTCGAGAACACGCGCTTCGCCTCGGTCAAGCACAGCTTCGTGACCAAGCAGCACGGCATCACCGTCGGCGTCAACGGCCGCCGCTTCTACAACGACTACGACGGCTGTAACCTCTACAGAGGCACCGAGCCGGACTCCAATATGGCCTGCAACGTGGGCTACCGCCACGGCATCACGCAGTTCGGCGGAAACTGGGTGCACCTGCCGCTGCCCCCCAAGGGCTGGTTCGTCTTCGACCAGGCCGGGCTCGACGCGGGCGCGTTCCCCGCAGACGTCTCCGATGACCCCGTGGCCGACGGCTGGGCCGTGAGCGCCGACACTATCGAGGACCTTGCCGCCGCCATCGAGGTGCCCGCCGAGGAGCTCGTGAAGACCGTCGATTTGTGGAACCACTGGTGCGAGCAGGGCGAGGACCTGGCGTTCTACCGTCCCGCCGACACGCTGACCCCGATTACGACCGGCCCGTTCTACGCCGTGCTGTGCATTCCCACGATGCTCAACACCGACGGCGGCCCTGTGCGCTCCGCCAAGGGCGAAATCCTCGACCCCGACGGCAACCCGATCCCGAACCTCTATTCGGCCGGCGAGTTCGGATCGGTGTGGGGCCACTTCTACAACGGCTGCGGCAACCTGGGTGAGTGCGCCGCGTTCGGCCGCATCTCGGCCCGCAGCGCCCTGGCCAACACGCCGCAGGCGTAAGCGCAACCGCAAGCTGGGCCGCGGTCGCGTTGGCGCGCCGAGAGGAAACGGCGCCCGACATGCGCCGGCGCGTGACGCCATAGACAAAGGGGCATTGCATCGGCGGGGCCGGGACGCATCGAAGGCGTCCCGGCGCCGCCCTCGCGGTACGCCCTGCACCACCTTTCGAGCGGGGACGTGGAGGCTATGCCGAAGACGGCCATCGCCCTGGCTTTCGTCATGCCCTCGTCGACCGCGGCCATCGCCGCAGCCACCTTCGTCTCAAAGGGGTGCCTCGTGTATCTCTTCTCGCCAAGAGCACCTCGATTCCGACCGCCTGCAGCGTCTTGAGCCATTTCCTCACGGTGTCCTCGGGAACGCCGAGCGCACCGGCTGTCGCATCTCTTGTCTTGAGGTCGATGAGCACAAAACGCCGGGTGAGGTAGTTGTAAAAGACCAGGTCGATATAGTAGTCATCGGTACCGTCGTTGATGCGCATCTGGCGTCCCACGAAGCAAAAGCCGCGACCGAGCTCGAGCAGGAACTCCTGGAGCTTGCCGATAAGGGCGTCTTCGAGGTCCTTCTCCAAATAGGTCGCGCCCTTGGGAATGCCCAAAAACTCGAGCACATAGGGGTCGCGCACGATGCCGTCGGCCTCGGTGACGGGCTGGGTCGTCCCAATCTCCCGGGTGACCTCGCGTTTGGCGTCGTCGCCCTGGGTGGCAAGCAGGCGATCGTAATAAAACGTCTGGATCTGCCGGTCAAGCTGCCGCGAGCTCCATCCCGCGTCGGCCGCCTCGTTCATGTACCAGGTCCGTCGTTCCTCGTTCTCCACGCGCATAAGCAGGCGATAGTGAGTCCAGCTCAATTCGGGGCGCAGTGCGCACCGAATTGAGAACACTTGATAGAACTGTCTCATACGGCGTAGCTCTCGTTGAGTAAACCCCGGCCCAAAATCCACCGTCAGCCGCTCTGACAGATACGCCAGTAGCTGCTTACCATAGGCCGCCCGGTCGCCCACCGCCTCCTGTATCCTGCGCCCGATTTCCCAATATTGGCCGAACAGCCACCCTAGCATCCTTTTGTCTCCACCCGCAACGTCCGCTCCAAGGCAGCAGATTCCAGCCGCAGTCCTCCGCACGACCGCCCTGCCGCGCTACACTACTCCCGACCGCAACCCGTCCCGAAGGGAGACGCCCATGCGCCTTGAACGTTCCACCTGGCCCCAGGTCGAGGC
>JAHZGC010000050.1 GCA_019421015.1 Coriobacteriaceae bacterium | reverse complement strand
TGTTCTCGTAGCCGCCGCAGGCAAGCACGACGCCCTTGCCGGCGCCGATGCGCTCCTCGGTACCCTTGTTGTCGGCCACGATGCCCACGACCTTGCCGTCGGCGTCCACGATAATCTGGGTCATGGCGCACTCGTAGTCAACCTCGACGTTGTCGCGGGCGTTAGCAGCCAGGGAGAAGCCGCGCCACACGCCGCCGAGCTCAAGGCCGGGGGCACCCACGGCGCGCACGTGGCCCGAGCAGCCGATGAAGCTGGAACCGGGCAGGTCGGGGAACTCGGTCACGAGCTTACCCCAGGTGACGGGACCGCCCGAGACGTAGCCGATCTCGTAGCCCACGGGGCTCACGGTACCCTGGATCCAGTCGACCTGGCTGGCGAACTCGTTGCACATCCAGTCGAGGTACTCCTCGGGGATGGGGTTGGGCTCGAAGCAGGCGGCCACGTAGGTCTTGAACGTGTCGAGGTCATCAGGCGACGGAACGATGACCGTCTGACCGGAGGCGATGGAGTTGCCACCGGCCTGGGCCTCGTCCATCTTCTCGATCACAAGGATCTTGGCGTCGGGGTCGATGTCGTTGGCCTCGACGGCGGCCGCAGCGCCGGCCAGGCCGAAGCCCACAATCAGAAAGTCGCACTCACGGTCAAAACCGGGGTCCTCGCCTTCGGCCAGAGCAACCGGAGCAATGGCAGCAAAGCCGGCCGCCGCGGCACCCATGGCCGCCCCCTTGAGCATGCCGCGCCTCGAACAAACTGCCTCCATAGGTAAACCTCCTTGTATAGGCGTGCATCCCCCTTGGACGCACTTGCCGCTTGCCATGGTGCGGCGAGATGGCCAGATGGGGTCAGGTTCGTTTTGTGGGGGAGACAAAAACGCAGGCACATGCTGTCAAGATAAATAATCCACACCGGTCGACCCCACGCGCCGTTGTGGCGTCGGTTTTGACACTTGCCCGTCAATCCCTACAAAATGAACGGTAGCAATTGACAGGCAGACGGCGGATACTGTGGGGGTCTCAGCACAGGGCGCATGGAATCATTCACCGTCGATTCCAACGGCGCGTTCCATGGCATTGGGGGTACTAGGGTACTAGCGTGGAATTGTATGGTTTCGATCTCCATCCGCGTTCAGACAGGTGATTCGCATGACTGCATTAAGGCGCCCGGTCGCCACCGATAGAACAGCCGAGAAGACCGCCGCCGGTACGCCCCATCGCTCTCCTGTAGACATATACTGCCTCGCCCTGGTGATAGGCTACGGGCTCTATCGCGCCCTGATGAACCTCACCTACTCCACCGCGCTCTCGAGCGTGCCGGGCATCTATCCGCTTAACGAGGCGAACTTGGAGTTCTCCCTCGCCACGTCGCTTTCGATCGTTGGATGCTCGGCGGTGCTTGTGGTCATGGGCTGCCTGCACCCGTCGTACGACTTTCGGGTGCCGGGCATCGTGGCCACCCTGGTGCTGGTGGCGCTCAACCTGTTTTCGCAGTTCGAGTGGGCGTTGCCAGGTGCCACGGTAATCATGCCCGGCGTCTATGGGACCGCCCTCATCATAGCCAATGCCGCATGGCTCGTACCGTTCGTGCCGCTTAAGCCCCGGCGGTGCCTGGCCACCCTTGCAGTGTGCATCCTGTTCAACGCCCTTATGACCATGGGGCTCGGCTACCTATCGACAGATATACAGATTCCCGCGCTTGGGGTGTTGGGAATCATGAGCGCCGTGCTGCTCCGCCTTCTGGGACACATTCGCATAGGGCAACCTGCGACAACGGCGTGGCCCATACCGGAATTCTCCAATCCCCACGACAGCTGGCACGCAACCTGCAAAGTGCTCAGCGAGCTCAGGGGGCCCTTAATCATATATGCCGCGTTTACCGCGCTCACAGGGTTCATGTCGGCGTTTTTGTTCACCGGCTCGCCCGTGGGCACGACCACCCCCTTCCACAACCTGGCCCTGGCGCTGGCGGCGGCCAGTATGGCGTTCCTGTCGCTGGTCATGCATCGCGGCGTCGACTTGCGCAGGGCGTTCAAAATGGCGTTCCCGGTGATAGCCCTTTTGCTGGTGGCCCTTCCGTTCACGGGGACCATCTACAGCCATATCTTTTGCGCCGGACTTATCTTCATCAACGGCATCGTGAATATCTCGATACTATTCTTGCTGGTAGACACCGCATACTTACGGCAGGCTCCCATCGTCGCGGTACTGTCTGCCACCACGCTCATAGCGCGGCTCTGCCTTGTGGCCAGCATCGTCGCGGGCATGGCGCTGGGGGCGCAGACCCACATCGAGTATTTCACCCGCATGCTCATCGTGGTGCTCGGCGCGGCCTATCTGCTCGCCGCCGCCTCCATGGCCCTGGGCCGCAAGGCGCGCAAGTCCACCCACACCGCCATGCCGCCTTTGGAGGACATGGTCAAGGAGTCGGTCGAGGCCGAAGGTGCTCCCGCCGCAGCGGAAGGAGAGCCCGTAGCCGATACCGTCAGTGCAACTGGCATAGCCAGCGCGGCCGCCGAAGACGCCTACATGGAGCGCCGCTCCCAGGAGCTTGCGGCGCAGTACCACCTCACGCCCCGCGAGCGCGAGATCGTGCTGCTGCTGGCCCGCGGGCGCACGTCGCCCTACATCGCCGAGGAGCTCCACATCACCTCCAACACCGTACGCAGCTACATGCGCGAGATCTACGTCAAGCTCGACGCCCACTCCAAGCAGGAGATCATCGACCTGTTTTCGTAGGGACGCGGGACGCGGGGCGCGGGACAGGCGGCAGGGAGCGCGGGGCAGGAATCGGGGGGCAGGTGGGGGGCAAAGGGATCAAAATCGCAATAAAAAACGTGAAATCTTCGGGTTTTGCATGATTCACTTTCATGATTGATTAATATTTTATGGAGGAGACGCCAAAAATCCCAGGATTGGTGTGAACGGTTAGAACAAAGATATCAGTTATCAAAATTTCATCATGCATATATCGGAGTTTTTACAAATGATACCGCATTCCCGTCTCAACCGTCGCTCGTTCGCCCCAACCGTCGGCTCGTCCCAACCGTCGTTGCTTCATCCCAACCGCAGACGAGCCCCCGGGGCCCAATCCGCCCCACCCCCCGAGCCGTAAAAAACCGGGGGGCCCGACGTACCGCAGTACACACGGTACGCAGGCCCCCCGGCAACACAACAGGCGGTCAGACCCCCCGCATCGAAGCGGGCGCCGCCGACCATCGCTCGAAAACCCCTACTTGAAGTACTCCACACCGCCCTCGATGAGCGGCTGGAACGTATCGCCGGGCACGTTCTTGTAGAGCCCCTTGCCGTTGCGCTCGGTGTGGCCCATCTTGCCGAACACGCGGCCGTCGGGGCTCGTGATGCTCTCGATGGCAAGGACCGACCCGTTGGGGTTCACGGCCAGGTCCATGGAGGGCATGCCGTTCTCGTCCACGTACTGGGTCGCAACCTGACCGTTGGTCACCATCTCGGCCAGCAGCGCGGGGCTCGCCACAAAGCGGCCCTCGCCATGGCTGACAGCTACCGTGTGGATGTCGCCCACCGCGCACTTGCTGAGCCAGGGCGAGAGGTTCGACGCCACGCGGGTGTGCACCAGGCGGCTCTGGTGGCGGCCGATGGCGTTGTAGGTCAGCGTGGGACAGGTGTCGTCCATGGGGCGGATGTCGCCAAAGGGCAGCAGGCCCAGCTTCACCAGCGCCTGGAAGCCGTTGCAGATACCCAGCATCAGGCCGTCGCGAGCTTGGAGCAGGTCGCGCACGGCCTCGGTGACCTCGGGGGCGCGGAAGAACGCCGTAATGAACTTGGCGCTGCCGTCGGGCTCGTCGCCACCGCTAAAGCCGCCGGGCAGCATGACAATCTGGCTCTCGTTGATGGCCTTCACCAGCTCGCGGGTGCTCTGGACCACAGCCTCGGGGGTCAGGTTGTTGATCACGATCACACGGGCCTCGGCGCCGGCGCGCTCAAAGGCGTGGGCGCTGTCGGTCTCGCAGTTGGTACCCGGGAAGGCGGGGATCACCACGCGGGGGCGCCCAATCTTGGGGCCGGCGTACACGTGCGGGTTGCTGATCACACAGCTCAGGCGCTCGACCTCCTCGCCGGCGCCGCGGTAGGGAAAGACCTCCTCGATAGCCGACTCCCAGGCCTCCTGCAGCGCGGCCAAATCCACAGTCTCGCCGCCGCCCCCCAGCTTGTAGGCCTCGGTGGTCGTGCCCAGCTCGGTCACCGCGATGTTGTTGATCTGCTCCTCCACGGTCACGTCGTCGGCCAGCTCCACCACGAAGCTGCCGTAGGCGGGCCAGAACAGCTCGTCCACCTCAAAGCGCGGGTTCAGCTCGATGCCCACGCGGTTGCCCACGCACATCTTGAAGAGCGTCTCGGCCAGACCACCGTAGCCGGGTGTCGCCACGGCCAGGACCTTGCCCTCGTCGATGAGCTTCTCCACCATGTCGTAGGCCTTGAGCAGGCCCTTGGTGCCGGGAACAATGGTGCCGTAGGGGCAGGCGGGCTGGATCAGGGCAACGCGGTGGCCGGCGCCCTTGAACTCCGGCGACTGCACGCGGTCCACGGGGCCCACGGCGGTGGCAAAGCTCACCAGGGTGGGCGGCACGTCGAGCTGCTCAAAGCTGCCGCTCATGGAGTCCTTACCGCCGATGGCACCCACGCCCAGGTCGACCTGGGCCATGAGGGCACCCAGCACGCTGGCCACGGGCTTGCCCCAGCGCTCGGGCTCGTCGCGCAGCTTCTCGAAGTACTCCTGCAGCGTGAGGTAGGCGTCGGCATGCTTAAAGCCGGCGGCCACGAGCTTGCTCACGCTCTCGACCACGGCGAGGTAGGCGCCCTCGTACTGGTTCTCGGAGGAGAGGTAGGGGTTGAAGCCCCAGGCCATGCCACTGCAGGTGTTGGTCTCGCCGTCGACCGGGAACTTGGCCACCATGGCCATGGAGGGGGTGAGCTGGTTCTTTCCGCCAAAGGGCATGAGCACGGTGGCCGCGCCGATGGTGGAGTCAAAGCGCTCGGAGAGGCCCTTGTTGCTGGCCACGTTGAGGTCGGTCATCACGGAGCGCATGCGCTCGGCCAGGGTGTCGCCGGCCCACTCGGGCTGGTACTTGCCGCCCTTCTCCACATGCACGCGGGCATGCTTGGGGGCACCGTTGGAGGCCAGGAACTCGCGGCTCACGTCGACGATGGTCTCGCCGTTCCAGCTCATGCGCACGCGGGGCTCCTCGGTCACCGTGGCGATCGGGGTGGCCTCGAGGTTCTCCTCATGGGCAAGCGCGATGAACGTCTCGACGTCCTCGGGGGCCAGGGCCACGGCCATGCGCTCCTGGGACTCGGAGATGGCAAGCTCAGTGCCGTCGAGGCCGTCGTACTTCTTGGGCACGGCGTTGAGGTCGATCTGTAGGCCGTCGGCCAGCTCGCCCACGGCCACGCTCACACCGCCGGCGCCGAAGTCGTTGCAGCGCTTGATGAGGCGGCAGGCGTCGCCGCGGCGGAAGAGGCGCTGGATCTTGCGCTCCACAGGGGCGTTGCCCTTTTGGACCTCGGCGCCGCAATGGTCGATAGAGCCGGCGTCGTGGGCCTTGGAGGAGCCGGTGGCGCCGCCGATGCCGTCACGGCCGGTGCGGCCGCCGAGCAGCACGATCACGTCGCCGGGGGCCGGGGTCTCGCGACGCACGTGGTCGGCCGGGGTGGCGCCCACCACGGCGCCGATCTCCATGCGCTTGGCGGCATAGCCGGGGTGGTACAGCTCGTTGACCTGGCCCGTTGCCAGACCGATCTGGTTGCCGTAGCTCGCGTAGCCCGCGGCCGCCGTGGTCACGAGCTTGCGCTGGGGCAGCTTGCCGGGCAGCGTCTCAGAGACGGGCACCGTGGGGTCGGCCGCGCCGGTCACGCGCATGGCCTGGTACACATAGCTGCGGCCCGAGAGGGGGTCACGGATGGCGCCGCCCACGCAGGTGGCCGCGCCGCCGAAGGGCTCGATCTCGGTGGGGTGGTTG
>JAHZGC010000005.1 GCA_019421015.1 Coriobacteriaceae bacterium | reverse complement strand
AGGGTCTGACTACGAATCAGAACGTCATAGGTTCGAATCCTATACGCCGCACCACTTGAGACAGCAGGGCGGGGAGGTCAAATGACCTTCCCGCCTTTTGCGTTTAGAGAGATCTTACCGCGGGGATGCCCGGCTGAGAACCGCGCAGTCCCGGGAGGCCGGAGGCTGCCTGGACGAGATTGCGACTTTGCGACATTTGGGAGACTTGCGCTGGCCGGAACCGCAGCTTTGCGACGCAGTTTTGCAATCGTACGATTGTGCATAATCGTATCACCGCAGTTAGATGATGTTTTAAAGTTAGCTATTGGGAACAACCCCTTAAAAACCATGTCGCAAAACTCGAATCCCGGCCATCCGGGTCCCTTGCAAAGTCGCAAAGCTGCGATTCTGGCCATCCACGCCCTGGCGTCCTTGAGCCTATGCGCTTCTTGGGTTCCGTACGTCCTCTCTGAGGGTAGCACCCCGCTATGCGCTCGCCTTATCCGCGCCCCTTCTCCACCACGTCGAGCAGTTCCTGGCGCGAGTGCACGCCGAGCTTTTGGAACACGTGGCGCACGTGGGTGTTCACGGTGTTGGCCGAAATGCCGAGCTCATCTTGGATACGGGCCGTGGTGCGGCCGCGGGCAAGCAGGTGTAAGACGTCGGCCTCGCGGGGGGAGAGGTTCGCGCTGGCTGCAAGGGCCGTGCAGACGGCGTCGGTGTCGGGCCGGGGGTCGGCACCGGGTTGGAGGCTGCCGCCCTCCGAGGGGTTCTCCGCCCCCGCCGTTGTCGAGGGCGCGGGATGGGCCTCGGGGGAGAGTAGGTCGAGCGAGCCGTTGCCGCCGCTCGAGAACACGAACAGGTAGGCGGCCGCCACCGCCACCACCAGCACGATGGTGAGGATGCCAGGGTCGATGCCCATGCCGGCCAGATGATCGTTGATGGCGTAGAGGCCGCTTCCGAGCAGCAGGTCGAGCGACCAGACGCCGCGCACGATGCAGAAGGTCAGGGCTGCCGAGGCCCCGCGGGCGCAGTATTCGAGGCACACGAGGAAGACCGTGAGCTTGAATACGAAGGCCCCGCAGTTCGCCAGGGCGTAGCCCACGGGACCGGCGGCCTCGGCAAAGGGGAGCAGCAACGCCGCGATGAGAGCGAGCATGAACGAGGCGCGGTAGAGGAACGAGAACTCCTCGTACTGCATGCGGCGGATGGCCGTGACCGTCATGATCGACACGACGATCTTGAACACGAGGATGAGCAGGTTGATCTGGCTTGAGTAGAACGATAGGTCGGTCCCCTCGAGGTAGTAGTTGCGCATGAACTCGTCGGCGAGGCTGATGGCGAAGATGCCCACGCAGAGGCGCAGCAGGTAGCTGCGGCGCGGTCGGGCGTCGATGGGGACCACAATCCGCTCCCCGCCGTGGTCGGCCGAGCGGTTGAGGTTGAGCAGCAGCGCCGACACGACGGGCATGGCCACCGAGAGGGCGAGCATCACCAACGGGCTCACGGCCGGGGTGTAGGCGAGGTTGGTGAGCACGTAGATCGCGACGCTCGAGGTCACGATGGAGAGGGTGAAGTCCACGGCGTTGCCCCGGTGCACGAAGGCCTGGCACCACGCCACGTTGAAAAACCCGATGGCGAGGCCCGTAAGCAGGGCCGCTGCAGCCGTGAGTGCCAGCTGCATGGGGGAGCTGCCAAAGCAAAAGGGGATGAGCGCGGTGCCGACGGCCGCGCAGGTGGCAAGGCCCCAACGAATCGAGGACCTTTGGAGCAGGGCGGCCGCAACATGGTGCTTCCAGGCACCTAGGGCAAGGGCGGCCACCGACACGGCGAGCGAGAGCATGTAGACGTTGTTGTCGCCCACGGCATCGGGGAAGAGCTGGGGCGTGAAGAAGCACAGCGTGACCCAGGCCTGAAAGAGGGCAAAGCCGGCGAGCATGGGGAAGTCGCGGCGTTCGAGGGCGGTCGCGGAGAGCGCGGAATGCTCGGTTCGGGGTACGTCTCCCATGGTGTGACTCCCTCGCGGTGCTGACGGCCGTTGGCTCAAAGCGTGTTGACGGGTGCCAGGCTTTGAGGGGCCCTCGCAAGAACCTGGTGAGAACTGCGGGGCTTGCATTTTTCACCATACCATCTACCAGGGTCTTTAGTCGAGAAAAAACCGGCATTTGAGAATCACGAACTCTTAAGGGTGCGCAAGCGGCCCCGTCGCGGCTATGGTGGGGACGCTTGCAACCTGCAAAGGGCCCTGCGCATCCGCGTGGGGAAGAAAGCAGGCCCAACCACAAGGAGGATCTACATGGCTACTTCTTCGCGTCGCGAGTTCCTGATGGGTGCCGGCACCGCCGCGGCCGTCGCCACCAGTGTGGCCGCCGTCACCACCACCGCCGTGGCCGACGAGGCCGCCGCACCTGCAGCCGACTACACCTGCGACGTCGTGATTGCCGGCGCCGGCATCGGCGGCCTGGCCGCAGCCGTGGCCGCCGTCGAGGAGGGCGCGAACGTCGTGTTGATCGAGGCCTCCGGCCATGTGGGCGGCACGAGCCGCTTTGCCGCCGGCGCCTTTGGCCCGCGCTTCGGCACCACCTGGGAGGCCACCTACGCCAAGGTGCCGCTCTCTGACCCCGACCTCTCGGCCGTGGTGCTCAACGGCTGGGAAGACACCCTGGCTTGGGTCCAGGGGCTGGGCCTGGCCACCGAGCCCCTCTCCGAGGGTAGCTCGTACGTGTGGATGGGCGGCCGCCGTCCGGCCGAGCAGGGCTCCAAGTCCTACACCGACGAGTACCTGCAGCAGTTCGGCCAGATCTTCCAGGACAAGGGCGGCACGCTGGTGCTGAACACCATCGTGACCGAGATTCTGACCGACGAGGCCGGCACCCCCTGCGGCGTCGTGGCCACCGGCCCCGACGGCCAGGTGACCGTGAGCGCCAAGAGCGTCGTCATCGCCACCGGCGGCTTCCAGTGCAACAAGGAGATGATGGTGCGCTACCTGGGCCGCTTTGCCGACGTGGCCCAGCCCCAGTGCGTGCCCTACCTCGACGGCGGCGGCATCGAGATGGCCCAGAAGGTGGGCGCCAAGATGAGCAAGTCCTACGGCTCCTACTACGGCCACCCGCAGCCCTGGCCCATGAGCAGCTACTGCACCTACGACACCATCGAGGCCTACGAGGCCGTCGAGGACATCGACGACGTGCACCTGGCCTACTACGGCGCCACCGTGCACGCCATCCAGACCCTGGGCATCTACACCAACTGCAACGGCCAGCGCTTCGTGAACGAGAGCCTGACCTCGTCGCTCGTGAACCAGGAGATCATGCAGCAGTTCATGTGCCGCGCCTACCTGTTCTTTGACGAGGCCGCGCACCAGGTCATGATCGAGACCCCCTACTGCAACGCCGCCGTGGTGGGCGGCGACCGCATCGAGTGGCTGCGCGAGCACGGCGCCACCGTGGTGCAGGCCGACACCCTGGAGGAGCTGGCCACCAAGGTGCAGACCGAGACCGTGAGCGGCGACAAGTTCAACCCGAACGGCTTCCTCAAGACCGTCTACGCCTGGAACGAGGCCTGCGCTACCGGCACCACCGGCGAGCTCGAGTTCCCCGTGGGCTCCGGCTACCCGCTGACCACCCCGCCCTACTACTGCATTCCCGTGACCGCCGGCGTCATGGCCACCTTCGGCGGCATCATGATCGACACGAACTCCCAGTGCATCGGCTGGAACGACCGCCCCATCGCGGGTCTGTGGGCCGTTCCCGGCGCCGCCGGCGGCATCATGGAGGGCGACTACTGGTGCGTCATGAGCGGCTACACCGTGTTCGGCCGCGTGGCCGGCATCAACGCCGCCAAGGCTGCGCTCGGCGCATAAGGAGTACGTGCTAGAAGGGCGGCTCGCGCGGGGGAGACTCGCGAGGGGGCACCCGTTCGATAGATGACGCTTGGGGGCCCGGGGCTTCTCCGCTGCGGAGGGGCCCCGGGTTTTTGGGTGCGTGCGGTTGTGCTTGGGGTGCGTGCGGTTGTGCGGGCTGAGTTTGTTTCCAGTAGGTAAAACCCTCAAGTTATCAGATCTTCTCACCTGGGGCTTAGCGGAGAAACCCTCAAGTTGGTAGAGAAATGCAGCTTGAGTCAGCCCGCACAAGCGCAGTCGGGAGACGCGCGCAGTTGCGGTGGTCCTTACCCTTGGGCGATTTCGGCCACGGCCTCGTCGGCGGCGAGCGACCCGCCGTAGACCGCGCAGGCTACGGCGCAGCTCGTGGACACGTATTCCTGGAAGAAGTAGTTGCCCATGGTGAGCTCGCCCACGGCGAAGAGGTTCTCGACGGGCTTCTCGGCGGTGTTCACCACATGGAAGCGGTCGTCGAGCTTGAAGCCGTACATGGTGCACAGGACGCTCGGCACGATCTTGAAGGCGTAGTAGGGCCCCTCGTCGCCAATGGCCAGCGCGATGGGGTCGCCGTAGGTGTCGACCTCGCCGGCCTCGACCTGGGCGGTGTTGTCGGTGACCGTCTGGGCGAAGGCTTCGGGGTCGAAGCCGCACTTCTCTACCAGCTCTTCGGGGGTCTTGGCCACGATCACGCCGCCCTTGGGCTCCAGGCACTCCACGATCTGCTCGATGGGCATCGCTCCCCAGAAGCCGTTGGGGCCCGTAACGCTGGCCAGCGCCCAGCAGAAGCCGTCGGGCTGCTCGAGCACGTCGAAGGTGCGCTGGAAGTAGTATTCCTTCTCGTCGACAAAGCGCGCGCCGGTCTGGTCGACCCAGCAGTAGGGGCCAAAAGTGGGCCAGGCACCCTGGGGGCTCTCAAAGCCGTAGGGCATGATGCAGTTCTGGACGATGATGAACCCGTAGCCGGTATAGGCCGGGTCGAGCTCGCTGCAGAACTCAAAGGCGTCGCCGGTGGTGCCGGGGGCGGTGTAGCTCCAGCACTGCGAGATGTTCTCGAAGTAGGAGTTCTGCTCCTCAAAGAGCTCGCGGTTCTGGGCAAAGCCGCCGCAGGAGAGGATGACCTTCTTGGCGTTGACGGCGTAGGTGCTCGTGGGTGTCTCCACAGTTACGCCGGTCACAGCACCGCCGTCGACCTTGAGGCCCGTGACGCGGGCGTGGGTGCGGACCTCGACGCCGAGCTTCTCTACGAGAGCGGGCATCCAGCGTCCAAAGACCTCCTGGCCGCGGGTGGCGCGGTTCTTGAAGCCGGTGATGCCGCGGAGGTTCTCCTCGTCGAAGACAAACTGGTTCTCGTGGTCGGGCTGGTCGATGCCCTCCTCAAGCAGGTAGTTGTAGAACTCGGGGATGCGCTCGCCGATGCGGTGGACCAGGGTCTCGTTGATCCACATGTCGTCGGGGCGGCGGTCCATCTCGCTGGCGCGCTGCTTAAAGAACTCCAGGAACTCGTCGGCATCGAAGTCGTAGACGTCGTCGCACGTCGTCGCCCTCGTTCTTGGGCGTGCCTGCGACGGCGATTTGACCTCCCGAGAGCGCGGTGGAGCCGCCTACGTAGGCTTCCTTCTCGAGCAGGAGGATCTTGAGGTCGCTCGTGCGAGCCGCCTGGATCGCCGCGGCCATGCCCGCTCCGCCGGCGCCTACGATCACGAGGTCGAAGTCCTCGTCGGGAAGCTGCTGGCGCTCGACGGCGGGCAGCGGCTCGTTGAGGGCGTCGAGGTCGGCGCCGGCCTGGGCCAGGGCGTCCTCGACGGCTCCGCGGATGCCGAGCGACGACATGGTGGCGCCCGTGACGTTGTCGACGGCCAGGGACTGGGCGTCGATTATGAAGCCCTCGTGCTCGCAGGCTGCCACGAACGACCGGTAGAAGCCGGGCACACGGCTTCTTCCCAGAAGACGACGGGCTCTTGGCGCAGGCCGCCGAGAAAAAGCTCGTCGCGTTTTGCCAGGGGGTGGCCCTGAGGGAGGTATGCGACCATGCGCCGCCCCATGATGGAGCGCCGCTCCACGCCGTCGCCGCAAGGCAGCTCGCAGTAGGGGGCCACGGCGATGTCGACGTGGCCTGCGCGGAAGTCGTCCGTCAGGTTGCGCAGCAGCCTTTGGCGGATGTCTATATGTACCTGCGGATACGAGACGCCCATGCGGCGGCGCAGCTCCCCGGCCACGTCGAGGTGCCTAAACAGGCCGTAGAGCCCCACGGCCACCGTGCCGCCTACGTCGCCGGTATCCCGGGACTTCACCCGGTTTTGCAGCAGCGTGACCTTCTTGAGCACGGTGGAGCCCAGCTCGAGGGCCGTTTTGCCCTCGGGGGTGAGCTCGAAGTCCAACGCGGTGCGTTCTATGAGGCGACAGCCCAGCTCTTCTTCGAGATGGCTTACGCGCCGGCTCACGGTGGACTGCGACAAGAAGAGCCGTTCGGCCGCCTTGGTAAAGCTGCGCTGCGACGCCACCTCGATGAAGCAGGCAAGATGGTCCAGGTTCAGCATGGGGGCTCCTCGCGACGGCGCTGCGGGTTTGGGTGCGGCTGCGAGTGTAGTATAGGGGCGCGGTTGGGAGAATGGGGGTGGGAGGAGACGAGGTTCGGGGAATCGCGGCCAAGGGATATTCCCAATGCGGGGTAGGGGTGCTATTTGCCAATTATTGTAGAATTCGGTACTTCTTATTTGGCAATAGGACTTTGTCTGGCGTTGCTCGCGGGTGGCGCGCCATTACGGTCTGACCCACCGCGAGGAGGAGATCCTGGCCCTGCTCGCCCAGAACAAGACCTCCGCCGAGATCGAGGCAACGTTGTTCATCTCGCATAACACGGCCAAGGGGCATCTGCGCCACGTCTATGATAAGCTGGGCGTCCACTCCCGCGAGGAGGCTGCTGCCGTCGTGTGGGAGTGGCGGTAGGGGCGTGGGCAGCGGCGTGCCCAGGTCTTCGGCCGCCGCGTCGAAGGAGTCCTCGGGCGCCTCGCAGTCCTGGAGCGTGGTCATGTCCCAGCGGTAGCGCTTGAGCAGCTCGAGCAGGAAGGTGGGCGTGCCGGTCTCGAACCAGTAGGCCTTGGGGTTGCCCGACTCCAGCGCGCTCAGCAGGCTAAAGGGGTTGTAGATGTCGGGCGAGGGCGCGGTGAAGTGATAGCCGTCGTAGTTCTTCTTGAGGACGGCGAGCCCGGCCTCCGCGCTGAGCCCCGTCTGAGTCGCGAAGGCCTGAACGCCGGCCTCTATTTGGGTGACGAGCTCCTCCTCGGTGATGCCGCAGATGGCCGCGTAGCGCGGGTCCATGCTGATGTTGCGCATGTTTGTTGAGCTCCGAGAAGATCGAGGACTACGAAACCGCCAGACCTTCGAACAGGTCGCGTCTGCCCTCCCAGTAGGCCTGCATGGTCGAGAGCAGCAGCGACTTGCCAAAGCGCCGGGGCCGCGAGAGGAGGTAGGTTTTGCCCGAGCTGTGGCGCAGCCCGTGGAGGAAGGCTGTCTTGTCGATATACAGGTAGTCGTCCGAGCGGAGTTTCTCGAACGTCTGAATCCCGATGGGGTACCTGAGCTTCTGGGCCATGGCGGTCCTCCTTTTGCGGCTGCGGTCGGCCCGGCTCCCATGGTACCCCAAAGGCGCGTTGAGGGGGTTGGGCAGATGGCGTGGGCAGTGCGGCACTGATGTTTTGCGAGATGTGGAGGCGGTGCAATCATGAGGAGGGGATGTTGCTCAGCGAATTAGAGAGGGAGGACGTCATGCCCGAGCTGTCGCGTTTTGCCAGCATCGTAGTATGCCGCCGGGAACAAGGCGGTGCAAGGCGAACATTTTGAAAAAATCGCGCCGATGTAAAGGGCCTCCATGTACGAGATGGATGGGATTTGCTTCGGTCCCCGACCCGGGGCCGGAACCGCTCCGGAGGGCGGGTCGGGGGCAGGAGCTGGATAAACCAGACTCTCCCTAGAGCATTCTGAGAAAGTCCCTGCACAAGGCGGCCAAAGGCGCGGTGTGCTAAGGCACATAAGCCTTTGGCCAACGCGGTGCAGGACTTTATTCAAAATGCGCTAGGGTTGCCGCACCAGCCTGAGCAGCTCCTCGCGGGTCGATACGCCGGCCTTGCGGTAGATGTGGGCCACGTGGGTTTTGGCGGTGTTCTTGGACACGCCGAGCTGCTCGGCCACGTAGTCGAGTTGGCTGCCGCGCGCCCACAGCTCCAGGACCTCCTGTTCGCGCGGAGTGAGCCCGTAGGCCGCCCCAAAGGCTTTCAGGTCAAGTGCGCGCTCGTCCTCCTGAGCTGCCGCGGGTGCGCTGACGGTGAACATGTCGGTCCCCAGGCACAGGACCGCGGGCACGAACAGCAGCAGCGCCAGGATCGAAAGCGCCGCCGGGTCCAGCGGGGTCAGGATGCCTACCAGCAATCCCACGCCCTTGCCGGCAAACACGGCGGCAAAGGTGAGCCCGGCGGTGAAGACGGGGTTGACACGGGTGCGCCGTGCGTTTTGGAGCGCTATGAGCCAGGTCAGGGCGACCATGCACTGTTCGAGGGCCATGACGCTGCAGTGCTGGAACGTCCTGAGGGCGTCCTGGGCGTCGCCGCCCGCCCCTATGAGCAGGCCGGACCCCGCGTAGGCCACCGTCAACACCAGCAACACCGCGACGTTGGCCTTGAGGAAGTTTGGCGGCTGCCTTCTGAAGGCCAGCACCCCCAGCACCGCCCCTGCCAGGAGCACGCTCACCGTCACCGACGAGAACATGATGAAGCCGCCTGTCTCGGCCGAACCGGCCATGACGTTGGCGGCCGCGAAGGCGCACAGCGTCCCAACCATGAACCGCCGCGAGGGGCGCACGGCTCGAGCCTGGACCGGGGGTTTGCGCCAAGCGGGGGCGTCCTGGCGGCGCAGCAGCCATACCAGGGCCAGCGCCGACAACGGGAACAGCGCCGACACCAACCACGTCAGCCCCAGCGGCGCCAGGTGGTGCAGCCCCACGAGGACGCCGGCCACGCCGAGCGAGCCTGCGGTCACCGCCGTACAGCGGCGTTCGTCCAGCACCGCGTACGCCTCGGCCCAGGCGGCGTTGAGCACCGGTAGCACGAGCCCCTGGACTGCCAGGTCAAAGCTCAAGAACCCCTGGGGGAGAAGCCCCGCGTTCACGAGCGGGTACCCAAAGCCCCCGACGAACTGGAGCGCCGCTGCCGCGAGGATCGCGGGCGCCCCAAAGCCGCGCGTCCGCTTGCGGCTTAAGGCCACCACAGCTATTGAGGAGATCACCAGGGCGGCAAAGAGGCCGAGCCGCGACCCCACCATGGCGCCGACCTCGCTGAAGCCGCCGCCCCGCGACGGCGCCGGGGCCACCACGAGCACCAGAGAGGCCAAAAGCGCCCCTCTTGCCAGATAGGCGGCCGTGACGGCCGGGGTCCTCTCCGCCAAAGCGCCTCCTCGGTCGGGTGGTAGGGTTGACCTTCCATTATAGGCCATACCCGGCTGCCTGCGGTGGCACCCGGCCGAGCCCCCTTTATAGCGGTCCACAGAACTGCTGTACAAGGCGCGCGAGGGCGCGGTGTGCCCGGGCATATAAGCCCGAGCGCAACGCGGTGTCAGCACAATTCTGTGGACCGCCATAACCGACAAGGCAGAGGGGAGAAGCCCCCCTGCCAGGGATTCTCCCCCATGTGGTTTATGGGCCTTGCCGAGCGGCGCCGTATCCTGCGGTGATGCCCTCTTACGCCTCGGTCTCGGCCGGCTCGGTGGTGGCGAGGCGATGGCCGAGCAGCATGCCCTCGGTCATGCACAGGCCCAGGCTCATGCCGCTGATGGGCGTGCAGTAGTTCACGATGTAGCGGTTGCCCGAGTCGTTGCCGGCGGCGTAGAGGCCGGGGATGGGCATGAGGTCGCTTCCGAGCACGCAGCCGTTGAAGTCGGTGTCGAGGCCGGCGGTCTGGCACAGGCCCACATAGATGTCCTCGGCGTTGCCGGTCACGGCGTAGAAGGGCGGGGTGGTCAGCGGGTGCATGATGCGGGGGTCCATGGCGAAGTCCTCGTCGCGGCCGGCCTCGCAGTAGGCGTTCCACTTCTCGACCTCGGCCAGGGCGTTGGCCTTCTGCTCGGGGGTGAAGCAGCCGATCTTGTCAAAGAGCTCCTCGACGGTGTTGGCGCAGTAGACACCGGCTTCGGTGGGCTCTGCGGCGGTGGGGTCGAGGGCGGCCATCTGCTCGGTGAGCGGGTCGATGCCGTGGAAGGTCACCTTGGACGTGAGGTTGATGGAGCCGTGGGCCGGCGGCATGCAGTAGACGGTTTCGGCCCAGTTGGCGTCGGCGAGCGAGACGATGGCGCCCTTGGGCTGGCGGCTCGACGCGTAGCCCGAGCCCTCGGTGCCGCCGGCGCACTCGTTGCAGAAGCGCAGGCCCCGCTGGTTCACCAGCATGAAGCCCGGGCCCCAGGGGACCTTCTCCCACGGGCCCGACTGGCCGGTGTTCATGCCCGTGCGGGGGCCGGCCTCCACGTGGCCGCCGGCCCAGACGCCCAGCTTGATGCCGCTTCCGTCGCGCAGGCCCATGCCGCCGGCCGTGGCGAGCTCGATGTCGCCGTAGTTCTCGGCCAGGTGGCGGTACTCGTCGTTGATGTCGCGCAGCATGTCGACGTTGCCCTGGAAGTCGCCGGCGGTCAGCACCACGCCGCGGGTGGCGGTGTAGCGGGCGTACTCGTTGGTGTCGCGGTTGTGGGCGATCACGGCCACCACGCGGCCCGTCTCGTCCTTCTCGAGATAGTCGGCGTAGGTGTTGAAGTTCCAGACCGCGCCCTCCTCGATGGCCTTGGTGCGGTGGTGGGTCATGACGACCTTGCCCCACTCCCAGCCGGCACCGCCCTGGTCAACGGGGCGGTGCATGATGGTGGACTTGTAGAACTGGTAGCCCGAGGGATTCATGACCATGCGGTCGTCAGACTCGGCCGAGTAGATGTTGGTGCGGTCGTCGTTGTGGTAGTAGTCGGGCTCGACCTCGTCGATCTCGGAGATCGACCAGTCCATGATCTGGCCCGAGTAGTCGCAGAAGTTGCGGATGAGCTTCTGGTTGGTGCGGCTGGCGTTGCGTTGGAGCCACATGTTCATGAACTGCTCTTTGTCGATCTGGTCGGCGCCCTTGGCGAGCGCCCACTCGGAGTTGATGACGGCCACCTCTCCGCCGATGTACATAAAGGTGTCCTCGGGCACGGCCTCGATCACGCAGACGCTTGCGCCGTTCATGGCGGCGCTGCGGGCGGTCCACGTGCCCGACTGGCCGCCGCCCACGATCACGACGTCGTAGGTGCCGCCGTCGGCGATCTGGTCCTCCGCCACGGGCTCGGGCGCCACGCGCCAGTCGGCCGCGGCCTGGGACTGCCAGCGGTGCTCGGGGGTGCCGGCGGGTGCGTCTGCGGCCGCCTCGTCGGCGCGGGCGGTCGAAGCCGTCGCGATGGCGAGGCCGGTGGCCGCGGCGACGGTGGTCCCGGCCACAAAGGCGCGGCGCGAAACAGCGGGTTGCGTGCTCATATAGGAATCCCCTTTCTTTGCGGGCACCCGTCTTGCGTGACGGTCGTGTGACGGTCGTCTACGGTGGCGAGGCGGGCGCCCTTACGTGTGTGGGTCCCAGGGGTGCCGGCTGGCCTGCGACCGCCGGGCATGCCTCGAGACTGGGGCCATCATGGGGTGCGCAGGGTGCCGCCGCGTCCTCCTCCGATGGCGATTTTTACGACCGCTTTGGAGCAGGGCGCGGCTCACCATCGGGGTATGAGGAGATTGACCTGGGGTTTCAAGAGGATGGAGGATAAATTCAGGGCTGTGGACAGGTGGCCGCCCGAGGAGGGGGCGGAGGTGCGGTTGTGTGGGCTGAGTCTGCTTCTGTTGGGTAAAACCCTTAAGTTGCTAGGTCTTCTCTCCCCAGGATGTAGCGGAGAAACCCTTGAGTCGGCTTGAAATTACGTTCGAGTCAGCCCGCACAACCGCACGCGAGCGCCTGCCCGCGCCTGACCGCGTGCTCCCCCGTTGTCCCCACCCGTTTCAGGTGGGTTTCTCCGCTGCGTCGACTACCTGCGGTCGGGTCTGATGCTTCCCGTGGCGGCGATCCATCATGGAAGCAGCCGGTGCCATATGCTCAGGCGCCGCGACCTGTGCCCACAAGGACGCAAAAAGGGGAGAACACCATGGAACAGCACGCTCTGAACCGCCGCTCGTTCATCACCGGGGCCGCCGCAGGCGCTGCCGCCATCGCCGCCGCGGCCGCGGTGCCCGCGGCGACCCAGGCACGCGCCGACGAAGCTGCCAAGGCCGCCTATCCCGCGTGGCTCGGCGAGCCGCCCGTCATCGCCGACGACCAGATTGCCCAGACCGTCGAGGTCGACGTCGTGGTGGTGGGCGGCGGCGACGCCGGCGTCATGTGCGCCTGCGCGGCGGCCGAGGAAGGCGCGACCGTGGCCGTGCTCGAGTCGCAGCCCCAGGACGCCATCTGGTACTACGGCCTGCACGACATCGCCTCGCTCAACTCCAACTACTCGCTGGAGCACGGCTCGAAGGAGATCCGCAAGAGCGACTTCATCGCCGAGTACCAGCGCCGCACCCACAACCGCTCCAACCCCAGGCTCATCGCCCAGTTTGCCGACAAGAGCGGCGAGATGATCGACTGGCTGATCGCCAACGGTCCCGCCGAGGTGGCCGAGAAGGTCACCATGCACGGTGACCTGAACCCCGGCTACTTCGAGATGGGCGCCGACGTGAACCGGTTCACCTGCTGGACCGGTACCATCCAGTACGACTTCAACACCGCCGCGCCCACGCTCATAGCCGCCGCCGAGGCCAACGGCGCCCAGTGGTTCTGGGAGACCACGGGCCTGGTGCTGCTGACCGAGGAGGCCGAGGTCCCCATGCTGGTAGACCGCACCGACGAGGCCGGCGCCCTCGTGCGCGTCGAGGAGCCGGTGAAGCGCATCACCGTGACGGGCGTCATCGGCCAGAACGCCGACGGCGAGTACATCAAGTTCCTGGGCAAGAAGGGCGTGGTGCTGGCGGCCGGTGACTTCGGCGGCAACGCCGAGATGTTCGAGGCCCTTATGGACGAGCACCGCAACCTCAACGAGATCCACGGCCTGCCCACCGACAACCTCATCAACGGCATGTTCGGCCGCGACGGCAGCGGCATCAAGATGGGCCTGTGGGCCGGCGCCTCGATGGACCCCAACCGCGTGACCTGCCAGCCCAACATCACCTTCCGCAGCGAGACCTACCCCACCAACCTGCTGCGCTGGGGTTCCGGCTTCCCCGACGGCGAGTGCGTGTGGGGCAGCCCCTTCATGTGGGTCGACTCCGACGGCCGCCGCTTCACCGACGAGACCTTCTTGGGCGTCTTTGGCCAGATCGTGCGCGCCGAGCGCCTGAAGCCCGGCCGCTACTTCTCGATCTTCGACAGCAACTTCCGCGAGAACATCTCGCGCATGCCCCCGGAGCACTTTAGCCTGCCGGTGCTCGAGGACTACGACTTCGAGTCGCTCTTTGCCTCCTGGGTCGAGCACGGCGCCGAGGGTGGGGAGGCCCCCGAGGGGGGCGCCGTGTGCTGCTGGGGCGCCGAGAGCCTCGAGGACCTGCTGAGCTACCTGCCCATGACCGACGAGGCCAAGGTCGAGCTCGCCGCCGAGATCGAGCGTTACAACGGCTACTGCGAGGCCGGTGAGGACGACGACTTCGGCCGCGATCCCAAGACCCTCGTGCCGGTGAACAAGCCGCCCTACTACGCCATCATGAGCGTGGACGAGAAGCCCATGGTGGGCACGGTGACCCTGAACGGCCTGGTCATCGACGACAGGCAGCGCGTGCTCGACAAGCGCTACAACCCGATCGTGGGCCTCTACGCCACTGGCAACAACTCCGACGGCCGCTTTGCGATTCAGTACTCCACGCAGATGCAGGGCCTCACGCTGGGCTTCGCCATGACCCACGGCCGCGAGCTCGGCAAGGCGCTCGCGCAGGCGTAAGGACGAGCGGAGGCGTGCCGGTTGCGCCCTGGGTGCGCGGTTGTGCCCGGGGCGCGCGGTTGTGCGGGCTGAGTCTATTTCCGTTAGGTAAAACCCTTAAGCTGCGAAGGTTTCTCATCTGGAGTTTACGGAGAAACTCTCAAGCTGGTTGGAAAATGAAACTCGAGTCAGCCCGCACAACCGTAACTGGCATGCTAGCCAAGCCGCTCCTGGGGCCCGGGCCGCTATACTGCCTGCTATGGATATCTTCTTTGGGTACGCAACAGCTCTGGACTACCTGCGCTTTCCGGCGATGGACAATGCGTCGAAGCGCCCTGCTCCCTGGCCCGCGGACGTGGTGGGGAAGCGCTTCGCGGATTCGAGCGCGCCGCGCGTTAACCGAAACACTCGCGACTACGTGCGCGATTCTTTGAAGCCGAGCGGTTGGCCCGACCCTATGCTTCCGGCCTGTTTGGTTGTTCCTTCGGCGGGGGCGCGCGGGCAGTCGGAGCTGTACGCTTGTCATGTGTGGCGGCCGCCGCTGCCCGACGGGGCCTTCTTGGCGTTGGGTTCGGACGCGTTTACGAGCTCGCCGGAGTTCTGTTTTGCCCAGATGGCCCACCGGCTGAGTACGCCCCGTCTGGCGCTCCTGGGGTTTGAGCTTTGCGGGTCGTATGCGCTTGCGGGGGAGCCCCCGGGCTTCCGTGCTCATTCCCCGCTGACGAACGTTGCCCGTCTGGCGGCTTTTGTCGCGAGCCTGGGAAGCTTCAAGGGGGTCAAGCACGCCCGGCTTGCGCTGTCGTTCGTGATGGACGGCGCAGCCTCTCCCATGGAATCCGTGCTTGCGACGTTGCTCTGCGCACCGCACTCCTTAGGCGGGTATGGCCTCCCGTTGCCGCGGCTTAACGCCCGGTTGAGGCTGCCCAGCTCGGTACGGCCCATGACGGGAAGCTCTTATTTCAGTTGTGACCTGCTGTGGCCCGAGGCACGCGTTGCTGTGGAGTACGACAGCACGATGTTCCATACCGGCGCCGAGCGCATCGCGGCCGATTCTGAGCGGCGCAACGCGCTGGCCTACCTGGGGGTGGACGTCGTGTCGGTCACGCGCGACCAGCTTATGGATTCCGTGCGCATGGATCGAGTGGTTCGCCTGCTGCAGAAAGCCCTTGGCGTCGATGCCGCGTTGGCGCCGGACGTCGGTAGCCTGAGGGCCGGATTGCGCCGCGAGCTCCTGATGCGCCCCTAAACGCCGGCCGGCCGCACCGGATTTGGTGTGCGGCTGGCCTTGGGTGCGGTTGTGCGGGCTGACTCAGTAGTGATTTCGGGGCAACTTGAGGGTTTCTCCCCCAAACCTCTGGTGGAGAATCCCGGCTGCTTGAGGGTTTTGCCCGACCAAAGCAGGCTCAGCCCGCACAACCGTTTGCACCCGCGGGGTGCTCCCTACTCGGCCAGCGTGCCGGCGAGGCGCTTGCCGAGCACGTAGCCCTGGGTGTAGTTGTGGCCCAGGTTCAGGCCGGGCACCGTGAGCGGGTAGTCGATGCCGCCGTAGAAGCCGCCGGCCACGTTGCCGATGAAGCCCTCGGGCACCGCCGGTGCGTCCGTGTTGCTTGGGGTCCAGGTTCATCATGTCGGGCTGGTAGTAGTCAGCAGCAACCTGGGCTACGCCGCCACCGAGATCTTCATCATGGTGATGATCGGCTCGATCGTGTACAACGACGGCGTGAACGCCCATGCGCGTTGTGTAAGCCCGCTAGGTGTCCCGTCGTTCTCGGCCGGCCTCTATCCCTTTGCGGCTTCCCGTTCGAGCGCGTCGATCAGCTCCTGACGTGAGTGCACGTTGAGCTTGCGGTAGATGCGCTTCATGTGGCCGCGCGTGGTGTTCTCCGAGATAAACAGCTTGCGCGAGATGGCCGCGATGGTGTTGCCCTTGAGCAGCAGGTCCACGACCTCGATCTCGCGGGCCGAGAGGTCGGCGGCGAAGGCCGGGGGCAGGAGGGCGTTCCCCGCGGCTTCTGCCGTCATCCCCTCGCCGGCGGGGCCGCCGGGCGCGGCGTCGCCGGCAGGCGTGGACTCGGGGCCCGGCATGGTCCCGGACTGCTCCTGCGGGGTGGGGTTGATGAGCAGCGTGTCGTCTGCGGGTTCGGCCAGACTGCGGGGGCGCTTGCCCAGCGAGGCGACCACAAGTCCCACGAAGCACACGATAAAGCAGGCGGCGGGGATTCTGAACGCCGAGGCCGACTGCGCAAACAGGCCGGGCACCATGAGGAATCCAGCCGTGTCGCCCACAAACGACGCTACCTGCAGCGGAAAGGCGCACACCAGGTAGATGAGCCCGGGGGAGAACTGCGTGCGGGCGGAATACGTGGCGCACAGCATGAGGGTGAGCAGCATCATGAGCCGCGCGCCAAAGGTGAGGATCCCCACGGTGAACGACGTCCATTGGCTGCCTAACAAGGCAGGTACAAACAGCACGATGCCGATGAGCGGGAAGATGGCCTGGTACACGTCGAAAGCCCCCATGGAGGCACGGGCTTTGAGGCCGATGAAGGCCACGGCGCAGCAGGCGCAGCCCAAACCTACGAGCATGGCCACGATGTGCGAGGCCTCGTACAGGGCCGGCAGGTGGCTTGCAAGGCTCCAGGCAAAGCACACCACGCTGGCGCACAGGACCGGCTTCCACACGTCGGCAACCACGCTGCGCTTGTGCGGGCCCCAGGGTCTGGTGGCAAACGGCTCCATGTCGCGGGTGCTGCGCCATAGAGTGTATGCGGTTGCCATGGGAAGCACGCAGATCAAACAAAGGGCCACGAGGGCTGCCGGCAGCACGAACATGGCAAGGCAGATCCCCACGGCTACGAGCGACGCAAAGGGCAGGTAAATGGATGCGCGCGACTGGCCTTCGTTGGCATACACGATCTGCCACAGCACAAACAGCAGCGCGCACGAAAGCCCTAACAGGACCCCTGACGCCACACTGAGCGGCAGCGAGCTGTGCCCCAGAGTAAAGCAATACACGTAGCAGAAGCCTGTGAGCGAGAGCAACAACCCGGCGGCAAACGGCAGCCCCGACGTGGCGCAGGCGAGCCGTTGGGCCGGGATGCGGGCGCACGGCGGCAAGAACGCTGCCACGGCGAGCTGCTGGACCCACACAAACCAGAGCCAGTGTCCGCTGGGGGCGGCGATGCCCGGGACCCCGCACATCATAGAGAGCGGTATGGACCAGAAGAACCCAAAGCCAAGGCAGTACCAGCGCAGGTTGCGAAGCGGATGTGTCATGAGGCGCGGCTCCCGGGGCTTCGAAGGTCTTCTCGGCTGCCATTGTGGCGCTAAAACGAAACGGGTGGGGGCGAGGTTTGCAAAATAGACCCGTTTCATGTGCCCCTCAAACGGCATCGACCCAGAGGTGGTCTAGGCGGCTTGTGCGTCTCCTGTCATTCTCTTGTGAGGCGTCTGTTAGCCAAACAGCCGTCAGCCAAACAGGCAGTCAACGAGACAAAGGGGATGTCATCATGGCAGAGAAGATCTCGAACATCGACCGCCGCGCGTTCATGGGAGCTTTGGGCCTGGGCGCCGCCGCCGTGGTCGCCGCCCCGCTGCGAGCCCGCGCCGAGGAGGCCCCCGCCGCCGAGGGAGACGCACCGGCCGAGGAGGCCCCCGCCGCCGAGGCGCCCGCTCCCGAAACCCCCGCGACGCCCCAGAACCTGCAGCCCCTGGGCTGGCTGGGCGAGGCCCCCGCGGTGACCGACGCCGACTGCGCCAGCGTGGAGCAGGCCGACGTCGTGGTGGTGGGCGCCGGCGTGGCCGGCATAGCCGCAGCCCGCGCGGCCGTGGAGGCCGGCGCTAGCGTGATCGTGGTGGAGCAGGCCCCCGCCATCACGGTGCGCGGCCTGGTGTTTGGCGCCCTCGACTCGAGCTACCAGAAGGAGCTCGGCGCGGTCTACGACAACAACGAGGTCGTGAACGAGATCTGCCGCGGCATGGGCAACCGCCCCAACCAGCGCCTGTGGCACAAGTGGGCCAACGAGAGCGGCGCGGCCTTCGACTGGTTTGCCGAGGCTCTGGACGAGAGTGACGAGTACTTCCTCGAGTTTTGGCCCAACCCCGAGGGCTACGACAACGCCAACGAGCTGCGCAAGCAGTACTGCACGGGCATCGAGTTCGTGGACTGGGTAGCCGCAGTGAACAAACAGTACCAGAAATCGGTCGACGAAGGCGCCCGCTACGTCTTCGACACCCGCGCTCTCAAGCTGGCCCAGGAGGAGGACGGCACCGTGACCGGCGTGTATGCCGAGGGCCCCGATGGCCAGCCCGTCAAGTTTGAGGCCGCGGGCGGCGTGGTGCTGGCCACCGGCGACTACGGCCACAACGTCGACATGGTGCGCGAGCTGTGCCCCGAGTTCTACTGGAACTGCAACGGCCAACCCATCATGATCGAGACCTCCAACGGCGACGGCCACAAGATGGCCGTGTGGGCCGGCGGCTGGATGGAGCCCTCGCCCCACGCGCACATGGACCACACCTTCGCCGACATGATGGGCATCGGCAACACGGCGGCTCTGAGCCTCAACGCCAAGGGCGAGCGCTACATGAACGAGGACTGCGACGGCCAGTCGCTCACCAACCAGATCGTGCGCCAGCCCAACAAGACGGTCTACCAGATCTTCGACGCCAGCTGGCCCCAGATGGTGCAGAACCAGCCCATCAGCCACGGCATGCCCAACCCCGTGACCATGGACCAGGCCGCCACGCAGCAGTTCCTCGACGGTGCCAAGGCCCAGCCTTCCGGCTTTTTGGCCTGCTTCGACACGCTCGAGGAGCTCTTCGAGTTTCTGGGGCTGCCGGTAGACGCGGCCATGGCCAGCGTCGAGCGCTACAACGAGCTCTGCGAGAAGGGTGTCGACGAGGACTTCGGTAAGCGCGCCGACCGCATGTACCCCGTGGCGACCCCGCCGTTTTACGGGGCGTCGAGCCTCATTGCCACCGGCGTCATGACCGCCGGCGTGATGGTCGACGAGAACCTGCGCGTCATCGACGAGGCCTTTGAGCCGATTCCGCACCTGTGGGCGGCCGGCAACGTGGCCGGCGGTCGCTATGCCAACGAGTACCCGGTCTACCCAGTGGTGGCCACCTCCCACGGCACGGCTATCACGTTCGGCCGCTCCTGCGGCCGCCAGGCGGCGGGCGCGGAGTAGGCGGGACTGTTGCAAGCGCGGGGGGGGATTGCTGCAGGGCCGGCAATCCCCCCGCGGGGCGTGTTTGGTGCCACCGGTCCTCCGGGCGGTTGCACAACGCGTGATCGGTGCCGAACGGCCCGGGATTGGGGGCCGGGGCCGGGTGGTGGTCCTTTGCATACGATGTCGGGCGCTTCTCCTCCACCGCACCCCGCCCAATGTCCTATCTCGGCCCCGGCGCGTCCTGCCTTTCTTGGCCCTGTGCTCCTTGCGTCTTCGTTATGCGTCCCAGGGCGTCTCGGCCGCGGCGTTTCGGCCTCCTATGCGGCCCCACACCATGTTCTCGGCGTTGTTGCCGCCGGTGATGCCGTAGGTGTGGCCTGCGATGTTGCCAAAGCTGCCGGCCGCATAGAGACGCGGGATCGGGTTGCCTTCGACGTCGACCACCTGGCCGCGGGCATTCTTCTGGGGGCCGCCCAGCGTGGAGCAGCCGCCCACGTACTCGGGCCAGGCGTAGAAGGGTCCGTTCTCCAGGGGCACGAGGGTCTGGGGATCGCGGTCAAAGCGCGCGTCTTCGCCAGCGGCGCAGGCGGCGTTGTACTCCTCGACGGTGCGGACGAGCAGCTCGGCGTCCATGCGGGGCGAGGTCTTGGCGATCTCGGCCGCGAGCCCCTCGATGGTGTCCGCCTTGCGCAGCCAGCCCTTCTCGATCTCGGGCTGGTTGTCCTCGGACCAGCCTTCCCATCCGCCCACCTCGGCCGGGAGCTCGGGCCACATGAGGCCCCAGTTGTCCTCGTTGCGGAAGTCTCCCAGACGGCCGGCGCCGACGGCGCTCTGGTCCACGATCACCCACAGGGGCGCGCAGTCGTAGTCGCAGATCTCAGCGTTGAAGTGGACGAACTCGTGCCAGCCGTTGTGGGGCGCGTTGGCCGCCCGGCTGGACTCGTCGACGAAGCGCTTGCCTTGCTGGGTCACCCAGATATAGGCGTCGGTGGTGGGGGTGAGCCAGATGGCCGAGGGGTGCTCGGGGTCGTCGAACTGGGCCGTCTTGCTGCCGATCATGTTGCCCATGTGCCACAGCTGGGCGCCCACCTTCTGGACCATGGGGATGCCGTCGCCCGTGTTGAACTGCCAGCCGTAGAAGCCGCGGGCGCGCTCCACGGGCAGGTACTTGTCCTTGAGCTCCTCGTTGAACTCGAAGCCGCCTAGGGTGAGCACCACGCCCTTGCGAGCCTTGACGGCCTTGGGTTCGGGGTCGTCGCCTACCAGGGTCCAGCATCCCAGGATCTCCTTGGTCTGGGGGTCCTGGATGAGTTCCTCGTCGTGGCAGGAGAAGAGCACCTCGACGCCGAGCTCCTGGCGGGCGTCGTCGAGAACCCGGTAGGCCTCCATACCCTTGCCCTCGACCATGGCGACCCCCATGGCCTCGCCACCCGGCAGGAAGGGGTATTCGCAGGAGGCGGTGCCGCCCGAGGCAAGGCTGCCGCCCAGCTGGAGCCAGGGCAGCTTCCAGTGGTCGGCGTACTCGCCGTTGCGCATGGCCTCGGCGACCCAAGCCTCGACCACGTCGTCGGGCGTCTGCCCGTTGCAGAACGCCTTCAGGTAGGCGCAGGCACCCTCGGCGTCCACGGGGAGCGCGAACTCTCCCAGGTTGATGGAGGAGTTGCCGCCGCCGCGCACCGGGGCCTTCTCGAGCACGAGCACCTGGGAGGCGCCTTCTTCGGGGTCGGCCGCCGTGAGCGCGGCCCACTGGCCGGCGCCTCCGTAGCCGACGACGAGCACGTCGCAGGTGTAGTCCCAGGTCTCGGGAAGGGCGGGGGAGGCGGGGGTTTCGTCGGCGCGGGCCATGCCGGCGCAGGCCGCTCTGGCGGCGGTTGCAGCGGCCGCGACGCCGCCGGCTACGAGGGACCGGCGGCTGAGGAAACGGGTGGACATAGGGCTCTCCTTAGGGTCGGGGGCGGAGGCCGACGCCGTTGGGCGTTCGGTTTCCGCATAGCTTTGAAGCCGCTGTCGACCGGGGAGCATGCAGGGCGTGCCGCTGGTCGAGGCAATGGGCTTCTGGTCCCCAACCGTACGGGTCGCCGGGCACCGGCGCATCTGCCGAGGCTGTTGACGGTGGTGGATTTTGAGGCGTGCAAGGTCGGGAACGTCTCTACCCCAGGGGTATAGACGCCAAAGAAATCCCAGCTCGCGGCCTCTACGGCCGAGCATCCCGCTCAACGAGGTCGATAAGCTCCTGCTGGTTGTGGACGCCCAGCTTGGTGTAGATGTGGGCCACGTGGGTGTGGGCGGTGCCTCCGGCGACGCCAATTTCGCGGGCTATGACCGCCGTCGTGCGGCCCCGGGCGAGAAGGGCGAGCACCTCGCGCTCGCGGGCGGTGAGGCCTGCTTGCCGGGCCAGCTGGTCCAGGCGTTCCGAATCGGCGTTCGCCACCCCGGTCACCGCTTCCTCGTCAGACGTGCAGGCGCCTTTGGCGTGGGAGGGGGTCAGGGCCGCCAAGAGGCTTTCGGGCAGGATGAGGGCCACGGCGGCCAGCAGTGCGAGCACGGTCACGAGGATGGCCGTGGGGCTTTGGAAGAGAACGCCCCACGCCGCGGCCGGTACGGCCTGCTCGATCAGGCAGGCTATGGCCATGCCGCCCAGCGTCGTGGTGACATAAAGGGCGCCGAGCCTAAAGCCGTCTGAGTGCCGGTCGATGGCCATGGAGGCCAGGACGATCCAGATGCAGGCGTCGAAGAGGGCATAGCCAAAGCTCTCGCAGACCAGGGCCAGCGGGGCATAGGGGGTGGGGATGAGGTTGAGCAGCAGCAGGCCCAGCATCATGGCCGGTAGCACCACCCGGTAGGGCGCGGTCATGCTGCGCGGCTTGGAGATGCCCACGTAAACAAGGAGCCCCGCCGAGGCGAGCACGTTGGCCACGAGGCGGCTCACGCCCACCGTCTGGGCGACCCCTGGCAGCGAGGCGAGGGCTTCTCCCACCATGAGGTTGAACGTAAGCGTGACCAGCAGGTTGGCGGCGAGGATCTTGCCGGCCTGGGACAGCGGGACGCTTGCCGGCGTGGAACCATCTTCTTCGGCGTGTTCGGGGCTTCTCCACAGTAGATGCAGGCATGCAAGGGGCGCCAGCGCAAAGAGCGTGTAGGACCAGGAGGTGGGCAACAGTACCAGCGGTAGCCCCAAAACGGCCGAGGCGAGTGTGACGACCGCTATGGTCGCGACGGCTTCCTCCTGGGAGAGCTCCGCCACCCGGCAGAAGAGCGTGATCTCGAAGAGGCCGGCGACCGCTCCGAACCCCACCATGCCGGCGGTGGCGCAAAGCGCCTGGTCGCAGGAGAGACCCACGAGCAGCAGGACGGCCGAGGCGACGGCCGCCGCGAGCGTCGTGCGTTTGACGAGGGCGTCGGCCTGCGCGCGCCCGGACCTGCGGACGAGAAGTGCCGCGAGCGCAGCCAGGGCGCCGGCGACGAGGAACAGGGCCTCGTTCCAAGGCGGTAGCAGCTGCGGGGCGTCGCGCGCGACCCCGATGCCCAAGACGACCCACGCGCAGTAGAGCGCGCCGGCTCCTACGATGTCGAGAAGGCGGCCGTTGCGGTGGGCGAGCAGGTTGCGGAGCCAAGACACGGCGGCTTCCTTTCGGGCGGGGGCTGGTGTCGGTCCAGTCTACACCGCAGGCGTGGAGGACGGGCGCGGGCGTCTACTCCTGCGTGCGATGACGGCGGGTGGCTGGGACCCTAGCCTGGTTGTCAGGCCGGATTGGACGGCCGGCGTTTTGTGCGCTTTGCTGCTGCGCAGGATGCGCAAAAGGTTTCTACGGAAGGGAAGATGGCTATGGACGCAAATTGCAAGCAGTTCTCTGCAAAGGGCGCGGGCCTGCCGCGCCGGACGTTCATCGCGGCGGGCGGGGCGGGGCTGGCGGCCCTAGCCGCGGGCGGCAGGCTGGACGTTGCGCGGGCCCAGGAGGCCGCGCCTGCCCCGGATCGGGTACAGTCGTGCGACGTCGTGGTGGTGGGCGGCGGTGCGGCCGGTGTCACGGCGGCTCTGGTGGCGGCCGAGGCGGGGCTCGACACCCTGCTGCTCGAGACCCAGGAGTCGCTGGGCGGCGTGGGCATCATGTCGGGCGGCCTTCTGGGCTGCGACACCTACCTGCAGGCCGAGAAGGGCTACGAGGTGCCGGTCAATGCCCTCTACAAGGCATGGAACGAGTACAACCACTCGTTCAGCTACGCGCCGCTCGTGCGCACGATCTTCTCGACGTCGGCCGAGACCATTCGGTGGATGACCGACCACGGCGTGGAGCTCAACGTGCTCGAGCAGTCAAACCAGGCGGCCCACGCCGCCGACCCGCTCAAGTGGCAGTGCTACCACATGTACCGCGACTACGACGGCGCGGCGGCCTTCGCGGCCCTGGAGCAGCGCCTTCAGGAGGCGGGCTGTTTCGTCGAGTACGGCGCCCGCATGACCGAGCTGGTCACCGACGCCGAGGGGGCGGTGTGCGGGGTGCTCTACACCGACGCCGACGGAGAGCCCGCGCAGGTCGACGCGAGCAGGGTGGTGCTGGCCACGGGCGGCTTCTGCGGGGACGAGGAGATGATGGCCGAGGTCTTTGGCACCAGGCACCTCAGGGGCTATGCCACCGCGAGCCTTGGCGAGGGAACGCGGGCGGCCTGGGCTGCGGGGGCGCGCCGGTGGAACACGGCGTCGGCCCTCATGCACGCGGGGCTTCCGCTGGCAGACGGCGACGCCATCGTGAACCTGGCGGTCTCGGGGCTGCTGGAGGTCGACCAGACCGGGCGCCGCTTTACCGACGAGACGGTCACGAGCAGCACCTGCCTGTGGGCGAACGCCAACTACTCGGTGGGCGGCAACCCCTACATCGTGCTTGACCAGGCGACGGTGGACGCGTTTGCTGCCAACGAGGTGACCCTGGCGCCCCTGAACGCCGACACGATTCCTCCGGCCGAGGACACCTCGGGGGTGCAGGCGGACCTCGACGCCGGCGTGGAGGCCGGCACGGTGCTCAAGGGACAGACCCTCGATGAGCTTGCGGCCGTCGCGGGCTTCGACGCCCCGACCCTGGCCGAGACGGTGGCCCGCTACAACGAGCTGGTGGCCCAGGGTGAGGACCTGGACTACGGCAAGGACCCGACCTACCTGGTGTATTCGGTTGAGACGGGCCCCTTCTATGCGCTGCCGTGCTGCGTGGCCGTGCTCAGCACCACCGGCGGCCTGTTCGTCGACCCCGCGATGCATCCGCTCACCACCGAGATGGTCGCCGTCCCCAACCTCTACTGTGTGGGCTCGCTGGCCTCGGGCGCCTACTACGGCAGCCTGCCCGGCTACCCCGACTACGAGGGCGCCGCTCTGTGCTACGCCTTTACCTCGGGCTACATCGCGGGCAACGAGGTGGTGCGCGAGCTGCAGGCCTAGCGGTCGCATGAACCCGGGATGTCCGTCCCGGCCATACCCTCTTTGGCGGAGAAACCCTGGGCGCCGAACGCGGCCCTCGGGGCTTCTCCGCTAGCGTTACAGGGCCTACTCTTCCCCCGCGCCTCCGAGCATCCGCTCGAGCTCCTCGCGCCCGTGGATCCCGAGCTTCGCATAGACGTGCTCGCAGTGGGCCTTGGCGGTTCCCTTGGCCACGCCCATGGCCTGGGCGAGCTCGGCGACGGTGAGCCCCTGGGCGAGGTAGCCCAGCGCCTCGCGCTCGCGGGGCGTGAGGCCGGCCTCGTCGCAGAGGCGCTCGCAGGAGGCGGCCAGCCGCTCCTTGGCGTCGCGCCCCTCGCTCAGGCCGCCGCGGTCCAGCACGGCGATGCCCCAGCGTCCCTGCAGGTCGGCGCGGTTAAAGAGCACGAGGGTGGCGACGGCGAGGATGCCCACGGCGGTCGCCTCCACCAGGGCCAGAGGCAGGTTTGCCTGGGCCGCGACGCCCGCCAGGAAGGCGCCGAGCGGCCGCAGGACGGTCAAGGACTCCTCGATGCCGAACACAAAGACCGCCGGGAGGTTGCGGCGGCGGCACAGGTCGCACATCATGAGGAACACCACGAGCTCGAACACCGCCGCGCTCAGTGCCGTACAGGCGGCTGCCAGCGGGTTTGCGGCGGCCCCGGCAAAGGGGATGAGCAGCAGCGCGCAGCACAGCATGGCCACCGGCGACTTGCAGACGCGCGAGAGGTCGAGCGAGCCGCCAAAAAAGAGCACGGCCCCCACCAGGGCCGCCCCGGCCGTCGCGGTCATGATGCCCGACAGCGTGTCGGCAAGGTTGCCGGCCCCTTGGAGGCAGGCTCCCGAGACCAGGTAGTAGAGGCCGATGAGCGCCATGATCCCCCAGGGGAGGCTTCCCCTGGCAGGTGCGGCGGCCGGGGCCTCGGCGGGGGCGACGACACGCGCCCGGGCGAGGGCCAGCAGCGACAGCAAAGGCAGCCCCAGCAGGCAAAAGGTGGTCTGGACGGGCGCCATGCCTGTCATCAAGAACTCAAGCACCCTGCCGAGCACAAACGAGAGGCCCAGGACAAGGGCGGTCTGGTCCACGGGGAGCCGCGCGTAGACCTCGCACCACTGCAGGATAAACAGCGCCGAGGCCGCCGCGCACAGGATGGCGACCAGGGCGGTCGCGGCCGGCGTGTCGAAGCCGTCGGAGCGTGCGAGAAACGCAAGCCACGCCCCCAGCGACGCGGCGGCGCAGGCGTACAAGGGCCAGCGCCGCCGGCCGAGCGGGGCTATGCGCGCGGCCAGCAGGGCGCCGCACAGCAGGAGGGCCGCCAACACGCCGTCGTGCACAAGGCCCATGGCGTCGTGGCCGGACGACTGCCCCAGGACCATGGGCACCCACGCCCTGAAGAGGGCGAGGCCCAGGAGCGACGCCGGCAGGTTCGCAAGGCGCTGCAGCGCGTGGGCCGCCCGGCCGCTTTCTATGGGGTGCGTAGGCGCCATGGTCGTATCTCTCGTCGTCGCGGGGTTCTCGTAACCCTCCAAGCATACACCTTGCCACACCCCTTGCTACCTGCGGGGTTTATAGAGGGTTTAACGCAAGGGAGAAAGTCGTGCGCCCCGGCCCATGGCGGTTTTGGTTGCCCCGCGGCTATGGTTCGGGGCGTTGGCAGGAATCCCCGTCAGAGAGAAAGGACCCCCATGAGCTTCTCCGCCTCTTCCGTAACCCGTCGCCAGGTCGTCGGGCTGGCCGGTGCCGGCGCGTGCGCCCTTGCCGCCACCGCCGCCGCAGCGAGTCCCGCTACCGCCCACGCCGAGGACACCGAGGTGTTCGTGCCGTCGTTCCTGGCCAAGCCCGACCCCCTGCCCGAGCCTGCCGAGACCAAGGACTACGACGTCGTGGTCGTGGGCTGCGGCGCCTCCGGCCTGGCCGCCGCCTTCAAGGCCCACGCCGACGGCGCCAAGGTGGCCATCGTGCAGAAGCTCTCGTTCGCCTCGTCCCAGGGCTTCGAGGCGGCCGGCCTTGCGGCCGAGAACGACGAGGCCGCCAAACAGGCCTTCGCGAGCATGTGCATGCGCCTCTCGTCCTACCGGCCCAAGCGCGAGCTGCTCGACGCTTGGGCCCACACCAGCGGCGAGGCGATCCTCTTCTTCGCCGACGTGATGGACGCCGCCGGCGTGGAGCACAAGGACGTCGTCGAGAGCGGCTATGAGCGCGACTGCAACGGCTACATGGCGAAGTTCATCAAGCTGGGGCCCGCCCCCACCTACGCCGGTTCCGTGGGTACCATCGCCGACTACGCCCAGACCCAGGGCATCGACGTGTTCTACGACACTCCCGGCGTCTACTTGGTGACCGACGGTGGCGCCGTGACGGGCGTGGTGGCCGGCACCGAGGAGGGCGGCTACACCCAGTTCAACGCCGCGCGCGGCGTGATCCTCTCGACCGGCGACTATCAGTGCAACGAGGACATGATTGCCTACTACTGCCCCGACGTGCGCGGGTTCCCTCCGCTGGAGGTGGGCCGCACGGGCGACGGCCACCGCATGGGCGTGTGGGCCGGCGGTCGCATCGAGCCCGTGGGCCACACCAAGATGATCCACGACGTCTGGATGAACAGCGCCCCCTACCTCATGGTGGGCCCCGATGGCAAGCGCTTCGCCGACGAGCACATGCCCTGGTGGGAGATCAACACCCTCATGCGCAACCTCATGCAGCATGCCGCCAGCCCCGACGACGGGCGCATCTTCAGCATCATGGACGACGACTACTACCAGCAGGCCCAGGCCTGGCAGCAGGTGGACCCGTCGCTCACGGCCAAGGAGCTTATCCCCGACACCGTCGAGACCATGGGCGAGAACGGCTCGTTCGCGCTGGTGCACCACGGCGAGACGATCGCCGAGCTGGCCGAGGCCATGGGCGTGGACGCCGCGTCCCTCGAGGCCACGGTGGAGCGCTACAACGAGCTGGTCGACCTGGGCTCCGACGAGGACTTCGGCAAGGAGGCGGCGCTTTTGGCCCCCATCGCCAAGCCGCCGTTCCACGCGGTGCAGCGCGACTTCAACTGGGGCCTCTCGGCCACGCTGGGCGGCCTGGTGGTCGATGGCGACAACCGCGTGCTGAACATCGACGACGAGCCGATCGCCGGCCTCTTTGCCACCGGCAACACGAGCGGTCCCTTCTTCGGCGGCGTCGACTACCCCATGAACTTCCCGGGCCTCTCGATCGGCCGCGCGCTGACCACGGGCTACATCGCCGGCCGCGCCGCCGCGGCCAGGGCATAGGGCAGCGCAGCGCGGGGGCAGCTGGGGGATGACGGCCGTGCCGCGGGGAATGGGTGCCCGGCCGAAACGATAGCCGGTAAGAAAGGAAAGGCGCGGGTCCTTGGGGGAGGACCCGCGCCTTTTGGTGCGCGCAGCGGTGGTGGAGGGCATAGGGGAATGGTGGGGGCGTAGGGGATGGCACCGAATCGCCGTTATGCAATTGCGCCCAGGGGTCGGTGGCACCGAATGCGAGTCCTGTAATCCTGCATTCCTAAATTTGGCACCAATTGTTTGTTTTGTAATTCAGGATGGCTAAAACCGCAGGTTTGCGTGCGATGGAGCTTACAAAACCCGGATTCGGTGTTCTACGGCCCGCTCGGGGCTTACAAAACGTGCGTTTGGTGCCAGCCCACGGAAGTCCCGTGCGGCCGGTTGGGTGGCCCGTGTGGCCGTTCAACAGCTTGCGTAACCGCCCGGGCGAGGGTCGCCTTTTACTTGCGTGACTGTTGTGCTCCGCCCTGGAACCCGCAGTGCCGCCAGCCCCGGGCTCGGTCCCACGGCTGCCAGCGCTGCCTGTTCCTCCCCGGTGAGGCCACTGCCGTCGGCCAGGAGGTCTACCAGGCCCTCCCAGGGCTTCTCCCCCCGGTTTATCGCTACGAGTGCACCCGGATCGCCGTCTATGGGCGGCCGCAGGGCCACCAACACGTCGGAATCCAGCGCGACGAACCCCGCGGCGTCGCCCCGCAGCGCGGGTGAGCTGCGGCGCATCGCCCCCAGCTTCCGGTAGAGTCCCGTGAGGTCTGCTCCGCAGTCGCGTCGGGCAGTGCAGTTGCAGGGGAACGTCTGCCGGTTAAAGGGATCGGCCCCGCCCTGCATGCCCAGCTCGTCGCCGTAGTACACGCAAGGCATGCCCGGCAGGCCGTACACGAAGGTTACCAGCATGGTCTGCAGCTCGGCGCCACGCGCGTCCTGCTCGGGCGTGATGGCCGCGACCAGCGTGGCCTGCTCGGCGCGGGAGCAGCCCTTGAGCTCTCGGCCCAGCGCGAGCACCGAGCGCAGGCGCTCCACGTCGTGGGAGCCCAGCAGGTTCATGAGGCTGCCGTAGAGCGGCGCGGGGTAGTTGAGCCGCTGGCTTTTGAGAACGGCGGCCAGCTGGTAGGCGTCGAGGCGCCCCAGGGCGAACCCCAGCAGGGCGTCGCGCAGCGCGTAGTTCATCACCGTGTCGAGCGAGCCGCCCAGGCCGTAGGTGCGCAGCTCGCCGTAGCTCACCTTGAGGCAGGGGTCCTCCCACACCTCGCCGATGACGCAGGCGTCGGGTCGCGCGGCCTTGACGCAGGTGCGCACCCGGGCGAGCACATCGTCGGGCAGCTCGTCGGCCACGTCGAGCCGGTAGCCGGCCGCCCCGCGGGCGAGCCACGCGGGCAGGATGCCGGCAGCGGCCTCAGGGGCTTTGGCGTGCGCTGGGGCCGCGGCATCATCGATCGCAGACGTCGCGGCGCTGCCGAACGCGGTCGTCTCCGAGCCGCCCTTCTCCCCAAACATATACCGCTGCCAGCCGGGGTCGCGCTCGTCCACCTCGGGCAGGCTCTTGTGCCCCCACCAGCACCGATAGGGCGCGAACGCGCAGGGGTGCTCGAAGTCGTACCAGCTCCGGTAGGGGGATGCCTCGCCTGTGAGCGCCCCCTGAGGCCCGTCGAAGTACACCGAGCTCGCCCCCGTGTGCGAGAGCACCGCGTCGAGCACCACGCGGATGCCCAGCTCTTCCGCCCGGACGCAGAGCCGCTCGAAGTCCTCGGCGGTACCCAGCAGCGGGTCTATGCGCTCGTAGCTTGCCGTGTCGTAGCGGTGGTTCGACCGTGCCTCGAAGACGGGGTTCAGGTAGAGCGCGCCCACCCCCAGCTCGGCCAGGTAGGGGAGACGCCCCTCGATGCCCGCGAGCGTTCCGCCAAAGAAGTCCACCGGGTCGTAGGCGTCGGGGTGGTCCAGGGGCAGGTCGCCGCCCTCCCAGTCGGCCGGTTCGTCCCAGTTGGTGTGCAGCCGCACGGGACGGCCGGCCTGCTCGTGGGCGCGGATGCCGGCGGCCGTGCGGGCGGGGTCGCCGGGCGCGAACCGGTCGGGAAACACCTGGTACATGATTGCGCCGTGCATCCAGGCAGGGGTACAGAAGTCCGGGGTGTAGACGGTCAACCGAAACCAGGGCAGCGGGTCGCGCGCAGCGGCATGGCCGGCGGAATGGAGCCAGCTGCCGGTGGCGCGCCCTGCGGGGTCGGGGACGCAGACGGCGCGGGTTCCGTCGGCGAGCTCCACCCAGAAGCGGTAGAGAAGCACCCGGGGCTCGCCGGCGGTGTCTATGCGGCCCGCGACGCGCGTGGGGCAGGCGGCCGAGACGCCGGCCAGCGGAGAACCCATCGACACCCCGGGCTTCTCCGCTGCCCACAGCGTGTGTACCTGCGCGCCCGAGGTGCCTGCCCCGGTGAGCACCCAGGCGGCGCCGGCTACCTCGAGCTCCACGCGGTGCACACGCGTACGGGCGTCGCCCAGCACGTTGAGCGCCATCTCGACCGACGTGCCTGCCGGCACGGCGCCCAGGGGCGTGCGGTCGGACTCCCGCGCCGGATCGTGGCCGACGCAGCGAGCTATGGGGTCGAGCGATGTGTCCATGGCGGTCCTTGGGCCGATGTTCCTTCTCGAACGATTCGATGTCTCAAATGGTACCGGTTTCGACGGCGGCCATACCCGTGATAGTATGGGCCATATCGAGGGAAGGGGTCCCATGGCCAAAGAACGCATAGCGTGGCATCCCGCATTTGCAAGTGTGGTGCAGATCGACCTTGGCCGGTACGGTGGCCAGTTGGAATACGAAACCGAGCACGAGCTTAACCTGATGCCGCTGCGCATCGACCTTGTGGTGGTGCGCAAGGACCCGGCGCTTTTCATCGAGCGCGGGTACGCCTCGGCGTTTCGCGGTCATAATTTGATGGAGTTCAAGTCCGAGAACGACGCACTTACCCTGAACGACCTGTTCAAGGTAGTTGCTTACGGCTGCCTGTACAAGGCGTATGGCACGAGCCTGGGGCCCGTGTCCCATGACGATGTGACCCTCACCTTGGTGCGCCGCGCCAAGCCGATGGGACTCCTGCACGATGTGGAAAAGGCCGGTTTTGCAGTCGCTGAGACCGAGGCGGGAATATATGACATGTCTGGATTGATATTTCCTGTCAGACTGGTGGTCACGGCCGAGATCGACCCGGACGAGAACCTGTGGTTGGCAAGTTTGGGCACGGGCGTACCCGAGGCCCAGCTGCGTCGCCTGCTTGAGGCGGCGGGTATGTTGGACGATACGGAGTTGCGCCCGCTTGCTGACGCGGCGCTCGAGGTGGTTGTGCGGGCAAATAGCGAGGCGTTGCTGCGCCTTAAGAGAGAGGACGAAGCGATGATGATGACGCTGCGAGAAATCATGGCCCCGGAAATCGACAAGGAGATAGCACAGGCACGTCTCGAGGCCTCCACCGAGGCCGCCGCGACCTACATGCGGAAGGGTATGCTCGAGGGGCATCTCGAAGGTATGCGCGAGGGTCGTAGCGAAGCCGAGCGGTCTATTGCCGAGAATCTTGTGGCTTCGGGACTTCTCACCCTCGAGCAGATCGCCGCTGCGACTGGCCTGTCTCTCGAAGAGGTTCGTCAGATCGCAGCGGCTTAAAGCGGTTCTAGAGAACGCGGTCCCGCCGGATGGGGGCGATTTGCGCGACCGGTGGGACCGCTGCTCCTCTCATCCCCCTACGCCCCGCCTTCCCGCCGGCGCACCGGCTCCAGGTGCCATATCGCGCGGTTGTAGTCCTCGATGGTGCGGTCGCTCGAGAAGAACCCGGCCTTGGCGGTGTTGATCACGGCGCTTCTCACCCAGCGGCCGCGGTCGGCGTAGGTCTCCACGGCGTCGCGGTGGCGCGCGGCGTAGGCGGCGAAGTCGTGGAGCACGTAGTAGGGGTCGCCCCAGCCGCCGTTGTCGGAGGGTACGAGCGCACGGTAGAGGTCGGCGAAGTCCCCGCTCTCCGCACCGCCGGCCAGGCTGCCGTCGACCAGGTGCTGCAGGGCGCGCCAGAGCGCCGGGTCGGCCGCGGCCACCTCGCCGGGCCGGTACGCCCCGCTCGCCTCCAGCGCCCGCAGCTCCTCCACCATGGCGCCAAAGATAAAGATGTTGTCCGTCCCCACGGCCTGGGCCATCTCGACGTTGGCACCGTCCATGGTGCCCAGGGTCAGGGCACCGTTCAGCATGAACTTCATGTTGCCGGTGCCGCTAGCCTCGCGCCCCGCCGTTGAGATCTGCTCCGAGAGGTCGGTGGCCGGGATGAGCCGCTGGGCGCCCGACACGTCGTAGTTCTCGAAGAACACCACGGGGATAACGTTGCGGGTCAGGGGGTTGGCCTCCACCAGGCGCGCCACGGCGTTGATAAGCCGAATGACCTGCTTGGCCCGCGCGTAGCCCGGCGCCGCCTTGGCTGCAAAGACGAACGTCGTCTTGGGGTAGTCGGTTATGCGCCCCTCCACGATGCCGTCGTAGAGCCACAGGATGTGGAGCACCTTCATGAGCTGGCGCTTGTACTCGTGCAGGCGCTTGGCCTGGGTGTCGATGATCGAGGAGGGGTCGACCGCGGTGTTGCGCGACCTTCTCATCCAGTCGCTGAACGACGCCTTGTTGAGCGCCTTGACCTCGTCGAAGGCTGCCCTAAACGCGGGGTCCTCCGCAAAGGGTTCCAGCTCGGCGATCTTGCGCCAATCGCGCATGAAGCCGGGGCCCACGGCGTCGTCTACCAGGGCCGCCAGGCGCGGGTTGGCCACGGCGAGCCAACGCCGCTGGGTTATGCCATTGGTGATGCCGCAGAACTTCTGGGGGGCGTTGGCGTAGAAGTCGCGGAACACCGAGTCCTTGAGGATCTGCCCGTGGAGCTGCGACACGCCGTTCACGTGGCCGCACGAAAGCACGCAGAGGTTGGCCATGCGCACCTTGCCGCCGTCGATGATGGCCATGCGCGAGAGCTTCTGCACGTCGCCGGGGTAGGCCTGCCACAACCGGTCGCGGAACCGCGCGTCGATGGTCTCCACGATGCGGTAGACGCGGGGCAGCTGCTCGCGCATGAGCGCGGCGTCCCAGCGCTCCAGGGCTTCGGGCATGATGGTGTGGTTGGTGTAGCTAAAGGTGCGCTCCGCGATGTCCACGGCCTCCTCCCAGCTAAAGCCTTCCTCGTCGATGAGCAGGCGGATGAGCTCGGGGATGGCCAGGGCCGGGTGGGTGTCGTTGATCTGCACGCAGATCTTCTCGGGCAGGGTGTGCAGGTCACCGTGACGGCGCTTGTGGGAGCTCACGATGGACTGCATCGTGGCGCTCACCAGGAAGTAGAACTGCCGCAGGCGCAGCTTCTTGCCCTGCTCGTGGTTGTCCTCGGGGTAGAGCACCTTCGAGATTGACTCGGCCAGCTCGCGCTCGGCCGTGGCGTTCACGTAGTCGCCCGAGTTAAAGCGCACCAGGTCGAGGCGGTGCGGGGCCCGGGCGCTCCAGAGGCGTAAGGTCGCCGGCAGCGCGGTGTCGTAACCCACGATGGGCATGTCGTAGGGCACGGCGTAGACGCTCTTGTAGTTGCGGTGCTCCACCGAGAGGCGGCCGGTCTCGTCCCAGTGCTCCACCACGTCTCCGCCAAAGCGCACCTCGAAGGCGCGACTGGGCCGCTCGATCTCCCAGATGTCGCCCGAGGCGCCCCAGTCGTCGGGCACCTCGATCTGGGCCCCCTCGTGGATGCGCTGCCTAAAGAAGCCGTACTCGTAGCGGATGCCGCAACCCATGGCCGGGTAGTCCAGGGTCGAGAGCGAGTCGAGGAAGCAGGCCGCAAGCCGGCCTAGGCCGCCGTTGCCTAGACCCGCGTCGGCCTCGTGCTCCTCGATGCGTGCCAGGTTGAGGCCCATGGAGGCCAGCGCGGCCGCGTAGTCGTCGTAGGTGCCCAGGTTCACCATGTTGTTGGTGAGGGCCCGGCCGATCAAGAACTCCGCCGAGAGGTAGATGACGCACTTCATGCCGTTATTTTGCGACGCGGCACGGCCGTCGATCCAGCGGTCCATGATGTCGTCGCGCACGCACAGGCCCACGGCCTCGTAGATCTGGTCGGGCGAGGCTTCCTCCACCGTGCTCGCGAACTCCATCTTCACGCGCTCCGTGATGCGGCGGCGCAGCTCGGCCGCCTGCTGGGGGTCGAAGCTGCGGGGCTTGCGGTGGTCTACATAGCCGGGGGTCTGGGACATGGGTCGTCTACAGCCTTTCGTAGAGGTTCTGGTATGCGGCGGCGCAGGGCGAGAAGCCCACGTCGGCCGCCATGGCCTGCTCGATGAGCCGCTCGCGCACGGGGTCGTCGTGCCAGGCCTCAAGCGCCCGGTCCACAGTCTGCAGCAGCACGTCGGCACTGTAGTCGGCAAACGAGAAGCCCGTGCCCGCGCCGGTGAAGCGGTTGTAGGGCACCACGGTGTCGCGCAGGCCGCCGGTCTCGCGCACAATGGGCAGCGCGCCGTAGCGCATGGCGATCATCTGCGAGATGCCGCAGGGCTCAAAGGCCGATGGCATCAAGAACAGGTCGGCTCCCGCGTACATACGGTGCGAGAGCGCGCCATTATACCCTATGTAGGAGCACACGCGTCCCGGATAGCGGTTTTCGGCCTCCCTCAACGACTCCTCGTAGCAGGGGTAGCCGCTGCCCAGAATCGCCAGCTGCACACCGCGCTCCATGAGGCGGTCGAGCGCGGCGTCGACCAGGTCGATGCCCTTCTGGGGCGTGAGGCGCCCCACCATGACGATGAGCGGCGCCGCGGGGTTCGGGTCCAGGCCCAGCTCGCGTTGGAGGGCCGCCTTGCAGAGCGCCTTGCCGGCGAGGTCGGAGGCCGTGTAGGTGCCGCCCGGGGGGAGAAGCCCGTCGCAGGCGGGGTCCCACACCTGGGTGTCGATGCCGTTCAGGATACCCGTGAGGCCGCTTCCGCGCTCGGCGAGCACGCCTTCGAGGGTTTCTCCGAACTGGGGGGTGCAGATCTCGCGGGCGTAGGTGGGGCTCACCGTGTTCACGGCGTCGGCGTAGCGGATACCGGCCTTGAGCAGGTTGTCCTGGCCAAAGTGGCCTATCTGGTCGACGCCGGCGTACTCGTGTCCGATGCCCAGCAGGTCGTGGAGCAGCCCGTGGTCGTAGGACCCCTGGTAGGCCAGGTTGTGCAGGGTGAGCAGGGTCTTGAGCCCACCTTGCGGCTGTCCGGCGTACTGGGTCTTGAGCAAGAACGGCATAGCGGCCGTGTGCCAGTCGTTGCAGTGCAGCACCTGGGGATCGAAGTCCAGGCGCGGGATCGCCTCGAGCACGGCGCGCGTGAAGAACGCGTACTGCTCGGCCTCGAACTCGCCGCCGCAGTAGATGGGGCCGCCAAAGTAGAACTCGTTGTCCACGAGGTAGTAGGTCACGCCGTCGAGCATGAGCTTCTCGACGCCCACGTACTGGTGGCGCCAGCCAAGATCGACGTAGAAGTCGCAGAGGTGCTCGGTCTGGAGGCGATGTTTATCTTTGATGACGCGGTGGAACGGCACGATCACGCGGGCGTCTGTGCCCAGGGGCGCCAGGTACTTGGGCAGGGCGCCCACCACGTCGGCCAGGCCGCCCGACTTTGCCAGCGGCGCGCACTCGGCGGCTGCGATGAGGACCTTGCGGCGGGGTGCCCTTGCGGCTACGGGTGCCTGGACCGCCGTGGGGGCCCCTACGGATCGAACGACGTTAGCGACCACGGGTCCTCCCGTCCACCACGGCGCCCTTGCGCACCACCTGCGGGTTGTCGGGGGTGCCCACGATGCGCGCGCCCTCGCCGACCACGGCGTCCTTGTCCACGATCACGTTGCGCAGGTGGCAGCCGCGGCCGAGCACGCTGTTCTGCATCACGATGCAGCGCTCCACGTCGGCGCCCTCCTCCACGGTCACGCCGCGGAACACCACCGAGTCGCGCACGGTGCCCCGGATCTCGCTGCCGTTGCCGAACATCGAGTTGGCCACCGCCGAGGTGGCCGAGAAGTGCACGGGCGCGGCGTCCATGACCTTGGTGTAGGGTGCCCAGGCGGGGTCAAAGAGGTCGGCGCGCACCTCGGCGCTGTTGGCGATGTCCATGTTTACGTCGAAGTAGGCTTTGACCGAGTCGAGTTGCCCCACGTAGCCGCGGTGCTCGACGCCCACCACCTTGAGCTGGTCGACGGCGGGGACCAGCACGTCGCGGCCGAAGTCGTAACGCCCCTCGGCGCAGGCGTCCTCAACGAGGCGCACCAGCAGGTTCTTGCTTATGAGGCAGGCGCCCATCGAGTGGCACTCGCAGGCGTTGGCGCCCCCGGCGGCCCGCACGCGCCCCTCTTTGTCGATGTCCAGGCCAAAGGAGTGCCGCTCGTCGGCCGCCAGCTTGGGGTCGCGCGAGTAGAGCAGCGTGATGTCGGCCCCGCTCTCGCGGTGGTGGGCGGCCAGGGCACCGTAGTCCTGGCGGTAGATGCGGCCCGAGCCGAGCAGCAGGGCGAGCGGCTGCTTCTGGTGGTCGATGAAGTCGCGTTTGGCAAAGAGGGCGTCGCCGAAGCCACGGTAGAGGCCGTTCTCGTTGCCCAGGTCGTAGGGGGGCAGGATCATGAGGCCGCCCTGCTTGCGCGAGAGGTTCCAGTCCTTGCCCGACCCCAGGTGGTCCATGAGCGACTTGTAGTTGCGCTGGGCGATGATGCCCACCGAGCGGATGCCGCTGCGGGCCACGTTGGAGAGCACGAAGTCGATGGCGCGGTAGCGCCCGCCCACCGGCAGCGCCGAGACGCTGCGGACCTCGATGAGCTCGCGCAGGCGGGCGTCGCCCTGGTCGGCGTAGATGATTGCGAATGCGTCTTTCATGGGGTTCTCCTCTACGCCTGTGACCTACGCCTGCACCAGCTGGTCGGGCTCTATGGACGAGCCGGGTTCCACCTTTGCGCCCTCGGCGAGCACGGCGCCGGTGCCCACCACGCACAAGGGCCCCTCGCCGCCCAGCTGCGCGTTTGCTCCCACGGTGACGTTCTCGTCGACCACGGCGCGCACCACCTGGGCGCCCGCCCCGATGGTGCAGCCGCTCATGACCACCGAGTCGCGCACCACGGCACCCTGCTCCACCGTCACGCCCTGAAAGAGCACGCTGCGCTCCACGACGCCGTCGATCTCGCAGCCCTCGCCCACCATGGCGGTGTCGAGCCGGGCGTGGGCGCCCACGTGGGCGGCGGCCATGTTGGGGTTGCGCGAGTAGATGCGCCACGCGGGGTTGCCCAGGTCGAGCTCGGAGTCGGCGCGCAGCAGGTCCATGTTGGCCTCCCAGAGGCTCTGGACGGTACCGACGTCGCGCCAATAGCCTTCGAACGGGTAGGCGCAGAGCACCTCGTTGCCGGCGAGCATGGCGGGGATCACGTCCTTGCCGAAGTCGTGGCTGCTGGTCGGGTCGGCGGCGTCGGCCTCGAGGTAGCGCTTGACCGTGGGCCAGGTAAAGATGTAGATGCCCATGGAGGCCAGGTCGCTCTTGGGCTCCTTGGGCTTCTCGACGAACTTGGTCACGCGGTCGTTCTCGCCGGTCTCGAGGATGCCGAAGCGGCTGGCGTCCTCGATGGGCACGCGCATGACCGCGATGGTGGCGTCGGCGCCGTGCTCCTTGTGGAAGCGCAGCATGGCGTCGTAGTCCATGGTGTAGATGTGGTCGCCCGAGAGCACGCACAGGTATTCGGGCGAGAAGCGCTCGATGAACTGGATGTTCTGGAAGATGGCGTCGGCCGTGCCGGCGTACCAGCTGCCCACGTCGCCCGAGCGGGTGTAGGGGCTCAGCACGTAGGCGCCCCCCTCGGCGGTGTCGAGGTCCCACGGCGCGCCGGTGCCGATGTAGGCGTTGAGCACGAAGGGTTCGTACTGGGTAAGGACGCCCACCACGTCGAAGCCCGAGTTGGCGCAGTTCGAGAGCGGAAAGTCGATGATCCGGTACTTGCCGCCGTAGGGCACCGCCGGCTTGGCCCGCCGGCGCGTGAGGGCCCCCAGCCGGCTGCCTTGGCCGCCTGCCAGCAGCATGGTGACGCATTCCCTGCTCTCAGCCATACGATGACCCCTTCTTCGCGTGGTGCGGATGCGCGCGGGCGCACGCGGGGGCGTGCGGGCGGCGCGTGCGGGCATGTGGGTGCACGTGCGCGTTGGTGCGCGCAGTTGGACCCATGATAGCCGTATGGCCGCCGGGCGGGGGCGCGAAGTTGGGGAAACCGGGCGAGAGGGGAGGGGATGGGGGAGCGCGACGGGGACGGCGGGGCGAGTAGCGGAGGGAGACGATGGGCGGGGGCGACGGGGGGCGATGGGGGAAGATGGGGGCGACGGGGGATAATAATCAATATAGAAAAATAAATCTTGAAAGTATCGACTTCTGCATGATATTCTGCAACAATTGATAACCAAATTGTGGAGACGTGTGCCAAACTACCTGGATTCGTGTGAACTATTGCAATAATTATATATTTTGTGCAATCATCACCGTGCATAAGGCTGAGTTTTTACTTTTGATAGCATCCTCATCCTCGCGATGTCCCGCCGCTGCCCAGTTGCTGGCTGGCCCATGGCTGCGTTGCAGGTTGCGCCGCCCGTCCGTTATCCCTTCTCCCCGTTGTTTCGCCAAAACTCGAAGTACACTGCCGAGAACGGCGCCACGTTCACCCGCGCGCTCCAGGGGCTGCCCTCGAAGGGTTGCTCGACCGCCTCGATTGCATCCGGGTTGGCACAGCCCACATCGGCCGAGTCTCCGCCGTAGGTTACCAGCGCCTTGCACAGCGTGCCCGCACGGGGCAGCCCCACGGTGAGCCCCACGAGTGGCCGGGGTGAGAAGTTGAAGCAGGCCAGCACGTCGCAGGCTGCCAGGTCGGCCGGGGCCTCGCCTTGCCATGCTCCCTCGTCCGCAGGCTGCACCCGGGGCCCCGCGGTCTTCTCCCCTGCGGGCCAGCCTTGCGCCGTGCGCACAAACGCGATGGCGTCCTCGTCGCGGTTGTGCACGTTTGCCCAGACAAAGCCGTCCCACGAGTCGTCGACAGCCCACAGTGCGGGGTGCTCGCGGTAAAAGGCGTTCAGCCTGGCCGAAAAGCCCTGCATCTCGCGGTGCACGGCGTAGTCGTCGAGCAAGAACCAGTCGAGCCCCTGCTCGAAGTCCCACTCGATGACCTGGCCGAACTCGCTGCCCATGAACGTGAGCTTCTTGCCGGGGCGGGCGAACTGCAGGGCCACGAGCGCCTTGAGTTCGTCGAAGCGTTGCAGGTAGTCGCCCCACATCTTCTGGAGCATCGAGCACTTGCCGTGCACCACCTCGTCGTGGGAGAACGGCAGGATGTAGTGCTCCGAGAACGCGTAGGTCATGCCAAAGGTGAGCCGCTCGTGGTGGTCGCGCCGCCACAGGGGGTCGCAGGCCAGGTAGTCGAGGGTGTCGTGCATGAAGCCCATGTCCCACTTGAACGTGAAGCCCAGGCCGCCCTCGGCGGTGGGCGCGGTGACGCCCGGCAGCGCCGTGGACTCCTCGGCCACGGTCACGGCGCCGGGGAAGGTCTGGTGCACGGCGTCATTGAGCGTGCGCAGGAAGGCCAGGGCCTCCTGGTTCAGGGCGGCGTCGCTGCGGTCGTCGGCCCAGCCGGGGCGGCCGTAGTTGCGGTAGGCCATGGAGCTCACGGCGTCCACGCGGATGCCGTCGGCGTGGTAGGCGTCGAGCAGGTGGCAGGCGCTCGACACGAGGAAGCTCACGACCTGCGGAATCCCGTAGTCAAAGACGAGCGTGCCCCACTCGGGGTGCTCGCCGCGGCCGGTATCGGGGTACTCGTAGAGGGCCTCGCCGTCGAAAGAGGCCAGCGCCCAGGCGTCCTTGGGAAAGTGGGCCGGCACCCAGTCGAAGATGACGCCCACGCCGGCTTGGTGCAGCGTGTCGACCAGGTACATGAGGTCCTGGGGCGTGCCGTAGCGCGACTCGGGCGCGTAGTAGCCCGTGCACTGGTAGCCCCATGAGGCGAGCAGCGGGTGCTCGGTCACGGGGAGCAGCTCGACGTGGGTGTAGCCCATGTACGTGCAGTAGGAAGCCAGCCGGTCGGCGACCGTGCGGTAGTTGGAGTAGTTGGGATGCTCGGCACCCGGGGCGTCGTTCACGGTGCCGTGGCCGTCGTCGCCCACCCACCAGGAGCCCAGGTGCAGCTCGTAGATGCTCACGGGGCGCTCGCGCAGGTCGGTGTGGGCACGCTCGGTGAGCCACGCGCCGTCGTGCCAGTGGTAGCCGCCGAGGTCCCAGGCCTTGCTCGCCGTGGCCAGCCCGTGTTCGGCGTGGAAGGCGTAGGGGTCGGCCTTGAGGCGCGCGACGCCGTCGGCGCCGGTCACGGCGTACTTGTAGGGCGAGCCGTTCTGGATGCCCCGGGCCACCGCGGTCCAGATGCCGGGTCGGACCTGCACCATGGGGTGCGCGTCAGGGTCCCAGTTGTTGAAGGCTCCCACCACCGAGACGGCCCGGGCGTGGGGCGCCCACACGGTGAACGACCAGGCGGCAGGGGCGGAGGCGGAGAAGCCCTGGGAATCTGGGGTGCTGGCCTCAGGGGAGAAGCCCTTGGGGTCGGCGGCGCCCATGGCCAGCGGGTGGCAGCCAAAGGTGTCGTAGGCGCGCCGGGCCTTGCCGGTGCCAAAGAGCCACAGGTCGGTGTCGCGCAGGTAGGAGGGGAGCTGCGGGGGCTCCACGATCACGAGGGCCTCACGGGGGCGCAGCGCGAAGGTGCGCCCGTCGGCGGGCAGGGCGGCGTCGGGGTAGTTAGCAAGTTCGAGGGAGGCACCCTCGGCAAGGGCGGCGTCGGCGGGGAGGACGAACTCCGCGGGGCCGTCGGCAAAGGAGGCGACCACCACGACGCGCTGGCCCCGCAGGTACGGCGCGGTGCCCATGGCGCGCTCGTAGGCGTAGACGTCGGGGCGGTTCTCCGCGAGCGGCCGGTAGACGCCGTGGCGCACCGCGGGCAGGAACTGGCGCAGGGCGACGGCGCGGCGGTAGAAGTCGAGCACGCCACCAAAGGAGGCGGGGGAGAGGGACTGCGTTGGCTGGGTGCCCGTAGCTCCCGAGGGCTTCTCCGCTGCGGGGTGTTCAGGAGAGGCTTGCCCCGGCCAGGTCGCAGCCTGGTCGCTCCAGGGCAGCGGGGCGCGGGCGCCTTCACGGCTTGAGCGGTGCAGGCGCTCAAGGGCGCCCTGGGGACCCAGTTCCGCGAGCAGGCGCACGTACTGGCGGCGCGTGTCGACGTCTTGGTAGGCGCCTGGGTCGGCAGGCTCCCAGTTCATGGTGCCGAGCTCCTGGCCCTGGTAGATGAAGGGCGTGCCCTCGAAGAACAGGTAGCTGACGGCGAGGGCCTCGGCGCTCTTCTCGCGCAAGAGCGGGTCGGCGGGGTTGCCAAAGCGGTTCACGGAGCGCGGGTGGTCGTGGTTCTCGAGGTACAGGGCGTTCCAGGCGCGGCCGTGGAGGTCGGTCTGCCAGCGACCGAGGCAGCTGGCCAGCGCCGGAAGGCTAAAGGGGCGCGGGTCGTAGTCGTTTACGCCGCAGTCGCAGGTCATGTGCTCAAAGGTAAAGACCATGTCGAAGACCTGCCCCGGGCCCGGCACGCAAAGGTCGAGGGCGTAGGCGGTGGTGGCCTCGGCCGCCTCGCCCACCACGATGGCGTCGGGGTTGGCCGCAAGGAGCGCCTGGCGCAGCTCGAGCAGGTACTCGCGCATGCGGGGGCCGTCTTTGTAAAGGCCGAGACCCTTGATGGGGGCGCGCGCGTTGGGGTCGTCCGGCAGGCCCTCGGGCTTGGAGATGCAGTTCACGGCGTCGAACCTGAAGCCGTCGGCGCCACGCTCGGTCCAGAACTCCATGACGCGGGCCATCTCGGCGCGCACGGCGGGGTTGTCGTAGTTGAGGTCGGGCTGTTCTTTGGCAAAGACGTGCAGGTAGAACTCCCCGCGGGCCTCGTCGTAGGTCCAGGCCGGGCCGCCGAAGATCGACTCCCAGTTGTTGGGGGGCAGCGGGTGACCCTGGGCGTCGGTGCCGCGGGGGGCGCGCCAGATATAGTAGTCGCCGTAGGGGCCGGCTGGGTCGCGGCGGCTCTGCTGGAACCATTGGTGCTGGTCGGAGGTGTGGTTGAGCACCAGGTCGAGCAGGACCTTGATATCGCGTTCGCGGCAGGCGGCCACAAGGCGGTCAAAGGTGGCCAGGTCGCCGTACTCGGGGGCCACGGCGCAGTAGTCGCTCACGTCGTAGCCAAAGTCCACCTGGGGCGAGGCAAAGAACGGGCTGAACCAGATGGCGCCTACCCCCAGGGACCGCAGGTAGTCGAGGGCCTGGATTACGCCCTCGAGGTCGCCGACGCCGTCGCCGTTGCCGTCGCGAAACGCCCGCGGCCACACTTGGTAGAACACCCGGTCTTTGTACCAGTCGCGCATGGAGGCCCCCTTGGTAGGCGTGCGGTCTTTGCGGTCCTGCGTTAGCAAGGATAACCGTATTTGCGGGGGAAGGGGCGTCGGCACTCGAGAGTGGTTTTGATTTGTGGAAGTTGGCTCGCTGTCTCGATGTATGCGTCGGGCGTACGGCTGTCAATGCACGTCTTATGAAGCAAGGCGCGGTCCAACGTGCACATTATCTGAAGGAATATGCCCATAGGCAGACACGATATTTAAAGGAATATGGGTGTGTACGGCAGTATGGCCGAGAGGCCCGTTAAGCAAAGGGAGAGACGCCACGTGGCACCTCCCCCTGATATATAGCGGCTTCCGAGCGTTGTCGTTCCTACGCGATCTCGGCCAGGTGCTCGCCGAGAACCGCCTCCGGCATCGATGAACTGCGAGTAACGCTCGGTCGATTCCACGAAGTTTTCGGGCATGGACTCCCCTGGCACGCCCGCGTTCGCGGTGGGGCCCGAAACGGCAGATGGCGCCGCAGAATGAGGGTTCTGGCTAGGGGCGTGGGGCCCGAGAGCCGCAATGTATCCGCAAAAGGGAGTTCCCGTGCAGATGACCGTATCTCTGACCTGGGGTTTTGTCGGCATCTCCTTTGCGGGCGGCCGGCGGGGCCCGGCAATCGACCGCCAGGTCCCGCTACCCGCCTATCCAGAACCCCCTTCATGCGGAAGCATCTCGGCTTTGGGGCCAGGGCGCGCCCCGACGAGAAACTGACGAGGCGTCGACCCTCTCCGGTGCAAGGGCGTCCTGGCCCCGGGGGCTTGCCCACCCCCGGGACCCTGGGTTCCTACGCCCCCGCCTGGGCCAGGCAGTCCTCCACGGCGGCAAAGATGGCCTTGGAGGTGACGGTGGCGCCGGACACGGCGTCTACGCCCGCGGTGCCACCGGCGGCCACGATGGCGTCGGGAAGCTGCTCGACGGCCTTGGAGCCGATGCCCTGGGTCTCGGAGTTCTCGCCCACCTCGACTGCGGTGACGGTGCCGTTCTCAACGGTTACCTTCACCGGCACGTCGCCGCCGATGCCCTTGCCGGACGCTTCGTAGGTGCCGTCGGCGAGGCTGCCTGCCTCGACGGAGACCCCGGCGTTCTCGGCCGTAGCGGGCTGATATACCTTGGCCCGGTAGTTGGCTGCGTCGTTGGAGGCGGCGGTGTTGCCCGCGACATTACCGTAGTACACGGCCATGGCGTGGGAGGCGCCGGAGAGCTTGAAGGGGTACTTCACGGCAAAGCGGTCGCCCTGGATGTTGCCGCAGGCATACAGGCCGGGGATGACCTGGTAGTCGGGCGTGAGCACGTGGGCGTGCTCGTCGGAGCACAGGCCGCCCATGGTGGTCAGCATGAGGCCGATGCCCATGCGCTGCGCGTAGAAGGGTCCGTCGACGACGGGGAACAGGTACTTCTCCTGCTTGCCGAAGTCCTCGTCGTAACCGGCGGCGCATAGCTCGTTGTAGCGCTCGACGCTGGCCAGGGCGTTGTCCGCCTCGAAGTCCTCGTCGTAGGCTTTGATGGCTGCGAAGAGCTCCTCGAGGGTATCGGCCTTGAAGACGGTCTCGTTGTCGACCTTGGCGTCCCAGTCCTCCATGGTGTAGCTGAACTCGGTCACGCAGTTTTCGATCTGCTCGCCGTAGTGCGCGTCAAAGACGAGGAAGGCCTTCTTCTTGGGCTGGCGGTCAAAGGCGAGCTCACAGTCGGAGACGTTGGTGTCCTCGTTCATGAAACGCTGGCCGTTGTAGTTGAGGCGCAGGTGCTGCGAGGTGCAGCCCGAGGAGGTCTCCATGTTGGCCACGTCGTTGGGGCCTCCCATGACGTGGGTCATGGCGCACATGTTCTGCGAGAAGCCGGCGCCTGCCCAGTAGCCCATCGGGTAGCCGTCGCCGGTGTTGGTGGGGTTGCCCTCGACGTCGAAGCTCGTCCAGGTGGGCAGGTTGTTGTTCTCGGCGGCAACGGGGTAGAGCGCCTTTACCATGGCGGCGTTGTTGCCGCAGCCGCCGCACGCCATGATCACGCCCATGGCGGCGTTGACCTTCTTGTACTTGCCCGTCTCGGCGTTACGGGCGTACACGCCCACGCAGCGGCCCTCGTCCATGATGAGCTGCTCGGCGAAGTGGCCGAAATAGGCGGTGCCGCCGGCCTCCTGGCCGCGCTCGAAGTTGGCGTTCACCGTGCCGGCGTGGTTGCCGAACGAGATGCGCGTGGGGTAGGAGGCTTGCGACTCGTTGGCGTAGTCGAGGGTGAGGTTGAAGCCGCCGTTGACGGTGTGGGGCGCGTTGGGGTCGCCGAAGCGGCCGCCCTGCTCGCCCGGCTCGGGGATGTGGCACTCCGGGTCGCCGTCGATCCACCAGTCGATGACGTCGGACTCGTTGCGCACGAAGTTACGGATGATGGCGTAGTTGGCGAACTGGCACGACTCGTTCCACTCGGCCTTGATGACCTCGTCCTCGTCGACCTCGGCCAGGCCCAGGGCTTCGGTGCGCGTGCCGTTGATGTAGCAGTACTGGCTGGAGCGCACGCTGGGCTCGGCGGCCTTCTCCACGGCGGCCACCTTGACGCCCTGCTCGCTTGCGGCGCGGAAGGCAGCTACGCCGGCGACGCCCAGGCCCACGACGGCCACGTCCACGTCGAGCTCCTCCTCGATGTCGGCGGGGTCGATGGCCGGGGGCTCGGGGGCCCAGGGATAGGTGGCGCCCCAGGCGGTCGTGGTGAGTTCCTGGGTTTCGGCGGCCTCGGGCGCGTCCTTGCCCTCGTCGGCCTTGGCCGGGGCGGCGGTCGCGGCAAGGGCGGTGCCGGCGGCGAGGACGGCCGCGCCGGTGACGAACGTGCGGCGGCTGGCGGTGATCTGGTTTGCGAACATGGCTTGTCTCTCCTTCGTGTTAGGGGGCCTCCCGTCGGCGGCCCCGTGGGGTGCAACGCGGCTCCCACGGTAGGCCGCCCGGGGCACCGTAGCCCATCACCGCGGTTGACGAAAGCCATCACCAGATTGCAGTAGTCATGCAAATGTGCAGGTAGATACCTCTGTCAAGACCATAGGGGAGAAACGCTCAAAGAAGGAGCGACCGTTGGGCCCTCACGGCGACCTTCCATAAGAGTCGGGCTGTTGGGCTACAATGGCTTTTGCACGCCGCCCTGCAAGCGCCGTTCCCCATGCACCGTCCTCGAAAGGGGAGAGCCGCCCATGTCCCAGACTTCCAGCCTCTCCACGAGCCGCAACGAGCGCGGGTCTATCCCTTTGCGTCCCGAGCTCGTGCTGCTCGCCCCTTTCTTGGCCACCACCCTGCTCTCGGTGCCGAACCTGCGCCTCCTGCGCGATGTTGCCGGAACCCCCGACGAGTTCGGCAACATCGGCGTGGCCATGATGGGCACCTGCCTCGTGGTGTCGTTGATCTTTGTGGCATCGCGGCGTCTGCGTCTGGGACTGCGCGGACTCACCCGCCTCCAGGTCGCGGCGGCTGCGACGCTCTATGGTGGAGCGCAGGTGGCTATGTGGGCGTTGGGTATGGCAGGCGCCTCCGTGGCCGCGGCCTCCTGGCTCATCGGCGTTGCGATGGGCGCGTGCACGGTGCCCCTGCTCACGGCCTGGATGGCCTGCTACGACCTGGACTTCAGGTCCATCATGTTCTACGGGTCCTTCTCCGCCGTGGCTTCTGTGGCCCTTTCATTCGTCATGGGGCTCCTGGCACCGACGGTCGCTGCCCTGGTGTGGTGCCTCTGCGCCCTGGTGGGGGTGTTCGCGCCGGTGTTTATCGGTGGGGCGGCTGGCAAAAAAAGGAAGCGGGGGAGAAGCGCTTGCGGCATCAGGCGGTGGCGGGAGTCTTGCTTCGGCGACGGCCCCCTTCGACGCTTCTGACGAGGGGGCCGAGGCCCCGGGAGGTCTCCTGGCCGCGGTGACGGACCTGGTGTCGACGATTTGGATACCGCTTCTTGGGCTGCTCCTGTGTCTGGCGTGCAGCGCCATGGTGGAGGTGAGCGTAGACGGGCAGATGGTGCGTGGGGAGTACGTGGGCCTGGTGGTGGCGGGGTCGCTGGCGGTGGGGCTGTGCTGTCTTAAGGTGTCGACCCCCTTTGTGCTGCTGGTCGACAAGATCGTGGTGCCGGCACTCGTGGCCTTCGCCATATTGCTCACGGTGCTTCCCGACACGGGCCTAGGGGTGAGCGCCGGTGCCAGCCTGGTGTTCGTGCCGCTCATGTTTATGGCGATCTATGCGGTGGCGTCCACAGTGTCGATTCGGGGCTATTCACGGCCTTTTGTGGCGGGCACCGTGCTCGCCGCCTGCTGCCTGGCCATGCTGGTGGGAAGTGCCGTCAAGTGGCAGGGTACCGCCGAGGACGGCAACGGTCCCGTAATGCCACGGTGCGCACCCACACGCGCAACATCTATCGCAAACTGGGGGTGGGCTCGCGCGAGGAGCTGCTGGTGCTGGTGGGCGAGGGGTAGGAGGCGGCAGTCGGGAGCCAAAACCCATGTCGAGCGCTGATGTTTGACCGCAGGCGTCGGTATTTGGGGGTGGTTTTGGCCTGCGGTGTGGTGGCGTAGCCCGGCGGCTAGGGGCACGTGGTAAGGTTATCTACATGCCATATAAGCCCCTGCCCCGTCGGGTTCAGGAAGGAGCGCTCCCATGACGGATACCGAGGTGACCTATTGCGACGGTATCTACCGCGAGGGCGACGTACGCATCATGGACCGGTCAGGCGACAGGCGCCTGCCCATCGGCGACGACGGGTTCGAACGCGTCTGCGAGCACTCCCTCTTCGTGGACAAGTCGATGCTGGCGGCCGATCTGCTGGGCAGCGACTACAAGGTCACCCTCTTCTGCCGCCCCCGGCGCTTCGGCAAGACCCTGGCCATGACCATGCTCAAGAGCTTCTTCGAGCTGCCCCCCGACGGCGTGAGCAGGGCGCCCCTGTTCGAGGGCCTGCGGATCTGGGACGTGAAGGGCGGGCGTTACCGGGCGGAGCAGGGTGTGCGGCCGGTCATCTACCTGAGTCTGAACGACGTGAAGAAGGGTAGCTGGGAGGAGTGCTACCAAAGTACGACGGCTACCGTTTCGGCGATGCCGACATCTACAATCCCTGGAGCGTGCTCAACTACTTCTCGAAGCGCTGCCGCCCCGGGGTCTACTGGGCCAACACGGCCAGTAACGCCGTGGTGGGAGACGCCGTTCGCTCGGCCGACGGCGAGGGCCTGCGCGACGTCTACCAGCTGCTACAACCGGGCGGTGTGGTATGGCGGCCCCTCGACATGAGCGTGGTCTTTCCCGAGTCGGGGCTTACGGGCGACGCCCTGTGGAGCACGCTGTATCTGGCCGGCTACCTCACCACCGAGGATACCGAGGACCCCAACGACCAGTATCTCCTGCGCCGCCTGCGTGTTCCCAACAAAGAGATTGCGCGCGTGTTTAGCGGCGAGGTCGTGGAGCGGTTCCGCAGCGAGGCCGGCGGCACCGAGCGCCTGCGCCAGCTACACCTGTCCTTGGTTGTGGGCAATGCGGCCGCGGTGGAGACGGGGCTCTCGCGTATTCTCATGACGAGTCCCAGTTGCCGCGACCTCACCTCGGAGAATGGCTACCACATGCTGCTCGTGGGGTTGTTGTTCGGGGTGCCCGGCTACGGCGTACCCCTCTCCAACCGCGAGGAGGGGCAGGGCTATTACGACCTGAGGCTTGCTCCCGAGAAACGTTCCGGCCGGCCGTTGCGTGAGGATCTGCCGGTCATCACCGTGGAGTTCAAGGCGTTGAGTTCCCACGACGCCCCTTCTGACCCCGAGGGCCTTGCTCAGGCGCTTGGGGAGCTTGCAGCTCGGGGCGTGGAGCATATCGACCGGAAAGGCTATGACTGCGAGGGGGGTGCGGGGTGCCTGCGCTACGGCATCGCGTCCTGCGGCAAGAACGTGGCCGTTGCCTGCGAGCGGTAGGGTGGTTCTGAGGGCTGCTGCCCCACTGTCTGCCGAAACCTGCCCCAAAACAACGAAAACGAACCCGCGTTTGCGAATTCGCTTTCGTCCCTTGGGAGGGCAAAGGTTATGTGGCGCAGGCATCGAGTGTTTCTCACCTGCGGGGTCAGCCAGTACTCTCATGCAACAACGCTAGAGAATACGGTGCCATCTACAAAAAGCATTCTACCCGTTTTGTATCGTGGTAGCATACGGATGGCTGAATCGCACAGACTTATACCAATTAGTACCATTTGATACCAATTGGTATGCCATAGGCCATAGACATCGTATTGTTCCGTGGCTCATCGAGTTCTGTGCCGCGCAGCCACGCCCTATCAGACTCCTTGGGAGGGAGTTTTCCATGAACGATTGCGCCAGGCCCCGCGCCTTGGACGGGCCGCCCCCGCATGGGGGTGCCACCGAGACCGCGCGCCCTACCCCTGCCCAGAACATCGCGACCAGTGACCTCTCTTTTGCCGAAGGGGAGGCCCTGCGGGTCGAGGACGTGATGCGCATCCTGCACCTGAGCCGCAACACCGTCTACAAGATGGCGCGCGAGGGCGATTTGCCGTCGTACCGGGTGGGACGTCAGGTACGCTTCCGCTACGAAGACGTGCGGGCGCATCTGGAGCGCTCCTCGGCCCAGGTGGCCCCTCGAACCCCGGACGGCCCCGTCTTGGCTTCGACGCCGGACGGCGTTCTCCCGCTTGACGAGGCGCTAGGTACCGACCCCCAGGCAGAGCTGCCCGTTTGGGCCAAAGGGTCGCTCATCGTGGGCGGCCAGGACCTGGGGGCCGACGTGCTCGCCAACTACCTTGCCGCACTCGGTGTCAAGGTGCTGCGCTCCCATGCCAACGCCTACCTGTCGCTGTGCCGCATGTACCTGGGCACCTGCCAGGCGGCGGTTGTGGACCTTTGGTCCGAGAACGACGCCAGCTACAACACCCCGTATGTCCGGCGCTTCCTCCCGGGCGTCTCGGCCGTGGCGTTTCGCCTCTACAAGCGCAAGGTCGGCTTTACGGTGGCGCGCCACAACCCGCTGGGCCTGCAGGACTGGTTCGACCTGCTGGGTCCCGAGGTGCGCGTGGCCAACCGTGAGCGCGGCGCCGGCACGCGCGTGCTGTTGGACGAGAAACTCAAGTACCTCGAGGCCCGCACCGACCAGATTGCCGGCTACGACCGCCCCGTGACCTCCGAGCTCGCCCAGGCGCTCCTCGTGGCGCGCGGTATGGCCAACGTAGCCGTGACCACGCAGAAGCCGGCGCATCAGGTCAAGGGCCTTGAGTTCGTGCCGCTCCAAGACGAGGCCGTAGACCTTGTGGTGCTGCGCAACGCCCAGACCGCCCCGTTCGTCAAGGCGGTGCGCAGCCTCCTGCGTACCGACGCGTTTCGCAGCGAGTTCGACCCGACCCTCTACGACGTGCGCCTTATGGGCGAGGTCGTCTACGAGTGCTAGGGAGACGTGCCCCTGTTGCACATCCGGCGTGACTGGTTGGTACGGGCTGGCACGGGCGGTTGAATTTAGCCGGCCGACGGTTGGTCGGACCTCGGGCATCGCGTATAGTGCCTTTCGTCAACCGACAACCCCCCGGGTGTCGGCGGCTAACATTCACACGGCCGACTCGCCCACGACCCGAAAGGACCAAAGCAGCATGAAGATCTCCGCCCGCAACCAGCTCGCCGGCACCGTCTCCGAGGTCAAGAAGGGCGCCGTGAACGGCGTCGTCACCATCGACCTGGGCTGCACCAAGGTCAAGGCCGACATCACCTGCGAGGCCATCGACGAGCTCGGCCTGGCCGAGGGCGTGGCCGCCACCGCCGTCATCAAGGCCAGCAACGTCATGTTCGCCGCCGGCGACCAGAAGCTGGCGATCTCGGCCCGCAACCAGTTCCCCGGCAAGGTCGTGAAGGTCGCCAAGGGCGCCGTCAACGGCCACGTGACCGTCGAGACCGCTTGCGGCAAGCGCATCAGCGGCTCCGTGACCAACGAGGCCATCGACGAGCTCGGCCTGGTCGAGGGCGCCTCCGCCGTCGCCTTTGTGAAGTCCACCGACGTGCTGGTGGCTGTCGAGGGCTAAGGCCAGATGCTCTTACAGGGAGAGCCCCCGGCCTCCGGGGGCTCAAACTAGCTCTCCATATAAGCCTGAACGGCGTCTTGTTTTTGCGCAAGGCGCCGTTCGGCGTTTCTGCGGCCCAGCTGTCTTGCGGGGCGCATTCGTTTAGCTCGTTTATAATGGGGTTCGTCCATGCCCGCGCGAAAGGAACAGCCGTGTCTGTCGCTCAGATGTCTACTCGCAACCAGTACGAGGGAACCGTCGTGGCCGTTCGCGAGGGTGCGGTGAACGGCGTGGTCACCATCGACCTGGGGCCGTCGCTCATCAAGGCCGACATCGCCATGGGTTCCATTGCCGAGCTGGGCCTTGTCGAGGGCACACGCGTCGTTGCCGTCGTAAAGATGAACAGCGTGATGTTTGCTCCCGGTACCGAGCGGCTGCCCATTACGGCGCGCAACCAGTTTGCGGGTACGATCGTGCAGGTCGAACGCGGTGCTGTGAACGCGGCCGTGCGCCTGATGGCCCCCGGCGGCCTGATGTTTGCTGGTTCGGTGACCTGTGAGTCCGCCGACGAGCTGGGCCTCGTAGAGGGCTTGCCGGCCCTGGCCGTCGTTAAGTCGACCGACGTCATGGTGGCCGAGGGGGCCGAGCGGTAGGGCGACGGTTCGGCGGTTCTTTGAAAGGTGTGCGCGTCTCCATGTATTCGTTCCAAAGCACCGTGCGCTACAGCGAGGTCGACGAGTCGGGGGCCCTCTCGGTCCCGGCGCTTCTGGACTACCTGCAGGACAGCTGCCTGTTTCAGGCCGAGTCGCTGGGGCACGGGGTGGCCTACACGCGGGAGTGCGGGCTGGCGTGGCTGCTGTCGGCGTGGCGCGTTGAGATCAACCGGCTGCCTTGCTTTACCGAGCGCATCGAGGTGAGCACCTGGGCTACCGCCTTTAACGGCCTCTATGCCCACCGCAACTTTGCCGTGGACGTCTGCGACGCCGACGGGTGTCCTGCCGAGCGTGTGGCACGGGCCGATTCGCTGTGGTTCATGTTCGACGGTGGCCGGGGGCGCCCGGTGCGGGCCCCGTTGGAGGAGACCGGGGTCTACGATGACGACCTGGCTCACGACGCGCCGCTGGCCATGGTTCCCGTGCGGCGCAGGATTCCCGTGGAGGGCGACGGAGAGCCGGCCGAGCCCGTGGTGGTGGCCCACGCCCATATCGACACGAACCACCATGTGAACAACGCCCAGTACGTCGCCATGGCCCATGGGGTGCTTCCTGCGGGAATGCCCGTGCGCTGCCTCGAGGTGCAGTACGTCAACGCCGCCCGGTTGGGCGACACCGTGCACCCGCGCGTGCACCGGCCGACCGACGCCGACCCCGGCTGGACCGTGGTGCTCGCCGACGACGCGGGGCACCCCTACGCGGTGGTGCGTGTGGAGTAGGGGCGTTCGCCCTCGAGGAGCGCTCCGAGCCCGGCGCACCGGTTTTCCGGGCATTGCCGGGGCACCGCAGCTGGCGAGGCCCTACACCCTGAACCGCGCTGCGACCTTCATGACGGTCTTGGCGCCCGGGATCTCTAGCCGCTTGCGGGCGCGCTTGAGCTCGTCGGGAATCCGAATGCCCTGGGGGCAGTGGCGCATACATTTGCCGCAGGTGACGCAGTCCGAGGCGTAGTGGGGGCTCTCGCCCAGGGCGCCGGCGCACATGAAGTAGCCCATGACGCCGGTTTTGTAATCCACCTGGTACGAGGCGTTGTAGGACGAGAAGACCCCGGGGATGTTGATGCCCTGGGGGCACGGCATGCAGTAGTTGCAGCCGGTGCAGGGCACCTTGTGGCTGGCGCAGAAGACGCGCTCCACCTCGGCGAACATCGCACGCTCCTCAGGGCTGAGCGACCCGGGCAGCGCGTCGCGGGCGGTGGCGGCGTTCTGGGCGAGCTGCTCAGGCGAGTTCATGCCCGAGAGGACCATGGTCACGCCGGGCTGGTCCCACAGCCAGCGCAGGGCCCAGGCCACCGCGACCTGGGTGCGCGCGGATTCGGGCACGTCCGCGGGGACGAGGCCGGCCTGCTCGCGCCGGGTCTTCTCCGCCGCCATGAAGAGGTCCGAGGCCGCCCGGGGCAGGTCGCCGGCGAGCTTGCCGCCCAGGAGCGGCTCCATGATGATTACGGGGATGCCCTTTTCGGCTGCGCGCTCGAGGCCCTCGCGGCCCGCCTGGTAGTTCTGGTCGGCGTAGTTGCACTGGATCTGGCAGAAGTCCCAGGGGTAGGCGCCGAGCAGCTTGAGGAACTCGGGCTGCGAGCCGTGGAACGAGAAGCCGAGGTGCCCGATGCGCCCGGCCGCCTTTTGTCGCGCGGCCCACTCTCGGAGGCCCAGGTTGCAGAGGCGCTCCCACTGGGCGGTGCTCGTCATGTTGTGGAGCAGGTAGAAGTCGGCCCGGTTAGTGCGCAGGCGTTTGAGGGAGGCGTCGAGGTAGCGGTCGAAGTCGGGCGCGGCCTTGACGCTGTGGTGCGGCAGCTTGGTGGCGATGGAGAGCCGGTCGCGGATGTCGTTGCGCTCCACGATCTGGCCCAGGGCCTCCTCGTTGCCGGGGTAGAGGTAGGCGGTGTCGAAGTGGGTCACGCCGGCGTCGAGGGCCTGGAGCACGAGCCGCTCGGAGGCGTCGAGGTCGATGGCGCCCAGGCCCTTGCCCGGGAACCGCATGCAGCCAAAGCCGAGGGCCGGCAGCTCGAGGGCGGGCGCGGGGGCGTTGGGGGAGCGGCGCAGCTGCATGGGGAGGCCTTTCGGTGGGCGGGGCGGGTAAGGTAACTTTACTCCCATATCAGCCTTTGGCGGCGGTTGACATGGGGGTAAAGTTGGTTTACCCGGGCGGTACCGGCGAGCAATCTACCTGCGGTTTTATACTGTTTACGCAGGTAGATTGATTGCAAGGAAAAATAACTTTACCCCTTTGCCGGCCCAGCCTTCGGGGGTAAAGCTAGTTTACACCCCCCCCTCAAGGAAACCACTACCCCTGAAATCGCGACTGATGCATTTTGGGTGACGGCTCCCGGCCCTGGGTTAATTACAATCATTGGTAACCGGCAGGGGGGAGCCATTCATGAATACGGCAACTAGCGCGGGCGCTTCGGGCGGGGCTCGCATGAGATCGGCGGCGGGTCGCCTTGTGACCCTGTGGCCGCTTGTGCCCTTCTTGGGCTTTGGTTTTTGCGGGGCATGGTTCGCCCTGGCCAACGGTACCGTCTGGCTGTCGTCGGTCGAGAGCAACGGGGCCGCCCTCACCAACCTCACGTCGGTGGTCAATGCCGTGACGGGCGCGGCGCTCTTGGTCGCCTTCGTGCTCGGACGGTGGGCCGGCCGGCGTTTTGAGCGAACCCTGTGCAGCCGTGCGGCCGTCTTGGCTGCGGGGGTAGTGGGTTCGGTCGGCTCTCTGCTGCTCATCCTCATGGGGCCCGCCTACCTGCAGGCGTTTTTTGCGGGAGCGACCTTCGTGCTTTTTCAGGTGGCGTCTGTGCTGCTCGGCCTTTCGTTCGGTGTGCTGTTCTTGCGCCTGGGCATGCTTTACGGGGCCCTTCCCCTCCGTAGGGCCATTCTGTACCTGTGCTACTCCTTCCTGGTGTCGGTCTTTGTCTATCTTGCAATCCAGGTATCTCCCCGCTGGGCGCCTGTGCCGGGGTCGCCCTCGTGGGCATTGGTTGTGGCCTTCACGGTTCTGCCGATTCTCGCGGCCGGGTCCCTGTGCGTGGACCCGGCTCCCATTCCCTGGTTTTCTGCGCCCCGACCCATGGTGGCCGAGAAACCATCGGAGTCCTTCGGTCCGCAGACGCGGTACCTGTTTGCCCGATTTTGCGCGGTGCTCTTTCTGTTCGGCCTCGTGCAGTCGGCCGTTACCTCGAGCGTTGCCAACGCCGCGTCTCCCTCCACGACGCTGGGTACCTACAACCTTGTCATGCTGATCCACGTTCCCCTACTGCTCCTGTTTGCCGCTTTGGGCTCAACCCTCGAAGCGCGGCGGCTCAAGCTCGGCAAGCTCTGCCTGGTCCTCGTGGTTCTTCTTGAGGTGCTTGTGGTCTTGGCCCTGGCCGTGAACGTGGAGAGCGCCGTTTGGGTTGTGTCGGTGCGCTCCATTGCCTTTGCCTTCGAGACGCTCACCTGGTGCCTGCTCTTTGCCGTGGCAAACTGCCACCGGGAGCAGGGTTTTGAGGTAATCTCCCTTAACTACGGCGTCTATGCTCTGGGGCTTGGCCTGGGAACATTTGCCGGCGCCCATCTGCCCGACGCGGTGGGGTCCGTTCTTTTCTATATAGGCTGCGCCCTTCTGCTGCTTCCCAGCTTTGTGTTGCTGGGCGATAAGGGCGTCGACGGCCTCTTGGGCTCCGACGAGCGGGGGGTCTCTCTCGAAACGCTTTTGGGCGACCAGCTTGAGACGGAATCCGGCCGACCCAAGGGCGAGTTCCTGCAACGGCTCGACGCCTTTGCGGCCGAGTACGGCCTTTCGGCTCGCGAGGCCGAGACCCTGCGATATCTGGTGGCCGGTCGCGGCGACAGCCAGATTGCCGAGGCCATGGGTATCTCGTACAACACGGCCCGCACCCACGTGCGCAACGTCTACAACAAGCTTGACGTGCACGACCGGCAGACCCTCATCGATGTGGTGGACGTCCGCCTGCGGTAAGCGGTCTGGCGCGACGGCGGGCGCGCAACGGCACGGCGGTGTTCTCCGACGGCTTTGAATCAATCAAATACCAGCTCAGGGCCTCACTCGATTCGTAGTAGCGCGATTTTGCCGAACCGGGTGGGGCTCATTCATGCCTCATGCGGTTTTTTGCTTTGCCCGGGCCGCCCTAGGGTTCTGTGCGTGCGGCGCAGCCGGCCAATCCCCGGCGGCCGGCTCGCCCGCCATGTACGTAGAACCCACCAGGAGGAGGCAGCAACCGTGGCCCCGCGTAGCGAGAACGAACCGATGAGCTCCAAACCGTGCCCGACCGACATAGCCCTCCAGGCCGAAGGGCCCGCCTTTGCCCTTTCGTTTGAGGAGCGCTGCGAGCGGCTGACCCGCCACGTGCTGAGCCAGACCGAGCATCGCGAGATTCGCATTGCCGTGCTCGGGTTCTGCCGCGAACGCAGGCCCCTGGCCGAGGTGGAGCTGTTTGTTCAGGACCTTCCCGAGTTCGGCTACGAAACCCAGAGCCCCTACCTTCTCATCCGCGCCCTTGAACGGGCGGGCGGGGTGGTCTGCGTGGAGCTTGACGACCAGGGCGAGCCCGTGACGCCCGAGCGCAAGGAGGGGCTCGACGAGGACGAGATTGACGACCTGGTGTTTGAGCTGGACTTTGAGACGACCGACGCCGGCGTGGCCGTATATGAACGCCTGACGCCCGGCGTGCGCCTGGCGGACCTGCTCGAGAGCCAGTCTGCCCGCAAAGACACCTACTGCGAACTGCTCGAATACTGCCTGACCCCGCGCTCCCGCGAGGAGGTGGAGCGCCTGCTCGAGGGCCGCGACATCCTGTGGCTCGACGCTCCCGGCGACCAGCCCCTCAAGCCGAGCGTGTTCATCGACCGCCTCGAGCGCTCGGGCGTGCTCGTGTGGCGCGGCAAATGGGTCACGGGCGCAGAGGGGCGGTCCTATCTGGTTTCTCGCGGACTGTTGGCCGAGTAGGGCGCTGTTCCAAGCGCCGCGAGGGGGCCCGGCAACCCCCGAGGCCCGGCCGGCATCCGTGCGAATACATGCGCGATCGGTACCACAAGGAAGAGGAGAGGAAAGGAGAAAGGATGTCACGTACGTCTGAGCTAACCCGCAGGACCTTCGTGAAGGCTGCCGCACTGGCGGGAGCCGCCGCGGCGTTCGGCACGTCGATGACGGGGTCGCTCGTGGAGGCCAGGGCCGACGAGGCCGCCTCTGAGGGCGGTGCGAACGGGTCGGAGACCTCCGTTTACAAGAGCGTCTGCCACGGCTGCATCCAGGCCTGCCCGTGCCTGGTGTACGTGCAGGACGGTGTCGCCATCAAGATCGAGGGCGACCCCGATGCGCCCACGAGCAAGGGCTCGCTCTGCATGAAGGGCATGAACCAGATCCACACCTGCTACAGCCCCCGGCGCGTGCTGCACCCGCTCAAGCGCGTGGGCGAGCGCGGCGCCAACGAGTGGGAGGCCATCAGCTGGGACGAGGCCGTAGACCTCGCCGCCACCAAGATCGCCGAGTCCATCGACAAGTACGGGCCCTACTCGTTCTTTGCCAGCGTCGGCGGAGGCGGCTCCTACTCCTTTGGAGACGCCCAGCAGATGCCGGCGGCCCTGGGTTCGCCCACGGTCTTTGAGCCCGGTTGCGCCCAGTGCTACCTGCCCCGCGAGGCCATGAGCAAGTTCATGTACGGCGGCAACTCCCAGTCGATCGCCGACTGCGGCACCGTTGAGGCCTTTAACGAGTGGAACCCCGCCATGGAGGTGCTCGTGCTCTGGGGAGCCCAGCCCAGCGTGAGCCAGACCTCGCAGTCGGGCCGCGGCATGGCCGACCTGCGCGCCCGCGGGTGCAAGACCGTCGTCGTGGACCCCAACTTCTCGCCCGATGCGGCGCACGCCGACGTTTGGATGCCCGTGCGCCCCGGCACCGACACGGCGCTCCTGCTCTCGTGGATGCGCTACATCTTTGAGAACAAGCTCTACGACGAGGAGTTCACCAAGTACTGGACGAACCTCCCGTTCCTCATCAACCCCGAGACCAAGCTGCCCTATGTTGCCGCCGACGTGTGGCCCGACTATGTGGCCACCACGCCCGAGGACACGCCCGTCTACGTGTGCCTCGATGCCAAGACCGGCGAGATCCAGCCCTTCCCCTTCTCGCTGCCGGCGGATTCCCCGGTGGACCCCGAGGTCTTTGCCACCGTCGAGGTGAACGGCGTGGAGTCCAAGAGCGCCGGTCAGATCTACTGGGAGGAGTGCGACCCCTGGACCTTTGAGAAGGCCTCGGAGGTGACCTGGGTCGACCCCGAGACCATCGAGGCCGGCGTCAAGCTCTACACGAGCGTGGAGCACGCCGGCATCTGCAACGGCGTGGCCTCCGACATGACCGAGAGCGCCTCGCAGGTGCCCCTGGGGTGCCTGGGCCTCGACATGATCATGGGCCATGTGGACAAGCCCGGCTGCACCCTTACCCAGCAGAAGGGCGGCGGAGGCCCCATGGCCGCTTCCAACGACGGCACCCGCCCCAAGCGTGCCTACAGCCCCATGGCCGTGGGCTCCCAGATTCAGCTCGGTGCCACCGTGGGTCTCTCCGAAGCCCAGAACAAGGCAAAGTTCGCCGAGTTCAGCGAAGAAGACCTGGAGGCTGCGTTCCAGCCCCTGCGCGACCGGCTCGGCATGGTGGAGCACAAGGGCCTCTACTTCTGGAACCACTCGCACATCCCGACCGTGCGCGACGCCATCGAGACCGGCGAGCCCTTTAAGCCCCGCGTGTGGTTCGACTTCTCGGGCAACAAGCTCGCCATGCTCGGCAACGCCACGTCGTGGTACAACGTGTTCCCCGAGGTCGACTTCATCATGGGCCAGTACCCCATGATGACCTCGTTCCACATCGAGGCCTGCGACCTGTTCTTCCCGGTCCAGGAGTGGCTTGAGATCTGCGGCACCGGCCGTCAGCTCAACGCCACTTTCATGCGCACCGACGTGACCCACCTGGGCGAGACGGTCGACAACCAGCATGCCTACCGCCGCATCTTCGAGCGCCTGCGCGAGATCACGGGCAACGAGTACCCCACCATCCAAAAGCCGGTCTCCATGGCCGACCAGCGCGCTAACGTGGCCAAGCAGTTCGGTGCCGAGAGCTGGGAAGACCTGCTCGAAAACGCCGACACCTACGTGCCCAAGGTGACCCCGCCCGAGGAGTACTGGGCCTACGACCAGTACCTCGAGATCTGCGACGACGGCCTGCCTGCGGGCTTTGCCACCGAGAGCCGCAAGTGCGAGGTCTACTGCACGCTGCTGCTCAAGATGGGCCGGACGGGCTATCCGTTCACCTACCCCTTCGAGATGCCCTCGGCCAGCCAGGACTACTCGCCCATCTGCACCTTCATCGAGCCCGTCGAGTCGCCCCTGACCGACACCGAGTATCCCCTGGTCATCACCAGCGGCCGCGTGCCCTACTTCCACCACGGCACCATGCGCCACGCCGCCTTTGCCCGCGAGCTCTACCCCGAGCCCGACGTGCGCATCAACCCCGAGACCGCGGCGCAGTACGGCATCGAGCACATGGACTGGGTCAAGCTCACCAGCCGCCGCGGCGAGATCCACGGCCGCGCCTATGTGACCGAGGGCATCGCCCCCGGCGTGCTGTGGATGGAGCGCTTCTGGAACCCCGAGTGCTACGACGCCTCTCAGAAGGAGATCACGGGCGGCTGGCGCGAGTGCAACATCAACGTGCTCACCAAGAACTCCGCCCCCTTCAACGAGGTATTCGGCTCCTATACCAACCGCGGCTTCACGGTGAAGATTGAGAAGTCCGAGAAGCCCGCCAACGTTTGGGTGGAGCCCGAGGAGTTCCGTCCCTTCATGCCCACGCTGCAGTCCGAGCCTAGGACGGAGGATGTGTACTAATGAGAAACTGCCTTGTTATCGACCTCGACCGCTGCTCCGGCTGCGACTCCTGCGTCGTTGCCTGCAAGTTTGAGAACAACCTTGACCTGGGGATGTACTGGAACCGCGTGAGCGTGGTGGGGCCCACCGGCACCTTCCCCGACATCGAGCAGTACTGGCTGCCCACCCAGTGCCAGCAGTGCGAGAACGCCCCCTGCATCGCGGCGTGCCCCACGGGCGCGAGCTACCGCGACGAGGACAACGGCCTGGTGCTGGTCGACAAGGAGAGCTGCATCGGCTGCCAGGTGTGCATCGACGCCTGCCCCTACGGCGCCCGCTCCTACAACGAGGACCTGAACGTGGTGGAGAAGTGCACCTGCTGCGTCCAGCGCCTCAAGGACGGCGAGAGCCCGGCCTGTGTGCACAACTGCAGCTGCGGCGCCCGCTTCTACGGCGACCTTGACGATCCCGAGTCCGATGCGGCCAAGGCCGTGGCGGCTGCCGGTGAGGATGCCTGCCATCAGCTCCCCGACGCGAACGGTGCCGCGCCGCGCACGGTCTATATCCTTTCGCCTAAGACCGCTGCCTGGAAAGAGATCGGCTAACCATGGGCGCCCAGTGGTTAACGGCCGCCTACGGCCTGCTTGCCTGCCTGGGTGCGGGAACGCTGGCCATGGTGGGGATCTCCGAAATCACGGGCGCTGCTCCCAAGGCACGCAGGGCCGCCTCCGTCGCGGCGGCCCTGCTCTGCCTGGCGGGGCTTGTGGCGTTTGCCTGCGCCCTGGGACATCCCCAAAGCATGATGGCCGTGGCGACCAACGCCGCCAAGGGGTCTCCCAAGTCCCTGGAGTTCGTGCTGTGCTGCCTCGTGCTGGTGGTGGCCGTGGCGTACGTTGTGGTTGATATGCGTGTCGAGTCTGCTGCGGCGCGCAGGGCCGTGGGCGTCGCGGGGGTCGCGTGTGCCGTGGTTGCCTGCGTGGCGGCCGGGTGCTCCACGGCGGTGGGGCGGCCCGGACTTGCGGTGCCGCTTGCGGTTGCGTGGCTCGGAAACGCCGTTGCGGCCGGCGCTGCGTTGTTTGGCGCGGTTGCCGCGCTTGTGGACCGCATGGGCAAGAAGGCCTCGGAGAAAGGACTCGGCGAGGTTGCGCTGCCCGCCCGCGTGGCGCTGCTGGGCCTTGTGGTCCAGACGGTCGGGTTTGTGGCCGTTGGCGTTGTGGTCGGGTTTGCCTCGGTGGACCCCCTGCTCTACTGGGGTGGGGCGCTTGCCGTTGGCACGCTGGCTTCGGCTGGTTGCGCCGCCGTGTCGGCGCGTGTGCCGGAGGTGCTGTTCGCAGCGCTGGCATGCTCGGCCGTGGGCGGTGCCTGCCTGCGGGCTGTGGTGCTGCTCGCCGGTACCGGGAGCCTGAACCTGATCGCCAACGCCGCTAGCCGCACGGCCCTATAGGGCGTGCGGGCCTCTATTCCTGCAGCTTGCGGGGCGGGTGTGCGACGGGCGCCCCGCCCCGCGGCGGTCGCGTCTGGCGGCTGCCAAACCGATGGACGAACGGAGTGAAGATGGACGTCAACGAAATGCCCGAGAAAGCGGTGCCCGGCGAGGCGTGCGGTCTGAATGCGGGCCTGGATACGGCCCCAGGTGCTGAGGTTGCCGAGGTGCTCGAGGGGCGCGCCGCGTTCTACGAGATGCTGGCGTCCCTATTCTTTAAGCCGCTCACCCAGGATCAGGTCGACGCCATGGCTGTTCAGGATTTCAGTCCCTATCAGGGGATAAACGATGCCTTCGACGAGGGGATCAACCATGTGACCCGCTACCTGCGCAAGCGCCATACCGGCACGCGTCAGGAGCTGGCCTGCGACTTTACCTCCGCCTTCGCCGGAACCAAGACCTACGAGGGCAAAAGCGCGGTGCCCTACGAATCGGTGTTTACCAGCGAGGAGGGGCTCCTTTGCCAAGGGTCCTACCACGAGGTGTACGCGGCGTATAAACAGGCGTCGCTGCATAAGCGCGAGGGGCTCGACTTTCCCGAGGACCACCTGTCGTTTCTCTGCCAGTTCATGGCGGTGATGTCGCGCAGGGCCATGAACAAGCTTGACGCCGACGACGTCGAGGGGGCGGTTGAGGACCTGCGCTGCTCCCGGGAGTTCCTTGGCCGCCACATCCTGTCTTGGTACCCGGCTTTTGAGGAGCGTGCCCTGCTGATCGTGGGAACCCGCTTTTACCGCGGCGTGTTGGCGATGGCCCGCGGGTTCTTTGCCTTTGACGCCGAGGTGCTCGACGGGTTGGTGGAGGAGCTGGCGGGGGAGTAGGGCAGCACGTCATTGTGTGAGGGCTGCTCCCCCTTCTCCTGCTCCGAGGCATAAAATGGCGTCTATGGAACAGACGGCATTGGTTGGGGGCGTGCCACGTGGGGAAGGGTGTATCTGAGGAAGCCGCGGCCGGGGTGGAAGAGCGTGGGCGTCGGCGGCAGACGGTGACGGTGCTGGCGGTTGTGTCGCTGGCGTTTGCCTTGCTTCTGGTGTCCATTTGGACTGCGCGCAATGCGGCGGCGGGGCAGCCCGACTCGGTGGTCAACTTTGCGCGACTGGTAAAGATCGCCGCCTGCTTTGGGCTTGCCTGGGCGTTTAGGAGCTACATCCCACCGGTACGCACCCTGTTTTGGACGGGCGCAGCTCTGACGGCCATATCGGTGGGGCTCAACGGGATCTCGTTTCTTTTGGGCCCCGCAGCGCCCGAGTATCTGCCGCTGGGTTATCTCACCGGTCTTTTTTCGGGCGTAGGCGAGGCGTGCCTCATTTTGGTGATCGCGCACTTTGTGGCTGCGTTCCCGCCGCGGCTCAGCACCGTTGCCGTGCCAGCAATCTACCTGGCGAACGAGGTACTGTTCCTGGTGCTCTCGTACGCGCCGTCCGCCACCTTGGCGTGGCTGCGCCCCTGCTCGAGCTGGCGAGCGTCGCCTTGGCCGCCTGGTGCCTAACACGGTTGCGCAAGCACCCCCTCGGCGGAGGGGTCCATCCGGTGCAGTATGGCATCGACGGGCCGCGCGACACCTCGGAGCATGTGCTTCGCTTTTTGGGAAGTAGCCGCGAGTGGGTGCTGCTCCTGGTGGGCACGACGCTCTTTCCGTTTGTGTTCGGCGCGGTCTCGCAGGCTGTAGGCGCAGCCCAGGCGTTGCCGGGCCTCTATGACCCTGCGCCCGCATTCTGCGCCACCGGTCGTTTGTGCCTGCTGGTGGGATACGGCCTGTGGCGTGGGTCACGGCTCTCTTACGACGAGGTTCTGGCCTGGACGTTTCCGCTGTTTGCCACCGGGTGCCTGCTTCTGCCGGTGCTCTGGCCGGTCGATGCCGTGGCGGCGGGCCTGCTCGTTAAATGCGGATACACCCTGTACCAGGTAATGTTCTGGATGCTGTTGGTGCGCAAGGCCTACGAGGACCCGCGCCACACCTACCTGTACCTCGGTGTGTTCTACGGCGTCTTTGAGCTGGCAACGCTGCTCGCCCGCGAGGGGATGTACCTGTTTATGGGGGCACAGGCTCCCGATCAGCAGACTCTTTGGCTTGTGGGAACCGTTGCGCTGTGGCTTATCGCCATGTACGGCTTTGCGTTCTTTTTGCTGTCGAAGCGCCTGGACCACCCCGGCAACGGCATTCGAGACGAGGCCGCGGCGGATCCGGCGGCCGTTCTTTCTGCCGGCGATCGGCCCACTTCGATGCAGGCGCGGGTCGAGGCGTTTTGCCGCACCTATGCGCTTTCGGCTCGCGAACAGGAGGTGCTGGTGGAGTTCGTGCACGGCTACAGCATGGAGTCTATCGGTCGACGCCTGTCAATCTCCAAAGATACCGTCAAGACCCATGTACAGCGCATATACCGCAAGGCCGGGGTCTCGGGCAAACAGGGGCTGGTGGAGTTTATCGACGGATTTCCTCTGGACGGCAGCGGCCCAGAGTCGTTGGCACCATAGCTGCCGGGCTCTTTGAGGAACAGGCGCCATTAAAGGCATTGATACGTTTGGTATCGACAAAATACCTGGTATAAGCCCTGGGTGACAAGGCTCATCCCTTTGGGGGACACGCTTGCGGGACAGTCCCCCGTCTGTTGTGCCCCATGATGCGAATCGCTCGCCGGATGCAGGCAAGCGCTTCGCATCGTACATACAACGAAAGGGGAACCAAGATGGACCAGGTAACGCGCAGGAGCTTCGTAAAGGGTGCCGCCATGGGGACCGCGGGCGTCGTGGCCGCCTCATCGATGGCGTCTTCGGCCAAGGCGGCCGAGCCCGCATGGGACGAGGAGTTCGACATCGTAATCGTGGGCGCGGGCATCGCCGGCCTTACCGCCGCGGCGACCGTGATCACGGAGGCCCCCGAGCTTACGTGCCTGCTTATCGAGAAGGAGGACACCGCTGCCGGCTGCAGCCCGTATTGCCACGGCGACGCCCTGTTCACCGATGACGTCGAGGGTATCGCCGAGAACCTCGATTGGATCAAGAGCATCGGCGCGGTCGACGAGGAGCTGGTGATCCAGACCGCCGACGACATCGCCACCGACGGCGATGCCGGCGCTGCCACCGCCGGGCTTCTCTCCTTTGCCCCCGAGTGGCCTGAGTACACCCACTCCCGTTGCGTGGCGGGCTGGTGGTTCGACTACGAGAACGAGAACGTTGCCCACCGCCACGTGTGGAGCTTCCTCGACGAGTACGTGCGCAACGCCGAGGGCGGTCCCGTGGAGTATCGCTGCAGCGCCAAGATGGACGAGCTGGTTCAGGACCCCGAAACCAAGGCCATCCTGGGCGTTGTGGTGAACGGCGCCAACGTGAAGGCCAACAAGGGCGTGATCATGTGCTGCGGCGGCTTTGAGAGCGACCCCTGGATGATGCAGCAGTACCTGGGCGAGGGGCAGGCCGTGAACGCCGCCGGTTACGGCAATACGGGTGACGGCCACCGTGCGTGCATGAAGGCCGGCGCCGACTTCTGGCACATGGAGAGCGTTGCCGGCTTCCGGATGGCCGGCCGCGACATCGCCGACACCATGTTCTCGAACGTCCAGCCCGACACGCGCCTCTACAAGATGCACGGCATCACCGTGGGCGTGAACGGCCGCCGCTTCTACATGGACATGGACGGCCACAAGGTGTTCGACGAGGTTTCGCAGTCGACCAACGACCCCGCACTGCTGCCCTACCATGTGGGCTTCCGCCACGGCGCCTCCCAGTTCGGCGGCGAGTGGTGCCCGCTGCCCCTGCCCTCCAAGGGCTGGTACATCTTTGACCAGGTGGGTCTTGAGGCCGGCGCTCTTGCTCCCTTGGCTGCCGAGAACCCCGTGGCCGACGGCTGGGTCTATCAGGCCGACACCATCGAGGAGCTCGCCCAGCTCATCGAGGTGCCGGTGGAGGAGCTCACCAAGACGGTCGATTTCTGGAACGAGTGCTGCGAGCGCGGCGAGGACCCGGCCTTCTATCGTCCGGCCTCTACGCTTGAGCCCATCGCCCAGGCTCCCTTCTACGCCCAGCTGTGCCGTCCGAGCTTCCTGAATACCGACGGTGGCCCCGTGCGCGACGAGCACGCCCGTATCCTGGACCCCGACGGCAACCCCATCCCCAACCTGTACTCGGCCGGCGAGTTTGGCTCGATGTTCGGCCGCCACTATCAGGGCAACGGCAACGTGAGCGAGTGCCTGGCCTTCGGCCGCCTCGCCGTGCGCGAGATCGCCGCGCAGGCGTAAGGGGACGACGTGTGGGCCCAGCGGTTGGCTTGCGGGCCCGGCAGACGGTAGATACCGCGCCTAAAAAGGGCAATCGATAGCAGGGCGGCCTCGCGAGGCAGGGATCGCGGGGCCGCTCTTTTGGCACCGTTCCATCGTGCCCGCCGCGGCGCGCCACCCTCATCTTGCGGCGCTATCTGACCAAACGCCAAAGCCCCGGAACTTCCACCCTGCCTGGGTGGAGACGCCCACGTTCCACAACGTCTTTGGCGGCGACATCGTGACCCTTGACCTGAACGTCATCAAGAGCCTGCGCGACGACCAGGGCAACGGCCTGGCGCTCACTCCCGGCGAGTTCGGCTTTGTGATCACCGATGCCGACACCGGCGAGGACGTGGGCGTGGGTTACAACGACGCCGCCGGCAACGTGGCCCTGAGCACGCTGGTCTACAGCTACCGCACGGTCGAGGAGCCTGCGGCCGAGAACCCCGCGCCGGGGGAGGAGGCCACCGAGTCGGGCGAGATGCCTGCGGAGCCCGAGGAGTCCGTCGCCGCAGGTGAGGAGCCGACTGGTATCGGTGGCGCCGAGGAAGGCGCCGGTGCTGAGGGCTTCTCCGCCGAGGGCACGGAAGCCGGGGAGCCCGAGGGTCTCTCCGCCGCGTCGCTGCTCGATCTGCTTGCCCCCGCCGAGGCCATCGCCGACGGCGAGGACGCGCAGCCCTACACCTCGGCCTACCTCGAGGGCGAGGCCGCGGCTCGGCCGGCTTCCGAGGCCGCAACGGGTTTGGACGCCGTCGAGTCCGGCTCCGAGCTGGCCGCTCCGACCCTCAAGGTCGAGTCCCCCGACCTGGGCGACCACCATTACATCGTGCGCGAGGTCCTGCCTCCCGGCGCCGTGCAGAACCTCGACGGCAGCTGGACACTAAACGGCATGCGCTTTGACCTCGACCGTTACTACATTACGGTCACCGTGAGCGATGCGGGAGACGGTACCATCGCGGCCGCCGTGACGGCCGTCGAGGTGTGGGAGAACGGCGACCCGGCCAACGCCCGGCCCATCACGCTGGGTCAGGGCAACCCGCTCGAGTACGTGGTGTTCGAGAACGTCTACGCCGCCTACGACCCCCTGCACGTGACCCCCGAGGGCACCAAGGCCCTCACGGGCCGCGCCGCCGCGGCGGGCGAGTTCGACTTTGTGGTGCGCGACGCTCAGGGCACCGTCTGCAGCGTGGGCAAGACCGTGCTCGATGCTGCCGACGGCGAGGCCTCGCCGATCCTGTTCAGCGGCTTCAGGGTGCCTGCGACGGCCGGCGCCTACGAGTACGCGGTCAGCGAGCTGCGCGGCAACCACGCGTCGATCACCTACTCTGAGCAGCTGTTCCGCATCGTGGTGACCGTTGCCCCCGACGATCGTGGCACCCTGTGGGCGACGGTGGAGTACGCCGACGGTCCCGTGGCGTTCGTGAACGCCTTTACGCCCAAGCCGGTGGCGGCTGCGGTGGGCAGCACCAAAACGCTCGCGGGCAAGGCACTGACCGAGGGCGAGTTTACCTTTAGGCTGGTAGACGCCGTGACCGGCGAGACCGTGGCCACGGCGGCCAACACGGCCGAGGGTTCCGTGGCCTTCGAGGCGCTGCAGTTCGGCCGGCCGGGCATCTATGAGTACCGCGTCGAGGAGGTGGTTGGCAACGAGCCGGGCGTGTCCTACGACACTGCGAGCTACCGTGCGGTGGTGACGGTGGAGGCCGCCTCCGACGGGTCGCTTGCGGCACGCGTGGAGTACCCCGACGGCTACCCGTCGTTCAAGAACGCCTACACGCCGCCTACGACGCCGCCCGATAAGCCCGGCGTGCCCGTGACGCCGCCGGTGACCCCACCGGAGAACCCCACCACGCCGGGCAACCCCGGGACTCCGGGTAACCCGAGCAACCCGGGCACTCCCGGCACGCCCGGCACGCCCGGCAAGCCCTCGACCTCGGTGCCCGCCACCGGCGACGAGACCGTGGGGGGCGGCGTGCTGGCCGACCTTGCGGTTGCAGGCGCTGCGCTGATGGGTGCCGGTGCGCTCGTGTGGTTCGGCCGTCGGCGCAAGGCGTAGCGCCACGGGGCGCGAGCGACCTGGCGGATGCGGACGATTTAGCTTAGGCGAGCTGGACAGACTGGCTTGCGGTGGGGCCCGGGTTTCCCGCAAGGCGGCCCGGGCCCTTTGCGTGCGGCGGCGATCGGCTTAACCGCTTCTTCCATCCCGCACAACTCCCCGATGCGGCCAGCATGGGGCGGCTTTGGCTGAAAACGATCTTTCGGGATGGTCGGTGCGATGGGTCGGAGGTCGTGCCAATCGTCATTTTGCAGGATATGGGAAGAATCGAATACCGATTTTGTTATTTTTGGCTAAAATGCAATGCGAATTTTGTTCTTCAGGAGGACGTTCTCACTCTATGGCCAGGACGTTATCGACGAATGGGCACAAGCCGAGCGCCTGCGTCGTCGTGGTATCCAAGAGGAGGTTGAGGCAATGCTCAGACGCAAGATAGAGTCGGCCCTGCTCGCATGGAAGCGGACCAAGAACAAGCAGGGATTGCTTATCACCGGAGCGCGCCAGATCGGAAAAACCAGCAGCATCGAGCAGTTCGCCCAAGAGCACTACGACTCCACGATCAAGATAGATTTCGTTGCCCAGCCCGATGCCGTCGCCCTCATAGGAGGGGCCAAAGACGTCGACGACCTTATCGTGCGCATTACGGCTTTGGCAACCCGCCCCCTGCCAGATGGGAAGACGCTTCTGTTTTTTGACGAGGTCCAGCGCTGTGGGGACGCTATAACCTGGATGCGCTACCTGGCTAACGACGGCCGCTTCGACGTGGTCTATTCGGGGTCCATGCTAGGGGTCGAGGCGTACGATTTCCGGTCTTTGCCGGTGGGGACCGTCGACATCGTCGAGATGTTTCCCTTGGATTTCGAGGAATTCTGCTGGGCCAACGGGGTCGATGGCTCCCTGTGGGCCATAGTGGCTGATTGCTTTGAGAGCAGGGTCTCTGTCCCCGATTTTCTCAACGATCGCTTTCACGACCTCTTTGCTCGGTATGTGCTGGTGGGCGGCATGCCCGAGGCGGTCCAGACGTTTGTTGCCACCAACGACACCCAGGCCATGCGGGCACGCCAGAGGAGCATTCTCGACACCTATCGGGCCGATATCACGCGCTGCGTGCGTGATAAAGAGCATGCTCGACGTATCAAAACGATCTACGATGCCATTCCCGCCCAGCTCAATAAGGAGAACCAGAGGTTCATTGTCTCGGGCATCGACAAGAAACAGCGCTACGACGCCATGGCCTCGGACTTCGATTGGCTCAAGGATGCCGGCGTGGCGCTCCCGGTGAACCGGGTGACCGAGGCGGTCTTTCCATTGGGAATGTCGTTGGAAAAAAGCTTCTTCAAGCTGTATATGAACGACGTGGGGCTGCTGTTCAGCACGTTTCCAGCGGCCGACGTACGGGAGATTCTTCTCAATGCGAAACGCATCAACTTCGGGCACGCCTTCGAAAACGCCGTGGCCCAGGAGTTGCGAGCCCATGGCCATGAGAACTTGTTCTACTATCACACCCCCAAGATCGGCGAGGTGGACTTTTTGGTGGAGCAGCCTCTGAGCGTCGAGGTTCTTCCCGTAGAGGTCAAATCGGGCTCCTACAGCCACAAGCATGCCGCCCTCGATCGGCTCATGGAGATTGCCAACTATGACATTCCCGTCTCGTTCGTGCTGCACCGCTTCAATGTGGAGACCGAGCCGCGCGTTGTTTACCTGCCCATATACATGGCCGCATTCTTGTAGGGACTGTTAAGAAGAATGTTGGAGCCCACCCCCTTCCTACTTACCCCGCGCTGCCCCCAAGCCTTATGGAGCGCCTGCGGGTTATGACGGCCCCCGGCCTTCGGCCTCTGGCCCGTGCGCTATACTGAACCTCTAAGCGATTTGCATGGGTCCGGGCGGCATCACGTCGCGAACCTGGTCAGGTCCGGGAGGAAGCAGCCATAAGCGGCCTCTGGTGGGTGCCCGGATCCATGCAGGTCGCTTTTTGCGTATCTGGGAAGGACCTTTTTGCTATGAACCCCATCCAATACCTTATCGACCTGCTTCACGACCCGCGCGGCGCCATCGCGGGATGGATCGCCACCCTGGGCGCCGTCTGGGTCTACGCGCCGCTGTTCCTCATCATCTTTGTGGAGACGGGCGTCGTGGTTATGCCCTTCCTGCCCGGCGACTCGCTGCTTTTTGCCGCGGGCGTCTTTGCCAACGGCGGCGGCCTCTCGCTGTTCCCGCTGCTGGCGACCGTGTGGGCGGCCGCCATCCTCGGCGACCAGTGCAACTTCGCCATCGGCCACTTCTTCGGCGAGCGCATCGTGGCCTCGGGCAAGGTCAAGGCCCTGACCCCCGAGCGCATCGAGAAGACCCAGGCCTTCCTCGACAAGTGGGGCCCGCTCGCCGTGTTCCTGGGGCGCTTCTTCCCGTTCATCCGCACCTTCGTGCCGTTCTTCTCGGGCATGGGCGGCATGCACTGGCGCCACTTCGTGCTGTGGAACGTCCTGGGCGGCCTCACCTGGTCGTCGCTCTTTGTGCTACTCGGCTACTTCTTTGGCGGCGTTCCGTTCGTGCAGGAGCACTTTGAGCTCGTGCTCGTGCTGATCATTGCCATTTCGGCCATCCCCGCCGTGGCTGGCGCCATCAAGGGCTGGAGCGTCAAGCGCAAGAAGGACAAGGCCCGCAAGGAGGGTGTGGCTTCCGAGGGTGCTCTGACTCCCGAGGCCGTTGCTGCCCCCTCGCGCCACGCGGCTTCTAGGACGGATGCAAGCAACGGCGTCCCGTCCGAGCGCCCCTCCGGGGATCACTTCGCGTAAGGCACCGATACTATCGCGACCGCGGCTGGGGAGACGGACTCTAGATGACTGCAAATCCTGCACACACGTTCATCCACCGCGTGGGGGAGCCCATCGAGTTCGAGGGCTATGCCGACGACTTCGAAAACTCCGTGGCGGGGGTGCAGTTCTCCCTCGACGACGGCGTGAGCTGGACCACCTACCCCACCGAGGGCGTGCGCAGCGACCGGGGGGTGCGCTGGACGTTCGCCTACACGCCCCAGGTTCCGGGGCGCTACCTGCTCAAGGCCCGCGCGGTCGACGGGCGGGGCGTGCCGGCCTCGGTGGTGTCGGGCTTTGCCTTTGAGGCGCTCGAGCCCCTTGGCGTCGGCGGGGCCTACGGCGACGTCGCGGTGCGCCCGGTGGGGCCGGCCGACCTGCGCGAGGGCAAGATCTTTCGCTCCCGGGCGCTCACCGACATCACGGCGACCGAGGCGACCTTTCTGGTGAACGGCCTGGGCGTGCGCTCGATCTACGACATCCGCAACCAGCAGGAGGTGGCGCGCCGTCCCGAACCCTACCTCACGGGCGTCAAGATGGTGGCCGTGGAGCCCGCCACCGAAAGCCGCGCGAGCAACTCGGGACGCCGCCTGGCAGCCGGGGTAATCGGCGAGTACGGTGCCCCCGAGGAGCGCATGTGCGCCAACTACCGCCGCTACGTGCGAGAGTACCCCATGATCGGCATGGTGCTGCGGTCCATGGCGGCCGAAGGGGTGCCCTCGCTCGTCCACTGCAAGAACGGCAAGGACCGCACGGGCGTGCTCTGCGCGGTGCTCCTGCGCCTGGCGGGCTTCTCCGACGAGGCCATCATGGAGGACTACCTGCTCACGAACGCCGTGAACGCCCAGCGCACCGAGGCGGAGTTTGCCGCCATGAGCGCGGGCATGACCCCCTATGAGGAGCAGATCCTGCGGTCGTTCCTCGAGGCACGCCCGGCCTACCTGCACGCGTTCTTTGACGAGGTCGACCGCGTGTACGGGTCGTTCGCAGCCTATGTGTCCGACGGCCTGCGCCTCACGCCCGTCCAGTGCGAGAGCCTACGAGCGATGGTGGGAGAGCCGCGCTAACGAAGAAGTGGAGAACCCCATGAACCTGCCCGCCTTCACCGCCTGCAATTCCCATGACGTCACCCGTCGCTCGTTCGTTGCGGGGGCGGCCGCCCTCGGCGCGTGCGCCGCGCTGGTCTCCTGGCGGGTCTGTGCCGCCGAAGCCGCCGTCCCGGCGGCCACCGCTGCGCCGGCCGACGAGGTGGTCGTCTTTCATACCAACGACACCCACGGCTACCTGCAAGGCAACGGCGAGTCGGTGGTGGGGATCGACGCCGTGGCGGCCCTCAAGGCTTCGGAGCCCTACGCGCTGCTCGTCGACGCCGGCGACGCGACCCAGGGGTTGCCCCTGGCCTCGCTCACCCAGGGGTCGGCTCCCGTCGAGCTCATGAACGAGGCGGGATACGACGCCATGTGCCTGGGCAACCACGAGTTCGACTTTGGCCCCGACGTGCTGCGGGCCAACGCCCAGGCGGCGGCCTTTCCGTTGCTGGGGGCCAACGTGCTCGACGCATCCAGCGGCGAGCCCCTGCTTCAAGGCGTCGGCGGCAACGGGTGCTCCACGGTTTTGACCTGCGGCGGCAGGCGCATCGGCGTGTTCGGCCTCACGACGTGCGCCACGGCCTGGTCGGTGCAGCCGGCCTACGTGGCATCGGTGGAGTTTGCCGACGAGGTGGCGACGGCTGAGGATCAGATTTTCGCCCTGGCCGACCAGGGGGTCGACGCCATCGTGTGCCTCGCCCACCTGGGCAGCGGCCCGGTGCCCTGTCGGGCACAGGACCTAGCCGAGCTGCTCTCGCCCGAAGCGGCCTCCCGATTGACGGCCATTGTCGACGGCCACAGCCATACGGTCGAGAATACCCAGGTCAACGGCATTGCCGTGGTGCAGACGGGGTGCAACGGGGCGGCGGTGGGCAAGCTTGTGCTGACCTTTGGGCCCGACGGCTCGGTGACGGCGGCTGAGGAGCTGCTCGACGCCGCCGCGGTGGCCGCCCTGGTGGAACCCGACCCCGCGGTGGCAGCCGGCCTGGCCGCGGTGGCGGCCGAACAGGACGAGATCCTGGGCGTGCCCGTGGGGTGCAACCCCACCACGCTGTGGGCGGGTTGGATCGGCGAGAGCGATATCAGCGCCCCCACCCGCATGGTCGAGACCAACCTGGGCGACCTCGTGTGCGACGCCTACCGCGAGGCGGCCTTGCGCTTTATGGCCGAGGAGGGCGACCCCACGCCTGTGGTGGCCGTGGTGAACGGCGGCGGCATCCGCGCGGCGCTGCCCTGCGGCGAGCTGGTGCGCGGCGACCTGGTGACGGCCTTCCCGTTCTCCAACACCGTGATGGTCAAGCTCGTGACGCCCGCCCAGCTCCGCAACCTGTTCGAGGCGGCGCTCAACTCCTGCGCGGGGCAGGACGCCCAGACGGGGATGCTTTTGCAGGAGCAGGTCTCGGGTGAGTTTTTGCAGGTGGGAGGCGTGGCCGTTGCGGCCGACCCCAACGCGGCGGTGGGGCAGCGCGTGCGCTCGCTGACGCTCGACGGGGCCGACGGGCCATTGGACCTGACCGACGACCGGACTGCCGTGGCCCTGGTCTCGAATTCCTATGTGATGACCGGCGGGGGCTACGGGCCGCTGGGCGAGGTAGACCTGCTGGCCGAGATAGGCGGCGACCTTGAGACCATAGAGGCCTACGTGAACGGGTTGGTAGGGGAGAACGGCGGCTGCTTGGCCGGCTATGCGGGCACCCAGGGACGCATCTGCTTTGGGTGCGACGGCTACGAGCCCGCGCCGTGGGTTGCGACCGTTCGCGTGGTCGATGCCGACGGTGCCCCGGTGGCCGACCGGCCGGTGACCCTGCGCATAGACGGTACCGACGAGGTCGAGGCCGTTACCGACGCCGACGGCCTGGCGTCTGTCGAGGTGCCCGACGGGGGGCACGGCGTGGCACTGGTCGTTGATGGCGTCGAGACGGGGGGCGCAGAACCGTCGAGTGCCGGACTGGTCGCGGAGGCTTACGTTGACAACTACATGGGCTATGGCCTGGTGGAGGACGGCTTGCGTTCCTGGCCCGAGGTCCGGGGGTAGGGTAGGGTCGCGGCATCCGGGCGGCTGGGCGGTTGGTGTGGGCCTTGAGGGGGTTGGTGCGCGCTAGAGGGGGGTTGGTGTGGACCTCGTTAATCAAATACAGAAACAAAAACATGAAAACATCGACTTTTGCACGATGGTGGCCATGCGGTATGGCGCTGATTGTGGAGCAAATCGGTAAATGCCCAGGATAGATATGGACGATTGCAAGATAAATATCATTCTCATAAGCAAAATCATGCATAAGCCATAGATTTTATATTTGATTTTTACCGCGCACCTCCTATCTCCGCTCGATGCCGCCCGTTCAGGCCATCCCAACCGCCCCAGCCTTCTCGTGCCCCGTACGTTTGCGTCGCCTTATCCGCAAACTCCGACCTGGTCCGACGAGTGGTGGCCTGCGTTGTCGTCGTGCTACAGCTCTTGGGAGAAGTCCAGCAATTGGGCGCGCAACTGGAGTTGCTTGACGCGAAAGTCGTGCACCCGTGGTAGCTGCCGACCCAGCAGGCGTGCTATTAGGGCCGCAGCCGCGTCGAGGGCGCTTGGGTCCATAACCTGCGCACGGGTCAGCGGCACCACGCGGATTCCCATGAGTTCCAGGGCCGTGCGCCGCTTGGAGTCGCTGCCGATGCGTTCGGACGCGCTGTGATAGAGGTCGCTGTCGTACTCGACGGCGACGCGGCCGTTGGAGTAGTAGAGGTCGGGTCTTACCGATTGGCGCCCGGCGGCCTTTTGCAGGCGGTTGGGTACGACAAGGGTGGTGTTCAGGAGAGGATGGCCCAGATTGTAGCCTCCCAACCGGCCGGACAGCCCCAGGTGCAGCGCGACGAGCGACTCCATGGGCGACGCCGCGTTGTCCTCGACCGGGACGAGCGCCTGCAGGAGCTTGGTTCTTCCGCGCGTGCCCGGCTGCTGCTGCCTTGCAAAGCGCCTGAGCGAGTCGATGGTCGCCAGCGGTTCGCGCGCAAAGAAGCCCTGTTCCGCTTGGGGGCTTCTCCCGTAGGTGCCGCAGAGCTCGAAGGCTGTTTTGGCGAGTGCCAGCCGATTGTGGGTTTGGGCCAGCTGGAGCAGCATCGTTTTTGGCGAGCTGATAAAAACGTGCTCAGCAAGCCGATATGCCGTGCCGCTTGCCAATACGCCCGGAAACACGTGGGGCTTCACGAGGGCGGACTCTCGGCGCAAGGGTGCCTGCGGCACAAAGAGGTCTAAAGGGTGCGGTAGCCCTGCCAGCAGGCCATGACGCTCGCAGAGCCGGGCTACAAGGGCGGCGTCGCAGCCCAGGCCGTGCGCCGGCAGCGGTTCTGGTCGCATCGCCCGCGCCATGGAGCAAACGGCGGGGGTGCGCCAAAGCCTGAGTGCCGTTATGTCTCCAAGTAAGATGTCCATGGCAAAACCCTAGCATCCTAGGTGCGCAGGTCGGTCGCACAAATGGAGCCGATTTCGCACAAAAGCCTGACGTATCACGACAGAAGTCTGACAGCAGTCCTACAACCGCTGGTGGCATGCGGTGGTTATCTCGAGGCGACGGTTTCTCTCCTCAGAAACTCCAGGCAATCGTGTGAACGATCGCATGAACGGGAGAAGGACGGTTGGAAACGGGCGTCGTGGAGGGGAGGAGGGGTCTAAAGAGGCCCATGGAGGCCCGCTATATTGAATCAAACATAAAAACTCAGCCAAATGCGTGATGCGCTTTATAAGTTGATTATCTGTTTATGGAGACGTTTAAAGAACCCCCAGGACGGATGTGAAGGATTCGAAAAAATATATCATATGAAAAAATATCATCATGCAAAAGCCGAAGTTTAGAAATTTTAACTTTGCATTTTGATTACAAACTGAGCCGTGTCGTAGGCTGCGTTCTCTCGCCTTGCCCCATCTCGTCCCGCTCAGGCTTGCCCCGGCCCCCGCCCAACCTTCTCGCATTTGCCCAGTTAAACCGGGGGGTTAAGGCCGGGTTAAGGGCGGTCTATTGCATACCCCGCCGGGTTGTCACCATGATGGGTCCTCAGTTCGCCCCGGTTGGAGCCCGGGGCACGGTTTGGCTTTGCGGGTCAATTCGCGGGCGAGCGTCTCACGTCGCAAGGGCCGCAAAGCGAGAGGGCAAGAGAAAAGGAGAGGAACCATGCAGATGAGGACGAAGCTGGTCACGGCGGGCCTCGGCGCGGTGCTTGCGCTGAGCCTGGCGGCCGCGGCAACCGTTCCGGTGATCGCCGACGAGGCCTCGCAGGACACTCGCATCGGCAACAACATCGGCTATGGCGAGAGCGGCGGCACCACGCTCGACAACTACGCCGAGTACACCGAGAAGCTCACCTACGGCGAGAAGGTCGCGGCCAACGCCGAGGCCAACCAGCCTGCGCGCTACCAGGACGCCTTCGGCTTCACCTACCAGCCGGTTCCCAGCGACCCCAAGGGCTGGAACATCACCTACCTGAACGCCGACGAGCGCGGCTGCCTGGCTTGCCACACGAGCTTCGAGGACATCGTGATGAGCCTGCCCACCAAGCACAACGTCTACGGCACGGGCTACCCCACCATCACCACCATCGCCAACTGCCTGGGCTGCCACCGCAACGCCGGCTTCGGCAACATCCCGCTGTCGGTGTCGATCCACGGCATCCACAACGGCGCGGCCACCTTCGAGGCCATGAACGGCAGCTGCGACTCGTGCCACTACATCTCCAACGGCGCCTCGACCCCGGGCGAGAACATGTTCGAGATGTGGGACTACGCCAAGTACGACCTGTACCAGGGTGTTGCCAAGGTCTCTGCCGAGGACGCTGCGCTCGACCTCTCCTACGACCAGACTACCATCTCGCAGCTTGACCAGATCTTCTTCGAGTCGCTGAACAACGAGCCCGCCAACTGGCGCACCACCTGCGACCCGGTCGTGGCCGACGAATGGGTCGTCTCCATCGGCGGCGAGGTCGAGAACCCCATCGAGATGAGCGTCACCGAGCTCAAGGAGACCTTCGGCACCAAGACGTTCACCATGAAGCAGCCCTGCATCGAGAACGCCACGGGCAACGCCTGGATCTTCCAGGCCGAGCTCACCGGCATCTCGATGAAGGACATCATCGACTACGTGCAGCCGGCCGACACGGTGACCAACATCAAGTGCACCTCCGAGGACGGCTACAACATGGTCTCCCCGGCCTTTGCCAACGTGAACGTCGAGGACTGCCTGCTCGTGACCGAGATCAACGGCGAGCCGCTGCCCCCGACCCAGGGCTACCCGCTGACCCTGGCCGTGCCGCGCAACTCCGCCGCGAGCTACATCAAGACCATCATGACCATCGACTTCGTGACCAAGGACGGCGGATCGCACACCGAGGCCGCCGCGGCCAGCACGCCTATCGACCCCCACACCGGCGTGATGCAGGGCAAGCCGAACAGCGCCGTGCTCAACTACCCCGACGGCGTGGTGCTCTCCGACCAGGCCGGCAAGCCGCTGACCATCGAGGGCTACGCCGACGCCTACAGCGACCCCGTCACCAAGATCGAGTTCTCGCTCGACAAGGGCAAGACCTGGACGACGCTCGAGACCCCCGACAACGACCCCACCTGCTGGACCTACTGGCGCCTCACCTACACGCCCGCCGAACCCGGTGCCTACCTGCTCAAGATCCGTGCGACCTGCACCGATTCCGAGGGCGTGGAGCACGTGGCCTCCCGCGACACCAACTTCCTGTTCAACGTCGAGTAACAAGCAGAACGAGTAGATGAGGAACCCACGATGAACGACTCCAAGAAGGAACTCCTCGCCGGCGGCGTGGCAGCGTCGCTCGCCATGGCCGGCATGGTGGCCGGCACCGCCCTGGCCGCCCCCGCCGCGCCTGCTGCCGACGCGCAGGTCGTCTCGCCCGCCCCGGCCGTGGAGGTCGTCTCGGCCATGCCCGGCACCACCGTCGTGCGGGCTGACGCCTCCCAGGGCACCTTTGCCTTCGACCAGGCCACCATTACGCCCAACGCGAGCATCGCGACCACGTTCCGCAGCGCGACCAAGGTGCTCTGCAACGCCACCGACGATTTCGCCCAGGTGAACCCCCTCGAGTGGAAGCTCGCGGTGAGCGGCGACGTCGACAACGAGTTCGTGGCGCCCGTCGACGAGCTCGCCAACGAGAGCGCCGTGAAGCAGACCATGACCTGCACCTGCGGCGGCAACCCGGCCGACGGCCGCGCCATCGTCACCGCCGAGGTCAAGGGCATCCCGGTGACCTACCTGCTCGACCGCGCCGGTGCCCAGGCCGGCGTGAACACCGTGACCTTCGTGGCGAGCGACGGCACCCAGGTCTCCATGCCGCTGGCCTACGCGGTGGCCCACCATGCCGTGATCTCCTACGAGGTCAACGGAGAGGACCTCAGCGCCTCCGTGGGCGGCAACAACCAGCTGTGGCTCACCGGCACCTCGGCCAACTACTTTGTGCGCGACATCGTGGAGGTCCGCGTGAGCGCCGAGGACGTCGTGGCCGCCAACCCCGGTGAGGACATGGACTATCCCAACAGCCCCAACGTGGGCATCGTGGCCTCGAGCGTGGCGTAGGGCGCGCTGGGCAAAACCGGATACCCATGCGGTCGAGGGGCCCTGCGGATGCGCGGGGCCCCTCGACGGTTTATGGCGAGTTGGATTTTCGAGGGATTAAACAACCCCAAGATCTCGAAGGTCGTGGAGAGCGAGGGCACCCAGAGCTGGGGCTACGTCTTTGAGTGCGACTACGCCGACGCCGAGTGGGCGGCCGCCAGGGCGAGAGAGCTGCTTGGGCCCGGCATAGCCACAGTGGCGTTCGTAGCAGAGAAGGCCTCGGGGCTCCGGGGCCTTCTCTCGCCGTCGGGCCGTCCAGGCGTCCGCGCCTACACGTCCCGGCCCGTGTCCATCTCCCCGGCCACCACGTCGATAAGCCCCTGCCGGTCGTAGACGCCCAGCTTGCGGTAGGTGTTGCTCGCATGGTGCTTCACGGTGCCCTGAGCTATGCCGAGGGTCTCGCTGATGACGGCGACGCTGCGGCCGCGGGCGAGCAGGCGCATCACGTCAAGCTCGCGGCCCGACAGGCCGGCCGAACGTGCGAGCTGCTCGCAGCGCTCGTCGAGGTCGGGCATGCGGGGCTGGGCACCGGGCTGGTAGATCGAGCGCAGGTCCTGCTCGGTAAAGACTGCCGTGCCGGCGATGACCGCCAGGCAGGTCAGGGCGAGCACCAGGGTGTTCGAGGGGGCGGTCCCCCACGGTCCCACGCTCGCGGTCCACCAGCTGCCGAACAGCGACCCGACCCAGGTGCCTGCCCGGGCCGCCACGATGGCGGTGCCGAACACCAGAGCAACGGGCAGCTTGGTGCGGTAGGCCAAGTCAGAGGTCGCGAACATGATGAACATGTCGAGGCAGTAGATGCCGGCTATGAGGATGCCGTTGCCGACAAAGGTCAGGTTCGCAGGGGTCATGAGGAACAGCAGGACGCCGCAGACCACGGCGGGCACGATGGGGCGGTAGAACGAGAACGGGTCGCCGTCTTTGCCGCGCAGGGTCATGGCCAGGGCGAACGCCGCGATGGCCATGACCGCAACAATCATGGCGTACCACTGCATGGTGGCGCGGCCCTCGCCCGGGTAGGCCAGCCGCTGCATCGACCCGTAGATGAACGAGAACACCACGATACAGGCGAGGACGGCCACAACGGGTCGTTTTTGCAGCGCGATGGGGGCCACGGGCTCGGTTCTCGACGGCAGCTCCTGGCTGGTCGCCAGGGCGCAGGCCGACAGGGGGCCGAGCAGCGCGTTGCAGGTCACCGACGCCCAAAGGGGGAGCGCTCCTATGGCGAAGTAGAGCACGAAGGCGAAGGCAAAGGACATGCAGAGCTGCCGGCCTACGTCGCCGGCGCTCAGGGTGCTCCAACGCTCTCCCCACATGAGCAGCAGAAGGGCGTTGCCGACGGAGAAGGCCGTCACGCCTACGAACTCCAGGGAGGCCCCGAGGTTTCCTGCCGCCGCCCCATGGGTCGAGAGGCTGGTGAGCAGCGTTCCGGCAAAGCAGAAAAGCCCGGCGGTGAGGAACATGGAGGGCTTGCTGTAGGGGGCCATGCGCGGGGCGGCCACGGTCGCGGCCAGGTACCCCGCGAGCGTCACGAAGAGGATGAGGCGCATGGTGCCTATGCCGTGCTGGTAGGGGCCGCAAAGGACGGCCGTGGTGCTCGAGATCATCCACCAGGCCTGCCAAAACCCAAGGCCTACGAGGGGTAGCCCTTTGCGCAGACCCCTGCCTGGCGCTAGGGCAGAAGTGTTCTGTAGTGCCATGGCGACGGGCTCCTCTCAACAGGCCCTAGGGCAATCCGCAAAATTGCTGGACGAGGCGCGCAAGGGCGCGGCGTGCTAAGGCACGTAAGCCCGGGCGCAACGAAGTGCCAGCATTTTGTGGATTGCCCTAAAACCCTACCACAATACAAAGAATGCTCTCGTTGGGCAATGGGCCGAAAGGTTTAGGCCCAGGTTTGGGAGCGGTTCAGGGCGGTGCGGCCCCTCGGTGGCTAGAGTTGGCCCCGATATGGATCGGCCTGCCCGGTGCCGCAGGGCCTTCTGCACACTGGACGCCGGGCGGGGCCGGTCGGCAAACGACCGTGAGAAAGGAACGCACGCTATGGCACACAGCATCTCTCGTCGCAGCTTCATCGCAGGGGCGGCCTCCATGGGGGCGCTCGCCGCGGCTGCCGGCTCCGCGTCGGTGGCGCTTGCCGGCGGCACCGGCACGGCCGAGGACATGAAGTTCGCCGCCGAGACCGAGCAGGGCGGCGTCAACAGCGCCGGTCCCCGCTATACCAAGCAGGTCCCGTCGTTCTTCACCGCCCCGGCCCCGTTGACCGAGGCCGACTGCACTGCCACCGAGGAGGCCGACGTCATCGTGATCGGCGCCGGCAACGCCGGCTGCGCGGCGGCCGCCTCCTGCGTCGACAACGGCCTTTCGGTCATCGTGCTCGAGAAGCTGGGCACCGTCCAGGGCCGCGGTGGCGGCATCGGCCTGTGCAACACCAAGTTCACCAAGGCCTACGGCGAGAAGATCGGCCAGGACCTCACGGTCAACGTCGACGAGGCTCAGCACCGCTGGATCCGCACCTGCGCGAGCCGCGTCAAGGAGTCGCTGGTCTCGCTGTGGTTCAACCGCTCCGGCGAGGCGGGCGACTGGCTGATCGACAAGTGCGCCGAGTACGGCGTCGAGCCCGACTCGTTCCGCGCCTACGCGCCGAACGCCATCATTCCCGAGAGCTTCTCGTACCACCAGTTCCACACCGTGGACCCCTCGATCACCTTCCCCGAGGAGACCGGCTACTTCAAGCCCACGGCCGTGCTCTACGTCGACTCCCAGAACGCCGAGAAGCACGACGTGCCGGCCGTCTACCACTTCCACACCTGCGCCCAGCAGCTCGTGAAGGACGCCGACGGCCGCGTCGACGGCGTCGTGGCTACCGCCGAGGACGGCTCCAACGTCTACTTCCGCGGCACCAAGGCCGTGGTGCTCGCCACCGGCGGCATCGACATGGACCCCGAGATGGTCGACTACTACTGCGACCCCATCGTGCACGCCTGCCTCGAGAACCAGAATGGCCCCGCCGGCTACTCCACGGGCGACGGCCACAAGATGGGCCTGTGGGCCGGTGCCGCCATGCAGCAGGGCGAGTTCCCGCTCATGCTGCACCCCCAGGCTGGCTGCATGTTCCACGGCGCCTTTATGTTCGTGAACCAGGAGGGCGAGCGCTTCTGCAACGAGGGCACCTGGGTGCAGGGCAAGTCGATGAACGTCATGCGCCAGACCGGCCACATCGCCTGGTCCATCTTTGACGCCAACTACGGCGAGCAGAACGTCAAGACCCTTGAAAACGGCGTGGGCGGCGGCATGTTCTGGGACTCCATGGGCGGCGAGGTGGGCGACCCCTTCATGCCCGAGGACGTCATTGCCATCGTCGACGGGGCCCTCGAGGCCGACAACGGCACCTGCTACAAGGCCGACTCCCTTGAGGAGCTGGCCGAGCTCATCGGTGTGCCGGCCGAGGCCCTGACCGCTTCGGTGGAGCGCTACAACGGTCTGGTGGAGGGCGGCTCCGACGAGGACTTCCACAAGCAGGCCGACTTCCTGTTCCCGGTGACCGAGCCTCCGTTCTATGCCGCCAAGGTGGGCGTGGCGCTGCTCGCCATCGTGGGCGGCCTGCAGATCAACAACCGCCTGCAGGTGCTCGACACCGAGCGCAAGCCCATCGAGGGTCTCTACGCCACCGGCAACTGCTCGGGCGACCTCTACGCCGTGGACTACCCCATCAACATGGCCGGCAACTCCAACGGCCGCTGTGTGACCTGGGGCTACCTGCTGGGCCGCATCATCTCGGGTGCCGAGGACATCAAGGCCGAGGCCGTGCCCGTAGCCAAGGCCGAGGTCGCCGAGGAGAAGGCCGCCGAGGCCGTTGCCCCCACGGTGGCCAGCGACACCATGAAGGACGGCGCCTACACCGGCGCGGGCAAGGGTATCGGCGGTACCGTGCCCGTGACCGTGACCATCGAGGGCGGCAAGATCACGGCCGTCGAGGTGGGCGAGAACGCCGAGACCGAGAACATCGGCTCCAAGGCCATCGCGCAGCTGCCCGCTAAGATCGTCGAGGCCAACGGCATCGAGGGCGTCGACGGCGTGAGCGGCGCGAGCGTGACCTCCAAGGCCATCTTCACCGCCGTTCAGGACGCCCTGGCCCAGGCCAGCGCGTAAGGGACATTTGGCGAGCGTGCGAAGCGCGAAGCGCTGCCGACGAGCTTGATGGTACTGTAGTCGAGGGGCCCCGCGGGTGTGTGGGGTCCCTCGGCCGTTTGGGGAGGGTTGACCTGGGTGCTGGGGGCTGATTCGGTTGCGGGCGACTTGGTTGCGGTCATGGGCGAGGTTGCCTCTGCACGGGCCGGCCTTGTGCTGGCTGCCCTCGGATTTCGAGATGTTTCCGCATAATCAGGGTTCTGGATAGGCCGTCGGGTCGTTTGGATGCCTCCACTGGGGCCCGAGGTCTTTATGGCGTGCTGGGAATCCAATAAAACCACAGGTCAGAATAGCGTTGGCCGCGAGGATTCCTCCCCATGCAGGTGGCCGGGGTACATCGGAGTCCTCGCTGGCCTATCCGGAACCCCCTTTACGCGGTGCTATCTGCTATTTCGGCTTTCGTCGCATACGGGGTCGCTCCCGGGTTCCAAACGTCGTGGCCTTAGAATGACAATACGTCCTATGATTGTCGTTGCGAACAAAACGCCGAACTGCTCAGGCGCAGTCGAGGGAGTCGCAATGGACGTCAAAGTAGGCCGGCGTCAAATCGAATAGGTTGGTGCCGGGCCAGACGGGCTGAGCGAGCTCGATATAGTGCAGCAGCGTTCGCAGCGGAGAAGGCCTCGGGGTTCCGGGGCCTTCTCCTGTCGACGGGTGGCTTACGGCCGCGCCATCGCCTTATCCACTTCGGCCACCATGAGGTCGGGCGACTCGATGTGGTAGAGGAAGTAGTTGCGCTCGATGAGGCCGTAGACCCCGTGCTCCGAAAACAGCCGGGCGACCTCGCGACCCGACAGCCCCTTTTTGGCCCGATAGTATTCCATGGCGAATACCAGGTAGTTTAATTCCGGCCTCATGCCTGCACCTCCGGGTCTTCGAACACACCGGTGCGCTGTTCCTCCAAGTACATCTCGGCCAAGGTGGCAGGGCTCAGATGCCACAGGCTGGTCTGTGGGTCGCTGAGCAGACCATAGAAGCGCGAGGAGTAAAAGCGGTCTATGGCGTAGGCATTCTGCACACCGAGGTATTCCATAATGGCAGGCACGATGCAGGTGCCGAGCAGCAGGGGCAGGTCGTCGGGTGTGAAGTGGGTGCTCATAGGGTGTCCTCTGGCACGTAGGACTGTTCAAATGCCAAATACCCCAAGGCCTTCTCGTTAACAAAGAGATATTGGTTGAACAGCGTTTTAATCTTGAAGCGCTTTATGGCTGCCTCGGCGTCGATTTGTCCCGCTTCGTACAGGGCCACGGTTTGAAACACGTCGTCGTTTGCCACAGGCCCAATGATGAGATCGGCCCCGCAGGCGGAGTCCCTGCCTTTGCGCCGATTGTGCACTACGAAGTCGAGCCAGGATTCGTCGGGGCCATCAAATTTGAGGGTCTGCAGATCTCTTTGGGCGGTTGCCTCGTCAAAAACATAGACATTTACCGTCGGTCGGCCCTCTTGGCCACGCCGGTAGTACACCCTGCGGGCGAAATCCTCGGCTTGGATTCGGTTGGCCGTTGTGTAGAAACCTGTACCGAAGTCCAAGCAATTATGCCGGTTGAGAATGATAGGGTGCTCGATAGAGACAGTCGACGCGTGATACAGCTCCATAGCCCCTCCCAGCTTGGGTCGACTTTTGTCGACTTTTCTTTTTGGATGTCATTGTATCCAAATGCTTGGTTTGACCATCTTGAAACCTGCGCTCCCATCGCCGAAGAGCTGGGCACGTTGGCTTTGAGTGTGACGCGATATCGTGCGGAGAAGGCCTCGGGGTTTGGGGGCCTTCTCGCGTCGTCGGGCTGTTCGGGTGTTCGCGCTTACACGCCCCGGCCCGTGTCCGTCTCCCCGGCCACCACGTCGATAAGCCCCTGCCGGTCGTAGACGCCCAACTTGCGGTAGGTGTTGCCGGGGGGCGTACGCCGGCGGTTGTACCAGGAGCGTGCGAAGTCAAATTCGCGCCGAGGGCGTGCAGAACCAAATTCACGTCGAGGGCGTGACGGATTTGCATGTATTGATATTATTTATACAAAAATTCACCGATTAGCTGCGGTTTTAGTGCCCGTCTTCATAATTGTAATATCATACTATGTAATATATCACGCCCTCGGCGCACATTTGTTTTTCGGTGCGTGACCTCGGATCTGCCCTGAGCCGTGGGGCACGGGCGCTGTGGGGCAGCCCGGGCCCCACGCCCTACTCCGCCGCCTCGCCGTTGCCCTCCCCTTCGACCTCCACGAGCTCGATGTTGAAGTTGAGCGCCTTGCCGGCCAAGCGGTGGTTCAGGTCAAAAGCGACATTGTTATTGCGAGCGTCGACGACCGTCAACTCGGCCTTTCCGCGGCGGTGGGCGATGATCTTGTAGGTCTGCCCGACTGCGACCTCGACCGTTTTCGAAGGGTCCTTGGTACCCACGAACAGACCCTTGCCCTTCTGGGCGCTCTTGATGGACATGGGGACGGGTTTGTCGTTCTCGTCGTAGAAGTACAGGGTCTCTCCGAACACGACCTTCATGACGTTCTTGGGGTCCGGCATGCCGTAGGCGTCCTTGGGCTCCAGGTGCACGTCGCGCACCTCGCCCACGGCCATCTCGTCCACGGCGCGGTCGAAGCCGGGGATCATCTGGCCGGCCATGCAGGTGAACTCGATGGGCTCGCCGCGGTCGCGCGAGCTGTCGAACTTGGTGCCGTCGTCGAGCGTGCCGGCGTAGTGGACCTTGACCTTCTTGCCCTTGTTGCTCATGGGTGCCTCCCTGTTCTTGTCTGCTGGGCAGCCGTACGGTCGCGTCTTGTGTGCTCGCACCGTGCCTGTTGTCGGGCAATTATAGACTGAGCGCGTCGCCGACCGCCTCCGCGAACTCCCGCTGGCTGTGTACCCCGAGCTTGGCGTAGATCCTGCTCTGGTGCGCCCGCACGGCGCTCTTGGTGATAAAGAGCTCCTCGCCGATCTCGGAGGCGCTCAGGCCGCGGGCCATGAGCCGGAACACGGTGGTCTCGCGCTGCGAGAGACCCAGCTCGCGTCCCAGAGCCTCGAGTTTTGCCGCCTGCGAGGCGGTGCGGCCGGAGCGACGGGCCTCCTCGATGACGCTCTCCTCGCCGATGTTGAATGGCGAGAGGAACACGCTCATGAGGAACGCGCCGAACACGAACAGCCCAAGTGTCCCTGCTTGACCCAGCGGCAGCCCCGACGCCCCCACCTGCAGGCCGCTCGAGGTCGCTGCGATGATGAGCGCCTTGACCGCGCCGCTTGCGGGGATGGCCGAGACCCGCGCCTGCCGTGCGCGCATGCAGGCGAGGGAGTAGGCAAAGAGCCGGCAGCTGGCTGCCCCCGCCCCCACGCACACCTGCAGGAGCAGCCCGCTCGTGGGGGCGAGCGCCGCCAGGACCAGCCCTGCAACCATAAATGCAAACGCCGTGCTCTTAAGGGTACGCACGTCAAAGTGGCCCGGAGCGACCAGGGCCGCCACCAGGATGGCCGCGCAGGGCAAAAGGCCCCCCACGTCGTTGGCCGCGCTCGAAAGCGACAGCCCCAGGTGCGCGGTGACCACGCCGTAGGCAAAGCAGTAGAACGCGATCCACACCAGGAGCTTCCACGAGACGAACCGCTGCAGCCCCGGCCGTGCGCTGGCGTCGCGCGGGCTGCCGTCGGGAACCTCGGGCATACGTGCGATGGCGGGGGAGAGCTCCCATCCCCGCCGGCAGCACAGCAAGAGCAGCCCCGAGCAGAGGGTCGCGAGCCCCAGGACGCCCCCGGTGGGCAGCCCTCTCCCGTCGGCGCCCCCTAGCGATAGCGCGGCGTTCAGCAGCTCCGCGCCGGCGATGACCAACGCGATGGAGCGCAGCGAGAGGCACCCTATGAGCTCGAGCCACTGGAGCATCATGGCCGCCGAGCCGAGCCCCACCGCAAAGAGGGCGAAGTGGGTCGCGGGTGCCGGGGCGGCCGCGCCCGCCAACTGGCATGCGAGCGCCAGCATGGATCCTGCAAGCGTGCAGAGGGTGGGGGCGATGTAGGCCCCAAATCGACCTCGCACCCGTGAGGCGGCCGCCGGCACCACGCTGCAGGCCACCATGAGGGCGATGCCTGCGATCTTGCCGGCGTCCGACCACAGGACCGTCTCGCCGTGGGCCGCCACATGCAGCGATATGCCCGACATGCAGCGGCACAGGCCGTACCCCACCACGCATGCGAGCACGAACCGGTTGCGGTCTATGGCGTCGAGGACGCGCTGCGCCCTTGGCGAAAACAGTTCCTCTGCGGGCATCCAAACCGCCTCCTCCCCGGCCTACGACTATAGGGCTTTGTCAGAAAACCTGCCGCGCTTAAACGCTTAAACCCCTCGTCCCGTGGGGAGAAGCCCGTCTTTTTTCGGGCTTCTCGGCTGCGAGCCTCCGAAAACTTTAAGCGCTGGGCAGCGCGGGGGTGGTGGCCTGAGCGGCCTATGGTGAGACCAGCCGCGGCGGGCGGTTGGGCCAATCCCCCCGTTGGGCCAACCCCGTTGGGTCATTCCCGTTCAAAGGGGCCGCGGCTATCCCCATCTGACCGATTCAATCGTGCGGTTGGGGACGGATACCGTTTAAGAGCGCAAAGGAGAGGGACCATGAGCAAGCAGAGCACCGCATGTCTCGACCGTCGCAGCTTCTTGGTGGCCGGCGGTTCGGCTGCCGCCCTGGCCGGCGTCGCGGCCACCTGCGGCGCGCAGGCCGACGAGGCCGCGCCCGAGTTCTGGATGCCGCAGGCCTGGGACCAGGAGTGCGAGGTGTGCGTGGTGGGCTTTGGCGCCGCGGGCGTCTCGGCCGCCCTTGCGGCGACCTATGCCGGTGCCGACGTGCTGGTGCTCGAGTGCGCCCCGCTCGAGCTTCGCGGCGGCAACAGCGGCGTGTGCGGCGGCGGCTGGATCGAACCCACCGACCCCCAGACCTACGCCAACTTCCTGTACCACCTGAACCTGCAGCACGACGACATGGACGACCTGGTGGCCTTTGCCGAGTCCCTCGACGGTATGGCCGACTGGATCGACGAGCTGGGCATCGACTACATGGACACCCACCGCACGAGCTTCAACTTCTACCCCAAGGGCTTCTACGACATGGCCGACACCATGAACAACAGCATGAAGGGGATCGCCGAGACGGGCATGGAGCACCACGCCATGGCCGACGAGGACGGCAACCAGGCCATGGGCGGCAAGTACTTCTACGGCCCCATGGCCGCCATCTATGACGAGCTGGGCGGCCGGGTGCTCTACGAGACCCGCGGTCGCGAGCTCATCCAAGACCCGCGGACGCGCGAGATCCTGGGCGTGCGCGCCGAGGGCCCCGACGGGTCGAACGTGTACGTCAAGGCGACCAAGGGCGTGGTCCTGGCCACCGGCGGCTACGAGGCCAACCCCGAGTTCACCGACAACTACGTGCGGCCCAACATGAACATCGGCGTGACCGGCAGCCCCTACAACCGCGGCGACGGCGTGGCCATGGCCAACCGCGCCGGTGCCAAGCTCTGGCACATGGGCTGCATCGAGTGGCAGGGCTACGGCGCCCGCCTCATGCCGAACGACGAGGTCATGGGCCGTGTGACCACCTCGACCAACTGGCATACCGAGCCGGCTATCATCATCGTCAACAAGTACGGCAAGCGCTTCTTCCGCGAGGACATGCGCATGGGCCACACCCGCACCTTCCCCGGCACCGAGTTCAACGGCTACGCCGACAGCGTCGACACCGTGAACGACTGGACGGGCGCCCCGGCCTATGTGATCTTTGACCAGACCCGCTTTAACGAAGGCTCGGGCAACTTCTACGGCGGCAAAGACGCCCTGGCCATGGGATGGTTCGGCCAGCACGACCTCTACGAGTGGAGCGACGACAACTCCAAGGAGCTCGAGAGCGGCATCATCGTGAAGGGCGAGACCCTCGAGGAGCTGGCCGCCAACCTGGGCATGGTGGGCGTCGACCAGCTGGTGGAGACCGTGGCCGCCTACAACGGCTACGTGGACGCCGGCGAGGACCCCGACTTCGGCCGCGACCCCGAGAAGATGGTCAAGATCGAGACGGGTCCCTTCTACGCCATCGAGGTGTGGCCGAGCCTGCTCAACACCCAGGGCGGCCCGCGCCACAACCCCCTGACCGGCCGCGTCATCGCCGAGGACGGCACCGAGATCCCGCGCCTCTATGCCGCCGGCGAGCTGGGCAGCCACTTTGGCCTGGTGTACCACGGCTCCGGCAACACCACCGAGGCCGTGATGTGCGGCAAGCACGCGGGCGAGGACGCTGCCGCGCTCGAGCCCTGGGCCTAAGGGCGGACGTTATGGGGAAGAGCTTGGGGCACGTGCGAGTAACGGTCGGCCTGGGTGTGGCGGGCGCGTTTGCGGCCATGGCGCTGAGCGCCGTGGCGCTCGCGGCACCGGGTGCAACGTCGGGTGGGGAGGCCAAGGCATCGAGCGGGACCTCCGCTGCGGCGTGGACCATCGAGGCTGACTGCCTGGCGTGCCACGCAAACGAGCACAAGGCCTTCGAGGACGAGAAGTGCCTGGCCTCTAAGCACGCGGCTCTGGAGTGCACCGACTGCCACGCCGACGAGAAGGGCCTGGCCAAGGGTCATAAGAAGGCCAAGGAGGGCGTGGCCCAGGTCAAGCGCCTCAAAAAGAGCGAGGTCGATGGGGAGATATGCCTGACCTGCCACAAGCAGGAAGACCTTGCGAAGGCCACGGCCGAGCAGGACGTGCTGGCCGACAAGGAGGGTACCGTGGTGAACCCCCACGACCTGCCCGCCGTGGAGGAGCACCAGGGCGTGTCCTGCGCCTCGTGCCACTACATGCACCGCGAAAAGCCGGCGCTCGAGGCGGCTCCCGCGGTATGCGACGGCTGCCACCACGACGGCGTGTACAAGTGCTTTACCTGCCATGCGTAGCCGATGAACGAGAGGGGTGCCCCGTACGGATGGGGCACCCCTTTTTTGACGCGACCAGGCCGTGAGTGGGACCGGAACAAGGGGGCATGCCGGTTGGAGGCCGGGCCGTGCATGGGTTGGGGCGTGGGATGGCACCGGAATCGAGTTGTGTAAACGCCGGAGCGCGGGGCCGGCACCAAAACCTCGTTGTGTAAACGTTCGAGGCGCATGGCTGCCTATTGGGGCCCGCTGGGGTTTACACAACTTGCATCTGGTGCCAGGAAGCCCTTCGCGGGCTTACATAACTTGCGTTTGGTGCCACGCGGGCCGGCGCGGGCTTACACAACTCCACTTTGGTGCCGCTGTGCTTCTTCCGCTTGTGTCCCAACCGGCTTTTGTCGGCTCTTTCCTCCTAGTCGGTCTTCTCGCCCTCGCCCCCTGCGTCCCCGTACTCCGCGTCGAGCAGCCGAAAGAGCTGCTCGCGTTTGGCAATCCCGAGCTTGGCGTAGATGTGCTTGGCATGGGTGCGCACGGTGTTCTCCGAGATGCAGAAGTCCTGGGCCGTGTAGGTGTAGCTGTAGCCGCGGGCCAGGTAGCGCAGAATCTCCTCCTCCCGCTGCGAAAGGCCGTAGCGCTGTGCGATGCGGCGCGACGCCCGTCGGATGAAGTTCTCCACCGACTCCTGGCTCAGGCGCTGCCCCTCGCGGTCGCCGCGGTCCTTGCCGATGGACGCGAACCCGGCTGCAAGCAGGTAGACGGTCCAGGCCAGGAAGCAGACGATACTGCCGTTGAGGCCCACGGCCAAGAAGCCGTAGGTTCCCAGCAGCATGCCTGTGACGGTGCACCCCACGAGCATCGACGCTGCAAAGCGGCTGGACACGCCGGCGGTCCGGGGCGCGGCCATCACCGAGACCAAGGCCGAGAGGAACAGCAGGGCCACGGCGCCCTCGTTCAGCACGTCAAGTGCGATCTCGAGGGCCACGCACAGGGGGTTCGCGGGGTCGACGGTCGCATAGAACCCCCGCAGCGGGTTGAGCACCGGAACGACCAGCAGGATGGCGGCGGCTATGGGAATGAGGAACTGGCACGACGTACGCTGGGGAGAAGCCCCCGGACGCCGCAGCAAGACGGCCCAGGCACAGGCCAGGGTGAGGCAGGGTCCCAGTATGTACTCGAGGCCGCCCATGGCGTAGGGCTTCTCCATGACCTGGCCCACGACGGCCGAGTGCCAGCGCAGGCCGTGCACGAACGCGAGCAGGGCCATGCCTGCAAGGGGCAGCCACTGGGTTTTAAAGAAACCGGCTACGGCGTGGCGACGGTCGGGCTGCTCGCCGACCTGGCTCTCGTGCGGACCGGAGCCGCGGGCCGCGACGACCAGGAGCGCGGCGCCTCCCAAGGCAAAGACGGTCAGGCTGAGCGACCAGGCCGCCGTACCGACCCGGCCCAGCGGTCCCAGTACATACAAGATGCCCGCCGCGCACAGCGCCAGCGAGCCGTGGAGCACCAGGCCCCAGGGTTTCTGGAGCGCACAGCAGCGAAACCACTCGATGGCCAGCGCGCACCAGGCGCCTCCTGCGACCACTCCCAGCGCGGATGCCCAGGGGGCGGCGGGGGCTTCTCCCCACAGCAAGGGGAGCGTCGCGATGCCGAGCAGCGCACAGGCCCCAGGCCAGCGGTCGCGTGCCCCCGATATCTTGCGGGAGTGGCGGATTAGGGAGCCCGCGGCCTCCAGGAGGCAGACTCCCAGCGCGCCCCAGCAGAGGGCGTCTACAAAGGGTGCGAGGTCTGGCTCCCGTTGGATGCCCGCGAGGCCCACCACCCCCATGAGGAACGCAAACAAGAACCCGATGCCCAGAAGCGCCGGGCGCACGGGGACCGACACCGCGGGCGTTGCGGCACCGCGGAGCCCTCCCTTCCAGACGAGGTCGATGCGGGCTTGGGGTTCTGTGGGGACGTTCTCCATGACGTGGGCCTCTTTGCCTGCGGAAATGGGCGGAAATGCGGGGCAGGGGACTGCTGCGGCCCCGGTGTGAGCGGGTTTTCATCGCTTTTTGACAGCCTATCACCCTAATCCGCGATAGTCGAGGTGCGTTGCGCGGGGCTAGGTTTGGTCGTGACGCGGGGCCCAGAGCGGTTCCGGGTCTCATCGCCGGGCCGCCGAGGGGGCCGCGACCCCGGCACAGCCGTCCCAGAGCTACGACGTCATGAGCCAGTACACCAACCACCGTCGCGGCATGTACCCCGACAAGGTGCGCGCCACGACGCCCGAGGAGTTCATCGCCGCGGCCGGCACGGGCACCATCGACGGCGGCGGCGGTTGCGAGGCCCTGGGTATCACGCCGGCTGACTTCATGCTCAACGTACCGGCGTGGCTGGGCGAGGCCCCCGTCTTCGACGCCGTGGCCGACGAAGAGGACTGCGACGTGCTGGTGATCGGCCTGGGTACCGCCGGCACCACCTGCGCGCTGCGCTGCGCGGTGCTGGGCGCCAAGGTGATCGCGGCCGAGTCCCAGACCGAGAACGAGTACGACAACTACGTGTGCGACATGACCTGCTACAACAACCGCCTGTTCAAGGCCAAGGGCATCGAGGTCGACCCGATGCAGGTGTTCGAGCAGTACATGCGCGACTACGGCGGCCACGTGAACCAGAAGCTCGTGCGCGACTTCGCCATGCGCGGCGGCGAGGCCTTCGACTTCTTCCTCGACTACATCCCCCAGGAGTACGTTGAGAAGTATGCCCACGCCAACTTCCCGGGCCAGTGCAACGGCAACTACTCGTTCCAGGGCATGACCAACTGGCGCGACCCTGAGACCAACCTCAACATGTTCCCCTTCGTGATCCGCTGCGCCCAGGATGCCATCGTCGAGAACGGCGGCCAGCTGCGCTGGGGCTACCAGGGCCTCGCCCTCGACCAGACCGACGACGGCGTGGTGACCGGCGCGGTGTTCCGCGACATCGACGGCACCCTGCACCGCGTGAACGCCAAGGCCGTGGTGCTGGCCACCGGCGACATCGGCGGCAACCCCGACATGCGCCTGGACCTCTCGGACAGCCTGCGCAACATCGCCTGGGCCCACGGCGCCGACCGCAACGACGTATCGTCGACCGGCATGTGCATGGGCCGCGACGGCTCGGGCATCCGCATGGTCATGTGGGCCGGCGGCGTGTTCCAGGCCAACCGCACCGCGGGCGGCTGCAACGGCGTGCCGGGCTTCCCCTTTGGCGGCATGTGGACGGCCTTTGGCAACGACGGTAGGCGCTTTATGAACGAGCACCTGTTCAACGCCACCAACGGCCACCTCGCAACGCTGCCCAACGACTGGATTATCGCCAACGTGACCGACGCCAACTGGGAGACCTACCTCACCCACCAGGGCTACGGCCACGAGAACATGAACATGGACGACACCACGGTCCTTGCCGAGGTCCGCGACCAGATGACCAACTACGTTACCGGTCCCGACGGCTTCGACGTGCGCTTCCCCGCCCACTACGGCTTCGAGTACGCCAAGGTGTACGCGGCCGAGACCCTCGAGGAGCTGGCCGACATCATCGGCTACGACGAGGAGGGCAAGGCCGGCTTCATCGCCGAGGTGGCCCACTGGAACGAGATGTGCGCCGCGGGCAAGGACGAGGACTGGGGCGTCGACGCGTGCCGCCTGTTCCCCATCGACACGCCTCCCTACTACGCGACCTTCTCCAAGACCACCGGTCGCGCCTCGGGCGGCTTGGAGCAGGGCGACGGCGTGTGCACCGACAACTTCTACCGCGCGGTCAACGGCCAGCGCCAGCCCATCCCCGGCCTCTACGTGGCCGGCGGCACCTGCGGCCAGCGCCACGGCAACAACAACACCCAGGTCACGGCCGGCAACACCTGCGGCGGCGCCCTGACCACGGGTTACCTGGCCTCCGAGGTCATTGTCGACGATATTGCGTAGTTCGCGCGGCAGGATACAGGCAGCTAGATGGCGTGCGGGGCTGCTGCGGGCATGGGCGGTTCCGCGCGTCGTTGCGATCAAGGGGGCAGGCGGTCATGGGCACGTTGCAGGCGGTTATGGACATCCGCGTTCCGTTCTCGACCCATCCCCAGCCGTGGACGCCGCGGCTGCAGGTTACCGGGTGGGACAGCTCGCTCAACCGCGCCTATGCCCAGGCGCTCCAAGCGGAGCTGCAGGCAAACGCTCCCGAGTTTGCCGACGTGGAGTTCCAGGCGGTCCGCATCGGGGGCGGCCACGGCTCTCACCTTGGCGGAGAAGCCCTCTGGAGCGTGGTGCAGACGGTGCGCTCGCTGTATTGGGTGGCGCCGGGCGCGCCGGTGACGATGCGCACCTCGATTGCGGATATATCGGGGGCGTCGATGCCCTACTTCAAGCGGGCCGGCATAACGCGCTTCGACCTCGAGGTGCTCTCTCTGGCCGAGACGGCATACGCCCGCGTGAACCCCGAAGGCTCCCTGGAGTTCTACCCGCTGCTGTGCAACAGCTTTCTGCACGCCCCCGCCAACGACTCGCTGGGGCTTGTGCTGCTCGTGGGAAGCCCCGCCGCCAGCGACATCGAGGTGCGGCGCAGCTTTCTCGAAGCGCCCCACTACCATACCGCCCACGTCATTGTCGAGCGCTACCAGGGGCCCGACGCCGACGACGCGCGCACGCGGGCCCAGCTGGAAGACGGCTGCGCGGTGCTGGAGGGCGCCGGCCTGCACGAGTACGCCCCGATGCGGTTTGCCCGGCCCGGTTGCGAGGACGTAGCCCTGCAGACCGTGGCCCGGGGAGGGGCGGTGGTGGGCGTTGGTCTGGGGGCGCGCACCCGTTTTGCCGGCGCCGAAACCGCGAACACGAGCGACCTCGACACCTACCTGGCCTGTTCGCACGATTTTGCGAAGATCACGGTCGAGGCGCATGCGGTCAAGAGTCGATAGGGCGCACAGAACAGGGGCGCCTCCGTTGCCATGCGGGGGCGTCCCCGTTTTTGTTGCCATCCGCATCCACCCGTTAGGGGGATGCAGGGCTCCTCAGTTTACCAAGAGTAAATCATGCCTTCGGACGATACGCGCTTTTGAGCGGCAATGATACTGTCCCCTCGTATATCGCGAAAACGGAAGAGACAAAAGGGGCTCGGGAAAGGGGAGGCAGGGGGTTGCCCGGGGGGATCGCTTCGAAGGGCGGCTCGACCTTTTCGCGAGATGCAACCGTTGTGGGCTCCGGCTGCAACGGAGGAGGTTCCGACCTGTTATTCAGGTTCGAAAACGAGGGGAGCATGCACGATGAATCGAACTTGGCGCATGAGCGTTATCGCCGGAACGCTCGCTACCATTGCCTGCTGCACGGCCGCTGCGGTGGCGTACAGCCCGAGCGCCACGCAAGGCGCAGTCGCTCAGGCCAATGCCACGGAAGCCGGTGCCGACGAGGCCTCGGTGGCTGGCTACTACGCAGGCATAGGCGACACGCGTTTTCCGTCCGAGGGAACCTGGATCGAGAACCTCAAGACCCTGCCGACCTTCCTGGAGGACTCCGAGAAAGACGCGCGCAACGGCGCGGCGCAGCAGCCCCGGCAGTATACCGACCGCTTTGACTTTATCGTACAGCCGGTTCCCAACGACAACATCGGCTACAACTTGAGCTATCTGGACGCAGACCGCCGCGGGTGCACCTCGTGCCACACGCTCGAGGAGGCGTGCATGGGCCTGGAGATCGGGCACCAGGTGCTGTTCCACGGCTATCCGACCATCCAGACCGTGGACAACTGCCGTACCTGCCACTGGCCCATCAACCCGAAGTTCCCCTACCGCACCGACCTGCGGGAATCCATCCACGGTATCCACAACGGCTCGGCCGTGTTCCGCAACATGGACGGCAGTTGCACCTCGTGCCACGAGATAGACCATGAGGGCAACTTCGCGCTGTGGGACGACGTGAAGTACGACGTGATGCGCGGCATTACCGACGTGTCGGCCGAAGATGCGAACCTGCAGGTCAGTTACGACCAGGACACGGTTACCGATGCCAGCCAGATGTACTTTAAGTCCGAGAAGTCCGACCCAAAGGACTGGCACCTCGACAACGACAACATCGATCCCTCGGTTCAGGAGAACTGGGTCATCAGCTTCGAGGGCGACATCGCCAACCCCTGCGAGATGACCATTCCCGAGCTAGTTGAGAAGTTCGGTACCGAGAAGCGCCTCATGAAGAACACCTGCATGGTCAACGGCACCGGCAACGCGCTGGCCTTCCAGGCTGAGGTCGAAGGCATCCCGCTCGACAAGATCATCGAATATCTGCAGCCTAGCGAGACGGCCAACTGCTACAAGGCCTACTCCAGCAGCGACAAGTTCGGCAACCCCCAGCCGCTCGACTATGTTCTGGGCGCGGGCGACGGCCTGCTGGTCATCAAGATGAACGGCGAGCTGCTGCCTGCCAGCCAGGGATACCCCGTCGTCTCCATGATGAACATGGCTTCTGGCTGCGAGTTCACAAAGCTCCCCGACAAAATCTCCATCACCACCGAGGAGGAGGGGGGCGCGGTCTACAAGAACATGATGAAGCGCCCGACGCTGGGCAAGGTGGCGGACCCGAATATTCCCGAACCTACGTGGAAGCCCAACAGCGCCGTGCTGAACATGCCCTCCGGCGTGGTGCTTGAGGACCAGGTAGGCAAGCCCGTTACCATCGAAGGCTTCGCCGACGCCAACGAGGAGCCCATCACAAAGGTGGAGTTCTCGCTCGATCACGGCAAGACCTGGACCGAGATGGAAACCCCCGACAACGACCCGAACCGTTGGACGTACTGGCGTGTCAGCTTTACTCCCGAGGAAGAGGGCGCCTACCTGCTGCAGGTACGCACGACCAGCCGTTATGCCAAAGACGGCACCGAGCATACCAGCCGTGCAAACACCCAGTTCATGTTTAACGTGCGATAACGGCGCCAATCAAAGAAAGGCATGTGACATGGCCGACTACAAGAAAGCGATACTGGCGAGCACCGTGGCCGCCACCATGGTGCTCGGCGCGACCGGGCAGGCCGTGGCTGCCGAAGAAGCTGCGGGCGATTCTCCTATGGGCACCGCACCGGTTGGGGCGCGTAGCGAAACGGCACTGACAACCACGGCTCCGACGCCGATGCCGGTATACGGCGAGTTCTCCTACGACCAGCAGACGTTGACGCCTAACAGCGTCATCCGCAGCACGTTCCGCGGGGCAACGGCGACCCTGTGTGGCGCAACGACCGATCTTGTCGTCGACAACCCGCTGGGCTGGAAGATTTCGGTCACCGGCGACGTTGAGCAGGCTTTTAGCCTGCCTGTGGACGAGCTGGCCTCGGAGGACAGCGTGCGGCAGGTCATGACCTGCACCTGCGGCGGCAACCCCGCTGACGGAAGGGCTTCCATCACCGCCGAGGTCAAGGGCATCCCGGTGCCCTACCTGCTCGAACGTGCGGAAACGCTCCCCGGGGCGAACACGCTCACGTTCGTCTCGAGCGACGGCACCGAGGTCTCCATGCCGCTCGGCTACGTCGTGGGGCGCCACGCCGTCATCTCCTACCAGGTCAACGGCGAGGACCTGAGCGCCTCGGTGGGCGGCAACAACCAGCTGTGGATGACGCGCACGCCCGCCAACTACTTTGTGCGCGACGTCGTGGAGATCCGCGTAAGCACCGAGGCACAGCCCCCGGCGAACCCCGGCGAAGGAATGGAATATCCCAACAGCCCCAACGTCGGCATCTTGGCTGCGAGCATCAGGTAGCGCATACCGCCCACGGTCGTACCGCACGCGCAAAAGGGGCCCTCGGAGACGTCCGGGGGCCCTTTTGCGCCTTAAAGCCGCCTACTCTTCCACGTACAGCAGCGCCACGGCCGCGAGCGGGCTGTGCGCCCCGTCTTCGCGCACCGCGCGCACCTTCAGCTCGTAGACGCCGGGTTGCTCGGGGGTATAGCTGTAGGTCCAGTGCACCATGAGGTCGGGGTCCGAGGCGCTCGTGTCGTGGGAGACCCAGGTCTGCCAGTCGTCGAAGGTGAACTCGAGGGCCGTGATGTGACGGCCGTAGTCATCGGCATAGCCTTCGTAGGTGACGGTCTGACCGACCTTGGCGTAGATGGGCGGGACCATGGATCTCCAATCTGCGCGGGTTTCTCCGCTGAGTACTTCCGGGTTTTCTGGCCCTCCAGCATAGTATTCCTAGCCGTGCCTACAAGGTCAATGCAGAGGATCTCAGCGCCTCCGTGGGCGGCAACAACCAACTGTGGTTCACCGGCATCTCGGCGGCGCTTTTGGCATGCGGGGTACAGCCGTTTTTGCGAACTGCCACTGCTCGGGCAGCCCAAGCGAGTACACTGATGCGATCCCATTTGGCTGCGAGGAGGGGGGACCATGGGCGCAACCCACGTACTGATGAACCGCGACGTTCCCGTATGCGACGTTGAGTACAGCCTCGATTTGGGGAGTATTCGCGAGGTGGGCGCACTCCGCAACCCCGAGTGGGCTCCCCCGTGCGCCCTGGCTCCCGATGGGACCATTGTGCGGGCCGAGCTCGACTATTGGTGGGCATCTCGGTTTGTGCCGGCTGTTCGCTTCCCACGGGTGCTCGAGCAACGCCCCGTGTTCAGGCGCCTCTTCGAGGAGAACAAGGGTCTTTCGCTCACCGACCAGTACTGGATGAAGCCCCTGGGTCTCGATGTGTTGTGGAGCGAGACCAACTTCTTCAGCAGCCCCTTCGACGAGGCCGTGGGCCGCGAGCTCTTGGGCACCATGGAGTGCTCCTCGATTGCGGGGTCGCCCTCCCTTGTCACACCCTCGGTTGCGACCAACGGCATACTGCGAAAGTACTGGCGCATAGCCCCCGACGGCACCCGGCAACTCTGCAAGGCGTCCACGCCGCCCCTGCACCGCGAGCCGGCGAACGAGTATGCCGCGACCCGGCTCATGGAGCTGCTGCTCGACCCCTCCGACTACGTAAACTACGCCGTGGAGGTTCACAACGGGGAGCCCTGGTCGGTGTGCGGCTGTTTTACCGACGAAACCCACGAGTACATTCCGGTGGCCAACCTGTTCTACGGCGACGCGCCGCTCTACGGTCCCGACATGTTGGCCCAGCTGCGAGAGTTCGGGGCCGTCCACGCCATCCCCGGCTTCGACGAGGCCCTCGACAAGATGATGGCTGTCGACGCCCTGCTCGACAACAACGACCGTCACCTGGGCAACTTCGGCGTCATCCGCAACGTCGAAACCCTGTGGTTCGAGCGGGCGGCGCCCCTGTTCGACTGCGGGTCGTCGCTGTGGCCCCGAGCTCAGGACCGCCCGTCGTTCGCCCCCTTTGCCGAGAACACCAACCAACAGGCGGATCTTATCGGTGACCTGTTCTGGCTAGACGCGCATGCTTTGGACCGCGCGCCAGACGTGGTGGAGAAGGCGTTGCTCGAGGCGGGCATCGCAGGGGACGACGCCCGGATGTCAGCCGATGCCTTGGCTTGGCGTTGCGACATGATCGGGGCGCTGCTGGGGTAGCGGCGACGCTTTCGAGTTCCTACCTCGCCCGCTCACAGGCCACCGCAACCCGCTTGCCGGCAAACGCCACGCCCCAGCAAAGGCCCGGCGCGGCGGCGTCGTACCCTTGGGCGGAGATTTGTCCCAGGGCCTCGCGGGCCAGGGCGGCCAAGGCTTCCGAGGTCTTCTCGCCCAGGTCCTGCGCGTCTTCGGGGTGCAGGAACTTTACCTCGACGGTCACGCAGGGCAGCCCGCTTGTCGGATCGGCGGGCACCACCTGGATGTCGTAGCGCCCGTAGCCGGCCTCGCGGTTCGAGAGGGGGTCGCCGTAGCCCGGCATGCCAAAAAGCAGGCCGAAGACCATCATGTGGCAGGCAGCCTCGTTGGTCAGGTCGTAGTAGCTTGCGGAGTTGCGGGCGATAAAGCCCAGCTCACGGCCGAACGCCTGCTCGTCGCCCGAGAGGATCGCTCGGTGGAGCGCCCCGAGCCTGCCCATGCCGCCCGCCGCCTTGCGCGCGCGGTCGGCCACCTCGCGGCGGAACGCCGTGCGCACCTCGGCGTTGGGCACGCGCAGGCGCCGCACGACGCCCGAGTCGTCGGGGAAGTCGGTGTCGTCGGTGGTGAGGTAGCCGCTCATGTAGAGCACGCTCCACACCGCCTCGGGGTCGCTCCCAAGGTCTCCGTAGGCGATGTTGGGGTCTACGGGGTGCTCCACCGTGGCGCCGGGCTCAAGCAGGGAGAGCAGGTCGTTGAGCACGTAGGGGTCGTTGCCGCGCTGGGCTTCCTCGAGGATGGTGTTGCTGGAGGTGTTGAGCCAGTAGGGCTGGCACACGCAGCCCCTGGCAAAGAACGAGAGCACCGACCAGGGGTTGTAGATGTCGGCCGCGCCAAAGCGGTAGCCGTCGTACCACGCCCTCAGGTCGTCGAGCTTGTCGACGCGTCCCAGATATGCGGCCAAGCCGGCCACCTCGTCCTGGGTGAAGCCAAAGCGCTCGTCGGAGACCTGGTTGAGCGCCGTGTTCACCTCGATGTTGTTGAGCCCCGAGAAGATGGACTCCTTCGAGATACGCTGCACGCCGGTCAGGACCCCGTAGGCCAGCGAGGGGTTCGTCTTGAGGCCGCCCGAGAGCCAGTTGCGCATGAACTCGACGGCCTCGTCGTAGTACCCGCGCGCGTGGGCCCGGGTGATGGGCTGGTCGTACTCGTCCACGATAATCATGCAGCGCTCGCCGCGGTCGGCGTGCAGTATGCGGGAGAGCTGGCGGAGAAACCCGGCGAGGTCGGCATAGGTTCCCTCGCCGAGGCGTACCCGCTCGAACCAGGCGCGGTCGATGGGGCTCAGCTCTGGCGACTCCAGCACGTAGGCGTGGCGGTCGCACTCCCGGGCCATGAGCGCCGCCATCTGGCCGAGCGTCTGCTCCCAGGTGAGCGAAGCCGCCTCTTTGAGCGAGAGCATGATGACCGGGTAGCGCCCTTGGTGCTCGCGCCACCGGCCGCCGTCGGCCTTCCAGATTGAGAGCCACTCAAAGCGCGAGCGGGCCGCGGGGTCGGCGCACGGAGCGCATTCAAAGAAGTCCTGCAGCATGGTGGCGGCCAGGGTCTTGCCAAAGCGGCGCGGCCGGCAGAACAGCTTGGCCTGGAACCCCGTGAGGACGTCTTTGACCAGCATGGACTTGTCAACGAAGATGCCGCGGTTAAAGACCATGGAGAAGATGTCGCTCCCGGTGCCCACGTTGCGCTCGCCCGAGGCGTCGGTTAGAAGCGCGTTCGGCGTGCGTATGACGCCTTGGTTGTCTCGAACGGCCTTGAGTTCATCCATGGTCGGCCTCCTAACGGGTGTGCTGTTGGGGGCATTGTACCGTGGGAAGGTGAAGGCCGTGCGGATGGAAGGTGGCCCTTTATGCCCGCGCTGTCGTCTGGCCGATCTCGCCTACTTGCCGGCGACTCACACCCGCCTAAGCACCTCGTCGAACGCCTTGCGGTCGTGCACGCCGAATTTCGCGTAGATCCTGCTGCAGTGGGCGCGCACCGCCCCGTTCGAGATGAACAGCTCCTCGCTGATCTGGGCTGCCGTTTTGCCCTGCACGAGGAGGTCGAACACCGTGCGCTCGCGGGGTGAGAGGTCGGCATGTTCGGCGGCCAGCTCCACACGCCCCTCGCGGGTGCTCTCGGGGGTTGGGGTGTCGCGTTGCCCTACCTCACTCCGAGCGGGGTGCCCGCTCCTGTGCGGCAAAAGCATCGCGAACCCCATGGCCACCGTGGCCAGGGTGGCTAGGGCTACGAGCGCCCGGGTGTTTATTCCGGGCAGCAGCCGCATGACCAGCACGGCCCCGTCGGCGCTCACCAGGGCGATCACGCGCACGGTCGCGCCGGTCAGCATCGACGAGGTACGGGTCCTGAACCCGTAGGTGCAGGCAATCGTGTACGCCAACAGCTCGAAGGCGCACATGCCCGCGCTTACGAGCAACTGACCCAGCACAGCGCTCGTCCCAAAGAACTCGAGGCTTACCAAGCCCGCGCCCATGAGCGGGATGCTCACGGCGTAGAGGACGTTGCGGTCGAAGCGATCGGCTAGGGCAAATGCGAGCACAGCCACGAGCAGCGACGGCGCGGCGTAGCCCACGCCCGAAACCGTCACTTCGTGGGCGAGCCCCGTCGAGGCCTCGCCCAGTCCGAACGCAAACGTGAACACGCATACCCAGGCAAAGAGCAGCCCATGGTCGGACCGTCCCTGTGCCGGGCGCGCCGTGCGGGGGTATACGGAAGCGCCTGCGGGCGACGGCGCGGCGATGATTCGGTAGGCGAGCGCGACCTGCATGAACGCCGTGGCACCCAACACCGTGATGAGTACCGCGCTTACGGTGACGTCGCAACTGGTCACCACCGGTAGCACCAAGGTTCGCACGAGGTACGACACCGCCAAGGCCTCGATCACCCTGAGGGGCCCCATGTAGCCGCAGACCTCGATCCACTGGGCAAAGACCATGCCGGCGGCGGCTCCACAGACCGCCAAGAAGACCAGGAGCGCCGACGGCCCCACCTCTATGCCAATGCTCCACAGCAGCGGCCCCATATAGCCCGCCGTGAGCAGGGTGCTTGGTAGGAGAAGGAGCGCTCCGCTGCGTCGCTCGCGGTCCCAGAGATAGCAAGCGGCAACGTAGGCGATGACTCCCAGCACCTTGCCGGCGTCCACTAACAAAAAGAGATTATCGGCGCCTAAGGGGAGAACCCCGTGGGTTGCAAGACCTTCTCCGAACCAAACGGGCCACTCATGGGCGCAGCGGTAGAGTCCCATGCCCAGGCCCACGCAAAAGACCGCCCCATGGGTACCCAGCCAATCGAACAGCTTGTTGAGAAGACTGTACATGCAGGCAGCTCCGATAGTTCGCCAGGACAAGACGTTGAGAAGCGCTACCCCCATGGTAGCGGTTAAACACGGGTGCGGGGTTCTTAAACACGTTTAAACGCGTTGCATGGGGTCCTGCGGCCTAGGGTGGGGTTGTGCCGCAAGGGGATGCGGGGCCAAGGCACCCCACGCCAAGGCCTGGCAGGGATCCACTGCCATCTGTACAAGTTTGTCGTAAGAAAGGAACGAACACCATGTCTAACGCAGCGTCCACCGCCGTCTCTGCACCCGTTTCGCGCCGAGCCTTTGCCACCGGCGCCGGCCTGGCAACTGCCGCCGTAGCCGCTGGGGCCGGTGCTCTTATGCAGGTCCGGGATGCCTGCGCCGACGAGCCCTGGGACCGCGAGGTCGACGTCGTGGTGGTGGGCTCTGGCGGATCGGGCCTTTCCGCCGCCATCGAGGCCGCTGCGGCGGGTGTTGACACGCTGGTGCTCGAGAAGGGCGGCATCGTGGGCGGCACCACCATCCGTTCGGCCGGCATCACCCAGGCCGCCGGTACCTCGTTCCAGAAGGAGTTCACCGAATACCAGGACGACACCCCCGAGAACCACTTCAACTGGTACATGGCCCTGGGCGAGGGGCAGGTCGACGAGGAGCTGGTTCGTGACCTTGCCTACGGCTGCCCCGAGGTCATCCGCTGGTACACCGAGGACCTGGGACTCACGATCTACGGCCTATCGGGCCAGTCCCACGTGCCCTACGCCGACGAGTACTATGCCGTGCGCATCCACCGCCCCGACGGCGAAGGCCCGGCCCTGATTGGAGCCATGGAGAAGGCCGCGCAGGAGAACGGCGCCGCCATCGAGTGCGACAGCGAGGTTGTCTCGCTGGTGACCGATGCCGACGGTGCCGTGACGGGCGTGGTGGTCGAGGGGCCCAACGGCACCGAGCGCATTGGTGCCCGCGGTGGCGTGGTGTTGGCCACGAGCAACGTCGACCACAACCTTGACATGGCCAAGCGCTTCTGCCCCCAGCAGGTCTGGGCCATGGGGTTGGCCGAATGTTTGAGCGCTCCCACCAACACCGGTGACGGCATCCGCATGGCCATGCAGGTGGGCGCCGACCTTGCTGCCGTCGGCGGCGGCATGGACGCCATCCTCGACCTCAAGCTTACAAGCGGCCAGCCGATCTGGGGCCTGATCTTTGTGAACAAGGCCGGTGTGCGCTATGTCTGCGAGGATGCCCACTACGCCTACAAGACTCGCATGCAGTACCAGATGGAGCGCTCCACCGGCCATCCCTGCTATGCCGTGTGGGCCCAGAGCAATCTCGAAAACTGTCGCCCCTGGGATGCCGAGACCATCAAGGAGGCCGTGGAGAGCGGCATTGTGATCGAGGCTGACTCCCTGGAGGAGCTGGCCGAGAAGATCGGCGTGGATACTGACGGCCTGCGCAACACCGTGGACTTCTGGAACGAGGTGACGGTGCCTGCTGGCGAAGATCCTCAGTTCGGGCGCATCAGCGGCTTTGAGCGCATCGAGGGTGAGAAGTACTACGCGAACCGCATGCGCCCCGAGATCATGGGCCCGGTGGGCGGTCTGCGCATCGACGTGGAGACGCATGTGCTGCACCCCGATGGCTCGGTAATCCCTGGTCTTTACGCAGCCGGCCTCTGCACTGGCGGTTGGGTCGGCCCCTTCTACCCGGGCTCGGGCACCGCGATGGCCGCGAACGCCCACTTCGGCCGCAAGGCCGGGCGCAACGCCGCCGCGAGGGCATAGGGAAATCTGGGGGCGGTGGGGACGGCCGTGCAAGGCTGTTTCCACCGCCCGTTTGACGGCCCTACATGCAGGATGTTCCCAACGTAAGTCCTAAAACTTCCCATAATGTGATTATCCGCACATATTTACTACGGTATTATGTGCAGATAATCACATTATGGGAAGTTTACTCAGGCTCTACTCGGTATCCGGCGACGTGCCCTTCTCCGTCTCCACCAGCTCGAACAGCTCCTCCCGCGCGTGTACGTCGAGCTTCTGGTACACGTGGCGGATGTGCGCCTTGGCGGTGCCGTGGGCCACGCAGAGCTCGGCGCCTATGTCGGTGGCGCTCTTGTGCTGGGCAAGCAACAGCAGCACCTCCTCCTCGCGCTGCGACAGGCCGTAGCGGGCCGCAATGGCCGAGCAGGCGCGCACCAGCGAGGCCCGCTCCTCCACGGCCCGGGAGCGCTCGGTGGCCGGCTGGTCGCGCATGAGCTCGACGCCCCACGAGGAGCTGAGGCGGCATTCGCGCAGCACCACCACGGTGGCCACCAACACCATGGCGATCACGAGCGGCGCCACGCCGAACCCCAGGCCCGCTCCCTGCAGCAACCCGTCCACCACCCGCCCGCTGACCTGGGCCGGGGTGGTCACCACCTGGTAGATGCCGAAGAGCCACACGGCGCTCACGTCCCAGTGGTAGCAGATGGACCCCAGCATGACCATGATGAAGATACCGCTGGCGGTGTGCCCCCAGTTCGCACAGAAGTTGCGCCACGAGGGCGGCAGCTCGCCGATGGTGGCGAGCAGCAGAAAGAGGGCCGCCATGAGCGGCAGCAGCGTGCCGTAGATCCCCTCGAACCCCAACCAGCGCCGCAATGCCACGATGGCCGCCACCACGAACAGCGCGCATCCCACGGTGCCCAACGACATCACCGGACGCATGACGCTCGAGAACGTGGACTGCATGAGGCCGTAGGCAAAGGAGTAGACCGCGATGACGAACACGGGCTTCCAGGGAAACGAGAACCGTGCCCAGGGTTTCTCGGCGGTGTTCGTGGCGGTTGTCGGCACGGCGCGGTAGCAGTCGGTGAGAAAGACCATGGAGACCAGTGGCAGCAGCGGCACCATCACGGGGAGCCATTCGGCCTTGAACCCCTCGTACATCCATGAGAGGCCGGCGGCCACGGCCTGCGATGCGGCGTAGTACAGGCAGATGCGCACCGGTGCGAGACGCCCGTAGAGCTCGTTCCACAGCAGGATGGCCAGGGTGGTGCCCATGCCGCCGGCCACGGTGGCGGCCAGCAGCAGCTCTGGCGACGAGGGCCCCCACAACGGGAGAAACCCCAGGGCCGACGACCCTACCAGCAGCCCCGCGCAGGCGATCCGGGGCCACGTGTGTGCATAGAGCGGGGTGAGCTGGCGGGCGAACAGCACACAGGCCACCATGGCGAGAGTGATCGTGAGGTCAAAGGCGTTCTGGGAGACGAAGAACGCCGGGCCCGCGCCAAAGATGTCCTTCGAGAAGGCCACGTTGAGCCACGCGCGGTAGGCGGCCAGCCCCAAAAAGGGCAGCGGGATGAAGGGGAGCGCCGCAAAGCGACCGGGGCGGTCTCCCTCTGGCTGTGTTGAAAGCTCGGTATCGGTCATGGGCGGCGTGTACCTGCCGTTCTCAAGGGTTGCGCGGACGCGAGGCTGGACGGATGCATTCTACGCCATCGGGGACAAAAAGGCCCAGAAGGCGGATGGCGGGGAGAACGGGGCGCACGTGGGAGGCAAAATGCCGGCGCGGACTGGGAGCGGGGCGGTTGAGCAGACATAAAAAGTAAAAACGACGCCTTATGCATGAGGTGATTTACCGTTTGATGGGCGAGTTGTGAAGATGGGCGGAGAAACGCCTGGACTCATGTGGACCTTTGCGTCGATGATGCCGTATTGGAGAAACCGGCCATGCAAAAGCCGAAGTTTTCATGTTTTAACTTTCAAAACTGATGATTCACCTTCATCGAACGTCCCGGCTTTGCCTCGACCGAACGGCCCAGGTGCGCTCCTCCTCCATGAACGCGCGCAGCATCTGGGCGACGCCGCGATAGAAGCCGGTTTTGGCGCGTGCCTCGAGGAGGTCGCAGAAGCCGGGCACCCAGGGCAGCAGGCTCTGCTCGAGAAACGCCGCCTGGGCCTCGATGGCCTTCTCGGCCCGTTGCTGCGCCGAGCCGTCTCTGCTGTCGGCGGCATCTTCGAGCCCTTGGGCGGCCCTGCCCGCGAGTGCGGCCATGAACGAGAGCTCGATGGCGATGTGGTCCTCCGGCACGCGGCAACCCTCGGCGACCGAGAAGCCGCTTGCCCGGTAGGCGGCCACGGCGCGGTCGCGCGCCTCCTGCATGAGCAGCTCCCCCTCGCTGGTGTGGACGCTCTCGTAGGGCGAGACGGGCCGGCGTGCCATGCCGAGGAGCGTGGCGGCGTGGTCGGCGGCTACGTCCTTGCGCGCTTGCTCGACCTCCTCGGGGGAGACTCCCTCCAGGTCGCGTGCCCACCCGTCGAGCTCTGTGCCGGTCTGGGGAGGGTTCTGCGCCAGCGCCGAGAAGAACTCGGCCGGCAGGTCGGCGTCGTCGAGGGCGTGCGACAAGAATTCGTAGGTAAGGGCGCGGGCGCGCAGGTCCTGGGCGCGGGCGGCGGTCTGGTCTTCCATGAGGGGCCTTCTTTTCTACGCGGTGGGCTGGCTTTTTGGACGGCTGGCTTTTTTGCGGGTCGCGGCCTTCGGGCGGCCGCGCCCAGGCGGTCGGATACAACGGGCGGGCCCGCAAGACGAGCCCGCCCCTGTGCGCATGCTATGGGTCAGGGCACCCGTCGCTGCCCGGGCGCCCGTCGTGTCCCTACGGGCGCACGACCTCGCGGTAGGCCACAAAGGTCGCGGGCATGGTCTCGCCCTCGAGGCGCGCGCCGTTCTTCTCGGCCGCCAGGGCCTCCATCTCGTCGATGGGGCCCCAGTGCAGGGCCTGGGTGGGGCAGGCGGCCACGCAGTGGGGGTTGCCCTCGGGGGTGCGGCCGCAGCCGAGGCAGGTGTCGCACTTGTCCATCTTGCCGTCCTCGGCGCGGTACTGCGGGATGCCGAAGGGGCAGGCGGTGGTGCAGGTCTGGCAGCCGATGCAGACCTCCTGGTCCACCACCACGGCGCCGTCCTCCTCGCGCTTCGAGATGGCGCCGGCGGGGCAGGCGGCCATGCAGGCGGGGTCCTCGCAGTGGCTGCAGTTGGTCGAGACAAACGTGCGCTTCACGTGGGGGAAGGTGCCCTCCACGGTCTCGACCACGGTGCGGCGCTGCACGTCGGCGGCGGGGATGCCGTTCCACTGCTTGCAGGCCACCTCGCAAGCCCAGCATTTGACGCAGCGGCCCGCGTCGACGTAGAAGGCGTACTGGTTGCTCATGGGTGTGTCCTCCTTAGCGGTGCCCCGGGGCGCCCCCGCCCTTCTCCTTGCGAGGGGAGCGCCCCAAAGACGCCCGGGTAGCTACGCGGGGATTTCGGATTCGTCGAGCTTGCTGATCTTGACCAGGGTCTGCTTGGCCATCGAGGAGTGGAACGGGTCGAAGTTCTCGAGCGTGCCGTCGTAGAGCTGGTTCACCTCGGAGCCGCCGTCGAAGCAGCCGTAGCCGGGCTCGCCGATCTCCTGGCAGCTCTGCCACCAGCCGCGCTTGCCCATGAGGACCTCGGGCGAGATGCCCTCGAAGTACTCGGCCACCATCTTGACCCAGCCGTGGGGCGACTCGATCTTCATCCAGTCGCCGTCCTCGATGCCGTACTTCTGCGCCGTGGCCGGGTTGATCTTGACCCAGGGCTTGCGGTTCTTCTCGCGCAGGTAGGGCAGGCCGCCAAAGTAGCTGTGCACGCTCAGGCGGTGGGCATGGACGTCCGAGAAGATCAGCGGGTACTCCTCGGCCAGTTCGGGCGTCTCGGCGATGCCCTCGGGCGGCCCCACGTAGATCGGCATGAACTCGAGGGTGCCGTCGTCGCGGTTGTTGGGCATGCCGCCGATGATCTCGTTGTAGCACTGCACCTTGCCGTTGGGGAGCTTCTCGAACAGCTTGGCGTAGTTGCGGTACTCGGGCTCGGTGGGCTGGGCGCCGTCGGTGCGCTCCACAAAGACGTAGCCCTTCTCGCGCAGCTCCTCGAGGCTGATGCCGGTGGGCTCGAGCTGGGCGCGCAGCAGGTTGTCGAGGTCGCCGCCCCAGAAGTCCTCGGCCATGCCCATGCGCGAGGCCAGGTCGCAGTAGAAGCGCCAGTCGGAGCGCGACTCGCCCAGGGGCTCGGCGATCTGCTGCTCGATGCCGATGAACGTGCCCTCGGGCATGTTGCGCCAGCCGATCTGGCAGCTGTCCTCGTAGCGGGTGCAGGCGGGGAGCACGTAGTCGGCGTAGTCGCAGGCGCTGCTCCAGGCGGTGTCCATCACAAAGAACAGGTCGAGCTTCTTGAGGGCCTCGGCGATCTTGGCGGGCTGGCGCGTCTGCGACAGCGGGTTGGTGGCGTGCGCAAAGACGGCTTTGAGCGGGAAGGGGTCCTCGGTGAACACGCTCATCATGCCGCGGTAGGCGGCCGAGGTGGGCTCGATGAAGAACTTCGAGGTGGCCCAGGTCTCGGGGTTCTGGTACCAGCGCGGCCACTCGGGGGCCACGAGCTTGGAGCGGCTCGGGGCAAAGCCCTGCTCCTCGTCCTCGGGGGTCACGGGCAGGCGGTCCGAGAGGGTGGGGACCTTGTTGACCTTGCTGCAGTCGATGAGCGCCGGAGGCATCACGAGGCCCGCTCCGCCGCCGCCGGGGATGTCGAGGTTGCCGGTGATAGCCGCGATGAGGTTGATGCTCATGCAGGTGTAGTTGCCGTCGTTCGACTGGTCGCCGGCGCTGTTGCCGTAGACGATGCCCATGGGCTTCACGGTGCCCATCATGCGGGCCACGCGCACGATCTGCTCCTCCGAGATGCCCGTGATGGGAGCGGCCCACGAGGGCGGGAACTGCTGCACGTGCTCGGCCAGCTTGTCAAAGCCGTTGCACCAGTTCTCGCAGAAGTCGTGGTCGTAGAGGTCTTCGGTGATGATGACGTTGAGGATGGCCAGGGCCAGGGCGCCGTCGGTGCCGGGGCGCACGGGGACCCACTCGCAGGAGTGCGTGCCCAGCGGGTCGAGCATCGGGCGGATGTCGATGAACTGGAGCTCGCCGTTGTCCATGGCGTTGAAGCGGCGCCAGGGGTTGGCGCGGTCCACCTCGTTGTTCATGTCGGCGTTCTCGCCGTTCACGCCCCAGTTGACCAGCAGCTTGGTCTTGGTGAGCTGGTGGGGGTTGGTGTCGGCGAGCTGGCCGATGGTGATCTCGCGGCTCGAGGTGATCTGGGTCTGGCAGATGGCCGAGTGCATGTAGTTGGGGCTGCCGTAGACGTTAAGGAAGCGCCGTCCCATCTGCATGACGAACTTGCACTCCTGCGGCGACCACAGGGCAAAGGCCTCAGGCCCGTACTGCTCCTTGACCTCGAGCAGGCGGGCGGCGATGTCGTCGAGGGCCTCGTCCCAGGTGCAGCGCTCGAACTTGCCCTCGCCGCGCTCGCCCACGCGCTTCATGGGGTACTCGATGCGCTGGGGGTCGTAGAGCGCCTGCATGGCGGCGTTGCCCTTGGCGCAGAGGCTGCGGCAGCCGTAGCCCCAGTTGTTGCCCGCCTCGGGCGTGCCCTCCACGTGCACCCAGCGGCCGTTCTCGATGTGGCACAGGGTGGAGCACAGGACCTTGGCCGGGCCGCACATGTAGCACCAGGAGTGCTTGATCTCCTCGGCTGCGCCGTTGGTCTCCTCGGCCGTGGCCTTCTCCGTGAGCCACGATCCTCCGAGCGTGCCCGTTGCCGCCATCGCGCCCAGGGCGGCGCCGGCGGCCAGGAAGCCGCGCCTGCTGATGTTCGCTTCCATGGAACCTTCCTCTCCTGCCTCTTCTGCCGAAAATATCGGCCGGGTTGCCCGCCGTGCGCAATTGGGGGTAGGGATACGCCCGGCGGGCTCCGGTACGGGCCACACCATAGCGGGCTGGGGCGGCCAAAAACGGCCACGGGGCCATCGACACTTCCGTTTGGGGCCTCCACAGTTTTACGGGGCGGTCTCGGTAGTTTTTTAAAAGCTGAGGTAGATGCCTATATTTTGGTTGACTATATGTCAATTGCTGCCATCTGCCCCACCTGTTGTCCCCGCCTGTCTCCAACGCGGCCAAGGCAGAGTAGAATGGTGGCTCCGGATGCACCTGGGGGAGGCCAGCCGGTTGCGGGAAGGACTTGCGGGCTGAGGCGGGGGAGACGAAGGATGGGCGAACGCTCGACGACGGCTGCGGCACGGCGCGACCTGCTGGTGCAGGTGGTGGGCTTTGGGTGCCTGCAGGCATGGATGTTCGTGACCTTTTTCAGCGGGCTCATCCACTTCTCGCTGCGCGGGCAGATTACCCACCTCAACTACACCTATGCCTCGTGGTGCACCGGCGTGGTGATCATCTCGGTGGTCGGGGCGCTACCGTGGTGGCGCATCGTGCAGGCCCTGAGGTCTGGCCACGGGGGAGAAGCCCCGGCCGATGGTGGGGGAGAACCCCTGGCCGACGACCCCGAGGTGTCGTTTGCCTTCCGGCGCCGCCTCATGCAGCGGGTCGAGGTCGTTGCCGGCGTGGTCTTGGCCTTTGGAACGGTGGTCCTCTCGGGCTCCGAGCACGGCTTTCCCGGCTATCCCTGGTGCGAGGTGGGGGCGTGCTTTGCCGGCATGGCGAGCGGCGCCCTGTGCTGGAGCTGGGGCACGATGTACGTGAACACCATGGGGCGCTACGTGGGCGCGCGCTTTGGCGCGGCGTTTGCCGCCGGAGCGCTGCTCTACCTCGGTGTGCTGAGCCTGCCGGAGCTGGCCGGCATCGCCGTGACGGTTGCCCTGCCGCTCGTGAGCACCGTGTGCCTGCGGCTGTGTTCGTCGCCGCGCCCCGTCATGGTCCAGCGCGCGTCGGTGCCGCACCACAGCCTGGTGGCGTTCATGCGGGCCATCGCGGCCGTGGGGCTTTTGGGGTTTGCCGAGAGCTTCATGCGCGGCCTGTTCCAGGACCCCTCGCTTATCGTGAGCGACCCCGTGTACCGCTGGATGACGTTCTGGTCGGTCATCGCCGCCGCCGCGCTCATCGCGGTCGTTGCCCGCGTGCGCCCCGGGCGCGACACGGTGGGCCGTGTGAACCGGGTCCTCATGCTGGTCATAGCGCTGCTCTTTTTGCTGTCGCCGGCGGTGTGGGGCCTTGGGATGGCGGCCGACGTGCTCATGGCCACCTGCTACGCCCTGTTCTACCTGTTCGTGTGGACGACGCTGGCGCAGGTGGCGGTCGCCTATCGGCTGAGCCCGCGCGTGGTGTTCTCGTGGGGGTTGGGCGCCGCCTACGGCGGGTCGCTGCTGGGGACCTTTGTGGGCGCGTTCGTGATGGGCGCCGCGCCCATGGGGTACCGCCTGCAGATCGTTTGCGCCTTGGGGTGCGCATGCCTGGTGCTCGTGTCGTTTTTGTTCGTGGCCGACGACCGCACCTTCGTCGAGCTGCTGAACGCCGACAGCGACAACCCCGCGGCCCCGAGCCGGTTCCAGCTGCGCTGCGAGCGCATAGCCCAGATGTACGGCCTGACCGACAAAGAGACCGAGGTCATGATGCTGGTGGCCAAGGGCCGTTCGGTCCAGCGGATCCAGGAGCTCCTGGGCGTGAGCGCCAGCACGGTGAACACCCACGTGAACCACATCTACCGCAAGATGGACGTGCACGGGCGCCAGGAGATGCTCGACTTCTTGGAGCGCGACGTGGTCTAGGCGCACAGTGCTGATGGGGCCCATGGCACCCGGTGCTGATGCCGGTGAATCAAAGTTGCACGTAAAAAATTCAAAACATCGGCTTATGCATGGCGGTGCGGCCCAACGGCGGTATAAACTGTAGAGAGGTTCACAGATGAGCTGCGGTTATGCCGTATGTCTCCACAGCTCTATATCAAACTTGATTAACAAATCATGCAGAAGTGCGCATTTTTAGAATTGATTCCCATTATTCCGCCCGATGCGCCATTCCACCCGGCGCCAAAGGCAGGCCCGCCGCGGGAACGACGGGCCTGCCTGGGAACCGCTCCTTGCGAGCGACCTTGCGCGAGCGGCCTTTTGCCTCGCCGCTACGCCGCGCTCGATCCCGTGATGCCCACGTTGGGGCTGTTGGGGTAGTCAAAGCCCGCGCCGGGGGTGGCGGGAGCCTCCTCCTCGGCGGTGATGAGCACCTCAACCACGTCGCGTACGAAGTAGCTGGCCGGTGTGGAGGTCATCCACAGCTGGTTGTTGCCGCCCACCGAGGCGCTGAGGTCCTCGTCGTTGACCTCATAGGAGATCACGGCGTGGCGGCCGATCACGTAGCCCAGCGGGAACGCCTGCTCGGTGCCGTCGGAGCAGACAAAGGTCACGGTGTTGGCACCGGATGCGGGGCGCGCCTGCTCGATGAGGTAGGTCACGGGGATGCCCTTTACGTCGGCGCTCACGATGGCCCGGCCGTCGGCGGGGTTGGAGCCGCAGCTGCAGGTCATGGTCTGGCTCACGCTGTCGGCGGCGGCCAGCTCGTCCACGGTGGCGGTAAAGGTTTTTTAGGGGTCGGCGCCCACCGAGATCTTCCACTCGAGGGGGTTGGTCTGGGTCAGGCCCACGGTGGAGTTGCACAGCGTGGCCACGGCCGGCCTGAACGTGGAGGAGATCACAGCGTTGGGCGTCACGGCGTCCTGGGTCCAGCTGAACGTGCCCTGGGCCGCGTCTGCCTTCACCACCGGCGAGAAGCTCGCCGACTCGACGGCTTCCACCGCTGCGGCTGGGGAGAGGGTTGCGTCGGTGCCCGCCTGTGCCACCGAAGCCAGGGCCGCGCCGGCCCCGCCGGCTACCAGGGAAGCCGCTGCCAGGCTGCCCCATACGATGCTTTTACGGTTGTTCATGAGGTCTTCTCCTTCTAGCGCACGGTGAACATGAAGTCGGTGGTGTAGTAGGGCTCGTGCAGGGTGCCGTCCTCGAGCAGCGAGTAGGCGCGGATCTTGAGGTGGTAGGAGCCGGCCTCCTGGGGCGTGAAGTTCATGCGCCAGTAGACCCAACGCTGCACGTCGGTGTCGGGGGTCTCCATGGTGAGCCAGGTCTTGCCGCCGTCAAGGGAGTACTCCACCTTGGCGATGGGCTCGTCAAAGGCGTCGGCGTAGCCCTCCAGGTGGACCTCCTTGCCCACCTGGTCGTCAAAGACCACGCCCGTGGGGTAGTTGAGCACGCCGGCGTTGGGGAAGTAGATGTGCTTCTCGGGCACCTCGACACCGGGCTTGACGTTGGTTCCCTCGCGCGGGTGCGTCCACAGCGTGGAGGCGTCGTCTTCGGTCACGACGTTGATGGAGGTCACGTACTTGGGGCACTCGCAGGCCGCGGCGCCGCCGCCCACCCACACGGCCACGGGGTAGCCCTGGGAGGGACGCAGCGTCTCGCCGTTGACCTCGAGCACGAGCAGGGCGTCCTCGTCGAGGTACTCGATGGGCATGAGGTTGCCAAAGCCGTCGTAGCCCTTGGGCCAGTAGCCGTTGGTGCCTTCGAGCGGCTTGGCGTACTCGATGACGTCCTTGAGCGGGATGCCGGTGACCTCGGCCTGGTAGATGGAGCCCTGGCCGATGCCGTTCACGTTGCAGTCCATCTTGATGACGGCCGTCTTGGTGCCGAACTTCTCCTTGAGCTCGGGCAGCGTCATGGTGAAGGGGTTCTCCACCTCGCCGCCGATCTCGATCGTCCAGTTCTCGTAGATCGTGGGGTCGATGACCGTGTCGTCGTTGGTCCACTGGGACGGCTCGGACTTGATGGTCTTGTAGAACTGGTTCTCGAGCGGGGTGATGGTGTCCTGGTCGTAGCTGACCTCCATGCCCGCGTCCTCGGCCGAGACCAGCTTGTAGCCCTTGTACTGGTCGTACTTCACGTCGTCCCAGAGCACGAAGTCGCCGTTGTCGTCGATGGCGTGGCACGACATGCAGTTGCCGTTCATGGCGTTGAACGTGGAGTTGGCCATATGGATCTGGTGGATGGTGTCCTTGAGCTTGGTGGCCTGGGGCTGCCAGGTGTCGTGGCACATGACGCAGTTCTGCACGCCCTGCTCCACCGGATAGCCCATGATGATCAGGCGGTGGTAGGTGTTCTGGTTCATCATGGCGTCTTCAAGGGTGTCGTGGCACGAGAGGCAGCCGCGCTGATCGCCCTGGAGCCAGTAGGTGTTGTAGCCCTTGGGGTCGGCGGGCACCGCCTGGATCGTGAAGCCGTTGCGGTCCACGTGGGTCTTGGGCGGGTTCGCCTCGGCGTTGGCGGCCTCCTCCTCGGCGTGGGAGTAGATGTCGGTGAGGGCGTCGATGTTGTCGATGATGGGCCCGTCGCTGGGGTAGCCGATGGAGCTGCCGATCTTGCCGTCCTCGGTCACGACGGGCGCCTGGGTGCTGGCCTGGGCCTGCGGCGAGGCCAGAAGCAGCGTGCACCCGGCAAGGCCCACGGCGGCGGCTACGGCGCACGCCGCCTTGAACGAGTGCGCAAATCTGACGGTCGATGGCTGGTGCATGGTGCGTCCTCTCTCTTGCCCGTTTGTGCGTATGTGCCAAGCGACCCCGTATCTTAGGGAGGTGCCCTTACGTGCAAAATCGACCTAACGCCCGATTTTTTGGTTCGGCCAAGGTGGCGGAGGCATCCACCCGATAGGGGGAGGTCGTTGGCATTCACGCAGGCAGATGGCGGAGACCCCCTGTTATTGACAGGTGTTTGCGCTGAGGAAGCGGTCATGCGGGGGCATCGCGCATACCCGGGAGGGCACAAAAGCCGCGCGTGTTTTTATGCAAGCCCCCCGGCTTCTTGGTATAGTGTTCGGATACATTGGAGGAGTGCGGAGAGGATAGGGGAGAGGGCCGTGATTGCACCGGTTCAGGGGCGTGTGGGGCAGACGGTGACGCTCGAGGGGTATGCGGACGACTTCGGCAACCAGATCGACGCCATCGAGGTGTCGCTCGACGGCGGCCGGAGCTGGGCCAGCTTCTCCACGGCCGAGAGCAACGCCGAGTCGATGATCCACTGGACCTACTCCTATACCCCGGAGCAGGCCGGGATCTACGAGGTGAGCGTGCGGTCGGTGACCCGCGACGGCAGGCGCAGCCCCTTGGCGGCCGCCACCGAGCTCCATATAACCGAGTAGCCGGCCAGAGACCGCACGGCTCGTATGGACGGACGGTTCAGGTTCAAACTGCCGCGGGGCGTCGTCGTGGTCGTCCTCAGCTCGCTGGGCATTGCCTCGGCGATTCTCTGGTGCAAGCTCATGGGCCACACATCCGGCTTCTACCTGCCCCTGGTGGGTCTGAGCACCTGGGCCAACGCCCGGGTGTTCTGGCTGGTGGGTATCGCCTTGGCGGCCCTGGCCTGCCTGGTGCTGCCGCGCACGGTGCATCGCATGGACGCGGTGCAGCGCTTCGTGATTCCGCTGGTGGCGATGGCGGGGGCCACGATATTCGCCCTGGCCTTTAGGCAGGACTTCTTCGACCAGAAGCTGTTCGCGATGCTGGGCGTCGTGGTCTCGGGGTTCGGGTACTTCTGGTTCATCTCGCGCTTTGTGCTGCTGCTCGCGCTTACCCAGGGCATCGCCTGCCTTGCCTGGGCCTTTAGCGGCGCGTTTGTGCTGCGGCAGGTGCTCCTCATCTTGATGGACGCCTTCATAGCGGTCGACCACCAGGTGATGCTGGCCATCGCGCTGCCCCTGGCCGCCATCGCGTTCTTTGCGCTCGCTTGCCGGGCGGCCCGTGCGGGCGGCTCGGAATGCTCGGAGCGCGCGGGGTGTTTGGGCTGCGGCCGCGAGGGCGGGGGCTGCCCCGCCTCGCGAGGCATACTCTGGGGGATTCCCATGCTGCCCCTGGGCCGGCGCATGGACGCGCGCTCGGGACGCTACCTGCTGGTGATGGTGGTCGCGGTGGGGCTTTTGCTCTCGGTGGCGCGGGCGTGCAGCATATCGGGCACCTGGGGCGGCGACCACACCCGCGGCCTCGACGTGGCGACGGCCGTTCCCCAAGTGGCGCTCTATGGGCTGGCCATCTTTGGCCTGGTGTACGTGGGCATCGTCCGCATGGCGCACGAGCAGGACCTCTCGCGTTTTCTCGTCGGTGTCTTCATCGTGCTCACGGGCCTGTTGCTGAGCGCCTTTAAGACGCAGGTAGCGTTCGTGCCGCCGGTGCTGCTCGAGGCCCTGGTCAGCACCAACGACCCGTTTGCCCTGGTGCTCTTCTGGTCTACGGTGGGGGTCGCCCTGCAGTCGCTCTCCCTTGCGCCCAACCGCCTGGTGGGCATGGCGGGCACCGTGTACGCCCTGCCGTCCATAGCCTGGGTTTTTCTCGTCAACAACGAGAACGCCGTGAGCGGTGCCTTTGTGCTCACGGCCGTCTACGTGCTGTTTGCGCTGCTCGTGGTGGTGTTCAGGGCGGCACCCGAGAACGCCGCCCGCCGCTGCGTCGAGGCCGACGAGGGCGTGGCGCGGGCACCCGGGGCTGACCCCCTGCCTGCCGCCGGTCCCGCGCCCCTGGTCGCCGAGGGGGAGGGCGATGTGGGCGGCGAGGATGACGGCACCGCGCTCATGGTCGCCATCCAGGAGCGCTGCGAGGAGATCGCCCGGCAGCACGGCCTTTCTCCGCGCGAGGGCGACGTCTTGCTGCTGCTGGCCCAGGGCCGCACCGGCAGCGCCATCTGCGAGGGGCTGGGCGTGGCCGCCAGCACGGTCAAGACCCACACCCAGCACATCTATGCCAAGCTCGAGGTCAACGACCGCCAGGAGCTCATGGACATGGTGCTCGGCCTGCGCTAGGGCAGCCCACAGAAATGCTGGCACTGCGTTGCGCCGGGGCTTATGGGCCTTAAGCCCACCGCGCCCCGGCGCGCCTTGTCCAGCAATTCTGTGAGCTGCTCTAGCGCAAAACGCAGGATTGCCGATACGCCGGTTTTTGCCCGACCGTCCGTGCCGCTTCTGGGCAGCCGTCCGCCCGACCTTTCGCAACCCCGTTCCCATGGCCTACACTGGTGGGCGTCACAGCGCAGAACGGGAGCCCGCCATGGAGTCGCTCTACCGCAAGTACCGCCCGCAGACCTTTGAGACGATGGTCGGCCAAAAGCATATCGTCTCGACGCTCGAAAACGCTCTGAACGAGGGGCGCACCGCCCACGCGTACCTGTTCAGCGGGCCGCGCGGCACGGGCAAGACCACCACGGCGCGCCTGCTGGCCAAGGCGCTGCTCTGCGAGCACGGCCCCACGGCGCACCCCGACGGCACCTGCGAGCAGTGCGAAGCCATCGCCGAAGGCACCCACCCCGACGTCTACGAGCTCGACGCCGCCTCCCGCACGGGCGTCGACAACGTGCGCGAGGAGATCATCAACCGCGTGGCCTTTGCCCCCACCCAGGGCCGCTCCAAGGTCTACATCATCGACGAAGTCCACATGCTCACGACGGCCGCGTTCAACGCGCTGCTCAAGACCCTTGAGGAACCGCCGGGCCATGTGGTGTTCGTGCTGTGCACCACCGACCCCCAGAAGGTGCCCGAGACGATCCTGTCGCGCTGCCAGCGCCTCGAGTTCCATCGCATCACGACCTCCGACATCGAGGACCGCCTGCGCTACGTCTGCGAGAACGAGGGGTTCTCCTACGACCCCGAGGCCCTGGCCTTGGTGGCCAAGCACGCCCGCGGCGGCCTGCGCGACGCGCTCTCGATGCTTGAGCAGCTCTCCGTCTTTGGGGGCCGTTCGGTCAAATTGGCCGACGCCCAGTCGGTGCTCGGCGAGGTGTCCGACGACGTGCTGGCCGACCTCGTGCGCAAGGTGGCCGCCCGCGACGTGGCGGCGTGCTTTGCCCAGGTGGCCGACCTCGCCGACCGCGGCGCCGACATGGCCCAGTTCACCCGCGACCTCACCCGCTACGTGCGCAACGCCTACGTGGTCGCCGTGGCGGGGCCCCAGGCGGCCGAAGGCGGGTCGGGGGAGTCGCTGGCGGCGCTCGCCGGTGACCTCGGCGGCCCCGACCGCATCGCCTACCTGCTCGACCTGCTCGGCCGCCTCGAGTCCGAGATGCGCACCTCGCTCGACCAGCGCCTCTCCCTCGAGGTGACCCTGACCCGCATGGCGCGCCCCCAGTCCGACCTGACCCTTGAGTCTTTGTCCGCCCGCGTGGCCGACCTCGAGCGCGAGCTTGCCGACCTGCGGGCCCACGGGGTTCCTACGGGTGCGGGCGCTCCGGCGGCCGCTGCCGTGGCGGAGAAGCCCGCGGCGTTCGGGGCGCCTGCGCCGGTTGCCGAACGACCGGTGCAGCCCGCTCGGGCCGCCGCTGCCCCGGCACCGGCCTCCGCGCCGGCGCCGGCCATGAGCGCGGCGGCCTTGGGCGCAAGCATACGCCCCGGGGCTCCGGGAGCGCCTGCGAGCCGCCCGGCCCAGGGGGTCCCGCCGCGCCAGGGTGCCGCCGCCCAGGGGTCTTTCGCCCCACGGCCGGCCTACGGTGCCGCACCGACGGCCCCCGCCGTGCAGCCGGCTGCGCAGCCGCAGGCCACGCCTGCCGTTGCGCCGACGGGGATTCCCGCGCCCGCCGCGGCGGCCCCGGCCGTCCCCCAGACCTCCATGGACCCCGGCATGGCGCAGCGCCTCTGGGGCCGCGTGGTCGACATGGTCATCAGGACCAACCCCTCCGTGGGCGCCCTGCTGCGCAACGCCGACGGCTTCTTGGCCGACGACGGCACGCTCACGGTGGTGAACCGCGGCGCGTCCTTTGCGGCCCAGATGCTCTCGCGTCCCGCCTCCATCGAGGTGGTGGGCCGCGTGGCGTCCGAGGTCTACGGGCGTCCCGTGCGCGTGGCGTTGGCCGGGACCGGGGCGGCAGGGTCCGCCCCGCATGCGGCACCCCGTCCGGCCCCTGCCGCCAATCCCGCTGCTGCTGCGGCGCATCAGACGGCTGCCCGGCCGGCGCCCCCGACGCCCTCCGGCCAGCGGCCGGACGCCCCCGCCGCGCAGTTTGGGGTTCCCGCGGTTGGGCATGCCACCCCGACGGCCGCCCCTGCCGCTGCTCCCACGGCCCCCGCTCCTGCCCGCGCCTCGGTGCCCAACGCGGCCGCCTTGGCCGCCGCGGCTGCTGCGGCTGCCGCCCGTGCCGACGGGCGACCCGCGCCTGCATCCGCGTCTGCGCCGGCTGGCCCGGCTCCGGCGGCTGGCTCGGCGAGCCCCCAGGGCTTCTCCGCCCCAGCACCCCAGGGCGACGCCCCCGCCTACGAGTTCGTGCCCGACGACGTGTACGACACCTACGCCCCCGACGCTGACGAGGGTTTTGCGGGCAGCCCCGCCATGACACCCCCGTGGGAGGAGGCCCCGGCGGTCTCGGCGGCCTGCGCCCCGGCTGCCGCGCCGACGGGGTGCCCGGTCGCGCCGGCGGCCTCGCAGCCCGTCTCACCTGCGGCGGTGCCGGCCCAGCCTGCGGGCACCCAGCCTGCAGACGAGCCGGCCTACTCGGCCCCCGACGACCAGGCGGCCATCGAGCTGGCCCAGATGCTCGCGGCGGCCTTCGGCGGGTTCGTGACGATCTCGCGGGAGTAGGGCGCAACTCAAAAAACGCGGCGGTTCTGCTCTTCGGGCGGTCTCGGCGGCGGCCGTTGCGGGTTGCGTGCCGGGCTCGACGTGCGTCTCGGTTGCTCGGGATCTTCGGAACCCGAGATGCTTCCGCAGAATAGGGGTTCGGGATAGGCATCCCAGGGTCAAAATGCCCCCCCTGCCCCCAAGGTTTTCTCCGCCGCGAGAGGGTGTCTAATAAACCCGCAGGTCAGGAGGGTGTCGGTCGCAAGGTTTTCTCGCCTGCGAGCAAATGGGACACAGTGGGCCCCTCGCGAGCCTATCCAGAACCCTGATTGTGCGGCGCTATCTGGCAGTTTGGCAATCGTCGCACATGCGGGCGCTTCGCCCCTCGGCCCTGGGTCCCGGCCCCTGGCTGCGCGTCCCGGATTCGCCATAGCCCTACTTTCCCTCGGGATCCTCTCCCCAGGCCACCGACTGCACCGCCGGGGCCGACCAGGCGCCGAACCACTCGCTGAGCTGCTCGGGCGTGACCTCCATGCCCGAGCGGATCCACTGCACGATGATGGCCGCCTGGGCCGCCGCCAAAAAACGCGAGGCGTACTCGAACTCCTCGCCCTTCTTGCCGCCCAGGGTGTCGTTGGTAAAGGTGTGGCTCACCATAAGGCATTTTTGGAACGCGTGCACAAAGATGCGCTCCTGGTTTTGGGTCACCAGGCGCTGGTAGAACTCCTTGTGGTCAAGGATGGCCTGGTACACCATCGTGTTCATGATGGGCACGCTCACCGGGGCGTTCTGGTTGCGGAACAGCGGAAAGATCTTCTCGATAGGCGCGCCTATGTCGTCGTAGAGGATGCGCGCCAGAACGTCGTCGCGGCTCTCGAAGTAGGTGTAGAAGGACTTGCGCGAGATGCCCACGCGCTTGCAGAGCTCCGAGACGGTGATCTCGCCAAAGGCCATGGTGCACACCATGGTGCGGTACTCCCGTTTGATGAGCTCCTCAAGAGAAGCGGTCTTCTCCATGCTGCACCCCTTCTGAGCTGCCCTGACGCAAAGTTTTTGCTACCTTACCACAAACGCTGCCCCCGCAATCGCCCCATGGCGTCGAGGTAACACAGCTAGGAATCTGTAACTTAATTCTTAACACGGGGGCATATTTGGACGCCGGTTCCTCCCATCGGCTGCGGTCTGCCCTCCCGGGGTCTCCAAGGCCGTTGTTTTGCAAATTGAAACACCCGTCGGGCCGCCCGTACCATCAGATCAGTCCAAGGCCCGTAAAACAAGGGGATTTGTATCGGGCCGATCATAAGGGAGGAGAAGATTGATGAAGACTGCCACCAGCAGCGGGCCCCACGCCGCACTCACGAGAAGGAACTTCATCGCCGGGGGCGCCCTTGCGGCCGGTACCGCAGCCGCCGCCGGGGCGTTGGTCCGTGATGCACGGGCTGCCGAGGGGGAGGTCACCGAGGCTGCCGACGCCGCCGAGACGCTGGCGCAGATCAAGCCCGCCATGGGCCACGTGGTACACAATCCGGCCCTGTGCTCGGGCTGCCGTACCTGCGAGGTCGTGTGCTCGGTGGCCCACTGGGGTGTGGCGAGCTCCGAGCTCAGCCGCCTGCAGTGGACCAAGGACGTCATGGACGCCTGCATCACCGACATCCAGGCCTGCAAGCAGTGCAACGGGCCCGAGTGCCTGGCCGCCTGTCCCACCGGTGCCCTGCACGTGGACCCCGAGACCGGTGCCCGCGTGATCGACCAGGACGTCTGCGTCGGCTGTCAGTGCTGCCTCAACGCCTGCCCGGCCACGCCGTCGCGGGTGCGCTACTGCCTCGACACGAACACCTGCTTCAAGTGCGATCTGTGCGGCGGCGACCCCCAGTGCGTCAAGTTCTGCCCCACCGGCGCGCTCACGGCCACCTGGATGGACATCAGCACCGAGTCCGAGGAGGACAAGTTCTTCCAGGTCGACCTCACCGGAGAGGCCCGCACCTTTGCCCACGTCGAGACCAACACCCTTGAGCTGACCGAGCAGACGGGCGGCTTCACCCTGGACGGCGTGCTGTGGACGAGCCACGCGACCCAGTTCAACATCATCCTCGCCCTCTTTGACGTCACCGCCGACTTCTACGGTGCCGACGGGCAGCTGCTCGGCTCCACCGACAACGCGGCCCATATCGAGATTCCCGAGATGCAGAGCGCGGAGTTCAGCCTTACCTGGACGACCGACCTCACGCTTGCCGACATCGACCACGTCGTGGTGAACGTTCCCGGCGAGTACCAGACCAACGCTCCCGGACAGGAGGGCTAACCCATGGCTGAGCTGTACGGCTACACCGGCAAGATTGCCTTCGTCGACCTTTCGACGGGCGAGATCACCCAGCTCGACACCGCGAACTACACCGACTTCCTCGGCGGCCGCGGCATCGGGGCCAAGATCAACTGGGACTTTGTGGGCCCCGACGTCAAGGGCTGCGACCCCGAGAACGTGATCAGCTTTATCACGAGCCCCACCATGGGCACACCCTGCCCCGGCGGCCAGAAGACCATGGTCTCGGGCGTGGCACCCCATATGTATCCTGTCGAGTCGTTCCTCAAAAGCGCCATGGGCGGCATGTTCGGCCCCGAGCTCAAGTATGCGGGCTGGGACGGCGTGTGCGTGACCGGTGCGGCCGAGAACCCCGTCTACCTGCTCATCGAGGACGACAAGGTCGAGATTCGCGACGCGAGCGACCTCTGGGGGCTCGACACCCAGTCGACCCAGCGCCTGCTTTGGGACCGCTTTGACAACAAGCACCGCATCGCCACCATCGGCCCCGCCGGCGAGCACCTTGTGGGCGACGCCGTGGTGCTCGCCGACGACTCCAACTGCGCCGGCAAGGGCGGTTTTGGCGCGGTCATGGGCTCCAAGAAGCTCAAGGCCATCGTGGTGCGTGGGACCGGCGCCGTCACCATGGCCGACCCCCAGCGCCTGCTCGATCTCTCCTACGAGGCCCAGCGCCTGCAGACCCGCAAGGAGTATGAGAGCGAACCCTCCCACGCCTACCGCGGATCGCTCTTTGGGCCGCTTTCGACCGTGGGCAACGACCTGTGGACGGAGGGGCAGAACCCCGACGGCACCGTGCGTACCGGCTTTGCCGGCTGCATGATGTGCCCCATCGCCTGCGGCATGAGCGTCAAGTTCAAGGACGGCTCCCACGAGGGCACCGGCCACATCATGTGCGTGGAGTGCAACGCCGAGCCCGAGGAGATGGCGGTCAACAACGAGAACTTCGGCCACGCCGCCTTCGCCCGTCTCAAGGAGATGGACAAGATGGGCTACAGCGTGTGGGCCATGCACCTCGACATCTGGCCGCTGTTCACCTACGGCGTGCTGACCCCCGAGGACATGGGTATCGACGCGCCGGTGGGCTCCGTCGAGTTCAGCCGCGAGCTCATCCGCAAGATCAGCTATCGCGAGGGGTTGGGAGACGAGCTCGCCAAGGGTCGCGCCCACTTCCTCAACGAGTTTGTCGGCACCCCCGAGGCCCAGCTCATGTACCAGATGCAGGCTGTGACCCAGGGCCAGTCGCGCCTGACCTACAACTACGGAGCCAACTTTTACGGGCCCATCGGTTGGCTGGGGTCCTGCGTGGAGCGCGGCCGCAACAACGACCTGACCTGGGCATTCTCGAACACCATCACCGACCCCCGCGTGGTGGTGCAGGGCAGCGCCGCCTATGACGAACTGCAGGAACGCGTCTCGGAGTGGCTGTGGGGCTCTCCCCAGGCGGCCATCGACTCCAAGATGCGCGTGATGAGCGAGTACGCCGCCATGCAGGCCTATACCGCCCACAACTACAAGGCGTGGTGCGACTCGCTGGGCACCTGCACCAACTTCCAGCCCCACATATCCATGTACAGCGACGACTTCCTGGGCAGCTGGGAGATCCGCCGCAACCTCTACACGGCCGTGACCGGCATCCCGATCGAGACCGAGGAGGACGAGAAGCTCGCCTGCGACCGCATCTGGATGCTCGAGCGCTGCCTGGGCGTGCGCCAAGGCCAGACCAAAGAGGACGACTGGCTGTTCGACTGCATCTTTGAGGACGACTCCTACAAGAGCTTCGGCCTGACCCGCGAGGGCCTGCGCCAGGGCATCGACCAGTACTACGAGATGCGCGGTATCGACGTGGAGACCGGCCTGCCGCGCCGCTCGACGCTCGAGGCGCTGGGCCTCGCCGAGGTGGCGGACCGCCTCGAGAACGAGTACCACATCGCCCTGCCGGCGTAAGTGCTGCGGAACCCGCTTTAGATGGTGGCGGAACCTCGGCCGCCGCGTTCCCGGGAGGCTCACGTACGTCCAGTACGCTTCACCTCCCGGCGCCTTGCGGCCGAGAACCCGCTTTGGTAAGGGCGGAACCTCGGCCGCTGCGTTCCCGGGAGGCTCATGTACTCCAGTACACCTCGCCTCCCGGCGCCTTGCGGCCGAGAACCCGCTTTAGTAAGGGCGGAACCTTTCTACATCCCCTAGTGCGCGGCCGCCCGTTCCCCTGCGGGCGGCGGCCGCTTTCGTCGCGGTGACGTTTTGGGTGCCGCTTGAGTCGCGAATCACAAGGAGCCAGCCATGGACGCACAGGTCAAAGCCATCCAGGAACGCTTGAGGGCAAAGATGTCCCAGCCCATGGAGCTCGGGGAGAAGGCCCTGGGGCTGCCGATTGTCTCGTTTGAGGACGTGGCGGGAATCCCCGACGGGGCGGAGACGCTGGTCCACCGCGTGGTGCGTGCCCTGCACGAACGCGGCCACCGGGTTGCCTGCCTGCGCCGCTTCGGGCCCGACAACGTACCCGACGCGGCGGCCCAGGTGGGCGGCAGCTACATTGGCGCGGGGGCCTGCGACGTGGTCTTCGCGGCACCCGGCAGGCTGGTGACGGTGCAGCCTGTGGAGCAGGAGCCGACCCTCGACCAGATGCTCGACGCCCTGGGCGACTCCGCCTCCTTTGACGTGGTGGTGGCCGAGTCCTTTGGGTATCTGCCCCTGCCCAAGGTCCTGGTGACCCGCAAGGTGCAGGAGGGCTTCAACCTGGGGCTTCCCAACGTGGTGGCCTATGTGTCGGGCAAATCCGACGACGCCATGGTCATCCCGTTCTTCGAGCCGGCCGACGCCGAGGGGCTGGCCGCCTTTATCGAGCGCAAGATCATGGGGATCGAGGCTGCGCCGCAAGGGACGGCCTCCGAGGCTGCGTCTCGGGAGGTGCCCGGCGAACTTGCGGCCGAAGATGCGGATGCGGCCCTGGGTCTAGGGGAGAAGGGCGCTGGAGCGTAAGCCCTCCTGCCGGGCCCGCCCTCTGCGGCATGCGTTGGCTGCGCAGATTTACTCCCACAAGTAAAACGTGTGCAAATGCATGATGGTATTTCATAGATTGATTGATTAGCGAGAGGGGCGGTCGACAAACCCCCAGCTCAGGAAGAATTCGGTTGCAAAGCAGATATAAGTTGTACAAGTAAATCATGCAAAAGGGAACGTTTTAATGTTTTTACTTCTGTAGTTGATTAATAGTGACCGCACTCGGTTGCCGTTGCCCGGTCTTCGCCAACCTCGCGGCAATCGGGTTGCGCCCGACTCAATCCCGGCCCGGGCCTAATCCCAACCTCTCCCCAGCCTGTGCTCCACCGCCCGCACCCAAGGAGGCACTTCCTATGAAGATCGTCGACTGCTACCGGCCAAAGCCCCCTACGGCCTGGGCCGCCGCGCAAACCTGGCACGAGGGAGCCCCGGCTCCTGTGCAGGCGGACTTTGAGCTCCAGGCCGAACACCGCCTCGAGGTGCGTGTGGCCGGTCTGCCTCCCCTATCCTTGGTCTGTACTCCCGAGTATCTGGTGGAGCTGACCCTGGGGCACCTGTTTGCCAAAGGCCTGATCGATAGCGCAGCCGACGTGCGCCTGCTGCACCTCAACTGCCCCGGTACCGTTGCCACCGCAGTGTTGTGCGATGAGGGGGCGGCGAAGAAGGACATGGTCTGTTCGGGTGTAGCGCCAAGGGCACCTCTCTCGGACGCCGCTCCCGATACCTCTCCCTTTGCCGGTTGGGACCTCTCCTGGGTAAAGGCCCTGACCGAACGGTTTTGCTCCGACACCCCCATGCACCGCAAGACCCACGGGGCCCATAGCTGCTTTATCGCCGTGGACGGCGCCGTGGTCTTCGAGTGCGAGGACATCGGGCGCCACAACGCCTTCGACAAGGTGCTCGGCCACGCCCTGCGCCGGGGTGTCGACCTGCGTCGGGCGATGGTCTTCACAAGCGGCCGCACCCCCTCCGACGTCATCGCCAAGGTCGTGCGGGCTGGCATCCCGGTGCTCGTGAGCGCCGCTGTGCCCACCGACCAGGCCGTCACCATGGCGCAAGAGCAGGGGGTGACGCTCTTCTCCTGGGCGCGTTCGGGGTCGTTTAGGCTGTTCAGCGATCCGCTGGGCCGCGGGGCCGAGCTTTTGCGTGCGGCGGGGGAGAGGCCCAGCCCAAAGGAAGGGCTCAGCCCGGCCGTGCCGCCATCAACCGTTTGCGGCGGGAAGGTCGTGGGCGTGCTCGGAGGCGCGCGGGCGGTATGACGGCCGAGCCAAGACACGCCATGGTGGCAAAAACGCCCGGCGCGAGGGACGTCTGGAGCATTTTGAATATTCTCACAATGCTCTCGGTCCGTGCGCCGGGCGTTCCTCGGTTACTGCAAGGTCGGCGGAACCTCTACCTCGAACGCCCATGCGGCGTTCGCGGTTTTGTCCACGAGCACGACCACGGTGCCGTCGCGGGCGGGGATCACCTGGTCAAAGCCGATATCGAAGAGGTCGATCCCCTGGGCGTCAAGCACGTGCGTCTTGCCGTCGGTGGCGACTGCGGTATAGAGCAGGCCCTGGGTGCCTTTGAGTGCGACCGCGTCTTGGGGAAGGGAGACAACCTGTTCATCGGTTGCCGCCATCCCTGCGGCAGGCTGCCCATCGGTCGCTGTCGTCCCTTCGGTCGGCTGCTCATCGCTCACCGCCGCATCTTCGGCAGGCTGCGCGTCTTGCGCGCCTTCGAGGGGCTGCGTGTCGGCGATCTCGGCTGGACTCGGCTCGTCGGCGCCTTGGGGGGCAGAGCCCGCGCCTGCGTCGCCGGCATACGAGAAGTCGTCGATGGCCGCAGGTGCAGCCCCGTCAACGGGCGTGAAGTTGGCACCGTAGGCGCTCACCGTGCCGTCTGGTGCCAAGACGTTGAGGGAGTCGCCGTGTGCGCGGGCGTCTGCCAACAGGTCGGAGGTCGTTGTGGCGGCAGGCATCGCGGTGCTGCCGGGCAGGTAGTAGACGTCAACGGCGCTGGGGGATTCGTTGGAGCCAAGCTGGATGGCGAGCACCCAGTTCTCGTTGAGCACACGGATCTCGTCGTAGGAGCCGCCGAGCAGCTGCTCGCCCAAGGCGTCGAAGAGGACCTGCTTGCCGTCGGCCGCCTGGGTTGCCACAACCAGGCCGTCGGTTGCCTGGAAGGCGTCGGTGTAGATCGGGTAGGTGCGGCGGGCGCCGTCGACCATGCTGGCAAGGCCGTATTGGCCGCTCTCTTCAAAGACAACGAGCGCCGTGCCGTCTACAAGGTCAGACGCGCGCGCCGTGGTAAGGGCCATGAGGGAGACGTCGGCGCTCTGCGCGGGCACCAGAGGGCCGGGCAGGGCGGTGTCGGCGGCCGTCGTGTCTGCGGCGGCACCTTCGTCGGTTGCCGTCACCAACACGTCGTCGCCCAGGGCCCCGTTGTTGGTTCCGTCAAAGATGCTCGGTGCGGCCTCCTCGGCGGGTTCGCTCGGGGTCCCCGCCGACGCGGACGCGTCGAGTTCCTCGTTGCCGGGCGCGGGCTCCTCGTCGGTGCCCGTCGTGCCGGGGGCAGCCTCGGTGTTGCCCGCGCTATCCGCAGCTGCCGGCACATCCGCGGCTCCGGTGCCGCCCGCGCTGTCCGCATCGCCCGCGCCATCCGCAGCGGCCGGTGTATCCGTGGCGTCGGCCTCGCTCGTAGCGCTGTCCTGCGCGGCCGCCGCCGCGTTGGCCAGCTCCTCGGCCATCGGGTCGGCGATGCCGCTGGAGGCAGAGGCGTTCTGCGACACGGTGGCGAGCGTCTCGGCCATGTTGTCGTAGTTGTAGTCCGCCGCCGCGTAGCTGCGCGCGAGCTCCTTCAGGGCGGCGATGTCCTCTTCGGTCAGGCCGGGGGTGGTGTTGATCGTGACCTCGGTGACGTTGACCGTCGAGTTGTCGATGACCGTGGTCGAGTTGTCCACGTTGGTGACGTTGTTGATCGTTGTGTCGTTTGACACGTTGTTCACCACGTTGTTCACCGTGGTCTCGACGATGGCGTCGATCTGGCTCTCGTCGGTGACGCCGTTCATGATCACGCCGGCCTTCACGTCATTCACGATGAGCGTGGCAACGTCGGAGCCGACCTGGTTGGAGATTGTCTGGGTCACCACGAGCTCCTGGGTGGCGACGTCCTTCTTCGTTGGGTCGAGCGGCTGGCCGGTGGCCGTCTCGTATGCCAGCAGCACGCCGGTGAGGGCGCCGGTGCCCGACACCTTGAAGGGGCAGATGGCGATGACGTCGGCGTTGCGCACGCCGGCCGACGACAGCGCCGAGGCCAGCATATCGGCGGTGACGTAGTTCAGGTTGGCTGCGCGCACGCGGATACCGCCCGAAGCGGTGGGGCAGATAAGCGCGCAGCTGTACGTCGCGTTGCCGATCTGCTCGTAGGGGATAAAGCCGTCGAGATGGGCGTGCTCGTCGGCGTTGGTCACATAGATGACGTCGGCGCCGTTCATGTTCGAGCCAAAGTAGTCGATAACGGTCTGCTGTTGCGCGGGAGTGAGGTCCGCGCCAATCGTTGCCACAACGCGCGAGTCCGCAAAGGCCGGGGCGATCGCAAGGGAAGCCGTGAGACCAACGGCTGCAAGGGCGCTGGCGATACGACTGGGGCGAATCGAGGGAATGCGCATACCTACCTCCTCGGTGAGTCAAACGACACTGCCCAGGAGTATACCCGGCGGATGTGGCGGGCGCTTGGATACCCTATCTTGCAATCTCCTCAATATGCACGCTCAGCACTGTGCACGCTCAGCACTGCGTCGCCCGGTCTCAGCGCGTGCACCACGTCGAGGCCCTCGACGGTCTGGCCGATGACGGTGAACAGACGGTCGCGCCCATGAAGCGGGGCCTGGCAGAAGTAGAACTGCGAGCCCGCCGTGTCGGGCCCCCCGAGCCGCGCCATGGCCAAGGCGCCGTCGTTGTGCCGGTTCGAGGGGTTGTTGGCAAACTCCCCGCGCACAAAGTAGCCCGGTCCGCCCATGCCCATGGCGCCCCAGCGGTTCTTGGCGACCTTGAGGACCTCGCGGCCCGTGAGCGTGCGCGTCATGGGGTCGCCGCCGTCGATGCGCTCGCCGGTCGACCCCCCGTGGAACTTAAGCCCGTCGTAGAACCCGGCACGTGCGAGCTCCGCGAAATTCCCCACGTTGACGGGGGCCACACGGCCGGCCAGGCGCACCCGCACCAGGCCCCGCTCGGTGGAGAAGACCGCGACCTCGCGGCCATTGGGCACATAGCTCGGCATATGGCATTGGATGGTCGACGGCATGGGGTTCTCCTCTAAGGTTTGGCAGTGCGGATGAGGGCGGCTCCGGTCACGCCCTCGAGCTGGATTTGTCTTGCGTGCGAGGGGCGGCGGACAAAACCGTGCCGAGGGCGTAAGGATGCTTATGTTGTTGATATTACTTTCTCAGCAGTTCACATCTCACCTGGCACTATGTTGTCCGTCTTCACAAGCAGAGCATCAAATGTTGTAACGATTCACGCCCTCGAGCGATATTTGTCTTTCCGTGGTGCCTTGGGCGACAAATCAGGCTCGAGGGCGTGACCAGATCTGCAAGGACGACTATCCCGCGATGCAACTGCATGCGCGGGGGTCCGCCGCCGGGTTATGGGTGCGCCCCCTGCGACGGGCCCTTCTCTGCTGCTACTCCGGCAGAACCACGCCGTAGCGGGTCTCGAGCTCGGCGGCCACGTCGTCCAGGCCCAGGCGGCTGTACTCGCTCTTACGCACCTGGCCGGTGGCCGGGTCGACGTTGCGCATGCCGTAGTACTCCTCAAGGGAGCTCAAGAAGTTGGCCTCGTTCACGTTCTCGCTGTAGCGGCCGTACTCCTCAAAGACCGAGTCGCACAGCATGTCGTCGTCGCGGGTGTGGCCCTGGCGCGCCAGGATCGAACGCTCGAGCACCCACAGGCGATCGACGGCCTCCTGCTCGGCCTCGACGCCGTAGTCGTCGCCGGTGATGGCCGTGTGGATGCGCTGGAACAGGCGCTGATGGGTACCCATGGAGTCGGCGCCCAGGTTGAAGAAGCAGCGGTCCACGAGGTCCATGGAGGTCTTGAAGTCCTGCATGAACTTGACGCCCTGGGCGGTGTAGGTCCACTCCCAGTTGGCCATGGCGGCGCCGACCTCGGTGGCGTTGGCCGCAAACGGCTCGTACATGGGGAACAGGTAGTGGTACATGCCGCGCTGGTCGCCCGAGTTGACCGTGGAGGTGGCGCGGCACAGCATGCCGCAGGTGCGGTACAGGTGGATGTAGAAGCCCACGCCAAAGCCGTGCATGCCCTTGCGCATGCTGTTGATCTCAAAGTCGTGGATGGCCTCGGGGGTGCCCAGGTACTCGTTGCAGAAGCGCGGCTGGCCTTTGGCGAGCTCGTCGCCCACGCCCTGGCGATAGGCGATGATGCGGTTGAACATGTCGGTGAACTCGGGCGTGCCGTACTTGTAGGGGATGCCCAGGTCCTCCTCGGTCACGTAGCCCTCGTGCACGCAGGTGAGCGGCTCGTCGTAGTAGCCGTCGACGTCGTTTTGGATGACGCGCTTGTACGACGGCTGGCCCGAGAGGCCCAGCAGCCCCTGCTGCGCCACGCGGATGTAGTGGTTGCGGCCCACGTACTCGCCGGTCTGCTCGAGCTCGGCCTGGCTGCAGATGAACTCGCCGCACTTGATGGAGCCCATGGCGACCGACTTGCCGTCGTGGTACTTGATCGAGTAGCCGCAGGGCTGCTGGCAGCCAAAGCACCCGGCCACGCCCACGCGTGCCAGGCCCGACTTGCCGGCGAGCTCGATCTCGCTGCCGGCGGCCGCGCCCACGCCGGGGTTGGGGACCATGAGGTCAGCCTCCTGCAGGCGCAGGTCCATGAGCTCGGGAACGTTGTAGATCTGGGGCGAGTCGAGCGTGCCGCGCACCACGATGGCCTTCATGTTCTTGAAGCCCATGACGCCGCCGAAGCCGCCGATGCCGGTGGCGTTGTGGCCGTCGCCCTGGATGATGGCGTCGGCCACCATGTTCTCGCCGGCCGGGCCGATGATGAGCATGCGGCACTTGTTGCCGAAGCGCGACCACAGGTTGTACTCGGTGGAGTAGGTGTCCATCTGGTAGAGGTCGCCGGCGGGCATGACCTGCACGTTGTCGTTCTGGATGACCAGGATCGAGAGTTGCGGGGCCTTGCCCACGAGCACGATGCCGTCCCACCCGGCGTGCTTGAGCTCGGCGCCGAAGTGCGAGCCGATGGTGGAGCGGTAGTAGCACTCCTTGGGATAGCCCAGGGGAGAGACGCCCTGCACGACGGTGCGCGTGTCGACGATGCCGGTGCCCGCGCCCGTTATGAAGCTCAGCACGTTCTCGGGGTCGTAGGCGCCCACGTCGGGGCCCACCATGTCCCAGTGGATCTTGGCACCGATGCCGCGGCCGTCCACCCACTCGGGGAGGTAGTCGGCGGTGTCGAGCGTCGAGATGTCGCCCGACGAGAGGTCGATCATCAATATCTTGCCGGTATATCCGTAAAGGTCAGCCATCAGGCCCTCCTTCAAAGTAGCGTCTATAGGACGTCTGTTCCCGTTGGGCGATTCACAAGTCGTTGTTGCAACGCAGCGACAGCATCTTGTGATATCGCCTAACCGGCGATCTTGCCGCACATCACTTCTAGGTTGATGCTCTTCACCGCGCTGGGGTCGTCGGTGGGATAGAAGTCCTCGAAGGTCTCGGAGGCGCCGATCGGCACGTCGATGACTAGGCGCTCCGAGAAGTACAGCGTGTTGCCGGCCTCGTCGAAGAAGGACGTCTTGACTTTGGCCTCGAAGTCCTGCGTGTAGGTGGACGTCACCATGCCGGTCACGCTGATGCCCTCGTCGGTGATGGCGGCGTTGATGTCGGTCACCTGGACGTCGTCGGGGGCGATGACCAGGATGGAGCCTGTAAGCGCCAGATGCAGCTCGATGCCCGCGTCGGTCTGGAACGTGAACGGGTCGGCCTCGGCCTCGATCCACGAGCACGACAGCGCGTCGCACGAGCAGTACTTGACGCACATGGGGTCGCCGCCGCACAGGTCGCACTTGAAGCAGAACCCGCGGTCCTCGTTAAAGTGGATGCGGGGCGGGTCGGCCGGGCAGGCGTTCATGCAGCTTTGGCAGCCGACGCAGACGTCGCGGTCGATGACGCGCGCCCCGGTCTCGGGGTCGATGTGGTTGGCGCCCGCGGGGCAGGCCGCCACGCACTCGGCGCCCGGGCATTGCTTGCAGGCCTCGGCGTCGCTGATGTAGCCGCCCAGCACGTCGGTGTTGATGCGGATGCTCGAGAGCTCGCTGTTCACGACGCCGAACTTGTTGAGCGAGCAGATGATCTCGCAGTCGCGGCAGCCGGAGCACTTGTCCGGGTCGTGGACCACGTGGCCTATGGCCATGGGCATGCTCTCAAAAACCCTTCTGTCCCTTCGTCGGCGCGGGCGCTCCGGGTGTCGGCGGCCGCCATTCCCGCGGCTACGGCCGCCCCTGCGCCGGCTGCGGCGCCCGCCAAAAACCCGCGCCTCGACAGGCCGTCGCGTTCGGTGGTGCGATCGGAGGCCAACATGTACGCTCCCTCCATTGTGCGGTGCTTTTTTCGGGGGAGCTTTCTTGCCTTAACCGAGCACGCCCCTTGACAAGTCGCCTCCCCCCCTTGCGTCCTTGATTATGGGAACGCTTCCGCAGGGATGAAATTGGCAATGGGCCTCGTTTGGTGTTGTGGGGGTTACAGACCGACGGGGCTGTTACGCGCCGGTAAACCCCTGGGTGGAATTGGTGCGGCAGGCGTGTCGGAGGGACGTGGGCAGCCTGCCGCGTCTAGAGCATTTTGAATAAAGTCCTGCACCGCGTTGCGGCGGGGCTTATGTGCCCTAGCACACCGCGCCCCGCCGCGCCTTGTGCAGGAACTTTCTCAAAATACTCTGGGCCTCCCGCTTGTCCCGTTCACAGCATAACGGCCGAGAAGCCCCGCGCGTCCCCCGGGGCTTCTCGGCCGCATCATGCGTCGTGCCTGTTGTTCGGTGCTACTCGGCCTGCTCCGCGCGCAGGGCCTCGAGCTTGGCCGCAAAGTCGTTGTCGGCCTGGTTGTCGTCGAGGCTCGTGCCCACGAAGTCCTTCACGTAGCCCTTCTGCATGCGGTCCTCGGCGCGCCACTTGAAGTCGTCGCAGAGGTCCCAGGGCAGCTCGTTGATGACCTCGGTCTTCTCCACCAGGATACGGGCGCTGGCCGGGCACTTGAGGGCGCACTGGCCGCAGGCCACGCAGGCAGTGTCCATGACGCAGTAGCCGTCGTCGCCAAAGCTCACGGCCTTCATGGGGCAGCGGTCGATGCAGATGCCGCACTTGATGCAGGCGTCCTTGTCGTACTTGAGGTCGTAGGCGGTCACGCGGTCGCGGTTGTCGGTCATGCCGTGCACGCGGCGGTACGAGGTCAGCACGTCGCACATGTCGGAGCGGCACAGGCACATGATCTCGGGGTGCTGGGCCCAGTACATGTCGGGCACAAAGCCGTCCTCGATGGCGCACTCGATGTTGGCAATCATCTGCTCCTTGGTCACGCGCTCGGCCAGGCCCTGCTCGATGAAGTAGTCGGCGTACTGGCCAAAGACCATGCAGGTGTCGATGAAGCCCTCGCCGTCGGCACCCTCCTTCCACACGTGGTCGCGCTTGAAGCCGTCCATCTCGGCGTCGCCGCGGGTGAGGGCGGCCTTGCGCAGATGCACTCGCCGATGCCGAAGGAGGTGTTGTTCTCGATGATCAGGCGCCAGTCGCGGTAGGGGCTGATCACGCCGCCCTCCACCACGTCGGCGCTCACGGGGCACACGTGGAGGATGGGGTACTTGGAGCCGGTGCCGTAGTCGGAGCCCGAGATACCGCCGGTCACGAAGCTGATGTCCTCGCCCTTCTCGCGCTGCTTCTTGACGTAGTCAAAGGCGGTGAACCACACCTGGTTGGGGCAGTCCACGAACTGTTGGGCCTCCTCGGGGGTCCACAGGCGCATGATGATCTCGTAGCTGTTCTCGAGCGGGTCGTTGGCCAGGCCCTCGCTCATGCGGTTCAGGCGGTTGCGCAGGGCCACGTAGCGCTTGTCGACCACGGTGCCGTCGGGCAGCACGAGGTCCTCGGTGACCTCGGGCTCGTCGAGCAGCAGGGCGTCGAGCTCGGCCTGGGTGGCGTCGAGCCACATGCCCTCGCGGCCCCTGGGAGCCGTAGAGCTCCTTGTGGTCGACCTCGCCGCCCTCGACGGTCTTGGTGCCGCTTTCGGACTCGGTGAGGGCGGGGGCGTCGGCCAGGGCGATCCCTGCCATGGGGAGGCTGGCGGCCGAGGCGCCGAGGGCTCCGATAAACGAACGCCGGGTCATGCCGTTCATCATGGGTGTCTCCTTCTCTCCTGAGCACTCCTGGGCACTTCCGGGCACCCGGGTGCTCTCCCTTTGTTGGCGCAACCGCCCGACGTGCCCCTGCGGACCGTAGCCTGGACGGCGCGGGTCGCGGCGGCCGGTTGCTGCGCCCCATGATGGGCGGTGCGGGAGAGGGGGTCTGTAGGCAAAATCATGCGTTTTGGTGGCCCGGGGAGCTTCTGGCCGTAGGCAAATCCGCCGACTTGCGGTGCCCAAGGGGGTGCGACCTGTAAACAGAACCGTGTACTTGCAGGCTTGAGCTGGGGTTTTGTTGCATGGTGCCCTAGGGTCGCATGGAGGTGGCCGTGGGTTTGCGTGGGTTTGGACCGCTAACGCTCGGTGGCCACCTCGTCGTAGACGATGGTGAGCAGCTCTTGCTTGCTGTGGACGCGCACCTTCTCGTAGATGCGCGAGACGTAGGTGCCCACGGTGCCGCTGGCCAGGCTCAGGCGCTCGCCGATGTAGGCGCGGGAACGTCCCTGCACGAGCAGCTCCAGCACCTCGTGCTCGCGCTCGGAGAGACCGTAGCGCCGGGCGATGTTGTCGATGGCCTGGGGCAGGGTCGAAGGCGTCTCGGCCCCGTCGCCGCTGGTGGAGGGACCGTGCTCCGAGACCGCCTTGATGGCCTCCACCTGGTCTCGGGCTCCGGGCGTCTGACACAAACGCTCGCGAATCAGGACGCCCGAAGCGCCGGCTGGCAAGAAGTGCGGGGAATCAGGATGTCGGCCGAGGCGGGGAGCCCGAAACGGCGTTGGATTTCCTGATTCCCAGGGATTTCTGCCGCCGGTAGGGTTCGGACGTCCTGATAAGTCGGATTTTTGCCATTCCACCCGGCTGACCTCCTGATTCCTGCGATTTCTTGCCAGGTGGTTTTCTCGCGGGCCGGGGCCCCTGCTCCGCCCCGCTGTGATCTTGGTCCCCTCTGTCGATGGCGTGCGCCTCGGTGGCTGTCGGCGGGTCGAGAGCCCCAATGCGGCGCCGGTGGCACCAAACTCGCGCTTTGTAAGCTCCTCCGGGCATGCGTGGCACCGGATGCGAGTTCTGTAAGCTCCCACGGCGGAGAATGGCACCGAACCGGCGTTGTGTAAGCCTCGGAGGGCGCAATGCGCCGGTTTTTGCCCGCAGGCCCTTACACAACCCCGATTTGGTGCCAGTAGGCGCTCCGTCGCCTTACATAACGTGCGTTTGGTGCCAGCGGGTCATTGGCACAGCGGGCTCTTGGCGCTCGCGGGATCCCCCTGGACCCCTACAGTCCCAGCCCCCCTCGATGGCGTTGCGGATCTCCTGCACGTCTTTTTGGGGCGAGCGCCCGAACATGCGCCGGTAGTTTTGTAGTTCTGCTTGATCCAGCTGTTGATGCCGTATAGGTCGCCGGCCTGCTGGATCTGCACGATGCCCCATACGAATCGTTTGCCCTGGTGGCCCGTGATGAGGCCAAAGATAATCTCGCGTTTGAGGTGCTTGCCCATAAACGCCGGGTCGGTGGGGGAGAGACTCAGCAGTCGCACGACCGCTTCGAGCAGACGCTCGTCGTTGCAGGGGGCTGTGAGCGTGGCTTGGGAGGGGGCGCTGTCATCGAACAGCCGCTCGGGCAGGTCACCCTCGATATCGAGCATCACCGACACCACGTCGTCTGCCGAGATCCCTACGGACAGGGCCAAAAACGGCCGGTCGACATCGGCGGGCCCCTGTCTCCCCACGCTCTGCACCTTCCAGCTTCGAGCTTCTAAACACCTCGGCAGCGGTCGGTCCGTTGATGGCCGATACGAAGAACTGGCCCGGCCCGTAGGTAAACGTCGTAGCCGTACTCGTCGAACCACTCGTTGAACACCGTGGACTTGCAGCTCACGCAGGTGGCTTTGCCAAAGTTGCCCATGCCGCCGTAGAGCGTGGCGTGGCTGTGGGGCATCTCGGTGCGGGTGATGAACCTGCCCATGCCGTCCATGTCGTCGGCACCGCCGATGAACGAGTTTGTCCACGGCCGGCCCCGACAGACTCCTTTTGCACTTGGAGGGAAGGGGGGGAATATACTGCCAATAGAGTACGATGACATATGTGGCCCCATACAAGCGGGAGCATGTCCATGATTGATGAGGTTCTATATATGCAGGTGCGCATCTTTCGCATGTTTTGCGAACGGACGAGCATAGACCCGCAGGTCGCCAACCGCCTATTTTTGCAGGCGGGGGTCTGGAGATATATTGCCGAGTGTTTTGACATACTGCATCTGGGCGGTGACGAGCTAGTTTACGAAGACGTTCTGCGCATGCTTCGTCGCCAGGGGGTGGCTGCTTGATGCTTGAAGACGGTATGGCGCTCTATCACGGTAGCTATGCCAAAGTTGAGCGCATCGACTTGGCTATGTGCCGCCCGGGCAAGGATTTTGGTGCTGGGTTTTATCTCACGTCTTCGCGAGATCAGGCGCGGGCATTTTGCTGGCAAGATTGCCAACGATACCACCAACCGGGTGATAGCCGCCTATTTAGAGGGACTGTTCGGCCCGGTTGATTCCGAAGGAGCGACCCGGCTGGCCATTGCCCAGCTCATGCCCGACAGGTTACATGATCAGTTCTGCTTCCTTTCCCCAAGGGCTGTTGAATGCCTCGAGTTTGTGGAGGCTCGCCGATATGGACGATAGCGTTAAATATGCCTGCGCCGATATAGTGTTTGCCGATGGGATCGAAACCCTAGCTAACCGAGAGGGGATATCGGTAGATGAGTCCCGTAGCAGGCTTATCGACTCCGGTGCCTATGCTGCGCTCTATGATCTTGAGACGGAGCTTTGGAAAGAGGGGCCCGACTACTTCCTGTCTTTTTATGGGGACCTGGCGCGGTTGCGGCCCCGATGCCATGCGGATACCGAATAAGACCTGGATGTCGTTTCATCGGGCAATCCGATTGTTGCGCATGCACATAGTGCGGCCGCGCACACCAGCTCCTTGGCGTGTGCGGCCGTGGCAATCACACGATTGGTCGGGCGGTTTTTGTCCTGCTCGCAAACCCCTTACGCCTGGGCCAGCGCCTCGCTTACGGCGGTCATGAGGGCGGCGCTCGTGAAGGTGGCGCCGCTCACCACGTCGACGTCGATGCCGTTGGCCTCCACCATGGCCTGGGGCAGGCTGTGGAGGGCCCAGCCGGCGATGCTCTGGGTCTCGTGCTGCTCCAGCACCTCGACGGCCTCGATGGCGTCTCCGCTCTTGACGACCTTGACCACCACGGGGCCGCGCTTGCCGTTGCCGCGGCCGATGTGCTCGCCCTCGCCGGCCTCGTAGACGGTCTCGGCGGGCGGGTTGCTCACGTTCTGCGGCACGTAGTTCTCGCGCCCACCCATCATCGACTCCTGCGACACGTCGTCTTTGACGGCAGCGGCGTTGCGGCCCGAGATCCGGCCGAAGATCATGCCGCCGCCCAGGTTGCAGGCCGACTGGTAGCGCTCGGGCCACACGTCGCCGAACTCGCCGGCCTCGTAGAGGTGGGGGATCGGGTTGCCGTAGGTGTCGAGCACCTCTCCGCGCTCGTTCTTGACGGGGCCGCCCTGGGTGTTCACGACGGCGTGGGTCAGGCGCACGGCGTAGTAGGGGGCCTCAGCCAGGGGCACCAGGTCCTTCTCACGGTCCCAGGCCCAGTCGCGACCCTGCTCGCAGAAGCCGTTGTAGTCGGCCACGGTCTGGGGCAGCGCGGCCGCGGCATCGCCCTCGAGGCCCATGAGCTCGGCCAGCTCTTCAAGGGTGTCGGCCTTCAAGATCCAGCCCTTTTCGATCTCGAAGGCGCCGTCGGGCGACCACGACGGGTAGAGCGGTCCTTCGGCAAAGATGGTGCTGTCAACGACCTGCCAGCTCTTCTCGGGCAGGGCCGGAGCCTGCCAGGTGCCGCCGTAGGCCAGGTGGCCGTGCTTGGCGCCGCCGAGCTGGAACTCGTTGATGAAGCGCTTGCCGTTCTCGCCGACCAGGATGCCGCGCAGGTGGTTGCCCCACAGCCAGGTGACGCCCAGCTCCTCGTCGCAGAACTCGAAGTTGTTCGACTCAAAGCTGGCCATGTGCCACAGATCGGCGCCCACGCGCTGGGCCATGCCGATGCCGTCGCCGGTGTTGTAGTGGGCGTGCCCAAGCGACGGCCAGAAGGCGCGGCGCAAGAAGGACTGCTGGTACTTGGGGTTGTTCTCGAAGCCGCCCAAGGTCATGACCACGCCGTTCTTGGCGCGCACGTTGAGGGTCTGGCCGTCCACGCTCACCTGCACGCCGTGGACGATGCCGGTCTCCTTGTCCTGGATGAGCTCGACGGCCGGGGCCTCGTACCACACGGTGATGTTCTCGCGCTGGGCGATGTTGTCTTTGAGCAGGGCGTAGGCGGCGCCGTCGCCGCGGCCCTGGTGCACCGTGAGGATCGTGAAGGCCTGGGAGCCGGGGAGCTCGGGCCACTCGGCGGTGTCGTTGGTGGCCGCCTTGGTGGCGATGGTGGGCTCGCCGCCCAGATACTCGATCCAGGCGCGGTTCTCGGCCATGCCCTGGGCGTAGACCTCGATCAGCTCGTCGCTGGGGGTGCTGAAGTCGCCACGCATGGCCTTGATATAGGTGGCTATGCTCTCGGGGTCGTCGGTGGCGCAGTGCAGCTGCACGCAGACGATCGAGTTGCCGCCGGCCTCGGCCTCGGGGGCCTTCTCGAGCAGCAGGACGCTGGCATCCTCGTCGGCGGCGGCGATGGCGGTGTTGGCTCCGGCGCCGCCAAAGCCCACGACCACCACGTCGTACTCGGCGGCCCAGTCGACCGTGGACTCAAAGGGGGCGGGGACCTCGTCGGCGCGGACGGCCGGGGCGGCCAGGATGCCCACCCCGGCGAGGGCTGCGGTGCCGCCGGCGATGAGGTCGCGGCGCGAGAGGCTTGCATGCGTGGTCATGGTGTGGTCCTTTCTGTACGGGTGTGCCGCAGGTGCGACGGGCGCATAGGCTGCGAGGCGGTCGGTGCGTCGGTGCGGGCGGGAATGCTCGCGCCGACGCCGTGTTCGTCTCGCAGCATGCCTCGGGCCGCTCGGTGGCGCGACCCATAAAAGACGTAGGAAGCCCCAGGTAGGTGCCCCCACATAAACCATGTGGGAAGAATTTGGCGGCCGGTGTCCCCGCTATTCTTGCGGTATGTCCCATGCGGCTGGCACAGAGGTTCGGTGCGGGCTATCATGGCCCCATGAATACGACGAGACTCACATCCCTGTTCAAAGGCCGCCCGGCCCCGACCTCGGTTCATGCGTCCGACGTGTGGGCCGTTGCCTGCGCCGTGGTAGGCATGGCGTTTTGGTGGCCCATGCTGCGCAACAGTGTCACCGGCTTTGTGTTCGGCACCTGCGCTTCCACCGCCGCTCAGAGCCAAGGAGCCTTGGGTCTGTTCATGGCGGTGGCGCTTGCGGCTGCCATCGCCGCCGCGGCCGGGTCGTCCCGCTGGCCGGGTTTAGGGCGGCCGGCCCGGTGGACGGCCCCTGCTCTGGTGGGGCTGTGCGCGCTCTCGTCGCTGGCCAACGCGGTGGCCGTGGTGGCTCCGGGGTCCGTTGTGCTCGGGGCTGGCTCGGTATTGCTCGGTCTGGCCTATGTGGGACTCTCCCTTGCTTGGGGAGGATGGCTGGTCGGGTGGGTTCCCAGCCCGGGGCGCATGCTCGCGGTGGCGATCGCCTCCTATGCGGCGAGCTTCGCGGTGGGGTACCTGTCCTACCTGCCGGTGCCCCTTTCGCTCGTCCGCCCTATCGGTGCGCCGGTCATCTCGGGGCTGTGCTGGTATGCGTGCTGGCGCAGGGAGGCCCGTTGCGTCGACGCTCGGACGCCCCGTGGTCTGGAACCCACCGTCCAACGTAGCATCTATATACTGGTGCTGGTGTTCTTTTTGGTGGGCAGCGTCGCCACCGGGTTTATCAACACCGGCTCGGTTGCCTACGCTCCCTCTTCGAGCACGCTGGTTCGCGACACGCTGTCGCTCGTGCTGTCGCTGGGGCTGCTGGGGGTCGTGGTGGCGGTCGGCCAGACGCAGCGCGCCGAGTTCTTGCTGATCTCGGTTTTGGGCGTCGTGCAGTTCGGCGGCATCTTCTTGGCCACCTTTTGGGGAGAGGCCCTGTTGCCGTTAGGGACCGGCCTTATGCAGGCGAGCAAGTCGTGCTTCTCGCTCGTGCTGTTTGTGTCGGTGTTGCTCGGGGGTGCCGGGCGAGGGTTGCCCGCGCGCTGCCGAAGGCTCCTGCTGCTCTTTGTGGTGCCCACCGTGGCGAGCTTCGGCATCAGCTACCTGTTGGTGCCGGCGCTCGTGTCCTCGTTTGCGATTGCCTACGAGGGCTTTTGGGGCACGCTCTCGCTCACCATGGGGTTCGGTCTGGGCGTGCTGGTGTTCGTGTTTCTCTCGTCGATGGCCATGCGGGGGTTCCATGAGCCTGTGAGCTTGGGAACGGCGGGTGCGCCCGATGCGTCGAGTACGGCTGAGCGTGCCCGGGCCCTGGGGGAGGCCTACGGCTGCACCACCCGAGAACAGGATGTCCTGGCGCTCCTCGTGGCCGGCAACACCTATAAGAAAGTGGCCGAATTGCTGGGCGTCTCGGAGAACACGGTGCAGTACCACTCCAAGAACATCTATCGCAAGCTGGGGGTCCACACCAAGCAGGAGCTCGTGGACCTGGTGGCGCGCGGGTAGGTCGGCCCCTTGCATGCGCGCCGGGGAGCACCGGTTGTCGCATCGACGTGCGTGTTCGCGGCATCGCCTCGGCCCCCGGATGACAAATCTGGCTCGAGGGCGTAGATATATTTGCGGTTATGATATAAATTTTCGATTAGTTCACATACGAGCTGCATCTTTGCTGCCAACTACACATTTTAATATCATAATATTAAATAAAATCACGCCCTCGGCTAAGATTTGTCATCGGAGGCATGCGGGGCCGCGTGCCTCCACGGGTTGTCCCCGGATGCCGCCACCGCCCGCGCGCAGTCCACAAAGGCCCCCACCAGCGGGTTGTCGCCGGGGGCGTGCACGGCGGCGTAGACGATGCGGCAGTCCAAGTCGAGCGGGGCCACCGCCAGCGTGCTCTTGAGCATCTGGACCACCGGGATGCTGGTCACCAGCGTGCCGCCGCCCATGCAAAACGACAGCGCGGCGCTCAGGTCGCGGTGCAGGTTGCGCAGGTTTTCGGGCGTGCAACCCAGCGTCTTTGCAAGCATGTCGTAGCGCTCGGGCGACTCCCATACGGCCAGGGCGCGGCCGGCCAGCAGCTCGGGGTCCACGCGGCCGAGCGCCGCTAGGGGGTCGGCCCTGCTCACCACGCAGTACTGCTCCACCGGGAAGAGCTCCTCGGCCACGTAGGGCATGGCGTCGAGCCGGCCGATGTCCATATAGACGTCCACCTCGCCGTTTGCCAGGGCCCGGGGCATCTCCGAGCGTTTGCGCGTCACGGGGACCACGGCCACAGACGGGTACTCCCGCCCAAACCGCTCGGCGACGCCTAGCAGGAAGGCCGGGTTCACGGCCAGCGGCATCCCCACCCGCAGGGTCGTGGCGCGGTTCGCTGCCGCCTGCGCGTTCTCGACGGCCGCGCGGTGGGCGGCGAGCACCTGGCGTTCCTGCTCCACAAAGACCGCCCCCGCCGCCGTGGGGGAGACGCCCCGGTTGTCGCGCTGCAGCACCTCGAAGCCCAGTTCTTTCTCCACGGAGGCCACCTGCTGCATCAGCGACTGGGGCGAGACGCCCATGGCGTTGGCGGCTTTTGAGAAGCTGCCGGCGTCGGCAACGGCGAGCAGGGTCTCGACCTGGTTGAAGTTCATGGGGCCTCCGGGACCTCGGCGCGGGGCATGCGGCCCTGCCGTTGTGAGGGAACACCTACAGCGAGTATAAGGCACCCCGCACTTCCGGCGCAAAGGGGGCTCCGGTATAACTTGAGGCACGCACCAAGGGGGTGCGGCGCACGAGCCGGAACATGCCGGCGTCGAGCCATCAAAGGGGATAGGAGAACACTATGAGCTCTGGTATCACCCGTAGAAGCGCTCTGCAGGGGGCGGCCCTGACCACGGCTGCCGCCGTTGCGGGCATTCCCGCTGCGGCGTTTGCCGAGGAGGCGGCTGCGACCGACGAGGCCAAGGCGGCGTTCGAGGCGGCTGCGGCCCCCATCGCGCCGGTCGAGCCCCCGGCGAGCTGGGACGCCGAGGCCGACGTGGTCATCGTGGGTTCGGGCGGCGGCGGACTGCTCTCGGCCATTCGCCTGGCCGATGCCGGCTTCTCGACCATCGTCCTTGAGAAGATGGGCTTCACCGGCGGCACCACCCGCTGCGGCGGCTTCTTCGTGAACTTCGGCGGCCACCGCCAGGCCAACGAGGCCGAGTGGGCCCTGCCGTCGTTCCCCTACGATCCCGGCAAGATCGTGGAGTATCTGAACAACGAGTTCATGCAGCTCACCGGCGACCCCGACCTGCTCTACGCCATGGCGGTCAAAGGCCCCGAGTGCATCGACTGGATGATCGACGACCTGGGCTGCGCTCTGGTGCCTTCCGGCCCCGATCCTGCTCAGAACCGCGCCCTGTACGATGAGGGCCAGGTCACCAAGACCAATTCCATCAACATCAACAACCACCTGATGGACCAGATCACCGAGATCGCCGTGGAGCGCGGCGTTGACATTCGCACGCTGACCCCGGCATCCGCCCTTGTGGTGGACAACGGCCGCGTCGTGGGTGTCCAGGCCGAGGACGGCACGTTCTACCGCGGTGACAAGGCGGTCTTCCTCATGGCCGGCGGCTTCGAGATGAACCGCGCCATGCTTAAGAAGTACGCCCCCTTCCTGGTCGACGGCATCGCCAACTGCGCCTGCCCCGACTACAACCACGGCGAGGTCATCCGCATGGCCCAGGGTGCGGGAGCCGACATGGCCGGTTACAACAGCACGGGTCTCTACGACGGCGGCGTGTGGTGGGGCCCCTACGACGAGTATGCGGTCAACCTCGAGTCCCACGTGAACAAGGACGGCAACCAGGCGGTGCGCCAGCCCTGGCTGCGCATCAACCAGCTGGGCCAGCGCGTGCCGTTCTTCTCGTCCAAGGGTAGCGCCTACCCCTATGCCTGCTACGATAGCCCCATCTGCACCGGTCTCACCGACCAGGGCAGCGTGGACTCCGTGCAGCCCGGCGGCGGCGTGTTCGTGTGCTTCGACTCCAAGTTCGACGAGCTGGTGCAGCAGAACTATTTCAATCAGAGCGTGTGCCGCGTGGCCAAGATGGTCGCCGACGACGATCCTCTCATCGATCGCGTTCCCGAGTGGCAGCGCGACTGGCACACCGGCTTTAACATCATGGTCGACGAGGGCGTCATCAAGAAGTGCGACACCATCGAGGAGCTTGAGGAGGCCCTGGGCCTGCGTCCCGGCGTGCTGGTGGCCGAGGTCGAGAAGTGGAACGCCGCTTGCGAGGTTGGCGAGGACTACGTCGGTTCCTACAAGTACGATCCGTCGTGGCTCATCCCCATTAATGAGCCCCCGTACTACGGCTGCAAGATAGGTGGCCACATCTTTACGACCAAGTGCGGCGTGCGCATCAACAAGGACATGCAGGTTGTTGATACCACCGGTGCCGTTATCGAGGGCCTGTATGCCGGCTGGCACACCGCCGGCGGCGCCAACGGCGAGTTCAACCTCTCGGGTCGACCCTTCGCCGGTATCTACGGCGACGTGGGCCAGTCGTTTGTGGGCGGCTTCATGGCGGCCGACGCGCTGATCGAGGCGCTGGCCTAACCGGCCTATAGCAGTCCTCAAAACTGCTGCCACTGCGTTGCGCTCGGGCTTATGTGCCCCAGCACACCGCGCCCTCGCGCGCCTTGTAGCAGCAATTTTGTGTTTCGCTCTAAACTCTTCCCCCCTGCGGCGGAGAGCCCCGTGTGATCGTTGGGGTTCTCCGCCGTTGCCCGTTTGGCTACCGGGGTTGCGCCGCGCCTGCTTTCCGTCGCCGGTCGAGGCGCCGGGCCAAATACACCGCCGGCGTATCGAGCAGCGAGGTCACGATGTAGATGACGTAGCTCGACGCAAAGATCGAGAACAACGTGCCCGCGTCGTAGGTCCCCCAGAACGCGCACAGCGTGAACAGTGCGGTGTTCACGAGCTGGCTCACCAGCGTGGAGCCGGTGTTGCGCAGCCACAGGAACCGGCTGCGGTCGCCGCAGAGCCTCTCGGTCAGGGCCCACCAGCGGTGGTAGAGCCACACGTCGAAGAACTGGCTCACCGCATACACGGCAAACGACGCGACCATCATGCGCGGCGTGTTCGAGAAGACCTGCGCAAATGCCGGGGCGGCCCAGTCGTTGGGACTCGGCGTGTAGAGCAGCCAGCTCTGGCTCAGCAGCAAGAAGAACGCCGAGATGAACATCCCTATGGCCACGGCCTTGTTCGCCGCGCGCTTGCCCTCGCACTCCGAGAGGATGTCGGTGATGAGGAAGGACGCGGCAAAGAGCACGTTGCCCAGGGTCTGCTCCATGCCAAAGGCGTTCACGAGCAGCAGCACCTCGATGTTCGCAAGGATCATGATGGCGCCCGAGAGGCAGTAGAGCCCCGAGCGGCCGAAGGCCCTAAAGGCCACGAGCACGGCGCCAAAGATGAACACGACCGAGGCCGCCAGCAGAAGTTCGTTGGTCATGACCGGTTACGCCCCCACCCCGAAGTCGGTGTTGTTAACCAAGATGTCGACGCGCTCGTCGGCGCTGTAGCGCGGGTGGAGCTCGGCCATGAACGCGGTCACGACCTGCGGGTCGGGCTGCAGGGGCGCCGTGTTCGGGCACATCACGTTCACGCAGACGCGCTCAAAGTGCGCCAGACCCAGCTCGATGTCGCGCCCCATGGAGGCGACCGTCTGGCCGGGCAGCCCCACGAGCAGGTTGGCCTCGTCGAAGTGGCGCGCGATGACGGCGGGGTCCTCGTCGGGGATGCCCTTGCGCAGCACATGCTCGCGATAGGCGAAGTCAAAGGTCTCCAGGCCGAGCTTGAGCTTGAGGGCGACGCCGTCTGCCGCGAAGCGCTCGCGCAGCGCCGGGATGCGGTCGCGGTAGAGGTAGTGGGCCTCGAAGTGGACGGTCGAGATGCCGCGGGCCCGGCAGGTGCCGGCGATGAGGTCGAGCGTGGATCCGGGCAGCTCGAAGACCGACCCGCTGTTGATGACCTCGAGCTCGCCGTAGGCGCCGGTGACGTGGGAGAGGACCTCCCGGTTGAGGGCGGCGTTGGCGTCTTCGTCGGGGGAGCGGTCGAGGTGGTAGTCGCAGAACGCGCAGCGCCGGTAGACGCAGCCGCTGCCGCGCAGCAGCACGATCTCGCGGGGGCGCTTGGCGGCAATCGCGCTGTAGCGCGGCATGGCGTCCGCTGGGGGCGCGGGGGGTGTGTGGGCCATATGGGCGGGGCAGGGCCCCTTGTCTCCTTAGTTTTGGTTTAGGGCGTGCGGAGGCGGGCTTTGGGAGCAGGCAAAGCGCGCGGGGTCGCGCCCAGGGCAGGATGGTTACGAACTGCCCGGCGAACAGATGCGTCGGCTAGGATAGCAAAACGGGGGCGGGGGAGAAACCCGTGAGGAGCCCGCCTGCCGCCTTTTACGCCCCCGGCAGCTTGCACACGTCCACCCAGGTGCAGGGCTGCGTGCAGGCCTCGAGCTCGGCGGGGGAGAGGCGCACGGCGCTGCTGGGGCTGCCGCAGGCGGGGAACACCTCGTCGAAGCGGCGCAGCGACTCGTCGAGGTAGACGTCGCAGCCCTCGTTCACGCCGAAGGGGCACACGCCGCCCACGCCGTGGCCGATGCGCCCCTCGGCCTCGGAGGCCGCGAGCATCTTGGGCTTGGCGTGGAAGGCGTCCTTGAACTTGCGGTTGTCGACGCGCGCGTCGCCGGCGGCCACCACCAGGGCCACGCGGCCGCCCACCGCGAACGAGAGCGTCTTGGCGATGCGCGCCGGCTCGCAGCCCACCGCCCGGGCGGCCAGCTCCACGGTGGCGCTCGACACGCCGAACTCCATCACGCGGTCTTCCATACCGAGGGCTCGCAGATGGGCGCGGGCGCGGTCGATGGCCATGGTCAAGGGTCCTTTCTCTTGGGGTGCGAATCTGACGCATATATCTAGCGGCCCATTGTACGCCACTGCCAAGTTTTGATGACACGCTCGCACGGTCAACCCACGTTTGGATGACACCTGCCCATGCGGTCCTCTCTCCCAAATGGGTGCGAACGGGGGACGGCCTTGCTCCCTTGTCGGATGCACACTGCAAATCGCCGCGCCGATATGCCGTGCGGTCGCCGGAGTTTTCTGGCACCTGTTCGCAAGCACAACGTTTTAGAGGGAGAGGACCAACATCATGATGGGTATGTCTCGCAGGAACTTCCTGGGTGCTGTGGCCGCCAGCGCCGCGTCGTTCCCCGTTGTCGGCATGGCCTTGGCTGACCAGCCCGCTCTGACCGACTCCGAGAGCGGCACCAAGACCGTCGAGGGCGGCGAGGTCGACCACAAGGAGGTCTACGGCTCGGTCGAGCGCGAGAGCGATACCTGGCTGGGTGCCACCACCGAGGAGCTTGACGCCCTCATCGAAGCCGAGCCTGCCGTCGACTGCGACCTCACCCTGCCCGACGGCCGTGTGGTCGACCGCGCCTACGTGGCCCTGCGCAACAAGCTGAACCGCATGGCCGACGGCCTGGCCAACGACCCGCTCGAGAACAGCTTTGACATGATCATGAACCTGTGGACGCCCGAGGAGGCGGCCGCCGAGGTACTGTGCCCCACCATGCGTTGGTTCAACGCCTTCGACTACGTGAACGCCGCCAGCGCCGCCGGCCAGGAGTTGACGGTCGAGGAGGCCCAGGCCATTAAAAGCCGCTCTCCACCGTCATGTTCGGTATCCTGCTGGCCTCGAGCGTCGTGTTCGCCACCGCGAGGGCTGTGAGCAGCATGGGGTTTTGGGGCACCGACTACGCCTTGGCCGGCTTCTCCCCCCTGGCGTCTGTTCTTGCTACCGCGGGCTTTTTGGCCTTGTGCTACGTCACCATCGCCAACCTCAACACCAACCTGCTGTTCAGGTTCCTGCCGGGGCTTATGGTGCTCTTCATGGCGTATGGGTTTCTGTACGCCGGCGTGGGAGAGCGGCTGGGGCTCAGCGCGTCCGACCTCGACGTGGTCTCGCAATATGCCGAACTCTACGGTGAGGTATATGCCTGGGCCATCATCTTGTTGGCCGTGCGTACGCTGCCCATGGCGCCCCTGCGGGTGATCAGCTTGCAGTTCGTGCTGTATTGCGTCGTCGAGATCGCTTTGCAGCTGTGCCTCGAGCGTTTTGACAGTGCCGCCATGGTCATCGTGATCCTGTGCTTCTGCCCTGTGATGGCTGTGCTCATGGGGGGAAACCGAGGTGTTCCTGCTGCTCGCCCAGGGGCGCAGCCGGCGCTTCATCGCCGACGAGCTGTTCATAACCGAGGGCACGGTGAGCAAGCATTCCCAGCGCATCTACGAGAAGCTGGGGGTTCATTCCAAGCAGGAGCTGCTGTCGGTGGTGCTCGACGAGGGATGAGGCGGCGCGGGGGCGTGTCCAAAGCCGTCCCGAGCCGTGGCCCTGAGGTTCGGCCCGCATCCCATGCGCCCCGCCGTTTTAGAGATGCCCTTCAGGTGATGGCCCTGTGCGTCCCTGGTGCTGCGCGCGCCGGTCGGGTAGAGTGTTCCGAGCAACCGAACCGACCGTGCCGACGAGAGAGGAACCAACCCCATGGATATGCAGAAGATGCTCAAACAGGCCAAGAAGATGCAGCAGCAGCTGGCCGACGTGCAGGACGGCCTCAAGGACGTCGTGGTCGAGGCCACGGCCGGCGGCGGCATGGTGAAGGCCACCATGAGCGGCGACGGCGTGCTGCAGTCGATCACCATCGATCCTCAGGCCCTGGACCCCGAGGACGTCGAGCTGCTCCAAGACATGATCGTGGCCGCCGTGAACGAGGCCTCCAGCAACGCCTCCGACGTGGCCAACCAGCGCATGGGCGCCATCACCGGCGGCCTTAACATCCCCGGTCTCGGCTTTTAAGGGGACGGGCGGAGAACCCCATGGTCGACGAGGCCTTTCAAAACCTTGTCGATGAGCTGGGCCGGCTTCCGGGCATAGGCCCCAAGTCGGCCCAGCGCATCGCCTACCACATCCTGCAGACCGACACCTCGGCCGTGCAGCGGCTGGCCGAGGCCCTGCTTGACGTAAAGTCCACCGTGCACTTTTGCCCGCGTTGCTTCAACTATGCGAGCGGGGAGTTCTGCGCGGTGTGCTCAGACTCCGGCCGCGACCAGACCCGCATCGCCGTGGTGGCCGAGCCCCGCGACGTGAGCGCCATCGAGCGTACCGGCGTCTACGACGGCCTCTACCACGTGCTCGGCGGGGTTATCAGCCCCATGGACCGCATCGGCCCCGACCAGCTGCGCATCCGCGAGCTCATGGAGCGCCTGGGCCACGAGCCGGTGACCGAGGTCGTGCTCGCCACCAACCCCGACATCGAGGGGGAGACGACCGCCTCCTACCTGGCGCGCCTGATAAAGCCCCTGGGCATCGAGGTAACCCGGCTGGCGAGCGGCCTGCCCGTGGGGGGCGATCTCGAATTTGCCGACGAGGTGACGCTCGGTCGCGCCATCGAGGCGAGGCGGGCGTTTTAGGGGTGCCGCCGGGTGGCCCTCGGCGGGTTCACTCGGGTTATTGGGCCGAAGTTCGACCTCAAGGGGTCTTTGACGGCATCATGTGAGGGTTGTGCGCGACTCCGAAGGCCTTAAAAGCCCGCTTCTACGGCTTAAGGGATGAACATCGCGACAAAACCGCAGGTAAGCGGCGGCCACATCGGAGCAAACCCGCTCCTTGGTCGCGCACAACCCCCTCATCCTGTCCAATTGGGGCCGATGGGGCAGAATACCGGCCGCAGATTGCTGCTGCAACCCCGGTCTGTCCGGCCCCGAGGCGCCGATATCCCGGCTCGCCGCCTGGTCTGTTCCGCTAACTGCCGCCATTCCCCTTGATTCAGACCTGAAACGGAAAGGTGCTCTTTCATGCCTGTGGATAAACGCAACATCGTGCTCGTGGGCATGCCCGCGGCGGGCAAGTCGACCCTGGGTGTGCTGCTTGCCAAGCAGCTGCGGTACAACTTTGTGGACACCGACATCTCGATTCAAGTGGAGAACGACGGCACCTTGGCCGAGCTCATCGCTGCCCACGGCAACGACGCCCTGCTCGCCATGGAGGCGGCTGCCTGCCAGGCCATTCAACCCACCCGCTGCGTGATCGCCACCGGCGGCAGCGCCGTCTACAACCATGAGGCCATGGAGCACCTTAAGACCACGGGCCCGGTGGTCTACCTGCATGTGGGCTACGACGAGGTGGCCCGCCGCGTGGGCGACGTGGTGGCCCGCGGCGTGGTGATGCCCGAGGGCTACACCTTCCGCGACCTCTACGATGAGCGGGCCGCGCTCTACGAGAGGTACGCCGACGTGGTAGTCGAGACGAGCGGCCTCACGGTGAACCAGGCGCTCGGCGCAGCGGCCAAGGCGATCGTCGAATGGCTCGAAGGGCATGCGGTTCGGGAGTAAGAAAAGCCCGGTGCGGACTTCGGGACCGTCAAGGTTCGACGGGACCGCCCTTTACTCCCGCTCTTGCCAGTTTTTCGGCAGCGGAGCAAGCGACCCCAAGGCCGCGGCAACCAGCATGACGGGCGCTCCTTTGAGCGGAAAGCACAGGAACAGCAGCAAGACGGCCATCAAGGGCTGTCGCATGACGGCCCCCATGAGGGCGCCCGTGCAGGCGCAGAGGCAGAAGCCTGCGTCGGCCCCGCTGAGCAGCGCGCAGCCGTAGCCCAGGGCGATGCCGGCAAAGATGACCGGGAAGAAGTGTCCGCCGCGCCATCCCAGCCGCAGGCAGAGCGGCGTGACAAACACCTTCACGAGGCCGGTGGCGATTAGGGCGAGCGCGCTCATCGATACCCAGGCGTCAGCCAGCTGGGTGGTCTGTTCCTCTCCAGAAAACATCGTATAGGGGAGGAGGGCACCGCAGATTCCCAGGCCGAGGCCGGCGAGCACCCCTTTGAGGACGGGCCGCTCGCCCAGCCGCCTGTCAAGCGACCGCACGCCGTGGTCGAACCCGTGATAGGCCCACCCCACCGCGGCGCCCAGCAGCGCGCAGGGCAGGAGCATCGCCAGCTCGCGGCCTCCAACTGCCAGGCTGGAGATGTGGGGCAGGCCGCCCTGGCGTCCAAAGAGGCTTCCCAGCAGGTACATCGCCCCAAGGGCCCCCGCGATGGCGCACAGGTAGACGGCCACCTTGGTGGCGCGCGGCACGGTGATGCGGACCTCGCCCTCGCCGTCGGGGCCGTCGCAGCCGCCGGCAAGGGGTGCCGCGAGGCCGAACAGCGGTGCCGAGAAGATGGCCGAGATGACCGCCGCCGTTCCCATGCTCGCCGCCTCGCGGAACTGCGGCCCGGCGTGGCGCAGGCGGTCTCCGGCCCAGGTGCACAGCCCGGCAACGATGCCGGTGAGTCCCGCCTCGGGGCCGACGCTGCCGCCAAATATCAGGGGGAGCAACGCGCAGGTTGCGATGCGGCCCAGGTGGTCGTGCTCGTAGCGCCCCGTGCGTTTGACCGACGCCATGACGGTGTTGAGGCTTTGGGGATAGGCTCCCCACCGTTTTTGGGCAAGGCCAATCAGCAGGCCTCCGAGCAGGCAGATGGCCAGCACGTAGGCTGCCAAAAGCGGGCCTTCCCCCACGTCGAGGGCCTGGGGGAGCGTCTCCCACAGCAGGTGGCACCCCAGGTTGATGGCGCGCAGCACGAGCCACACGGCGGCTCCGGCCAAAACGCCGGTAAGTACGGAGAACAGGGCGAAGGCGGCGTAGCCTTTAACGGCTCGAAGGTTCATGGCGGGAGCGGCTCCTTGGACGGCGGGTTTGCAAGGCGTGCATGCCGTAGGGTAGCAGATGGGGTGGCGATGGGTCTTTCTGCTGAGTCAAGAGGCTTTTGCACGTCGCTCGTGGGACGGATCGCGCTTTGACATTGCCACCAAAATGCAGAGCCGGCCGATCCCCGTATAACCGGGGCCGGCCGGCTCTGCTGCTGCGGATTTGGAAACCTTACGCTTCGTGGTCCTCGCGCCCCATGGCGTGCTTGGCCGCGTGGCCGCCGGTCACGATGTTGCCGGTCATGCAGATACGCGTGGCACGCAGGCGAGAAGCCACGTCGCCGGCGGCGTAGAGGCCGGGGATGGGGTTGCCGTCCCAGTCGAGCACCTGGATGTCGTCGTTCACGGTGATGCCCTGGTTGGTGTACATCACCGAAGGATAGACCTCGACGGCATAGTAGGGGCCCTCGCCCAGGGCGACCAGGTAGTCGGGGTTCTTGCCCAGCGGGTCCTCGCCGGCCTCGGCGGCGGCGTTGTAGTCGGCCATGGTCTGCACGAACTGCTCCACGTCGACGACGACCTCCTCGCCGGTCATGCTGTTGACGGAGTGCATCTGGGCGGCCAGGTCCTCCAGGGTGTCGGCCTTGAGCAGCCAGCCCTTGTCGATCTCGGCCTGGTTGTCGTCGGACCAGGTGTAGAAGCCGCGCGTGGCGATCCAGCCAAAGGGCAGCATGAGGATGCCGCTGTTCAGAATCTCCTCGTTCATAACGATCCAAGCCGGCAGGTTGTAGAACCCGTTGCCGTAGTTGCCCTTCTTGCCGTCCTTGTTGGTGCAGCGGATGGTGAGGATGGGCTCGGTCGACTTGTTGTGGCCCATGTCAACGTCCTCGGCCATGAAGCGCTTGCCCTTGCCGTTGACCATGACGCCGCGGTAGGCGAGCGACGACAGCGGCACTGCCATGCCCAGCTCCTCGGAGGCGGGGCGGATCGCCAGCTGGCCAAACTCGATGGCGAGGGCCAGGTCCTGGAACGCCTGGGCCCCGATGCGGGCTGCCATGACCATGCCGTCGCCGGTGTTGTAGGGAGAGGTGCCCGAGGCGTAGGGCAGGCAGGCGTAGTGGTGGCCGGTGATGAAGCGCGGGTTGCTGGCATAGGTGCCGGTCGCGATGACCACGCCCTTCTTGGCGCGGAAGTTCAGGCGCTCGCCGTTGCGCTCGCCCACGACGCCCACGACCTCGCCCGAGGCGTTGGTGATGAGCTCGACGCCGGGGCACTCGTAGACGATGGTCACGTTGGGGTCGCTCTCGAGCCCGGCGTTGGCGGCCTCCCAGATGAACAGGCCGTTGCGGGCGGCCAGCACGGTCTGGCCCACGGAGTTGGTCTTCTCGATCCACTCAAGGCCGCAGTCGGCGAGCCAGTCGGAGTAGTAGGACCCGTCGTTGTTGATCTCCTCGGCAAGCTCCTGGCTCATGACGTGGAAGGAGCCGTTCACCAGCGACTCGGGGTTCACGTAGCTCCAGTTGCCGTCGTTGCACGAGAGCGATCCGCCGGCGAGCTCCTTGGGGGCCTTCTCAAGGATGACGACGGTGCCGCCGGCGTCGATGGTGGCCTTGGCGGCGCCGATGCCGGCGTTGCCGTAGCCGACGACCACGATGTCGGCCTCGGCCTCCCAGGTGCGCTCGGGCTCGTCGGCGTGGGCCGCAACGGGGAGGGCAGCTGCGGCGCAGGCCGCCAGGGCGCTTCCGGCGATGAGGTCGCGACGGGTAAGGCTGTTGTGGAGGGTGGTGCGCATGGTGGCTTCCTTTCGTGCGATGGTGTGGTGCGGGCTGATGTAACGGTGCGCGCCGTACGGGTGCCGTGTTCGTCGGCGCGTCGCCGCGCGCTGGTTCGAACGATAGGCCGCACGGGGAGCGCGCACGACTGCCCGGACGGGACGGTTTTGGCTGGGTAGGGATTGCCGATTGCCCTACCACAAAGGGGTAGGGTCGCCTGTACCAGGCAAAACGCGGTGCGGTTGGCGTATCATGGGCAGGCATTGCACTGGTAGCTGTCTGGTATCTGTTAGAGAGATGGGACGATCCGCCTATGCCAACCGACGCCTCCTCGTCTTGGGCCCCTCGAACCGTGGGCTACCTGGGTTTTGGCGCGGTGCTGCTGTGGCTGAACCTGTTCGGGTCGATGCTCGACCGACTGACCCTGGCCACCTGGGGCGTGTCCGGCCTGGTGTGGGTGGTCGTGGGGGCATGCTCGCTCGTGGGGGCGGTGCTTGCGCTCAAGGGTTGGGGCGCGCGGGTCGGCCGTCGCGGGACGGTCGATGCGGCCTGCGCCGTAGGCCTTGCGCTGTGTCCCCTCATGCTCGCCGCGGCCGGTCCGTGGTCGTGGTGCGTCTGCGCACTCTTGCTCGCGGGGCCCTGCGCCACCTGGCTGCTTTTGCGCTGGGGAGCCATGCTTGCCAAGCTCGATGGCCTCGCTGCCCTGCGCGTCGTTGCTCTGAACGCCGCCTGCTACTTTGTAGCCAAGGCGTTGGTGGGGGCGCTGGCTGGCGAGGGTGTGGACGCGGTCGGGGTTCTTGCCGTACTGCTGGGCCCCCTCTCGGCCGTGGGCCTGCGTGCGTCGAGTGCGGTCCCCGGATCGCGGGGGCATGCGTTTTATACCGCCGAGAATGCCGGGAGCCTGGCGGGCATCTTTGTGTTCATGGCCCTGTTCAGCGTCGTGCTGGTGCTGCTCGACGTGCTGACGTGGGGAGTGGACCGCGGCGTTTTGGCCTATCTCATCGCGGCCCTGGTGTTTATGGCGGTTGCGGTGTGGGTGTTCGTGTGCAAGCGGCCGCTCGACTTCTACACCAATGTCCGGACGCTCCTGGTGGCCACGGCGTGCGGAGCGGTGCTGTGCGTGGCGTTTTTGGGCGTGGCGCGCGAATGCAGCGCCGGGTTTATCCTGGGTATTCGGGAGCTCACGCGCTTCTACCTGTTTTTGCTCCAGGCCGACCTGGCCCGCCATAGCAAGGCCTCGTCGGCCGTGGTGTTCGGACTCGGTTGGGCCTGCTGCGGTGTCCCGCGCTTGCCGCTCTGCTGGGTCAACGAGCGGTCTATGGAGGGCCTGACGTTTGGCGACGGGGGCTACCAGACGTTTATGCTGGTTGTGCTGCTGTTCCTGCTGGTCATCATCATGGGCTACTCGCTTATTAAGATGCCGCCCGGCCTGAGGCCCCCGTTTAGCACCATGCCCCTGCCTGTGGCTGCCGAAGGCGAGCCCGGTGCGGTGACCGGGAGTGTTTCGGCTGCCTGCGACGCCCTGGCCCAAGCCCACGACCTTACGGCGCGCGAGGCCCAGATCCTGGGCTACCTGTGTGCGGGGCGAAGCCGCGGTTACATTGCCGACACCCTCTATATATCGGAGAACACCGTCAAGTTCCACACCAAGAACGTCTACCGCAAGCTGGGGGTCACCTCGAAGCAGGAGCTTATCGACCTCTGCGGGAAGGGGTAGGGCCGAAGAACGCGCTTTTGGGGTCACGATGACTGGATTCGCGTTCAATGCATGGCCGGGGACGGGCGGGGGTGGGGCATGGCGGGGGATTATCGGCCATGTTTGATATATCAACTGGGGTATCTTCGAAGTTGATTTAAGCGGGCTTCTAGATGCGACCTCTAGGTCATGCAATGAACGCGTATCATGTCATGAGGAACAGGTAATACGATAATTGATACTTCTGGGGCCATCTGGGATGGACTGACTCGGGCATGGGACAGGCACGGCTCACGATGTCGACGTTGCCCGTTGCCCCGCCCACTCCCCAAGCGCCCGCACGATATGCGCGGTACCCTGGCGTTCCTCGAGGCTTTCGAGCTGGCCCTCGTCCATTACGGGTATTCCGGCTGCGAGCAGCAACTCTGCCGCCACGCCGTTGCCGTCGACAAGCTGCCCCGAGAAACTCCCGTCGTATATGCGCCCGATGCCGCACGAGGGGCTCTTGGCCTTGAGCACGGCGGCGACGCACCCGGTGCTGCGCATGAGCTCCAGGGTGTTCTGCGCCCCAAGTTCAAAGGCGCTTGTGCGGTCGGCGCCTTGGGCGTCCATCACGCGGCGGTCTGGCCCCGACCCCACAATCTCGTTGGCCGTGCGCGGCGTCGGCAGGCCGCCGGCTACCTCGGGGCAGATGGGCACCACGGTTATATCCGGCAGATCACGCAGGAGCAGGGCCGCCCCGCAGGGTTTGGAACGCCCGTCGTAGCGGCAGGGGGTACCGAGCAGGCAGGCGCTCGCAGCGATGGTCAACGGCATGGGGTGGGGCTCCTTGGGGTGTGGGGTGGCATTGGAACGACAATTTTAAATATGGGATTTACAACTGTACACTTCAAAAACATGCGCCTATAATTTGGTGCGGTATATTTAATTGTACTCACAATTCTGTGGTTACAGGGGGTGCAAATGTACGGACAGTTCAACAAGTTGTTGGGGCCTGCATTGGCATTGTTGCTTGGGGGGGGGGGTGCTCTTAGGCACACCAGTACTGGCCGATGAGATTGCCGGGCTCGATTTATCAACTCTTTCCATTGAAGAGCTGCTTGATTTGCGCGAGTCTATTGACGGGGAGCTTCAGAGCCAAGGTTATGTTTTGTATACAGACATCAACCGTGGCGATAGCGGAGAAGCCGTGGTCAAGGTCCAAACTCGCCTGGCAGAGTTGGGGTATTATTCGGGCAGAATTACCGGAAAATTTGATTCTCCGACTCAAGTCGCATTTAAAATGTTCGAAAAGGAAAATGGCCTAGAGCGCGACGGGCTTCCCTCCATTGCGGATCAATTGGTTTTATTTGATGATAATGCCGTGGGGAAAAAAACAAAACAAGAAGTCGCTGCCAATGAACCATCAGAACAGCAAAGCGAATCAAAATATGAAGATTATACATCTTTTGATTATGGCGAGTTTGCCCGATACCCCGATGACCACTTATTTGAAAAGGTAGCGGTAAGCGGGAAAGTAGTCCAGGTCATTGGGGCACCGAGCTCGGATTCGGACTCCAATTACGGCATTCGCCTGGCAACGGCGAATGGCACCGACGTGGTGTATGTCTCAATTCCCTTTAACCCGGGATACAACATTTTGGAAGATGACCGCCTTACCGTATACGGCTTCTCAGTGGGCACTGCGACCTATGAAGCGATTTTTGGACAGGAGGTGACCATACCTGCGGTTATTGCCCACGAGGTTGTGCTCAAGCAGTCATCTTAGCTGTACCAGTTTAAAAGGAGAGATTTATGAAAAAAGCTATTCCGGCGTTGCTTTTCTCCCTTGCGTTGATCGCACCGACCACCGCGTTTGCTGCAGGAAAACTTTCATATACTGAAACTTTCTTTGTAGATTCTAGGTCAGATGCAAATGTATATGCAAAAGTAGAAAATATTGGCGATAAGCCCATTGCTGTAAACGCTGGTCTGTTTGAGATATTTGACTCGGAAGGCGATGCCGTAACTTCCACGGATTGGATTAATATCTACGCGAAGTATTTACAGCCTGGTGAATACACATATGTAAGGGCATCTACGGATATAAACGGGCTGCAAGCTGCCGACGTTGACGACTACCTGTTTACACTCAGCGGGAAAAGCGGTAGCGACATGGTGTCCAAGCGGTTCCCCTGCGTTGCGGAGTATCGCATTGATGATACGGGTTATAGAACGTACCACTACGCCTATATCACTACGACGAATGACACCGAGGATCCCGTTTATGGCTTGGATGTTGTTGCTGCGTTTTACGACAGTAACGACGAGCTGATTTTTGTTTGTCCCAGTGGCTTGGGGTCGGATACGGCTCTTGAACCTGGCAGTTCATTGACGTTCAAGTTGTCTATTAGCTCCGCCGTGGTCGATTATTTGGCTGAAAATAACATAACGCCAAAATATGTTGATGCAATCGTGTACGTTAATAGGGAGAATGACCTAGCTGATTAATGAATTGCATGCGGTAGATAGACGGATTTGGCACATAATGCCGATGTCGGATGTCTGTTATCCGATGTCGGCACTATTGTTTTTGATGACTGAGCCTTCCCTAAATATGGCAGCTGGCCGAAATCCGAACTTTGCGATACCCTGACCCCGGCGATGGTCGAAATCCGAACTTTGCGACTCGGTTTTTGGGTGATACGTGCAACTACAAGGGTATCTCCGCTGCTAAACGGCCTGGCATCCTATCAGCGGAGAACCCCACAGGTCAAAACCGCGTCGCAAACCTCGCATCCCATCCACCGGGCTACCCTGCACAGTCGCAAAGTCCCGATCTCGTCCACGCCCCCGTCGCATGCACGCGCCCCAACCCCTCTGCCAGGTTTTTCTCCGCTGTTGGACCCTTGCGGCCGCGCTCCTTGCCGTGCCTAGGCACCGCGGGGGTACCATAGGCGGCAGTCAATCGACCCGTCCCCTAAGGAGGTCCCCGCCCATGCAGCCCGTACGCATCGACGACTTTGCGCGCTACCGCTACGTGAACAGCGTCCGAGTGACCAAGGACGCCAGCCGCCTGGTCTACTCGGTTATCGAGCCCGACCTGGTCCAAAACCGCTACAACAACGACCTGTGGACCCTTGACCTGGCCACCGGTGCCCAGCGCCGCCTCACTGGCACGGGCAAGGAGGGCCGCTTCGACCTGATGGCCGATGGTAGCGTACTCTTTGTGTCGGGCCGCGCCAAGGCGGACGCTCCCAAGGCGGCCCCGCTTCCCGAAGACGCCACCCAAGCTCAGGTGGCCGCCTATGTAGCCGAGAAAACCCCAGCTCAGATGGCCGATGAGCCTGATACCGGCACCGATCTGTTCCGCCTGCCCCTCGACGGCGGTGAGGCTGTGCTCTACGCCCACGTGCCACTGACGGTGCTCGACTGGCGACCGCTGTCCGAGGGCAAGCTACTGGTCCGTGCCCGCGAGCTGTACGACGCCGCCTCCCCCTACGCCGCCGCTGAGGAGATCCCCTTCTGGGAGAACGGCGGCACCTACATGGCCGGCCAGCGCTGGGGGCTCTACGTGGTCGACCCGGGCGAGCGCGACGCTGCTGGCGCGGCAATCGGCACGGCCGATGTCCGCCGCATCACCGCGGCTAACGAGTCGGCCGACTCCTACGACCTCTCGGCCGACGGCGCGAGCGTCTACCTGGTCTCGAACGCCTTTGAGAACATGATGGGCCGCACCAACCGCATCGCGCGCATCGACGTGGCAACCGGTGCAGAGGAGCTGCTCGGCATCGAGGGGCTTTCGTTCGGCCTGGTGCGCCTGCTCGACGAGCGGACCCTCATCATGCTCGGCGCCAACCCCAAGGAGCACGGCATCAACACCGACCCCCAGGTCTACCTCATGGGTATCGACGGCAGCGACTTCCGCCGCATCTCCCACGAGGACTTTGACACCGACTTCTACAATCACCTGGTGACCGATGCTCGCCAGGGCGGCGGCCAGGTGGACCACGTGGTCGACGGACGGCTGCTCTACCTGCATGCCGACCGCGACACCGCGCCCCTCTCGGCTATCGACGCCGAGGGCAACGTGGCCTGCCTTGCGGGCGGGGAGGGCTCCATCGACTCCTTTGACACCCTCGACGCCAAGACGCTCTACTATGTGGCCATGCGTCCCAACCTGCTGCCCGAGATCTACTGCAAGCAGGGTGACGCCCCCGAGACCAGGCTCACCGACTTCTCGGCCGTGCTCGCCGACGCCGTTGTGACCGAGCCCGAGGCCTTCGACTTCGAGAGCAACGGAGCCACCCTCACCGGCTACGTGGTCAAGCCGGCCAACTACGAGCCCGGCAAGAAGTACCCCGGCATCCTGTGGGTCCACGGCGGTCCCAAGTGCTGCATGGGCAACCTCCTGATCCACGAGATCCAGTACCTGAGCGGCCTGGGCTACTTCGTGTTCTACACCAACCCCCACGGTTCCGGTGCCCACGGCATCGAGTACGCTGCCAGCATCTTTGGCGGCTACGGTGGCAAGGACTTCGAGGATCTCATGGAATTCACCGACCAGGTGCTCGAGCGCTACCCCGACATCGACGCCGACCGCCTGGCCGAGATGGGCGGCAGCTACGGCGGCTTCATGACCAACTGGATCATCGGCCATACCGACCGCTTCCGTTGCTGCAACTCCCAGCGTTCCATCAGCAACTGGGTGAGCATGTTCGGTGTGGCCGACATCGGCTACTACTTCGCCGACGACCAGACTCTCGGCTGGCCCTGGGGCAGCACCGACGGCGTGCCCAACGTCGACGCCATGTGGGACCAGTCACCCCTCAAGTACGCCGACCAGGTGAAAACCCCCACGCTCTTCCTGCACTCCGACTGCGACTACCGCTGCCCGCTTGAGCAGGGCATGCAGATGTTCACGGCCCTCAAGATCCACGGCGTTCCCGCACGCCTCGTGGTCTTTAAGGGAGAGAACCACGAGCTCAGTCGCGGCGGCAAGCCCCAGGGCCGCGTGCGTCGCCTGGTCGAGATCTCCAACTGGTACGGCCAGTGGCTCAAGGACGACCCGTCCGGCGAGCCGGCCCTACGCGAGGAGTAGGGGAGAAGACCGCGGCGGGCGGGCGCGCCAGGGATGGGCGCGCCAAAATGACCCTGCTGTGTACGAGGTGGGCAGGCGCGCCAAAATGAGCCCGCTGTGTACGCTCCGTCTGGCAAAAAGCCCCCGTTGTGCACGATTCCGTTAGGAAAAACGTGCACGGCGGGGGTATTTTGGCAAGGCGGGCGTACACGGCGGATGTGTTTTGACATGCAGGAGGAGTCCTCTCCGGAGGGCTCTTTCATTTTATATATGTCAGTCTACAAGTTTTAATGTTCATGGAGAAGATGCTCCGCCGTATCCGTTTTGCTGGGCTTCAGGAGTTGGGGCCTATGGCCCTGCTGAATCTCTTGCGAGAGGACGAGATGGGCAAGACGATATACGAGGTCATGAAGCCCGAGATCGACGAGGCTATCGCCAAGGCCCGCATGGAAGCCGTAGCCGAAGGCACTGCTTTCGGTATGGAAAAGGGCATGGAGAAGGGCATGGCCATGGCGATTCGCGATACTGTGCGTCGCCTGCTCCAACGCGGCGGCTACTCCGACAAAGAAATCGCGGAGATCGCCGGTACCGACGAGGCTGAGGTCCGCGCCATCGCCGCCTCCATGGACGTGATTCCGGCTTAGAGGTGCCGGCTCTCCGCAGGAAAACGCGCAGCAAGGATCTCTGCCAAATAAAGCTACTTTATTTGCCAAGCCATCTACCTGCGAGAACAGTAGAAAATCGCAGGTAGATGGGCTTATTTTGCAGTGCCAAACAAAGTAGGTTTGTCTGGCCTTGTCTTCCATCGGGGGAGGGGCTTCTTCTCTGGGGGCCCACCTAATTTGCCAGCGTTGCTCCTACATCTTTCTCTTCTCCCCAAACACTTCCCAAACATCCCTTCCTACCAGCGCAAACACCGCGTTTATCTCCAAACCAACGCCTCTGTTTATGGGCAAGCGGCCCTGTTGTGCCCCATGGTGTGAGCCAGCACGGGCCGCCCGCCGCGGGTTGGCCCGGCCCGGTTCCCATATCACAAGGAGGTTCCCCATGTCCGTAAGCTCCCACTCAATCGACCGTCGCACGTTCGTGACCGGCGCTGCGGTCGCCACTACCGTGGCTGCCGTTGCCGCTCCCGCAGCCGCTCAGGCCGGCGAAGCCGCGTCTGCCCTCGAGACCCCCGTCGTGACCGGCGAGGCCACCCCGGGTTACGTGTGCACCACCGACTGGCTGGGCGAGAAGCCCGTCATCGCCGACGACCAGATCGCCGAGACCGTCGACACCCAGATCCTCGTGATCGGCGCCGGCCACGCGGGCATCCAGTGCGCCTGCGCCGCGGCCGAGGGCGGCGCCAAGGTCGACGTCATCGAGCAGGTGGCCGAGGACGTGCGCAAGGTCAAGGGCGAGGACATCGGCCACTGCAACTCCCAGTGGCTCATCGACCAGGGCTTCGGCCCCTACGACGTGGGCGAGATCGTCGAGGAGTTCTGTATCCGCTCGGGCGGCCGCGTGCGCCAGGAGCTCGTGCGCAAGTACGTGGCCAACTCCGGTGAGGCCGTGGACCACCTCATGGGCCTCGTGCAGTGGCCCGACGAGCGCATCAAGCTCATGCCCACCACCGACAACCCCGAGGTAAGCCCGCTCGATCCCGGCGAGTGCATCTGCCAGGTCCCCGGCATCGCGCTCGACGGCGACGTGGAGTACCCCATGTGCCGCGGCGGCTACCGCAGCTGGCCGGGCACTGCGATGTTCATGGGCCACATCCGCCACGACGTCGACCCCGACGTGATCCCGATCCCCGGCGCCTTCTCGCGCCTCGACGAGGTGGTGCAGTTCACGATCCTTAAGAGCCAGGAGCTCGGCGCCACCTATCACTTCGAGGAGCGCGGCGTGGTGCTGACCCAGGACGAGACCGGCCGCGTGACCGGCGCCATCGCCGAGCGCGCCGACGGCTCCTACGTCAAGTACAACGCGAGCGACGCCGTGGTCCTGGCTGCCGGCGACTACGGCAGCAACCCCGATATGGTGTGGGCCCTGCAGGGCGAGCTCGTGGAGTGGGCCATGCGCGCCGGCAAGAGCCCCGAGGACGTGACCGGCATGTCGGGCGGCATGGGTGACGGCATCAAGATGGGCTGCTGGGCCGGCGGCTTTATGGAGGCCGCGCCGCGCGCCTGCAACCAGAACGGCGCCGGTGCGGGCGGCCCCTGGGGCGTGTGCGGCATGCTGTGGCTCAACGCCGCCGGCAAGCGCTTCATGAACGAGGCCAGCGTGCAGCAGAACATGCCCGTGATCCTGCGCCAGCCCAAGGGCATCATCGCCGCCATCACCGACGCCAACTGGGCCGAGAGCGTCAAGAACTCCGCCACCGACCATGGCTCGCCCAACTTTGGCCGACCCGATTACTTCTACGAGCTGCAGGACGACATGGCTGCCGTCGAGATTGACAATCCCGAGGGCTCCGAGTGCCGCAAGATGACCATCGCCGAGCGCGACCACGAGAAGGTCTGGGCCTCCGACACCCTCGAGGGGCTGCTGGGCATGCTCGGCTACGAGGGCGACGCGCTCCAAAGCGCCCTTGACGCCATCGCCCGCTACAATGAGCTCTGCCATGCCGCCGTCGACTCCGACTACGGCAAGGACGCCGAGCTCATGATCCCGATCGAGGTACCGCCGTTCTATGCCTCCAAGACCCAGAACAACAAGTGGCTCAAGGTGGGCCTGGGTACCATGGGCGGCCTGGAGGCCGATGACTCCATGAACGTCCTTGACGCCAACGGCGACCCGATTCCCGGCCTCTACGCCGTGGGCCGCTGCCTCGGCGGGCTCTTCGGTTTCAGCAACCCCAACCCCTTTGCCGGCAAAAACGTTGGCAGCGCCATCACCCTGGGTCGCGTGCTCGGCAAGGAGCTCACCGGCCAGGAGATCGCGTAGGAAGCGGGTCGGGCGACCCTGCGGATAGGGGAGAAACCCTACAGTTGAGAAACCCCCGGGTTTCGGGATTCGATTGCTGCGATGCAGCCGGATGGGCCCGAGACCTGGGGGTTTACTGTGCCGCGCGTTTGATGCGGAGTTTGCGCGTTGCCGGGCGGGGTTGGGGGCGGCCGGTTGCGCGCCGAGGCGCCAGCGCGGATGGAACGGATGCGGTGTTGGAGCCCGGACTGGTGCCGCAGACGAGGCTGGTGTGAGAAATATATCAATATTTAATATAATCATCTTCTTTGGGGGAGATGCAGCCGCATAAACGGGGTTCGTGTACCATGTTTTGCTCCGTATATTTATTGTTTTTGATATATGGCAACAACTTGCACCGCGATGAGAGACATCTGCTACAAGAGCAGGGCATCTACCTGCGTGTTTGTTGGCGAGCGGCTGAATGTCGATGGACGTATCGTAATCAATCAAATGTGAAATGGTAGACGAACCCCGCTATTGCGGCTGTATCATGCCAGGATAAAAGCCATATATTTAAGATTGATTTAAACGGGTGCCCATATCGCACTCGGTTGTCAAAAAATCCAGCAACTCCTCTTTGGTGGAGACTCCCAGCTTCTGGTAGATCTTGTGGGCGTGGCCGCGGGCCGTGCTGCTCGAGATGACCAGCGCCTCCGCGATCTCGCCCGAAGTGGCACCGTCGGTTAGCATACGCAGGATCTCGGCTTCCCGCTCGGTCAGGCGGTAACGCTCGGCAAGTTCGGAGAGTTCCCGCGGGCCCAGCGCGATTGCAGCCGATGAGGGTGCGGCACCGGCGTTGGTTCCGCCTCCGGCCCGGGTGACCGAAGCTCCCTCCTGTCGGCCCATGAGCGTGGGACGCACGGCGATGCAGGCCAGGTAGAGCAGCACGAGCACTGTGAACGTCGTGCTGCAGGGGCCGGGCTCCATGGTGAGCGAAAGGGCGGATCCCGCCAACGAAGCCAGGGCGTAAATCCCCACAGCAGCAGAGAAGACCAGGGTGGTTTCATGGCTTTTGGAGCGAGCGCGCTCCACGAGCTCTCCCAGCAGCAGGATGATTGCAAATGAGAAGAACACCATGAACGCCCCGCGGGCGAGGGTGCTTTGCGGGGACGCCACCGAGAACGCTACGGCTGCAAAGCCAACCAACGGCAGCACGGCGTTTTGGAGCAGGGTAGACGAGAGTCGGCGGGTTCGTGCGAGTACCAGCGGCACCACCGCGATTCCGGCGACGATGGACCCGACCAAAAAACTCAGGTAAAAGTAGTGCACCGTATGGTTGCCCAACATGGGGAACGCGAGGCCGAACAGGGCGATGCCCCCGAGGGGTTCGAGGATGCCGGTCGGCCAGTTGGGCATTGGGGGCTGGGCTTTCGAAGCGGCGGTATCTCCGGCCGCGTCTTCCGGGCCCGCCCCTGGAGCTACCCATGCAAGGGCCAGGGCCACCAGCTCAAAGCATCCAAAGAGCCCGCAGGCTAGGGGATAGGGCAGCGTACCGACGGCGTTCATCAGAAACGCTCCCAGCACGCCTGCCGCGGCAAGGTGCGCCAAGACTGTGCGGGTGTCTCCCGTGCATAGGATGTGCCCCCAGCTCACGAGCAGCAACGCCGAGCCAACGCCGCCTGCGGCTCCGAGGGCCAGTGCGAGCGGCAGCGGGAGCCCCGGACCGGCCAATAGGCATAGTCCAGCGGCGCCTGCGATCGCGCACGCGGCCATGATTGCGCGGGCGGCCAGGGAGGGGACCCGCCGACCGCGGGGTTTCTCGCCTTCGTTGGATCGGACGGATCGCCATCCCAGAACCACGAGCGCGGCGGCTGTTAAAAGCGCCCCGGCCAGCGCGGCTTGGGAGTAGGGAAGAACTGCCTGGTCAAAGGTCTGTGGGGCGATGGTGTGAAAGGAGTGCAGTGCGGGCTCGTAGATCGGCAACGTGGCCGTCAGCGCGGCAAAGCCGAGGTATTCAGGCCTAAAGGCAAAGGGCCGGGGGCTCTTCTGAACGGTCATCACAGCACCCCCGCCTTCAGCCGCACGTCGGTCTTCTCCGCGGCCTCGCGTATCTGCGCCGCGCCGATGGGGCCACCCCCGCCGAGCAGTGCCTCGGTGGCCGCACCGTTGAGCACGGTCTCGATCGCCGCGCAGGAGAGACCCTCGAAGGCGTTGGCCAGCCGGTCGGCCGAGAGCTCGGGGGCCAGCGTGCGGCCGGCCCGCTCGGTGTAGATGCGCACCAGCTCGGCGCGGGTCGCGGCGTCGGGGTTGCCCACCGTGAACTTGAGGTCAAAGCGTCCCGGGCGGATCAGCGCCGGGTCGAGCGAGCGGTAGGAGTTGGTGGCCGCCACCACGAGCACGCGCTGGCCGGTCTCAAAACCGTCCATCTCGTTCAGCATGGCGGTGATGATGCGGTTGTTCTCCTTGTCCACACCGGTGCCGGCGTAGTTGCGGCGCTCTCCGATAGAGTCGAACTCGTCGATGAACACGATGCAGGGCTGGTGGCGCGCCGCCTTGCGGAAGAGGGTGCGGATCTTGCGCGACCCGAGCGACATAAGGGCGCTCTGAAAGTCGGCACCCTTGGTGGCGATAAAGTCCACGCCGGCCTCGGTAGCCAGCGCCCGGGCGAAGAGCGTCTTGCCGTTGCCGGGAGGCCCCTCGAGCACCACGCCCTTCACGGGGCGAATGCCCTGCCTGGCGTAGCGCTGCGGGTCCTTGAGCACGTCCACCAGGCGCGAGAGCTCGCGTTTGGGCTGCTCCATGCCGGCGATGTCGTCAAAGCTCACGCCCGTATGGCGCACGACCTTAAAGGTGTTGCGGCTGTAGCTGGCCAGCTTGTAGGCAATGACGGCAAACGTCCCAAAAAACATGCCGTAAAAGAAGAGGTCGAGCGTGAAGTCGAGCACCCCCTGCGCTCCGGCGTCGTTTGTTACCTGGGCTCCGGATAGCAGCAGGCGCTCCTGCAGGTCGGGGGCGGCGGGGTTGTCGGTGTAGTAGGCGGTCGGGTCGTCGTGCAGCAAGAAGCGCACGCCGTCTGCGGCGATGACCGCCTGCTCGATCTGGCCGGACTCGAGGTCGCGGGCAAAGTCGGCATAGGGCATGTAGGTCCCGCGGTCCTCGGGCCACAGCAGCGCGGCGGCAAGCAGGGCGAGCGCAACGATTGCGAAGGCAATAACGACAAGCTGTCGGCGGTTCAGGCGCACGGGCCGGCGGGCGCGAATGGCAGGGCGTTCGGGCATGGGGACTCCTCGTTTGGCGATGCTGCGCCCATAGGATAGCCCCTCGGCGTGAACCGCCGGTGTGCGAGGCCCGAACCGAGGCCGAAACCGAGGTCGAAACCGGGGCCGGAACCGGTGCCGTGCGCGAGGCCCTTACCGCCCCAACCCGGTCTCTCATTCGCCCCCGAACACGTACCCCGTCCGACGGCAGGTCTTGAGCAGGGTGGGGGAGGCGGGATCGTCCTCGATCTTTTTTCGCAGGTTGCTGATGTGCACGAAGAGGGCCCGGTAGTTGCCCAGGCTCGGTGCGTTCCAGATGGCGCGAAAGGCGTCGTCAAACGAGATGTAGACGCCTCGGTGTTCCATAAAGAAGGCCAGCAGGTTGTACTCGGTCTGCGAGAGCTGCACCGGCTTCCCGTTTTTTGTTACCGACTGCAACCTGCGGTCCAGTTCGAGCCCGTCGACCCTGAGCACCTCTCCGCCGTGGTCGCGGTTGGTGCCGGGCCGGCGGAGCTTGGCCTCGATGTGGGCGATCAGCACGGAGGGTTCGAAGGGTTTGACCAGGTAGTCGTCGCCTCCGGTCTCCAGGGCCTCGATGATGGTGGACCCGTCGTTGAGGCAGCTCGTAAAGATGATGGGGCAGTCGGTGCGCGAGCGCACGGCGCGGCAGAACTCGATGCCGTTGATGCCCGGAAGCATGATGTCGAGCAGCATGATGTCAAACGCGTGCTGGTCAACCAGGTCAAACGCCTCTTCGGCGCTCCGGGCGAAGTGCAGCTCGTACTCGGGCTTCTGCCGCAGGTAGAACTGCAGGATCTCGCAGATGTTCTGGTCGTCCTCAAGGATAAGAATCCTAGCCATGGCAATCCTCCCGCGTGGTGGCAAGCGGCAGAACGACGGTGAACGCGCTGCCGACGCCCGGTTCGCTCTGGGCCTCTATGGTGCCGCCGTGCGCGCTCACGATCTCTTGGGCGATGGGCAGGCCGAGGCCCATGGTGCGCGACCCGGGGTGCTTCGTGTAGTAGCGCTCAAAGATGTGCTCAAGGTCCTCGGGGCGGATGCCGTCGCCGTTGTCGGCGATGCGGACGCGCACCGTGCCGTCGGTCGCCGTGCATGCCACCTCGAGCACGCCGTTCTCCCCGCAGTGGCGCAGGCCGTTGTCGATGATGTTTTGGAGGGCCTGGCGCAGATAGAAGTCGTCGCCGCGCACGGGCAGGGCCCCCGGGGTGATCGAGAACCCCACCTGGGTCTCGGTAAAGCAGGTCCTGCCCACCGTGGTGGCCTCCACGCTGCGCAGCGTCGTGTGCAGGTCCATGGGCTGGAGCCGCATGAGCCCGGGGTCGCGCTCCAACCTAAAGGCGGTTGAGAGGTTGTCGACCATGTCTCTGATGTAGTTGATGCTCTCGTGGACGGTGTTCAGATACGAGCGCTTTTGGGCGGGCGCCTCGGCCTCGGCCAGCATGTCGCAGTAGCCCATGAGGGCGAACAGGGGTGTCTTGATGTTGTGCAGCACGGCGCTCAAAAAGTTCTCGCTCTCCTCCTTCTGGGCCTTGAGCTGCTCGTAGGAGACCTCGAGGTCGTGGGTGCGCAGGCGCACGGTCTGCTCAAGCCCGTCGCGGGTACGCTCGAGCTCGGCCGAGAGGCGGGTGGCCTCGTCGAACCGCTGGGCGTACTTGCGGCTGATGGTGATCACAAACATCAGGATATAGAACACGTGCACCAGGCTGTAGTTCTTATAAAACATGTCGGCTATGCCGTGGGGGCACAGCTCAAAGTCGCTTACCCCCATGAACACGCGGTAGCCCGTGGCCAGGCCGCTGCCCACCACAAAGACGACCCCCGTCACGCGGTCGGTGTGGGATGCCCCCCGAATGACGAGGTACCCTTCGAGCAGGCTCACTACCAGGGGCAGGTAGACGTAGGAGAAGAACCGGTAGGTCTCAGCGCCCACAAAGGGCAGGGGGGCCAGCGAACAGGCGAGCAGGTACCAGATGACGTTGACGCCTCTGATGCGTATGGGCATGAACACGCCGAACAGGTAGCAGCACACCACGGCGGTGCCGGTCTTGCGGTAGATGTGGTTGAGGTAGCCGTCAGTGTAGGGGTCGCCAAAGACCGGGGGGATCGAGCTGAAGTTGGGCGCGCTGCTGCCGATCAGGTCGGTGGAGACCTTGCCAAACGACACGAGGAAGCACCACACGCAGAAGCCCGCGAGGATTAGGACGTAGGTCTCGGTGCGTTTGACGAGGTAGAGGCCCAGCGAGTAGCAGATTGCCAGCGCGGTGACGCCGAGCACCACCGACGTCAGGAGGTAGCGCTGGTACGAGAAGGTCATGACGGCCGCAAGCCCGCCGAGGTAGATGTTCGACGGTGGGGCGTCGAGGCGCAGCGTGGGCGTCGTCACATAGCTGAGCTCAACGGTCCCGTCGGGCTCCTGGCACGAGGCAAGGGGAACAACGATGAAGCTGCGGCCCCCGTCCTGCTCCTCCACCCCGTTCACGTACAGGCGGCTTGAGGAGCTGCTGAGGTACAGGGCGAGGTCGGTGTCTTCGGGACAGGTGAACGAGAGCGAGTAGGTCACGTTGGGGCCCTGTTGGTCCCGCGCCCAGTCGCCTTCGAGAAACAGGCAGGGGGCGTCGGGTCCCAGGTCGACGGTCTCCCCGTCGGCCACGTGAATCCGGGGTGTGAGGGCGTTGGCCGCAAACAGTGTGGCCGCAAGCAGCGTCGCGGCGCACAGTAGCAGCACGATCATCTTGAGCGTCCTCACCCGCACCCCTCCCTCGCGGGCAATATAGCACAGCCCCTTGGGGGCCCAGTAAGGTTTCGGTAAAGATTGACCGGGGCCCCAAGGCAATCCTTACTGGGTCTTTACCCCCTCTGACGTGCGGTGATGATAGAGTCGCTCCAAGGGTGCTCGCCACGGGTGCCCAAGCGGGCCGACGTAAAAAAGGGGTCGGTCCGTCGCGGCATTCCTAGGCCGCGGACCAACGCACAACGAAAGGGGAGAACCATGGATCAGACCATGACGCGCAAGACGTTCATCGCCGGTGCCGCCACCTTGGCTTCGATGGGGGCGCTCGCCTCGGTCGCCCATGCCGACGCCGCGCTGGCCGCCGACGGCACCTACACCACCAGCGCCCTCGGTCGCGGCGGCTACTTCGACGTGGAGACCACCATCGCCGACGGCAAGATCGCCGCGGTGAAGCCGGCCGAGAACCACCTGGAGACGGCCCTGATCGCCGCAACAGCCTTCCCGGCCACCGAGGAGGCCATGGTCGCCAACAACAGCTACCTGGTCGATGCCGTTGCGGGATGCACCTTTACCTGCGGCGCCATGATGACCGCCGTGCGTGCCGCCATCGAGGAGGCCGGCGGTGACCCCAAGGCCTATGAGAACATGCCGGCGGTCGAGGTCCCGGCCGACGAGGTCATCGACTGCGACGTCTGCGTGATTGGCGGCGGCATCTCCGGCGTCATGGCCGCCTCCAAGGCCGCGGCCGACGGGGCCAACGTGGTGCTGCTCGAGAAGAGCGTGTTCCTGGGCGGCTGCTGCCTGCACTCCTCCGGCGCCACCGCCTTCGGTACCCAGGCCGCCCGCGACGCCGGCGAGGACTCCGAGACCCTGATTCGCGAAAAGTTCAACAACTGGCTCGACTACCAGCACTACCGCGTGGACGCCGGCCTGCTCTACACCTACCTGAGCAACGCCGGCCGCGCCCTGGACTTCCTCGACCAGGGCGGCATGCTCTTCCCCAAGGCCCCCGAGAACTACCGCATGGTGCCCTACGCCGAGCGCCCCGGCGTGGTTGAGAGCCTGCTTGCCAGCACCGTGTTCGCCAACGGCGGCGACGTGCGCACCGAGGTGACCGCCCAGTCCCTGATTCAGGACGCGGACGGCGCCGTGGTGGGCGTCGAGGCCCTGACGCGCTCCGGCGGCAAGATCACCGTGAACGCCAAGGCCGTGGTCATCGCCTCAGGCGGCTACGGCGGCGACACCGAGCGCGTGTTCAAGAACAGCGGCGTGCGCGCCGTGTCGGGCGGCATCTGCACCAACGTGGGCGAGGGCATCGACATGGCCTACGCTGTGGGCGCCCAGGTCCCCGCAAACGTGAGCGGCCTGCAGCTGCACCAGACCCTGGCCACCGCCCAGCTGCGCGGCTACGACTACTTCCACACCCGCATGCCCATGATCCTGTGCTACTCTCCGTCGCTGCTCCATGTGGACAAGGCCGGCGTGCGCTATCGCAACGAGTACCAGATCAAGAGCCCCACGGCTGCCGCGGGCGGCTCCGCCTTCACCGGCGGGTGCACCTATGTGCTGGTGGCCCAGTCGACCATTGACCAGCTTGAGACCGGCGGCATGGTGGCCATGGGTACCGACTACACCCCGGGCCTGCCGCCGCTCTACAAGCCCGAGTTCGACGAGACCACCCTGTGGACCGACGTGCGCCCGCTGCTCGACGACGTGGTGGCCAACGGCTGGGGTTACTTCGGCGAGACCGTGGAGGAGCTGGCCGAGAACGCCGGCTTCGATGTGGAGACGTTCAAGGCTACGTTCGACACCTACCAGGGCTACTGCGAGGCCGGCGTTGACGAGTACTTTGCCAAGCCGGCCCAGTACCTGAAGGCCTACGAGTACGGCCCCTACTATCTGGTGGAGTCGACCTACAACCAGCTCGGCACCGTGACCGGCCTGGTGGTCAACACCCGCATGCGCGTCCTCGACGAGGCGAGCCGCGAGATCCCCGGTCTCTACGCCGTGGGCGCCGACGCGAGCTCCACGCTCTACGACCGCATGTACTCGGGCAGCGGCGACGCCCTGGCCTGGGCCATGACCTCGGGCTTCCTGGCTGGCGAAAGCAGCGCGGCATCGCTGGCCTAACGCTGGCATAAGGTATTCTCGGTTACGAAGAGGCCCCCGGGACCGCCGTGAGCGGTCTCGGGGGTTTTGGTCATTCGTATGGCTTCGCCTTACAACAAGGAGCCCCCAGAGTTGCTTCCGGGGGCTCCTACGTTATGGCGACTATGGCGCGGTGCTGGAGACCCTAGTTGGCGGCCACGGTCTTGCCCACGAGCCAGCCCCAGGTGAGGCAGCGGCCGTTGGAGTTGCCGGGCATGTTGATCGGGTAGTCAACGGCATAGAGGTCGCCCGAGGTGTTGCCGATGGCATACAGGCCGGGGATGGCCTCGCCGTTCTCGTCGATCACCGCAAGGTCAGTGTTCACCTTGAGGCCGCCCACCACGGCGAGCAGGCAGGGGCCGGTCTTGGTGGCGTAGAAGGGGGCCTCCTTGATCGGGTAGAGGAAGTGGGCCTCCTTGGCGAACTCGGTGTCCTCGCCGGCTTCGCACATCTCGTTATAGCGCTCCACCTGGGCCAGGAAGTTCTCCTTGTTCACGCCGATGGCGTCGGCGAGCTCCTCGAGGGTGTCGCACTTCCAGGCGGTCACGGCCGTCTCGTTACCCAGGACGTCCTTACCGGCAGCGGCCTCGCCCTCGACCAGGTCGACGATCTGCTGGGGGTCGAACTCCTGGCCGACCTGGCGGCTCATGGTGTCCCAGAACATGCCGCCGCCATAGTTGAGCGAGTCGGCGGTGTCGGCGCCGAAGTTGCTGTCAAAGACCGAGAACGCCACGGCCTCGGGCTGGTCGAGCATCTGGAGCGATTTGGCCTGGACCCAGTTGGCCTCGTTGAAGAAACGCTTGCCGTTCTTGTTCACGAACATGAAGGGGCCGTGGAACATCGAGTAGGCCTGGGGGTGCAGCGCGGTGGGGAGCGGGCCGTCCTGCATCACGCCGCCAGCCCACATGCCCATCTTATGGCCGTCACCGGTGTTCACGCCCACCGGGAAGTAGTCGCTGCGGATGATGCGCTGCATGCGGCTCTCGCAGTAGTAGTTCATCATCTCGGGGTCGCCTGCGATGTCGCCGGTGGCCAGAATCGTGCCCTTGGAGGCAAGGATTTTCTTGTAGCCGTCGGCGGTCTCAACGATGGCACCCAGCACCGCGCCGTTCTCGTCCTGCACGAGCTGCACGGCCGGGGCTTCGAACATATACTCGGCGCCCTGGTCGACGGAGCTCTTGTAGAGCAGCGCGGTGGGAACGAAGTAGCCGGTCTCGGGCGGCATCTCGAAGGTGCCCATACCAAAGCTGTGGGCATCGGGCTCCTCGGGGATGATCGAATTGCCCGCATAGCCGGCGTAGATGCCGTAGGTGGCACCGTACTGGTCGGCCTTGTCGAGCAACCAGTCCATGGCAGGGCCGGAGTTGCGGAACCACATGGTCACGAGGGCCTCGTTGGTGCGGTTGCCGCAGGTGCGGTTCCAACGGTACTGGGCGGCGACGGGCTCGATCTCGCATCCCAGGTCCTTGTTGAGGCGCGAGTTGCAGGCACCCACCACGCCGCCGCGGCCGTTGACCTGGGCGGTCTTCTCGCATACCAGGACCTTGGCGCCGTTCTCCACGGCCGAGCAGGCGGCGGAGCACCCGGCGTTGCCGGCACCGAGGATCAGCACCTCGGTCTCGATGGTCTCGACGATCTGGTCGTCGGCGATCGCCTCGGGCTTGGTGGCCCAGGAGGGGGCGGCGTAGGCGGGAGCGGTGGCGGTGGGGACGTCCTCGGCGCTGGCGACCGAGGCGATGCCGGCGGCTGCCAGGCCTGCCGTGGCGCTGGCGGCGGCGATAAAGGAGCGACGGGTCAACGTGGTGCTCATGGGGCTGGGTCCTTTCTGCTGGGGCCAAGGTTAGACCTGCCCGCCGACTGCGGGCACGGTCATCGTTGGCCGCATGACCGTGGATGGCCGCTTGGGTGCGACCTGGGCTGCACTATGGACCGCCAGGCTCTAGGGCGCCATATGCCGATTGGTCACCAAGGGATTCGATGGGGCGACAAAGGACCCATGACGTTTGGTCATGGGGGTTATGGGAGCAATAAAACTGCTGGTAGCAAGAGGTGTGCTGTACTTTGGCCCCATCCGTCGCCCGGCTGCTCCGCAGGTGTCTCCAAACTTCGGGTCGACCGGGTGTTGCCCCCTACCCCTGCGTTTCTGGCCTACGCTCCAACAAGTTAAGCAGTCCCTGGCGGTCGCTCACATCAACCTTGCGATAGATGCTGCTGATGTGGTTCTTGACGGTGCCGGTAGAAAGTGAAAGCGCCTGGGCGATGAAGGGGGCGTTGCGGCCCTGGGCGAGCAGGGCCAGGATCTCGCGCTTGCGCGGGGTGAGCCCGGCCGATGCGGCCAACGTGGAGCAGCGGTCTTCGAGGGTCTCGATACGGGGAAGCGCCGGCTCGGTGTGGTAGAGCGTGCGCAGGCTGCTTTGCGAGAACACGACAAGCACGCAGACCACCACGGCGAAGGCGCACCAGAGGATGACCTGCGGGGCGATGCTCGGCATGTCGATAAAGACCGAGGAGTACAGAGCACGTCCTCCCAGCGATCCCGCCCGCGAAACGACCATGGCGCATCCGAGCGCTAAGGCGGCCGGTCGGCGGAGCCTAAAGGCCATGTCGGTGGCCACGAGCATCACGAGCATGTCGAGACATGCCCCGCCCAGCGTGGCGAGGCCGTACCCCACGAACAAAAGCTGCTCAGGTAGGGCGAGAAGTAAGATAAGGCCGCCTGCCAGCCCTACACCTACGGGCTGGCTGAGCGAGAAGGCCTCGGTGGCCGGCTTGGCAATGGTCATGTAGACGATGAGCACGACCACGCCTGCCAGTGCCAAAAGCAGGCCGGGGCGGGTGGTGTTCTCGCCGTTGCCCAACAGCATTGCCGCTGGAAGCGCGGCACCCCATACGAAGTTAAGCACGAACACGGCGATAAGGGGCCGGACGAACGAGGGGGTGGGAACGTCGCCCCCAGTTCGCGCCTCGCGGCTGGGCTCGCTCTGGGACAGGTGCAGCAGGACGGCCGAAACCACGGGTAGTGCAGCCATGATGGCGAGGCGAACGGTCCACGGCAGCGCGTCCACGCAGAAAAACGCCGCCAGCGCGAGCGCGTACGAGGTGTAGAGACATCTGCCCACCGCGCCGCTTGCCAGGGTGCTCCATCGTTCGCCCCACATGAGGATGAGCGGGGCGTTTGCCAGGGCAAACAGGATTGCGGCAACGATGAACAGCGGAATGCCCCAGCCTTGCCAGGACTCGGTGCTCGCACCGCTGGCCACGCCCATGCCCACAGTTCCCAGGGCACATCCCGCGGCCACTGCCGTACAAGCGCCGGGCAGGCGCGAAAAAGAGGGGATGCGCCGGGAGGCGAGGGTGGCCGCCAAGTAGCTTGCGGCAGTGACGAGCAGCAGAAACGTGCTGGCGTCGAACGGCCCGATCAGGCGTCCGCTGGGGAGGACTGTGGAGGTGCACAGGGCGCAGGTCCACCAGGTTTGCCAGAACCCCAGACCGAATTGGCTGGCGGTGAGGTGCGCGGGTCGGGCTGTGGCTGAGGTTGGGTGTTCCATGACGGCCGGCTTTCTGCGGAAGGGGCGCTGGGTGCCAGCATAGCGCATGGGTACAGGTGATTGGGGGATTTCCGGCAATTCTTCCTTGCTGGCGCCGTGTCCTCGGGGTCCGTGCGGCGCGGGCTCGGCATCCCGGCCCGATTCAAGCGTTCGCGCTATACTTCCCTAAAAAGCGACCGCACCTCTTGAGGGAGTGCCATGACGTTTGACCAGATTCCCGACGCTTCCTACAGGCCCAAGGGAGAGCCCGATCGGCCCGAGGTGCGGGCGCGCTATTGGAACACGGCCTTCGGCCTTCAGGCGGCCGACGGTCTTGAGCCGTCGCCCTATGCGCGGTCGCTTGCTCAAAGCAACATCAACGGAGAGGTGGACCTCACCCGGGTTGGCGAGCTGCTGCAGGCTCATTATCGCTGCATCGATTCGCAAGGTCCCCAGGCCTGCGATGGCTCATCCGGCAGGACCCGGGAGGCCGACCTGGTGAGCCGGCGTATCGTCGAAGTGCTGGAAGAGGGTGGCTTTGTGCTTGACCCCGCCCTGCTCTCGTCGATTCACGCAAGGCTGTTTCAGGACCTGGATCCCGAAACGTATCGGCCGGGGCACTATAAAACGGAGCAGCTGATCAAGCCCGAGGTGGTGCTCAATGGCGACAGCGTGTTCTATGCGCCGCCGTCTATGTATACGGGCATGCTCAACGCCCTCTTTGCCCGTGAGGCGGCCTATGGGTATGGATATGAATTCAATGCCGCCGACTGCTCCAACTTCAGCACGTTCATCAGCCGGGTATGGCAGGTCCATCCTTTTGTAGAGGGCAACACGCGCACCGTTGCGGTCTTTGCCGAGCTTTACCTTGCTGAACTGGGCTTTGAAGTTGGGAATGGCCCCTTTGAGGACCACGCCGCTTATTTTCGCGATGCGCTGGTTCGAGCCAATTACCGCAACCGTGCGGTGGGCGTGGAGTTTGAGCCATCGTTTATCGAAGGGTTCTTTGCGGGGCTGGTCCATGGGAGTTCCAGCGATTTTGATCGTCGTGAGCTGCTGTGCCGGCCGATGTTCGAGCATCCCGAGGCCCTGCGCAACGCTATGGCCGCCGATGCGCAGGAGGTGCGGGCGTACCTGGCGCAGATGGATCGGGGGCTCTGGGACGTTTCGGAGACGGCCTCCGACGAGCGGAGTTCATGATGCTCTACCTGGTGCTGGCCATCTGCAGCAGCGCGCTCGTCTCCATCTTCATGCGGGTGAGCGAGCGCTATGTGCGCAGCAACATGGTGATGTTCTCGGCCAACTACGCGGTGTGCACGGCAGTGTCGCTGCTGTACGCAGGTGGGCTCCAAAGCCCAGACGCAGGTGGGGGAGCGCCCGTTGCCATCGCCTTGGGGTCGGTGACCGGCGTGCTGTATCTGGCTGCCTTTGTGCTGCTTCAAAAAAGCGTGTGCACAAACGGGGTCATTCTGTCGGGTACGGCCATGAAGCTCGGTGGGGTCCTGATTCCGGTCTTGACCGCCATGGCCCTCTTTGGTGAGCGCCTGGGATGGGTGCAGGCCGCGGGCATTGCCGTTGCGATCGTCGCCATCGTGCTTGTTAACTGGGAGAAGGGCGGAGCCGACGAGGGAATCCCGGGCGGAGGAGCCATTCGCAAACAGTGGCTCGTGCTCCTGCTGCTGGCAAGCGGCGTTGCCGACGCGATGGCCAACATCTACGACAAGACGGGCCCGGCGTCGCTCAAAAACCTGTACCTGGTCTGCACCTTCTTTGTGGCGCTGCTGGTGGCGCTGGTGCTGCTGAACCTTTCATAAAAAGGCGCCGGCATCCTTGTTGGGGATACCGGCGCCCATGTGCTTGGTTATGGAGCCAAACCTTGCGGAGCGAGCCTTACGCCAAATCCGCCGCCACGGTCTTGCCCACGATCATGCCGTAGCCAAAGGCCTGGGTCAGGCCGATCATGTAGTTGGCGCCGTCGCGGTTCTCAAGGGCGCCGGTCACGTCGCCGGCGGCGTAGAGGCCCTCGATCACCGAGCCGTCCTCACGCTGCACGCGGCCGTCGAGGTCCACGAGCAGGCCGCCCTGGGCGATGTAGGGGGTCGGGATGATCTTGCAGGCAAACATGGGGCCGTTGAGGTTCATGGCCGCCAGGCTCGCGTTGCCGCAGGGGTCCTCGGCGCCGTTGAGGGCGCAGTCGTTCACGGTGTCGAGCGCGGCCACGAGGTTGGGCAGGCCGGCCTTCTCGGCCAGGTTCTGGTAGTTCTCGCCGCGGATGATGTCGCCGGTGTCGTGCAGGAACGAGTAGTCGATGCGGAACTTGTTGCCGCCGGGCTGCAGGCCGTAGCTGGCCGGCTCGTCAAAGATCCAGTAGAAGTCGGTGGTCGGCTCCTCCTTGAACTTGCGCAGGGCCACGATGTAGGAGATGGTCTCGTCCACGAAGCGGTCGCCGTTGCCGTTCACCACGACACCGGGCACGCAGTAGTGCAGGTACGAGGTCTCGGCGAGCGAGACGCCGGCGTGGTAGTGGCTCGTGACGCCCATGTCCATGCAGCACCAGGCGGCATCGGCGTCGTCGCGGGCCATGAGCATGCCGCTGCCGTCGGCCCAGAAGGGGCCGGTGCGGGGGAACTTCATGTCGTCGGCCTGATATTCCTCATAGAGGTCGTTGTTCATGATGTAGCCGCCGCTGGCCAGGATCACGGCGTCGGCCTTGACCTGGTAGGTGGTTCCGTCGACGCTCTTGGCGGTGAAGCCGCAGACCTTCCCGTCCTCAACGGTGAGGTTGGTCACCGGGGTGTCGGTGATGATCTCGACGCCGTACTCGTGGCGCACGAAGTTGTCGATGATCTGCATGCTGTACTTGCCGCCGATCTGGAAGTCGCCGGGCGAGAGCACGGGCACCATGGTGTCGCCGATGGGGCAGAAGCCAACGCCGATCTCGACCATGCGGTTCACGGCCTCGCGCGAGGAGTTGAGGATGTTCTTGACGAACGGCATGTCGGGGTTGTAGTAGGGGCAGTCGGGCTGCAGCAGGCGGTCGGTGTAGTTCTGCAGGCGCTTCTCATAGGTGGCATGGGAGCCGGGGATCTGGTCGGTGCCCCAGGCGTTCTGGATGTTGGTCTCCTGGGTGTAGATGCCGCAGCCGGTGATGGGCGTGCAGCCGCCGGTGTAGCCCATGCGCTCGCAGATCAGGACGCTCTTGCCCTGCTCGGCGGCCATCCAAGCGGCCATGAGGCCGGCGGGGCCGGCACCGGCGATGGCAACGTCGACGGTCTTCTCGACAACCTCGGTGCTGGGCTCGGGGGCCACGTAGCCGCTGAAGACGGCGGGGTCGCCGCCGGCGTTCACCACGGCCTCCTCCACGGCGCGCACGATGGCGGAGCTCGTGATGGTGGAGCCGGTCACGGTGTCAACGTCGAGGCACTGGGACTCAACGATGCGCTGGGGCATGACGGTCACGGCATGCTCGCCGATGACGCGGCTCTCCTTGTGGTTGAGCACGCGCACCTCGGCGATGGCGCCGTCGGCGATCACGGTGAGCACGTCGATGGGGCCGTGCATGCTCGAGCCCTGCGTGATATAGGAGCCGTCGGCAGGCGTGGAGCCGGCTGCAGGAGCGGCCTTCTCGTCGGCGCGGGCCTCGGTGGCAGCGTTGCCGGCGGCGGCGCTCAGGGCGACGGCGGCAGCCGACGCGGCGAGGAATGTGCGGCGGTCAAGGGCGGTGGAACTCATGGCTTTCTCCCCTCGGTGGTGCGGATAGTGTCCGGGAGCGCAGGCATTTGCTGCGCTGGGCCGAACAATAGGGGAGCAACGGGGCCGTAGTGCCCCAGGCCCTGCGGTAAAGGTGGCTGAAAAGCCCGCGGAGCATGGATGAGATTTGGATGAGACGGTCATATCCGCAGGTAGAATACCCTGTCAAGTAAAAGGTCGCTTTCGGGTCTCTGCGGGGCGCGTTTCTACTCCAACGACCTCAGCAGCACCACGAGCTCCTCTCGGCTGTGGGTCTTGGTCTTGCGGTAGAGGTTGCGCAGGTGCGTGCGCAGCGTTGCGGTGGCAATGACGAGGTCGGCCTGGATCTCTTCGTTGGTGGCTCCCTGCACGAGCAGGCGTGCCACCGAGCGTTCCTTGTCGGAAAGGCCGAAGCGCGCCGTGGCCACGTCGACGCACCGCTCGCAGGCGGCAGGGTTGCTGGGGTCAAACAGAGGCTTGGCGTCGGCCAACTCGGCCACATAGTGCGTGTCAAGGAAGAGCACCGCCACGAGCACGCTCAGGGTGCAGATGGTTGCCATGGCGGCGAGCTGGGGGATGCCGGTCTGCACGAACCCCGCATGGGCCAGGCTGCCCAGGGTGGTTCCGCAGGTCAAGAAGATCTGGCCGATCGCAACGGTGCAAAACGAGGCGTTGTGGGAGCGCTGGGCCCCGACGCGCCAGATGATCCAGGAGAACATCCTGAAGTAGGCCCACGAGCAGGCCACGAAGAACACCTCGAGGGCCTGCTGGCCAAAGTCGGTGGCAAAGACGAGGAAGGTGCTGACCACAAAGAGGGGCAGGATGGGCCGTGAGAGCGACGATGCCTTGAGACGGTCCGGTGTGAGCAGGGCCACCGCCAGCACGACGACGTTGACCGCCAGGCCGGCCACGATCCAAAGCAGCTCGTCAGGCATCTCGGTTTTTTGCTCGCTAAAGGCCTGGAGCAGCACCACGGTGGTGCCGAACAGGCCCAGGCCGATAAACGCCCGCAGGGGAAGCGAGTGGACGAGCCCGGAGGCGGTGGCGGGCTGCTGGTCGGCGGGGGTCGCGGCCGGGGTGGGTATCGATGCGAGGAACAGGGCGCACGACGCCGCGGGCAGGGCGATGTGGAGCGCGGCCTGAAGGACGGGTCCCAAGGGCATGCAGGCCAGGACCGCCAGGAACGAGATGGCGCTGGCGCAGCAGACGCAGAGGATGGCGTTGCGTTCCCTGAACGCGCAGAGCCGCGCACCCCACAGACCGATGAACAGCGACGACACCACGATGGGAAGCTGGGCGGCCGACATGAGGGCAGGGCTGCCCTGAAGGGCCGTAACGCCGTAGACCGAGGCCGTACCAACGACGGTGCCGATGCCGGCGATAAGCGCGAGCGTTCTTTGGAAGCGCGGGGTTTTGTTGCGCAACGAGAGCAGGGCGGCCGCCACGAGCGCCCCGATCCAGAGGAGGCGTTCGAGCGGGCCGTGGATGGCCATGGCCGTGACGGCGTCGAAGTTTGCGTCGGGCAGCAGGGATGCCGACGCGCCCATCATGCTCCAGCCCAGATAGAGGCCGAAACCGACGGTCGTGAGCCAGAAGGTGCGGTCGCAGCCGGCAAGGCGGTTGGAGGACGGGTTTGGTGTCGAGGGAGTTTGCGTCATGAGCGTCCGATGGTGTTGGGGATGCGGTTGCCTGCCGACCAGTATAGCGCCCGCGGCGTTTGAGGGAGCGCTGCTGTCGGTGGACCGGTTAAGCGCGCGGCGAAATGGCGGCATAGACGTCGGCGGGTAGCCAGCGGTGGCCGAATCCCAGCACTTCGGCTATGCCTTCATGGCGGCGGTATACAATGCGCATCCGAACATTGCCCGCCTCCGACCCCCAAGGAGCGCCCCCATGCCGTCCATCCTCGCACATCCCCACCGCATCTGCGTCTGCCTCGAGTTTCTCTCCGACGACCACCGCCGCGCCATCCGCGAGACGGCTCGGCGCTGCGGCTTTGAGGTTGCCTTCTTTGAGCGCGAGGACGACCCCGACCTGCCCTCCAGCCTAGCCCAGTCCGAGGTCCTCTTTGCCCACTCGCCCGAGCTGCTGCGCCGGGCCCCTTCGTCGCTGCGTTGGTACTGCTGCTCCTACGCCGGCGTGGACCCCTACTGCGCCGATCCGACCCTCTTTGCCAACCCCGACTGCCTGCTCAGCAACTCGTCGGGTGCCTACGACGAGACCATAGGTGAGCACCTGGTCATGGCCGTGCTCATGCTGCTGCGCCGCATGCCCGAGTACATCCGCATTGCGCAGGCGCACGGCTGGGAGCGCGATCTGCCGGTGCGTTCGATCCACGAGGTGCGCATCGCGGTGCTGGGGGCCGGCAACATCGGCGCTGCCTTTGCAGAGAAGGCCTTGGCGCTGGGGGCCCAGGGTATCGTGGGCGTGAGCCGCAGCGGCCAGGCCCGCGAGCCGTTCGTCGAGGTGCGCGCCATCGACGGTTCCGACGGCAAGGGAGGCCTCGACGGCTTGCTGCCCCAGACCGACGTGCTGGTGATGGCGCTTCCCGGTACGCCCGAAACCGCCGGGGTTCTCAGCCGCGAGCGCATTGCCCTGCTGCCGCCCGACGCGCTGGTGGTGAATGTGGGCCGCGGGTCGGCCATCGATCAAGAGGCGCTGGCCGAGGCCCTGAACGACGGTCGCTTGGGCGGGGCGGCTCTCGACGTGATGGCGCCTGAACCGCTGCCGAAAGACGATCCTCTGTGGGATGCGCGCAACGTGTTGATCACCCCGCACGTCTCGGGCAACATGACCATGGGCTTTACGCGCGACGAGGCGGTACGGCTCTTTTGCGAGGACCTCGAGAACTATGCGGCAGGAAGGCCGCTGGCGCGCCTGGTGGACCGAAGCGCGGGCTATTAGGGCCAGTGCGCATTGTTTTCCCAGGTAGATTGGGTGGGCTTATGCGTCTCGTGGTGTGGGCGGCTCACTAAACGGGCGTCCTGGCCAGAAGGGGCCATGGTGCGGGCGGCAATGCCGGACCTAGAGACCTGCTGGACAAAACGCCCCCTTGTGCGGGCGCTGATTCACCCAAAGTGGACAAAACCCGCTATGGTGCAGGCGCGTTCGGAAAAGACCCGCCTGCAGTGCGGCGGGTTTTGTCCAGCATGCTGTCCGATTGCGCCATTTCGCCCGCACCATGCCTGCATCTGTCCCGCCAGGTAGAAGCGGGGTCATCCTGCGCATCTCACTCGTAAGGGCCGCCCCAACGCTACCTCAGCATCTCGGCAAGCTTGAGCGCAAACGATTCAACCTCGGGGCGCGCGGGATCGGTTCGGTAAGCTATGCCGATGGTGTACTCCACCGTCCGGCCATCTACCTGGTCAAAGACCACAATGTCATCGCGATGGCGGTAGTAGCTCGTGACTGAGGAGCTCTCGCAGATATGTAGGGAGCCTCCCAGGTCCTCGCGGGATATCTCGGTGGCGCTGTTGTGGGCGCTCAGCTTGAAGGAGAGGTCGGCCTGCCCTAAGAAGGTGCTGCGGATCAGGGCGCGCCACTCGTCGAAGTAGCCGACACCCCCGATGTTGACCGTGCGGCCGCGAAGGTCGTCCATGTGGAGCTCGGTGGCGCTGGCCAAGGGGTTTGTGGCGGCCATGGCTATGGAGAGACGCGACGTTCCCGTGGGGATGAACCGCAGCCCCGCGTCGCGCGTTGCTTCGGCCGCCTCGGGGATGATTGTAAAGTCATGGCAGATGCCCACGTCCAGGGAACCGTCACTCAGAGAGGCGAGGATCGACGTGTTGTAGGGCATGTCCACGAAGGTGATGCGGTGGCCCCCACAAGCCAGGGCCGCCTCGTACAGCGGACTGCCGGGGGCGGCGCTTGCCATGCGGATGAGGGGGCCTTCCTGGGCGATGGACCGTCCGCGCTCGCGAGCCTCGTCGTAGAGCGAGATGATCGACTGCGCATACTCGAGAAACGACATGCCGGCTGGCGTCAAGACGAAGTGGCCACCCTCGCGGTCGGCCAAGGTAAAGCCCAAGTCCTTTTCGAGCGCGGCGATATGGGCACTCAGGCTGGGTTGCGATACATACAGCTCTTTGGCCGCTCGCACGAAGCTGCGGTTTTTGGCCAATGCGACAAACTCCCGCAACGTGCTGATCTTCATGGGCTTATCGGTCCCCTTTTCCCCAAGCCGAATGCTGAACAATCGCGGGCTCTCCGGTTCAGTGTAAGGCAAAAGGGAGGACACTTCCATGGGTTTGGCAGGGTCGGCGTCATAAAGAAGGCACCAGCAACGCGCCGGTCTGCCGGCGTGCCTTAGGCCCTATCGCATTTTGCAATAGGCCGTTTTGATTTGTGCGACCTCCTGGCCCAAAGCCCGATTTCTCCTACGCCCTTCAGATGCCGTAGGGTTGTTGTCGCCGGCGTAAGGGGCCGGTTGAACCCCTATCCATTCAAGGAGGATATGCCATGACCGCATCCGATTCTGTTCTGTCCACCGCTTCCGACCGCCGGACGTTCATCCGCGGGGCCGCCCTGTCTGCCGGCGCCGCGTGCGTTGCCGCGAATATGGCCATGCCCGCCGCGGCCCGTGCCGACGGCGAGGGCTGGGATCTTGAGGCCGACGTCGTGGTTGTGGGCACCGGCACCGCCGCCGTGGCCGCCGCAGCCGCCTCTTACTACGGGGCAAACAAGGTCGTGGTGCTCGAGAAGGCCGGCATCTTTGGCGGCACCACGATGTATTCGGGCCAGGGCGTGGGCATCCCGCTCTCCGACGCCGAGTTCGAAGCCGGTGTAGAAGACTCGATCGAGCAGGTCATGACCTACTACCGCAGCGCGTCGAACAACCGCATCGACGAGGCGGTCTCGCGCTCTTATGTGGAGAATGGCAACGAGTTTTTGCGCTGGACGGGCGAGGCCTTCGGTATGACCTGGGGCTTCACAGTTCCGGCGTTCCAGGACTACTACGAGCCGAGCGAGGGTTATGTGCCCTTTGGCCGCGGCAATATCTCGGTGATCGCCTGCGAGGGCTACCCCGAGGACCAGCCGCCGCGTCCGTGGTCGCTGCTCGAGGAGTCGCTCGAGGCCGACTCCAACGTGGAGCTGCTGTTCAACACCCCGGCCACCGACCTTATCGTGGAGGACGGCCGCGTGGTGGGCGTTGCCGCAACCGGCGAGGACGGTACGCCCCTGCGCGTGCATGCCCTGAAGGGCGTGGTGCTGGGCACCGGTGGCTTCGACTACAACGACGAGATGCGCCGCAGCTACCTGGGCTTCCCCTACTTTGTGACCAATGCGGCCCCCGGCAACACCGGCGACGGCCATCGCATGGGCATGGCCATTGGCGCGGCGACCGCCTACATGGACCGCGCCTGGGGCCTGCCGTGCTTCTTGCCTGGGGGAGAAGACCCCGCCGAGCTCATAGCCAACAACCAGATCGTGAACACTATGGTGGGCAACGACTGGGCCATGTACCGCGGCAAGCCCGGTGCCCTGGTGGTGAACCGCTGCGGCCGCCGATTTGCCGATGAGGCCGAGGTCTACGGCTCATTCAACCTGAGCTTCGGCAACTACGACACCCACTTCTCCAACACGCCCAACATCCCGGCCTATTTCATCTGCGATTCGGGCTACACCGCCGCCTACACGCTGCCCGGCCAGGCGGTCGTGGGTGACCCGGTGCCCGACTTTATCGTGCAGGCCGACACCCTCGAGGAGCTGGCGGAGAAGCTGGGCATCGAGGTTGAAGGGCTGCTGGAGCAGGTGGAGGAGTTCAACGCCAACGCCGAGCAGGGCCTTGACCCGCAGTTTGGCCGCGGGCAGAAGTCCATCGACGTGAACACCACCGGGCTGTTTGCCGGCATGCGTGAGGACCTGTCCAACCCCTGCCTTGCTCCCGTGCAGACGGCCCCCTTCTACGGGGCGGTGTACGTGCCCGGTACCTGCGGGACCTGCGGCGGCCTGAAGATTAACGAGAGCGCCCAGGTCATGAGTGTGGGCGGCAATCCCATCGAGGGTCTGTACGCCGTGGGCAACTGCTCGAGCGGCGTAAGCGGCGGCATGTACATGCACGGCGGCATGACCGTGGGCTCGGGCGCGGTCATGAGCTGGGTGGCCGTGCGGCACCTGCTGGGTGTGAGCGAGTAGGGGAGAGAACGGGGGTAAAGTAGCTTTACCCCGCGTTCTTCAGACGTCGACCTCGGGACCTACCCCAGCCGTACCGCCGTACCCGAGGCGGTCACCATGATCATGGCGTTGTCGGTTCCCAGCACCTCGTAATCCATGTCGACGCCTACGACGGCGTCGGCTCCCAGGGCGCGGGCACGCTGCTCGAGCTCGGAGAGCGCCTGGTTGCGGGCGGTCTGCAGCTCCTCCTCGTAGCCGGCCGAACGGCCGCCAAAGATGTTGCGCAGGCCGGCTCCAAGATCGCGGAACATGTTGATACCGGTGATGACCTCGCCAAAGACGATGCCCTTGTACTCGGTGATGGTGTAGCCAGCAACCTCTTGGGTGGTGGTGACAATCATAAGCGTGGTCCTCTCTGCCAAACGGGTGGGCGTGTCCGCCATTATGAGGGCAAAGGGCGAAGTAGGGAAGGGCGGTGTGACGGAGGATTTATAAAACTTTAAATTTTGGCAGATCGTCCAGGGATGTGTATGAGCCTACGTCTAAAGACGGGTTTATTCAGCTCATGATATAGCTTTCTACCTCGGGTGATACGAAGTCTATAGAAGGTAGCACTGCTATTTTCGACAATGGCTCGTACACAATCCAAGACGATCCGCCACCCGCAAATCCGCCACACCCGCGCCCGCACCGCCCGCGCGTGTTTCTCTCCGCTAGCTCAGCCCCAACCAGAGCGTCACCTTAGGCAGGTAGCCCATCACAAAGATCACCAGGATAAGCGCGGGCAGGCCAAAGGTGAGCCATCCGCGGGCCCAGCGGGGGAAGCGCAGCCCTTCGCCGGTGTCGGCCTCGGCCAAGAAGTTGTTCCAGCCCCAGCCGCCGCGGGTTACGCAGAACACCACGTAGAGCAGGCTGCCCAAGGGCAGCAGGTTGTTCGACACGATGAAGTCCTCGATGGACTGGATGTCGCCGATGCCGGGGATCGCGACGCCCGAAAGCACGTTGAAGCCCAGGGCGCAGGGCAGGCTGAGCACGGCCACCAGGATGCCGGTGCGCACAATGGCGGCGCGGCGGGTGACGTTCCACTTCTCGACCGTGAAGGTGATGAGGTTCTCGAAGACGGCGATGATGGTGGAGAGCGCCGCGAAGC
>JAHZGC010000049.1 GCA_019421015.1 Coriobacteriaceae bacterium | reverse complement strand
ATGGCGCTGGCAAACAGGGGCAGCGACACGCAGTAGAGCTGGGGCAGCGTGAGGTTGCGCCGGAGCGCGAACCAGACGACCGCCAGAATCCCCAGGGACACGAGCTGGGCGACGGTCGAGACCGCGGAGCCCGCAAGGCCGTCCGTGGAGCCGAACACCGAGCACGCGATGGGCGTGATGAGCACGAGAGCCACGGCGCACACGACCGGCAGGCGCAGGCTGCGCAGGACTCCGGCGCAGGCGGCAGGGCTTGCAGGGCCGTCGTCGGACGGTTCTTGGTTCACGCATACGTTGACAGCGAGCAAACCGATGCCGAGCGGCGCGCAGACGCCCAGCGCGAACCATGGGGGCCACGCCCCCGGTGCCCACGAGTCGACGGCGAACACCAGCAGGATATGCACCGACGACCCGCCCAACAGCAGCCCCTTTGCCACGTCGATCCCCTGGGACGCGAGGATGCGCAGCCATTGGCAGAACCCACAGCAGTTGCCCACGCCCAAGACGGCCGCCGCCGCGTAGATCGGCCACGCCGCCGAGAAGCCCCCGGCCAGCAGCAGCCCCAACGCAACGGCCGCACAGGCGGCGGTTATCTTGACCAGCGTGTATCGGCCTCCAAGCCGGCCCTGGGCATCCAGGACCGCCATGGCAAAAAAGGCCAGCGCGAAGCACCCCCGGTTCACGAGCCCCGCCGCCGTGGCATAGCCGTCCTCAGACGCAAACGGCCACACGAGCGCGACCGACATCGCAAAGGTGACCCATACGCCGTTGCCCACGCAATAAATCACACGCCGGGCGCCCACCCCCGAGGCGACGCGCTGGGCTGTGGGCATGGGCATGGGGAGGTCTCCTTTGGGACGGCGGGCAGGCAACGGCATGGACGCACGCCATTGTAGCGAAGGATAGGCGGTGGAATAACCGTGAATGCCCCGCTGGGAATTTCTACGTGCCAACGGCTTTGCCCCAGCTCAAAAGGCCAGTCTTTTGCGCTACCCCTTGGCAGGGGGTAACCGTCCAACCGGCGCGGAGGCGCGGCACCCCTAAAAAGGACCTACCGTCGCCCCGGCAATCCCGATACCGTTCACAGATGGCGGTCGCCTGTCACGTTGTGACTCCCCCCGGCGACCGCCATCTTTTGTCGCTAGACCTGTCTGCAACGAGAGCCGCCGCTCGGCCCCGCAATCAGTCTCGGCCCCGCAATCAGCGAACCCGCTCCGCCTCTACCAGGTCGAGCAGCTCCTGGCGGCTATGGACCCCCAGCGCCGCATAGAGCGACTTGCGGTAGGAGCGCACCGTGTTGGGCGCGAGGCCCAGCGCGTCGGCGATGCGCCCCACGTCGCGGCCGGCCACCAGGTAGCGCATGACCTCGAGCTGACGGGGCGACAGGCCGCGCTCCCCCGCGATGCGCGCGCAAACGTCGTCGCCGGCAGCCGTGCCGGTCGCCGACGCCCCCTCGCGCGCGGGCTTCTCGCCCAAAGCGCGGCGGACCAGAGGGGCCACGATGCAAAAGGCCGGAATCATGAGCACGTAGAGCAGCAGCAAGGTCGCCACATAGGGCTCGATGTCGAGGGTCCCGCGCGCCACGAGGTTCTCGATAGCCAGCCGCGCGGCGTCGGTCAGGTACATGCAGCCCGCAAAGACCCCGTAGACCGCCAGGGCCGACACCCGGTAGCGCTCGGCAGCGGTCAGGCACGAGGTCACCATGAGCACCGAGACAAAGAAGAAGCAGCTCTCGCCTATGGCCAAGACCACCCAGCCCCATGCGGCGCCTGCAAACGACACGCCCAGGATGGCGCTGGCAAACAGGGGCAGCGACACGCAGTAGAGCTGGGGCAGCGTGAGGTCGCGGTCAAAACCAAACCACACCGCCGCCAGAAGCGCCAGCGAGACCAGCTGCGCCGCCGTCGAGACCGCCGAGCCCATGAGGCCGCCGCCGGCCCCGAATACCGAGCTCGCGATGGGCGTGATGAGCGTCAGGGCCACGGCGCACACGATGGGCAGGCGCAGGCTGCCCAGGGCATGGGAGCAACGGGCGGGATCCACCTCCTCGCAGCGCGCCCTCTGGGCGGCCGGGGCGCTGTTCAGGCGCACGTTCACCGGCAAAAGGGCGATCCCCACCGGCGCGCAGAGGCCAAAGACGCACCAGGGCCGCAGCGCCTCGGGCACCCAGGAGACCAGGGCGAACATCATGAGGATGTGCACCACGGAACCGCCGATGAGCAGGTACTCGGCGGCCCTCAGGCCGTGGGGTGCCAAGATGCGCAGCCACTGGCAAAAACCGCAGGCGTTCCCAAAGCCCAAGAAGGCGGCGGCCAGGTACAGGGGCCACCGGACGTCGGCGACCAGCGTCGGCAACGCGGCGACCAGCGCCGCCCCCGAGCAGACCGCCGTGACCGTCGACAGCGCGTAGGACCCGGTCAGGCGACGCCGGCGCACCAAAAACGCCAGGACAAAAAAGGACAGCGCAAAGCACACCCGATGCAGCAGGCCGACCTCCGTGGCATACCCCGCGCCCGTGGCAAACGGGTATACCGAGGCGACCGACATCGCAAACGTGAGCCAGATGCCGTTGCCCACCCAATAGACCAGCCGACGGCCGCCCAGCATCGACGCAGCGACGCGCAGGGGTGCATGCACGGATGGGGCGCTTGGGGCCTGCGCCATGGGGCGGCCTCCTCACAGGCGGACACGGGCAGGGGACGGCGAGTACACGGTAACAAACCTCGCCATTGTAGCGGAGAACAGGTGCCGGTGGAAAAGGAAGCCGGTAAAAACGGCAGGGTGCTCAGCTCTCAGCACAAAGCGACCGAGCCGCCGCCCACCGGCGGACCAACGACACCCGTGGGGCATCGTCCCAGATGAAGGGGTAATCATTTGCGCTACCCCCTTGCAAGGGGTAGGTGCCCCGAAATAACGTGACCCCCTGGCGAGGCCTAGCGCACCCTAAGGCCGGCCGCCTACCTTAAGGGCAGGTCGCGCATCGGCGGCCGCAACCAGACCGATGATAGGAGCACACCATGAGCATGGATCGCAGGTCGTTCGTCCGCGGGGCAGGCGCCGCCGTCGCCGCAGGGGCCCTCGCCGGAACCGCCCTGGCCGAGGAGGCCGCGCCCTCCTGGAGCAACGTGAGCATCGACGCCAGCCAGTTCGAAGCCGAGGAGCGCGAGATCCCGAGCTGGGTGGGCGAAGCCCCCGCCATCACGCCCGAGGACTGCGTCGAGACCGTCGAGACCGACGTCCTGGTGGTCGGCAGCGCTCTGGCCGGCTGCCTCAGCGCCTACTCGGCCCTGAACAACGGCGCCAAGGTCGTCATGATCGAGCGCAACTGCGCCCCGCACATCTCGGGCTCGGGCATCGGCTTCTTCAACTCCGAGTACCAGAAGGCCGGCGGCCAGCGCGAGCACAACGTGCAGAAGGTCATGAACCTGGTCATCAACGAGGGCAACCTGCGCGTCGACCCGGCCCTGGTGGCGCAGTGGGCCTACCACAGCGGCGAGATCCTCGACGAGATCGAGGCCAACGTGCTGCAGCCCGCCGGAATGCCCGGCACCATCTCGATCGGCGTGCCGCTCGACGAGGAGGAGCTCGACCAGTACATCCACGACTTCCACGTGGACTTCGACGACACCGGCCACGACTCCCTCGAGAAGTTCGACTACATCTTCCACGACTGGATCCGCGACCACGGCGGCGAGGTCGTGTTCCACACCACCGCCCGCAAGCTGGTGCAGGACGAGGACGGCCGCGTGCTGGGCGCCATCTGCACCAACCCCGACGGAGACTACGTGTACTACAAGACCAGCAAGGGCGTCATCATGTGCGCCGGCTCCTACGCCGCCAACCACGAGATGGTCGACGCCCTGTGCTACCCGTCGCTCGCCCGCTTCATCAAGCGCTACAGCGGCTACAACGCCAAGATGACCGAGACCGCGCCCGTGGACATCGACGAGAAGATGGACGACGGCCTGGGGCACCGCATGATGATGTGGGCCGGAGCCATCTTTGAAGAGATCGACCCCTCCTACCAGGCCTGGAGCAACGACGGCTACTGGATCGCCGCGCCGCTGGCCGTGAACAACAAGGGCGAGCGATTCTTTAACGAGACCATCTCGAGCCTCTCCACGAGCTTCCACATCTTCGAGCTGCCCGACGGCGTGAACTACGCCTGGCAGATCATGGACTCCTCGGGCTTCGACTTCCCGGCGCTGCTCCCCATGCCCGGCGCCAACCACGAGATGATGGAGGCCATGGCCGCCGGATCCGAGCGCCACGAGGCCGACACCATCGAGGAGCTGGCCGAGTCCATCGGCGTGCCCGCCGACGCCCTGGTCAAGACCGTGGAGCGCTACAACGAGCTCTGCGAGCTGGGCTGCGACTACGACTACGGCAAGGGCATGAACCACATGCACACCATCGCCGAGCCGCCCTTTGTGGCCTACAAGGAGGCCTACTATATCTTTGGCATGAGCTCGGGCGTCAAGGTGAACAAGGACATGCAGGTCGTGAACGCCAACTGGGACCCGATCCCCGGCCTCTACGCCGCCGGCAACTGCGTGGGCTGGCGCATGGGCAGCGGCTACCAGAACGCGATCCCGGGCCTGTGCAACGCCTACGCCGCCTGCAACGGCTACTTCGCCGGCAAGAACGCCGCGCTGAGCGAGTAAGGAGGCTGGCGAGCGCCGTCGCGGGTAAATAGCGCCATCTAGCAGGGACACCGGCCTTCCGCGCAGGGCGGAGGGCCGGTGTCCTTGTCGATTAGCAAGAGACGCACCCGACCCTCCTCGTCATTGAGACGCATGGGCATGGTGGCCCTTGGACGAGAAAATCATGGTTTCGTTCAAGAACCAGCCCCAGGCGTCCGGCGGTCGAGAAAGTCGTGATCCTGTCCACCGGCACCAGGGACTCGGTGACCAGATCTTCTAAGGAAAGGACCTCACGTGATGAAATCGGATAAAATTGCAATTCTATGCACATATATGCATTGAAACTCGCTGACTCCACCTTTCCGCTCTCATCAGCTGGTCAAAAAATCCGGTTGGGCAACATCGTTTAGACCCCCGACGCCCTCCGCCCAAACCTTTCCAGGGCTTTTGCCGAGCCGCCCAACTGGCGAACCGCAAAACGGCCCATGCAATGTTGCCCAACCGGAATTTTTGACCACGCGGTCTCGCGGTTTGGCAACGCGGTCTCGCAGCCCACATCTTTGCAGCCACTTGGCCCCGAGCCAGAGCGCCGCATCCCTTCCCCGAACCTCCCCGCACCGCCAGTCCTTCTCCGCCCCGCGTTCCCCTACAATGGCCGCGCCCGCAATTTCGTTCAAACGTTTCGGAGACGCGCCATGGCCCAGAACGATTCCTCACCCGCAGCCACCGCCCCCCGCGAGCACTTTGCCTCGCGGCTCGGGTTCATCCTCATCAGCGCCGGCTGCGCCATCGGGCTGGGCAACGTGTGGCGCTTCCCCTTTATCGTGGGCCAGTATGGTGGGGCAGCATTTATCCTGCTCTACCTCATATTCCTGGTAATCCTGGGCCTGCCGGTCATGGTCATGGAGTTTGCCGTGGGCCGCGCCAGCCAGCGCAGCGCCGCCCTGGCCTTTGACGAGCTGCAGCCCTCGCGGCGTTGGCACTGGTTCTCGTGGTGGGCCTACATCGGCTGCATGCTGCTCATGATGTTCTACACCACGGTATGCGGCTGGATGCTCGCCTACACGGCCAAGATGGCGGCTGGGACCTTTAACGGCCTCGACGCCGCGGCGGTGGGCAACGTCTTTACCAACATGCTCGCCAACCCCGGCGAGATGGTGGGTTGGATGCTCGTAGTGGTGGTCCTCGGCTTCGTGGTCTGCAGCTTTGGCCTGCAAAAGGGCGTGGAGCGCGTGACCAAGGTCATGATGGTGGCCCTGCTCGCCGTCATGGCCCTCCTCGTGGTGCGCAGCGTCACGCTCCCCGGGGCAGCCGAAGGCCTGGAGTTTTACCTGGTGCCCGACTTCGGCCGCATGTTCGAGGGCGGCATCGCCGGCTTTGGCGAGGTCGTGTACGCCGCCATGGGCCAGGCGTTCTTCACCCTGTCGCTGGGCATCTCGGCCATGGAGGTCTTTGGCAGCCGCATCGGCAAAAAGCACGCCCTCACCGGCGAGGCCCTGCGCATCTGCGGCCTCGACACCGTGGTGGCCATCATCGCCGGTCTCATCATCTTCCCCGCCTGCTTCGCCTTCTCGGTGGCGCCCGACCAGGGCCCGTCGCTCGTGTTCGTGACCCTGCCCAACGTGTTTAACCAGATGCCCCTGGGCCAGCTCTGGGGAGCGCTGTTCTTCGTGTTCATGAGCTTCGCGTCGCTCTCCACCATCATCGCCGTGTTCGAGAACCTCAT
>JAHZGC010000048.1 GCA_019421015.1 Coriobacteriaceae bacterium | reverse complement strand
GCCGGCAGGGCGATGGCGCTCGTTCGGCTCTTACACCACAAAAAATCGCGCGATCGGCGGCCTGGCAGGAAATCGCTCGAATCAGGACGCCGGTGGCAAGAAATAGAATCTATCAGGACGTTTGGGCGGTGGATTGGCATTCCGACCCTGCCCGGCATCCTGATTTCGCGGGATTCTTGCCATCCGGGGCATCTGACATCCTGATTCGAGAAGAATGTTGCCACCCGGCATCTCAAACGCGCAAGCGTGCCGCCCCGCACCGAGAGTCACACGGCACAAGATCGGCGTTGTGTAAGTCCGTGGAAGCCCGAGTGGCACCAAACCCTTGTTCTGTAAGAGCCCTGGGCGGAGAATGGCACCGAATGCGAGTTTTGTAAGCCTCCGGAGTGCACAACTGCCATCTTTGGCCTGCGAACTCTTACATAATGCGAGCTTGGTGCCACTCCCGGCCAACGCCCCTTACAGAACGCCGATTTGGTGCCACTCTCCCCCGCCGGCTCTTACACAACGCAACTTTCGTGCCAATCGCCGCATAGCGCCCCGCCCCGCGCCCCTCCGCGCCCCCTACGCTCGCCCGAGCACCTCCGCAAGCCACGCGTCGTAGGTGGGAATCCAGCCACCCAGGGCCCCGTAGCCGTGGCCAATACCCGGCAGCACGAGCTCGTCGACCTCCACGCCGGCCTCCACCAGCGCCTCGGCGCACAGCTCGAACTGGTCCACAAAGGGGTCGCGCGTGTCGTAGCAGAAGTAGGTGGGCGGCAGGCCGGCCGCGGCGAACTCCTCGACGTCGCCCGAGGCCACCGAGAGCCGGCCGTAGAACGAGTAGATCATGCCGCAGGCAGCCGCATCGGCCGAGACCCCGTCAAGCGCATCGGGCACGTAGGCCGGGTCCAAAGCGTCGGGCATCACCGAGCCCGCATGGTGCAGCAGCATCTCGCCAGCCAGGATGCCGCCGGCCGAGAAGCCCATCACGCCCGGCTCGATACCGTAGTCGCTCGCGTGGGAGCGCACGAACCGCACGGCACGGGCCAGGTCCAGGGCACCCTCTTCCTGGGTAAACGGCCGCAGGCGATAGTCCACCACAAAGGCCTGGTAGCCCAGGGCGACAAGCTCGCGGGCCACGGCCGAGCCTTCATTGCCGTCGCTGCGGAACTGAAAGGCGCCCCCCGAGCACAGCAGCACCGCGCCCTTGGGCGGCATCGCGGCCGAGGGGTAGCTGGTCACGCTCGGCCTGAAGTCGGGGTCGTCAAAGAAGTTCCCCGGGGCTTCCCGTCGACCCATGCACCGCCCAGCCCCTCCCGCACCCAGAACGCGATGGCCTCCTCCGTCCAGCCCTCTGCGCTCGTGCCCACGCCCAGGCCAAAGCCGTGACCTAGGTGCGGGAACACCTCGATCCCGGCGGGCACCCCGGCAGCGGCCAGGGCCTCGATGCGCCGCTCCATGACGCGGGCTGGCGCGATGCCGTCGTTCTCGCCCACCACGGCGTAGGTGGGCGGGTCGAACTCCGTGCAGGTGGACTGCCCGGTGTAGGCCATCACCACCGTGGCCGCTCGCGGGGCCTCGGGCGCCCCGAACGCCGCCGTGCCGTAGGTGCCCACGGCCGACGCCATGCGCGCTCCGGCCGAGCCGCCCCACAGCGGGTAGCCCTCGGTGGAGACGCCCAGCTCGTCGGCGTGCGCGCAGATGTAGGCCACGGCGTGGGCCAGGTCCTGGGCCGCCATGTCGCCCGACCCAGCGCGGTACGAGAGCGAGAACGCGTTGTACCCGTGCTCGCTCAGCACCTGGGCGTGGGGCATGCTCTCGTGGAGCGACCCCACATACGAGAAGCCCCCACCGGGGTTGACCACCGCAAACGGCGCGCCCTCGCGCCCCCGGAAGAAGAAGAGCCCCGCCTCCTCCTTGCGCGGGTCGGCGGCCCGCTCCTCCGCAGAGTACACCGGGTAGAACACCTGCTTGCCCTGGGCGGCGTCGTCTACCAGGCGGTTCACCGCGGCGAGCATCGTGGGCACGTCGACGGCGCTGTGGTAGGGCATGTACGACCCCACCTCAGTGAAGGGGGCCTCAAGGTCTTCTCGCCTGCCGTACCAGGGAAGCAGCAGCAGGCCGCCGTCGTTAAACGCCGGGTGGGCCGCCAGCTCGCCCAGGGTCGTGGCGGCGTCTATGGGACCGGCCGGCACCGTCGAAGCGTCCGGCTCTGCGGCCAGCGCCCTGACGGCCAACGCACCGATCGAAGCAAAACAGGCACCCAATGCAAACGCCCTCCTATTGAGCGACATCTTGTGGGACTCCCTTCGCCGGAAGCTCGTATGCAAAAAGCCCGACCGCGAGAGGGGGATCTCGCGGCCGGGGCACTATGGGGGTTGTCGGCCTTAGGGGGTGGCCGACTCGGAGTGGTTCATCTTGGAGCATTTTGAATAAAGTCCTGCACTGCGTTGTGGCAGGGCTTATGTGCCTGAGCACACCGCGCCCTGCCACACCTTGTGCAGGAGCTTTCTCAAAATGCTCAAGGGGCCGCTGGTACCGGATCTCTGTTTTCGGCCTACGCATGCCAGCGCAGTGCGGCCCCGCTCACTCTGTCTCGACGACTCTTGCGTTCGTGCCGGGTTCGTACCGATTTACTCGGCGTGGATGGCCCAGCGAGCCATGGAGCGGGCGGTCTCGATGTACTCGTCGTTGTTCTCGAACGAGGTGGGAGCGCCGCAGCCGTTGAAGACCTCGGCCTTCCATTCGGGGGTCAGGATCGACATGTCGGCCATCGAGAAGATGCCGCGGCAGACAGTCTTGAGGTAGTCGGCCTTGGTGCCGGTGCAGGTGAGCATCACGGCCACACGCTTGGTGGGACCCCAGACGTAGTTCGGGTTCTTCCAGCACATGCTCCACAGGCGGGTAATGGCCAGCATCAGACGGGCGTCGGGGTTGTTGTAGTAGGTCGGGGCGATGGCAACGACGACGTTGGAGCGGTGCAGGGCCTCGATGAGCTGCACCATGCCGTCCTTGTTGCCCTCCTCCTGCATGACGGGGAGCACGTCGCCCCAGGTCATGAGCTGGTTGATCTGGAGGTCGCGCAGGTAGATGGTCTCGACGTCGGCAGCGTCGCCGATCTCGTCGACAACGACCTCGGCGATGTGGTCGCCGTTGCCGCCCACGGCGCCGGAGGAGACGATCACGAGAACATGGTCGCGCTCGGGCTGGGGCTCGAACTCGGCGGAGTAGCTCCAGGTGTACTGGAACCAGTCATCGACAACCTGGCCAAAGGGGGTGTCGAGGATGGCGGGGTCGGTGAGCTCGGTGTCGCCCCAGCCAGCGTTGAAGCCCGGGCCGTCGACGCGCTCGTTGGCGGCGAAGGCGGGCTTGGCGGCAATAGCAGCGCCAGCCACGGCGGCAGCGGCCACAGCGCCGCCGGCAACCATTTCCCTGCGAGTCAGTTCTGCCATGGGTAGTTCCCCTTTCAGATAGGTGCGGAACCCCGCTCGCCGCGTTCCCGAGAGGCTCACGTACCTCGAGTACGCATCGCCTCCCGGCGCCTTGCGAGCCAGAACCCGCATTTGACGAGGTTGCGAAAACCCCGATGCCGTTCGTTTCGGCGGTGCCCATGGTGGACCCTTCCGCGTAGGGTAGAGTCAAGGAGAAATTCGAAGGAACTTTGGAGACCTTTTGAACCGATAGTGGACAAACCAACCAAAAACCCAGGGTAAACCGTAGGACCGCAGGGGGTATGGCCAACGCCGACCCTTGCGGACCGCTTGCTCATATTTTAGCAAAATGCCAGGTGAGAAGCCCAGCATCGAGCCCTTCTCCCCCGGGTTCCTTGACCTTGACGCGTGCGGAAAGGTTACACTCTGTGCCAGTTCGGAAGAAGGGGGAACCTGCACCGTGAAACAGCTCAAGATCGGCACCATGGCCGAGGTCTGCAGCACCACGCCGCGCGCGCTGCGCCACTACCAGGACGAGGGAATCTTGCAACCCGAGATCGTCGACGAGGAGTCGGGCTACCGCAGCTACTCGATCATGCAGTCGACCAAACTCGACATGATCACCCAGCTGCAGAGCGCCGGCTTCACCCTGCGCGAGATAGCCCAGATCGAAAACGCCAAGGACATCGACTACCTGCACGACCAGGCCCAGGCCCGCAGCGCCGAGCTCGAGCGGCAGACCCAGGAGCTCATGCTCGCCAAAAAGACCAGCGACGACATCGTGCTCAGCTGTGAGCAATACCGCGACCGCTCGGTGTGCGGGCGCATCATGCTCGAGCGCATCCCCGAGCGGCGCATCCTGGTCTTTGGCGCCCCCACCGATGCCGACCTGGGCGGCGAGGACGACGACTACACCGAAAACGAGCGCTGGGAGTGGTACCAGCAGTACACCAAGCGCCGGCTCATCGAAGGCGGCTATCCCCTGGCGCTGTTCCGCCGCGTAGGGTGCTACGTGCCCCCAGACGAGATCTCGCCGACCATGGACCTGCTCCACTCCCGGCCGTTCGTGTTCGTGGACGAGTCCTTTGGGGAGGCCTTTGCCCAGGCGACCCCTCTGCCGGGCGGCACCAACCTCACGGTCTATTACGACAGCTGCCACAGCGAGAACGGGGCGGGCCTCGACGAGACGGCCCGCCCGCTTTGCTCGACTACGCGCGCGACGAGGGCTACGAGATCGCCGGCCCCTTTGTCATGGAGAACATCTTTCGGTACATGCGCTTCTTCAACAGCGACGCCCACTCCTACTACCGCCACTGCCTGCCGGTGAGAAGGCCATGAGGCTGCAAGCTGCCCTATAACCCAAAAGGCGCCCCCTCTCCAAAGAAAGGGGGCGCCTTTGGCAGTCACGCTGGCGGAGGGCTGGGGATTCGAACCCCAGAAGGGACTTTATGGCCCCTTACTCGCTTAGCAGGCGAGCACCTTCGGCCTCTCGGTCAGCCCTCCGCGTGCTGTGGAAGCATAGCGCACTTGGGGGGCAGGGTTCAACCATGAAATCCAGGTTCACCAAAAACTGTTGAACAAGCAGCCCCGCAACCGCCCCCAACGGCGGGGTTTCTCCGCCGGCGCCGCTACCTAGGATAGCTCGCGGCCCGTCCCGGCAGCAGGGCGAGCTCCTCCTTTACGAACGCGGGCGACATGTCGTAGAGCATGGCCGTGATCGCGTCGATCGACACGTCCATGCCGTTGGCGCACCACTCCCTGAACACAGCCACGTCGCCCAGGCAGTACAGGTCGATGCAGACCTTGCGGTAGTCGCGCTCCTCAGGCGAGAGGCCCTCCACAAGGTAGCGCTCGTAATAGGTCTTCCTCAACCAGTCACCGAGCGCCTCCCAAAAGTTGTTCTGGCCCATGTGCTGCGGGAGCTGGCAGTAGAACGCCCGGCGCTCCATGGTCACCTCGTGGGTCCTGCGCGTGCTGTTAGGGTCGGTAAAGGGGTCGCTCGCGTCGGCCATAGGAAGAAACGCCGTGAAGCAGATGAGGTCGTTCAGGTCCGAGAAGTAGTTGTAGAAGGTCTGGCGCGCCGTACCCGCGGCCTCGACCACGTCGGCCACCGTGAGGTCGCGCAGCCTATGGTCTTTGCACAGCCCCAGCAGCACGTCGGCATAGTGGCGCCTCACGAGCTCGCGTTTGTCCATCGAACCCCCCTCTTCCGGTCACCGCACGGCGGTTTGCCCAAACCGAAACTCCCCCTCCATAACTGTACCATCTCGACGGCCTCCGATACCGCCTCGAGCCCCGTTCTGCGACCTCGCAACGGCAATGGGCCAAAAATGCGGGAATATTACCCCCATCGACCGTCCGGCCACCCGCGCGAGAAAAGAGCCACCCATGGCACAGCGATCCGAATCCCTCCCCGATCCCCTCCAGTCCCCCGAGAGCAACCCCGAGCTCGTCGCCAAGGGCGAGCAGCAGGCCCAGGCCGCCGTCGAAGCCGCCGGGCTCACCCCCGACGAGGTAGAGACCGTGGCCGTGGAGGCCCCAAGCGGCCCCGTGGAGATGCCCAAGGCCGACACCCCCCTCGTCGTAGCCGAGTACACCACCGACGAGGCCCTGCTCAAAGATTACGCCGACCTGCTCACAGGCCAACGCCAACGCACGTTTGCCTTTGCCATGTGCGTGGTCGACCTCGTGCTCGCCGTGATGGTGGTCGTCACCTGGCCGAGCCTCTGGATTGTGGCCGTGGTGCTTGTCGCCCTGGCCGTGGCCATGATGATCTGGCGCAGGCACGCCTCGGCCAACGTGGCCAAGCGCCTGCTCAAGGGCCTCGACAAGGCCGACCTCCACCGCGTGGTGAGCGTCTATGGCGACCACGTGGTGCTCACCAAGTCCGACGGCACCCCCCACCGCTATGACCGCAAGGACCTGAGCGAGCTCAAGCACAACGACACCATCGGCGTGCTCGTCTTTGGCAACCTGGGCGTCACCGTGCCGCGCGGCGCACTCAGCGAGGAGGACTGGCAAAAGCTCCTGGCCTGGGGCGGCGATGCGAGCGCGGCGGCCGCGGCCGACGAAGAGACCGAACGGCGCCGGGCCGAGCTCGACCTGGAGGAGGAGTCCAGCCCGGAGCAAGATCATTAGGAGGACTTGCGGGGACGGGGCAACTCAACGCAAAACCCGCCATCGTGCAAAAAATGATATCCGTGTCCACGTTCTCCGCGTCTGTCCGACAGCCACTCGGGCGTCCGCACCCACTCCCGGGCCGCCGCGGGCTCCAAAGGGTGGCCGGAGTCCAAGCCGGATCGCGCGCCGGCCTGCAAAACCGTCCGCGATAACCTCTCCGAGACGTCCGTGGTCAAAAATTCCGGTTTGACAACATTGCATAAGCCGTTTGGCAGCTTGGGAGCCAACCAAACCGGCAAAATCCCAGGAAAGGATTCGGGCATAGGATCGCGCGATTTTTTGTGGTGTAAGAGCCGAACGAGCGCCATCGCCCTGCCGGC
>JAHZGC010000047.1 GCA_019421015.1 Coriobacteriaceae bacterium | reverse complement strand
TTGTTGTTGGAGTTCTCCTGCATGACCTCTTCGTTGTTGCACTCGATGAGGGAGAGAATCTTGTCGTCGGTGGTGTTGCGGGTGCGCTTGAGGCCCTGCACGTAGCGGTAGGTGATGTAGTGGCGGGCGACCTCGTAGGCACAGGCGGCCATGATCTGGTCCTCGACCAGGTCCTGGACCTCCTCGACCGACACCGTGTGGCCGCAGGTGGCGCAGGCGTCCTCGACCTTGCGGGCGATGCGGTTGATCTGCTCGGAGGTAAGCTGGTGGTCGGTGGCGACCACAGCGTTGGCCTTGCGCACCGCTTCGACGATCTTCTGCACGTCGAAGGTGACCTCGGAACCGTTACGCTTGATGATCTTCATACGTCGCCACTCCTTTACCTACCCGTCTTACCGTCCGACTCCAACGGGCCGCACGGCCCGCAGTCAATTACGCCGTCTTCTTCCCCGCGGGGAAGGTGCGAGTCGGCATGATAGCAGACTCGTCACAACGTACACTATATTTGGTAGGGTGTTACCCATAATGTCCCTATATATACGCATATGTGACTATGGGATGAAATACCAGCTCAGCGCGTCAAGAGACAGCCGGTGCCGTTCGCGGAATCGCCCGTTGGGCTGGGGTGATACCGATTTGAACGCCAGATACCGAATGGGCGGCCGTCGGGGTGCCCCGTCGGCGAACGGTGCTCGAAACGCTATCATGTCTGGGTCAGGCACATTTTGATTGGAGAAGACCCATGGCCAGCACACCCACAGCCACCCCCAACGAGCACACGCCCCAGGAGGTCCGCGCCGCCTGGGTCGAGGCGGCCCGCCCCCGAACCCTGCCCCTTGCCGCCTCCGGCTCGCTTATCGCCGCCGGCATCGCGGCTGCCGCGGGGGTGTTCCGCTGGGAGGTCTTTGCCCTCATGTTCGTGGTGAGCATGCTGCTGCAGGTGGTCGCGAACTTCGCCGACGACTACGGTGACCTCTCCCACGGTCTCGACGACGAGACCCGCGTGGGGCCCAAGCGCGGGCTGCAGCGCGGGGTGATCAGCGTGCCGCAGATGAAGCGGGCCCTTATCGCCACCTGCGCCCTCACCTTTGTGCTGGGGGTCGCCCTCGTGCTGGTGTCGTTCATGGGGGGGCCCGCCATGACCGGCGGCTCGGTTGCGGCCATCGCGGTCTTCGTGGCGCTCGGCCTCGCCTCCATCGCCGCCGCCATCTTCTACACCATGGGCAAGCACCCCTACGGCTACATCGGCCTGGGCGACTTCATGAGCTTCCTGTTCTTTGGCGTGGTAGCCGTGGTGGGCGGCAGCTTCCTCTACCTGCACCAGTTCACCTGGGTAAGCCTGGTGGCCGCCTTGGCCCTGGGCTGCCCCGTCATAGCCGTCATGAACATCAACAACATGCGCGACGCCAAGCGCGACGCCGCCAAGGGCAAGCGCACCGTGGCCAACATGCTCGGAGACCCGGCCATGCGCGTCTACGAGACCGTGCTGCTCGCCGCGGGCGCCGTGCTGCTCCTGGCCCCGCTGCCCCTGCTCGGCATCAACAACTTCATCTCGTACTTCCTTGTCACGGTTTCGTTCGTGATGTGGGTGCGCGTGGCGGTGTTCCTGTGGCACATACCCGACCCCGAGAAGTTCGACCGCCTCATGGCGCCTACCAGCATGGGCAGCGTCCTGGTGGCCGTCGCATGGCTTGTGGCGGTGCTGCTGGGGATATAAAGCGGGGAATCACGACTTGCAGCAAAGGAGGCGCCTCGTGGCCAAGATGACCGTCTTTCACGGCAGCTATACCCCCGTAGAACGACCCGATTATATGGACGGCTCCATTACAAGGGAGCAGTTCTGGGCTCTCGCGCGATTCAAGTACCCCACCCACCAAATCAGCTTCTGCACCCCCGAGGCATTTGCATGTCTTGAGTTCATAGCGGCCGAGGAGGTTTAAGATGCTCGAGGAGCGACCCGTCGCAGGACGCGAACCCCAAAAGGAAAACGACCTCTTCTTTACCTGCAGCCTCATCGAATACATCGCCCGCAGGACCAAAAACCACCGCCTCGATGTGGTGAACGCGCTTGGGCCACAAACCATAGCCAAAATTTACGAGCTCGCCGACGTCTACCACAGCGACAACATTGACGACGTCGCCGACGAGTTCATCGGCCAAGCTCGAATTCCCACAGGAACATTCGACAACGTGAAGGCGGCCCGCTACATGGTGCCAAGCCATTGAGATATCGGCAAGATATGCAAGCGCCTGATCCTGGGGATCAGCCGTGAAGAGGGGGTCGACGTACTTGAGGCGCTCCAACGGGCCTACGCCTCGTTTGTGACCGAGAAGATAGAGGACTACAACAGCGCCTTCTATTACGACGCCCCGCAGAACATCCTGAACGCCTACCTATATAACGAGATCGAGTAGGGACCATCCATGAAAAACCCTGCGAACATTGAAGCGTGGCTCGACCGCGCCCCAGCCGGGGTGGTCGAGAAGACCCGGGAGCTGCTTGCAGAAGTTGAGCGCCTGCGCGGCGAGCAGACGATCTACCCCGCCCAGCAGAACATCCTCAACGCCTTGGCCTACACCGGCCCCGAAGACGTGCGCGCCGTCATCCTGGGACAGGATCCCTACCACGGGCCCGGCCAGGCGATGGGCCTTGCGTTCTCGGTTCCGCCTGGCCAAAAGATCCCACCCAGCCTGCGCAACATCTTCAAGGAGCTCTCGGCCGACCTGGGGTGCCCCACACCCCAAAGCGGCGACCTCACGCCCTGGGCGGAGCGCGGTGTGCTGTTGCTTAACACCGTGCTTACGGTGCGGGGGCACGCCGCAGGGTCGCACGCCAAACTGGGTTGGCAGAGCCTCACCGGCTGGGTGGTGCAGGAGTGCTTTGCATTGCCGCAGCCCGTGGTGTTTCTCGCCTGGGGGCGTCCCAGCCTGTTGATGATCGAGGCCGCCCGATCCCGGGCTACCAGCACCGCTGGCACCGAGATACTGGCGTCGACCCACCCCTCGCCGCTCTCGGCCAACCGGGTCGCAGGCGAGCTGCCAGCGTTTCTGGGGTCGCGGCCCTTCTCCCGGGCGAACCGCTTCTTGGAAGAGCACGGGGGTGCACCGATCGACTGGACGCTGTAGGGCGCGGCGCGGCATCGGCTGGGCACTGGCGGCATAAAAAGGCCCTATCCTTGACGCGCGATCTCCTCTAGAGCCCGCGCCGCCTCGTCGACCTCCTCCGCCGTGTTGAACCACGAGAAGCTGAGCCGAACCGCCCCTTGGTCCTGGGTGCCCAGCGCCCGATGCATAAGCGGGGCGCAGTGGGCCCCGGAGCGCACGCAGATACCACGCTCCGCCAGCCCGGCGGCGACCTCGGCCGAGTCGCGCTCCCCCAGGTTGAGGGCCACGATGCCGCAGCGCGCCTCGGGGTCGCGGCTGCCATACAGCCGCAGGTCGGGAATGCCCGCCACAGCCTCCTCAAAACGGCGCACCAGCGTGCGCTCGTGAGCGGCGATCGCTTCCACGCCTATCTGCGCCACAAAAGACGCCCCGGCCCCCAGCCCCGCGATGCCGTGGCCGTTGAGCGTGCCCGCCTCCAGGCGGTCGGGCATCTGAGAAGGATGTTCCTCGTCGTAGCTGTGAAAGCCGGAGCCCCCCACCAGCAGCGGGTCTATCTCCAACCCCTCGGCCACCCCAAGGCCGCCCGTGCCCTGGGGCCCGTAGAGCCCCTTGTGCCCAGTGAAGCACACCACGTCGAGGCCCTGTTCCACAAGCGAGATGGGCACCGTACCGGCGGTCTGGGCCACATCCGCCACCAACAACGCCCCGGCCTCATGGGCAATGCGCGCAATGGCCTCGATATTGTAAACGTCGCCCGTAAGGTTGGAGGCGTGCGTCACGGCCACCAGGCGCGTGCCCGGCACCACGAGCTCTCGCAACCGGTCAAGGTCCAGCGACCCGTCGGGGCCGATGGGTGCCACCGCCAGCTCGACGCCGCGCTCGGTGCGCAACCGGTACAGGGGACGCAACATCGAGTTGTGCGAGGCAGCCGTCGTAACCGCCCGGTCGCCCGCGCGCAGCAAGCCCAGCAGCGCCGTGTTGAGCGCCTCGGTGGCGTTGGCGCAGAAGGAGACCTGGGCGGCCGAGGACGCACCGAGCAACCGGGCCACGGCCGAGCGCGCACGGTACACCCCCATGCCGGCGGCCATCGAGGCGGGGTGGACGCCCCGCCCGACGCCGCCGTAGGTCGCCAGGGCGTCGGTCACGGCCTGCGCCACCTCCGGCGGCTTGGGCAGGGTGGTGGCGGCGTTGTCGAGGTAGATCACGGCGCACTACTCCTGGGGCTCCACCGGGCCCAGCACGGCCTCTACGGCCTTGGCCAGTTTATCGGCTATGGAGCTCTCGCCGGCCATCATGACCTGCATGTCTTCGACATAGAGCTCCATGCCGCCCTCGAGAGTGCGGTCGGTGCAGCCGCACGACGGGCAGCGGTACGTGGAAGGGTCGCCCACCGTGACCGGGTACACCTCGCCGCAGGCGGCGCAGCGCATCATGGTGGGGGTGCGTTTGACGTTGACCCGTGTCCCCTCGGCCACGGTGCCGCGCAGGTCCTGGCCCAGGTGCTCGAGGAACAGCGGCTCGTCGAGCTGGCGCATCGACCCCACGGCCAAGTTGACGACAACGACCTTGAGGGCCTTGGCCTCGGCGGCCTGGTTCAAGATCTCTTTGGCTACATCAGAGGCAATCTGGGCTTCGAGCATGGGTCTCCTTAGGACGACGTATATATACGGGTCAGAATTCTAGAGCATATTGCAACGGCAAAGCCCGCTTCATCTCTGCCCTTTGGCCGCGTTTTCGTCATGGCGGGCAAGGTCCATGAGCTCTTGCACCGAGTGGACGCCGCACTTGGCAAAGATGTTGCGCACGTGCACGCCCACGGTGTTGAGCGACACGAACAGCTCGTCGCGGATATAGGCACGCGTGCGCCCGCCCAGCAGCAGCATCGCCACCTCGGTCTCTCGACTCGTCAGGCCGTAGGTGATCCGCAAGGACTCGGCCTGGCTGCGCAGCACGTCGCCCAACGAAGAAAACGACCCCTCCCCCGCCGTGGCCGACGTCTCCGCGCCGGTGCCGGGCACCGGGGCGGCCGCAGATGCGGAAACGCCCCCCGAAGCGGACGTGGCCGCACCCGGCGCCAGGGTCACCGAACCCATAGGGGCGCAGGGGCGACGACCGGCTCTGTTAAACGTCCAATTGGGGTTGAAGCCCACCGCCAGCGCCACGAACTCGACGGCCGCCAGGAGCACCATCGACACGCTCATGAGCGTCGGGCGGTCCAACGTCTGCACAGCCTCTAGGCCCAAGAAGCATCCAACAAAGATGCCCAACCCCTCCCCCAGGGCAAACGTCCCAAAGACGGTGCCGGGGTTGGTGCGCGAACGCCGCACATACTTGCTCGCACCGATCCAGCAGCCAAACTGCACACCGAACATCCCCAGAAAGTTGATCGCGTAGGCGGCAATGCGCAGGGTCGGGTCGTCGTAGCCGATAAACACCGGCACATAGGCCAGCACAAAGAGCGGCAGACCCCAACGGTAGGCCAGCGTGATGTTGAGGTAGCGGGAGATGCGAATGCACAGCAAGAGCATGACCGCCGACACCACGGCCGCCATGAGGAACGGGTAGAGGTAGTGGGTAAACCGGTTTCCCGAAAGGGCCGGCGTTGCCAAGACACGAAAGTACGCCACTTGGACCCATAGCGCTGCCACGAGCACCAGAAAAGAGAGCACGCCGCGCCTCTGAGAGCTCGAAGCCGCGACGGCTCCCCCGACGCTGCGCCCCGCCTGTCCGTCGGCCCGGCGGGGCGTTAGCAGGGCGCACGACAGCACCGCCATAAGACAGACCACGACGAGCTCAAAGACACTGCTCGGTTTCCAGAGCAGCATGATCAGGTAGAGGACGAAGGCGACCGTAAAGGCCAGGGGTACCGTGAACTCGATGCGCATCTCGTCGAAGGAGGAGAGCCTACGCCCCCAGGCCATGGTGAACAGCGCCATGGCAACGCCGCACAGGGTACCCCCTCCCCAGAACAGGGTCTCGAACAGCCGGGCACCGTCGAACCACGAGGCCCACAGGGTCACCGTCCCAAGCACGGCGCAGGCCAGCGCCGCGATGTGTACAGGGCGCGAGATGTCGTGGCGCTCGACGCGGCGGGCAAGCAGGTCAAGGGCGAGACCGGCCACCGCACCGAGCGCCTGGGCGGCCCCGGCGGCCATCCAAAGCCGTTCGAGCGACCAGTCGGCCGGCCTCCCCACACTCGCCGGGTCGGGCTCGGCCAAGCCGCACCCAAAAAACGCGCAGTAGACCCAACCCAGGTACAAAGCGAGGCCCACGGCGTCCTTCCAATGCCGCCTCAGCTGCTCGCCCAGCTCGCGCAACCCCTGCACCACGGCGTGCCCCATCTTGTCCCCCTTGCCCCAGCTCCCTCCGGCAGGGCACTACCTCGCCTTGCCGTCCTTTGAGGTCTCGGACTCAAAATCGTCCTCGACGACCTTGTCGTCGTCGGCGTTGGTACCGGTGAGGCCGGCCGCCTCCTCGGCGGCGTGGACGTCGTCGCTCACGTCGCCGTGGGCGGGGAGCTCGACCTCGCGCCCGTCGGCCCCCTTCACCGTCGCAGAACCGTCGGCATGGACGCGAATCTGGCTGCCCGTGGAGGCCACGTCGACCACGGTGTCGCCGGCTTCGGCGGCCTCTTTGGCGGCTTTCTCGGCAGCGGCCACTGCCTGGTCGGCCTCATCGACCTTGCGCTTCTCCTCTTCCTCGGTCTCCAGGTACTGCTCCCACGTGTTGTTGAGGAGGGCCTGACACGCAGCGCCGTCGACGGTCTCGCGCTCAAGCAGCACCTTGGCCATGAGGTGCATCTGGTCGGCGTTGTCGGAGAGAATCTTGCGGGCACACTCGTGGGCCTCGTTGAGCAGGCGCGCCACCTCGTCGTCGATACGCTTGGCGGTCTCGGGCGAGTAGTCGCTGTGCTCGGCAAAGTCGCGTCCCAAGAAGACCTCGTGGTTGGCCTCGCCGTACACCTGGGCGCCCAGGGCCTCGCTCATACCGTAGCGGGTCACCATGGAGCGGGCCAGCTTGGTGGCGCGTTCCAGGTCGTTGCTCGGGCCGGTGGTCACATCCTTGCAGAAGAGCTCCTCGGCTGTGCGGCCGCCGAGGATCATGGCCGTGTCG
>JAHZGC010000046.1:5874-8812 GCA_019421015.1 Coriobacteriaceae bacterium | reverse complement strand
TGGGTTCAGAACGTCGTGAGACAGTTCGGTCCCTATCCTCCGCGGGCGCAGGAGGGCTGAGGGGGCCCGTCCCCAGTACGAGAGGACCGGGACGGACGCACCTCCGGTGAGCCAGTCGTCGACCGACGGCGCGGCTGGGCGGCCGCGTGCGGCAGCGATAAGCGCTGAAGGCATCTAAGCGCGAAGCGCTCCCCGAGATGGGCCCTCCCACCCCGCAAGGGGGTAAGGCCCCTCGAAGACCACGAGGTCGATAGGGCGCAGGTGCAAGGGCCGCGAGGCCCTCAGCCGGGCGCCACTAATAGGCCGAGGCCCTCCCCGCGCTGAAGCGCGACGGGGCGCGGGCCCCGAGGGCGAGGAGACGTTCCCGAGAAGCGCTGTGCGGCCCCCAGGGCGCCCCGAAGGGCGCTCGAGAGAGCCTTTCAAGGACGGAAGCGCCGGGCCCGCGCCCGCCCCCGCGCCCCGCGCGGGCCGGCGGCCGCGGCGGCGGGGGCCCACCCGGTCCCATGCCGAACCCGGAAGTTAAGCCCGCCAGCGCCCGAGGTACTGCGGGGGGGACCCCGCGGGAGGAAGGGGCGCCGCCGGCCCGCGCGCGGCACGGGGCGGCGCGGGCCCGGCGCACGCCCTTCCGAGGCTCTTCTTATATATAACTGTGATTTAGTTATCTTAAAAAGCTCCTTTCGGGGCTTTTTTTGTTAGTGTTATTCATTTTGTTATCCCACAGTGCCGGTGAGCCAGCGAAGCCAATGGTGTTACGTCTGTTTGGTTGAATAATACTTAAATGCCCAGGTAGAACACCCTTTTACAACCGTTCGTATTCAGATTCGGTGTACCGGGCGAAACATCCTCCATACCCATTTCTCAACGAAACCAAAAGGGCTAATCTTACGTTCGGACGTTTCGGCCCGTAAGGCTGTGATGTGCGTCCAGCAGTGTATTGGTGGGGTCAAGAGGGACCCCGTGAGAATTGTGGAGAGGGAGGTGATTGAATGGCTACACAACAGGTGGTTGAGACCAGCAAGGTCGCTCAGATTCTTGAGTCCCGTGGTATCTCTCGTCGCAATTTCCTTGGTTATTGTGCCGGTATCGCTGCGATGATCGGTCTTTCCGAGTCCGCTGCCCCCCAGATCGCTCAGGCTCTTGAGAGTGTGATCGGCGAGGCTCAGGGCAATCTTAAGCCGGTTATCTGGCTCGAGGGTTCTTCGTGCACCGGATGCACCGAGTCCTTTGCTCAGGTCGATTCGCCCGATGTGACCACTGTGGTGCTCGACTTGATCTCGCTCAACTACAGCGAGACCTTGTCTGCCGCAGCGGGCCATTCAATGGAAGAGGCACGTAAGCAGACGATCGAGGCGGGCAACTACCTCGTTGTCTACGAAGGCTCTGTCGTTGAGGGCTGGGACGGCAACGCTCTGCGCATTGCCGGTGAGAAGGGTACCGACATCCTTCTTGAGACCGCTTACAACGCCGACGCGGTTATCGCCTTCGGTTCTTGCGCGTGCGACGGTGGTTGGCAGGCTGCCCGCCCCAACCCCTCTAAGGCGCTTGGCGTGCAGAAGTTCCTGCAGAACCACTCTGTGAACGTCCCGGTCATCAACATCCCGTGCTGCCCGGGCAACCCTGAGTGGATCGTTGCTGTGCTGGTGGAGTACCTCCTTATGGGTCGTCTCCCCGAGCTCAACGAGAAGAACGAGCCGAAGCTCACCTTCTCCGAGACCATTCACGACAACTGCCCCCGTCGTGGCCACTTTGAGAATGGCGAGTTCGTGTACCAGTTCGGCACCGTGGAGGAGGAGAAGGGCTACTGCCTCTACGCTGTGGGCTGCAAGGGTCCTCAGACCTTCACGAACTGCCCCATCGTCAAGTGGAACCGCCGTGTCTCCTGGTGCGTCGAGTCTGGCGCTCCCTGCGTTGGCTGCGGTGTCATCAACCCGATGAATCCTGCTGCCAACTGGGTCGACGAGAACACGCCCTTCCTGGCCCGTCACCGCTACTTCCAGATTCTTGACTGGAAGATTTCGCCGGCTGCCATCGGTGGCGTCGTGACCGGCCTTGTGGTTGCCGTAATCGCCGTTCACGCCGTGGGCATGAAGCTCACCGGCCGTACCGACGGCGGCGCCGACTTCGAGACCGAGCGCAACTACGACAAGAAGCACAACACGCCCGGCGCTGCCGAGGCTGCTGCTACTGCCAACAACCTCTATAACGAGCTTGACGCCGACGGTATCGTCGAGCGCAAGGATCTCCACAGGAAGGGAGGCGATAAATAATGTCGATCTCGACCATTGACCCGGTAACCCGAATCGAAGGCCACCTGCGCATCGAGATGGAGGTCACCGACGGCGTCGTTTCTGATGCTTGGGTTTCTGCGGGTCTGTTCCGCGGCATGGAGCTCATCCTCGAGAACCGCGCGAGCCAGGACGCGTCGATCATCGCACAACGCATCTGCGGCGTGTGCCCCGTTTCTCACGCCAACGCTGCCAGCATTGCGACTGAGAACGCCTTCGGCATCAAGCCTCCCGAGGGCGGCCGCATGGTGCGCAACCTCACCGAGATGGCGCAGTTCATGCACAGCTCTATCCTCTGGTTCTATCAGCTCAACGGCCTGGACTACGTGAACCCGCTCGACGCCATCAACGCCAACATCGCCGACACCTTTGATGTCTGCATGGAGCACGGCCTGGCGACTGCGGACTTCGCCAACCTCCAGAAGCGCCTCCAGGCGTTTGCCGAGAACGGCCAGCTCTCGATTTTCTCGGGCAACTGGTTCGACGCCATGAACGCGGACGGCACCCCCGCCTTTGCCCTGACCCCGGAGCTCAACCTCATCGCGACCGCCCACTACATCGAGGCTCTCGAAATGCAGGCCAAGTCCTCCGCGATCAATGGCATCATCGGCGGCAAGATGCTCGTGGACGCGGTGCGCGAATGGAACTCGGAA
>JAHZGC010000046.1:0-5864 GCA_019421015.1 Coriobacteriaceae bacterium | reverse complement strand
CCTCCTCGCGACCGCCCGCTACCTCGAGCCTCTCGAAATGCAGGCCAAGCCCTCCGAGATCAACGGCAGCCTCGGCGGCAAGATGCCCCACATCATGACCTCCATCGCCGGCGGCACCATGTTTATGCCCACCGCCGAGAAGCTCGATGACATCTGGTTCCGCATCCAGGACATCAAGCGCTGGGTTAACAACGTCATGCTGCCCGACGCCATCGCGCTTGCGAAGGTCTACGCCTCCGAGTTCAACTATGGCAAGAGCTACGGCGACTACGTTGCCTGGGGCGTCTTCGACGCTCCGTCGTACGCTCTGAACGAGCGCTATCTCCCGGCCGGTATCCTTACCGCCGAGGGCAACGACCTCGTTCTCTCCGACGTCGACAGCAACGCCATCACCGAGGACGTCGCCCGTGCTTACTACAAGCCGAGCGCGCCGGTGAACCCCCTTGAGGGCATCACCGACCCGTGGTACCCCGCCGAGGGCTACGACGTGAACAGCAAGTACAGCTGGTGCAAGGCTCCCCGTTACAACGGCAAGCCTTACGAGGCTGGACCTCTGTCCCGTATCCTTGTCGCGTACAAGCGCGGCGTTCAGGGCGTTGTCGACCTGGTCGACGCCGTCCTCAAGGAGCTCGGCCAGGAAGGCAACATCGCCTATCTCGAGTCGACCTTCGGCCGTGCGGCCGCCCGTGCCGTCGAGATGGTGTACACCATGGACGTCATGGAGCAGGAGTGCCTCGACCTCATCGCCTATCTGGGCGCTGGCGAGTGCGACTTCTACACCAAGCCGACCAACACCACCGGCACCGGCATTGCCCTGTGGGAGGCTCCGCGCGGCGCCCTCTATCACATGGCGAAGCTCACGAACGACAACATCAACAAGTACCAGATCATCATCCCCTCGACCTGGAACCTTGCGCCTCGCGACGAAAACGGCGTGCGTGGCCCGCTCGAGAACGCGCTGATCGGCCTTGAGGTTGTCGACGTTGAGAAGCCCATCAAGGCCCTGCGCCTCGTCCACAGCTTCGACCCCTGCACGGCCTGCGCCGTCCACGTGTTCGAGCCTAAGACCGGCAAGAGCTTTGCTTCCGTTGAGAGCCCCTGGGGGGTGAGGTAGGATGGCACATCTCGCGCATTACAAGGAGGCCCACCCGCTGGCCTTTGTGGTCACGCACTGGATCAACCTGGTGTGCATGTTCCTGCTCATCTTCACGGGCTTCTACATTCACTACCCGTTCTTCCCGTTTGCCATGGGCATTTGCCGCGGCGTGCACGTGTTCTGCGGCATCGTGGTCACGCTTAACTGCATTATCCGCGTGATTCTTGCCTTCTTCATCAAGACGGCTCCTACGGGCGGCACCCGTTCTGTGGTTCGCGACTACAAGACCTGGCTGCCCCAGAAGAACAACCGTCACATGCTGGGCGAGTGGGTTAAGTACTACCTGTTCCTGCAGAAGGATCACCCCCTGGGAGCCAAGCTCGGCGTTCCCCAGAAGATCTCGTATCTGGTGATTCCGGTCTGCATCCTGGTCATGGCCTGGACCGGCTTTGCCCTTTGGATTCCCACGAGCGGTTGGGGCATCTCTCAGCTGATTCTCAATGCCTGGGGCCTCATGAACGTGCGCCTGGTGCACTACTTCGTGATGTTCGTGATCATCATCATCATGTGCTTCCACATCTACCTCGCCAACATCGAGGGTGTGGCGCCGTCGATGCTGATCATGTTCCACAAGGAGCACGGCGGCCTCGTGTACGATCCTGCCAAGCGCAACGTTGTTGGCTATGACGGCCTGGGCCATGGCCCGAGCCTCGGCGAGGGTCCGAGCAAGGTCGACCTCGACAAGGAAGGCATCAAGTGCTAATTGGCCGCTTAGGCTAGGTACAAACACCTTCGGCGTCATGGGTACGCTGATTCAAAGGAAGGCCCGGAGCCACGTGTTCCGGGCCTTCCTTTGTTCGGTACTATCGGGAGGTTGGACCATGCGATGACGGGAAGGGTCAAGGCGATGCGGGTAGCTGTGCTCTGTATTGGCAACGAGCTGCTGATGGACGAGGGTGTGGGACCGGCGTGCGCCCGTTACATCCAAGCCCGTTACGAGTTGCCCGAGCAGGTGGAGGTTCTCGACCGGTCGGTCATGGGCATGGCGATTCTGAGCGACCTGCGAAGCCACGACTTTGCCCTGGTCATCGATGCGCTCGAGGTGCCCGATGCCGAGCCGGGCCAACTTTTTTCTTTTGTCCCGCAGGACGCGGCCCCGACCCCAGCGGGTATGACCTCCCTCCATGAGGTGCGCTTTGCGGACGTGCTGGGGTCGGCGGAGCTCTTGGGGATTCGATGTGCTGGCCATTGCCTCGGCGTCCAGGTCGAGAATATGTCGCCCTCGGAATTTGTGATGGCCCTTACCCCTCGGGTCGCTGCGGCGGTCCCGTTCCTTGCCCAGGCGGCGGTGCGCTACCTGAACAAGGAGCTCGGCGCGGGCATCGTCGACCTTTTGCCCCAGGCGGACGCCTGCAGGGCCGGGTCGGGGACTGCCGGTGCCAGGAGCTTCTCGCGCGGTTGGGACAGGATGGTGGAACAGTCGGCCTCGGTGCAGGGCGAGGTGTGTGACCGGGTGGCTGCGGTACTTCCGGCGGTATATGGCACGCCCGACGCCACGGTGGCGAGGAGATACCTGGCCTGCGGCCTTAAAGCGATTGGGCTCGATGTGCACGAGGTCGATGACGCGGGTGCCTGCGGGGTGCAGATTGCGCTGCCCGCTTTGGATCCGGCCGACGAGAAGAGCTTTTGTGCGATAGCCGATCGGTTTGGGCTCGCCCTTTGTTCCCCGCCGGCTGTCGGGGGGCTATGCTATATGGCATGGGTTTCTCCGCTGATAACGGATTATGACTGTGATGAGCTGATAGGTTCCTGCCTCGCCGTTCTTGAGGGTTCGGGGCAGGCACGCTTGGAGAGGTAGGGGTGTGGCCATGGCGCGCAAGGACGGGCAGGGAAGTGACGAGGAACTGGTTCGGGAGTTTGTCCCAGCGGACCAAACCGCGGTGCCTCGGGCGCCCAAAGGCATGAGGTACGTGGGCCTCTGCCGGTCATGCCGGTCGTTTGTGGAACTTGGGCCGACGTTTGGCTGCCTTGGGGGCGGTCACCCTAAAAGCGACATCGCCGTGGCGCTGCTGGTCGATGACGACGACCCGCTGCCCAAACTGCCGAAGGTCAACCTGGGGGCCCTGTTTATGCCCGCGCTGTGGGGCCCGGTACACGGGCAGTGGTTCATGATCTTGTTCTATCCGATCTGGCTGATGCTCGACAACCTGATCTACGGTGCGGTGCATGGGACGATGCCCGTTTGGCTGGCGGTCCTCTGTGCGGTGGCGACGGCCGCGTTCACCGTCTATTATGCGCTGCGGGCCAACGCCTATGGGTACATGCGTGTTGCGGCAGAGAAGACCCCGGAGCAGTATGTGGCCGCGGAGCGCAAATGGACGGTGTTGTTCGTGTTGATAGGCATTGCGTTTTTGGTCTTTGCCAGTTGGTACAACATAGCGATACGGCCGACGGCACCGGTGGTGTAGACGGGTCGCGATACAGGACTTTATTCAAAATACTCTAGGGCTTGCTGGGCTTCTTCTTGTGAGTTGCGGCGGCTCGGGTCTGGGCCTTGGTTTTGGGCGGCTTGCCGGCGCTGGGACAGATGTCGGCCAGCGGGCAGCTGGCGTTCTCGGCGAGGCAGGTGGGCTTTCGGGCGTCACAGACCTGGCGGCCAAAGAGGACCCACTGGTGGTTCACGGGCCCCCAGAGGTCGGATGGGACGAGTTTGAGAAGGTCTTGCTCGGCATCGAGGGGTTCTTTGGCCGAGGTGAAGCCGAGGCGCGTCGCGATGCGGAACACATGGGTGTCCACCGCGATGCCCTCGACGATGCCAAAGGCGTTGTTGAGCACGATGTTGGCCGTCTTTCGCCCCACGCCGGGCAGACGGGTGAGCTCCTCCATGGTGGCGGGGACCGCTCCGCCGTAATCGGCCACGATCATCTGCGCGCAGGCGGTGGCGTGGCGTGCCTTGCTGCGGTAGAAGCCCAAGGGATGCAAGACCTCCTCCACCTCGTCGAGCGGGGCGGCGGCAAGGTCGGCGGGGGTGGGCCATCGGTCGAAGAGGACCTCGGTCACCTTGTTCACGGCGACATCGGTGGTTTGGGCCGAAAGCAGCACGGCGATGACGAGCGTGAACGGGTCGCTGAAGTGCAAGGCGCACTCGGCCTGCGGGTAGAGGTCGTTCATCCGACGGCAGACCTCGACGGCCCGTTCGCGTTTGGCAGTGAGGGATTCACGAGGCATGGCGGCTCCTAAAAAGGCCATGGGGACTATGTGCGGTGCCATCATACCCCCGATGCAAGGGGACGAAGGGGACAAGAACGCGCCGCGGGCCCATGGGGCTCGCCCGGATTGGCATTCGGGCCGGTGGGGGCTGCCAAGATGTTTTCGCATCTTTTGGGTGAGGGCCGAGACGGGGGGATTGGGCTTAGGATAACGAGCCGCAGGGTAGCCTCCCCGTCGAGGAGGGCCTTGTGGCCGCCGTCAAAGAGGCGGCCCGCTCCAGTTTAAGGAGGACCAAATCATGAACGTTCAGATGTCGCGCCGCTCGTTCCTCGGCGTCGGCGCCACCGCCGCAGCAGCCGCCGCTGTTGCCGCCACGCCTGCCCAGGCGGGCGTCACCTCCGGGGTGGCCGCCGAGGCCGTGGCCAAGGCCAAGCAGGAGGCTACGGTTGCCGGCGAGCTCACCACGGCCCCCAGCGTGACGGGCTACACGCACCTGGCCGCCAATGACACGGGCAACCCCGGCTATTGGGACGACCAGGGCCTGTGGGTGCCCGGCTGGCTGGTTCCCCCCGTGGCTCCGACCGAGGCCGACGAGGAGCTGGACTGCGACGTGCTGGTGGTGGGTCTGGGTGTGGCCGGCCTGTGTGCCGCCCGCGCCGCCGTGGAGGAGGGTGCCAAGGTAGTCTGCGTCGAGCAGTCCGAGACCTACAACTGCCGCGCCGCCCAGTTCGGCAACATCAACTCGAGTTTCTCGACCTCTGCGAACGTGACCTTTACGCCCGACGACATCAACGGCATGATGAACGCGGAGCTGCAGGCCAACGGCTGGCGTCCCAACCCGCGCATCTGGCGCTACTGGCTCGAGAACTCGGGCGCGGCCTTTGACTGGCACGTCTCGGCCAACCCCGACATCGTGTTCCTTGACCCCAACCTGACGCCCGCGGAGTCGGGTATTCCCGGCGATGCGGTGCCGTCGAGCGGCATGGGTGCCGAGTCGACCGACGGCAAGATGTACATGACCTGCTTCAACAACCCCAAGAACCCCGAGTATGTCTACAGCGACGAGCTGTACCCCATGTATCCCGACGTGATCTGCTTCCGTCCCGACCAGATCGCCCTGAACGACAAGATCCTCAAGCTGATCGAAGACGGCGGTGCCGACGTGCACTTCCGCACGAAGTGCGAGCAGTTCATCGTGGACGACTCGGGCGCCGTGGTGGGTGCTTGGGTCACCGATGACGACGGCAAGGTCATCAAGATCAATGCAAAGGCCGTGGTGGACGCCTGTGGCGACTACGGCAGCAACACCGAGATGCGTTCGTACTACAACCACGAGTCGTTCCAGATGAGTGCCTGGATCTGGAACTCCACCGATCCTTATGGCAACCCCACCAACATGGGCATGGGCCTTAAGATGGCCGCCTGGGCCGGCGCGGGCGTGGACTTTAGCTGCGCCCCCTACATGACCCACTCCTTTGGCGGGGCCCTGGGCTGCGATCCCTTCTTGCTCGTGAACGAGCGCGGCGAGCGCTTCTGCAATGAGGACGTGCCCGGCCAC
>JAHZGC010000045.1 GCA_019421015.1 Coriobacteriaceae bacterium | reverse complement strand
CGCCCGCTACGAGCAGCAGGACCTCGACGACGCCGACGCCCAGGCCAAGGCCGACAAGGCCGCTGCCGACGCCGCCCTGCTCGACGCCCCCCTGGCCGACGGCACCTACCAGGGCACTGGCAAGGGCTACGCCAGCGACATCGTGCTCGACGTGACCATCGAGGGCGGCAAGATCGCCGACGTGCAGGTCGTGAGCTCCAACGAGACCGCCGCGCTCGGCGAGGCCGCGCTGCCCGAATACGCCGCCGCCATCGTCGAGACCCAGGACCCCGCCCAGATCGACGTGGCCGCCGGCGCCTCGAACACGCTCAAGGGCTTCCAGGAGGCCATCAACGACGCACTGGCCCAGGCCGCGGAGTAAACGGGACTGTTTTGATCTAACGATTCCGCGGAATTACACGAACCCCAGGATACGCCGGGTTCGACATTGCCCCACAAGCGCCCCCGCGCCTTTTATGCAAGGCGTGGGGGCGCTTTGGGTTGGGATCGCAGCTTGGACAGGATCGCGGTTTTCTCGACCGATACGGGGGTGCGGGGGAGATTCGGTCGAGAAAACCGCGGCTCCGCCCAAAAAGGCCGCTGGCGAGAACGGTTTGGTCGAGAAAGGCTCGGTGTTGTCCACAAACAACAAGATCTACGTGGAGAAGAGGAGCTAGCGAGACAGAGCGCCGATATCCTCCAGGATGTCGTCCCTGTGGCTTAGCAGGTATTCGCGCAGGTAGGGAATCGCAAAACCGACCTTCCCGTAGCCCAGCGGCTCGATGAGGTTGGCGTCGATCAGACGCCTGCGGAACGAGCTCACGTCCTTGGTGTCGCGCCCCATGGCCTGGGCAACCTCCCCGCTCGATGCGAACTTCTCGCCGCATCCGGCCATAGCGAGCAGATATGCGATCTGTCCGTCGGGCAATCGGCGCAATGCCGGCTCGATGACCATGGCGTCGAAATCCTTCCGCGCCGTCTGGACGCCGCGCTCCATATCGGCGGCAGAAATGACCTCGGAACCGCGGCGCGCAGCCGTCTGCCAGGTGTGGTACCCCACGAGTTGCACCATAAACGGATAGCCTGCGGCGGCTTCGGTTATGGCCTCGGCCACAGCAGGCGAGATCGCCATTCCCGAAGAACGCACCGTGTCTTCGAGAGAGTCCTGAACCTGGTAGTCCTTAAGACGCGTCAGCGTCACCTGCTTGGCGCGCTGCAAGAACGTCAGGCCTTTTCCGTTCACAATGCCGTCAACAGAAAACGGCAATCCCGCAAAGGCAAAGGCGACATTGGCTCCGCGCCTAATCAGAAGCTGGATCTCGTTGCCCAGAGCACGCAGCTCGTCGTGAGAGGCGTCTTGCACCTCGTCGACCGTGACGAACAGGCCCGTTTTGCACGAAGCCTTGTATAGTATCTCACCAAAGGCGGGGACGGCCTTTTCGAACCCGATGGACCCGGCTTTAAGGCCCCAGAGTTCCGGTTCCACCGTTACCGTCTGGAAGGATGCGACCGGGGCAACCATCTGGGCGATACGTTCGCAAAAACCCGCATCGGACGCCACGTTCACCACGTGGAAACCCCTCGATGCCGCAACATCCCCGAGCGCATTGAGCATGACCGTTTTCCCGATGCCCCGAATACCCGAGACGCGCATGAGGCGGTCCGGAGCTCCCGGCCCGTTATCGAGGGACTCGGCAAACTCGTCGAGCACGGCATCGCGGCCGATAAGTTCCGGCGGGTTCATGCCGGCGGTAGGCTTAAAGGGATTGCGCAGGTTGGCGGCCATCACGGCTCCTTACATGGGTGCCCGTAGCTTGCCACTCATTGTAATTCGTACAAGTTGAACAAATTCGTACAAGTTGAACAAATTCGTACAAGTTGAACAAAGCAGCCTGCGCCCTTGCCAGAACAGCGCGCGACCGCCAACAGACGCGTGCATTCTCTGCCTTGTTTGCTCGCAGCGGCCGGGACTTCCGCACCGCGTTTGCCTGCGATTCCCGGGGCTTCCCCGCTGCTAGAGCCCCATGTACCGCAGCATGGACTGGACCGCGCACTTGGTAGCGGCTACGGTGTGGACCACGGTCTTGGGGCCGGTCACCACGTCGCCGGCGGCGAACACCCCGGGCACCGTGGCCTGACCCTGGTCGTCGACCACCAGTAGGCCGCGCTCGTCTCCCCTGAGGCCGTCGGTCGTGGCGATGAGCTTGCTCATGGGCTTCTGGGACGCGGCGATGATCACGGTGTCGCAGTGCACCTGGTCGAGGTCGTCTTCGTAGCCGACCACCTGGTCGTTCTCGTCGAAAACGGCGGTACGGAAGAGCGGACCCTCGTCGTTGATCTGGGCTATGGCCTTGCCGTAGACGATCTGGGCGCCGTCGAGCTGGGCGTACTCCACCTCGTCGGAGCTGGCCGAGACGTGCTTGGACCGCGCGTAGAGCGTCACGCGGCGGGCGCCGTGCCTAAAGGCCGTGCGGGCCACATCCATGGCGGTGTTGCCCACGCCGATGACCGCCACGTCCTCTCCGATGCCATAGGAACCGGGGCTGATGAGGTAGTCGAGGCCGAAGTGCACGTTGCCGCGGGTTTCTCCGGGAATGCCCAGGGTCTTGGCGCGCCAGGTGCCCGTGCCGATGAACACGGCGTCGTAGCCGTCTCGGAACAGGTCGCCGATGAGCAGCGACTCGCCGATGGCGGTGTTGGGGCGGATCTGCACGCCGTAGCCTTCGAGCGCCACGCGGTAGCGGTCGACGATGATCTTGGGTAGGCGGAAGGCCGGGATGCCGTAGCGCATGACGCCGCCGATCTCGGGGCGCTGCTCGAACACCGTGACCGCGCAACCCGACTTGGCGAGCTCGAACGCCGCGGTGATGCCGGCGGGTCCGCTGCCGATGAGCGCGACCTTCTTACCGTTGGGCGCCGGCGGCTCGGGGCGCAGGCGCCCCAGGTAGGAGTCGGACACGTAGGTCTCGATGGACGAGAACTGCACCGGGTTGCCCTTGCGGCTGAGCACGCAGCCGCCCTCGCACTGCACGCCGTGGTTGCACACAAGCGAGCAGGCCAGTGAAAGCGGATTGTTCTCGAAGAGCAGCCGGCCTGCCTCCTCGATGCGGCGCTCCTTGAACAGGGCAATGACCTGCGGGATCGGCGTGCCAACCGGGCAGCCCTTCTGGCAACCGGGGCGCTTGCACTCAAGGCAGCGTTCGGATTCCTCGACGATGTGCAGTGCCATGGCAGGCTCCCCTCGTGTGCGATGCGGGCTGCGGCGTGCGACGGGTCCGCGCTCGGCAGCAGGCCCGTGGCTGGTCGGGCTATTGTAGCCGGGGCGCCTGGGGGTACGGGCGGTCGGGACGGCGGGGATACACGACCTTCAAAGGTGCGTGGGGCAGCGCGGGGTATGGCGAAACCGGTAGCAGGCAGTCAGATTGGACAAACGGGAGAACCCCGCGGAACTTCTCCCATGAGATTCCCGCCAACGCGAAAAACCGAGATACCACCGCGGAATCGGGGTTCTGGCTAGGCTCGGAAGGGGCCCGATGTACCCCATTTGCCCACAGAAGAGAAGGTCCTGCGGCCGACACCCTCCTGACCTGGGGTTTTCCAGGACCTCTTTGTGCACCCGGAGACCCGGACGCCCATCGCGGCCTCGCGGGAGCCCGCGCGCCTAGCCAGAACCCCGATCTTGCGGAAAGACCTCCCGGATTTGCGAGCAGCCCAAAAACGCCCTGCGGCCACGTGCCCCTTCCGGCCCGCAAAACTCGGCCGCCCCGAACCGCCCCCGGGCCGCCAGGACCGCTCACCCGGCCCCGCGTCCTTCTCGCCTACACCGGAGCCCCTTGTGCCAGCGTGATGAGGTCCTGCCGGTTGTGCACGTCGAGCTTCTGGTAGATGTGGCGGATGTGGGTCTTGGCCGTATTGGCGCTCACATGCAGGGTCTCCTGGATGTAGGGCACGCTGCGACCGTCGAGGAGCAGGGCCAGCACGTCGGTCTCGCGCTCGGTGAGGTTGTAGGAGCTCGCCAGCCAGCGGCAGCGGGGCGGGATCACCAAGGTCGCCTCGCTCGGCACCTGCTCGGAAGGCGCGCCGTCGGGCCCGGGTAGCACAGAAGTCCCCGAGCTGCGGTTTCCCTCTGCGGCCCCGCGACCCCACAAAAACGCGTTGATGTTGCGGTCGCTGAGCAGCCACATACCCGCCACGGCCAGCAGCACGATCTCGGCCGCACAGGCGATGCCGAGGACGGTCTGGCCGGGGATGCCCTCCAGATGGCCCAGCAGGAACTCGGCCCCGCTCGCCACCGCCCAGCCGCCCAGCCTAAAGACCACGCGGCCCCAGGCAAGGACGCTTAAGGGGCGGGCCGTGCTGTAGCGCGCCACCGAGACGAGCACCATGACCGTGGCGTCCTCGGCCACACGGGTAGAGGCGATGGATGCGACCAGGTACACCGGGTAGCTGCCCGGCACCTCGAGCATGCGCACCAAAAAGCCCACGATGGCGGTCATGACAGCCAGGCGGTAGAACATCTCGAAGTGGAAGTCGCGCGAGAGCACCACGCCAGCCACCATGAGGCCAAAGGTGAGCCAGCGCCCCGCAATCACAAACCAGGCCGTGTTGCCCTGCCCGTCGGTCATAAAGCTCGACTGGGAAAAACTGAAGCTGAAGAACAGCACCACCACGCCTACCGCCAGCACGGCGGCGCTCTTGGCGTCGATGGCGTGCCAGCGGCGCTGGGGGCGCGCCCCATAGGCCTCGGCCAGACGTGGGGCCGCCGCAAGGCCCATGGCGCTCAGCGCGGGGGCGGCCAGGCACACCGCAAACACCACGGCCCGCGGCGCAAAGAACAGCGGTGAGAATAGCGCGTCCAGGCCGGTCTTGAACAGCATGGCCGCGTTGAGGGCGCGGTCGTCGTAGGCCGTGAAAGCCTCGGACCACGTGAGGTAGAGCAGGTCGCTTCCGGCCCCGTAGCACAGGGCGCACACCAGGGCGGCCATCGGCGCATAGGACCCCGTGCTACCCGCGTAAAAGAGAATCGCCGTGGCGAGTACCAGCATGGAGGCCCCCAGCACGCCCACCCAGCGGCGCTTCCAGAGGGTCTTGATGCGCGGGGCGAGCAGGGCGATCGCCAGGTCGATCCCCACCCGCGACCAGACGGCGACAAAGCCGTAGCCCCCCATGATCGCGGCAACTTGGACGGCGTCACCCGCCAGCCCGTGCATGTTGACGGCAAGGGTGTACCACACGCGCACCATGGCGTAGGCCACGCCCAGGACCACAAGCGTGCGCACCGCCTCGCGCGGGAGGGGCTTCTTGGCCTCATTCGAACAAAAGCCCAGCATAGGGCCTCCTCATCACTATTGGGCGATGGGGCTTCTCGCACAAATCACCTTCCGGCGGTTGACGCGCCGGGACTCGCCGGCCCCCATGATGGCAACCAGCAAGCGGCACCCGGACACGGCAACGTCACCGCCACGCCCGGCACCGCCCGCCAGCGGCCCCACGGCCGCATACTACCGCTACGAGAAGGGAAACGTCCATGCACAGCACCGCCATCTCCCGCAAGAGTTTCATCGCCGGTGCCGCCGGGCTGGCCGCCGCAGGCGCGGCGAGCCTGACCGCCGCCAACGCCGCCCGCGCCACCGAAGCCGCCGAGCCCACCTGGGACCACGAGGTCGACTTCCTCGTGGTGGGCTCCGGCACCGCCGCCTTCGGCGCGCTGGCCGCCACCGAGGCCGAGGGTGCCACGGTCATGATTATCGAGAAGCACCCCACCATGTTCGGCGGTACCTCGGCCACCTCGGGCGCCGGCTTCTGGATTCCCGGCAGCCCCTGCCAGGCCGAGGCCGGCGTCGAGGACTCCCTCGAGGACGCCGCCGCCTACATGAAGGCCCTAGCCGCCGGCCGCGCCGAGGACGCCCCCATCGACGCCTTCGTGGCCAACGCCGCCCCCTGGCTGGCCCAGGCCGTGGAGGCCACCGGCGCCGAGTTCCACATCGGCGGCGCCCAGGACTACTACGACGGCAACCCCGGCTTTTTGGCCTACGCCCGCAACTCCAAGCTCTCGGGCACGGCCCACGACCTGTGGGAGAAGACCCGCGAGGTGCTCGAGGAGCGCGGCGTGCAGATCCTCATGGGCTGCGCCCTCACGCGTCTGATGACCGACGAGAACGGCGCCGTGGTGGGCGTCGAGGCGGAAGCACACGGCACCCCCGTGCGCATCAAGGCCAGCGCGGTGCTGCTGGGCACCGGCGGATTCGACCACGACCCCCAGATGATGGCCGAGTCCATCGACCACCCCGTGTACCTCACCAACGCCACCGAGTGCAACACCGGCGACGGCCACCGCGCCGCGGCCCGCATCGGCGCCAAGCTCGCCCTCATGGACACCTACTGGGGCACGCCGTTCTTCTATCCGGCCGACCCCGCGACCTTCGACGCCTCCGCCGCGACCCAGTTCAGCGCCACGAGCTGCGACTGGAACGGCCGCCGCGGCTACCCCAACGCCATCGTGGTGAACGCCGCGGGCAAGCGCTTCGGCGACGAGTCGACCGCCTACGCCCCCTTTGTGCGCCCCTACTCCAACTTCAGCACCGGCAGCATGGGCATGGACAACCTGCTGGGTTACTTCATCTGCGACGCCGACTTCATGAAGAGTAACAGGCTGCCCGGCATCACCGACGAAAACCCCGAGCCCAACGAGTGGTTCGCGCAGGCCGACACCCTGGAGGAGCTGGCCGGCAAGCTCGGCATCGACGCGGAAGGGTTGGCCGCCGAGGTCGAGCGCTTCAACGGCTTTGCCGAGGCCGGCGTCGACGAGGACTTCCACCGCGGCGAGAAGGAGTCGGGCATCGAGATCTTTGCCAAGAAGGTCGACCGCCCCGAGCTGGCCAACCCCGTGCTCGGCCCCATCGCCACGCCTCCCTTCTACGGCGCGCTGTACCTCGACGGCACCTGCGGCACCTCGGGCGGCGTCAAGATCAACGAGTACGCCCAGGCCATCGACGTCGACAACCAGGTGATCGAAGGCCTCTACGCCTGCGGCAACTGCACCGCCTCGATCAGCGGCGGCGGCTACATGGGCGGCGGCGCCACCCTGGCCCCCGGCTGCGTCATGGGTTACATCGCCGCCCGCCACGCACTGGGGATTGCGTAAGGGATTCAGCCCGACCAAATCCGGCCTTTAGCGGAGAAGTCCTTGGAGACTTCGGGGCTTCTCCGCCGTTTAAACAAACCGTGGTGCCTCCACAACAGCATGCCACCTCCCACGAAAGGACTCACCCCCATGAACGAGCACACCCTGAACCGTGCGCAGTTCCTCAAGGTCGCCGGCGCCGCCGCCGGCATGGCCGCCCTCGCGGGCGCCGGTACCGCCCTGGCCGACGTGGCCGTGGCCGACATCGCCTGGGACGACGAGGCCGACGTCGTGGTCTGCGGCTGCGGCACCTGCGGCGCGCCCGCCATCATCGAGGCCATGGAGGCCGGCGCCGACGTGTACGCCTTCGACAAGATGGACTGGATCGGCGGCTGCATGCGCCGCTGCGGCGGCGGCTTCATGGCGGCCGGCACCAACGTGCAGCAGAAGCTCGGCATCGACGACGACCCCGAGATGATGTACGAATACCTGGTGGCCCTGGCCGGCCAGTATGGCAACCCCGAGCTGGTGCGCACCTACTGCGACAACGCGGTGCCCACCTTCGAGTGGATCATCGCCCCCGCCGAGGAGGGTGGCCTGGGCGGCGAGCCGCTGGACGAGTGGGAGTTCGCCTCGCCCAACAACGGCAACGAGATGTGGATCGGCCCGGGCCTCAACATCGGCGGCACCCCGGTCTACTACGACGACCTCGACATGCCCGAGAACTACCGCCCGCGCTGCCACTGGTTCAAGCCGAACCCCGACGACGTGGACCCCGGCGACCGCTACTACGCCTTCTACGGCGAGGGCGACGACAAGTGGGGCGAGGCCAACGGCGGCACCGGCCTGTGGAAGCCGTTTAGCGACAAGCTCGACGAGCTGGGCGCCCGCATCGACACCAACACCGAGCTCACCGGCCTGGTGCAGGGCCGCGAGACCGGCGAGATCCTGGGCGTGACCGTGCTCCAGGACGGGGCCGAGAAGACCATCAAGGCCCGCAAGGGCGTGGTGCTGGCCACCGGCGGCTTCTCGAACGGCGCCGACCTCTACACCACCTTTACCGGCAACGAGTACAAGGAGCCCACGCCCGAGCAGTGCCACACCGGCGGCTACATCCCCGGCCAGGCCGACGGCGCCTCGCTCAAGGCCGCCCTCGCCGCCGGCGCGGCGCTCAGCAGCCCCGTGCTCGGCAACAACGGCGGCGTGCGCATCAGCACCGACGCCGAGGTCCTGGGCTGGGACGGCAACCCCATCCCGCGCCTCTACGCCGGCGGCCGCGTGGCCGGCGGGTATGCGGGCAGCTCGTACCCCTCGTGCGGCTTCTACATCGGCACCGGCGTGGTCTTTGGCCGCATCGCCGGCCAGCAGGCCGCCGCGCTGGAGAGCTGGGCGTAAGGGGTCACGGCGATCGGCCAAACCCCGTATAGTCCCAAGCGCCGCGAAGGCCAGAGCAGCCCACAGAAATGCTGCGCTGCGTTGCGCTCGGGCTTATGTGCCCTAGCACACCGCGCCCTCGCGTGCCTTGCTCAGCAATTCTGTGGGCTGCTCTAGGGACCGCAGGGGGCCATAGACATCACCTTGGCGGAGAAGACCTGGTTATCCCGGGGCTTCTCCGCCAATGCATATAGGTGCAATGGCAGGTACGGCGGGCGGCGAGGCGCCTCACGGCGTCCCCGGGAATCGTCACGATACCGAGGCCAAGATAGCGCGGAGGCCCAAAGCCGAGATGCTTCCGCATAATCAGGGCTCTGGATAGGCAACCCGGGGCCGAGATAGGCCTTTTGCCCTCGAGACCTTCTCGGTTGCAAAAGGGTTACTGATAAAATCGCAGGTCAGAAGGATGTTGGCCGCGATGTCTTCACACTTGCAATCGTCCTGGAACCATCGGGTCCCTTGCAAGCCTATCCCGAACCCTCGTTATGCGGCGCTATCTCCCAATTCCGTCATGGCGCGCAAGAGCACCCCGAGCCGTTGGTTCCCAGGATCTCCCCGTGCGGCTCCAGAGGGTTCCAAGACCCTGACGCATGCGTTAACACACCGTCATTTTCCGGTGACACCCGTAAATTATCCCACTGCAAAAATTTTTTTCGGCAGTTTTCTCGATTATTTCGACCGCATAAACAATCGAATTAACCGCCAACTACCCTTGCTCGCTTCCTGCAAAAACCACAGTGCAATCCCAAGTTTTATGGGCGAGAAAAAGTGAGGGTTTATTCCCCCTAACAGAAACATTTCCGCAGCTCAAGGCTAGATTTTGCTGAATAAACACCAAAAGCGTCGGGCAAAAGACCGTCGTCACAGAGCTCCGCATGAATCTGCGGAGCTCGTCAAGCGACCCTATAAAGGAGGGCGTTATGAAGAACTCGTCCATCTCCCGCCGCAACCTCGTCAAGGGCGCCGCGCTCGGGACCGCCGCCATAGGCGCTATGAGTGCGGCCACCGCACTGGCCGACGAAGCAGCCGCCCCCGCGGGCGTCGAGTTCGCCGACGAGTACGACGTCGTGGTGCTGGGCATGGGCGGGGCGGGCATGTGCGCCGCCATCGCAGCCTACGAGGAAGGGGCCAAGGTCCTGCTGTGCGAGAAGGCCCCCGCCGGCCAGGAGCCCTGCAACACCAAGGTCGCCGGCCAGGTGATCCTCTCCACCGACGACGCCGACCAGTTCTACACCTACCTGACCCATCTGATGGGCTTCTACACCAACTACGACCCCGAGTGCCTGCGCGCCTACGCCGACGCCGCAGCCGAGAACTTCGACTGGATGGTCAACGTCCTGGGCGGCGATCCCGAACTGATCTACCCCACCAAGACCGCCGACTGGCCCACGCCCTTCCACTATGACGAGCACGACTCGCACTGGGGCATCGACCGTAAAGGCTACGTCATGGTGTGGGACGAGTTCCCGGAGTTCGAGGGCCACGACCACTCCATCGTGCTTTCCTTCTCGGGCACCGAGTTTGACTCGAGCTACTACCTGCAGCTGCGTCAGAACATCGACCAGCGTGAGGGCGAGAACCTCACCGTATGGCTGGGCTGCCCCGGCGTCGACCTGATCCTCGACGAGAACAAGGCCGTCATCGGCTGCTATGTGGAGAAGGACGGCGAGCGCGTTGCCATCAAGGCCAGGGGCGGCGTGTGCCTGTGCACCGGCGGCTACGAGTCCAACCGCACCATGATTGCCAACTACTGCCAGCTCCCCTACCTCTATCCGCGCGCCGCAGCCCTGAACACCGGCGACGGCGTGGTCATGGGCCTCAAGGCCGGCGCCGACCTGTGGCACATGAGCAACATCTCGGGCCTGGGCTTTGGCTACCACGCCGAGGGCAAGGTGGGCGCCTCCACACTGGCAAGCGGTGTGGCCTCAATCAAGGTTGGCCCCGCCGGCGGCCGCTTCATGAACGAGGACGCCAAGAGCCGCCACGGCCGCGTGAGCTTCGGCGGCGCCTGGAACATGACCCCCATGGCGATGCCGACCTACCTGATCACCGACGCCTCGCAGATCGCGACCCCGCTAGTGAGCGGCTTCT
>JAHZGC010000044.1 GCA_019421015.1 Coriobacteriaceae bacterium | reverse complement strand
TTGCCGCAGGCGCACTCCCAGTCCTTCGTCGGGCCGAAGATCTTCTCGCAGAACAAGCCGTCTTTCTCAGGCTTGAGGGTGCGGTAGTTGATGGTCTCGGGCTTCTTCACCTCGCCATGAGACCAACCACGGATCTGATCGGCCGAGGCAAGGCTGATCTTAATCCCGGAGAAATCGTTGTTGTCGAAATCAGCCACAGCTTCTACTCCTTGTCGGTGTCGCCCGCAGCGAGGTTGTCAATAGCAGCGTCGAGGGCGTCGAGGGCGTCAAAGGCGTCGTCGAGGGCGTTGTCGGACGCAACGGGCGCAGCGGCCATCACATCGCCGGCCAGATCGTCCAGAGAGGTGTCGTCGGTCTCGGCCTCGACCTTGACCGCTACGGCCTCGGCCTTCTTGGGGGAGACGGGCTCCATGTCGAGGGCAAGCGAGCGGATCTCCTTGACGAGAACCTTGAACGACTCGGGCACGCCCTTCATCGGGATGTTGTCGCCCTTGACGATCGACTCGTAGGCCTTCACGCGACCATTGGTGTCGTCGGACTTGACGGTGAGGATCTCCTGAAGCACGTTGGAGGCACCGTAGGCATACAGGGCCCAAACCTCCATCTCGCCGAAGCGCTGGCCGCCGAACTGGGCCTTGCCGCCCAGCGGCTGCTGGGTGACGAGGCTGTAGGGGCCGGTCGAGCGGGCGTGGATCTTGTCGTCGACCATGTGGCCCAGCTTGAGGATATAGCTCGTGCCGACCGTGATGGGCCGGGGGAAACGCTCGCCCGTGCGCCCGTCGTAAAGCCAGGTCTTGCCCTGCTCGTTGAGCTGAGGCACAAACTCCTCGCGCATCTGGTCGCCGTAGTCGTGGCGGGCCTTGGCGATCATGTTCGCGTTGGCGCGGCGAATGACCTCTCCGATCTCCTCCTCGCTCGCGCCGTCGAAGACGGGGGTGGAGACGAAGAACGGGCCGGGGACGTACTCGTCGCTCTCGGGGTCGGGATTCCAACCGTGGGCGGCAGCCCAACCGAGGTGGCACTCGAGGAGCTGGCCCACGTTCATACGCGAGGGGACGCCCAGCGGGTCGAGAATGACGTCGATGGGGGTGCCGTCGGCCATGTAGGGCATGTCTTCCACCGGCAGGATGCGGGAGATGACGCCCTTGTTGCCGTGGCGACCCGAGATCTTGTCGCCCTGCTGGATCTTACGGCGCTGGGCGACATAGACGCGCACAAGCTCGTTGACGCCGGGGGCGAGTTCGTCGCCGTTCTCACGGCTGAAGCGGACGACGTCGATAACACGGCCGTAGGCGCCGTGGGGCATCTTGAGCGAAGTGTCGCGCACGTCGTGGGCCTTGGCACCGAAGATGGCACGCAGCAGGCGCTCCTCGGCGGTGAGGGCCGACTCACCCTTAGGCGTGACCTTGCCCACCAGGATGTCGCCGGCGGTCACCTCGGCACCGATGCGGATGATGCCGTCGGCGTCAAGGTTGGCCACCATATCCTCGGAGAGGTTCGGGATCTCGCGAGTGATCTCCTCGGGGCCGAGCTTGGTGTCGCGGGCATCGATCTCGTGCTTGGAGATATTGATCGTGGTCATGAGGTCCTGCTGGACCACGCGCTCCGAAACGATGATGGCGTCCTCGTAGTTGTAGCCTTCCCACGGCATGTAGGCCACGGTCAGGTTCTGGCCAAGGGCGAGCTCTCCCTTGTCGGTCGAGGGGCCGTCGGCCAGGACGTCGCCCACACCGACCTCCTGGCCGGTATAGACCAGGGGCTTATGGTTGATGCAGGTGCTCTGGTTCGAACGCTGGAACTTGGGCAGGCGGTAGGTCTCGAGCGAGCCGTTCTCGGTGCGCACGCGGATCTGGCGGGCGTCAGCGTACTCCACGACGCCGGCGTGCTTTGCGCGCAGAATCTCGCCCGAGTCGACGGCGGCGCGCAGCTCCATGCCGGTACCCACGTACGGGGCGGCCGGACGGATGAGCGGCACGGCTTGGCGCTGCATGTTCGCGCCCATGAGCGTACGCTTGGCGTCGTCGTGCTCGAGGAACGGGATGAGCGTGGCAGCGATGGAGATCATCTGGCGGGGCGAGACGTCCATGTAGTCGACCTCGGACACGGGCACGTCGGCCGGCGTACCAAAGTCGCCGTAGAAGTCCTTGGTGCGGGCGATGACGTGGGTGGCCGGCTTGACCTCGCCGGTAATCGGGTCGACCGAGATGAAGCGCCGGGTGGTTTCGTCAAAGCGCTCCGCCGCCTGGGCGATAACGTGGCTTTCCTCGTCGTCGGCGGTCATGTAGTCGATGATGTCGGTGACCTTGCCGTCGACGACCCTCCGGTAGGGGGCCTCGATGAAGCCGAGCTTATTGACGCGGGCGTAGATGGCCAGCGATCCGATCAGGCCGATGTTGGGGCCTTCGGGGGTCTCGATGGGGCACATACGCGAATAGTGCGAGTTGTGGACGTCGCGCGCCTCGGTAGGCACGTTGGTACGACGCGAGGAGCCGGTCTTGTGACCGGCGACGCCGCCCGGGCCCAGGGCCGACAGGCGACGCTTGTGGGTCAGACCCGACAGGGGGTTGTTCTGGTCCATGAACTGGGACAGCTGGGAGGAGCCGAAGAACTCCTTGATCGAGGCCACGATGGGGCGGATGTTGATCAGCGACTGGGGCGTTATGTCGTCGATCTCCTGAGAGGCCATGCGCTCGCGCACGACGCGCTCCATGCGAGAAAGGCCCACGCGGAACTGGTTGGCGATCAGCTCGCCCACCGTGCGGACACGGCGGTTGCCGAAGTGGTCGCGCTCGTCGACGATATAGCCCTCCATACCGTCGTGAAGGCAGATGAGGTAGCGAAGGGCGGCCACGATGTCTTCGGGGGTGAGCACGTAGACGTCGGGGTCGACGTCGAGCCCAAGCTTCTTGTTGAGCTTGTAACGTCCCACCGAGGCGAGGTCGTAGCGCTGCTGGTTAAAGAACAGGCCGTCGAGCAGGGCCTTGGCCGAGTCGAGGGTGGGAGGCTCGCCGGGGCGCTGACGCTTGTACAGCTCCACGAGGGCGTCGTCGCGGTTGTCGGTGGTGTCGCGGGCCAGCGTGTGCTGGACCATCGGGGAGTCGCCGAGCAGCTCGATGATCTCCTCGTTGGTCTCGGCGATGCCGAGGGCGCGCAGGAACATGGTGGCAGGCTGCTTGCGCTTGCGGTCGATACTCACCACAAGGCAGCCGCGCTTGTCGGTCTCGAACTCGAGCCATGCGCCGCGGGTCGGGATGAACTGCACGCGGTAGACGAGCTTGTTCGCGTCGATCTCGCGGAAATAGTACACGCCCGGCGAGCGGACGAGCTGGGAGACCACGATGCGCTCGGAGCCGTTGATAATGAAGGTGCCGCGGTCGGTCATGAGCGGGAAGTCGCCCATGAACACGACCTGCTCTTTCATCTCGCCCGTCTCGCGGTTGACGAAACGGACTTCGGTGAGCAGGGGGGCCTGGTAGTTGATATCTTTTGCCTTGCACTCCTCAACGGTATGCTTGGGGTCGCCAAACTCATGGGCACCGAAGGTCACCTCGAGGGTCTTGGAGGCATTCTCGATGGGAGAGATGTCCCTGAAGGCCTCGGCGAGCCCCTCCGTCATGAAATTGTTGAACGACTCCTTTTGGACCGCAATCAGGTTGGGGAGCTCCATAACCTCCGGTATGTTCCCGAAGCTGATCCTCTCACGGTACGTGCGCGTTGGGATCGGAGCGATCTCGAGATTACCCACCAGGCGATTCCTCCTTCATCGATAGAGAAATGGCGCATTATTTGCAGCGTATTAATATACTGCACGAAGGACAAATCCGTCAATGAACGGCGTTGACAGCCTCCGCAAATTAGCGTAGTGTATCCGGGATTGCGTTAAATCCGCTGGTACATCCCTTTTTGATTATGTCCATTTTATGATAGCCCCGGTGACACCAGCATTAACCCATCCCACTTGTTTCCGCTTTTAATTTCTTAATTGCCTCCGCCCCCATAGGGCAGTCCCAAACCTTCGCAAAGCAGCTGGGCATCGGGCTTGCAGGCAACCGTGCCACACGCACGCTGGATGCAGTCCTCGGCCCCCTTCCCCGCCAGCACGACCACCGAAGGGCGCCGGGCGGCCGCAAGCGCGTGCCGCACCGCCTCGGAACGGTCTTCCACCACCTCGTAGCAACCCCCGACCTGCGTGATCCCCTCCCCTATGGCATCGCAGATCTCTGCGACCGGCACCCGGCCAGGGTCGTCCTCGGTAAGGACAATGCGGTCGGCGAACCGGCCCGCGGCGCGCCCCAGCCCGAGGCGCCTATGGGTGGCACGCTCCCCCGTCGCGCCGAACACGACGGTTATCTCCCGGCCAGGAAACTCCTCCCGCACGCAGCGCAAGACCGCCTCCATGCTCATCTCGTTATGGGCGTAGTCCACGATGCCCACGACAGACCCGTCGGGCGCGTCGTAGCGCTCCATACGCCCCGGGACGGCGACGAACGCCAGGCCCCTCGAGATTGCTTCGTCGTCAATCCCCAGCATCTGCGCAACCGCAACCGCCGCGAGGGCGTTTGCGGCGTTGAAACGTCCGAGGGCGGCAAGGTCCAGGGCGAACTCACCGCTCGGAGCACCTATGTCGAGATGCCAGCGCCCCTCCCCCCGGTGCTCCAACCCCATGAGGTGAACATCTGCCCGAGGGTTTTCTAAGGCATAGGTGAGCAGGCGCGGGGCGCGCTCGGCAGCTGGCAGGATGCTTTCCAGGCACTTGGAGTCCAAGTTCACCACGGCGGTGCGGCACTGTTCGAAGATGCGCAGCTTGGAGGCCAGGTAGTCTTCGAACGTCGGGTGCTCGATAGGCGATATATGGTCTTCTCCAATGTTGGTGAAGGCCGCGACCTCGAAACACACGCCGTAGGTCCGGTCATACTTGAGGCCTTGGCTCGACGCCTCCATGACCAGCGCGCCGCATCCGTTTGACGCCGAGCGGGCCAGGGCCCTTTGGAGCTCGATGGCCTCGGGGGTCGTGTTGTGGGACACTGCGCGCGAATCCCCATCGTCGACGACGACGCCCGTTATCATGGCAGGCTTTTTGCCGGCGGCCCTCAGTACGGCGTCAAGGTAAAACGCCGTCGTCGTCTTTCCCTTGGTTCCGGTGAGGCCCACAACGGGAAGCCGTTGCGAAGGGTGTCCGAAGAACTCGTCGGCCAGCACGGCCATGGCGCGGCGGACATCGCTTACCACCAGGCCTGGGATGTCGACGTCGTAAGCACGCTCGGCAAGATAGGCGGCCGCCCCCCGATCGACGGCGTCTCGCAGGTACCCTTCTTTGAAGGTGGCTCCCTTGCAGGCGTACAGCGTGGTTGGCATCACCGCACGGGAGTCGTAGGTGAACTCGCCGAACGTCAAGCCAGACGCTGTAGGAAGCCCAACCAGATGGACTCCGACGGAGCCGTCGCGGTCGAGCGCGGCCAACGCCTGCCCCATGGTCACCCTGCCAACGCCGTGCTCCTCTGCCATCGACCAGTCTCCAATCGGGGGTGGCTCTTGATAACAAAACGGGGGCCCAGGATGACCCCAGACCCCCGTCGCAACATCACCTCAAGTAAAAACTACTTGATGGTGACAGCGGCACCAGCCTCTTCGAGCTTGGCCTTGGCCTCGTCGGCCTTCTCCTTGTTGACGCCCTCGAGCAGGGTCTTGGGGCAACCGTCAACAGCGTCCTTGGCCTCCTTGAGGCCCAGGCCGGTGAGCTCACGGACCACCTTGATGACGGCGATCTTGTTGGAGCCGAAGCCCTCGAGAACGACGTCGAACTCGGTCTTCTCCTCAGCCTCGGGAGCAGCGCCGCCCACCGCAGCGACAGCCACGGGCGCAGCGGAAACGCCAAAGACTTCCTCAAGCTCATGAACGAGCTCGGAGAGCTCGATCGCCGACATACCCTTAAGGGTCTCGACGATTTCTTCCTTGGTCACAGCCATTGTGAAACTCCTTTTACAATAGGACGCCGCGTCGGCGGCGTTCGGTAAGCAGGGCCCTGACGGGCCGGGCAAAAGAACAACCGCCGATTAAGCGGCCTCGCTCTCCTTCTGCTCGCGGATAAGGTCCACGACGCGGGCGATCTGCGACATGGGGTTGAGCATCGTGGCGAGAACGGTGGAAAGCAGCTCCTCGCGGGTGGGGAGGTCGGCGATGGCGTTCGCCATGGCGGTATCGGCAACAGCCTTGTCAATCATACCGCCCTTGAGCTCCAGGGCCTTGTTCTCCTTAGCGAAGTTCTTGATGATCTTACCGGCGGATGCAGGATCCTCGCGGAAGAACACCAGCGCGTTGGGACCGTCGAGCATGTCGCCCATGTCGGGCAGCTCGGCGTTGTTCAGCGCGATGCGAACCAGGTTGTTCTTGTACACGGTGCAGCGAGCGTCGACACCGCGGAGCTCCTTGCGCAGAGCATTGATCTGCTTCACGGTCAGGCCGCGGTAGTCAACCACGAAGAAACCAGCATACTCGCCGAGGTTGGTCTCAATCTCGGCAACCTTTTCGATCTTCTTCTGAGTGGGCATAATGGCACCTCCTTCCTTCATGTGCATCCGACCGCGAAACATCGGCAGGTCGGATTGCCATGAAGGCAAAACGACCTCCGTGCCACAGGAGACACGGAGGTCGTAGGATTTCAACCCTTTTGACCACCTAAGCTGGCGGACCATGTCCATTGAGCCTTTCGGCGCCTGCTGTCTCTGGCAGCGGATAACACACGGTGATGTAATGCTCATAAAAGAGCTGAAAGAGTATTGCATAGAAAGAGGGCTGATGCAAGTCACATGGATGCATCAACCCTCTTTCATGCACGTTTTATTCACAGGGTCTATGGCCGGTCATGGGCGCCCATAGACGACGTGAGGTTACTCGGCAGCCTCGGTGGTCTCCATGAGGTTGCGAGTAATCAGCGGATCCACCTTGATGCCGGGGCCCATGGTGGAGGTGACGGTCACCGACTTGATGTACTTGCCCTTGGCGGTGGAGGGCTTGACGCGCAGGATCTCGGTGATGAGAGCCTGGTAGTTGTCCACCAGATCGGCCACCTCGAAGGACACGCGGCCCATGGGGATGTGGCAGATGCCATAGCGGTCGGCGCGATACTCGACACGGCCGGCCTTGAGCTCGCCCACCATCTTGGCAACGTCCATGGTCACCGTGCCCAGCTTGGGGTTAGGCATGAGACCGCGGGGGCCAAGGATCTTACCGATGCGGCCGACCTTGGCCATCATGTTCGGGGTGGCGATGGCGGCGTCGAAGTTGATCTCGCCAGCCTGGATGGCAGCGACAAGATCATCGGAGCCGACGACCTCAGCACCGGCGGCCTCGGCCTCGCGCGCCTTCTCGCCCTCAGCGAAGACAGCTACGCGGACCTCTTTGCCGGTACCGTGGGGCAGAGCGATGGAGCCGCGGATGTTCTGGTCGGCCTTGCGGGGGTCGATACCGAGACGGAAGTGGACCTCGACGGTCTCGTCAAACTTTGCGTTGGCGACGTTCTTGCAAAGAGCGATGGCGTCAAGGGGGGTGTACAGCTTTGCCTTGTCGACCTGAGCCGCATCAGCGTTGTAGCGCTTTCCGTGGTGAGCCATGGTTCAAATCCTTTCGTGGTTTCTTCGGGCCCCGTGGACCCTCCCACCTACCGCCTCCAAACAGGAGGCTTCAGAGGAACAGTGTTGATAAGTCCGTTGCCTAAGCCTCAGCGACGGTGACGCCCATGGAGCGGGCGGTGCCGGCGATGGTCCTCATGGCCGCCTCGATGGAGTTGGCATTGAGGTCGGGCATCTTGGTCTCGGCGATTTGACGGAGCTGCTCCTGCGTCAGCTGGCCGACCTTGTCGCGCTGAGGCACGGCAGAACCGCTCTTGATGCCCAGGGCCTCCTTGATAAGGATGGGGGCCGGCGGGGTCTTGGTGATGAACGTGAAGCTCTTGTCCTCGTAGATGGTGATCTCGACGGGGATGATGGTGCCGGACTTGTCCTGCGTGGCAGCGTTGAACTGCTGGCAGAACTGCATGATGTTGACACCCTGGGCACCAAGCGCCGGACCAACGGGAGGAGCCGGGTTGGCGGCACCCGCAGGAATCTGGAGCTTTACAAAGCCCGTAACCTTCTTCTTAGCCATGACATTTCCTCTTTCGGTCTTTGTGAGGCACATGCCTCGCATTGGACGAACTATCTCGACCCCGCCCGCGCCGTCGTCGCAACGGGCACTGGCAGGGAGAAGACACTAGTTGATAGAGGTCACCTGGTCAAACGAGAGCTCCACCGGAGTCTCGCGACCGAAGATCGTGACCGTGACGCGTACCTTGCCGGACTCCGGGTTGACCTCGGTGACGGTGCCGTCGAAATCGGCCAGAGGACCGGAGACAACCTTGACGGCCTGACCGACCTCCATGTCGATCGAGGTGCGCTTGGGGGCCTCGCCCGATTCGGAGCGATGCATGATCTTGTTGTACTCGTCGCGCGAAAGCGGGATCGGGTTGCCGTCAACGCCCACGAACCCCGTCACACCCGGCGTGTTACGCACGATAGACCAGGTGTGGTCGTTCATATCCATGCGGACCAGCACATAGCCGGGGAAAACCTTGGATTCCTTTGTTGAGCGCTGGCCACCGTCTTTAACCTCGGTGACCTCTTCTGTCGGAATCTGGATGTCCACAACCGAGTCGGAGACACCCATGGTCTCGATGCGATGCTCGAGGTCAGCCTTGACCTTGTTCTCGTACCCAGAGTACGTATGGATCACGTACCAACGTTTGGCCATGTTCTACCTCAATCCAGAGAAGGCGTACAGGACGGGAACGATGACGGCGTCCACGACCGCGATCAGAAGTCCAAAGAACACAAGCATGCCGAGAACGGCACCGGTGTATTTAACCAAATCGGCCTTGGTGGGCCACACGACCCGCTTGAGTTCGCTACGGACGTTCTTGAAGTATCCCCGGGCCTTTGCAATCAGACCGGGTTTATCGCCCTTCTGGGCACCCTTCTTCGCGCCATCGCCCTTTACGGCCTTGACAGGCTGTTTGCTTGCGGCCTTCTGATCGGCCTGGGTCTGAGCAGGCTTCTTGCTGGTCTTACTCGACGCCATATGCGCACCCTTTTCGACTCGATCGGATGGAAAGGCCTGATGCCCTACACAAATCGACTCGCCCTCTCGGTGAGAGGGCGAGTCGGTAAGTAACTGGCAGGCCAGGAGGGACTCGAACCCCCAACGAACGGTTTTGGAGACCGCCGCTCTACCATTGGAGCTACTGGCCTAGAACGTTGAGCCCTCGCCTGTGTTAGCGGGTCTCACGGTGAATCGTGTGCTTGCGGCACCAACGGCAGTACTTGTTGAGCTCGACACGATCAGGATGAAGAGACTTGTTCTTCGTCATAGTATAGTTACGGCGCTTGCATTCGGTGCAAGCGAGGCTAATCATGGTACGCATTGAATCCTCCTGAATACACGCCCACTAAGTGGGGTCACAGGTAATCACTCTACAGGCTCTTATCGGCTATGTCAATGCAAATGTTCTCTACTACAATTTCGCCATCAAAAGCCCTGGGCACAAAAAAGGCCTGGTACCTGTTGGCACCAGGCCTTTCCAACACTTGAGAATCGAGTTTTACTCGATGATGGTCGAAACGCGACCCGAACCCACGGTGTGGCCACCTTCGCGGATAGCGAACTTGAGGCCCTCCTCCATAGCGATGGGGTGAATCAGGGTGCCGGTGATGGTCACGTGGTCACCAGGCATAACCATCTCGACGCCCTCGGGCAGCTCGACGGAGCCGGTCACATCAGTGGTACGGAAGTAGAACTGGGGACGATAGCCGTTGAAGAACGGGGTGTGACGGCCACCCTCCTCCTTGGTAAGGATGTAGACCTCACCGGTGAACTTGGTGTGGGGGTGCACCGAGCCGGGCTTACAGAGAACCTGGCCGCGCTCGATGTCCTCGCGCTTGATGCCGCGCAGCAGAACACCCACGTTGTCGCCAGCCTCGGCGAAGTCAAGGGTCTTGCGGAACATCTCGATGCCAGTGGCAACGGTGGTCTGGGTGTCGCGGATACCGACGATCTCAAGCTGGTCGCCGGTGCGCAGCTCGCCGCGCTCCACACGGCCGGTGGCAACGGTGCCGCGGCCGGAGATGGTCATGGTGTCCTCGACGGCCATCAGGAAGGGCTTCTCGTTGTCGCGAGCAGGGGTGGGGATGTACTCGTCAACGGCGTGCATAAGGGCACGGACGGACTCGACCCACTTCTCCTCCTCGTTCAGAGCGCCGAGCGCGGAGCCGCGGATAACGGGCAGGTCGTCTCCCGGGAACTCGTACTCGGAGAGGAGCTCACGGGTCTCCATCTCGACGAGGTCAATGAGCTCCTCGTCGTCGACCATGTCGCACTTGTTCAGGAAGACGACGATATAGGGCACGCCGACCTGACGGGCGAGCAGGATGTGCTCGCGGGTCTGGGCCATGGGGCCGTCGGTAGCGGCGATAACCAGGATAGCGCCGTCCATCTGGGCAGCACCGGTAATCATGTTCTTGACGTAGTCAGCGTGGCCGGGGCAGTCAACGTGAGCGTAGTGACGGTTCCAGGTCTCGTACTCGACGTGGGCAACCGAGATGGTAATACCACGCTCGCGCTCTTCCGGAGCCTTATCGATGTCCTCGAAGGCGGTGAAGTCGGCCTTGCAGCCCTCGGTCATGGACAG
>JAHZGC010000043.1 GCA_019421015.1 Coriobacteriaceae bacterium | reverse complement strand
CCCGGGGAGCCAGACGCGCTCCTCGGCGCGGTAGCCGCGGTAGGAGGGGGTCAGGTCTGTCAAATCGAAGGGGGTCATCTGGTAGACGTAGTCAAGCCAGTTGCGATACAGCAGGTTGGCATGGGCACGCCATGAGAAAAGCGGGCGCTGACCCGGGTCATCCTCGGGAAAATAGTTGCGAGGAAGCTCGATGGGCTTCTCGGCTGCCAGGTCGCGATAATACTCGTCGGCCAAGGTCTCACGCCCATATTCAAGATGGCCGGTCACATAAAGGTCGCGCAGGTCGTTGCTGGCAAGGATACTGGGGCCGGTAACAGGGCTGTCGCCCAGAACATGGAGGTCTGTACCGATATGAGGTGCAAGCTCCTTGAGGTTGATGCCGGCATGACGGGAGTGGGGCATGAGGAATTTCTCGTCAAAACCGTTGGTAAGGAAGTTGTACTCGTCACAGAGCTTAGTGGCGAACACACCAAAAAGCTTGCTAGGAAGCTGAACCTTGTTAATACCGTAACGGTGGTACAGACCAGCCAGGGCACCCCAACATATATAGAGGGTCGAGTAGACGTGGGAGCGGCTCCAGTCGAGGATGCGCTGCATTTCGGGCCAATAGTCCACCGCCTCAAAATCGAGGTGCTCCACGGGGGCCCCGGTAACAATGAGGCCGTCGTAACGGCGGTCCTTAAGGTCGTCAAAGGTATCGTAAAACTTGATGAGGTGGTCGGCGGGGGTATTGCGGCTCTCATGGGTGCTCATACACATGAAATCAAGGTTCACCTGCAAAGGCGATTTAGAGATAAGGCGCAGGATCTGAGTCTCAGTCTCGATTTTTTTTGGCATGAGGTTAAGCAGGAGCACGTTGAGGGGACGGATGTCCTGCTTGCTGGCCACGTTCTCTTCGAGGGCAAAGGTGCGTTCGTCGTCGAGGATGCCTTTTGCTGGCAGTCCGTCGGGAATGATGATGGGCATCAAGCAACTCCTAGCCGAATTGGTTATCGCCTAGACCCCAGTATACAGGGAAAGGATAGGTGTAAACCCATATCTACCGGCGCTCTTGGCAGAAGGTCACCCGCAGCGTCATCGATAAAAAGGGGTCTCCACGCCCGTTGGTCTAGGAACGTGGAGACCCTTTTCAAACAGATACTTTAGAGGCAATGGCACATAGGTCTACTCGGAGATGGCGTCGAGGGCCTGGGCAAGGTCGGCGATGATGTCGTCGACGTTCTCGAGACCGCAGGAGACGCGCACCATGCCGGGCTTGATACCGCAGGCAACCAGCTGCTCGTCGGTGAGTTGGCGGTGGGTGGAGCTGGCAGGGTGCAGCACACAGGTGCAGATGTCGGCCACGTGGACCTCGCAGCGGATGAGCTTGAGGTGGTCGATGAAGGCCGCCGCGCGCTCACGGCCGCCGGGGATCTCGATCGCGATGACGCCGGAACAACCCTTGGGCAAATACTTCTGGGCCAGCCCATGATAGGGGTCGCCGGGCAGCCCGGGATAGTTGACCTGGGCGATGTCGGGACGAGAGGCCAGGTACTCAGCCACCTTCTGGCCATTGGCGCAGATGCGGTCCATGCGAACAGGCAGCGTCTCTATGCCCATGTTGAGCAGGAACGCCGTGAGTGCCTGGGGATAGCAGCCCAGGTCGCGCATAAGCTGCACGCGGGCCTTGGTGATGTAGGCGGCATCGCCGAACTGCTCGGTGTAAACGATGCCGTGGTAGCTGGAATCGGGCGTGGTGAGGCCCGGAAAACGCTCGGCATTGGCACTCCAGTTGAACTTACCCGAGTCGATGATCACGCCGCCGACGGTCTGGGCGTGGCCGTCGAGGTACTTGGTCGTGGAGTGCACCACGACGTCGGCCCCCCATTCGAAAGGACGGCAGAGATAGGGGGTGCCAAAGGTGTTGTCCACGACGAGCGGCACACCGTGGCTGTGGGCAACACGGGCAAACTTCTCGATATCGAGCACGTTCATGGCGGGGTTGGCCATGGTCTCGCCAAAGACGGCCTTGGTGTTAGGACGGAAGGCGGCAGCAATCTCCTCTTCGCTGGCATCGGGGTCCACATAGCTTACGTCGACGCCGAACTTCTTGAAAGTAATCGAAAAGAGGTTGACCGTGCCGCCGTAGATGGTGGAGGAACTCACCACATGGTCGCCCGCTTCGAGGATGTTGAGCAGCGAGATGAATGTGGCACTCTGACCGCTCGTAGTGCACAGGGCCCCCACGCCGCCTTCGAGGGCAGCAAGCTTCTGCTCCACGGCGTCGACCGTGGGATTCGAGATGCGCGAGTACATATGGCCCTCGACGGTGAGGTCGAACAGGCCGGCGACCTGCTCGGTAGAGTCGTAGTTGTAGGTGGTGCTCTGGTAGATGGGCAGGGCGCAGGGCTCGCCGTTGCCGGGCTGGTAACCGGCGTGGAGACAGGCGGTCTCGATGTTCATGGGCGTGGTCCTTTCAGAATCGGTTGCGTGCTATAGGATACGGCGCGGCAGTTACGCCTTGACCCCCTGGGCATGTCTCCACAAGAATTTAGGGTGTCGGACGACTTGGCTCCGAAGGGTTCTCTTCTATTTATTTGAGCCAATTGGTAAACCGTGTATCGCGCACCTCGTTCGTCGCGATTCATTACCCTTCGACCGGCACGATCTGCGTCTGACGGACGTAGTTGGGCTCGAGGACGATCTTGGCAACCGTAGGGCCCTCGGCACTACGCGGCCGGCTGACGCTGCCCGGGTTCACGACGGTGGTGGCGCCTCTCCACTCAATCTTCGGCACGTGGGTGTGGCCCACAATGGCAAGGCGGCTCGTAGGTATGCCCAGGCGGCTTGGAATGTGGGTCACCGTAAAGCTCACGCCGAGCACGTCGAACTCGGCACGCCCACGCACCTCGCGGCCGTACTCGCCGGCGTAGTCGTTGTTGCCGAGGACCGCCACCACAGGGGCCAGCATCTCAAGGCGGGGCAGGATGTCGTCGCCGCAGATGTCGCCGGCATGCACGATGAGCTGGGGGTCCATGGCGGCAAGGGTGCGGAACGCTTCGGACGAGAGCTTTCCGTGGGTGTCAGAAAGAACGCCCACGACCACCTGGCCCTGGGCGTTCGGTTGAATTGCCTCAAAGTCCACCGCATTGAGCATCGAGGGCTTCTCCCCCATCTCTCCTACAGCCTGACTCTACAGCTTGAGGACCTTCTTGAGCGGGGCCACGCGACGGCGGGACACGGGGATCTTCTCGCCGTCGTCACGCATGGTGAGCAGCAGGGTACCGCCGGGCACGCTCTCGACCTCGCTCACGTGGGAGAGGTTCACGATGTAGCGACGGTGCACCCGGAAGAAGTTGGCATCGGCCAGACGGACCTCGAGCTGGGCGAGGCTGATGGTCGAAAGATAGTGGTCGTCGTCGGTGTAAAGGCAGGAGTAGTCGTCCTTGGCCATGATGTAGCGGATCTTGTCGGTGGGGACGAGGACCTTCTTGCCGCCCTTCTCCACGGGGATGCGCTCGGTCGTGGCCTTTTTGGTAACCTGGCCGACTTGGCCGTAAACCTTGTCGATAGCCTGCTTGAGGCGATCGGTCTCAACGGGCTTGAGCAGGTAGTCGACAGCATTCACACCGAAGGCATCGGCGCCGTACTCGCTGTAGGCCGTCACGAACACCACGGCGGGCGGGTTTTTGAGCTTGCTCAGCGCCTCCGCGAACTGCATGCCGTTCACGCCGGGCATGTTGATGTCGAGGAACATAACGTCGACGCGATGCTCCTTGAGGCTCTCGATGGCCTTGCGCACGTTGTCAGCCTCGACAGCCACCTCTACATCGCCGATCTCCTCGAGCAGGAACTTGAGCTCGGAACGGGCCGGCGCCTCGTCGTCTACGATCATGGCCTTTAGCATTGCGCACACTCCCTTTCTCGCAGACGCATGACGAATACCTGTATTCGGCGACCTGCATGGACAAAACCATCAAAGCTTACGTTGGCGTCATTGTAACCAAAACCGGGACGTTATGGCTCCTCTAAAGGAGGCAATGCGCCAACCAATTGTAAGGTCACCACAGTCCCCTTGCCCACCTCGGAGTCGATCTCGACTCCGGAGCCGGGCCCAAAAACCGCATGGAGGCGCCCGCTCACGTTGCGCAGGGCGATTCCGGTGCCCGCCTCGGAGGGCCCGGCCTCCTCTAACAGGCGGGCGGCCTGCTCGTGAGTCATGCCCACCCCGTCGTCGGAAACGCGGATGATCACGTCTTCACCCTCGGCATAGACGCTGACCTTAATGTGGAGCGCCCCTTCGGGCTTCATGGCATGGTTGACCGAGTTCTCCACGATGGGCTGGATGATGAACGAGGGCACGCGCACGTCGTTCAGGTCCTCGTCGTCCATGTCGACGATCGTGCGGACGCGCTCCTCGCCGAAACGGGCTACCTCGAAGCCCAGGTAGCGCTCGGTCTGCTGGATCTCACGCTCGAGCGGGATAAGGTCGTTCGAGTTCTCAAGCGTCTGGCGGTAAAACACAGCGAACTCGCGCAGAAGGCCGCGGGCCCGCGTAGGGTCGGTGCGGATGAGCGAGGCAATTGTGTTGATGGTGTTAAAGAGGAAGTGCGGGTTAATCTGAGACTGGAGCGCCTGAAGCTCGGCCTTGGTGGCGAGCTCCACCTGGCGGTCGAGCTCGGCTATGGAGAGCTGGGTCGAGAGCAGCTCCGCCAGGCCCTCCGCAATAGCGCGCTGCGTCTCGTCGATAAGGTGGGGGGCCTCGTAATAGAGCTTGAGGGTGCCCACCGATACGCCGCGCACGATAAGCGGGGCCACGATGCCTGCCGGGATAAGGGAGTTCACCGGCTCGCCCATGGTGACGGCGGTCGGGTTGTGGGCCGCATACTTGTCGGCGATCTGCTGGGCCTCGGTCACGGCGGGGTTCGCCTTGCGCCGGCGACGCACGGCCTTGGCCTCCTCTTCTGACGGGTCGCGCATGCCGATGGCACCGGGGCTCCAAAAGACCTCGGGGGCCTGGGTCTCGAGCACGCGGTGGGTCGCGGCCGTGTGGATCGGGCTGCCGATGGGGAACGCCTCGGCGTAGCGGCCCGCATAGCCCATCACCACGGAGTCGTCGGTCATGGCTACCGCCATGGCCTGGGTCTCGGGCAGCAAAATGCTGCACACCTCCTGGCAGTTCTCACAAGAAAGGCCGCCGCGCATGTACTCCAAGGTGCGCGAGGCAAGGCTCAGGGTGCTTTTAGTCTGCACGGCGCGCAGGCGGTCGGGCGAGAGCGTGTAGCGAATGGTCGCAAACGCCACGGTAACGAGGCCGGCCAAGGCGATGGAGGTTACAAAGATGCTCCCGTCCTCGCTCAGCAGCGAGTAGACCAGCACCAGCACGAGCAGGGCAACGATGGTCGTGATGATGGTCTCGGAGAGCGCGTTGCGACGGTAGTCGAACAGACCCGCCGGCTCCTCCTCGACGCGAAGGGCTAGGTTCGATGGATCGTCAGAGAACGTGTTGGACGCGGTGGCAGCCATTGCGGTTTCCGTTCGTGAGGGGCCGGCAACGCCTACCGTATGCCGACCGCTGGATACACCATACCAGGCAACGGAGACACGAGCGGCGCCCTACAACCCGCCAACGGCGCTTATCCCACTATTTCCTGAACCGCAAGGATAACACCTGAGACCACGAGAAGCACGCCAAAGAGTGCAGTAAGCCTGCGGTTATTGACATGCTGGAGGATAAAGGCCCCGATTTTTGTGCCACAGATGGACCCCACGATGAGCAGGAGGCCCACGACCCACAGGACGTTGCCCAGAACCGCATGGGTGATGAAACTCGGGATGGCAAGGATGCCCACGGCGACCAGGGAGGTCCCGGAAGCCTCTTTCATGGAGTAGCCAAAGGCCCATTGGAGCAGGGGGACGATCAAAAACCCTCCCCCAAGGCCCACATAGCCGGAGAGGAAGCCAACCACCGCGCCGAGCACCACCGCAAAGCCGTAGAGGCGCACCCCCGTGGCTTCCTGGAGAGGTGCAGCGTGCCCGATCGCTTCTCCCCGGTGGGCCTCAAGGTAGCGCGGGCCCGTGCGGTACACGCGCTTGAACATGTTGTAGGCGGTAAAGAGAATGAACAGGGAGGTAAGCACCATGGCGTAAAAACCCGGCAGGGTGCTGGCCGCAAGGGCCCCCAACGGAGAGAGGCAGGCACCCGCCAAGCCTGCGGCGATGCCCACGGGAAAATGGATCGTGCCGTCGTGGAGCCGTGCGACCATACCTGAAAGCGAGGTGGGCAGGATCGCAAAGAGCGAGGTGCCCGACGCGATGGCAGCCGGCTGTCCAAAAGCGATGTGGATGAGCGGCACCATGACGATACCGCCCCCGATGCCGAACATCGCCGAGAGGATGCCCACGCACACGCCGCAGAGGGCAACCACGATTCCCAACCCGACGGTCATCTCCATAGTGGGCTACCCCCGGCGGTTAGGCGCGTCGTCTTCGACCGTCACGAGCTCTTCGGCAACGTAGGCCGTAGGCTCACCGTCGTTGGAGTCGTCGAAACCGGTGTCGTTGGGCTCCACGTCGAAGGGAGTGCCACCGTTGCGCTCGGCCATGCGCATGGCGACGGCCGCGTTCAGCATGCCCTCGCCGCGCAGGACGTGCATCATGGCCTCGTTTTGCCAAGCAAAGGTGGCTATGGCGTTCCAACAAGCTTGGAAGTGCAGGTACTTGGCGCAGTGGGCCTCGGCGTAGTCGACGGCGTCTTTGCGCCCCTTGGTGTAGATCTTCCAATACGCAAGGTGCTCGTTGGTGAGCAGGGCACGGAGCAGGGCGGTCTTGCGGATACGGATGGGCAGCTCGGGGCCGATCCAGGGGCCGGGGTAGGGCATGAGCTGCTCGGGCAGCAGCTTGTGGAAGTCGATGTTGCTGTTGCAGACCTCGATCTTGCGGCGCTCATAGGTCCAGCGATACACGTCTTGGAGGAAGCGGAAGGCGGTGTCTTTGATGCGCGGCGGGGTGTGGCGCACGCGCCAGCGGTTGTCGAACCAGACGTCCATGCCGTAAAGCTTGAGGTCGATGAGGTAGTCCATGTCCTCACCGCGGGTGATCCACGGGTCAAAGGCGACCCGGGTGAAGGCCTCAGCGTGTACTGCGAAGCAGCCCCCGCACAGGGTGTTGCTGCGCGAGATGCGCGGTCCGGCGAGGGCCTGGGTCATCCACTCGTTGAACTCGGCGCGCTTGGCCCAGTACCTGTTGTAAAACTTGACCTTGCGGCGGTCGGCCAGGGCGGAGTTGCGCCGGTCGAGGAAGTAGCCGGACTTGGCGATGACCGGCATACCGCTGCGAGGCTGAGCCCCCAGGCCATAGACGGCACTGGTGAGGAAGTCGGGGTCGAGCACCACCTCGTCGTCGTCGAGGAACACGGCCACGTCGCAGCCAAGGGCGCAGCAGGCTATGAGGCCCATGTTCCTGATGGCGCCGTAACCGCGCAGACCGACGGGCTCCCCACCCTCGGGAAGGTCCTCTTGAAACATGCCCGTGATCGTGAGGGCCTTGAAGCTGTCGACGATCACGACGTCGGACAGGTTGTGACGGGCACAGATCTCGCTCACGCGATGGACGGCCCGCTCCTCAACGTTGGGAGGGGCCACCACCAAGACGATCACCGTGCCGAGGCCGATGACCTGTTCGAGAGAGGCGATACAGTCCTCGAGCTCGGGATGTTCGGCGTCGATGGGAGTGGTGTGGTCATAGCAGTAGGGGCCGCCAGGCTCGCCAAGGCGCTCTCCCTTGGACCAATAGGTGGGGATGACGACTGCTGGGTTCATGGAACGACCCCGTTTCTCATGGCATGACCGGCCGCTTCGACTGATCGGGCGCCGCTCATCTCGGACGGACAGGACAGACGTGCTGATTGTTCCCATAGTACGATAAACCGGCGCAGAACCATGGGGAGAGTGCACGGCGCGCGGCAAAACTAGACGGGATGCCGACGGAAGGTGCCTGAAATCAGGAATCCAGGAAACAAATCAGGAATTCCGGGTTTATATCCGGAATTCCTGATTCACGACATTGCTTCGGGTTGTTCGGCCCTACAGGATCCCGCGAACGGACACGTTACGCCAGCGGGTCGGTGACCTGGCCAGCGCGAACCTTGGCCTTGCGGCGCTCTATCTCGGTGAGCAGGCGCTTGCGCATGCGGATGGTGCGCGGGGTAATCTCGACAAGCTCGTCGTCGGCGATGTACTCCAGGGCCTCCTCGAGGGAGAACGTGCGCTTGGGAGTGAGCTGGACCGCGATGTCGGCGGTGGAGCTGCGCTGGTTGCCGAGGTTCTTGGTGCGGGCCACGTTCACCACCATGTCTCCCTCGCGGGGGCGCTCACCCACGATCATGCCCTCATAGCACTCGTCGCCGGGCTCGACAAAAAGCTGTCCGCGCTCCTGGAGGGTGCCCAGGGCGTAGGCCACGGCCTTCTCGGTGGTCATCGAAATCATGAGGCCGTTCTTGCGAGCGTTCACGTCGCCGGCGTAGGGGCCGTACTCAAGGAACGTGTGGTACATCACAGCCTCGCCGTGGCTCACGTTGAGAACGCGGGTCTTGAGGCCCATGAGGCCGCGCGTGGGGATCTTGAACTTGACGTTGGCGCGGTCGTCGTAGGTCTCCATGTTGGTCATGACGCCGCCCACGTACCCAAACTGCTCGATGACCTTGCCGGCGTACTCGGCGGGCGTCTCGACCACGGCCTCCTCGTAGGGCTCCAGGGTCTTGCCGTCGTCGCCCTTCTTGTAGATGACGCGGGGACGGCCGACCTGGAACTCGTAGCCCTCGCGGCGCATGGTCTCCATGAGCACCGACAGGTGCAGGATGCCGCGGCCCGAGACCTCGATGCCCGTGTGGTCCTCGAGCTCGTTGATGGCCATCGTGATGTTGGCTTCCTTCTCCGCCATGAGGCGCTCTTTGAGCTGGCGGCCGCCAACGATGTTGTTCTGGTCCTCGCGACCCACCAGCGGTGACGTGGAGGCCTCGAACACGATGGACAGCGTGGGCGGGTCGACGTGGAGCGCAGGGAGGCGCTGGGGGTCGTCGACCGAGGTGTAGACGTCGCCGATGTCGGTGCCCTCGATGCCCACGACGGCCGCAATGTCGCCGGCCTGGGCCTCGGTGCACTCCTTGCGGCCCAGATAGTCAAAGGTGAAGAGCTGACGGACCTGGGCGGTGGCGGTGGCACCGTCGTTTTTGATGACCGCGATCTTGTCGCCCTTATGGATGGTGCCTCCGTAGATGCGGCCCACGCCGATGCGACCCAGGAAGTTGTCGTGGTCGACGTTGACGACCTGCATGGCAAGGGGGGCGTCGACGTCAACGTCGGGGGCGGGCATCTCGTCGACGATCATGTCGAGCAGGGGGTACATGTCGTCGTTGTCGTCGGCGGGGTCAAGGCGGGCATAGCCGTTCATGGCGGAGGCAAAGATCACGTGCTCCATGGAGAAGGCCAGCTGGTCGTCGGAGGCCCCAAGGTCGCACATGAGGTCGAGGACGTCGTTCACGACCTCCTCGGGGCGGGCGCCCGGGCGGTCGATCTTGTTCACGACCACCATGATGGAGAGCCCGGCCTCGATGGCGTTCTTAAGCACGAAGCGCGTCTGAGGCATGGGCCCCTCGAAGGCGTCCACGAGCAGCAGGGCGCCGTCGGCCATGCGCAGCACGCGCTCGACCTCGCCGCCGAAGTCGGCATGGCCGGGGGTATCGATGACGTTGATCTTGGTGCCCTTGTACTCGATGGAGATGTTCTTGGCCAGGATGGTGATGCCGCGCTCGCGCTCCTGGTCGTTGGAGTCGAGGATGCGGTCCTGCACCTCTTGGTTGGCGCGGAACGCATCGGTCGCGCGCAGCAGCTTGTCGCACAGCGTGGTCTTGCCATGGTCGACGTGGGCGATGATGGCGATGTTCCTCAAGTGCTCTTGACGCATAGGGCGCTGACCTTTCAAATATACGGCGCGCACCCCGGGGGACGCGCGCCTGCGTAATAACCTGTTGCCGGTGGGGTGGGCATGTACCTTTACATGCAGCAACACTTAAGGATACCGCGCTCCTACACCAGAAGTTCCCCTTCGCCCGCGGCTGCCGGGTCAGTCCACACAAACTCTTGAGGGCTGCCGGGGTTTTGATAGAGAAGGTACGCCGAATAGGCCTGGGTCATGCCCTTCTCGCCATACTCAACGATCAGGGCGGGCTCAAAGTTGCCCTCGGCGTCGGGGTCCTGGATGGCCCCGTCGTAGGCGATGGCGTACCGTACGGGACGGCCCTTGAGGCCCTCAAGCTCGCCTTTGCCCTTGGCGGCCGCTTTAAGGCGATCGTGCACCTCGTCGAGGCACTCCTCGAAGTCCTCGTCGTCAAAGGAGAGCAGGGTGCGCGCACCCCGGTCGTCCTCGACGGCAAGCGTCGGTGCCAGCTCGCCCACCTCGCCCAACAGGTCGAGGCTGTAGTCAATGAGGGCGCAGGCCAGGGCGTCCATCTCCTCTGAGATGGGTTCCGGTTCAAAGTCGATCTGATCGGCGGGGTCTGTCATCGCTGGGTTCCTTTCGGGTGAGACGGGCCGTCGTTCGGTTTGCCCGCCACGTGTTACTTTTCTTCCTCGTCGTCGTTCTCCGCAGTCGCAGGGACCAACTCTTTATCGGCGTTCTCCGCGGCCGTGGCCATCAGCTCTTCGGGAACCGACAGAACCACCCCAAGCTCCCCGTCTCCCTCGACCGGGTCGAGGCCCAAATCGAGGCGTAGCCCGATGATCTTGTTGTCGAGGTCGACCACATAGGGTTTGAGGCGGCGAATCTGCATCTGGGAGTTGGTGAGAATCGTGGACCCCGCGATGGCCACGGCGGCCAGCACGATAAAGGCCACGATGCGCAGCTGCATGAGGCGCAGGTAGCGCAGGATGATGAACCCCACCACCACGCAGCCCAAAAGGGCAGCGATGGAGCAGTTGCGACGGTAGCGTTCGTTGCCCAAGACGCCGACAAGCGTGGTGCGCAGACGCTCAAACCCGTGCAGCTTGGCGGTCTTTGCCTCGGTTTTCGAAACCTTGACGGGGCCTTTGTTGCGGCGGTCGGTATAGGAGCGGACCTGCTGGGCCGAGGTGCGGTTGCGGGGGTTGAGCAGGAAGTCCCGCGCCTCCCGGGCACGGTTGAGCATACCGTCCACCTGGCCGACAACCTTGGGGTCCTCGCCGTAATCGGTCTCCTCCACGGCCTTCTCGATACCGTAGTAGGCAAGCTTGACGTCGTCCTCGGAAGCGGTTTCTTGCAGGTTGAGCACGTTAAGAGCTTCAAAGCGGTTCATAGGCTAGACATCCTTTACCCGGGGCCACACGGTTCGAGGCTCCCGGCGTTGCGGGTGTTTTAAGACAGACAGGAGGTAGTGTACAGGGTTGGATAAGGTTGTGCGGGGAGAAAAAAGGCCAGACGCAATAGATGCGCCTGGCCCACGTCTTTCGATGGTGGAGATGAAGGGGTTCGAACCCTCGGCCTCAGGCTTGCAAAGCCCGCGCTCTCCCAGCTGAGCTACATCCCCATTAACATGAATATACGCCCCAGCGGCGACTCGGCTCACGCTGGGGCGTATATTGTCAATGAAATGGTGGGCCCGACAAGGTTCGAACTTGTGACCTCCCGGTTATCAGCCGGACGCTCTGACCAACT
>JAHZGC010000042.1 GCA_019421015.1 Coriobacteriaceae bacterium | reverse complement strand
GCACTCCGACCTGTTCGACGAGTGACCGGGCATCGGCGGCCTTCGGTACAAGACAACTGCTTCGACGCCGCCCCATCCGGTTGAAGCACTAGATACGGCCGTCGGCTCTGGAACACACAATCCGTCACGATGATGTTTGTTTAAATCTATATAGACGACTCGACGTCTACGATGTTGATCTCACCCGACATTAGCTTAGGCAACAGCATGTCGCGAAGATCGGCAAGCTCTGCAGACTCGCGATCATTTTTAGAAATTAGTTCAATTGAGGCAGACAGAGTGGCAAGATCGTCGGTGCTGCAAGAAGTACTAATGGGAAACTCCATCATTTGTTTTCTATCCCCACGCGGCATTTTGGTACCTTTCGCCCCGTGCATAACATGTTTGAAAAACCCGTCTTGACGCAGGCATGAATGCAGATAGGGCGCAAGATCAGGGTCATTGGCCCTGAACACCAATACATCACCGGAGCAGGTGCCGTCTTCCGGTGCATACCACACACCTTTTTGAAATAAGGTCTAATGTTTGAGACGAGCGTATCGCCCCTCTTGTATCGGGTGACTTTCCCAGATGAGGGCAGAGACGAAGCAGGCTGCTTGCCTCCTTTGTTTTGGAGAAGGTTTTCGGTTGAAATGTATGTGGCCATAGTGGCTTCGGAGCAATCGGCTTTGTCCGACACTTGGGAGCAAAGATCTACAAGCATCCCATTCGATAGTTTGGAGTATTGAGCGACGATCGCCTCGCATAGCTCAGCTAAATAATCATTTGCCGCTTCACCAACCCGCACGACAACCCAACGGAAGAACCCGAGGGCGAATCAGATTGCAAACCCGCAATCGCCCATCCGCCAATCGGGGAGTTATTTCCGCATAATGAGGGGTCTGGCTAGGCTCGATAGGCCCCGATGTTCTCCCCCTGCGCGCAAGCCAAGGATGCCTGGCAACCAACACCTCTATTGAACTGCGGTTTTCCCAATCGCTCCTCCACCAAAAGGGCGGGAACCGGCCCTTGGGACCGATCGCCGCCCTCATCTGCCCGGCCAGAACCCGATCCTACGGCGGTATCTGCCGTTCGAGCTCCGCGAGCTGTTTGGGCCCTGCAGGCCATTCGGATTCCCGGGCCCTCCCGGCCCCTCAGGCTCGCAGCCGCTTGGCGGGAAAGCCGTCGCCCCACGGCCTTCCCGCTCCCCAGGCTCGCATCCGCTCGGCAGGCAAGCCCACGTTTCGCGAATCATTGGGCCCCGCCTGGCGCTCGGTCGCACTGCTGCGCTCGCCCTACTCGACCGCGCTACCCTACTTCTCAGCACCCGCCTTCCCCACGGCACGCGCCACGTTGTAAGCCACGAGCGCCAGCAGGACCGCAAGACCCACGGGCAGCAGCACCGCCAGCCACTCGAAGACGGTCGGCACGTAGGCCTGCAGCAGCGAGAACGTCTCGACGTAGCCGGAAGGACCCACCAGATATCCCGTCGACACCGGGTACAGCCAGCTCGGCGACGGAGCGTCCGGGAGCGGGATGAAGAGCGTGCCCGACCCCAGAGCCGGATAGAGCAGCATAAACCGGTGGGCGAACATGCCTGCAGCCACGAGGGCCGCACCCACCACAAGCCTCACGCGCCCCGCCTCGCGCAGCCGGACGCGCACCGCGACGGCACCGGCCAGGGGTAGCCCCAGCTCAAGGACATAGAGCCACCAGTAGGAGCCCACCAAGGCAAAGGCCTCCTGCGCGCCGGCGGTCTGCTCCGAGGCAAGCAGCCACAGCTCGCCAAGCGAGAGAGCCACGTGCACGAGCACCGCCCAGAACAGCCACCGGACCAGAGAGACCGCGGTTTCAAGGGCGCCGGCTCGCTTGGAGGACGCTCCCAGGATCACGGCGAGCGTCAGGCCGCACACCAGGGCCACCACCAGGAAGTCCACCGGCTCAAGCACGCTGTGCCACCAGGCGCGGGCCCCCATGAGGGCAAAGAGCAGGCCCTCGACCACCTGCAGGGCCACCGCGGCCACACCGGCCACTGCCATCCAGACGCGGCGGCTGCGCCACCCGCGCGCCACGGCCAGAAGCCCCACGAACGCCAAAACGATGAAGGCCGTGAGCGCCACCATGTCCCACACCAAGGGCGAGGCCGGGTTGGGGTGGAGCACCATCGCGAAGATGTGGAACGGCGCGCCCAGGTCGGCCATCACGGCCACGGCCGCCCCGATGACGGCGCCCAGCCCGCAGGCCTGCAGGGGAAGCACAAGCCGCTGGGACCCGGGGCGGCCGAACAGCACGATCCCCGAGGCAACGAGCTGCGCGCCGGCGCCAAAGCCCACCAAGAAGGCAAAGACGGCGATCAGAAGTCCCCAGTTAAAGATGTTGCCCATGGCCGTGGTGGTCGCAAGCCCCAGGTTCATCATGGCGATCCAGACCCCCAGGCCCGCGCACGCGCAGAGGGCGGCGACGGCTACGGCCTTGCCCGTGCCGCCAAAAACCGCCTCTTTGACCGTCGTGGCGCTCATCGGTCTCCTCCTTCCGCCTCACGCTGCGAGGGAATGTAGACCACCTTGGGCCGGGTGCCGTACTCCTCGCCGAGCACATAGGTCTGCTTGTCGGCCACGTAGCGCGAGAAGGCCGAGTCGGGGTCGTCGGCGTCGCCGAAGATGCGGGCGTTGGCAGGGCAGGCGGTGCAGCAGGCGGGCTCGAAGCCCTGGCTCGTGTACTGCGCGCAGAAGGTGCACTTCTCCACCACGCCCTCGGGGCGCACCGGAGCGTAGACAAGACGTCCGTCCTGGCGGTACTCGAGGGGGTAGCCGTAGTTGTAGGGCCCATCGACGCCGGGCAGCGGCTCGGGCTTTTGCCAGTTGAACTGGCGCACGTTGTAGGGGCAGGCCGTCATGCAGTAGCGGCAGCCGATGCAGCGCTCGTAGTCCACGAGGACAGTGCCCGTGTCGTCGGTGTAGGTGGCGCCGGTGGGGCAGGCCGTCTGGCAGGGCGGGTTGTCGCACTGCTGGCAGCTCACCGGCACGAACTCCATGCGGGGGCCGGCGCCCACCTCGACCGAGGTGCCGTAGGCCGGGGAACCCGTGGCGAACACGCGGTTCCACCAGATCCCCTCGGGCTCGGCGTTGTGGACCTTGCACACGACGGCGCAGGTCCTACAGCCGATGCAGCGGTTCAGGTCGATTGCCATCGCGTACCTCATGCCAGCACCTCCCGCACGGCGCCGCCGCGCTCGACCAGGCGAACGTTGCAGGCGCACTCGTTCCAGCACATGTTGGGGGCCCATACGCCCGAGACGTAGTAGATCTCGTGGATGGGGTTGATCCAGGGATAGATGAGCGAGTTGTAGCTCTGGCCGTCGGTGTAGCGGCTCCACCAGCCCTGGTCAAAGACCACCTGGCCCGTGTGCATGCCGGGGTCGAACACCAGCGCCCCGGTCACCTTGCCGCGGCTGTTGTAGACCTCCACCATGTCGCCCTGCTCCAGGTCGAGGTCGGCGGCGTCCTGCGGGTTCATCCACACCTTGGGCATGCCGTCCTGCAGCTGGAGCATAAAGGGGTTGTTGACGTAGGTGGAGTGTACGCGGAACAGGCTGTTGCGCGTGATAAAGGCAAAGGGGTACTTGGTGCGCGCCTCGGGGTCGTCTTTGTACTCGGTGTCCTCGAAGGCCGGCTTGTAGCAGGGCAGCTGCTCCCCCAGCTCGAGGAAGCGGTCCTCGTCGCGGTAGAACTCGATGCGCCCCGAGCGCACAAAGCCGGCGGTCTGCTCGTAGGGGTGGGGCCGCGAGATGGTGGGGAACGGCGCGCCCTCGTGCACCTGCTCCCAGAAGGGAATGCGCTTCTCGCCCGGGTTTGCGTGGGCCAGCTTGCCGGGGCCCTGTTTGAGCTCCTCAAGGGTGAGATGGTCGATGGTGGGGCCGCCCTGCTCCAGGAGCATCGAGAGGACCTCCTGGGCCACCTCCTCGGACTGGTCGGCGTCAAAGACGGGCCACTGGTCGGCCAGGTCGGGGTTCATGCGGCACGCGAGCTCCTTGCAGATCCAGATCTCCTCGCGCGCGCCGTCGGGCATGGGCACCGCTGGCTGCTGGATCTGCACGTAGGGGTGCAGCGGCGTGGTGGTGAGCTCGGTCTTCTCGTACCAGGAGGGGCAGGCCAGGGTCACGTCGCTGTAGTCGACCGTGGCCGTGTGCTGAAAGTCGAGGCAGACCACGCACTCGATCTCGCCCGACTCCTTGGCGCGGCGGAACCAGTTGTCGACGTTGTGCTGTTCAAAGGGGTTGCCCCACCCGATAACGAAGGCCTTGAAGCCGTTCTTGGGGAAGGTCGCGCTCATGGTTGGGGTGCGTCCCGTCACGGCGTAGTTGAACGGGGCGCTCTTTTTGTCGAGCTTCTGGGGCATGAACCACGACGCCGTGTCGAAGCGCGTCTTGTACTGGCCCACGTAGGTGGAGATGCCCCCGCCCAGCTGGCCGATGTTTCCGGTGAGCACCGCAAGCAGGGCGCAGGCGCGGCCCTTGAGGTCGCCGTGGTACCACTGGGTGGCCGCGCCGCCGAAGATGACGTGCATGGGCTTGATGGTGGCGCACTCCCGCGCGATGCGGGCGATGTCGTTGGGATCGATGCCGGTGATGGCGCTCGCCTGCTCGAGGTCGTAGTCGGCCAAAACGTCCCTGAGCAGCGAGAAGCCCGTGCGGGCCTGGACCTGGGTGCCGTCCTTGAGCGTCACGGCAGCCTCGGCCTCGAGGTCGAGGTCGGGCGTGTTGCCGATGTGCTCAGGGTCGAGCGCCACCGGGACGCCCCGCTGCAGGGCCACGTAGGTCTCGCGATAGTCGGGGGCGTCGAAAGGCTCGAGCCCCTCGACCTCGCTGGCCAAAAGCCGCTTGCCCGTCTCGACGTTCACGAGGATGGGCTGGTCGGTGAAGTTGACCATGAAGTCGTGGTCGTAGAGGTCCTCGTCGATGATGAGCTTGGCGGCCGCCAGGGCAAAGGCGCCGTCGGTGTCGGGGTTGAGCTGCACCCACTCGTCGGACTTCTCGGCCGTGGCGGAGTAGTTGGGGTCGAAGGCGACCACCTTGCCGCCCGCCTCGCGGGAGTAGTTGAGGAAGTGGGCGTCGGGCAGGCGCGTGACCATGACGTTGGAGCCGAACACCATGGTGTAGCGGGAGTCCTCCCAGCAGTACGACTCGAGCTCCTCGCTTTGGCAGCCAAAGGTCTCGGGCCAGAACATGGGCAGGTCGCCGTTCATCTCGTAGCAGCCGATGGCCGACCAGCCCATCATGTTGCTCAGGCGGATGATCGAGCCCTTCTGCACATGGCCGGTGCCCTGGACCTGCCAGATCACGGCGATGGAGTCGGCCCCGTACTTCTCGGCCACGGCGTTGAGCTTCTGGGCGGCCGTGTCGAGGGCCTCGTCCCAGTCGGCCTCACGCAGCTCGCCGGTGGCGTCGTCGCGCACCAGGGGCGCCGTGAGGCGGTCGGGGCCGTGGTTCATCGTGTTGAACGAGAGGCCCCTGAGGCAGCTGCGCGGGTTGTAGTGCTCGTAGGGGTAGTCGGCGGCCGGCAGGATGGTGCGGATCTGGCCGTCCTGCACGAGCGCCCTGGTGCCGCAGGCGCCGGTGCAGTTGGGCGAGCAGACGCTGCGCACCCAGGTGCCGGAGGAGTCCGGCGCGGGGGCGCCGTCGGGCACAGGGTCGAGCGCGAGGCCCGAGTCTGAATCGGGAGCCGGGTCGCCGCTCGCGACGGCGGCTGCGCCGGCCAGAACCGCCGTACCTGCGGCTGCGGCGACGAAGGTACGGCGCGAGAGGGGCGCGGCCGCGGGGGCGACGTCCGAGGACGTGCGGGGGTCAGATGGCATGGGTTCTCCCTTCTGCCGAGGTGAGGCGCGTGCAGGCGACCGGAAACCGGCCCGGCGGCGCGCTCGGTTGCCGGGGCGTTTGGGGGCTTATTTCCGTTTGGGCGGCATTTCTTACGAAGGGGGTGCACGTACGAAGAACGGGCACAGGACATGGGAGGCGCGCAAGACGAGCAGGGGACGTATGGAAGAGCGCAGGGTGGTATGGGAATCGCTTGCCAGCTGTGCCCAGGCCAAGGGCGTTTTCGACAAACCGTCCAACGGCCGATCGTTCCGCGGAATCAGGGTTCTGGATAGGCCCGCAGGGCCCCTATGTTCCAGACTTACTCCCAAGCGGAGAAACCCCCGCGATCAACACCCTCCTGACCTGCGATTTTCTCAATCACCCACAAGCCGGTGGTGACTTCGTGCGCAATACGAACGCAATCCAACTCACGTTTGCCTATCCAGAACCCCCTTTCCGCGGCGGTATCTGCCCTTCGAGCACCGGGCCTTCTCCCCCCTCCTCCCCCACCGCACGCAAAAGCCCCCTTGCCCGATGGCATGGCAAGGAGGCTTTCCACTCTCGGCCCCATGAGGAGGCAGGCCAAGCTATCAAAGTGCCGCAAGGCGCCGGGAGGTGAGGTGTACTGGAGTACATGAGCCTCCCGGCAACGCGGCGGCCGAGGTTCCGCCCCTACCTAAGCGGTTTAGCTCTCGCAAGGCGCGCAGGGGCGATGCGTACTGGACGTACGTGAGCCCCTGCGGAACGCGGCGAGAGCTAAACCGCAACTCTTTACCCGACGAAGGCGACGGGGAGGGCGGCCAGAACGACGATATACCTCAACAGGAACCCGCCCACGAGCACGGCGGCCTCGGTCACGATGGCGAGCACGCGGGAACCCACGGCACCGGACACCTGGACCTCGGCGTAGCCGCCGCCGACCATGGGGGCGCGCAGGGTGCGCTTGCCAAAGAGCTCAAAACCCTCGGTCACGATGGGGAACAGCAGGCCGATACCGATAAAGCCGATCCAGAACAGGGGTGCAAAGCCACCGGCCACGATGTTCATGACCGTGGCGTTGGTCACGGCGTTGGCGTAGGCGGTCACAAAGAGCAGGGCGGCCACGAGCACGACCTCGGCCAGGGCGATGCCCCAGTGCACGCGCTTGAGGGTCACCATGCCCTCGGCCAGCTCGGGCTCAAAGATCTGGGCGCCGAGCATCACAAGGGCCGCACCGGTCGAGAAGGCCGAGACCACAAAGAGCACGGGCAGCACGCCGTTGTTCCACAGCGGGAACGCGTTGAGCACGCCGAGCAGCACACCGGTGTAGCCGGCCACACAGAACGAGAGCGCCACGGCCACAACGTTCAGCCAGTTCCAGACCGGCTTCTTGAGGATCTCGGGCAGGGCGGCAACCAGGCTCACCACGATGAAGGCGGCCAAGAAGATCACGCCCCAGGTCATCACGGAGCCGGGGTTGTGCAACAAAAGGGCAAAGCGCAGCGGGTGCGTAAAACCGGCCCGGGCGTCGACCATAAGCAGGACCAGGCCCACGATGACCACAATCGGGGCGGCAAAGCGGGCGAACTTGCGGGTCTTGACCGCCTCGGGATAGAAGTGCTGCACGAACACCGAGAACGCATAGGCGCCGGCACCGAGACCTGCGAGGAACAGGTACCAGGCAATCTCGGTTCCCCATACGGGAGTAAACGTCATTGGACTCACCTCGCGTAGAAGATCTTGGCTTTGGTCAGGTCGCCGGCGATGGGCTTGGCGCCCGTCTCGGCGATGCGGCGCACGAGCTCGGAGGAGGGGTCGTCCAGGTCTCCGAAGACCCTGGCGCCGGTGGGGCACGCCTCAACGCAGGAGCACATGGGCGTGCCGTTGTTGGTGGCCGAGACCGTGCAGAAGCGGCACTTCTCGGCCGCGCCCTCGCTGTTGGTGATACGGGCCTGGTAGGGGCAGGCGGCCATGCAGTACTTGCAGCCGATGCAACGGCCCTGGTCGATCTCGACGATGCCCGAGTCGCTCACATAGCTCGCGCCGGTCGGGCACACGGCCACGCAGGGAGCGTCGTCGCAGTGCATGCACTGGGTCGGGACGAACTCCACCGAGGCGTTGGGATAGGTACCGTGCTCACGAATGTAGTAGGTGATGAAGGACTCCTCGGGCCCCAGGCCGTTTTGGCTCTGGCAGGCCGCGCGGCAGGTCCCGCACCCGGTGCACGCACGGGTGTCGATAAGCATTCCGTAGCGGGCCATCATGCACCAGCTTTCTTGACGACGGCGGTCACGGAGCGCGTCACGGGCGCACCGTAGCCTTTCTCGAGGGTGTCGCTCGCCAGCTCGGCCGCGTTCACGGCACGACCGGACTCGGCGTCTGCGGCGGAGAAGCCCGCAGGCACGACGATCAGCCCGGGCACGACCCGCTCGGTGACCATGACGCGGCCGCGCGCCTGACGCCCGTCCGAGGTCATGATCTCGACCGTGTCAGCGTCGGCCACGCCGAGCTTGGCGGCCTGGGCGGCGTTGATCCACAGGCGTCCCAGGTCGTAGGCGTCGGCCACGGCGGCAAGACCGGGCACGGCAGCCGTGGCGGTGCCGGTCTGGGTGGGCAGCGAGAGGACCATGACGTTGACGTGCTCGTCGTCGAGGTAGAGATCGGGCGCGACCCAGCCGGGGGCTGCGGTGAGGCCGGCAGCGGCGCAGGCGTCGGAGGCAAGCTCGAAGGAGCCCGACGGCGTGGCGAGGTCGTAGACGCCGTAGGAGAAGCCGCTGTTGGACACGGCCAGGGTGCCGTTCTTGCGCAGGGCGGCGAGGGTGATGCCGGTACCGGCCAGCTCGGCCTCGGCAAACGCCTCGAGGCCGGCCTCGAAGGCGGCACCCACGCCGGCGGCGTCGGCGATGCCCTCGATCACGGAGCTCACGCTGCGCGGCCCCTCGACCGCCGGCTCGATGGCCTGGTCGCCGAAGGCGACGACGGGGGTGGGGGCGTCGATAAAGGCAGGCATGCCCTCGAACTCGAGGGGGGCGGCCACAGGCAGGACCCAGTCGGCCAGCTTGGCGGTGTCGCTCATGCGCCAGTCAAGAGCCACGACGCAGCCGATCTTCCCAAGGGCCTGGGCGATCTTAGACGCGCTGCCGCCGTCGCCGGCAATGTCGGAGTCAACGAGCAACAGGGCCCCGAGCTCGCCGGACTCTACGGCCGCGACGGCGCTGCCGACGCCGGGGGCGGCAAGCGGGTAGAGCTCAGCTGCGCTGCAGGCGGCCGTGGGGGTCTCAAGGGCAAGGTCGCCCAGGTCGGCAGCGGCGATCGTCCGGTTGAGCAGGGCACCGCCGGGCTGGTTCCAGCAGCCGAGCAAGGTGTTGAGGGCGCAGACGGCGCGGGCGAGCTCGCCGGAGTTCGCCACACCGCTCGCACCGAGGCCGCCGTCGGCCACGAGGGCGGCGGGGGCGGCGTCGGCGAGCTGCGATGCCAGGCGCACAACGGTGGCCGCAGGCACACCGGCCACGTCTTCGGCCCATTGGGGCGTGTAGGCGGCGACGCCTTCGGCGAAGGCATCGAAGCCGGCGGCGTTGGCTGCCACGAAATCGGCGTCGTAGGCGTCTTCGGCCACGAGGCGGTTGCACAGGGCGAGCACGAGGGCCAGCTGGGCACCCTGGGCCACCGGCACCCACTCGGTGGCGAGCACCGAGGCACCGGTGAGCACGGGGCCGGCGTAGACCACGGTAGCCCCGGCGTCCTTGGCGGCCTTGAGCTGTGCGGTCTCGACAGGCGACATGCCCGTGGGGTCCTCGCCCAAGACGAGCATCATCTTGGTCTTGGCGGCGTCGGCGGCCCAGCCGGTGGCGCCGATGACCTGGGCGTAGCCGGCGAGCTTGGAGGCGTCGGCGGAGGCGGGGTCGGTGTAGACGTTGGCGCTCCCCAGCGCGGCCATGAGCCGTGCGCTGTAGAACGCGGCGGTGGGCTCGACACCGTGGATCGCAGCTACCGAGGCGGCGTTGCGCTCGGCGGCCTGGGCAAAGGAGCTGCCGATGGCGCTGAGGGCGTCGTCCCAGCTCACGGCCGCGAAGTTACCTGAGGCGTCACGGCGCTGGGGCTCGGTCAGGCGGTCGGGGGCATAGGCGGTCTTGCTGGCCGCGTAGCCGCGGGCGCACAGGCTGCCGCGCGTATTGGGGTGCGCGCCGTTGGCGATGAGCTTGCCGACTTTGGAATCGTTGACGTAGGCGGCGTAGGAGCAAAGGTTGGGGCAGGCGGAGCACAGGCCGTTCGCAGACCAGGTGTCCAGCTCGTCGCGGGTGGGATAGACCGGATGACCGTTTTTGGTCGTGGATCCCAAGGCGACGCCGCCGGCAGCCGCGAGCGCGAGGGCGCCGCCGGCGCATCCCACGAACGCACGCCGAGAAAGCGTGAAGTCCAACACGGTAGGGTCCTTTCATAGGGTGCGGTACCTCAAGGGGCCGCACGCGGGGTTCGGAAGTACCAGGGGGTGGCGCAGCCGATTAGGCGGCCTTCTCCCCCGCAGGTTTCTCCGTCCCATCTGCCTTGCCTTCGGCTTTGGCGTCGTCGCCCTTGGCGTCCTTGGAGGCGTCCTTCTCCTCGTCGGCCTTCTCGGCCTCGGCGTCGTCGGCGGCCTTGGCCTCGTCCACCGCAGCCGCAGCGGCCTCCTGCTTGGCCTTCTCGGCCTCGGCCTGTGCCTTTTCTTCGGCGGCCTTGGCCTTGGCGGCCAGGTACTTCTCCTCGTAGTCCTGCGGGGTGTTGGTCGACTGCTCGGTGGCGCTCAGGTCGAGCTCCTCGGCGTTGAAGAGGCCCCAGGTAGAGACAAGCCCCTGGTCGATGGCCTCCTGGGCGATGTCCTTCCAGTCGACGAGCTTGATGGCGCCGTTGGGGCACTGCTCGGCGCAGCGGCCGCAGGCGATGCACTTGTTGGAGACGTTGGTCTCGGGGTCGAGCTTGGGCATATGCCACGGGCACGCGGCGTTGCAGGCGCCGCAGCCGATGCATTTGTCGGGGTCGATGACGCGCGCGCCGCTCTCTTTGTCGGGGGCGATGGCATGCACGGGGCACGCCCTCATGCACGCGGCGTCCTTGCACTGCTTGCAGTTCTCGACCGTGAACTCGCAGTTGCCGTAGACGCCGTCGCCGGAATCCTGGCCATGGCCCCAGTTGTAGTTCTGCCACACATGGATACGGGAGCTGGCATGGCTTGCCCGGCCGTCGTTCTTGAGCGAGCAGGCGATCTCGCAGCGCTGGCAGCCCGAGCAGCGGGCGCGGTCGGTGACGATCAGTTTGGTAGGGGTGGTGTTGAGGTCGATGCGCCCTGCGGCGACGGCGTCTTCGACGACGCCCCACTTGGCGAGCACGCCACCGGCGATAAGGCCCACGACGCCTATGCCGACGCCTCCAACCACGGCCTGGCGGCGGCTAAAGACCTTGGGCGCAACCTTTTTTGCCTTCTTGTCGTTGGACGAGGTCGCGTTGTTGGTAGGCTCCTGGGCAACGGGGGCCGCAGAACCGTTGGACACCTGTGAGGTGGCCTCGCGAATATCAGAACCGTTTCCAGCCATCGTATGTCCCCTCTCCGAACTGGAACATGTTGTATACGGTGTAATTACTCGCGCACGCCCTCTCGTCTGTTCGAACCGTTTCCTTCGCACGGCTCTAGGTGTAACCATTCGGGCCCGACTCCATACTCCCCTCATTCGGGGAATTTTTTGTTTTGGGGCAAATTTGACGGCCATAACCAAAATTACCCTCCAAAAGGGGACATTTTTGACGTTATGTAAATGTATTTGGGAGGGGTACAACGCCGCCAAGCAAGGTGCACAACGCCTCGTCTGGCAAGCCGAACGTCCTTCGCACACACTCTCGGTACATGACACGGCGCCTTCTTATAGAGGAAGGCAAGGCAAGAGGAGAGTAGGACATGGCTAACGACAAGGTTTCGTATGGTTGGACCGGCAAGATGGCCCGCGTCAACCTGACCACCGGCGACGTGACCGTGGAGTCCAGCGAGCCGTACCAGTTCCTGATCGGCGGTATGGGCCTGGGCAACAAGATCATGTACGACGAGGTGCCCGCTGGCACCGACCCCTTCTCGGCTGAGAGCAAGATCGTCTACGCGGTGGGCCCGCTCACCGCATCGGGCGTACCCCTGGCCGGCCGCATGACCATCTGCTCGCTTTCTCCCTACACCACCGACAACCTCGTGGTCGAGTCGCACTGCGGCGGCATGCTCGGCGCGCGCATCAAGCTTGCCGGCTGGGACGCGCTCATCGTCGAGGGCATGAGCGACACCCCCGTCTACATCCATATCAAGGATGGCGACGTCACCGTTGAGGACGCCACGCCCGTCTGGGGCCTGGGCACCCGCGACACCACCGACATCCTGAACCAACTCTGCGGAAACGAGGCCTGCGTGGCCACCATCGGCCCCGCCGGCGAGAACCTGCTCCCCTACGCCTGCCTCATCAACTCGCGCAACCACAGCGCCGGCGCGGGCCTGGGCGCGGTCATGGGCTCCAAGAAGCTCAAGGCTATCGTGGCCGAAGGCAACGGCAGCGTCTACGTGGCCGACCCGCAGGAGGTCGCGGACCTCTCCGACTACATGATCGGCGAGATCGTGGGCTCCAACAACAACCACGTGGTCCCCTGCACCCAGCAGGCCTGGGCCGAGTACTACGACGCCGGCTCGCGTTGGACGGCCGAGAACGGCCTCATGTGGGGCGCAGCCGAGGGCGGCCCCATCGACACCGGCGAGCCCAAGCCCTATGAGCTCAACACCGTGGGCTACCGCTGCATGAAGGCCAAGAAGGACCAGACCCAGATGGCTGCCAAGTACACCATCAAGATGAACGGCTGCTTTGGCTGCCCCATCCACTGCTACAGCGACCTGCGCGTTCCCAGCTCCAAGGCCGCCGGCGGCTACGAGATCGCCGGCAACACCTGCGTGCCCAACTTCCCGATGCTCTACTCCAAGGGCATCCTGGGCTGGAACATGGACGACGAGGACTTCATCACCTGGAACTGCGCGATCGGTACCACGGTGGACGACCTGGGCCTGTGGTGCAACTATGCCCAGCTCTACCGCGACATCCCCCACTGCTACGTCGAGGGCATCTTTGAGCGCGTGCTACCGCCCGAGGAGTACGCCATGATCGACTGGTCGGGCCTGGAGGAGGAGACCAAGAACCCCGAGACCTACCTGCAGATCCTCAACATGATCGCAAGCAACAAGTACGAGATCTCGCAGCTGGGTTACGGCCCTCTGGTCTGGTGCGAGCGTTGGGACGACATGGGCTGGTTCGACAACCCCCAGTCGACCCTGATCAACTACCGCGGCTGGCCCGTGCACCACGCCATCGAGTGCTTCGGCCAGGTGGGCGGCGTGTACAACATGATGTACAACCGCGACGACATGATCCACTCCGCCGTGAACTTCCAGGGCTGCGGCCTGCCCTTTGAGATCAAGCAGCAGATTGCCGAGGAGGTCTGGGGTGGCGCCGACGCCATCGACCTGGACAAGAACTACACGCCCATGAACGAGCACAAGGCCAAGTTTGCCTGGTGGAGCATCGTGACCGACAACCTGCACGACTCGCTGTGCCTGTGCAACTGGGTGTGGCCCATGACCATGAGCCCCACCAAGCAGCGCAACTACCGCGGCGACCTTGACCTCGAGGCCAAGTTCATGAACGCCGTGTGCGGCACCGACTACACCACCGACGAGCTCTACAAGGCCGGCGCGGCCATCATGACCCTGCAGCGCGCCAACGACGTGCGCGGCATGGGCACCTACGACCTGCGCAACAACCACGACGTGATCACCGAGTGGGTGTTCGAGAAGGACCCCGACATCGAGCCCTTTACCGCCGGTACCGACAAGATGGAGCGCGAGGACTTCCAGAACGCCCTGACCATGGTGTACAAGGAGTTCGGCTGGGACGAGGAGTACGGCTGCCCCACCGCCGAGTGCCTCGACTACTACGGCCTCTCGGACGTGAAGGACGAGCTGGCGAGCCTGGGCCTGCTGCCGCCTGAGAAGGGCGATGCGAGCGAGGGCAGCGATGCCGCCAAGGAGGACGGCGCCGACAAGAAGAACGCGGCGTAGGAAACCGATAAGGAACGCGCGAGAGTAAAAGGCGCGGCCGGCTCAGCGGTCCCAATGGGGTCGCAGGCCGGCCGCGCCTTGAGGGCGCGAGGGGCGCGAGGGGCGCGAGGGGCGCGAGGGGCGCGAGGGGCCAAAATAAGCAGGTTTTCCTGGCAAGGGTTTCTCCGCTAGGAAAATTACCAGAAAAACCTGCTTTGTTTGGCAGATGCGGACAGTAGTATGGTAGCGCGCGCAAGTGTGGTGTAAGAGAGCCCAGCGAAGCGCTGGGCGAGCAA
>JAHZGC010000041.1:10395-14715 GCA_019421015.1 Coriobacteriaceae bacterium | reverse complement strand
CCCCTTCTTCCTTCCTAAGGGCATGGACCTCAAGAACACCCTCATCGAATACTGGCGCGAGATCCACCGTGCGGCCGGCTATGTGGAGGTCTCCACTCCGCTCATCATGAATCGCCATCTGTGGGAGATGAGCGGGCACTGGGAGCACTACAAGGACAACATGTACACCACGGTCATCGACGAAGAGGACTTTGCCATCAAGCCGATGAACTGCCCCGGCGGCGTGCTCGTCTATGCGAACAAGCCCCACAGCTACCGCGACCTTCCCATGCGCGTGGGCGAGCTGGGCATCGTACACCGCCACGAGCTCAAGGGGGCGCTCCACGGCCTGTTCCGCGTCCGCTGCTTTACGCAGGACGACGCCCACATTTTCATGCGCCCCGATCAGATTGCCGATGAGATTACCGGCGTCGTGCATCTTATCGACCAGGTCTACAGCAAGTTCGGCTTTAGCTATTTCGTCGAGCTCTCCACGCGCCCCGAAGACAGCATGGGTTCCGACGAAGACTGGGAAGCCGCGACCCAAGGCCTGGTAGACGCCCTTAACCGCCTTGGAATGGACTACATCGTAAACGAGGGGGACGGCGCGTTCTACGGCCCCAAGATCGACTTCCACCTACGCGACAGCCTGGGCCGCACCTGGCAGTGCGGCACCATTCAGCTTGACTTCCAGATGCCCCTCAACTTCGACCTGAAGTACACCGACGAAAACGACGAGGCCCAGCGCCCCATCATGATCCACCGCGTGTGCTTCGGCTCCATCGAACGCTTCATCGGCGTGCTCACCGAGCATTTTGCCGGCAAGTTCCCCACCTGGCTTGCCCCGGTGCAGGTCAAGGTCCTGCCGGTTTCTGAGAAGTCCCATGAGTACGCCCGCGCGGCCTATGAACGCCTTCGCGCCATGGGCGTCCGCGTCGAGATCGACGAGCGCAGCGAGACCATAGGATACAAGATCCGTGAGGCACGTCAGATCGATCGCGTCCCCTATATGCTTGTCCTCGGCGAGAAGGAGTCCGAAGCCAACACCGTGGCCGTTCGTGACCGCGCGACCGACAAGACCACCACGATGTCCATGGACGAGTTCTGCGCAAAGCTCGAAACCGAGATCAAGGAACGCCTCTAGCGACTCATCTCAACAGCAAGATTGTCGCAGGCTTTTTAAAGAGATAGGGTCGGACCGATTTCCCTTGGTCCGGCCCTTTTCTTTGTATGTGCGGAGCACTCAACAAAAAAGGGCCCCGAAGGGCCCTGCGGTCAAAACCTATCTGCCAAACGTCGGTTACGCGATATGGGTCCTGCAGTAGGGGCACACATGCCAGTCGGCGTCAAGCGGTCGGTGGCAGTTCGGGCACACGTTGCGCACCTGGGTGTCGCACATAGGGCATACGATGAAATCGCGGTCAATCGGCGCGTTGCAGTTGGGGCAGGTGCCGTAGTGGAGAAGCTCGTGCTCACGAAGGGCTATCTCGAGCTCCTGCTCGTCACGGTCGATGGCATACGAGGGAGGGCGCAAGATCAGGTAGGCGACAAGACCGACAAGCGGCACGATAGAAACGATGCCCCATGCCCACCAAGCCTGAGAGCCGCGGGCACGAGCGTCCTTGATGACGTACACGATGGACAGCAGGTATAGAAGCACCAGGCAGACAGCCAAGAACATGAGCACCATGCGAACCTGTGGCGTAAAGATAAGCGCGATGAGTTCGGACATTACGTTCCTCTCCCTGCCCGGGCGGGGCACAAATACGGACATACGACGACGTAACCAGCACACATCTTAGCGATTGTAGCAAACCGACCCGCAGAGTCTCCTCCTTGGCTGCCCATCAGCGTGAGAGCACCACATCAGAGGTCGTGGGAAGCGCTTTGACAAAGCATCCCCTTGAGTTCGCCGATGAGGGTGATGGTGCCGCAGCAGATGAACGGCGTCCCGGCAAGATAGCCGACGGCGTCCTCAAGACGAGGAAACACCGCGTCCACCGGCCTGCCGCAGACCTCCCCTACCTCTCGTGCCAGGTCCAGGGCTGGATATGCCCGCTCCGAGGTGCTCTGGGTGACCACGATATGCTCGAACAGAGGAGCCACCGCCTCGACGATACCGCGATGGTCCTTGTCAGCCAAAGCACCGAGCAACAACGTCGGCCGCCGCGAGCGGTCAGGTTCGAACCGTTCCATGGCATCGACGAAGGCTTCGGCAGACTGCGGATTGTGGCAGGCGTCCAGAACGACGAGCGGCTCGCGAGACACCACCTCAAAACGCCCCGGGACAAAACAGCCGGCGAGGCTCTTGACAGCCTTCTCCCGCTCCAAAGGGCGTCCCAGCGTCGCCGTCGCCAAAGCAAGGGCGCAGGCAACGTTTTGCGCCTGATACACAGGAGCGTCAAGGCGTAACCCCGGATAGAGGGCGCGAACCGTCGTCCCATCTGCCAGGGCGGCCTCTACATCGACATCGACCGACAAGGCCGCACCTGCGTCCTGGTCGTCCAAAAGGGCATAGGTCGTGCAGGCGGCATCAGGGCAGCGGGGCGAACCCTCCACAACGAACGTCGGTGCCACACCCTCGGCGTCGCAACGGTCAACCATCACCGAGCGCACCTCCCGGGGCCGCAATGCATGAGGCCCCAAGATACAGGGGGCACCCCGATGTATGATCGCCGCCTTCTCACCTGCGATGGCCGCGAGCGTGTCGCCAAGAACCGCGGTGTGGTCAAGACCGATGCCCGTTATGGCACAGGCGACGGTCGGGACGGCGCTTGTGGCGTCCCAGCGGCCGCCAAGACCCACCTCAAGCACGGCCACGTCGACCCGAGCCTCGGCATAGATGGCCATCGCGGCCACCGTAAGCAACTCGAACTCGGTACAGCCCTGTGCCGCCCACGAGCCATCCCGCTCACAGAGCCTCCTCCAAGCCTCAAGGGCCCAGCTGATGCCGCGGGCAAACACCGCGCGCGACACCGCGACACCGTCGATCTCGACGCGTTCGGTATAGTCCACAAGATGAGGGCTGGTGTACAAGCCGCACCGCAGCCCCTCACCTCGCAGCAACGCGGCGGTGTACCGGGAGGTCGAGGTCTTGCCGTTGGTCCCCGCGACCTGGACCGCAGAAAAGCTCAGCTCGGGATGGCCCAGCTCGACCAGCATAGCCTTGACGGGTTCAAGCGACGGGTCGATGCCGAAGCGCAACGCCGCCTCGACACGCTCAATGGCCTCCCCAAACGTAAGGAGTCGTTCGGGGTCAAGACAGAAGGGCGCGGCCCAAGGCTGACAAGCCCCCTGGACCGCACTCGCGCTATACCCATTCCCGTTTGACCGACCAGCTTTAGCCGAGGTCACGAATCTGCGCCTCCAGAACGGCGATCGACTCGTTAAGCCGGGCCATACGCTCGCGCTTCTCCTCCACGACCTCGGGGGCCGCCTTTGCCATAAAACCAGGGTTGGCCAGCGTCTTTTCGACACCGGCGAGCTCCTTTTTCTGAGCCTCCACCTGTTTGGCGAGACGGGCGGCCTCCTTTTCAAGGTCAACAAGGCCGGCAAGGTCTATATAGATCTCGAGGCCGGCGTCCACGGTCATGACCGAGCCCGCAGTCTTCTCCACCGCGTCGCCCACACCCACCGTCAGGCTCGAGAGACGGCCCATCTCACGGATGGTCTGCGCCTGGTCTGCAAACCTACCCTCGTCGTCGCTGCCACAGCGCACGGTCACTGCAAGCTCCTGCTTCGGCGAGATGGCATAGCGGGCGCGGGTGGAGCGGGCCGCACCCACCACGGCCCTCAGGAGGTCGAAGGAGCGCTCGGCCTCCTCATCGATCCATGGGGCCAAAGCCTCGGCCTCGGGCCAAGAAGCCGTGATCAGCAGCTCCGACTCCTCCTGGGCGTCATGGGGCAGCTGGTCCCAGATGAACTCGGTCACAAAAGGCATGACCGGGTGCAGGAGACGCAGAGCCGTGTCGAGCACAAACACGAGGTTGCGCTGAACCTGAAGCCGCTGGGGCCCTTCGGTGCGCAGGGGTGCCTTGCAGCATTCTATATACCAGTCGCAGAACTCGTTCCAGAAGAACGTGTAGAGGCCGCGCGCGTAGTCGCCGAACTCGTAGGCGCCCAGGTGGTCCGAGGACGCCGCCGCCAGGCCCGCGAGACGAGAGAAGATCCAGGCATCCGCGTTGTTCTGGACCAGGGGCTCGCCCGGCTCGTAGCCCTCGAGGTTAGAGAGGACGAAGCGGCTCGCGTTGTAGATCTTGGTCACGAAGGCCTTGGCGTTCTCGGTGCGGGGGCTGCCCACAAACTCGCCGCGCTTCTTGTCTAACTCCCGGTCGAACTTGA
>JAHZGC010000041.1:0-10385 GCA_019421015.1 Coriobacteriaceae bacterium | reverse complement strand
ACCAGGGTCAGGAGGTTGAAGCGCATGGCGTCGGCACCGTACAGGGCCATGAGGTCCATCGGGTTCACACCGTTGCCCTTGGACTTGCTCATACGGCTGCCGTCTTTGGCAAGAATCGTGGGGTAGATGACTACGTCATGGAAGGGGATCTCACCGGTAAAGTACAGGGAACTCATGACCATGCGGGCAACCCACAGGGCGATGATGTCGCGCGCGGTCACCAGGGCCGTCGTCGGGTGGTGCCCCTCCATCTGCTCGGGATGCGCCGGCCAACCCTGGGTGGCAAACGTCCAAAGCTGGCTCGAAAACCAGGTGTCGAGCACGTTGTCGTCCTGGTGGACGTGGGTCGAACCGCACTTCGGGCACTCGTAGGCATCGACCATGCAGGCGTCTTCCCACCCGCAGTCCTCGCAGTAGAAAACAGGGATCCGGTGACCCCACCACAGCTGGCGCGAGATGCACCAGTCCTTGAGGTTCTCCATCCACGTCATGTACGTCTGGGTCCAGCGCTGCGGATGGAACGTGACCGCGCCGTTGCGCACCGCATCGGTCGCCGGCCCCTTGAGGCGGTCCACAGCCACAAACCACTGCTCCGAAAGCCACGGCTCAAGGGCGGCATCGCAGCGATAGCAGTGCATGACGGAGTGGTCGATGTCGTCGATGTGGTCGAGAAGCCCATGCTCCTCGAACCACGCCACCACGGCGGCACGGGCCTCGTCGCGGTCCATCCCCGTAAACTCGCCGTACCCGTCGACCACCACGGCATGCTCGTCAAAGATGTTGATCTGGGGCAGTCCGTGGGTCTGGCCCATGGCGTAGTCGTTGGGGTCGTGGGCCGGGGTGACCTTTACAAAGCCGCTGCCGAACTCCGCATCGACATGCCAGTCGGCAAAAATGGGAATCTCCCTGTCCACGATCGGAAGCACGACCGTCTTGCCGATGAACTTCTCTTTCTCGGGGTCCGACGGACTTACGGCAACGCCCGTGTCGCCCAGCATGGTCTCGGGACGCGTCGTGGCAACCACGATGTACTTGACGCCGTCGACCGGCTCCTTGAGCGGATAGCGCAGATGCCAAAGGTGCGACGGCTCGTCGCGGTACTCGGCCTCGTCGTCGCTGATGGCCGTGGTGCACGCGGGGCACCAGTTCACAATGCGCTTGCCCCGATAGATAAGGCCGTCGTGGTACCAGTCGCAGAACACCTTGCGCACGGCGAGCGCGTAGTCGGGGTCCATGGTGAACTTCTCATCGTCGAAGTCTATGGAGCAGCCCATGCGCTTGATCTGGTCTACGATGATCCCGCCATACTCGTGGGTCCAGTCCCAGCAAGCCTCGATGAACTTCTCGCGGCCGATGTCGAGGCGCGAGACCCCCTCGCTCTTAAGCTTCTTGTCGACCTTCGTCTGGGTCGAGATGCCCGCGTGGTCGGTACCGAGAATCCAACGTGTGGAGTACCCCCGCATACGATGGTAGCGCACCAGGGTGTCCTGAATTGTGTCGTCGAGGGCGTGGCCCATATGGAGGACGCCCGTGACGTTGGGCGGCGGGATAGTGACCGTGCAGTCGCCGACGCCCTTGTCAGCCGTACGCCTGTAACTGCCAGACGCGATCCATTTCTCGATGAGACGGGGCTCGACCTCCTGCGGGTCGTAAGTTTTCGGCATCTCTTCCACGGGTGCTCCTCACTCGAAATACGCTATAGCGGTGCAAGTATACACATGGCCACCAGGCAAGACGCCCCCCATGGAGGGAGGCGCGCGAAACTAGCATTCAGGACTGTAAGGTTACAACCGGACACTTTGGGGGAACCATCCCGCACAGCAGTGGTATCGTGCTCAGAGAAGTGTTCGCAGCCCTTCCGTAGAAAGCCCGAGGTCCCGCACGTGCACCGTTTGCCCGCCAGAGTCAAAGAGCAGGCCACCTCTCTTTTCGCGTACGTTCGCGACGCCTTGGAACGAGCCCATGCAACGGTGGCGGAGGCACGAAAGAACGGCATCAGTCCCCGCCAGCGCTCTTTTGTTGGCTGCCGCCTCGTTCGTGCTTGGCTTAGGCTTCTGTGCCTTCATGGCGTGGCTCATTGCAAGCATAGCCGCGAACCCGGACGGGTTCAAGGAACTTGTTCGCGACAACATCGTTCTCGCCGTGATTGGGTATGCGCTTGTCAACACGTTGCAGGTCTTTGCAGCCTTCATTCCTGGGGAGCCCCTCGAACTCGTGGCGGGCTACCTCTTCGGCACCTGGGGAGGCCTCGTCGTGGTTAGCGCCGGCCTGGCCTTGGGAGAGGCCGTCGTGTTCATCGCCGTCAAACGCTTCGGCACACGCTTCGTCCACCTCTTCGTCTCCCAAGAAAAACTCGATGAGCTTGCGCTCTTTAAAGACTCCCGACGTCTCAACGTGATCACGTTTTTCATGATGTTCATCCCCGGCACCCCCAAAGACATCATGACCTACATCGTGGGCCTTACCCCCATGAAGCTGGGCACCTGGATGGCGATCAGTATTCCCGCCCGTGTGCTCTCAATCGTCGCGTCCACGGTCGTAGGCGCCCAGGCCGCCGAGGACAACTGGGGATTGGCGGCCCTCATCTTTGCCATCACCTGCGTCGTCTCGCTGTTCGGCATGGCATACTATGTCTTTATCTCGCGCCAGGCCCGCCAGGCAGCCCTCATGGAAGAGCTTGGCAGGCGCGAATGGGAGGCGTCTGGCTCTAAAACCAACGACGCCGTTGTCGATACGGCCCGGTATCCACTTGGAAGCCCGGGTCAGGGCGCGCCCAAAACGCCCCGTATAGTAGTGGGGCCGGTCCCCGCAACAAGGAACCGGCCCCATAAAAAAGTCCACCGTTAGAGCGCGTAGCGTGCTTTACGCGACGATGCTCGTCTCGTACACGCGCGTAGGCTGCTCCAGGCCGTTGACGGCGTCGGCAGTCACCACGACCTCTGTCACGTCGGCCTCGCTCGGCAGGTCGTACATCGTCTGTTGCAGCACGCCCTCGCAGATGGCACGAAGGCCTCGGGCGCCCGTGTTCTGGTCAACCGCCTTGTGGGCGATCGCCCTCAGCGCCTCCTCGGTAAAGCTGAGTTCCACGCCTTCCATCTTGAAGATGCGCTGATACTGCTTGACCAACGCGTTCTTGGGCTCGGTAAGAATCGGGACGAGATCCTCCTCCGTCAAGCCCTTGGTGTTCGTGATGACGGGGACGCGGCCCACAAACTCCGGTATCATGCCGAACTTGTGCAGGTCCTCGGGAAGCACCTGAGAGAGCAGCTCGTCGGAGTCCTGACTCGCCTTGTCGGAGAGCTCGGAGTTAAAGCCGATGCCCCGCTTGCCGATGCGCTCGGCCACGATCTGGTCCAGGCCCACGAACGCACCGCCCAAGATAAACAGAATGTTGGTCGTGTCAATCTGAATGAGCTGCTGCTGAGGGTGCTTGCGACCTCCCTGGGGAGGGACGCTCGCCACGGTGCCCTCAAGGATCTTGAGGAGCGCCTGCTGGACGCCCTCACCCGAGACGTCGCGGGTAATCGAAAGGTTCTCAGCCTTACGGGCAATCTTGTCAATCTCGTCGACGTAGATGATGCCCGTCTGGGCACGCTCGACGTCGCCGTCCGCCGCGTTGATGAGCTTCAAAAGAATGTTCTCAACGTCTTCACCGACATAGCCGGCCTCGGTGAGGCTCGTCGCGTCCGCGATGGCGAAGGGAACTTTCAAGAAGCGTGCCAGCGTCTGGGCCAGGAGCGTCTTACCCGTACCGGTAGGGCCGAGGACCAGGATGTTGCTCTTTGCGAGCTCGACATCCGAGTCGTTGGCCTCGCCGGCGGCGATGCGGCGGTAGTGGTTATAAACCGCCACGCTCATGGCCTTTTTAGCGCTGTCCTGCCCCATCACGTACTGGGAGAGTTCGTCAAAGATCTGATGCGGCGTCGGCAGGTTGTTGAGGTCGAGGCCCGCAGGCTCTTCCTCAAGTTGGCCGAACCCGCTCTCGGCGAGCATCTCCCGGCACGCCTCGATGCACTCGTCGCAGATGAAAACCCCGTTGGGGCCGGCAACGAGCTTGCCGACCTGCTCCTGGGGCTTCGCGCAGAACGAGCAATGCAGCGAAGGGGTGTTGAAATCGTTTTCCATGTACCTAGCCTTCAACCTTAGCATCAACAAGGGTGGAGCGATCGACGATGACATGGTCAACGAGGCCGTACTCCATGGCCTGCTGGGCCGTCATGTAGTTGTCGCGCTCCGTATCGCGCTCGATGACCTCGATGGGCTGACCGGTGTTGTCGGCCAGGATCTTGTTCAGACGGTCGCGCGTCTTGCGCATGAAGTCTGCAACGATCTCTATCTCGGTCTGCTGCCCCTGGGCGCCGCCCGAAGGCTGGTGAATGAGCACCATGGAGTTCGGGAGGGCGAAGCGCTTGCCCTTGGCGCCGGCGGAGAGAAGGACGGCGCCCATGGAGGCGCACTCCCCGAGACAGATGGTCGACACGTCGCACTTGATATAGTTCATCGTGTCGAGAATCGCGAGACCGGCCGTCACCGAGCCGCCAGGAGAGTTGATGTACAGCGAGATGTCCTTCTCGGAATCCTGGCTCTCGAGGTGCAGCAGCTGGGCCACGACGAGGTTCGCACTGACGTCGGTAACCTCTTCGCCCAAAAAGACGATACGGTCATTCAAGAGACGCGAATAGATGTCATAGCTGCGCTCGCCGCGGGGCGACTGCTCGATGACCATAGGGACAAGCGATGCGGTTGCTGCTCTGTTCATTCCCATGCAGTGTTACCTCCGTTAGCTGCGGGGATGCTCAGAAAAGCCTACTCGGCCTTCTCCGCATCCTCCGCCTTGGCCTCGGCCTTCTTGGCCGGGGACTTGCGGGTGGTCTTCTTCTTGGGGGCCTCCTCGGCAGCGGCCTCGCCCTCAGCAGCGGGGGCCTCCGCGTCGGCGGCCTTCTTGGTGGACTTGCGGGTGGTCTTCTTCTTGGGGGCCTCCTCGGCAGCGGCCTCGCCCTCAGCAGCGGGGGCCTCCGCGTCGGCGGCCTTCTTGGTGGACTTGCGGGTGGTCTTCTTCTTGGGAGCCTCTTCCGCCTTGGCCTCCTCGACGGTCTCGGCCGGAGCCTCGGGCTCGTCGGAGATGGTCACCACGGCAGTGTCGAGCAACCAGTCGATAGCCTTGTTGCGGCGAATCGAGACACGGATGGCAGGCATGCGGCCATCCTCGAGGAACTCGGCCTTGGCAGCCTCCCAGTCGGCCACGCCGGCCTTCTTGAACTCCTCGTCGACATCTTCTTCGGTGGCCTCAAGACCCATGTGGCGCACCAGGGCGTCAAGGGCAAGAGACTCACGGGCGATGTCGGCGGCCTGAGCCTGGAGGTCGTTCATGAACTGCATCTGGTTCATGTTGTTGGCCATGAGCCAGCTGTCGAGGGACATGCCGCGAGCCTGGAGCTGCGACAGGAAGTTCTGACCAAGCTCCTGGAAAATGGTGGCCGTGTACTCGTTGGAGGGCTCACCCTCGAGACGCTCGGCGAGGCGGCCGGTGACGCGGTTCTCCTTGAGCTGCGGGATAGCCTGCTTCTTCTGGTCGCCGATCTCCTTGGCGATGGCGTCGCGCATCGCCTGGACGTCGGCAAAGCCGAAGTTGTTCTTCGCAAAGTCGTCGGTGAGCTCGGGGAGCTTGCGCTCGACGAGGCGGTTCAGCGTCACGTCGATCTTGGCAACGACAGGCTCGGGAGCCTCTTCCCCTTCGGCGACCTCAGGCTGAGGCATCTCGAAGGAGATCTCCTTCTCGTCGCCGGGGTTCATGCCGATCAGGCCCTCGTCAAAAGCCTCGGGCATGGAGCCGGTGCCCAGCTTGTACAGACGGTTCTCGAAATTGACCGAGTCGGCGTTCTCGATGCCCTTGCACTTAAGGTACACGGAGTCGCCCGCCTCGACGGAGCGTCCCTCGATGTCCTCATACTTGCCAAAGTAGCCGCGGAACGTCTCGACCTGGGCATCGATCTCGGCCTCGGTGGCCTCCTCAGAAGGAAGGGTAATCTCCACCGGCTCGAACGAGGTGAGCTCGAGCTCGGGGCGCACCGTGTAGCGGATCTTGAAGGTGAAGTCCTTGCCGCCCTCGGCAGGCGTGGCGTCGGGGAAGGAGGGGTTGCCCACCGGGACCAGGTCCTGCGCCTCGAGCACCTGGGGCTCGATGGCATTCACCAGGGTTTCGGTCGCCTGGGCGAGAACCGCTTCCTTACCGATGTTGCTGTCGATAACGGGACGCGGGGCGCGGCCGGGACGGAAGCCCGGGAAGCGATACTTCTTGGCCAGATCCTTATACGTGTCAGCAATGCTCTTGTCCACGTCTTTGGCGTCAACCGTGACGGTGACCTCAACCACATTGTTTTCAAGACGCTCTGCCGATGTCTCCAACGTTCCTCCAACTCGACGAATCCCAGGCACGTTACAGCGCCTGAACTAGAATGGTGCGGGCGAAAGGGTTCGAACCTTCACGGGTGTTACCCACTGGAACCTAAATCCAGCGCGTCTGCCAATTCCGCCACGCCCGCATATGAACAATAGCCGTCACATACTACCAAAACATCACCGTGGCAACGAGATGACTGGCGAGTTAACTGGTAACTACGTAAAACTGGTGTCAATTTGTGCCTCATGGGGGCGGATTATATACCTAGTTTTCTGCTATGTTTAGCTTCCAACACAATAAAGTTTGCCGGAACCGTTCTCAAAAGGGTATGAACCCACTGCCCAAAACGGCCCTTGAGACGGGAGTAGCGATGGAAAAGAACATGGTGGCGGTCGCGGTGAACAACGGGTATGGGCTCGCGCTGTACGACCCCGAGAAAAACCGGTGGCTCGCCTTGGACCGAACCGGCCCCAAGCTCACGGCCATCCCGACAGTCGACGGTAAACCGGAGCCTTACTTGACCGAGCTGGATGCCGACGACAACCAGGCCTGGGAGGCGCAGGCGAGGTTCGAGTCCTCCATAGTGGGAGTGGCGTTGGGCAATTACTTTGAACCCCCGCTTGCAGAGCGGCCCGACTGGGCCCATGACGGGCGCTGGTTCGGAGCAGAGCTGCTAACCGACGACGACTAAGCAGAAGAAAAGGGCCGGACAGGGATAAGCCCGTCCGGCCCGGATATTCCTGGCGCCCCCAGCAGGGTTCGAACCTGCGACCTTGGGATTAGAAGTTGCCGACATGCCCTCATGCTACCTGGGCTTTTGGCGTTCTACCTGCGCATTAATCGCCGTATCTTCCTGTATTTTCCCGTAAAACCCCGTGCTTTCTTGGAAAATAGCGGGCATTTGCGGGCAGAAAACACCGCCCCTCACCCATGAGAATCGAAGCCCACTCACGTCGTTGCGCACGCTGAAACACCGGGACGTGCATTTTTTGGGGCGCGAGATAATGCAACAAATATAACCGACGGCGTGCACCTTGGTGCGAAAAGGGGCGCGCCGACTGGGTTGACGGGCCTGTGAAGGGGGTATACCTTATGGGCCATAATAATGGCCCAAGGAGGTAAACGCCATGCAGACCTGCGTCCCCATCAAGGACATGAAGGACACCGCCGCGTTCGCGGCGACGGTCGAGAACGCCGACGGCCCGGTGATCGTCACGCGCAACGGCCGGGCCGCCTTCGCCGTGATGACCATGGAGGAGCTGGACTCCCTGCGCCTCGAGGCCTCCCGCGCCGAGCTGTACCGGCTCGTCGGCGAGGCCGAGGACGACATGGCCTGCGGCCGCCTGGTCGACGCCCGCGCGTCCCAGGCCGAGGCCAGGGCGCGCTATGGCCTATAGGGTCCTATTCACCGAGTCGGCCGAGGGCGACCGCGACCGGGTCGTCGCCTACCTCGTCGACCGGCTGGGCAACCCCCAGGCTGCGCGCCACTTCCTCAGCCAGCTGGACGCCGTGGTCGACTGCCTGGAGTCCATGCCGCTGAGCTACCCCGCCTGCTCCGAGGGGCGACTTGCGGCCGGGGGCTGGCGGAAGGCCAGGCTGCAGGAGATGTCCTACGTGGCCATATTCAGGGTCGAAGGCGACCGCGTGGTGGTCGGCCGCATATTCCACACCAGGCAGAACTACGCGCGGCTGCTGTAGCGGCGCGCGGAACGAGCGCACACCCCCCCGTTCCGGACGGGGCAGGGGCGTGCGCCCCTAGACCGCGGAGCGCAGGCGCTGGGCCATGGCGGCGTAGTACGCCGAGTCCATGTCGGTCCAGGGGTCGCCGCTGGTGTAGGTCTGGGAGTCCATGTCGGCAGCGATCTGGTCGCGGGACTGCTGCGTGAGCGCCCCCGCGTTCTTCGAGATCGCTTCCAGGGCTACGCGGCTCGCAAGGTTTCCGCGTTGGGGCACGGCGAACTTCGCGGCGGCAATGCACAGCAGCTGCGCCTCGGTCTCGGTCATAGTAAGGGTCACGGTCTGGGCGGTCTCGGCCACGGTTCTCTCCTTGGTCTAATCAAATCTACATGTAATCTAATCGGGCAGTCAAAGGCCGACGCGGCGGCTAGGCAAGCACGAGGTAGTCCCTGTCGGGGTCGGGCGAGCCGGTGTGGGGCCCCACGGCCACATAGCGCTTGAGGCCCGTGGACACGCCCGTGTAGCGCGCCCAGACGTAGCCGTCGGCAACACAGTACCAGTCGTCGAGCCATATCTGGCCCCCGCGCGGGTAGGTGGCCACGACGTCGTGGCCGAGGCCGGGACCGGTGCGCACGTTCAGAGGGCCGACGACGACGTTGTACAGGCCGCCGTGAAACTCATCGGTCGACGCGGGCACGGGCTGCGGGGGCAGCTCGGGGGCGGGTTGGGGCGCGGGCGCCTCGCCATCGCCGATGCCCAGCGCCGCCAGGTAGCCCAGCGCCAGGTCGTCCAGGCGCGCCTCGAAGACGGCCACGTCATCCGGACTTGAGATGAAGCCGTTCTCAACGAGGCGGTACGGCACGTCCCGCACGGCCGCCTGGTTGGCGTTCTTAAGCCAGGAGACGCCGCGCAGCGTGTCGGCGCGGCCCGGGAACACCGAGCCCATCAGGGCAGCCAGGGCGAGGTCAACCGCGTCAGGGGCGTAGCCCTCCTTGACGAGCACGTGGCCGCCGCGCGCCCCTTCCACGGCGCTGTCCATGTGCAGCTCGACGACCTGCGCGCCATCGGGAATCGCGTAGTTGAGCAGCCCAGAGTCGTTATAGCAGTTGCGATCCGGCGGCGCGAGCTCAACCTCGTCGCCGCCCAGCTCCTTGATGCGGCGCGCGAGCATGCGCACCATCTGCGCCTCCTCGCGGCCGCAGCCGACCGCGCCCGGGTCTCCTGCCCCGTGGCCGGATATTACGTACGCCTTAACTTTACTCATGGCCGCCTCCCACGATGTCCTTGGGGTCCACCCTTCCGTCCTCGGGGTCCCCTCCGCCGAGCATGGCGATGACCGGCGAGGTCACCACCATGACTGCCGCCGTGACCATGCTGGCGGTGACGGCGTCCATGTGACCGCCGCACCATACCGGCACGCACACGGCCAGAAGGCCCAGCAGGCCCTCGGCCACGGTGCGCGCGCAGCGCCAGCCCCTGTCGTTGCTTGTTAGGAACCTGTCCAGCATCTACTCCGCCTTTCTCACCCCGCGCTGCACGATCTCCTCGTACAGGCGCGTCCCGATACCGTTGCCGTCGATGCCGTGGTAGCTCTCGTAGGTACGCTTGATGTACTCGAGGTCGGAGAGCCCCATGGGCTCGCCCCTCACCACGTAGCGCTCGTGGCAGCGCACCAGCTCGCAGCGCAGCATCGAGCGCATGCCGTCCATGAGCGCGCCCACCGAGCGCGCTATCCCGCGCAGCTTCACCCAGGCCCAGCCGCAGGCCGCGGCGAGCAGCGCCGGGACCGCCCAGGAGACTGCGAGCGACAGTACCTGGTCCTCCAAGTGCCCCTCCTCCCGAAAACGACGATGGCCGGCCCCCTGGGGACCGGCCACCATTCAACCTCCTATGTAACGCGCCTAGGGCGGGAACCGCACCACGTCCCACGCGCCCGGCCTACTCGTCGCCATCCTCGTCCCTCCACTCCGCCGGGACGACGAAGCGCCCGCCCTCCCTGCGGACCACCGGCATGGAGCCCGGGACGGCGAGCACGGGCGGCCTGCCGCCGGCGACGATGTCGAAGGGCGCGCGCCTCTGTATCACGAGCTGATGCAGGGCCATGTTGAGGTAGCTGTTGAGCGACAGCCCCATGGCGTCGAGGAGCGGCATGGCCTCGTCGCGCACCCTTTCGTCGTAGCGTATCGTCGCAGTGGGCATCCCAAGTCCTTTCCCTCGCCGTATATGGCTGCAGCATACCGCGTTTTGCAGCCGCTACACCGTCCCCACGACGTGGGCGTTGATGATCGCGTTGGCCGTCCAGGACCTG
>JAHZGC010000040.1 GCA_019421015.1 Coriobacteriaceae bacterium | reverse complement strand
TCGCCGTGGTGCCCGACATGCGCGCCACCGGCGTGCGCGACGGCGTGCGTGCCTACGAGTGGCCGGCCGTCATCCGTGCCATCAACACCGTCGACGTGATGACCGCCGAGGTGCCCGAGCTCGACTGGGCTCTGCTCAAGCGCATCACCGACCGCATCACCCACGAGGTGCCCGGCATCTGCCGCGTGTGCTACGACCTGACGCCCAAGCCCGTTGGCACGGTGGAGTGGGAGTAGGGTTCCGCCCTCTTTCTGAACGGATTATCGGGCGCCGCTTTTTTAGGGTGCCCGATTTGCTATTTGCTTGCTATAAAAGTGCCAAAGAAGGGACGGGCACCATGGCTGTCGAGGAGCTAACATTCGAATGCAGGTCGGACTTCAGGAGCTGGTTGGAGGCCCATGGCGCGTCCGACGAAGGCGTGTGGCTTGTCTTTGGCAAATCTGGTGGCCCAAAAACGCTCGCGGCATCCGAGGCGCTTGAGGAAGCGCTCTGCTTCGGCTGGATCGACGGTCAAATGCAGAAGATCGACGACGCCTCCTACCGCAAGTATTTCTCCCAGCGACGTGCCAACAGCAAATGGTCGGAGAAGAACAAGAAACTCGTCGCGGAGCTCGAAGAGCGAGGCGTCATGACGGAACGCGGACGCGCAAAGATCGAAGAGGCGAAGGCCAACGGCCAATGGGACGCCCCCAAGGCATCTGCCATTACCGAAGCGGACGTCGAGCGCATCGCGAAGATGCTCGAGCCCTATGCGGCGGCGCATGCAAACTTCCTCAATATGCCGCCGTCGGTGCGAAAGACCTACACGCGAGCCTACCTGGACGCGAAAACCGACGCCGGTCGCGAGAAGCGGCTCGCTTGGATGGTCGACCGGCTCAACAGGAATCTCCGGCCGATGTAGCTTGCGTGATGCAGTTCGTCAAACGAGCTGGCTCATGACCGCCTTTGGGCAAGGAAGCGTTCGAGCTCGGCGGTGAAGGCACGTTTTTGCAATGTGGGCGAGAGGTAGACGACGGTGGCCGCGTCGCCCTGCGCCGCGAAGGCAACGCGCACGGCGCCGATGGATTTCTCGTTGACACGACACTCCCACAAAGGAAGTCCATGCCAGCGCACCGACGTGGCAAACTTTGACTTGAACAGCCCAGCGTCCAGCTGTCCTAAAACGGTGCGTTGCACGCGCTCTTCCAGCTGCGGATGCTTCCGCAAAAGGCTGGCGCATCCCGTCTTGTCGAGAGTTACTGTGCGGCCTTTCGAGCCTTTGTCGTTTTTGGTGCCCATGGGCGTCCCCTCTCTTTATACCAGCAAGAAAGTCACCGTACAAACGGTCATGAACCCGCGGTCGCCCCAAAGCCGTTCCAAAGCGGTCCGCGTCGCATCTTATTCCCTTCTGGGGTGTGAAAACGGGGATTTGGGGTGAGTACAAAACGATGCTGTCGATGCGTTTAGCCAGGTGTGCGCTACGATACGGGCTGGACGATATGGCATGATATGTACGTATCGCCCTTGCCGATATGGCGTGGCGACCTGCGACCTCCTCTTTGAATCTTGGGAGCTAGCTTGAAGATAGCATCGAATGTCGATTCTCATGGGCTGCGTACGCCCGTATTCACCTCGCCCGATTCCCATCGGGGCGGCCAGGTTGCGCGCAACATCATCAAACGCTACCGCCGCTCGATCTGGGCGCCGTTCATGCGCGCGATACGCGAGTACCGTCTGCTCGAGGACGGTGACCAGCTTGCCGTGTGCATCTCAGGCGGCAAGGACTCCATGCTCATGGCGGTGCTCTTCGAGGAGTTTCTCCGCCACGGTTGGATCAGAATGGGCGTCGAGTACCTGGTCATGGACCCCGGCTACGATGCCGAGACCCTAAGGTCGATCGAGGGTAACGCGCAACTGCTGGGTATCCCTGTTCACATAAAAAAGACCCCCATCTTCGAGGTCGTCTCCGCGATGGGCGGCAACCCTTGCTACCCATGTGCCCGGATGCGCCGCGGCGCGCTGTACGAGCTTGCGCAGGACCTGGGCTGCAACAAGATCGCCCTGGGGCACCACTACGACGATGTAATCGAGACCGTGCTCATGGGCATGCTTTACGGCGGCAAGATCAAGACGATGATGCCCAAGCTGCGCAGTACCAACCATCTCGGCATGGAGCTCGTACGACCTCTTTATCTCGTGCGAGAGGCCGACATCGTCCGCTGGCGCGACGAGAACGGCTTGCAGTTCATCCACTGCGCCTGTCCGCTGGCCGCCACCTGCGACGACGGCTCCAAGCGCGACGAGGTCAAGGCGCTCATAGGGCAGCTGTCTCAGACGAACCCGCAGGTCGCTGCCAACATCTTCCACAGCGTCGATAACGTAAACCTCGATGCGGTGACGGGCTACAGCTGGGCGGGGGAGCATCACGGCTTTCTTGAGTGGTATGGCGCACCGCCAATGACAAATCCTGTCCGAGGGCGTGATTTATCTACAGAAATTGATATATAAGTATGGAGCGATTGGATAAAACCGCAGATCGTATGTGAACCTATCGAGAATTTATATCATAATCGCAAACACACTCACGCCCTCGGCCCGGATTTGTCATTCGGGGTGCCACCTTCGCCCCGGATCCGGCTTTTTGGTCGCCTTCCTCGGCCTGGATTTGTCTTTCCCTTCTCCCCGCCGTATCTGGGCGCGACTGGTATCATAGGACACGCGGTATTGCCCAGCGATGTGTCAGAAGACAACGGGAAAGAAGCCAAAGACGGAAATGAAGCCTTCATGCGGAAACTAGACGGCGAGGACCAACGGGGGCCGGGTTCTGCCAGGTTGGCGGCCGTTATCGTCTTGATCTTCGCATTGATGGGCGTCTCGATCTGGGGAATCGCCACAAAGACCTACGACGACATGTCGGAAGCCGCGATTTCGAATCTGAACGAGAACCTCAGCTTCATAAGCAGCACCGTAGAGGCCATCTTTCACAGCGAGACCGACTTTCAACAGGTGACGGCCGAAGAGGTCGCCTCTTACGACGACCCGCTGGCCTCCATCGCCCATATACCCGTGAGCGACGCCGCCTCGCTCGTATCGTTTGTGCCCGAGGGCGACGCGACGGGGGTCTCCAACGACGGAAGCCCCTTTGACCCCTCGGTGCTGGACTTTTCCACCGGCGAGAGCGTCAAGGGCTTCTCGCTGTCGGCATCCTATGTGAACCACATGGGAACCTGGGCCTACACCATGGCGTGCCCTGTCGAACGGGGTGGCCGCAAGCTGGGAACGCTCTATATGGAATACACCTTCGACACCGTCGACCGCGCGCTTCCCAGCAGCTTCTACGGCGACAATGCAACGCTCTATCTCATGGACGTCGCGAGCGAGCGTTTTGTCTTGAAGCCGGAGGGCATGGGCGAGCGCGACGCGGGCCATCTCAACCTCGGGGACTTTTATCGGGCCAACGCGATCGACGACGCCGACATCATGGCGATGGTGGCGCAGGGTGTAGAGACCGATCGCAACGTGATGTTCATGCACGAGGTGCAGGGCAAGGAATCCCTCTGCTTCCTGTGGTCGATGAACGGGGGAGCCACCTATCTGGTGGGGTTCGTTCCTATGGAAGAGATTCAAAAGGAGGCCCACGCGGTCAATGTGGCGCTTGTGCTTGTTGCCTGCGTTACCGCCCTGGCGTTCTGCCTCTGCGTGGCACTCGTTGCACTCGATCGAAGAAAACAGGCCCTGGCACGGCAAGCCCGCGAGGTCGAGCGCGCTGCATACAACGAGCAGCTGTCCAAGGCGCTCCAAGCGGCGCAGCTTGCCAACGAGTCCAAGTCGACCTTTCTGGCCAACATGTCCCACGACATCCGTACGCCCATGAACGCCGTGCTGGGGTTTGCCTCCATAATCGGCCGCGAAGCCGACAACCCGGCAAAGGTGCGCGACTATGCCCAAAAGATCACCTCTTCTGGAAAGCACCTGCTCGGCCTCATCAACGACGTGCTCGACATCTCAAAGATCGAGAGCGGCAAGACCACGCTTACGTTCGAGGCGTTCGATTTGGGCGAGTCCCTCTCGGCGGTGGAGTCCATCATTGCGCCCATGGCCGCCGAAAAAGGCCAGCGCTTCGTCACCGAGATCACCTCGATGCCCCAGGAGCGCGTGATAGGGGACGAGACCCATATCAACCAGGTCCTTATCAACGTGCTCTCCAACGCCGTGAAGTACACCCCCGAAGGCGGAAAGATCTGGTTGCGATTCATAGGCCTTCCGCAACGGTCGGAGCGGCTGGCGCGCATCCGCATAGAGGTCGAAGACACCGGCTGCGGCATGAGCCAGGAATTCCTCAAGACCATCTTTGACGCGTTCTCTCGTGCCGAGAACTCCACCACGAACAAGGTGCAGGGGACCGGCCTCGGCATGTCGATCGCCAAGAGCCTGGTCGACCTCATGGGTGGGACCATCGCCGTTACGAGTGAGGAGGGCGTGGGGTCTCTGTTCACGATCGATTTGGAGCTGCGCATACCCGAAGACCAGGCGCTCGGTAGCTTCTGGGAGCATGCGGGTATACGGCGGCTGCTCGTGGTGGACGGCTCGTCGGACCTCGCCGCGGTGGTCAGGGGCTTTATGGAGGGCACCGGTGTGACCGTCGATACGGCCTCCTCGGTCGACGAGGCGCTCGACGGGTTGGCTGCCCATGACTGCCAAGTCGTCCTGTATGGTTGCACCGAGGTCGACGAGGACTCGCTGGCGCAGGCCGACCGCCTGCTTTCGACGGCCAAGGACGCCTTGTTGATATTCGTGCAAGACCACAACCTCGACTCGGGGGATTCAGCGGTCCTTCCCCCTCGCACCGGGGCCCTCATTCGCCCGTTCTTCCCCTCCATGCTCAAGGAGCAGATTGCATCTCTCAAAGATCTGGGCAACGGTGACGTGTCGCAATTCGATCATGTGCTCGAGGGCAAACGCTTCCTGGCTGCCGAAGACAACCATCTCAACGCATACCTGCTGACCGACCTACTCGGCATCGAGGGGGCTGAAGTCGAGGTTGTGGAGAACGGCCAGCTGGTCGTAGAGCGCTTCGAGAACTGCAAGCCCGGCGAGTTCGACGCCATTCTCATGGATGTGCAGATGCCTGTTATGAACGGTTACGAGGCAACGCAGGCCATACGTGCGCTCCAGAGGCCGGATGCGGCAACCATTCCCATATTTGCCATGACGGCCAACGCCTTTGCAGAAGACGAGCGGGTCGCCCTCTCTGTCGGCATGAACGCCCATCTAACAAAGCCGCTGGAGACCGACAGCCTGAAACGTGCGGTTGAAAGATTCGTCGAGAAAGGAAACTCGCATGGTCAAAGATAAATCGCACGGATGCACCAGACGTGTTCTGCTGGCGGCCTTGGCCTGTACGACCGTGGTCCCGCTCACGGCCTGCGGCAAGTCAGAGCCGGCAACGAACTTGGCAGTCCAAGACGCGGAGCCGGGCGCGGTGGTGAATTTCTTCAGCCCCATGGAGAAGCGCAACGTCGACGCAAAGAACACCGCACGAACGGCGTCCGACCTGACCATCGCCATGGCGGAAGAGCAGACGGGCGCCACGGTGGCCTACCACACCTATACCGCCGAAACATACAAGGACAAGACCTACGACGAGGTATGCCTCGAACGCATCCGCCACGGCAAAGACGACATGTTCCTTTTGAATACCGACGTCATCATAGAGGCGGGGTCGGCCGGTCTTCTCGCCGACCTTTCCGACCTTCCTTGCGCCCAGAACCTGCGCGAGGTCGTTCTCGCCGCCAACACGATCGACGGCCAGCTGGTGGCCATCCCGCAGGAGGTCGTTGCCTACGGCCTCTTCGTCAACAAAGACATCTTCAGCGCCTGCGGGCTCGAGATGCCCAACACGCCCGATGAGTTCCTCGAGTGCTGCCGCGTCCTCAAGGCCAACGGTTACGACACGCCTATCGGCGCGAACCGCTGGTGGCTGGAGACGTTCGTCTTTGCCCAGGCCTATGCCGACATGTACAACGGCGGCGACGTCCAGGCGGAGATCACCGCCCTCAACGCGGGTGAGGCGCGCTACAGCGACTACATGCGTCCGGGGTTCGAGTTTCTCCAGCGGCTTATAGACGAGGGGTATGTCGACGCGGACAACGCCCTCCAAAGCGAGGCGTTGGAAGGCGCGGGAGAAGGCCCCGACTTCATGGCCGGCAAGACCCCGATTGTCATGGCCTACTGGGGCGCCGCGAACACCGACACCGCTTACGGCAATCCCCCGTTTGCCATGGAGGTCATCGGATTTCCCAGCGAGAAGGGCCAGATGCCGGTGCTCTCCATGACCGGCTGCGCCGCGGTGGCCGGCTCCGAGCACCTCGACGACACGCTCGCCGTCATGAACGTCATGCTCTCCGAAGAGGCCCTTAAGCTCTATTCGGAGACCAACCGGGTCATCTCGCCTTCTAAAAACGTGAGCGTCGAGTGCGTCGACGCGTTAAAGCCGCTTAACGAGAGGATCGAAGAGAACGTATATGTGCTTGCATCAAATGCCGGCATGGACGTCGAACAGTGGGGCAACCTGTGCTTGATAGTGCGCGACCTTTTGGGGGGCGCCACGGTGGACGAGTGCATGGCGGAGTTGGATGAGCTTCAGGGCTTGAACTAGGAGGAATTATGAGCAAGAACCCCGAGCGCTTCGAGCACGACGCGCAGTACTATGTGTGTCCGGTATGCAGGCGTCCTTTGCGGTTGAAGAAGGAGAGCCTGCGCTGCGAGGGCGGCCACTGCTTTGAAATCGGCAAAGACGGCTTTGTGAACCTCAGGGGCAAGGCCAAGGCGGTGCCGGACCAGAATCCCGACGCCCGCCACGACCGGCTCTTCATCATGGAGCAAGGGGTGTATCAGCCCATCGTCGACGAGATCGTGACCATCCTGCGCAAGCGGTGCGGCCGTGGCGCCTACGTCTTGGATGCGGGATGCGCCGAGGGCTACGTCGCCAACGAGGTGTACGCCCTGACCGACGCCAACGTGTTTGCTCTTGACGCTTCGAGGGATTCGGTGCGGCTCGGTGCCGAGGGCGATGCCGACGGCGGCGTGCAGTGGGTCGTGGCGGACCCGGTGCACCTGCCGTTCAAGGACGGCACCATGGACTGCGTGCTCAACGTCCTTGGACCGGCGGACTACGGCGAGTATGCGCGCGTCCTCGGCCGCCACGGCTTTGTGATCAGGGTGGTGGCGGGGCCGGGCCACCTGGCCCAGCTGCGCGAGAAGGCCGAGGGCCAGCTCAAGCGCCGCCGCTACTCGAATCAGCGCACGGTCGACCGTTTTGGCGAGCTGTTCGACTGCGTGTCGAGCACCAAGGTGACCTACGACTGCGCGCTGAGCCCCGAGGAGCGCGACGCGTTTGCGAATATCGCGCCGCTGCTGTTCAACGTGGGGGACGGCACGGTGGACTGGGGAGCGGACGCCGCGGTCACGATCGACGTCGAGGTGCAGGTGGGGGAGAAGAAGCGGGTGTAGGGTAAAAGGAGAGGGCGGTCTGCGAACCAAAGGGACAGAGGTGTCTGAGAACCATCGGTCTCGATCAATTTGAGACCGATGGTGCAGATTAACATGAAGCGATATGTATACAGAATTTAATAAAGAGATACCGCTACGGGGTTTTTCAAAAGCGATTAGAACATGGGGCAGCTGGCGCATTTCTTCTACAGGAGGAAACGCGGCTCCAAATGATGTATTGTTTAGCATAGAGAAGGTTCTAATCCAGCTACGCAAAGACATGGGACTTAAACGGGGAATCGAAAGGGCGATCTTCCCGAGTTTAGCGTAAATGGGGTTGATAAATATATCAATATAAAAATAAACTCTTAAATATTCAAGATATTTTGGAAGTCGCTGACTCCAAAATATCTGCCATACCTGAAGCTTCGAAATGCCTTATACCTCCCTATGCATCGATGATCCCCTGTTGGCCGGTGTCTTCTCTACTGGTGTGTTATTGTTTATCTCATGCAAGACCTGCGTCCTGTGTGGGGCACGTTGCCGCTTTCGGTATGGGGTGAACTGCGCCGTATCTTCGATGCCGAGCAGGCTGACTGTGCCGCGTTAAATGCGCTGCTTGAGAAGCATGTTCCGCACACTGAGTATGAGATGCTGACGAGTGCTCCTACCCTTGCGCTGGGATTGGGCCGAGTACTTCTCGGCGAAGGTTCGACAGACAAGCTCGTGCGCAGGATGGCCGTCGACTTGCTTGACCTTACGCCACTAGACGGAAGCGATGCCATTGCTTCGCTCGGGATTGAGGGGTTGGACGCGCGAACGCTCACCGACATGGTTGAGGTCCTCTCCGCCGCGCAGCGCTCCGAGGGTGTCCCTGTGCTGAGCAGCCGTTACCACTCATTTTTGCGAGGCCCCGAGGGCCTGTTCTTTACACCGCATACCCGCGAGCTTGGCAAGGAAAAGCGGGTTGACACAATAATCGAGGGTATCGAGCATCCTGTGCCCGTGTACGAGATTGCTGTATGTCGTCACTGCGGGGAGGCGTATCTCCTCGGCCATGAGAAAGCCTTGGAGGACAACTCCTGCTCGTGGCTGAACCCCAAGCCCGAAGACGAAAACCCTGCCGACGCCGAAAGGTATGACCCGCGCGAGTACTATCGCCTGCTCGACGACCCTGAGGACGTCATCGATACAGAATTTCCCCTGTGGATTTGCCCCACGTGCGGGTCGTTGCATGCCGAGCAAGAGGGAGGAGGACACGTTTTTGACCACCCGCCTATCGAGCGCATGCCCATCGCTCAAGGCCGGGCCGATGAAGAGTGCTCACAGTGTCCACATTGCGGATACAGAAGCGTTAACGCGATCCAACCTATGCGGGTGTCTCCCGAGGCGGTGGGCAGCGTGGTCTGTTATGACCTGGTCCGCGAGGTTCCACCGTTCAAAAAAGCCAAGCCGCCCGTTGCCAAGAAGGGGATGTTTGGTAGGAACCGCACCATGCTGGAATCAGCTTCGTCCAAGGCGGGCAACGTCATCTGCTTCTCGGACAAACGCCAGGACGCTGCATACTTCGCACCTGCTATGGAACGTACCTACAACGACCTGACCACCCCAGAGGCGTTGGGCGTGGTGCGTTTCGAGCCCACGCTGTTCGTCGATCTGCTGGCCAAGGAGGGGCCGGACGTGGCCCGCGAGCAGATTGACGAGCTGTGCAGGTCCAACCCGGCATTTGCTTCATGGCTTACTGTTGGTGATTGCCTGCTGTTTGTACGCCACAGCCTCGAAACACTGCGCAAGGCCGGCGCGGTTAAGGTCCCTGTTGGTGTGGATGGCCTACTCAAGAAACGCACTCGCGTGTCTCCTATGTTCGTGTACCCGCGCAATGACGGTGGGGACAAAAACGGCTATTCGTTCATTGGCAACGAGACGGGTTCCGAAAACAGCAGAAGCGAGTTCATCCGCAAGTTTGCGTGCAAGAAGTATGGTGTTGAGGCGACGCGTGCGGATATTACGGTACTTCTCTCGAATATGCACAAGTTCCTTACCGATTTTTTGACGTACCTTGCGGATGAATATCCAGGGCAGAAAGTGTGGGATGGCAACGACCGGAGGTTCCGCCTCGAAATGGACCTGTGGCAGCTCTACCCGCATTGCGACGGCGACCCGGTTTATCTCTGCGACATGTGCGGCTGCGAGTTCCATTGGGACTTGGCTGGCGTCTGTCCGACTTACCGCTGTGAGGGCCATCTGCATACAACCACCTTTGCGGAGGCGAAGGGCAAAGACGCCTACTACAAGGACGCGTTCCTCGACTCGCCTGTACCGCTGCGCATTGAAGAACATACAGCCCAGCTTTCCACCGACCGTGCCCGTACTGTCCAGCGGGATTTCATTAAAGGCGAGGTGAACGTGCTTTCGTGCACCACCACGTTTGAGCTAGGTGTCGATGTGGGCGACTTACGTGCTGTGTTTATGCGCAACATGCCGCCCAAAACGGCCAACTACACTCAGCGTGCGGGTCGTGTGGGGCGTCGTGCCGGAAAGCCAGGGTTTGCTGTTACCTTTGCGCGGCTGCGACCGCACGACATCGCACTGTTCAAGAACCCCCAGCGCATTGTGCGGGGCACCACGCCGCCGCCATGCTGTTACCTTGACAACGAGGCCATCGCCCTGCGCCATGTGTTTGCCGTGGTCCTCTCCGATTATTTCAGGTACCGCAAGGCAACGGATGACGCTGACATCGCGCACAAGTACAATGATTTCCTCGAGCTTTCGACCAACGAACCCGAGGGGATGGCTGAGCTGCGCGACTATCTGGCCAAGCGCCCGCCAAGCATTATTGACCAACTCAACGAGGTGTTTCCTGCCGGTTCCTCTTTGCGCGAGCGGTTGGGTATCGACACATGGGGATGGGTTGAACAGCTGGGGGGCCCATAACAGGACGTCTGGTTCATGCCCATGAGACTAAATTCGAAGATTTTCAGCGTATCGCCGATGCGCGCGAACGGTATGAAGCAGAGGGTGAGGACAATAAAGCCGGCAGTATGTCGAAAATTATGGGTGGGCTGAAGAAACAACAAACCATTGCGGTCTTAGCCGAGAACGGGGTTCTGCCAAAATACGGTTTTCCTACCGACTTGGTCGAGTTGCATATCCCCATACAAGAGCAGTCCATCGAAAGCAAAGCGCTTCGTTTGCAGCGTGGTTTGCGTCAGGCGATTCAGGAGTACGCGCCTGGCAACGAGATTATCGCCGACAAGCGTGTGTGGAAGAGCACGGGAATCCGCCGTCCGCGAGAGCGCAAGCTCGAGGTGCGATTGTTCGGTAAATGTCCCAAGTGCAAGACCTTTGTGTGGCCCATCGACAACTTGTCTAACGAAGTGGAATGCAAGGTTTGCCATGCGACGGTGTCGCTCAAAGATAAGATGCTGATTCCCTCTGAGGGGTTTGACGCGGAGTTCGTTGACGATAAAGACCCTGGTTCAAATCGTCCGCGTTCAAGGGGGAGCGTACATATCGAGTATTGTCAGCACTATGAGGGCGAGACGCGTCAACAGGAGCTCGTTTTTCCCGGCGGGGTAATTAAGACAAAGTACGCAACTAACGGTCAGCTGTGTGCCATGAACACCGGAGGAAAGGCGGGCTTCATATATTGCCCGTGTTGCGGGGTAGCGGCCCCTGGTACGTCCGAGGAACTCGTACACAAAACGTGGTGTATCAACAAATGCTCCGTGCGCTATCAGGCGCTTGGTGCGGCGTTTACCAGCGATATCCTGGAATTCTGCTTTGAGTTGAACAAACATCACCTTGCAGTTTCGGAGGACTGGGAGTCGTTAGCGTGGGCGTTTTACGCCGCAGCCTCGAACCTGTTAGAGATTCCCGAGTCTGAGACAGGTGCCACGTTCTATCGCAACGAGAGCGACGCATATTCCATCTTACTTTACGACAATGTGCCTGGCGGTGCCGGCCATACTCTGCAGCTTGCAGAGCGGGCACGTGATATCGTGCAAGGAGCTTACGATGTGGTGGCCAATTGTTCGTGCGGTGAGGACACGTGCTGTTACGGATGCCTGTGCAATTATTTTAACCAAGGACGACAAGGTGCTCTTTCGCGTGGGGGCGCGCTGAAGATTTTGCGCGCGCTGGGACTCGGAGACGAAGGGGAGTCCGACGACCAAAACGGGAGCGTGCCGGTCGGCTCGATTGCGCCTGACTTGGTGGGCGATTTGGCGCGACCGCAAGTGAGTTCTTCAGGTTTGGTAAACGGCGTTTCACGTGCTTGGGCTGAGCTTCTCACTGAAGACTTCGTCCGTGCTATGGCGCTCGACGAAGCGACCGTTGCGCTCATGCGCGCATTGAGCAACCTCGGTGTCGCAACTCCTGACGTGGTGGGCTACGAGACCGATGATGGCCTGGTGGCCGAGCTGGTGTGGGAAGGTCCGCGTGTGTGCTATATCGCGCCCGAGTTTGTCTCAGACCGTGCATTGTTCGAAAAACAGGGGTGGACGGTATTTGCCGGGAGTGATGATGCGGGAACAGTTGCTGGGGCAATCGGGGAGGGATAAACGTGCCATGAGGGTCAGATTGGATTCGTAGGATTAAGCCAAGTCGTCCTGTTGCCAAGCGGCGTTCTTGAACGAGCGCATGATTGACTGGATGGGATGACTTTGCGAATATGATTACATGTGAAAAGCCGAGAGGTTTTGTAAGGGCCGATTCTGCGGAATTGGCCTTAGTCTAGTCCATGTTCATTCACTGTGACAAGTTACGGGCTGTGCCTTTGGTGCTCCCGGCGGTTTGATCTCTGCGGGGCTTTGTAATGACAAGACCCCGCCCTAGAACGGGGGCGCGGCGGCCTGACTGCGCCGTCCGGAGAGGACGGGACCGCATGGAGAAGGGCCCATCGTACACGGGTCGGGGATACGCGTCTGCCGCGCCGTGCGGGTGCTGAAGCACGGGGGAAGGTCCAGTGCGGCGGAGCGGGGAGAGGTCGGGGTGATATTGGGGATGCCGGCCGGGCGCACGGGCGGCGTCGAGACAGCGGGGGGGGCGCCTGCACCGACCGTATACGCATTGTGGGCGCGGGGCCACTGCGTGAGTATCGTCGGCCTGTTACAAAAACCCGGCTGTGCCAGGGGATTTTTTACTTCTAGCCTTGAATGCCCTCGTCAGAACCAAGCTAGGAGGGACAACAATGGGTTTTCGGAAGACGTTTTTTGCTTCAAGGTGATAATGTGGGTAACGCGGCGTTTCTCCTATCTGCGTATCCATAAAGGAACGGAGCCCCTCCCATGCCCACCCTCGTAGTAGGCGACCTGCACTTCAAGCAGTACGAGGTCCTGCCGAGAGTCTCAGAGCTCGTCGCGGGTCTGGGCGCCGAACGCGTCGTCTTCTGCGGCGACCTGTGCGACGACTGGGGCGCGACGGGCGAGTGGGCGCTGGGCTCGCTCTCCCTCATGGCCGGCTGGCTGCGGGAGGTGCGCGCCTCGGGCGTGCGGGCCGACGTGCTGCTGGGCAACCACGACCTCGCCTACGTCGAGGGCGTCCCCGGGGCCGGGACCATCGAGTGGCTCACGGGGGAGGTCCGCGAGCGCCTGCTCTCCTTCGAGCCCGTCGTCGCCACCGCTGTGGGCGACGTCCTGGTCACCCACGCCGGGGTGACGCGCGCCTGGGGCCGGGAGTGGCTCCCCGGCTGCGCCGACGCCCATGATGCTTGCCTCGCGCTGGCCGACCTCTACGCCGACCGCACGTGCTGGGGCGCCCTGGCCCAGGCGGGGCCCGCCCGCGGCGGCTGGCAGGTCCCCGGCCCTCTGTGGGCCGACGCCTCGGAGCTCGCGGCCGACTCGCTGCCCGGCGTGCGCCAGGTGGTGGGCCACACCCCGCGGCGCACCTGCGCCCGCCTGCGCGCCGACCCGGAGGTCTGGTGCTGCGACACGTTCAGCCTGTTCCGCGACGGCCGCCCCATCGGCGATGGCACGGTGCTCGTGGTCGACGACGGCAAGATCGGGGTGGTGGGGGAGAAGCCCACGTAGCGGTTCGTTCATGCGTGTATGCCATATATACCAACGGCCAGGAGGCAACCCATGCACACCCAGCAGTCCCAGGAGTCCATCGCCCGCGCCATAGCCGAGAGGGCCCACGCTGGCCAGGTCGACAAGGCCGGCAAGCCCTACATCGGCCACCCGGCGCACGTGGCGGTCTCCGTCGAGGGCGACAAGGCCAAGGCCGTAGCCTGGCTGCACGACGTGGTCGAGGACACCCCCATGACCTTCGACGACCTGCGCGCCGCCGGCATCGACGACGAGGTGCTCGCGGCCCTGGAGCTTCTCACCCACGACAAGACGGTGCCCTACATGGAGTACGTGGCGGCCATCAGGGAAAACGACCTGGCCCGCACGGTGAAGCTCGCCGACCTGGCCCACAACAGCGACCTGAGCCGCCTGCCCGAGGTCACCGACGCCGACCTGCAGCGAGTGGAGAAGTACCGACAGGCTATGGGGCTGCTGCGGGGGTGAGGCCCTGCATCCTTCTCGGTAGATGAAAGGAACCAAGGTGAGCTCGTCCAAGGAACGCGTTGACTACGTCGTAGATTGTCTCAACATGGCTGTCGGCGGAAACATCTCGACACGGGCGATGATGGGCGAGTACGTGGTCTACTACCGCGACAAGGTGCTCGGTGGCATCTACGACAATCGCCTGCTCATCAAGCCAACGGCTTCGGCGCTGGCGATGCTGCCCGACGCCCCTCGGGAGATCCCCTACCCGGGGGCAAAGGAGATGGTCCGGGTCGATGGCCTGGAGGATCGGGAATTTCTCCAAGAGCTGCTCCTTGCCATCTATCCCGAGCTGCCCGAACGAAAAGCTCGGAAGAAAAAGGCTACCGACGGGTTTTAGCGTGCCGTGCAACACCCTGTTGCTTTACCGCCTGTGCTTGTCCATGGTTCAATCTTCCCCGATTGCCCACTAGCCGGACCTCGAACAGGAGCACATCCATGGCCATCAATCAAAAGATCGCCGAGCTTCGCAAGACGCGCCACCTTACTCAGGAAGACCTGGCCACCAGGTTGTACGTGACGCGTCAGGCGGTGTCACGCTGGGAGAACGGGGAAACCTCGCCGGGCATCGACATGCTCAAGCTCCTCGCCGTCACCCTTGACGTTTCCATAGCGGAGCTTCTCGAGCTGCCTCCCGAGGGTACCTGCTGCCAGTGCTGCGGCATGCCTTTCTTTACCGATAAAGACCATGCCGTCAACCCGGATGGGACGCTTTCCCAAGACTGGTGCACTGATTGCTTCAAGGACGGGGAGTTCATGCCGCATTGCGGCACCATGGAAGAGGTCATCGAAACCTGTGCCCCCTATATGGTCGAATCGGGGTCTTTCGCTAGCATCGATGAGGCGGTCTCGCTGCTAGGTGCGGTTCTCCCTCAGCTGAAGCGCTGGAAGGCACAGGATTCCATCGCTTTATAGGCAGTGGGGCCCTGCGTCTTTCGCAAGGTGGGTCTTTCAGCGGCGTTCACGCCCTCGAGCCGGATTTGTCCCGTTTTATGGGGGTTGGTTCCAAATCGAGGCCGAGGGTGTGATTATTACTCAAATAATGATATAAACTGCCGTATGATTCACATCTGAACTGCTATTTTGTTCGAAGCCTCCATAATTAGCACGTTGTCCCGCAGCATATTTCACGCCCTCGGGCCAAATTTGGGATTTCGATCAGCCGGGGTGTGCAAAAACGCCTCGAGTGCGTGGCTGTTTCGAGCGCGAACTCGAGGCGTGCGCCGGCAATTGGCGTCGTAGTCTGCGTCGCGGGCCAAAAACCGTTCCCCGGGCCCCATCGTTCCTCCTTATTAATGTTCTCTGCCGGCGCTACAATGCGACCCCTGTCCCGGTAGCCTTCCGACCAGAGAAAACGAGCCATGCAACAGCGCGACAAGATTAAGCCGATCCTCTTCAGCATCATCAAGCACTCGAGCCCCGAGGAGCTCAGGCGCCAGATTCCCAAGGACATCGTGGCCGGCATCGTGGTGGCCGTGGTGGCCCTGCCGCTCTCCATCGCGCTGGGCATTGCCTCGGGCGTCACACCGGAGCAGGGCCTCTACACGGCCATCGTCGCGGGGTTCCTCATCGCCTTCCTCGGCGGTAGCCGCGTGCAGATCTCGGGCCCCACGGCGGCCTTCGCCACCATCGTGGCCGGCATCGTGGCCACGAGCGGCATGGAAGGCCTGATCGCCGCCACCATCATCGCGGGTATCCTCCTCATCCTCATGGGCCTGTTCAAGATGGGCAGCGTCATCCGCTTCGTGCCCTACACCGTGACCACGGGTTTTACCGCGGGCATCGCCATCACACTGACCATCGGGCAGATCAAGGACTTCCTGGGCCTTACCTACCCCGCGGGTACCCCCACCGTCGAGACGATCGACAAAGCCGTGGCCGTGGCAGCCAACATCTCGACCGTCAACGTGCAGGCGTGCATCGTGGGTGTGGTGTGCCTGGCCATCCTGTTCCTGTGGCCCAAGGTGACCGAGAAGATCCCCAGCTCGCTCATCGCCCTGCTGGCGGGCATCGCCATGGTGAGCGGCCTGGGCATGAACGTGAACACCATCGGCGACCTCTACGTCATCAGCAGCGCATTGCCCACGTTCCACCTGCCCCAGCTCGACCTGGAGCTCTTCCGTGAGCAGTTCGCCAACGGCGTCACCATCGCGGTGCTGGCGGCCATCGAGTCACTGCTCTCGTGCGTGGTGGCCGACTCCATGATCAGCTCCCACCACCGCGCTAACACCGAGCTGGTGGCCCAGGGCGTGGGCAACATCGCCTCGGTGCTCTTTGGCGGCATCCCCGCCACGGGCGCCATCGCCCGCACGGCCGCCAACGTCAAGGCCGGCGGCCGCACGCCCATCGCCGGCATGGTGCACGCCCTGGTGCTCGTGGCCGTGCTCGCGTTCCTTATGCCCTACGCGGCTCTCATCCCCATGCCTACCATCGCGGCCATCCTGCTCTACGTGGCCTACAACATGTCGGGCTGGCGCAATTTCGTGCACCTGTGCCAGACGGCGTCCAAGGGCGCGGTCGCCATCCTGGTGCTCACCTGCGTTTTGACCGTGGTCTTCGACCTGGTGGTGGCCATCGGCACGGGCATGCTCATCACCGTGCTCGTGTTCATGAAGACGGTGAGCGAGGAGACCGAGGTCAAGGGCTGGCGCTACTACTGCGACGAGAACTCCGAGGTCACCCACCTGCGAGAGCTCCCCAAGAGCGTGCGCGTCTACGAGATCAACGGGCCGATGTTCTTCGGCATGACCGAGC
>JAHZGC010000004.1:126366-187829 GCA_019421015.1 Coriobacteriaceae bacterium | reverse complement strand
GCAGCGTCGGCGTCGTCAGCGGGCTCGGCGTCGTCGGCAGCACCGTGGACGTCCATGGCGTGCTCGGGAACGGTCCAACCCTCGGGGACGTTGCCCTCAAAGGCGTTGAGGTGGCACATGGCGCAGGCAACAACCTTCTCGGCGTGGCAGTCGGCGCAGGTGATGATGCCGTCGCCCTCGTTGCCGAACATGGCGCCGGCGGTCTGGTGCATCTCAGAGAAGGGCAGGTACTCGGTGCTGTGGAAGTTGTAGAGCGGGGTAGCCTCGGTGGCGGCAGCCTGGGCGGCGTTCTCCTCGGGCACGGTCCAACCCTCGGGGAGCTCGGAGACTACGGTCTCGGAGGTGTGGCACTGGGCGCACACGAAGGTGTTGTCGCTGTGGCAGCTGGCGCAGGTGATAGCAGCGTGGGTGTCGCCCTCGGGGATGTTGTGGGGATCCACAACGGTGCCGGTCTGCTCGTCGACGGGCCAGTTGGCCGTGGCGGCCTGGGCCTCGTTGTTGGCGGGAGTGGCCCAGTGCTCGGGCACGTCCACGTCGGCGTGGCACTGAGCGCAGACATAGGTGGACTGCTTGTGGACGCTGTGGCAGTCACCGCACTCGATGCCCTTGTGCATGTCGATGTCGGGGATGTTGTGCGGGTCGATGGCCTGGCCGGCGGTGGCCTCTTCCTTGGTGGGAGCGGTCACGCCGTCGTGGCAGCCGCCGCAGAAGTCGTCGTTCACGAACTGCTTCTGGTCGGGCAGCGGGTTGGTGAAGCCGTCGGTGGCAAAGAGCACGACCTCGTGGACCAGGTCGAGCATCTTGGCCTGAGACCAGTGGCAGCCGAGGCAGGTCACGTTGGCCTCAGCGTGGTTCGAAGCCGACAGGCCCGGGTCCTCGCTGTAGTAGCCCTCGACGTAGTAGTCCATGGGCTGGTGGCAGAACGTGTTGCAGAACGACGGCTCCTCATGCCAGTGCAGGAATGCGACCAGCACTGCGATGACGATAACCGCGAGCACGGAGACAACGATGGGCCAGTGCTTCTTCTTCGGAGCCGGCTCGCCTGCCGTGGTCTCTGCGCTCACCTTCTTCTCGTCGGACATTTCGAACTCCTCCTCTTCCTGGCACGGGCGGATGCACACGTGCCCCAACATACAACTAAGAGATGATAGTAATCGTACCGGAGAACGGCAAGCTCGCAGAATCTAAAACGGGGCGGCAAACGGCCGATTCTTGCCAACCGCTACAAATAAAGCGCACCTAAAGGTTCTCTTTAGGTGCGCTTGGAGTTAGACCTATGGGCGGTGAACGCCTACGCGTTCCCCTCCTCTTCCATGTCGGCCTGCTTCTCGAGGAACTCAAGGGCCTTCTTGCCGTACTCCTTGCCCTTCTCCCGGGCCTCCTCGCGCTGCTGCTTGGCCTTCTCCTCCTCCTCGATCTTCTTCTGGGCCTCCGGGTCGTCGACGATCAGGCGCGTGCCGTCGCACTCCTCAAACTCGATCGCGCCGAGCGGGCACACATCGTAGCACAGGGCGCACGAGACGCAGTGGGTCGAGAGGACCTCGGCCTTGCCGTCGACGATGTCGATGGCGTGGGTCGGGCAGGCGTCGGCGCAGTCGCCGCACCCGTTGCAGGCATCGGTGGCCTTGGGTAGGTCGAGCAGGATGTTCTCGGCGGTTTCGGGATGGTCTACCAGCGCGACGAGCATGAGCTGGCGGGTGTTGGTCAGCACACGCTTCTTCTCGCTCGTGCTCTTGGCGCCGCAGAGGCGGTCGAGCGTCTTTTGCAGCTCGTTGATCTGCTTGGTGTGGGCCGAGATCTTCTCGGCCGCCCGGGCGAGCTTGGCGGTGATGGGGTTCACCTTGGCCGCCGTCATGCCGAGCGACTTCATGGAGCTGCTCACAAACTGCTTGCGCTCCACCTGGTGGTCGACCTCGAGGATGAGGTCGCGCTCGCGCGTGACCAGGTCGACCGGCTCGTCCGCCCACGTCTCACCGATGCTGATCTGGTCGGTGTAGAACTCCTCGCCGGTGGTGGTGCGGCATTTGTCGCAGATTCCCCGCGGCAGGTAGATACCGACGTTTCCGTACTCGCAGAGGATTGCGTACCACACGTCGGCCGAGATGCACCCGACGCAGGGCACCACGATCTCGCCCCCTTCGGGCACATGGCCGAGGGCTCGCGTACAGGTGACGTAGACCATCTCATTGGCCTCGGCCGCCTTGCAGATCTTGTCGTAGAGCATCTTGGGGGCATACATGGACGAGACGATGGCGTCGGTGGGGCAGGCCGCCACGCACAGGCCGCACTTGCGGCAGTCGGGCTTGATCTCGATGGAGCCGTCGTCGTCGAACCAGATGGAGTCCGTCGGACAGACCTGCTGGCACAGGTCGCAGCTCGCCTCGGGGTTCTTGCAGCGCACGCACATGGCGCTGTTGCCTTTAGGAACGACCTTGTAGTCGCTCGGGGTCCACACCGGTTCCGCGCTCACGGTGGCGCCGCGCAGGTCTGCGGTCTCGCTCGCTATGTCGTCGGTGATGGACTTGAACTCTTTTTGGATGCCGATGAGATCGTCGAGGAAGTCGGCCATCGCATGTATCCCTTCATCCTAAAGTTAAACGTTAAGAGCAGGACCCTCGAACGTTACTCGGCCTCCGGACGCATGTGCGGGAAGAGCAGGACGTCGCGGATGGAGGGCTGGTTCGTCAGCAGCATGACCACGCGGTCGATGCCGATGCCGATGCCTCCTGCGGGGGGCATGCCGTACTCGAGGGCGCGCACGTAGTCGGTGTCGTAGCCCATGGCCTCGTCGTCGCCGCCCGCCTTGGCCCTCATCTGGGCCGCGAAGCGCTCCGCCTGGTCCACCGGGTCGTTGAGCTCCGAGAACGCGTTGGCGTACTCGTGGCCGGCGATCACGAGCTCAAAACGGTGGGTCAGGCGAGGGTCGTCCTCAAAGCGCTTGGCAAGGGGCGAGACCTCCACCGGGTAGTCGCACACAAAGGTCGGGTTCACGAGCGTCTCCTCGCCGATCTCGTCGTAGAGCTCGGCGATGTACTTGCCGGCGGTCCAGCCCGCGCCTGGCTCGACGCCATGGCGCTTGGCCAGCTCCGCGAGGTGCTCGACGGGGGTGTCGAGGTCCACCTCCTCGCCCAGGGCGTCGGAGACGACCTTGGTCATCGGAATCGAGGGCCAGTCGCCCGAGAGGTCGATGGTCAGGCCCTGGTACTCCAGCTGCTCGGAGTCGTTCACCGCGGCGTTGGCCGCCTTGATGACGCCCTGGGCAAGCGCCTTCATGCCCTCGAGGTCGGAGTAGGCGCGATAGGCCTCCATGGTGGTGAACTCGGGGTTGTGGGTGAGGTCCATGCCCTCGTTGCGGAAGATGCGGCCGATCTCAAAGACGCGCTCAAAGCCGCCGACCAGCAGGCGCTTGAGGTGGAGCTCCGTGGCGATGCGCAGATAGCACTCCTGGTCGAGGACGTTGAAGTGGGTGATGAAGGGCTTGGCCGTGGCGCCGCCCTGGATAGTCTGCAGGATGGGGGTCTCGACCTCGTAGTAGCCGTCGGCCTCCATGTAGCGACGGAAGGCCGAGATGATCTTGAAGCGCTTGGTGAACGTGTCGCGCACGTCGTCGTTGACGATCAGGTCGACATAGCGCTGGCGGTAGCGGGTCTCCTTGTCGGAGAGGCCGTGGAACTTCTCGGGTAGCGGCCTCACGCTCTTGGAGAGGAGGCGCACCTCGGTAGGCACGACGGAAAGCTCGCCGCGGCGCGTGCGCACGAGCGCGCCCGTGGCCTCCACGATGTCGCCCGTGTCGAGCTGCTTGAGGGCCGCGAAGCCCTCCTCCCCCAGCACGTTGATGCGGCAGAAGAGCTGGATGGTGCCCGTGGCGTCCTGCAGCTCGATAAAGGCCGCCTTACCCTGGCCGCGCTTGGCGCGGATGCGGCCCGCCACCGTGTAGACATCCTGGGTGTCGGCGCCGTCTTCGAGGGCGGCGTAGCGGTCGCGCAGCTCGTCGACGTGGGCCGTGACCGCGCAATGCTCGGGATAGGGGTTGCCGCCCGCGTCGATCAGCGCCTGACGCTTGGCAAGGCGGCCGCTCCGCTCATCGGTGGGCGCGCCTGCCAAAGTCTCTTCCGTCGCGGTCATAAGGGGCTCGTCGGCCATGGGTAAAACGCCTTTCTCCTATAACCCCAAAAGCCCGCCGGAATCAATCCAGACGGGCGGGGCACACTCGGTTATGCTCGCACGCTTAACGTGACTCCACCTTTAGCACCGTGTAGGTGAGCATCTTGCCGCTCGGGCTCATGAACGAGACCTCGTCGCCCTTCTTGTGGTCCATGAGGGCCTTGCCCATGGGGGACTCGTTCGAGATCTTCCCGTTCTTCGGGTCGGCCTCGGCGGTGCCCACAAGGGTGAGCTCGCGCTCCTTGCCCTTGGCGTCGACGACGGTCACCTGGTGGCCGATGCTGATGCGGCCGCCCTTGCGCGGGGCGTCGACCACCACGCAGTTGGCGAGCTGCTGGCGCAGGACGCTGATGCGGTTCTCGTTCGTCGCCTGCTCGTCTTTGGCGTCGTCGTACTCGGAGTTCTCGGAAAGGTCACCGAAGTCGCGGGCGACCTTGATCGCCTCGGTGATGCGCTCGCGCTCCTCGCCCTCACGCCACTTAAGCTCGTCCTCGAGCTTCTGCTTGCCCTCGGGGGTCAATACGATCTCTTTGGATGCATCCATGTCTGAAACTCCTCAGATATGCGGCCACGCCCCTCTTGGGCGCGCCTATAAAACAAGAGCGCTCGCACAAAGCGGGCGCCCATGGCGGTCTTGCATTAATGGCTAGACCGCCTTCTGGACTGCGGCGCGCATCCCACCGGGGAATGCGCGCCGCAGGCAGATCGATGAACAGAACAGAGAGGCGTTACTCCTCGTCGGAGTCGGCAGCCTTCTTAACGGGAGCCTTCTTCTTGGCGGGAGCCTTCTTCTTGGCGGGAGCCTCCTCGGCCTCAGGCTCGTCCTCTTCCTCAACGACGTCGGCGTCTTCTTCGTCAACGACCTCGACGTCCTCAATCTTTTTCTTCTTCTTGTCGTCGTCATCGTCGCTCATACCGGAGCGGATGTTCTTGACGGTCTTGCCAAGGGAGGCGCCGAGCTTTGGAAGGTTCTTCGGACCAAAGATCAGCAGGACGACAACAAGGATGATGAGAAGCTCAGGTACACCAATACCACCGATGATGCCCATACAAAAACCCTCCATAGTCTTTGACGGGCAACCCGCAAATTGGGTTATATACCCGCCTGTTTCCGGGACGGGTTATATGGTACCCCGTCTACCCCATCGTATACACACACATCGCACTTCTCCAAGGATTTCATGGGCTTTGATCCTTGGTGCCGGACGACCTTGCAAACAAAAACGCGGACCGCCTCACGGCGGCCCGCGCTAGTGCTCGCCTGGTCGGGATGGCGGGATTCGAACCCACGGCCTCTGCGTCCCGAACGCAGCGCTCTACCAAGCTGAGCCACATCCCGGCGAGGGAGAATACTACCAAATCCTGCGAACAATGCAAGCCTTAACGACAACTTTTTTACGCGAGTGTTCTCGTGGCCGTAGACCACCAGCCAAAACCCCGGGCAGAGGCAGCAATCCGTTCCGCGTCGGCGTCGTCATCCACAAAAGCCGCCATACAGGAGCCGCTCCCGCACAGCAGGGGGCCGTGGCGCAGGGAGGGCTGCCGGCAAAGGAACTCCCCCACCTCCACAAGGTCGGGGCACAGGAGGCGCGCAGCCCCCTCCATGTTGTTCGCAACGCCGGCCAGCGCCCCGGCCACGTCACCCGCGCGCAGGAGCCGGGCCATGGCCTGCGCCTCCGGAACCGACGGGGCCAGGGCGTCGAGCGTCCGGTACGCCTCGGCCGTCGAAACCCCGACGGGCGGTTTGACCAGGACGACCGGCACCGAAAACGCCGCAAAGCGCTCCCTGGGGACGTCTCCACGCCCCACCAGTAACGTGGGCACCTCGCACAGGAAGAAGGGTACGTCGGCTCCTATGCCGGCAGCCACCTCCACGAGGCGCTCGTCGAGCGGGTCGACGCCCCAGAGGGCCGCCAGGGCACGAATCACGGCGGCAGCGTCCGAAGACCCTCCCCCCAGCCCTGCCTGGGAGGGGACGCGCTTCCCGATGGCGATGTCGCAGGCGAGGTCGCGCCCAAAACGCTCCCCCATGGCCACGGCGGCGCGGTAGGCCACGTTCTTCTCGCAGGGGGTGCCCGGCGGGAGCGGGTCGGGGGCGCACATGAGGCGCACGCCGGCGTCGGCCGAAGCCTCGACGCTCACCAGGTCGCACAGTTCCAGGGGGCACATAATCGTATCGACCCGATGGTATCCCCCCTCGTCAAGCCCGGGGGTAACGCTTAAGAGCAGGTTTATCTTTGCGTGGGCCCGTACCAGCACAGCCGTCCCCTTCTTGATCCTTCGCTAAAAAAGACACGGGGAGAGAAGCCAAGACTTCCCTCCCCGCGCCGTCATGCCCCTCGTGTATGACGCCTTAGTTCTCCTCGGCCTCGTAGAGCAGCGTGCCGCTGGCCGGGTCGCTCAGCTCGACGGCGCCGGTGAGGACGTCGACGTACTGGTAGGATTGGCGGGCCTTGCGGCCGCGCCGCTCGTCGACCTCGAGGACAAAGAGGGACCCATGGGCCTGGAGCAGGGTGCCTTCGCGCTCTACAATACGGGAACGGCCCATGTTGGCGCGGACGCGCACGCGCTCACCCATCATGGACTGGAGCTTCTCGTGGATGTAGTCGACCTTGTTTATCGGTTCTTCGTTTTCCATGCTCACAGACCTTTCGTGGCCGCACCCAAGGGGCCGGCCGATACCAACCATGCAGATAGCTGGCGAATAATATCAATCCAATAGGAAGATACTGTGAAGTAGGGCCGAGCCGTCCCAATTCCAATGAATTCGACAGAGTAAACCTTGTGCCAAACGACCCCAGGCGCGCTATTATGCCGGGGTCATCGCATGCCCGCCGCCCAGGCGGCCGTCGAGAGGAGTTTGGCCCATGGCACAAGACACCCGCCGCGAGAAGCGCCTCGCGCACATCATGAACGAGCTGGAGGCACGAGGCATCCCCCAGATGCTCGTGACCGACCCTGCCTCGATCGAGTGGCTCTACGGCTTTGGCATCAACCCGGGTGAGCGGTTCTACGGGCTGCTGCTGCGTGCGGGCAGCGAGCCGCTGTTGCTCGTGAACGACCTGTTCCCGACCCCCGACGACCTCGCCGTCGAGGTGAGGGGCTTCCGCGACACCGACGACCCCATCGAGCTCGTGGTCTCACTGCTCGACCCCCAGGCACCCCTGGGCGTCGACAAGTTCATGGCGGCGCACTTCCTGCTCCCCTTGCGAGACCGCGGGGCCGCGAGCGACTTTGTGCTCGGCAGCTTCGCCGTCGACGGCGCGCGCTCCATCAAAGACGCCGATGAGGTCGAGCTGATGCGCCGCGCAAGCGCCGTGAACGACGAGGCGATGGGGTGGCTTCTCACCCAGGTGCGCGAGGGTGTGACCGAGGTGCAGATCGCCGACGCCCTGCTCGAAGAGTACAAGCGCCTGGGGGCGCAGGGGTTCTCATTCAAGCCGATCATCAGCTTTGGCGCCCATGCGGCCGACCCTCACCACGAGCCCGACGACACGCCCCTCGCCGCCGGCGACGTGGTGCTCTTCGACGTGGGCTGCGTGCTGGACGGCTACTGCTCCGACATGACGCGGACCTTCTTCTACAAGGGCTGCACGCCGGAACAGCGCCGGGTGTACGAGACCGTGCGCGCGGCAAACGAGGCGGCTGCTGCGGCGGTCGCCCCCGGCGTGCTGTTCAGCGAGATCGACCGGACGGCCCGCGCCATCATCGAGGACGCCGGCTACGGCCGTGAGTTCACCCACCGGCTCGGGCACCAGATCGGCACCAACGTGCACGAGCCGGGCGACGTCTCGGCCACGCACCACGAGCCCGTGCGCCCCGGCATGTGCTTCTCCGACGAGCCCGGCATCTACCTGCCCGGACGCTTTGGCGTGCGCATCGAGGACCTGGTCGTGGTGACCGAGGAGGGCCACGAGGTGCTCAACCGCTTCCCCCACGACCTCGTGGTGGTGGAGTAGGGACCTTCGGGACAGCCGTCAAAAACCTCAGCGCCGCCAGCGATAGACGCCCTGGGAGTCCCGGCCGTGCACGTCGTAGCCGTCGGGGGCCCAGGGCGTCTTTGTGTCCCGGTGGGTCCCGTCGGCCCCAAAGCCGCGCCGGTCGCAGCCGTCGCGGTCGCGCCCCCAGCGGTCGTAGCCGTTGGGGGCGAAGCGCGTTCCCGTGTCCCGGTGGGTGCCCTCGGCGTCAAAGCCGCGGGCGTCGTAGCCGTCGCGGTCGCGGCGGTAGCGGTCGTAGCCCCAGGGGTCGTAGCCGTCGCGGTCAAAGCCCATGGCGTCGCGACCCGAACGGTCGTAGCCCTCTGCGTCGAACCCCGACCGGTCGAAACCCTGGGGGTCGTAGGGGGTGCGGGTGGCGCGGTGGATCCCCTCGGCGTCAAAGCCGCGCGGGTCGAAGCCCCGCACGTCGTAGCCGTGGGGGTCGAAGGGGCCCCCGGTCTCCATGTGCAGCCCCGCCCGGTTGAACCCGCGCTCGTCGTAGCGGTCGACCTCGGCAAAGTCGAGCCAGTCGACGCTCGGCGCACGGCGGCCCCCACCTCCGGCGTCCCCAAACGGCAAACCACCGAACAATCCCTCCTGTGACGAGAGCATGCCCATGGCCAAACCCGGTTACGCGCGGCCCTGGCGGCGGTGCCAGTCTTCGATCAGGGCGTCCCAGAAGGCCTGGGCGTCGGAGTTTTCGGCACGTATGGCATCGATGGCCTCGAAGAGCTGGTGGTTCGTGGCCAAGACGTCGGCCAGCTCGTCGGCCATGGCGGGCGCGTCCATGCGCTGGGCCACGTCCTCGAGACGGGCAACCTGGGGCTCCACGCGTTCAAAGAACGCCTCGCCGTGGTGGGAGAACAGCTCCAGCAGGCGATCGACCTTGGCGTCGAGCGAGTCGATGCGGGCCAGGGCCCCGTCCAAACCCGCCGCCTGCACGCGGTCGAGCGCCTCAGAAAGGCGCCCGTCGAGCTCGGCAAGCCGACGGTCGAGGTCCTCCGCGCGCGACGCCACCACGTCCACGCGCTCGAGCACAGACCGCAGGCTTTGCGCCGCCCCCTCCATCGCAAGACGGGTCTGGGCCAGCTCCTCGGCCGCCGCGCCCACGACGGCGACCTCGCCGACCGCGTCGCGCACAAGGGCCGCCTGGTCCGCCAGACCGCCGAGGGCGTCGGCGAGCCCCTCGATCTCGGCGAGGTCCTCGACGGCGGTCATGAGGATCTGAGCCGTCTCGTCGAGGTCGCGCACCGCGCGCTCGTTGGCACGGGCGGCCTCCACGAGCCGCGACGCCTGGGCTATGAACGATTCAGAGGGGCTGGGCATGGCTGTTGGTTTCTCGAGGCAACTCTTCGACGGGCATAGCCCCTCTACTCTACCACGGGGGTGCCCAAAGCGCCGCGGCGGCCGCCCAAACCAACGGGAAGCCCTTTAAGGATGGCGCCGGTGCGGGAGACGAGCCCGGAGGTCTCCATGCTCAGTAGCTCGATGTCGTCGGCCCGCTCTCCCAGATACCACAGCAGGAGGCGGTCGAAGGCATCCGAGAGCCCCCAGAGGTCGTCAAGGTCGAGCCCGGCCCGCTCGGCCGCCCGCTCGAAGGCGTCGAGCCTGTCGGCCACCGAGAAGCGCGCGCCGTCGAGCCCGCGTTCGGCGGCCAGCGTCAGCAGGGCGGCGCGCCTGTCGTCGAGCGCGGCGCGGGCGTGGGGCAGCGCCTCCTCGTAGAGCCCCGCCAGCTCAAAGAGGTGCGCCAGTTCCCCCTCTGACGCCTCGCCGTGGTCGAGGTATAGGGTGCAGGCCCGCATCTGCCGGCGCGCCTCCTCCTCTTCTGCCGGACTGAGCGGCTCGTCGGCCACCACGGGCAGGCCCGCCGCCTTGGGCACCCGGGCACAGCGCGCAGAGACGGCGAGGGCGCGTTCAAAGTTCGCCCGGGCCTGGGCGTACGCCCCCTGGTCCTTAAGGCTCAAGGCGACCTGAAGGTAACCGTAGGCCGAAGCGTCAAGGTCAAAGTCGACGTCGAGGGGGTCATCGACCCTCTCAAAACGCGGGTCGAGCCCCACGAGGTGGGCGAGCATCTGGCCGCCGCGCGGCTCCACCACCAGAAGGCTCCCGCAAGAACGCGTGAGCCCCACGTAGAGGCGGTTCAGGGGCCGGTGCAGGCTCGCGTCCTTGGGTCCGGGCGCCAGCACCGCGTCGAGCCGGGCGCGCTCGGCAGAGAGCACGCCGTAGAGCACGACGTTGTCGAACTCCATCCCCTTGACCTGGTCCACGGTGAACACGCTCGAGCAGACCGGGCGCAGGCGCCGGTAGGTCGCGGGGTCGCAGACGAGGGCGATGTTGGCCCCCTCGTCGACCATCTGGCACAGCAGCTCCTCGTCGTCGCACAGGCACCACAGGGTGCGTCCCGCGCTGCGGTTGTACGCACGCTCCGGGGCGGCCTCGCCGGCCCGACGGGCAGGCAGGCGCGGCGACTCCTCTCGAACCTGCGCCACAGCGTTCGCCAGCTCGCAGACGGCCTCGGGGTTGCGGAAGTTCCCCGCGAGGCGCTCGAGCCGCAACCCCCTGCCCAGGCGCAGGAACCGGCGCGCGTCGAAGGCGGTCGGGGTGAGGACCTGGTTCACGTCGCCGGTCATGAACAGGCGGCAGGCTCCCTCGCCGGGGGCTCCGCCCGCCAGACGGGCGAGCAGCTCGGTCTGGACCTCGGTCAGGTCCTGCACCTCGTCGGCGACCACGAGGTCGTAGCGCGCCCGTTCCACCGCGGTCGCGAGCGCGAGGGCGCACCCGCTGCGCTCGAGAAGGCGCGCCGAGGCGACCCAGCGGACAAAGCCCTCGGCGATCAGGTAGGCGGCCTCGCGGTCTTCGCGCGTCGTAAGGCCGCAGCTTGCGTCGGGAAGGGCGAGGTAGGCGTCCCTCTCGAGCGTGGGCGCGGCCTGCCGTTGCGCATCCGGCTCGGGCCAGCGGTCCCAACCCGGGCCCATGCCCCCGCAGATCACGCCGTAAACCTCGGCGTAGACGCACCCCTCGCCGCGCTCGTCGACCAGGCGCAGCATCTTTGCGCGGGACGGGCCGCCCATGGCCGTGCGCGCCCGCAGCGCGCCGACAAAGGAGGAGAAGGTCTTTGCGCTCGCAAAACGCAGGTCGGGCTCGGCCCGCAGGGTGCGCAGCAGCGTGTCGTAGGTCATGAAGTCGCAACCCGGACGCACGTCGGCCGCCACGCGGCTCTCCACCTCCGAGAGCAGGCGCTGGGAGAACGTCACATAGAGGACCCGGGGCAGGCCGCCCTGCCGTCCCGCCCAGGAACGCGAGAAGTCGTGGAGGATCCGCAGGCCGAGCTCCGTCTTGCCGCTTCCGGCAGCCCCCGTCACGAGCATGGGGGCATCCGCCGCCAAGAAGTCGGCCACGATGCGGAACTTGTCCTCGGTCAAAACCGGCGTCCGGGGGCGCCCGTAGCGCTCCAGGTCGCTGTCGGCATAGGTGCGCCAGGGCACCTCGTCGGCCTCGACGCGGGCCAGCTCCGCCGCCGCGGCGTCGGGCAACGTCCAGGCGACGTCGGGGGCCTGCCCCCGCGCCGCGGCGTCGGCCACGAGCCGGGCGTGACGGTGCTGGGAGTCGTGCTCGGAGCAGTAGCAGAGCAGCACCGTCTCGGCCTGCCCGGCGCTCCCGTAGCGCCCGAAGCGGGCCGCCGCGGCGTCGCCCGGCTCCACGAAGCGAAAGATCACGCGCTCGGCCGTCAGCCCGTTGTTGAGGTCGACCCCGTAGACGTCGCGGCCGCCCATGGAGCGGTACTTCTTGGTACCCAGACCCTTCACCTGGAGCTCCCCGCGCGAGCCTATCTCCCTGAGCCGTCCCACGAGACGGTTGAAGTCGTCGATGCGGCGCAGGCTCGACCCTTTTTTGCTACCAAAGACCTGCCGATAGCAGGTCTCGGAGACAAAGACGTTCATGGGGTGCCGCTATTTCTGGAGCGCACGCGCGAGCGCCACGAACTGGTCGAGGCCAAGGGTCTCGGCCCGGGCCGTGGGCGCGATCCCACAGGCCGCATAGGCCCGGTCGAGCTCCTCTTTACCCCACAGCTTTGCCGCCGCCATGGAGTTGCGGATGGTCTTGCGCCGCTGGGCGAAGGCCGCCTCGATCACCTCCGCGGTGAACCGGGCCTCCTGGGCCCCCAGGCGCTCGTCCTCGGGGATGCGCTCGAGATGCACGACGGAGCTCTCCACATGGGGAGCCGGGAAGAAGCAGCTCGGGGGCACCTGGAAGCGCCCGGTCACCCTGGCGTAGAGCCTCAGCTTGAGGGTGTAGGCGCCGTAGATCTTGCTCCCCGGCTCGGCGCAGATGCGGTCGGCCACCTCGCTTTGCACCATGACCGTGGCGTCTTGGATGAAGTCCCACTGCTCGAAGTACTTGAGGATCAGCGTGGCCGCAACGGCATAGGGCAGGTTGGAGACCCAGCGGTTCGGCAGCCGGCGCGCCCCAGGACGGCCGAGCGCGGCGAGGGCCGCCTCCAGCTGCTCCGGCGTCACCTTGAGGGCATCCCCCTGCACGAGGGCAAAGCGCTCCGAGTAGTCGGCGGTCGAAGACGACAGGGGCCGTGCCATGTCGCGGTCGGCCTCCACGGCGACCACGGCCGCTACCTGGGGAAGGAGCGCGGTGGTGAGCGTGCCGATGCCCGGCCCCACCTCGAGCACCACGTCGTCGGGCCCCAGGTCAGCCATGGCCACGATACGTCCCACGACGTCATCGTTTACCAGGAAGTTCTGGCCCAAGGCGTACTTGGCCGCAAGGCCGAACTCCTCAAGGGTCGAGCGCGTGGCGCCGACGCTGGCAAGGCGGGAATGGGGCATGGGGAGAAAACCTCCTGATCGCGTGATAGGTCCTTTACTGCAAGGAGCGCCCAAGGCGCTGGGCAAAGTCGCGCCCCAGGGCTTCGGCACGGTCCATGTCGCAGTCCCCCACGAAGTCGTGAACGGCCTGCAGCTCAAAATCGGCCATGCGCAGGGCGGAGCGGCAGCAGGTCACCAGCGGGTCGTACCCAAACGGGTCTCCCCCGCTCCCAACGACCGCCAGCTCAAAGGGCCGGCGCAAGGCCGGTGCAAGGGCAGCCCGGGTCTTGAGCAGGTAGCGCTGAGCCCAAAACGGCTGCAGCCGGTCGAGAAAGGCCTTGAGCTGCGAGGGCGGCCCGGCAAAGAACACCGGGGCGACGAGCAGCAGCGCATCGGCGGCGTCCACGGTGGCCAGCAGCTCGTCAAAGCCGGGCCGTCCGCTCGACGTCGGGCGTCCCGCCAAGACGCAGGAGCCCGTGCGCTCGCATGCCCCGCAACCGGTGCAGCCGAGCACGTCGTAGTCGGCCAGGCGCACCTCATAGGGCCGGCTCCCACCGTCTCGGAGCCCCCGGGCCACCGCCGACGCCATCCTCGCACAGGAACCGACCCGCGGGGAGGCCGCCCATACGCAGACGTCCGCCGCCATGGGGCTACTCCCCCGACACCAGCGGCGACGGGCCGTCGAACAGCCCGACCGCCCGTTCATAGGCCCGGGCATAGAACGCGCGGGGACCTTCGGGGCGCAGATCGGCCGCAAACCGTGCGGTCAGGGCCGTCATGGCCGGCTCGCAGGGCGTGCCGCGCAGGGGCTCGGGCGCCATGTAGGGCGCGTCGGTCTCGGTCACTACACCGCCCACGGGCGCGGCGGCCACCGCCTCGCGAGTCCCCTCGTTGCGCTTGAAGGTCACCGCACCGCCGATGCCGAGCACGCAGCCCATGGCCTGGAAGGGGGCTGCGTCCTGCGGCCCCAGATCGAAGCAGTGCAGCACGGCACCGGCGCTCGGGACGCCGACCGCGGCCATGATGGGCTGCGCCTCGTGGTGCGCCTCACGGATATGGAGCGACACCGGGGCGTCGAGCTCGCAGGCCAGCGCCAGCTGCTCGCGAAAGACCTCGCGCTGGGTATCGCGGGGCGAAAGGTCGTAGTGGTAGTCGAGGCCGATCTCGCCGATGCCCGAGCACAGGGGGTCCGTCAGTAGCGTGCGCAGCGCGTCGCGGGCGCCCTGGTCGAACTTGGACGCGTTGTGGGGGTGGCAGCCGGCCACGAGGCGCAGGCGGGGCGCCGAGGGCTTCTCGCCCAACGCGTCAAAGACGCCCTGGGACCCCCACGCCTCGAGGATGGCGGCGCACTCCCGCTGCCACGCGGCCAGATCGGCGAGAACCGCATAGGGGTCGCGGGCCTCCTCGGTGGGATCGACCACGTCCACCACAAAGCGCACGCCCGCCACGGCCGCCCGCGCCAGGGCGAGGGCCGGGTCGACCGCGCGGAGGCTGTGCAGGTGGGTGTGGGAGTCGGCCACAGGCCCCTCGGCGGGGGGCAGCGCGACGGCCGCCCCCTTCTTGGTCGAGAAGAACGCCTCGGGAAGCGGGGCAGCCGGCATCTCTAGCATGGCAGGTCTTCTTCGGAGAGGCGCGGGAACAGCGCCGCTCCCTTCTCGACGGGCAGCCCTCCCTCAAAGAGGCCCCATGCGCATGCGCGCTCCAGGGGAATGTCGAGCGCCTCGGGCATCGCGATGCGGCCGAGGGCCTCGGCAGAGGACGACGGCGTGAAGGGTGCGAGCAGGGTGGCCGCGATGCGGATAGCCTCGACAAGGCTCCAGATGACGAACGCGAGCTCATCGGCCTTGGCCGGGTCCTTGGCCAGCGCCCAGGGGGCGGTGTTCTCGATATAGAGGTTCGCCTCGGCCACGAAGTCCATGACGGCGCGGGCCGCACGCTGGTAGTCGAAGGCGCCCATGGCCTCGGCATAGCGCCCATAGAGGCCCTCGGCGGCGGCCTTCAGGGGGCTGTCGCGCTCGGCCCAGCCGTCCTGGCGCCGCGGGCTTGCGCCCTCGAAGTACTTGGCACTCATGTTGAGCGAGCGGCTCACGAGGTTGCCCCAGCTGTTGGCCAGGTCGGCGTTGTAGACCTGGGCCATGCGCTCAAAGCTGATCGCACCGTCCATGCCGTGGGCCACGTCGGTCATGAAGTAGTAGCGGTAGCCGTCGACGCCCAGCAGGTCGATGACCTGGCGCGGGGCGATCGCGTTGCCGCGGCTCTTCGACATCTTCTCGCCCTTGCCGGTCTCGGCGTTGCGCCCGAGGGGGGAGCCGGGTGCGCGCCCGTGCCCCGGCACCGGCAGCCGCGGCGCCGGGAGCAGCGGGGGCCAAATGACGCAGTGGAAGCGGATGATGTCCTTGCCCACGATGTGCTGCTGGGCGGGCCAGCGGTAGGCAAGCTCCGCCTGCGCCTCGGGGGCCGGGTCGCCGTAGCCCACGGCGGTGAGGTAGTTGAGCAGGGCGTCGAACCACACATAGGTCACGTGGTCGGGGTCAAAGGGCAGCGGGATGCCCCAGTCAAAGGTGGTGCGCGTCACCGAGAGGTCCTTGAGGCCACCCTCCACGAACGACACCACCTCGTTGCGCCGGATCTCGGGCTCGATGAAGTCGGGATGGGCGGCATAGAGGTCGAGTAGCGGCTGTTGGAACTCCGAGAGCTTGAAGAACCAGCTCTCCTCGCTGATGCGCTGCAGGGGGCGCTTGCAGTCGGGGCACAGCGGCACGGCGGTCTCGTCGTACGCGCCGTTCTCGTCCTCGTTGGCGTGGCGCACGTCGGTCTCGGTAAAGAAGGTCTCGTCGGGGACGCAGTACCAGCCCTCGTAGGCACCCTTGTAGATGTAGCCGCGCTCTTTGAGCACCTCCCAGAAGTGCTGTACCGCCCGCTCGTGGCGCGGCTGGGTGGTGCGGATGAAGTCGTCGTTGGAGATGTTCAGCTCTCCCCAGAGCTCATGGAAGGGGGGCACCATCGAGTCGCACCACTGCTGGGGGGTCAGGGCGTGGGCGGCGGCGGAGTCGGCCACCTTCTGGCCGTGCTCGTCGAGGCCGGTCAGGAACAGGACGTCGTAGCCGTCCATGCGGCGAAAGCGCGCCTGGACGTCGGCCATGATGGTGGAGTAGGCGGTTCCGAGATGCGGCGCCGCGTTCACGTAGTAGATGGGGGTCGTGATGTAGTACGAGCCCTTGGGCGCCTCGGTGCACCCGCAATCGCATGCCATGGTCTTGCCCTTCTGTCGAACCGTATGCCAGTCGGGCAATCCTACCATCTTCTAGTCTTGGAGCGGGGGCTCTTTTGGCAACCACACGGCAAAGGTCACGACGCCGTCTTCGCTGAGCGCGCAGATAGTCCCGCCGTGGGCCTCCACGATGCGCTTGGCGATGGCAAGGCCCAGGCCGCTGCCGCCCGTGTCGCTGTCGCGCGAGGAGCTCAGCCGATAAAACTGGTCAAAGAGGCGCTCGAGCTGGTCCGCGGGGATCGTGTCGCCCCGGTTCTCCACACGGATCTCCACGCCGGCGGGGAGCGCCCCCAGGCGGCGGCCTTCCTCGGCGGACCCTTTTGCCTCGGGCCCCGTGACGTGCACGCCCACCTCAACCTGCGTGTTGGGCCAGCTGTAGTTCACCGCGTTGCGCACGAGGTTGTCAAAGAGGCGCTCCACCTTGTTGGCGTCGCAGGTCGCCACCGCGTCGCCGTCGACCGTCACGCGGTAGGTCAGGCCCTTGGGCTCCATGACGGGGCGGTACTCGAACATGACCTGCTCCACCATGCGGCCGATGTTCAGGGGCGCGCAGCACAGAGACGACTTGGCCAGGTTGAGCCGCGCCACCTCGAAGAACTCGTTCACCAGGTCTTCGAGGCGCTGGGCGCGGTCCAGGGCCACACCTTCGTACCGGCGGCGCAGCTCCGGCGTTATGTCCTGCTCGTCGTGGAGGAGCTGGAGGTAGCCGATGACCGAGGTGAGCGGGGTCTTAAGGTCGTGGGCCAGGTAGACGAGCAGGTCGTTTTTCCGTTGGGCCTCGTCGGCGGCCGCGCGGTCGGCCTCGGCGGCACGGAGCTTGGCGGCGTTGAGGCGCCCGGCCACCTCGTGGAGCTCCTCGGGAAGCGCGATCTCCTCCCCGTCGTCGGCCACGAGCTGCTCGGTCGCCTGGACCACCATGTCGACATAGGAGAGGGTCCGCGCCCAGTTGAAGATGAAGATGACAAGGGCCCCTATTCCCAACAGCACCAGGAACACGAGGTCAAAACGGTGGTTGACAAACGAGAGCAGGGGGTAGAGCGGCTCGTCCCCATACCAGACGTAGCGCGAGAAATAGGCCCGGCACAGCAAGAAGCCCACCACCAGCACGAGCACCCACACGAGCAGGGCGGTGGCGCAGTTCTTGACGAGCTGGCGCGTCAGGTTGGCGCGGATCGACCGCTTAACCCCGCTCAATGGTATACCCCACGCCCCACACCGTCTGGATGATGCGCGGTTTGCGGGCCGTCTCGCCCATCTTGGCCCTGAGGCGGGCGATGTGGGCCATCACCGTGTTGCTGCTGCTTTCGAGGTACTTCTCGCCCCACACCGCCTCATAGAGGGCTTCGTTGGATATGACCTCACCGCGGTGGTCGCTCAGGTACCAGAGGATGGCGAACTCGGTGGGCGTGAGTTCGAGGGGGCGCCCGTAGAGCGTCGCCTTGTGGGAGGCGTTGTTTATCACGAGGCCCATGAAGTCGTGCTCCTCGGGCTCCTCGGCCGCAGGGCCCTGCTGGTCGTAGCGCGTGTAGCGGCGCAGCTGCGACTTGACCCGGGCCACGAGCTCAAGGGGGTTGAAGGGCTTCGTGACGTAGTCGTCGGCACCCATGGAGAGGCCGTTGATCTTGTCGGTGTCGGCCACCCGGGCCGTAAGCATGAGGATGGGAAAGAAGCGGTCCTGCCGAATGCGGCGGCAAAGGTCGAAGCCGCTCATGTCGGGCAGCATGACGTCGAGTATCGCCACGTCGACAGGATGCTCCCCCACAAGGGCCAGCGCCGTGGAGGCGTCGGAGGCCTTGAGCACCTTGAACCCCTCGTTCTCCAGATACACCTCGACGAGGTCGGCGATCGTACGCTCGTCGTCCACCACCAACACAGTTGCCATGGATACCCCCGGGATCGTGTACGGGACGTTTGGGCATTTCCGCAGCCAACGATTAACTTTACCGCGTTGGGGCCGAACCCCGTAGGGACGCGGCCGAACGTTAGAAAACTGTAAGGGATGAGAAGACGCTCACAAAGAACAACGCGTGCGTCCCACAGGCGCAGGCCCCACACAAAAGCTGCGCATAGCGGCGTCCACGCGGTCGACGAATTCCGGGAAGGGCTGCGCATAGACGCGCGAGCCGTGGTCGGAGTCCCCGACGAGCCCAAAGCCAAAGCGCTCCATGAGGCGCGCCCCGTCCCCGGTCACGGTGTCGGCCACCACCAGGTCGACGACGCCCGCAAGCTCGCGGTACGGCTCCAAGGCGGTCCAGACGAGGCGGCGCAGCAGCCCGTTGCCCCGGTAGCCCTCGTCCATCGCCGCGCAGCAGAAGAACAACGTCGCGGGAACGCCGGCACCGGCTATGTCGGCAACCGTGAGGGCCGCGTCGTTGAACGTGCCGGCAAGCAGGGCGTCCCCGACCTCCCGCCGTACCGGGAAGAGGTTCACGAAGCCCGCGACCCTCCCCGTCTGCAGGTCCTTGGCGGCGACCACGGAGCCGGGAAAGGCCCGGTACCACTCCCAGGCCTCCTCGGGCGGTGTGATGAACTCGTCGCCGTAAAACCTCCGCTCAAGGGAGGCCATCTCAAAAAAGTCGTCGATGCCGAGCTTTTCGGCAATGTGCACGGCACCGTCCTGCACGACCGCCCCCTGTTCCACCGCGGGCCTCCTCCCCCCGCTACGCCGCGCGGCATGAAACAGGCGGCGAACGGTTTGACCACCATATTGACGGATGTATTACCTAAAAGCTGACAGGTGAAAAAACTCCTTATTTTATCAGGTACTTCGGAAAAAAGTACAGTTTGGACGTGTCGGACGCACCGGTTGGATACCGTTTGGCGGCATGGGACGCGCGCCTCGATGGGTACGGTAACGGCAAGCACACGCCGCCCAAACGGAACGGCGGGCTGACACTCAAACACCGGGACCGTCGGCAGGCGGGGGCCCGGAACCCTCGATGAGGAGGCTTGTATGCAGTGCACCAACAATGACATCAGCCGTAGGTCGTTCATCTCCAGCGCCGCCCTGGCAGGGGCGGCCTCCATCGCGGTCCCCGCGCTCGCAATGGCTGACGACAAGGACGCCACCGTCCCCGAGAAGGGTACCTGGAAGGGCTATACCCCCGGCACGTACAGCTCCGACGCCATGGGGCACAACGCGCCCTTCACCGTCAACGTGACCTTTACGGACTACGCCCTCTCAGACATCGACACCGACGGGAACCTCGAGACCATCGGCGTGGGCAAGCTCGCCCTGGCGTGGCTCGGCGACGAGATAGTCAAGAACCAGTCCCTGAACGTCGACGGCCTGACGGGCGCCTCCATCTCGAGCGCCGCCCTGCTCGGCGCCGTGCGCGACTGCGCGGAGCAGGCAGGCGACACCGTGCTGCTCGACGCGACCCCGACGGCGCAGCAGGAGCCCGACGAGGTCTACGACACCGACGTCTGCGTCGTGGGCGCAGGCGGTGCGGGCTTTGCGGCCGCCATCGCCGCGGCCCAGGCCGGCGCCAACGTGGTCGTCCTCGAAAAGTGCTCCATCGACGGCGGTTCGACCAACGTGTCCGAAGGCGCCCTGAACGCCGTGGACCCCGAGCGCCAGGAACCCCAGGGCATCGAGGACTCCATCGACACCTTCTACCAGACCACCATCGACGGCGGCCACGGCACGGGCAACCCCGAGCTCGTGGAATACCTGGTGAACAACGCCCTCGACTCGGTGCACTGGCTCGAAGACCTCGGCGTGCGCTTCAAGGACGAGGTGGGCAGCGCCACCGGCTCCCTCGGCCAGCGCAGCCACTACCCCTACACTCCTTCGGGCAACACCTACATCCGCTCGTTCGAGGACTTCCAGGCAGCCCACGCCGACCAGCTCCTGGTGCTCAACGACGTCCAGGCCACCGACCTCATCCTCGACGACGCGGGCGCGGTCGTAGGCGTCAAGGGCCTCTTCAAGGGCGACCAGGAGGTCACGGTCAACGCCAAGGCCGTGATCATCGCCACCGGCGGGTTCGGGGCCAACGTGGAGTACCGCCAGAGCGTGAACGACGGCGTGTGGAAGGAGGTCGTGCTCGACGAAACCATCGGCTGCACCAACATCCAGCCCTGCGCCCAGGGCGAGGGCCTCAAGCTCGCCGAGCAGGCCGGGGCCGAGCTCATCAACCTCTCCGACATCCAGCTGCATCCCTGCGGCACCCCCGGCACGGGCCTCATGGAAGACATCCGCACCTCGGGCCGCAACCGCATCTTTGTGAACGAGTCGGGCGACCGCTTCGTAAACGAGGGTGCCGAGCGCGACACCCTGTGCAAGGCCATCTTTGCACAGCCCGACTCCACCTACTTCATAGTGGTGAACAAGCTGCGCTACCCCGACCCCGACTGGGTCGACGGCAACGGTGCGACCGTGGCCAACATGATCGCCCGCGGCCACGTGGTGGGTGCCGACACCGTGGAGGAGCTGGCAGAGGCGACCGGCATGGACGCCGCCAAGCTCCAGGCCTCCATCGACGCCTACAACGCGGTGGTCCGCGGCGAGGCCGAGGACGAGTTCGGCTTCACGGCCGACAACACCGCCGACGCCGAGATGACCGAAGGCCCCTGGTACGCCTGCCAGAAGGTCCCGACGGTCCACCACACCATGGGCGGCATCCGCATCGACGTGAACGCCCAGGCCTGCGACGCCGACGGCGAGCCCATCCCCGGCCTGTTCGCCTGCGGCGAGGTGACGGGCGGCATCCACGGCGAGAACCGCCTGGGTGGCAACGCCATCGCCGACTGCATGACCTTCGGCCGCGCCGCCGGCGCCAACGCCGCGGCCGCCGCCGGCTACACCGCCGAGACGACCGAGGCATAGGCTGCACGTCAAAGGTCCCCTATAGCAAAATGAATAACTTCGTGCACAAGGCGTGCGAGGGCGCGGTGTGCCGGAGCACATAAGCCCGGCTGATGCGCGGTGCACGGAATTATTCAAGATGCTCTAGCACGAGGGCCTTCGCCGCCCTGCCGTCGCGGCGCCCCGTCCCCAGGCCCCAGGCCCGGACGGGGCGCCGCTTTTTTGCCGCCTATCCGAACCTTCTACTCCGACGCGTCCTGAGAAAGGCCCTCGACCAGGTCGAACAGCTCCTGCTTGGAGTGGATGCCCAGTTTGCGGTAGGCGTTGCGCAGATAGTTGCGCACGGTGTTCTCGGCATAGCCCAGCTCCCTGGCTATGGCGGAGCGGCTGCGCCCACGAACGACCAGCTCGACGATGTTTCGCTCGACGTCGTTGAGGACGCCAAGGGGAGAGGCGGTGACCGGCGGCTCGGCCCCGAGGGCATGGGAGACGCCCGTCGCGGGGATTGCCGTGGGAGTGGCGGCGCACCCGGGAGCACCGGCCTGCGACGCCATGCGCCTCACGTCCACGGCGACCTCAGAAAAGAGCGGCAGCCCCCGGTCGGTCGGGGCCAGGCGCAGGGCCAGCACCATCTCGACCACGACCAGGACCGACATCACGACGGTCATGGCCGCGGCGCCTCCCGGCAGGTTCGCCACAAAAAACGACACGATCCGGCCCGCTCCCATGCAGAGCAGCGAGCCCCCGTACACGACGCCCAGCATGAACATCGAGGTGCGGCGCATGTGGCGCCCCAAGTCGTAAGCGCTATAGAAGGCCAGCGGGTAGAACACGCTCTCGGCCGTCAGCATGATAGCCGTCGCCAGCTCAAAGATGGCGGCCTTCTCGCTCATAAGCAGCACGATGGCCACGATGATCAGGACGTTCTCGAAACACCAGACGGCGGGGAACCACAGGCGCCGGCCGCAGACCAGGACGCGCCAGGCGACCCAGGCAAACAGGGCGACCAGGGCAAGCTGGTGGAGCGTACGCTCGACCTGGGAGAGCTCGCGGGGCAGGCCGTCGGGAAAACCGAGCGCGATTCCCAGGACAAAGGTAAAGATGCAGTACGAGAGCACCAGGCGCACAACGCCCGCGCGGTAGCGCTCGTCATAGGCTAGGTCGACCTGGTTGGGCAGGGGCGGCTCGCCCTGCTCGTCGAGGACGTGGCACGCCCTCCAATAGGCCAGCACGGCGACAGCCGGCACAAAGAGGTTCACGAGGGCCGAGGCATATGGGGGCAGATAGCCACAGGCAAGGGAGAGGAGACACGACAGCGCGACGCCCGCCAGAAGGTAAAAGAGGGCCCGCGCCGGCGAGAGGCGCGCAAAAAAGTCCATCCACATCCCGCCGCCCCATACCAAGCCGACGCCGCATGCCGCGTAGCGCGCGACCTCGATCCCCACGTTCGAGCCGTCCAGGTCGAGGGCGTGCAGCGCGCTCGAGAGCGTCATGAGCACGAGCGACCCCCACACGAGCAGGGAACGGGCGCGCGGCGACAGCTCGTGGCGACGGGCGCACAGGAGCAAGATGCCGATGACCAAGGCGCGCAAGATGTTGGTGAGGGCCACCTGGTCACCGAAGTCGGTCGTGGCATGCAGGTTGTACAGGTTGTACTGGTACCAGAACCGCAGCATGCCGATGCCCAGGAACGCCCAGGAGAACTGCGCGAGGTATACGCCCCAGCGACAGCCCCGCAGGCCCCCTCCCAAGTGCCTCGTCTCATCCCCGCCCATGACGCTCCCCCGCCTCCCTTCCCGGCACAGCCCTCTTATGGTAGCCCAATCGGCCCGGCGTCTCGGCGACTCTTCCGGAGGCGGCGCGGCAAAGTAACCCCCTTCTAATACGGAGAAATAGTTTCACCACATCGAGCATCCCGCTTGGGTTTATATGTAGATGATAAATCACCCCAATCCCATCGATCGACCCAAACGCTAGGAGGCCTCTTGAAACTATCGCTCACACGCAAGCAGCTCGCCACGGTGGCGGTCATGATCTTTGGCACCTTTGTGACCGTGCTCAACCAGACCCTCGTCACGCCCGCACTGCCCGCCATCATGGTCGAGATGAACGTCGACGCCTCGGTGGCCCAGTGGCTGACCACCGGCTTCACCCTTGTCAACGCCATCATGATCCCCATCACAGCCTTCTTGACCGACCGCTTCTCCGTCAAGCGGCTCTTCACCGTGTCGATGGTCACCTTCGCGCTCGGCAGCCTGATGGCCGGGTGGGGACCCAACTTCGCGGTCCTGCTTCTCGGAAGGCTCCTGCAGGCCGCCGGCGCCGGTATCCTCATGCCTATGGTCATGACCGTGCTCATGTTGACCTTTCCACCGGAGCGCCGCGGAAGCGCCATGGGCATCTTTGGCCTCGTCGTGGCCTTTGCCCCCGCCGTGGGCCCCAGCGTCGCCGGCGCCGTCATCGACTTTTACAACTGGCACATCCTCTTTTACGGCATCACCGTCTGCGCCCTCGTGGTGATCGGCACCGGTCTGCTCGCCCTGGAAAAGAGCGAGCCCATCAACCCCGCCGCCACCCTCGACGTCCCCTCGGTCATCCTGTCGTCCGCCGGCTTCGGCCTCACGCTCTACGGCTTCAGCGACATCGGGTCCAACGGGTTTGCCCTGCTCAACATCGTGCTCACCGCCTGCGGCGTGGCCCTGACCGTCTGGTTCTTCGTGCGCCAGCTGCGGCTGCCCAACCCCATGCTCAACGTGCGCGTGCTTGCCAACAAGCGCTTCCTCACGGGCAGCGTCATCGGTATGCTGGTCCAGGCGGCCCTGCTCGCCTCCGGCGTTCTCATGCCCATCTACCTGCAGACCTACATGGGCTACTCGGCCCTGGTCTCCGGCCTGGTAATCCTGCCGGGCGCCATCATCATGGGCCTCATGGGCCTTGTCGCAGGCCCGCTCTTCGACAAGCATGGCCCCCGCATGCTCTGCCTTATAGGCCTGTCGGTGCTCACGGTGAGCACCCTGGGCTTCTCGGTGCTCGGGCCCACCACCGGGCTCGTCTACATCACGGTGCTCTACACGGTTCGCATGTTCTCGCTCTCGCTCGTCAACATGCCCGTCACCACTTGGGCCATGAACGCCCTCGACGACAAGGTCATGAACCACGGCACCAGCGTCAACAACACGCTGCGCCAGGTCGCAGGCTCGCTCGGCACGGCGGTGCTGGTCTCGGTCTCGACCGCCGTCACCAACATGCAGGCACCCTCCCTGGGCAACGACCTTGCCGGCATCCACGGCATCAACGCGGCCTTCTTCGTCGCCAGCCTCCTCTGCCTGGCCGGCCTCATCCTGGCCGTCCTCTTTGTCAAGAACCGCCCCAGCTCCTCTGAGGCCATGGCCAGCGACCCCGACAACGCGCGCCGCAGCACGCTTGAGCAGATCATGAAGACCGACGTCTACACCCTGCCGAGCACCGCCACCGTCTACGAGGCCGTTCGGATGCTGGTGGAGCGCGGCATCAGCGCCGCACCCATCGTCGACGACAAGGGGGTGCCCATCGCCTTCATCTCAGACGGCGACGTTACGCGCTTCCTTGCCCAGAAGAACGCCACCTACACCGACCCGGTCCTGCTCATCATGCTCTCGGGCGCAAGCGACACCGGAGACTTCGGCAGGCAGATCGACCACCTCATGGACCTGAACGTCCTTTCGATCGCGACGCGACGCGTCATCGACGTCGACATCCACACCAGCCTGCCCACGGTCTGCCGCATCCTGGGCGAGAACCACCTCAAGAAGATACCCGTGACCGAGAACGGCCAGCTGGTGGGCGTCATCAACCGGTCAGACATCGCGCACTACTCGATGGCCCGCTACCTGGCCAGCCGAGAGAGCGCCCAGTAACGCCGTGGGGCGCAGGCGAGACCGTCCTCGCCTGCGCCCCACGTCTTTTTACGGCGGCGTAACGCTCGCAATCTCCGAATCAGGGGCCGGCGGTGCAGCAACGCCTTATACCATCGGCCTGTTCGTAAAGGCGATGAACGCCTCCTGGGTGGCCTTGCGCCGCTTCTGGCTTACCGGAACCGCCTCGCCCGTCTGCAGGACCACATGGTCGGCATCCAACGTCTCTATGGACGCCATGTTCACCAAAAAGCTCTTGTGGCTGCGGACAAAGCAGCTCGGCAGGCCGTGGGCCACGGAGTCGAGGGTGGCATAGGTGGTGACGACCCCGTCGGCCGTGTGGATGTGCAGTTTTCTGCGATCGCTCTCGATGAAGTTGATCTTGAGGGGCGCCACGGCCTGGATCTTTCCGTCGCAGCGCACGACAAGGGGGCGGTTAGCCGCCGCCCGCAGGTTCTGGCACGCCTTCTCGAGGGCATCGTCCAGATCGTCCTCGTTAAACGGCTGCACAAGAAAGTAGACGTGTGGCGTTCGATAGGCCTTCGTGGTCCACAAGGGGTTCTCCCCCACATAGACGACCTGGGTCTGGCCTTTCGCCGAGAGGTGCCGGAGCACGAAGTCTATACCGCCCGGGAGACCCCCCTGGGGGCCGTCGACGCAGGGGCCGCCCAGCTCGACGTCGATCACCAGGATGTCCAATGCCTCCCCGCGCGCAAGCAGCGCCTCGATCCCCGCAGCGTCAGCCACGTGACGGACGGTGAATTCCGCAGCGTCGGGACGCCTTTTTATGGCAGACTCGAAGGCTTCGACGCACCCCTTGTCACATCCGGCTACTACGACCTCGAGCATGCTTCCCACCTTAGAAAGTTGCGGAAGGGCAGAACATCATAAAAGAGAGTCTCCGGTACCATATCATTTCATGCCCCCCCCCCCCCGCATTTTTTGCTGTCCGTTACGAACGAAACCTCCATAACGGGCGGCACCCTTTTTTGAAACTGTCCCTATGATATGACATATGTACAAATTGGATTCTACCGTAAGGGTATATCTTGCGCGATGCACAAACCCTCCGTCTCTGACTCATTATTTATATAAAAGTTTTTGATGAATCCTCCATAAACCGGAGTCAGTCAAAGAACGCTGCCCCTCTTTGACACGGGAGCCCACTCTTTCATGGCAGGCAGTTATTTGCGATAGGTTTAGACAAGTCCACATATGTGCAGAGGCACTGTTCAGTTCCGTGGTTTGAATCTAGCAAACAGCTTGAACCATATGAAGTATTAACCAAAAAATCGGGATAGTCTTTATCTTTCAAGAAACCATATAGCTTTAAAGCGGTATAGTTTTAGATAGAGCGCTGCGTTTCGTTCATTTACGAGCTGCGATTGGAAAAGGAGATTCTTCCATGCTGTCCACCGAGCTTGAAAACCTGGTCCTCGCCCTGCGCACGCATCAGGCGGACCCGCAGACCGTTGCCTGCGTCCCCGCCCACCGGGAAGCCCCGGAAGAGATATACGACCTCGTCTCGTCCTTCGCAAACCAGGACGAGGGCGGCGTCATCGTCTTTGGCGTCGACGAGCAGGCCGACTACGAGCCCGTAGGCGTGTACGCCGTGCTCGACCTCCAGCAGGCGATCGCGGACCAGTGCGCCCAGATGAGCCCCTGCGTCGACCCGGTCTTTACCGTCGCGACCGTCGACGGCAAGCGCGTGGTGTCGGCCGAGATCCCCGCGGTCGAGGCTGCCCTGCGCCCCTGCTACTATGCCGGCAAGGGCCCGGAGCTCGGCTCGTTCAAGCGCGCGGGCTACATGGTGGAACCGATGAGCGCCTACGAGCTCTACAGCTTCTCGGCCGACGCCGAACGCGTCCACGACGACGCCCGTCCCCTCGACGACATGCCCCAGGACGCCTTGGACGCCGAGCTTGTCTCGTCCTATCTTGGTACGCTGCGCGCCTCTCGCCCCAACCTCGCCCCTCTTACCGACGCCCAGCTGCTCGCCCTGACCGGCCTTGAGCGCGACGGGGTGCCCACCCTGGCCGAGCTCGTGCTCTTTGGCCGCTATCCCCAGGCGAGCCACGGGCAGCTGTGCATCGTGGCCTCCCGCATCCAGGAGGAGTCCGACGACGACGGCTTTGTGACCGAGACCCTGGCCGACACCAAACGCATCGAGGGCACGGTTCCCGAGATGCTCGAGGCGGCCCTGGACTACGCCCTGAACGCCCCCGGTGACCAAGACGCGACCGAGCGCATCGCCGTTCCGCAGACAGCCCTGCGAGAGGCCGTGCTCAATGCCCTGGAGCACCGCGACTACAGCGTCTACACCGAGGCCATCCCCGTGCAGCTCGTGGTCCGCACGGGCAGCATCGAGGTCGTGAACCCCGGCGGCCTGTTCGGCGGCACCCGCATCGACCAACTTGGAAGCGCCTGGTGCGACAGGCGCAACACCACCTTGGCCGCAGCCCTCACGACGTTGGGGCTCACCCAGGGCACCCAAGGGGGCCTCACCGCCATGGCGGCCGCCATGGACGAGGCCGGCTGCCCCGAGCCCGAGATCTGGTGCAACCGCACCAACTTCAGCGTCACGCTCTACACCGGCACCCCCGCCGCGCCCGTCTACGACATGGCCGACGACACCCAAAAGATGCTCGCCTTCTGCACCACCCCCCGCAGCCGCGCCGAGATCGCCGAGCTCTTTGGCCTCTCCTCGGTGGCCTATGTGACCAACCACTACATCATGCCCGCAGTGGAGAAGGGTCTGCTTTCTATGTCGCTCCCCGACAAGCCCCGCAGCAAGAACCAGCGCTACACCACCGTTCAGTAGATCCGGCACGGACATCGGGGCGGGGTCGGCCTTTTTATGGGGGCCGGCCCCGCCCTTTGTTTGTGGGAGGCTTGGGAGGAAACCATGTGGGACGCAATCGTGCTCGGGCTTGGGCCGGCCGGGTGCGCGGCCGCACGCACGCTGGCCGCATCAGGGCTGCGGGTGTTGGCCGTGGAGCGCAGGCGCTTGCCGCGCGAGAAATCCTGCTCGGGCTCGCTGATCCGGCGCAACCTCACTGCGGTGGAGCGCATCTTTGGCCAGCCGGTTCCCGCCCACACCACCTGCACGCCCGTCCGAACGGCCGGCATGGTGCTGGTCGACGGCGGCGGGGTCGAGCACCCCTCGGACCAGGAAGGGCTCAACGTCTGGCGTGCGCCGTTCGACGCGTGGCTCGCCTCCGGCGCAGCTGAGGCCGGGGCCGTGCTGGCTGCGGGCACGGGGGGCACCGTGCTCCCCGGCGTCCCCGAGGCAGGCTGGCCGACGGTTCGCCTGCGCACCGGCGGCGGCACCCGCCTGGAGAGGTCCCGCTTCGTGCTGGACTGTCGTGGGGTCGCAGGGCACAAAGGCGGGGCACGCCCCGTCGTGACCTACCAGACCTTCCACCGCGGGCGCTGCGATCTGGACCCACGCTACTTCTACGGGTTTCTCCAAGAGTACCTCTCGACCTATGACGCCTGGCTTAACGTGAAGGACGGTCTGCTCGTGGCGGGGTCGGCAGCCGGCACACCAAAAGAGGCAAGGCTCTACCATAGGCGCTTTTTGGACTACTTGAGGACCCACCACGGTTTTGCGGCCGACGAACCCCTGCGTCAAGAGACGTGGGCGATGCCCGCGGTACTCCCCGGCTGCCCGCTCGACCTGGGGTCGGGGCGCCTTTTGCGCTGCGGCGAGGCGGCGGGGTTTCTCAACCCCATGGGCGAGGGCATCTCGTCGGCGCTCGAAAGCGGCGCGGCGGCGGCCCGGGCCGTTGCGACCTGCTTGGACGATCCTGCAACCGCAAACGAGGCCTACCGCAAGGCAACCCGCGTTCTGCGCGGCTATATGATGCGCCAGTGGGACTATGTGGCCGGCCTGTCCCCACGCTTCGCCCGCCTGCGGCTCGGGTAGATAGCCTTTGGACGACCCCGACCTACCGCGGGGAGCCGACGACGCGCATCGACCGAAAGGACAGCCATGCCGACCATCGCGCTGTGCAACTTGGACTTCGACAACACCGACTTCGAGCGAACGATGGCGGCCAAGGCGGGCTTCTCGGTAACCGAATCGCCGGGACGCGACCCCCAAGCCATCATCGAGGGGGCACACGGGGCGGCGGGCGTCGAGACCAGCTACGGCCAGTTCACCCGCAAGGTCTTTGAGGCGCTCCCCCAGCTCAAGGTCGTGAGCCGCACCGGCGTGGGGGTCGACACGGTGGACCTGCAGGCGGCCACCGACCACGGCGTGGTGGTGTGCAACGTGCCCGGCTATGCCACCGAGGTTGTGTCGGACCATGCCATCGCCCTGACCCTCGACGTGCTGAGGCGCACAAACGAGCTCGACGCCGACCTGCGCGCAGGTACGTGGGACTTCGCGCGACGGCGCCCGCTGGGGCAGGTCCGCGGGCGCACCTTTGGGGTCGCCGGCATGGGCCACATCGGCCGGGCCACCGCGCGCAAGGCGGTGGGGCTGGGCTTTAAGGTGGCCTGCTGGTCGCACGCCCTGACCCCCGGTACCACCACGCCCGAGGGCTACCCGGTGTTGACCTTTGAGGAGCTGCTCAGGACCTGCGACGTGGTGAGCTTTCACACGGCGCTCACCCCCGAGACGCACCATCTGCTGGATGCCGACAAGCTGGCGCTCATGAAACCGGGGGCCGTGGTGGTGAACACCTCGCGCGGCGCCGTGGTCGACACCGCAGCCCTGGCCCGCTCGCTGGAGGAGGGCCGCCTGTGGGGAGCGGGCATCGACGTCTTTGAGGAAGAACCCATCTCCCCCGACGACCCCCTGCTCAAGGCGCCCCACACCGTGCTCACCCCGCACTGCGCCTATTGGTCGGAGGAGTCGGGGGTAGAGCTGCGCACCCGGGCAATGCAGCACGTCATCGACGTCCTTGAGGGACGGCGGCCCGAAGACGTGGTTAATCCGGAGGTCTACGGGGAACGGCAGGGATAGAGCCGGCCTGGCCATGGTCATTTGGCCTGTAAAACCTGAGCACTATAGACGAGCTGTGGGGATTGGCAGTGGGGACCACGACATCGAGGGGTTGTGCTATCCTGCATAGGATATTCGGGCGATTGGCGCAGCGGCTAGCGCAGGTGCCTTACACGCACAAGGCCGGGGGTTCGAATCCCTCATCGCCCACCATCGAAACCACAGGTCGGGAGGGGTAGCAGCCTCCCGGCTTTTTTGTGTCCCGAGCTGTGTCCCGAAGTGCCCCGTATATGGGGCTGCGGCGTTGGCAGGCGCAAAGGGCGCACATTGGGTGCGCATCCCTGGCGCTCGAACCCCAGTCACCTGCCCGGGCCCCGAAAAGCGAGATACTTCCGCATAATTAGGGTTCGGGATAGGCTCCAGGCCGCCCCGGGCCTCCCTCGGGAACGATTGCCCTCCCACTGCAATACGGCGTTCAACAAAACAGCAGTTCAGAAGGGGTGTCGGCCGCAGGGATTTCTGCCTATGTAGAGGGAGCCCGGAACGTCGGGGCCTCTCCCCCTGTTTCTTCCTATCCCGAACCCCCAAAACGCGGCGCTATCTACCGATCCGGACGCCGTTCCAAACGCGATGTGCTCGTTTGGCAACCAACTCTTGGCAGGCGGGCTACCCGCGGTCAAAAACTACGGTTTGGTAACGTTGCGCAGAGCCCTAGGCACCTGGAACAGGCCTCTCACATGAACAAGCGCAGCGCCGCCCTTCCGACGAAAACTGTCACAAACTTCGCGGCTCCACCGGGCGCATGGCGCCGGCCCGGCACTGCTCGCCCCAGGCGCGGTAATACTCCCCCGCAAAGGCGATGTATGCGCGCTGTCCCTCGCTCACCGGACGCACCACGCGGGCCGGCACCCCCATGACGAGCGAACCCGGAGAGACCTCCATTCCCTCCGGCACCAACGCCCCCGCCGCGACCAGCGAGCCCTCCCCTATGACCGAGTGCGCCAGTACCGTGGCGCCCATGCCGATGAGCACATCATCGCCTACCGTGGAACCGTGGACCACCGCCCCGTGGCCGATGACCACCCGCTCCCCCACGGTCAGGCCGCCCTCGTCGGCATGCAAGACGCAGCCGTCCTCGACGACGCTGCCGGCGCCGATGCGGATATCGTCGTAGTCGCCGCGAATCACCGCGCCGGGAAGCACCACGGCGTCGTCACCGAGCTCTACAAGCCCGATGACCCGTGCCGAATCATCCACATAGACGCGCTGTCCGACCGCAGGTGTACGCCCCTCGAACGACAGAAACATCGGTCTCCCCCAATCCGGTGAACGGGCCGGCCTTCCTCACCGACGCCCGTCTCCTCCCTCATCGTCTCCGTCCCTGCCCAGGAACATCCGAACACGCGCCACCAAGACGTCCCAGCGCCCCAACCACCGCTCGCGGCGCACGGCCCTGCGCTCCGCCGCGGCGGCGGACGACTCGGCGCGCGACACCGCACGGGCGCGGCGGCGTTCGGGACGGCACCAGCCCGCGATGCGGCGGATCGCCACGCGAACGACCACGTAGCCCACAATGAGGCTCAACATCACCGTGATGGCCCAGACGCTCATAAAAAACCATGCCGCCTGCGGCCCGACCACCACGCCCGGCAGCGAGGGGCGCGCCACCAAAGCCTGCAGGCCCATCCAAAGCGCCCCACCGATACCGGGGTCGGGCGCCAGGTCGCCCCTTATAAACAACGAGCCGACAAGAGCGTAGCCGACGGCCAAAAGCAGCGCATACACAAGCACTGCCAGGAGCCGTCTCAGGCTTAGCAAGAAGCCGTGCTCCTCGAAGCAGCGGTGCCAGAGCACAAGCACGACAAGAACCGCCACCACCAGGAGCATGACCCACACGCTGCGGCCCGCAAGCGCAGTGCTTATCCCCAAGCACAGCAGGCCCACGAACGCCATGAGCCAGTTGCCCTGGTCGTGGATGAGAATGCCCGGCACAAGCACGAGCAACAGGTACGAGAAGACCACCATGGCGACGGGGTTCAACGGGGGTATCCGCTGCGCCACGTGGGTCGTGATCGCCGCCACCGTGACCGGGTCGGCCGGGAGCGCCGCAGCAGCGAGCCCCACGACGCCGCAGAGCGCCAGCAGCGCCGCGCTCACGGCCGTGCGCAACTCCACTTTGTCGCGGACGAACGCCAGGACCCGCTCTCTGAACGAGACGTCGGAACGGCGGCGGCGCACATAGACGGGCGCCTCCTCCTCCGCCATGCGGTCCACGACGGCAGCGGCCGCACCCACCATACGGTCCCGCGCGGTCTCGGACCCCGCGGGCTCCCCCTCCGTCGGAGACGCCGCCCGGGAAGCCCCAAAGGCCCCGGTGACATGCATCATGACACCGCCTACGACAAAGGGGATCCAATACATGGCAGCGCGGTACACGAGCACCGCCGACACGCAGAGGGCCACCGGGTAGCCATAGCCGGCCAGCACCGCCGAAGCGAGCCCCTCGACGATGCCCACGCCTCCGGGCGTCACGTTAAAGCTGTTGAACACGATAGCCGTCACATAGCCGGCGAACAGGGCGTCGGGCCGCACGATGCCAAAGGCCACGCCGCTCGCCACAAAGGCGAGCATGTCGAAGACCATGGCCGCGACCATGACGGCAAAAACGGCGAGCGCCTGCTTGGGGTGGCGGGAGAGCTCGGTGGCGGCCCCGCTAAAGGAACGCACAAGGGCGTCGGCCCAGGGCTGCGGCGCCTTCTTGAGCCTCAAGGCCCCGCACACACGGACGACCAGGCGTTCGACCCAACGCATGAAGCGTTGCAGCGTGCCGGCGGCATAGTGGCCCATGGCGAGAAGCCCCACAAAGGCCAGGGCCGCCACACCCATGATCGAACCGATGAGCACGGTGCCCACATCGAGGCCGCCGGTACGGGCCATGACGACGAACCCGACCACCACCACGAGGAAGATCGACGAGTAGTAACAGGTCTGGGTATACAGCGTGGCTGTGGTGGCCGAACCCACCGCCACCCCACGGCTGCGGGCACTGTCCACGACGGCGGCCATGCCGCTCGTGCCCCCCGACGGGAGTACGGTGTTCATAAAGACCGCCTTGAACCAGGCGGGAACCGTCGCCGAGAGGGGAACGTCGGCCCCGATGAGACGAAACGAGCGCGTATAGGCCGCCGCGTGGAACAGGATGCGCACCGACTCGAACACCAGGGCGGCCACGATGGCGGGCACCGCACCCTGGGTCATGGCCTGGACGACTGAGACGACGGTGGCGCGTTGGGTCCAGGCGACCGCGACGATGGCGACGACCAGAAGCGCCGTCAGCAGGGTGCGCGGCCGCAGGCGCCAACGAGGAACGCCCTTGATCTTGACCTTGTCCACGCCCGCCTCCCCTCCCGTCCCAAAACCGTTCGGCTAAGTATCGCACGAGCGGGGAGGCCGCGACCGGCAGCACGCCGATTTGTATGCAATGCGCTTCTAAATCGTACCGGTGGCACGCAGGCGGGCCATCTGTTCCTCGTCGAGACGCACGACGCGGCGCACCGTGAGCGTCTCCCCCTCGACGCTGAACCAGATCGCCAGGTCTGCCACCGGCACCCAAAAGAGCCGCCCCTCCTGCCCCGTGCGCGTATAGGCCGGCCGGGGGTCCTGGCGCAGCAGCTGCACCACGCCTGCCCGCAGGTGCTCGGGGACCTTCTCGGACTCGCCGTCGTCCCACGCCACGGCCAGCTCGGACCAGGGAGCCTCCTGCTTCCAGCCCGTCTGGGCGCCGGGGTGGCTGTCGGAGGAGGGCAGGTAGGGCTTGACGTCGTAGACCGGCGTTCCGTCGACCATGTCGGCTCCGGCCACGCGCAGCGCGGGGCCGCAGGAGCCGTCCTCATAGACGGCGTCGGGCTCCACGCCCAGCAGGCGCACCGACGAGAGGCCCAGACCGTTGGGCCTGAAGCTCGACCGCGTGGCAAAGACCCCCATGCGACGGGTCCCGCCCAAAACGGGTGGACGCACGGTCGGCGACCACGCCCCCTCGCGACCGTTGTGCGAGAAGCCCCAGATGAGCCAGATATAGTCGAACCCCTCGAGGCCCCGCAAGGCATCCGGGTTCCGAAAGGCGGGCGCAAACTCGACGCGCGCTTCGAGGGCGTCCACAAGGCCGGGCTGTCGCGGGACGCCGAACTTGGTGGGGTAGGGGGTGCGGACGAAGGCGATGGGGTCGATGGTCAACGACATGCGCGGCACATCCTCCAAATCAAAGCGGGACGGCTATCGGTTGCGGCAATTATCGCTCAAGTCGTCGTTAAACCTCTTGTTAAGATGTACGCTCAACAAGACCGTTATGGTTTTACCTGCACCATTGGCCCCCGCGAAGTCCGCAAACACCGCCATGCCTTTCGCAAAACAGAAACGGCCGCCGGGCTCCGGGCCACCCGGATATACCATGGCGAACGCAGCACGGTGGCCCGGGCACAGCGGCGACCGCATACAATGGGCGCAGAAAGGTACGTCGCCCGCACCCCAGCCCCCCAAAGGAGAGCACCCGTGTCCATCGACATTAAGGAAATCGGCGAGACCCTCAACATGGTCGCCCAGCAAAACCTCGACGTGCGCACCATCACCATGGGCATCAACACCATGTGCTGCGCCGACGAGGATATCGACGTCATGGCGCGCAAGGTCTACAACCGCATGACCACCGCGGCCGATCGGCTCGTGAGCGTGGCCGAGGCCCTCGAGCGCGAGTACGGCATCCCGATCGTGAACAAGCGCATCAGCGTGACCCCCATGGCCATGATCGCCGCAGCCACCAAGGCGCGTGACCTCACCCCGCTCGCCAAGGCCATGGACAGCGCCGCCGAGGCCGTGGGCGTCGACTTCGTGGGCGGCTTTAGCGCCATGGTCCAAAAGGGGATTGGCGACGCCGACGCGCGCCTCATGGACTCCATCCCCTCCGCGCTGGCCAGCACCAGCCGCGTCTGCTCGAGCCTCAACGTGGCGAGCGTGCGTGCCGGCATCAACATGGACGCCGTGCTGCGCGCGGCCCAGGTGGTCAAGGACGCCGCCCAAGCCACGGTCGACATCAACTGCTACGGTGCCGCCAAGCTCGTGATCTTCTCGAACATGGTCGAAGACTCCCCCTTCATGGCCGGCGCGGTGCACGGGCCCGGCGAGGCCGACGAGGTCATCAACGTGGGCGTCTCGGGTCCCGGCGTCATGGTGTCGGCCATTCGCAGCCTCCCGTCGACCGCCGACTTCCAGACCGTGGCCGAGACCATCAAAGCCACCGCGTTCAAGATCACCCGCGTCGGCGAGCTCATGGCCCGCGAGGCGTCGCGCAGGCTCGGGGTCAAGATGGGCATCGTCGACCTCTCGCTGGCCCCCACGCCCGCCGTGGGCGACTCGGTGGCCGAGGTCCTCGAGGCCATCGGCGTGGGGACCTGCGGCGGCCCCGGCACCACGGCCGCCCTGGCCATGCTCAACGACGCCGTGAAGAAGGGCGGCGTCATGGCGAGCTCGAGCGTCGGCGGCCTTTCGGGCGCCTTTATCCCCGTCTCCGAAGACGCAGGCATGATCCGAGCCGTCGAGGCGGGGGCCCTCTCGCTCGAGAAGCTCGAGGCCATGACCTGCGTGTGCTCCGTCGGCCTCGACATGGTGGCCGTCCCCGGCGACACGAGCGTGGAGGCCCTGGCCGGCTTCATCGCTGACGAGATGGCCATCGGCGTCATCAACAACAAGACAACCGCGGTCCGCGTGATCCCCGCCATCGGCAAGACCGTGGGAGAGCGGCTCGAGTTCGGCGGCCTGTTCGGCAGCGCCCCCGTCCAGGAGCTCAACTCCCATGCAGGCTACGTCTTCGCACACCGCGGCGGCCAGATCCCGGCACCGCTCAACTCCCTCAAAAACTAGCCGGCAAACAGAGGGGCCGCGGTCGGCACGCTCCTTGCAACCGACCGCGGCCCCTCGTCTTTTTTGGCCGTCGTACGCTGGGAGCATCGCCCCTACCTGCGGTTTGCAACCAAAGGGCGCCGGGATATCCCGTAAAATGAAGCCGCAAGTTGGTGGCTTGACACCTGTTGGCAGCCTATGCTCATCCCATGCCGGCACACCCCGTACCCAACGACCAAGCAAAGGCCAACCATGAGCTTCAGAGAAAACCTCCAGCACCTTCGCGCGACCCGCGGCATGACCCAGGAGAACCTTGCCGTGCTGCTCGGCGTGAGCCGCCAGTCCGTGACCAAGTGGGAGTCGGAGCGGGCCTACCCCGAGATGGACAAGCTGCTCAAGATCTGCTCCGTCTTCGACTGCACGCTCGACGAGCTCGTGCAGGGGGACCTCACCGGCCGACCCACCGAACCGGCCGCCTCGCACTATGCCCCGCCCGAAGACACCTGCGGCTATGACGCGCACATGCGCTCGTTCGCGTGGCGCATTGCGCTCGGTGTTTCGACCATCATCGCGGGCGTCGCGCTCACGACCCTGTTCGACGAGGCCTTCGGCTCCGACGCCATGGGCGCGGCCGTGCTGTTCCTCGGCATCGCCGTTGGGCTCGTGTTTCTCATTCCCACAGCCATCGATCACGGCACCTTTATGCGCGAGCACCCCTACATCGAGGACTTTTACACGTCGGCCCAGCGTCAGGCAGCCGCGCGCACCCTTGCCTACGGCGTCGTGAGCGGCATCGTCTGCATCATCGCGGGCGTTGCGGTGGGAGGCGTGTTTCTGGAGGACGTCAAGGGCGGCCCCAGCATCCTTTTGCTCGGCGTGGCTGTCGGCGTGGGGCTCATCATCTACGGAGGCATCGCAGGGTCGCGCACCAATGTCGACGACTACAACCATGAGGCCGTGACGGAGCTGCCCGAGGAGACTATTGCCGCGAACGTTCCCGGCGGCCTTTCCCCCGAGGTCCGTGCAGCGCGCCACCGTTCCAAGCTCACGGGCGCCATCTGTGGGTGCATCATGATCGCGGCCACCATCGTCGGCCTGCTGCTGCTCTTCGTCCCCGGTCTCTTTACGCCCTACTTCTGGCTCAGCTGGGCCGTGGGCGGCCTGCTGTGCGGCATGACCTCAATCGTCGTGCACGCCTCGGTGGGCAATTAGTCGTTTTGAGCCGGCGCGGTGCATCCATCCGGCCACCGGGGTACCACCCTATAGCAGAACTGTCCCAGAGAGGTGTCCAGCATGGTTGTGCACCGTTCCACGGCCGCCCCGCTCCCCTTCCCCGAAACGCTCACAGAAGGGATTGTGGTCGCGCGTCCCAACCGCTTCATTATGGACGTAGACTTTGGAGACCGCGTAGAGCGCTGCCACTGCCCCGTGGTGTCGCGCATAGGCGGCATCGATACGGCAGGCCGCCCGTGCCTTGTCTCCGACAGCCATAACCCCAAGCGCAAGATGCCCCGCACAGTCGAGGCGCTTTCACTCGACAGGGCCGATACGGAACAGAAGCAGTGGATTGGGATCAACCAGAACGCCTCGAACCGCTATGTGGAGCACTTTCTGCGGTGCGGGGCGTTCGACGCCATCGCCTCGCATCCATCCTCGGTCCGGCGCGAGGTGCCGCTTGGGGCCTCGAGGCTCGACTTTCTTGTAGACGACGCCCTCTACCTCGAGGTCAAGACTCCCATGGTGCAGATTCAGACCGACATCCCGGCCTATGTGCCCCGCCTGCCCGAGGCGCCGTTCTCCTCGACCGAGCGCGCCATGAGACACCTGCGCGAGCTTTCGTCCTCTTTGGCCGACCATGAGCGCGCCGTTATCCTCTACTGCCTCTACTACGAGAACACCGGCTTTCGCTACTACCACGGCACCACCTACGACGAGGTGCGTTCCACGGTGCGCGAATGCCGCGATGCCGGCGTGGAGCTATGGCAGGCCGACTTCGAGGTGACGCCACAGGGCGTGGGGCTTCGGCAGTACTTCCAACTCGAACAGTGGTGAGTTTCAGACCCACGCCAAACGATTCGGCATAGAGAAGGGCCGCACCTCGCGATGCGGCCCTATAGCAAAATGAATAATTTCGTGCACAAGGCGTGCGAGGGCGCGGTGTGCTGGAGCACATAAGCCCGAGCAGAACGCAGTGCACGGAATTATTCAAGACGCTCTAGACAAACGGCTCACAGAGCGTTCGACGCCTCGGCCGGCCTACTTCTTGCCGAACACGCTGCCGATCTTGTCGGCGATGCCCGAAACACCCTCTTTGACCTTCTCGGCCGCCTTGCTGGCCGCCGCCTCGATGTCGCTGGCATCGACCTTGCCGTTACCGTCCTGGTCAAGGGCGTCGCGGGCGCGCTCGGCAAGGTCGGCCACGCCATTCACGGCGCTGCTCGCCACCGTGGCGGCACCTTCCTTGACCTTGTCACCGGCGGCAGCGGCAGCCTCCTTGGCCTTCTCCCCCGCTGCGGCAGCGACCTCCTTGGCCTTGCCGGCGGCAGCGGCGGCGTCGGCTTTGGCCTTGTCGGCAGCGGCGGCAGCGGCTTCCTTTGCCTTCTCGTTGGCGGCGGCGGCAGCTTCCTTGGCCTTCTGTGCCGCAGCCGCGGCGTCGGCCTTGGCCTTCTCGTTGGCGGCGTTGGCAGCCTCGCCGGCCTTCTCTACGGCATCGCCGGCGCCTGCGGCGACCTTGTCGGCTGCGTTTTCAATGGCTTCCTGGACCTGTGCACCGGCCTGCTTGGGATCGGGAGCGGTCATGGTCGATCTCCTTCCATCGGCTTTGGACGGCCACTTCGACCGTCTCGTTCGTACGCCCTATCGATACCCGACCGAACCTTTTTCATCACAGGATGGGATAAAACCACAGAATGCTTTTTCGTCTCCAAGAGTCTTGAGACGCCCCTGCGCCCATTTGGTATAGACACCTCGCGACGCCGGCCTCGACCTTCACAAAAGGGTACACTCGTTCTTTGAGCACGCCGCACGCGGCGGCCCGGAGGCACGGACGCCCCGGCCACGCGAGGCTCCCGGCACCATGGCGGTCCGGTCGCAGCGTCGCATCCCCATGCGCGGCTCGCCAACTTAATAGGAGGGCCCATGCCCGCGTTTTTGTTCAACGCACCCGCAAACGGCCAACAGCGCGTCTACCTCGACGAGTCGGGCACGCTTGGTTTTGGCGGGGAGATTTTTACCATGGCCATGGTCTTGGTACGCGACCTGCCCAGGCTCGAGGCCTGCACGCTGCGCAACCGCACCACGCAGTCGGAGGTCAAGGCCTCCCAGATGAAGACCGCCCAGAAGCTCGCCCTGGCGCGCACGCTGCTCGAAGAGAACGAGATCGACGTCTACCTCGTTAAGCTCGACCCCCATGCCGCCATGGCAAGCGAGCGCAAGCTCGACAAAGAGCTGCTCTACGACTCCATGGTGGCCCAGGCGCTCAACTTCTACCTGACCCGCGGCGACATGGCCCGCGGGCTGCCCTACCGCATCTCCATGGACATGCGCGGCGGCCTGCGCGAAAGCTACGAGGACATGGTGGCCGAGAGCGTCGGTAACGTCCTCATGCACCGCAGCGACCCGCTCGTGACCGGTCTCGACGTGCGTTTCCTCGACTCCAAGTACTCGGCGGGCGTGCAGGCGGCCGACCTGTTCAGCAACGTGTACCGCACCGCGCTCGCCCAACCCGACTCCCCCTGCCGCAGCTTCCTGCGTAAGTACCAGGAGCTTGGCCGCGTTCATGCCGGCTTCACGTTCGGTCTGGTGGAGCTTGCCGACCAGATGGCCCAGATTGCGGCAGACCTCAGGGCCCGCGTGCTCCTCGAAGGCGCGGTAGCGGTGCTCGACGACGGCCTTTCGTCGGCCCCGGCCAAAGCCGCAGAAGAGAAGATCATCGACGTCGTGGAGGAGATCCTGGAGCTCGGCGACGCAAATCCGACCGCCACTGAGGGAGAGGCCCATGGCGTGTCCCGCTCGGCCCGGCGGCGCCGTTCGCGCGCCACGCGGCGCATACATGCGGCGGGGCAGGATGTGGCCGCAGAACAGCCCCCGTCCAAGGAGGCCGGCCAGACGCCCCGCGACAGCGCGGAGAGCCTGCAGGCAGGCGACGTCGCACACTCTCTGCCCGAGCCCACCACCGCCATCGTTCCTGTCTCCGATGCGGTGACGGCGGTATCCGTCGAGACACCGGCATCAGCAGAAGGCACCTCCGAAAACGGGGGGGAGCCCAAGGAAGCCAAAAAACCGGAGCCTCCGGCAAAAACGGGTACCAAGCGAGGGTCTCGGGGCAAGGCAAAACAGGCACCCAAAGCCGAGGCAACCTCCCCGGAGCAACCCGTCTCCCCGGCGGCCATGTCCGAGCAACGCGGCGAGGCAACCGACACGCCCGAGTCCGCCGCCCCCGAACCCGAGCAGTCCAAGCCCGACGTGCGCCCCGGCAGGGCGTCGCGCAGTCGGCAGGCTGCCCAAGCAACCTCACGCCGTCAGCGCACGGCCAAGAAGGCCCCGACGAAGCAGCCGGTGACAGCTGCGAGCGCCAGCTCCGAAGCCCCTGCAGCCGCGTCCCCCGAGGCAAAGAGCGCCCCGACAGGAACCGAGCCGTCGGCCATCGTGGCAATGGCCACCAGCGAAACGACCGCACCGGAGCCTTCCGCGGTTCCTGCCCCCGAGGTCCCGGCAAAAAAGGCAACTACCCGGCACCGGCGCCGCACTCCCGCCAAACAGGAGGTCCCCGGATCCGGGGGGACGCCCAGCGTCGACGCGAAGGTCGTCCCCCCAGCAGAGGAAGCGACGTCCTCGGGTCCCTCCGGGCAGGAGGGCGCCCCATCTCAAGCAGAGGTCTAGAGCATTTTGAATAACGTCCTGCACCGCGTTGCGGGGGGCCTATGCACCTTAAGCACACCGCGCCCCGCCGCGCCTTGTGCAGGGGCTTTCTCAAAACGCTCTAGGGGGAGTAGGGGCGTCACCCCTTCGGGTTAGCTACCTAAACCCCTCTAGAGCGTTTTTTATGAGTCCTTGGTTGTGAAGCCGTCTTCACAGGCATTTCAGCAGGTAGATAGCCTTTTTTGAATATCACCCCAAGGGGAGGGTGTGCAAGACGGCCCCGATGGGCCATCATGGTGTCGACGCGCGGCACATAAGGCCCGTTGCATTCCCCCGATATTCCCTTGGCCGACGCAGCGACCCCCCTTGCGCTGAAACGTCCGGCATATCCCCTTGAGGGCGGCAGGCCCGGCGACTCCCCCTTATACGCCGCGAGCACCTGCCGCCCGCTTTTTGTCTCGCGGCCGTCCGGCAGACGGCCTCGGCAACCACCTATCCGCGCAATCCCTTCACCCGCATGCAGCGCATGGCGTTCAGGATCGCGAGCACCGCCACACCCACATCGGCAAAGACCGCGAGCCACATGTTTGCCAGACCCACAGCGGCCAGCACGAGCACTGCGAGCTTCACGCCCAGGGCGAACACGATGTTCTCGCGCACGATCCCCATGGTCTTGCGTGCAATCGAGATGGCACGGGCGATGTTGGAGGGCCGGTCGTCCATGAGCACCACGTCGGCTGCCTCGATGGCGGCATCGGAGCCGAGCGCCCCCATGGCGACGCCCACGTCGGCCCGCGTCAACACGGGGGCGTCGTTGATGCCGTCGCCCACAAAGGCGAGCTTGCGTCCCTCGGCCTCCTGCCCGAGCAGGCGCTCCACCTCGGCGACCTTGTCTTGGGGCAAAAGCTGCGCGCGATACGCATCGAGCCCCAGGTCTTTGGCCACGGCCGCGGCGACGGGCTCGCGGTCGCCGGTGAGCATGACGGTCCTCTTGACGCCGACCGCATGCAGGTCGCGTATGGCTTCCGCGGCATCCTCCTTGGGGGCGTCGGCAATCTCGACATGGCCCAGGTACGTGCCGCCCACGGCCACATGGAGCACGGTGCCCGCATGGCTGCACGACGCGATCTGGCGCGCGTAGTCGATGGAGTTCTCGGCCATGAGGCCCCCGTTGCCCACGAACACGGGCACGCCTTCGAGCGTGACGCCCACCCCGCGGCCGGCCAGGTTGCGCACGTCGCCTACAAGGCTGGGGTCGACCGTGCCGTCGTAGGCCTTGCGCACCGAAGCTGCAATGGGATGGTCGCTGAACGACTCGGCATGCGCTGCCACCTTAAGCAGGTAGCCCGCGTCCACGTTGGGGGCCGGGTGCACCGAGACCACCTCGAAGGTGCCGCTCGTCAGGGTGCCGGTCTTGTCGAACACCACGGTGTCGACCTTGGCCAGGGCTTCGAGGTAGTTGCCGCCCTTCACCAGGATGCCCAGGCGCGAGGCCCCGCCGATACCGCCGAAGAACGAGAGCGGCACCGAGATCACCAGGGCGCACGGGCACGAGACCACGAGGAAGGTCAGGCCGCGCTCGACCCAGGTGGCGAAGGGCTGCCCGGTGAGCAGCGGGGGGACGACCGCGAGCAACGCGGCCACAATCACGACCGTAGGCGTATAGTAGCGCGCGAACCGCGTGATGAAGTTCTCGGCCCGGGCCTTCTTGGCGCTGGCGTTCTCAACGAGCTCCAGGATGCGCGACACGGTGGACTCGCCGAACGGCTTGCTCACCCGCACGGTAAGCAGCCCCGTCATGTTGACGCAGCCCGAGACGACCTCCCCGCCCTCGGCCACCGAACGCGGCAACGACTCGCCCGTGAGCGCGGCGGTGTCGAGCTCAGAAGAGCCCGAGACCACGACGCCGTCCAAGGGCACGCGCTCGCCCGGCTTGACCACGATCTCGTCGCCCACCGAGACCTCGTTGGGATCCACCTGCACCAACGAGCCTTCGCGCATGACGTTGGCGTAATCGGGGGCAATGTCCATCATCGCGGCGATGGAGGCACGGCTCTTGCCCACGGCGTAGCCCTGGAACAGCTCACCCACCTGATAAAAGAGCATCACCGCCGCGCCTTCGGACATATGGGGGTCCGAGTCGGGAAAGAACACGAGCAAAAAGGCGCCCACCGTGGCCACGGCCATAAGGAAGTTCTCATCGAAGACCTGGCCGTGACCGATGTTTTTGGCCGCCTTGAGCAGCACGTCGTAACCGGCTACCAAAAACGGTATCAGGAACAGCACGAACTCGGCCCAAAGGGCACCCGTGCCGAACCAGACCTCGAGCAGGCCGGTAGCCTCGAGCACGATGGCAACCACGAACAGGGCAAACGCCACAAGGATGCGCCGCAGCAGCCGCTTCTGCTTCTTGTTCACGGCAAAGCTCCTTTAAGAAATCGGTGGGAACGGTTAGCGCACGATCTCGCAGTCAGGCTCTATCTTGCGGCAGACCCGGGCGCACTCCTCGACGATGACGTCAAAACGGGCGTCGTCGGCGTCGACGGTCAGCTTTTGGGTCATGAAGCTCACCGTGGCGTCGTGCACGCCGTCCACCTTCTTGATCGCCGCCTCCATTTTGGCGGCGCAGTTGGCACAGTCGAGGTCCTGGAGCTTAAAGGTCTTACGCATGGGAGTGCCTTTCTTTAACGGTTAACTTATACGTTGCAGTTAACGGAGAAACCCTCGGGTTTACCCATGGCCTTCTCCGTACAGAGCCAAAACTTAAAACCGACCCCTACTCGCAGATGTGCGTCATGCCCTGGCTGAGCATCGTGTTCACATGGTCGTCGGCCAGAGAGTAGACGATGTTCCTCCCCTCGCGCCTGAAGCGCACAAGGCGCGCCTGCTTGAGGATGCGCAGCTGGTGCGACACAGCGCTCTGGGTGGAGCCGGTGACTTCGGCGATGTCGGCCACGCAACGCTCGGCGTCCATAAGGCAGTAGAGGATCTTGATGCGGGTCGTGTCGCTGAACACCTTGAAGAGGTCCGCAAGGTCGTAGAGCAGTTCCTCGTCGGGGATGGGCTCGAGGCACTCCTCGGGGAGTGCGGAGGCGGGTTCGGCTATCGGTTCGACCATGGGAGACCACTCCTTAGGGACGGCGACGGGCAAAGCAGGGCGCAGCAAGCAGATGGCATTCGTAAACATATGAGCATTTGTTCATACGTTAGTATAGACAGAGGCCCTCGGGAGTCAAGGGGAAACCGGAGAGTTTTGTGCGATGGTCGAAAAGCGGTCAAGCAACCGGTCGCCGTACGGAAGGGAGCATGCTGGGCAGAATACGTCAGATATGGCTCTCGGGTTTCTGCCAGTCGAGCCCCCTACGGTATCGCACTCTTCGCATTTCATCCATCTCAGCCTAACGTAGAGATTTAGCTTTACTACCCTTCCGGGGTCTTTGTCCTTCTCCGCATCCAGCCTCACAACCTGCCGCATCCCTTTCGGCGTGCCTGCACCCGCACGCCCCCCGCTCCCCTCCCCAACTCCGCCATTCCACGATGGTAGACTGCCGCACACGCCGCATCCGGCAGCCACCAAACCCAAGGAGCGCCATGGCAGCCCGCTTCACCATTGTGAACGTCCCCTTCGCCCAGGCGCGCATCGCTGCCGCCGACGCCGCCGTACGCGAGGCCCTTACGCATGCACCTCGGGTGGCCCGCATCCTGCCCAACGGCGCAAGTGCCGAACGCACGATGCAGCGCCTTGCCGACGCAGGCACGCCGGCCCTCGGGGTCGAGACCACCACGCTCGAGGCGTGGGCCCTGGGGCGCTGGTCCCTCTACGGCGACGGACGCTCGCCCGTCGCACCCGCTCAGCGACGGGCGGCCGCCATCGCGGCGCTCGACACCACCCCCTGCTCGCTGCTCAAGACCCAGCTCAAGGGTATGGTCTCCTGCCTTGAAGGCGTGGTTCGCCAAGCAAGTGGCACCCAGGCCTATGCAAACGCCTCGGAACACGACCTGCGTCTCTCCCCCGCGCAGCAGGAGCTTCTCGCGGTCTGCCGCACCTATGGGCGCATCCTCACAGAGCACGGGCTCGTCGAACCTGGAGAGGCTGCGGCGCTCCTTCCCCAGGCCATGGGGTCGACGGGCTGGGTGCACCTGGTCATAGACGGCCCCCTCGACCTCTCCGAACCCCAGGTCGCCCTTGTTGCCGCGGCCGCCGCCCACGAGGGCGTCACCGTGGTGGCCCAACTGGGCGAGAACCCCGCCTTCGAGGCGACGCGCACCGTCGTGGCCCGCATCGAGGCGGTGTGCCGGGCCGCCGGCGTGCCCGTGGAGCATCAGACCTTCGCGTCCGAGAACCCCACAAGTCCCTGGACGAGCCCTGAGATCGCCGAGCTGGCCCAACGCCTATTCTCGTCCCCCGCGGGCGCACCCATAGAGCCCCGGGGCGACGTGGGCTTCTGCCTACCTTCCGGCCGTTACGCCGAGCCCGAGCTCCTCGCCCGGACGCTGCGTGGCCTCGTGGCCGAGGGACATGCACCCCGCTCCATAGCCGTGGCCTGCAAGCACCCGCTCGAGCTCGCCGACACGGTGGCGTCGCGCCTGGCGGAGACGCCCGGTCGCGCCATAACCTGCTTTGCCCGGGGATCGGTGCCCGCGCTGTCCACCAACGTCGGTAGGCTGCTCCTGACGCTCGAGGCGCTCGTCGGCGAAGAGCGGGCCTCGGACGCCCCGGCCCCGTGGCTGCGCGACATGGCCGCCGACGTCGCCCGCAACCCGCTGGCCGACCTCCCGACCCAGGTCGCCCTGGAACTCGACTGCGTCTGGCGCATGAACCGGCTCATGGGGGCGTCAGCGTTTCTGGCCGACATCTCCCGGGCCGCCGTCGAGCACATGCCCCAGCCCGGCATACCGACGCTGCCCGATCCGAACGGCCCCGTACCCGAGCCCCTTGTCACCTGGGCGTCCCTGGCTCAGGTGCTGACCGCAGACGCACCGGCCGGGGACGTGTCGGCGACGGAGATGATCCCCCAGGAGCCGGCCCCGCTCCCCCCGATCTGCGAGGCCATCGAAGCCATGCGTGAGGGAGATATCGCCCGCGCCGCCGAAGCCCTCGTCGCACCGCTCTCCCCCGCAGGTGTCGTCGACCGCAAAGAGCGCGCGGCGGCCGCGAGCATAGCGAGGATCGCCCGCGCCACCCAAGAGCTTCTCCCCCCAGACCAGCCGCTGCCGTCGCTCGAGCGCCTGCTGGGAAGCACTGCGGTTCCCGTCTCGTGGGTGAGCGTACCCCCAAACGACGTAGCCGCGCAGCGCCAGGCCGCCGTGCTCGACGGCAACCCCAACGCCGTGGAGTTCTGCACGCTCGCCCAGCTCGACGGCAGGTCGTTCGACGCCGTCGTGGTCTGCGACCTGACCGCCGAGGCGTTCTCGGTGGCAGACCGCTCGGACTCCCAGGCTGCGTTCCTCGAGGCGCTGGGCTGCTCCCCCGCCACCCCCACCCTCCAGAGCCTGCGCCGCCAGATGCGCGCCGCCCTCGAGAGTGCCCGGTCGCGCGTCGTCTTTGAGCGCTGCCTCCAGGACCCGGAGGCCAAGGCCCTGCGCCCCTCGGCCCTCTTCGAGGAGATCGTGGACTGCTACCGCCCCGACCCCACGGCCATCGACGACCTCGACCGCACGACCGGCCTGCCGAAGGACGGGCGGCTCTCCTACGAGACCATGGGCGAGGAGCGCTTCTCGTTGCTGGCCAGCCCCGTGACCTGGACGCCCGTCACCCTCTCGGCGCCGGTACCCGCGGTGGTGCCCACGAGCGACGAGGCCCTGGCCCGCATGGCAAGCCCGGAGCGCCTGTGGTCGCCCGCTGAGCTCGAGACCTACCTGAGCTGCCCCTTGCGCTGGTTCTACGAACGCCAGGTGCCCTCCGACACGCCCGACGTCACCTTTGGCCCCCGCGAGGAGGGCTCCTTCTCGCGCCAGGTGCTCACCGCGTTCCACGAGGCCCTGGCCGCCATGGACGTCCGGCGCGTCGGCGGCAAGGCCGACCAGGCGCTCTGGGGACCGGTGCTCGACGAGTGCTTCGACAAGGTCCTCGCGTCCCAAGAGGGCTCCGACCATCCCCTCGTTCCCACCACGAACCTCGAGTGGAGACGCCTCGACGCCCTGCGCCGCAACCTGCAAAGCTGCGCGGAGCGCGACGCACTGCTGCCGAGCGGCTTTGCGCCCAAGCGCCACCAGTGGACGTTCGGCGAGCCCGACGCCATCACCTACGGCGGCGTGAAGCTGCGCGGCGCGGTGCACCGCATCGACGAGGACGACCAAGGACGGGCCCTGATCATCGACTACAAGGGTGCCGTCGGCAACAACGGTTACAGCGTCCCCCGGCCCAAGCGGGCGACCAAGAACAAGCCGCCCGAGCCCGTAGACCCCCTGCCCCAGCATTGCCAGGTGCTCATGTACGCCAGCGCCCTGCAGAAGGTAAACCCCGGCACCCGGGCCGTGGGCGCCATCTACATCTCCTACAACCGCAACCGCGCCCAGGGTTTCCTCGACACCGCCATTGCCGGAAAGCTGGCCGCCTCAGGCTCCTATCTGGACGAGAAGAACCTCGTGGAGCCTGCCGAAGACGGGTCGAGCGGCTTCCAACACCTGCTCTCCTACGTGGAGGACGAGGTCGCGAGCGCCATGGACCGCCTGCGCAGCGGTGACGTGTCCCCGCGCCCCCGCTTTGGCGCAAACTCGTGCGAGCACTGCAAGGTCAACAGCTGCCCCAAGAAGAAGGCGAAGTAGATGAACCTCGACACGCTCACTCCCGAGCAGCGCGACTGCGTGACGCATGTGCGGGGCCCCCTTTTGGTCTCGGCCGGCGCCGGCTCGGGCAAGACGTTCATGCTCACCCAGCGCATCGCCTACGCCCTGCTCAACCCCGACGAAAGCGGGGTCGACGACATCGACCAAATCCTGGCCATCACCTTCACCGAGCTCGCCGCCAGCGAGATCAAGGCGCGCGTGCGCAACCGCCTGCGTGAGGAAGGTCTTGCCGAGCAGGCCCTCAAGGTGGACGCCAGCTGGATCAGCACGATTCACGGCATGTGCTCGCGCATCCTGCACGAATGCGCCCTGGAGCTGGGGCTCGACCCCGAGTTCGGCCTGCTCGACGAGACCGACCGCGACCGTCTGCTGATCGACTGCGTGAACGAAGCCCTGGCCGAGGCGGGGGCGGTCGGAGACGACGAGGAAGGGGCTGCCTTCTCCAACTACCAGCACCTTTTTGAGGAGTACGAGAAGGCCGACGGGGAGTCAAACGTGGCCAAGATGGTGCTCGAGCTTATCAACACCGCCTCGAACGTGCGCGGGGGACTGGACGCGGTGGTCACAGCGGAGCCCGAGAGCCCTCACGAGTTGGCGCGGGAAGCCTATGACGCCATGGCAACCCTTGAAGCCGTGGCGAGCACGGGCGTCAGCACGACTGGCAAGCAAAAGGAACAATTCACCCAACGTGCCTTCGATGTCGTCAAAAACGCCGATACCGGCATGCCCGCCTTTGAGTTTCTCATGCAGCGCCGCGAGTGCACCTATGCCGACGTCGCCGAAGCCCTCGCAAGAATTGATCTGGACTTTGGCAGCCGGACAAGAACGGAGCCCTTTGCAACCGGTTACGCTATCTTCCGACAGTCCATCATACGGCTGGCCAAGACCTGCTTGTTGGGATTGGTCCTTCCGGCACGCTCCGAACTTCTTGCCGTCGCGCGACGGGTGCAGGAGCTCTTCTCCAACGCCAAGGCGGAGCACGGCGTTCTTGACCAAGATGACCTGCTCCACAAAACCCTCGAGGCGTTTGAGACGCAGCCGTCCATAGCAAGCCGCTACGCGGATCACTTCAAATTGGTCATGGTCGACGAGTTCCAAGACACCAGCGCCCTGCAGATCGCCCTCATCTCACACCTGACCGCGAACAACCGGCACCTCTGCACCGTAGGCGATACACAGCAGAGCATCTATCGCTTCCGCGGGGCAGACGTGGACACCTACTGCGCCCACAAACAAGAGATGCGTTCGCTCGAACCCCAGGGCGGCATGTACCGCGAGCTCGGTAAGAACTTCCGCTCCCACGGTGACATCATCGCCTTCGTCAACCGCCTGTTCGGCGCACCGCAGGTCTTTGGCAAAAGCGGCGAGTTCATCGAACTCGGCTGGGAAAACGACCATGACGCACGCAACCCTTTCCCCGACGTCCCCCGTATCGACGTGGTCGCCACCACGAGTATGCGCGGCAGCGGGGCCAACACCGACGTGCGTCATTTTGTTGAGGCTGAGGCAATCGCCCGCCGGTTCGAAACATTGCACGCCGATGCGCCAAACCAACGTTGGGGCGACATGGTAATCCTTCTCGGTACCATGGGTCGTGCCGAAGTCTACGCACGAACGTTGAGGTCTCATGGAATTCCCTGCATCGTGACCGGCGGCTCCGGCTTTGCCGCAACGCCCGAAGCCCGCGAGATCAACTCGTTGCTTGCAGCCATTGCAGACCCCTGGGACAGCGCAAATCTACGCTCTGCGCTCACTGGGTCGGCTTTCGGCCTCGGAGCCGACGAGCTTTACCTGCTTGGTCACGCGCCCGACGGGGAACGCCGACCTCTCTGGAACGGCCTGCTCGTCTCTCATGCGACCAGCTCCTCGCCCCGGATACGGCTTGCCGGTTCCCTTCTCACCGCAGCCGTGGCTGACGCGGACAGTCGCGGAGCGTCCGCCAGCATGCTTGAGCTGGTCATAGCGTCCGGATGGCTTGACCGCCTTCAGAGCAACGGGCCCGAAGGCATGGCAAGTGCGGCCAACGTTCTCAAAACCATTCGTCTCATCGAATCCATCGAAAGCGACCCGACAGCCCCCCGCGGAATCCCGGCAACAGCAGCGCGTCTCTCTCACAAACTCGAGGGAGGCAGCCTCAAAGAAAAACCCGGCGCACTCATGGCCGAACAGCAGGATGCAGTTCGCATCCTCACCATTCACTCCTCCAAGGGGCTCGAGTTCCCCATCGTGGCATTGGCGGATTTCTACAACGAACGCGCCTCAAAAGGCTCCCTCTTTCTTGAGACAATGGGCGACAAGATCTACCTCACGCTTAAACCCTCCGCCTCGACCGCAGACGGCACATCGTTTGACAAGCTCTCCGATTTGGGCTTGTCTCCCAAGATGATCGAACGCTTGGCAGCGGCCGGTTCCCTGATTACCCCCTGCCAAAACCTTGAGGAGGCCGAAAACGCCCTCGAGTTCGACGAAGCCATCCGCAACCGCGCCATCAGCGAGGAGATTGCCGAGCTGCGGCGCAAGTTCTACGTTGGTGCGACCCGCCCGCGCGAGGCGCTCGTCATAGTCGTGAACATGGACAACGTCACCGCGTCCTCGACGATTCTTGACGACCTGCGCCAAGCCCTCTTTGGCGAATACGAGGATTACAAAACCGCCCCCGAGGGCATCGAGTTTGGTGGGGAGCGCCGCGCGGTGACCGAACGCATGAGGCTTGAGTTCGGCGACAGCGGGGACCTCCTCATCAATGGCGAGCCGGCGACCGACTACCTCACACCCACCATGGCAGCGGAACTCGGTTCCAACAATGATGAAGGGGGTTCCGAAGATGAGGCCACCGCCCCCGCGATGATGGACGTCCCCGAGCCCCCGCGCGACGGCGAGCACCTGAGCGACCTCATTCCCGGCAAGCGCCCCTGCGACCCGCTGCGGGCGGGGTCGTTCTCGTACAGCCGCCTTACCCACGGCACCCAGGCCCAAGAGGCCACCGATCCCGACGAGGTACGCGCCGAGCAGCGCACAGAAAACGGTGCTTCCGACGCGACCGAGTCGCAACCCGCACCGAATGGCGGCGTCAACGCCTCGGCCGTTGCCTTCGGCTCCGCTCTGCACCAGGCCTGCCAGGTGATGGTGGAGAACCTCACGGCAAAACGGACGGCCGGCGTCGGAGATGCCAAGCTGGAAATCCCCCCGGACAAACGGCTCGCGGCCTTCTTAAAAACCTGGGGCGCCCCTGTGGAGAAGCTCCCCGCTCTGAAGGGCGCGGTGGCGCGCTGGGCCACCTCCAACGTGGCCTGCGACGCCATTGCCTATCCGCACCTTCTGGCCGAGGCACCCTTCTGCATCACGCTGCAGGGTCCCCAGGGCGAGCCGCTGCACCTTGAGGGCTCAATCGACCTGCTCTGCTGTGACCAGGCCAAACCGGCCGCCGAGCAAACCGCACTCGTCGTGGACTACAAGACCGGCGGTTCTCGTCAAGAGACCCCCGAGCAGCTGCAGGTCAAGCACCGCCTGCAGGCCATGTGCTACGCCTACGCTGCGCTGTCCGGCGGCTATGGGGCCGTGGAGCTCAGGTTCGTCCGCGTCCAGCAGCGCGACGAGCAAGATCCGTCCCAGCCACAGGTGGTGGCCTATCGCTACGAGCAGGCGCAGCGGCAGGAGTTGGAGGAGACGATCCGGGAGGCATACGGGGCGAAGGAGGCATAGGGCGCGGGCGGCACGCGCGCATGGTCGCCACCCGGTCGTCTCGGGCAAGCGTGGGATCTCGGCTTTCGTCGTAGGGCCTTTTTGCTCCAACGGCGAAAGTCGAGATGTTTCCGCACAAGGGGGGTTCTGGATAGGGCAGGGGGCCGCCGACACGCCCCGATGTCTTCTGGTTGCCCGCGAGGAAGGTCACCCCCGCAGCCAACACCCCTTCTGAACTGGGTGTTTGTTGGAGACTCCCCTAGTCACGCGATAGCAGCGACCTACAGCAGTCATCCCCAGCCTCATGACGCCTATCCCGAACCCCTATCTTGCGGAAGTATCTCGGCTTTTGGCGTCGCCCCCGTTTGCGCGGAGGGCCGCCGGGAGCCGGCATCCCGGTCGGCACGCTACCCGTCATCGTCTCGGTCATCGCGGCCGTGGACGAAATCCTAACTATGCGACTTCTCAAGGGGCCGCGATGGACGAGATCGGGGTTTTGCGACATGCTTTTTGGGTAGCATCTTTATCTAGAACGGTATCACCCCAGGCAGAATCCGTTCATACTTGCGCCGACCATCCCCTACGCCCACATTTCGCGTCGCAAAGTTCCAGTCTCGTCCACCGGCCACCCCTAGAAAGTCGCGAAGTTCCGATCTCGTCCACTCACCACGGCAGCTCCAGCCACCAGCGCCCGGCCCACGCCGCGCGCCGCGCGTACCCGCTTTACTGCCTATAGTAGCTCAAGAAGTCCGCAAGCTTCTCAACCGCCTCCTGGAGCACCTCGATGCGCGGCAGGTAGACGATGCGGAAGTAGCCCGGCTCCATCCAGTTAAAGCCCTTGCCCGGCACGATGAGGACCTTCTTGTCTTTGAGCAGGTCCAGGGCGAACTTGTCGTCGTCGGTGATGTGGTACATCTCGCGGTCGAGCTTGGGGAAGATGTAGAACGCCGCCCGGGGCTTGACCGCCGACACGCCGGGGATCGAGTTCAGGGCGTTGTAGATAAAGTCGCGCTGCTCGTAGACGCGGCCGCCCGGACGGATGTAGCCCTTGACGCTCTGGTGGCCGCCCAAGCAGGTCTGCACGATCGACTGCGCGGGCACGTTGGAGCACAGGCGCATGTTCGAGAGCATGTTGAGGCCCTCGATGTAGCTGCGGGCGCACTCCTTGTTGCCGCTCAGGATCATCCAGCCGATGCGGTAGCCGGCGATCATGTGCGACTTCGAGAGGCCGCTAAAGGTCACACAGAACAGGTCGGGCGCCATGCTGGCGATCGAGACGTGCTCCAGGTCGTCCATGACCAGGCGGTCGTAGATCTCGTCCGAGAAGATGATGAGCTGGTATTCGCGGGCGATGTCTATAATCTCTTGGAGCACCTCGCGCGGGTACAGGGCACCGGTGGGGTTGTTGGGGTTGATGATGACGATGGCCTTGGTGCGGTCGGTGATCTTGGAGCGGATGTCGGCCATGTCGGGATACCAGTTGGCCTGCTCGTCGCACATGTAGTGCACGGCGGTGCCCCCGGCCAGGTTCACGCAGGCGGTCCACAGGGGGTAGTCGGGGCTGGGCACGAGCACCTCGTCGCCGCTGTCGACCAGGGCGCTCATGCTCAGGTTGATGAGCTCGCTCGCGCCGTTGCCGGTGTAGATGTCCTCGATGGTTACGTTGGGCAACCCCTTGAGCTGGGCGTACTGCATGATAGCCTTGCGCGCGGTGTAGAGGCCCTTCGACGCCGAGTAGCCCTCGCACTCGGTGAGCTGCCGGCGCATGTCATAGACCACCTCGTCGGGGGTCCTAAAGCCGAACGGCGCGGGGTTGCCGATATTCAACTTGAGCACGTGGGTGCCCTCGGCCTCCATGCGCTCGGCCTCCTCGAGCACCGGGCCGCGCACGTCGTAGAGCACGTTGTCGAGCTTGGACGACTTCTTGAACTCGCGCATCTTGGTTCCTCCCTGTGGCACGGAGCCCACCGGCTCCGACCTGTCGATCCTCTCCTCGGCGGCCTCCGCGGCGACCTCGTGCTCGATTCCCCGCGCAGCCTCGGCCCCGCGCAGCCAGTCCTCGTCGACCTCGAGGGTCAGCGCCAAGAACCGCAGCACGTCGGCGCGCGGGACGGTCTTTCCGGCCACATACTGGCTCACGTGGCTCTTGCCGAGCTTGACGCCCGCGTTCTCGGCGGCGCGCACAAGGTCCACCTGCTTGCAGCCCCGGGCATTCATGGCGTCTCTAAGCCGCGCCGCGAACAGCTCCCGTTCCATCTCCCCGCCCTTCCTGAATCCTAGAATCAAAAAAGTTCAATTCTTGGTTCAAAATTTGCTGAATGAGAGTATGCACCAGTTCAATTCTGATACGTCGATAAACACCCATCTCTACAAGGGACACAGAAGTTCAATTTAAGGAAGTCCAGGCAATCGGGCAGGGTAATCCCACCCACCTTCCATGGACATTCTGTGAACCCTTATAACTCTTACCTCCGAATGGGACGATTCCCGCAACGACAAACCTCCCCGCAGACCCCGTGCTAGCATGGGATATCGGGAACAGCAAGCCATCAGAGCAGACAGCGCGGTAAGAGGGGATGAGCCCATGGGGAGCGCCCGGTATCCACAAAGTGCAAGGCCGTCGCGGGGCACCCGACCTTCCCGGGGTGCCCAACCCGCTCGGCGCACCCGCCCGTCTCGCCGCACCAGGCCGCCGCTCCCCCTGGTAGGCGCCCTTGCGCTCGTCGCCATCGTGGCCGTAGCCCTGCTCGTCGCCACGGCGTGTGACCGCACGCCCGGCCCGCACATCGCCCATGACGGGCCCGCGGGCCCCGTGGCCCTCTCCGCCCAGGCCGCGCAGGACCGCGCGGGAGCCTACGGCCACGACATCATCGAGCTCACCGCCCAGGGCGGGGACTTCTCCCATGCGGCGCAGGTAATGTTCGAGGTCCGCAACACAAGCGACCCCAAGGCCGAGCCGCTCTGGCTCGACGCAGTAAAACGCGGCTCCTCCTGGACGGCCGAGGTAGACCCCGCCATAAGCGGCGTGGGAGACTACCGCATCGTAGCTCACGGCAGCGACGGCGACGGTGACTCCTTCTACGCCGAGCTCGACCACACCTGCACCATAGCCTTCGAGCCTGCCGACGAGGTGCACCTGGTCGGCGGCGACTACGACGTGGCCTACGGCATGGCGGGGCTCAAGGTCCTACGCATCCAGCAGGTCTTTGGCAACGGGGTCGACAACTACCCGCGCTACCTCGACGACACCGAGCGGCGCGTCAGGGAGTTCCAGGAGCGGCACGGCCTGCCGGCCACGGGCGTCGTGGACCGCGAGACCTGGCTCGCCCTGGGCCTCGACCCCATGGAGTGGTACACGCTGGGCGCCTACGTGAGCCCGGCCACCGTGGGCGAGAACCCCACCGACGAGCAGCGCGTCGACGCCATGATCGCCCGCGCCCGCGACTACCTGGGCGACACCTACATCTGGGACGCAGCCGGCAAGCCCGGCCAGGGCATCGACTGCGCGGGCCTCGTGATCCAGGGGCTCTACGCCGCCGGCATGGATCCCGGCATTCTGAACCCCGCGACGCACTCCACCACGAGCTGGGGCGACCACGACGCCGCCAACCTCTATGCCTACTGCGGCCTGGCCGAGGTGGACCCGGCCTCCATGAAGCGCGGCGACCTTGTGTTCTACGGCAAGGACGGCACGGTGGACCACGTGTCCATCTACCTCGGCGACGGCCAGGTCATAGAGGCCCACCCCAAGGGCGTCCGCATCGTAAACGCCGACTACCGCCCCATCATGGGCGCACGGCGGGTGTTTGGGTAGGGAATCCCTCGCCGCCTACCCGGCAAAACTCCCCAGCCTGCTGACCACCGCGTCCTCGAGCTTTCCAAAGAACGTCAGGGCATGCTCTTTGACGGCCGCCAATCCCTCGCTTAGGGGCAGCTGGTCCAAGACGGTGGGCAGCGCGAGCAACGTGCCCGCCAGGAACAGGGCGAGCACCAACATGATCACAAGCGCCGTGACACAGGCCGCCCGACACCCGGAGGACCGTCCGCGCGGAGCCTCCCGAGGCTCCTGGGATACAGGGGCGTCGCCTTGGGGAACCGTCCCGTAGCCGGTATCCAAGGGCACCTGCGCAACGTAGTCATAGACAGCCTGTTGGCGCGGCATCCGCACGGTCGGCTGAACCGACGGCTCATGGGGCGCGGCCTCTGGCACCCCCGCGCTGCCGCCTCCGACACCCCGGGGGTTCTCCCTGTCGTAGAACCCCGAGTGGGCCAATAGCGCATCCACCGCAGCCTCGCGGCCCCTGTCGGTCGCCGCCTGGGTCAACAAGCCGCTGAGACCCACCCCCTCGATAAGGCGCACGCCGTTCAGCGCAGCGAGCTCGCGGGCATCGGGCGCAAACGACGCGTCGGTGACGACCCAGCCCTCCCCCGCCCCGCAGCGGCGCATCAGGTCCAGCACCCGTTGTATCGAGGAGGCACCCACGGGATAGGGCCCGACCGCACCGGTCACGGCAATGGCATGCCGTATACGCGAGGGGTAGCGCACGACAAGGTCGCCCTCGCACCCGTCGCCCATCGGCACGCGGTCGACCTCGAAACCGAGGCGGTCGAACAGGTCGGCAAGCGTCTGCCAAAAGTCGTCTTCCACCATGGGAACCCCGTATGCCACCGCCGCACCCTCCCGTCGATGAACCGTTCGCAAGTGCATCACCTTACCACGGAACACGCTTCTACGGGCAAAATAGGATAGACTTTGAGCCGGACCGCTTTGACCCATCCTGTAGGTACGTAACCGCGCCCGTTCGGTGGAAAGGGAGGCTCGTGTTGACAAGGCCGCCTGCAACGCCTTCAAACGCCGAAGTCCCGCGAACCCATCGTGTAGACCGCTACTACCTTGTGCTCGCCCTGGGGTACGGCTTATACCGCGTGCTCATGGACCTCGCATATTCCAGCACCATGAGCGGTGCTCAGGCGCTAACCCCGCTTGGAGGACCCGACATCGCGTTTGCCCTGGTAACGGTTCTGTCGTTCGCGGTCGCCGCCGTGCCGCTGGCAATACTCGGTATCCGCAACTCCCGCCTTCGGCTTCGGGGGGCGGGCATTGCGGCCATCGTGGCGTTGGGAGCCATCAACCTCGGTTCGGGCCTGGGGATCTTTGACGACGTGCCCGCCGCGGTGCTCCCGGTCCTGCTCTCCGTCGCCTACGGGGTCACCTCCAACGTGGGGAACATAGCATGGCTCGTGTCCTTTGCCGAACTGGGACCCAAACGCTGCCTGCTGCTCCTGGTGTCCTCGATATTGCTTGGCTCCCTAGGTACGCTGGCGCTGGGCTTCCTCCCATCGGGGCCGCTGGTCTATGCCCTCAGCCTCGTGAGCGCGGCAAGCGCCGCCCTGTTCTGGTCGCTCGACAAGACGACGGTGGGCAGCCAAACAGCGGCCTCCCCCCAGGCCGCCAGCGACAACGACGGACTTCCGGACGCGCCCGCCACCCCGCACGAGGCCTGGCACCGCATTGGCAAGCTGTTCGGCGAGCTTTGGGGACCGTTGGTCATCTACGCATCGCTTACGATACTGAGTGGCTTCGTCTCGTCGTTCTTCTCGTCAGCCGGCGATGTGCTCGCAGGCTACATCACCTCGATTGCGGCATCGCTGCTTGTGGCGGTGCTCGCCTTTGTCGCCAAGCGCACCATCGACCTGCGCAAGACCTTTAGGGCGGTCTTCCCGTGCATCGGGCTCCTGCTCATCGGCCTTCCGTTTTTAGGGCCGGTCTACAGCACGGTGTTCTGCTCGACACTGCAGTTCCTGAGCAGCGTCGTGAACGTCTCGTTCTTGTTCCTTCTGCTCGAGACCGCCCGCATGCGCAATGCGCCCAAGGTGGCCGCCGTCGCACTCGTCATGTTCGTGACGCGGCTGGGACTGTTTGCCAGCATGGCGGCCGGCAACATCCTAGGAAGCCACAGCGCGCTCGACAGCCTGGTCAAGACCTTTGTGATGACCGCCGTCTCGCTCTATTTCCTCTCCATGGCGCTCATGATGCTCAGCCGGCACCGCAACGCGCGCAACGAAGACGCCTCGACGACGCCGGCAGACGTCGACCCCGTCGCAACCGAACCCACGGAGGAGCCTCCCACAGAACCGAACCCCGGCCAGGCCCTCCATATCGAAGACGCCCTTGAGGTGCGCTCCTACGAGATTGCCAAGCGCTACCACCTCAGCCCACGCGAACGGGAGGTGGCCCTGTTGATTGCCCATGGCCGCACTGCCGCCTACATCGGAAGCCAGCTCATGCTTTCGACCAACACCGTACGCGGCTACGTGCAAGAGCTGTACGCAAAGATAGGGGTCCACTCCAAGCAGGAGCTCATCGACCTGTTCCAGTGATCACGGCACGCGCCAAAAAAGTCCCCGCCCCCCGGCGGCATCACCGCAGATAGGGGGACGGGGACAAATCATGGGAGCGAAGCAGACCTAATCGAACGACCCTATGGTATGGGGTCAGTCCCTACCGCGTGGCTTACTCCAAGCCGAAGATCTTGCGGACGGTGTAGAGACCCGTGGCGAGCGACGGCATGCCGGAGCGCTCGGCGGCAAGCTCGCCCACGCAGTGCAGGCCCTCGATGCGCTCGTTGTTCTCGTTGAGGGCGCAGTAGTCCTCCTCGTCGATCACGATGCCGCCAACGGTGATGTGGGCGACGGGGGTGATGGGGGACGCGAAGAACGGGGGCTCCTCGATGAGGGAGTTCTCGTCGAAGATGGTACGGCCGAACTCGTCGGCCTGGCCGTCGGCAGCACGGGCACGGGCGTTGTAGTCCTCGACCGCAGCGGTGAGCACGGCGGGGTCGGCGCCGAAGGCCTCGGCAAGCCCCTCAAGGGTGTCGGCGGTGTAGAGCTCGCCCTTGTCGACCATGGTCTGGACGTCGAAGAAACCGTAGGCCTTGCCGTCGATCACGTTCGAGTTGGTCGAGTCGCTGATGACGAAGCCCAGGGAGTCCTTGGAGGAGAACATGGCCTGGCTGATCTCGTAGCGCGTACCCTTCTCGTTGCAGATGCGCTTGCCCTCGGAGTCGACCAGCATGAAGTTGGTGTGGTCGCCGACCATGGGCGAGGTGGAGAGCTTCGGGTTGCCGAAGGGGATCATCATCGGGTTCTCCATGTGCCCGAGCTGGGCACCCAGAGGCAGCGACATCGTGATACCGTCGCCGTCGTGGCCGGCGGTGTTGTCGCTCAGGAGGTAGTCGACGCCGTCGAAGTTCCAGTAGGTGTTGTACTTCTTGAGCATCTCGAAGTTGCCCGAGTAGCCGCCGGTGGCCAGGACCACGCCGTTGCCGGAGCGCACCGTGTAGGTGGTGCCGTCGGTGCACTCGCCCACGACGCCCACGACCTTGCCGTCCTCGACCACGAGCTCGGTGGCCGGGGTGCAGGTCAGCATCGTGATGGGCAGGCCCTGCTCGTCCATGACCTTACGGTACAGGTCGAAGTAACCCTGGCCCTCGACAGCACCCTCCTGGCCCGACCAGCGCGGCCACGGGAAGCCGGCGATGTTGGTCAGCGGGAACCACTGGATGCCCAGCTCGGTGAGCCACTCGTTCATAGCGGGGACGGTGTAGATGAAGTTGACCCACTTGTCGAAGGTGCCGCCGTTGGTGAACTGGTACTCCAGGGCGCAGAACTCCTCGGAGTCGAAGAGCGTGGTGTTGCCTGCGGCGTAGTACTCGTCGTAGTCCTTGCGGATACCCTCGATGAACTCGGGGGTGATGCCCTGCTCGGCACCCTCGTCGAGGCCGCGCTGCAACATGTTGTCGAAGTACTCGGCGTAGCCCTCGGTCATGGGCTGACGGAGCTCCTGCGGGGCGTGGATGTAGTGGATGTAGCCGCCGCACACCACCGCGTTGCCGCCCATGTTGGAGGTCTTCTCGAGCACGACGACCTGCTTGCCGGCCTGGGCGGCCGCCATAGCGGCGGTCATGCCCGCGCCGCCGGCACCGACCACGACGAGGTCGGCCTCAAGCTCGACGTCCTTCTCCTCCTTCGGGGTACCGGGAGCCTCCTCGAGGGCCTTCACGTCGCCGCCGGCCTGCTCGACGCAGTCGGTCACGGCCGAGAGAATGGCGTGGGAGGTGAGGGTGGCGCCGGAGACGCTGTCGATGTTGAGCGACTGGTACTCGACGATCTGCGCCGGGATGGTCTCAAGGGCAACGTCGGACACGTAGCGGGTCTCGTTGTGGCTCACGACGTCGACCGACTTGATGGACGTCTCGTCGAACTCGACCTCGACCACCACGTCGCCGCCCTTGCCGGTGCCAGTCGCGGTGTAGGTGCCCGGCGTGTAGGCGCCCGCCTCCTGAGCCCGAGCAAAGGTGGGCAGGCCGGACATCAGAGCCATGGCGGCGGTGCCGGCCGCGGCCATGCAGACGAAGTCACGACGGCGAACGGAGCGGTTGGACAAAACGGTGTGGGTCATTCCATCCTCCTATAGATGTTGCCACTGCATAACTGGGACATTGGTTAACGTCGGTCATGCTGTCTTGGGCTCCGGGCACCCGTAAGAAGAGTTAGACGCTGTCCGAAGATTGCAGCACGCCGTGGTTCGAGTTGCATCTTGGCAGCCCGCACACCGACGTACCAGGTGCATTGTTGAGGGAAAATGGTTTGAGCTGCTCACAGCCGCAGCCACTCTGCGGACCCCCTCAACTCTTGAGGGGGTCCATCTGGGGGCCAACCGCAATAAAACGATCACATTCCCGCTAAAACCAACGACCCCGCGCAGCGTGGGAAAACCGGTGAAAGAGGCGCTTACGCAATGTCAAAATGAATGAACCACCGATTATACACCAGTAAACCTAAACAACAGCAGGCTTCACAGGTCTCAGATCGCCGTGAACTCCGCCACGTCCGACAGCGGGCTCACGCGGCCGTCGTCGGTCACAGAACGCACGAGCAGGCGATAGGTGCCCGGACGCTCAGGGATATAGGAGAACGTCCAGTGCACCCAGAGGTCGGGCGACGAGTCGCTCACGTCGTAGGATGTCCAGCTCTCGCCGTCGTCGAGGGAGAACTCCACGGCCGCGATGTGGTTGCCGTAATCGTCGGCATACCCCGTGAACTCCACCGGTTTGCCGACCTCGACCTGCATGGGTGCCAGCATGGGCGTCTCCTCCAACTTGAGGCCGTAGACCACCGCAGCCGGCTGCCGAGAATAATCCCCTCGGCAGCCGGCCGAAATCGTCTTTTAAGGCAATTCGAAAAACCTACGCCTGCACACCCGTCAGAATGCCTGCATTGGGCGAGTTGGGGTGCTCGACGCCCGTGCCCGGGGCCGCGGGGACCTCGTCCTCGACCGACACCACAATCTCAACCACGTCGCGCACAAAGTAGTTGGCCGGGGTCTTAGCCATCCAGAGCTGGTTGGCACCGCCCATCGACGCGCCGAGGTCCTCGCCGTTGACCTCGCAGCTCAAGACCGCGTGACGGCCGATGGCATAGCCCAGCGGCACCGAGACCGACGTGCCGTCGGCGCCTACGAAGGTCAGTGTGTTCGCCTCAGGCACCGCGCCGGCCTTCGCCAGCAGGTACTCCACCGGCACCCCCTTCACGTCGGCGGTCACGATAGCCCGACCGCCGGCCGGGTTGCCGCCGCAGGAGCAGGTCATGAGCTGGTTCACGGGTTCCTCGCCCACCAGCTCGCCCACCGTTGCCGTGAACTGGTCGACCACAGCGCCCGACACGGTGATCTCCCAGTCACGGGCCGCCACCTGCGACACGGCATCGGCCGCCCCGCAGAGCACCGACGACGCACCCTGGAACCGCACGAGGTCGGCCTTGGGGCTCACGCTGGTCTGGTCGTAGGCGAACGTGCCCACCGCCTTGGCCTTCACCATGGTCGGTGCTGCGAGGGTGGTAGCGGCCTGGGCCTCCAGGCCCGCGGGCTGGGAGTCCGCAGGATCCGAGGGCGCGGGGTTCTCGGACGCCACGCCTGCAAGGGGTGCGGCCACCGTGGCCGCCATGGTCAACCCGGCCAGGGTCGCCACCGTGAGCTTCTCAGCAGATTTCATCGCAGTACCCCCTACTCGTCGACCGTGAACATGAAGTTGTTGTCAAACTGGCACACACGCTGCTCGCCCTCGGGCGTGATGCTCGTGGTGCGAACGGTAAGCAGGTACGAACCGGCCTGCGGCGGGTTGAAGTCCAGGCGCCAGTAGGTCCAGAAGTCGGGGTTGTTCTCGGGGGTCTCAAGGGTCGTCCAGGTGGCACCGTGGTCCAGCGAGAACTCGAGCTTCTCAATCGGCTCATCCCATGCGTCGGCAAAGCCCTCGATATGGACGGTCTTGCCCTCGTCGCCCTGCAGCACGACGCCCGTG
>JAHZGC010000004.1:29564-126356 GCA_019421015.1 Coriobacteriaceae bacterium | reverse complement strand
CCCAGGTAGAGCTGGCTGTTGATCTGGTCGTCGGGCACCGTCATGAAGGTCAGGTTCCCGATGCGCTTGGTAAAGTTGCCGCCCGAGGTGCGGTAGACCCACAGCGCGCACGGATATCCCTGGGAGTTGGGCAGGGGCTCGCCGTCCATCTTGGTGACGATGATGGCGTCGTTCTCCGTCACCCAGTCCAGGCTCATCTGCGCGTAGTTGTAGCCGTCGGGGCTGATGGGGCTCAAGACGTTGGCGCCCTCCTTGGGCTTGGCGTACTCGATGATCTTGGAGACCGGCACGCCCTCGACCTCGACCTGCATGATGGTGGCCTGGCCCACGCCGTTGATCGTGCAGTCGTTCTTCATGACCTGGGTCACGGTGCCGAACTGCTCCACGAGCTCGGGCAGCGTCATCTCAACGGGGTTTTCGCAGTCGCCGTCGATCGAGATGACCCAGTTCTCGTAGATGGACTCGTCAACGACGGAGTCGTCCACAAGCCACTGGTTCGGTTCATCTTTGACGGTCTTGAAATAGCGGTTCTCGGGCGGGGTGAGGGTGGTCTGGTCGTAGCTGACCTCCAGGCCAGCGTCTTCGGCGCTGACGTCCTTGATGCCGCGCAGCCACTTGTACTTGTCGAAGTCCCACAGCGAGATGTCCTGGGTCGACGCGTCAAAGACGTGGCACGACTGGCACGAGCCGTTGTCGTAGTCCTTAAAGACCGCGCTGTTCAGGTGGATGGTGTGGAGCGGGTTGGCCAGGCTGCGCTTGCTCTGGTCGCGGTGACACGCCGTGCAGTTGTCGATGGTCTGCTCGGTGGGATAGCCAAAGATGATTAGGCGGTGGTAGGTCGGCAGGCTCATGAGCGCGTTCTCGAGCGTGTGGCACGAGGTGCACCCGCGGTTCTCGGCATCGAGGTAGGTGTTGTTGTATCCCACCGGGTCAAACGGAACGGGCTGGATAAGGAAGCCGTTGCGGTCGACGTAGCGAGTCGGGGCGTGGGCCTGGGCGTTCGCCTCGTTCTTGGGTGCGTTCTGATAGAACTCGGGCAGCGCGGTCACACCGTCGATGAAGCGCCCCTCGGTCGGGAAGCCGCTCACCTGGGCAAGGTCGTCGGGCCGGGCGGGAATGCCCTCGTCAGAACCCCAGGCCTGGGCCCCCAGCCCCAGACCGGCGCAGGCCACCGCAAGCGCGGCCGTTGCCACGGCAATCGCCGGTTTACGCAGCAAACCAGAACGCCTTCCCACTGTTTTTGCCATATTTACTACCCCTTCTTTAGATTCCTATAGGACGCCCTGCCGGTCTGCAGTGCAGTTCCTACTGAAGACCCCCTGTTATCTACCGCTGTCCCCGTCGCCACCCTGCGGGGGCGTCGACCCGCCCCGCGAGGCATGGCGGCGACGCAGCCCGTCCTCATGGGCTATGGGCAGCCTTCGGTGCGCGTAATGCTCTATCCAGGTCCCCTCCAGGATCGCCCGTTCATAAAACTGCGCACCGCTGTTGAACACGTCGGCGGCATGGCCCGTTGCCCGATGCTCCTCGCGCAGCGAGCCGTCGTCGTTATAGAAGCGGCTGTACTCCTCGGGGCACCGCGCCTTGAGGTACGCCCATGCCCGATCGGTAAAGTCCTCAACCGCAATAAAGAAATGGCGGATTCCGTCGTCGCAGCAGGTAAAGAGCCCCAAATCCAAAAAGCGGGCAAGGTCGGCCCGGGCGCACAGGTACGAGACGCCATAGCGCTTCTCGTGCACTGCGTACGAGAACTCCGCGTTGCTGTGGAGCATCGCCTCAAGAAAGACGTCCTGCTGGCGGCTGTTCATGGTGACGTCAGAAAAGATGATGCTCCTGAACCGCTCGCGACGCCGGGCCATGCCGTCCAGCTTGTCCATGATGTAGCGCTGCTCGTCGATCAGGCGGCACAGCGCGTGCTCCAAAAACGCCGTCCAGTCATAGAACCCGTCGCACTCGTCGATAAACGGGAGGGCGGCGCAGAACATGCCCGACGACTGCGGCGGCCCGTCGTTGACGCTGAGAGCCTTGGCCAGGGGCACGTGCGACGAGAAGTGGTAGCCGGCCCTGTGCACCAGCAAAAAGTAGAGCACGTAGCCGAACACCTCGTTGGCCACCGGAAACGGCCGGGCCATAGAGATGGCGCACCAGGCTATCAGCGCACCCACGAGCGCGTTGTGCCGCCGCGGGGCCGGTGCTCCTACAAGAGGAGGAACCACCTGCTCACAGCGGTCCAAAGTGCGGCAGATGTTCTCCAAGATCTCGGTGCGGCACTCGATGCTGGGCCGCGCAACCTCCTGCGCGGGCCCCAGGCCGACGCCTTCCATAAGGTCGGCGTAGATGCGCTCCAAAAACGCCGGCGTCAGGGGCTGTTCGCGATAGACCTTGATGCGCTGTAGAACCCTTCCGGCATTGGACACCAGGCGCTCCACGTCGCCGCGCGGCTCGCAGACCGCCACGCACACGCCGTAGAGCCGGCCTTCGTCTAACGGGGTGTACTCGAACCGCAGCAGCCGCACGACCTCGGTCGCCGCAAGGTTCAACACGAAGTGGCCGCCTTCGGGCTCGGACAGCACGGAGATGTAGTGGGAGGCAAGCCCCTCGTTGCGCTGGAACTCCTCGAGCAGCTCCGAAAGCCGCCACGTCAGCGAGTACCAGCCCCTCAGACAGGGTGCGGCCCCATAGAGCGCGTCGGCGGTCAAGGGCTCCTCGTGCCCGACGATCGCACAGCCCTGGCAACGGCGCAGCCCGTTGATCTGACGCCAATAGTCCTGAACCATCTCCAGGGGAACGCCAAGCTGGCCCGCAAGCGACTCGGGAGTCTGGGACTCCTGAACGACCAGCGACAACATGCGTTTAAGCAGATCGTCGCGCTCCGCCCCGTACTGCACCGCCATGCAACATCCTCCTGCTACTTGCCGCCTCTCCTGGTCCTATCTTGCGCAATGGAGAAGGCAGCGGCAAGCGCCGCGGGCGTCACTGTATAAAAGTATATAGCCCCCGGTTTGGGCCTCGAGCAGATGCGTCTGGATACCAAAGGGGCGAATTATGTACAAAACAAAGCCGCGGCCCTGTCTCAATGGCAAGGCCGCGGCTCTAAAGGGCTAGATGCAGGTCCGCCCCGCTGGGGTCTAGAGCCCCATCTCCTTCTTGAGGCGGGCGATCTCGTCGTCCACGGCCTGGGTGTCGCCCGAGGCGGCGTACTTGGCCTCGAGGTCGGCCACGCGGTCGGCGGCACGCGTACCCAGCTCGGCCTCGGCGTTGGCCTGGTCGAGCATCTGGTCGGCCTTGGCCTCCATGCGGGCGAAGGCGGCCATAGCGCCCTCGGCCTTGTCGGCGCCCGACGAGAACTGGTTCACCTTGGACTGGGTCTTGGCCACGGCGGCCTTGGCCTTGATGGCCTCGCGACGGCCGTTGAGGGTCTCGATGTCGGTCACGAGCTTGTCGTGGAGCTCGCGCATCTTAAGGGCGTTGCCCTGGGCGGCCTCGTAGGTCACGCGCAGCGCGTCGGCCTTTGCCACCAGCGACTGCTTCTTGGCCAAGAAGGTGCGGGCATCGCCCTCGTTGCCGGCCTTGAGGGCACGGCGGGCCAGGTCGTCGTACTTGTCGATCTCGGCCTGGTTGGCGTCGACGGCGCGCTTGGCGCGGGCCTCCTCGGCCATGACGGCGGCGGTCTCCTGCTTGACCTCGGCCAGGTTGTCGGTGAGCTCGCGCATATACTGGTCGATCATCTTGGCCGGGTCCTCGGCGCGGTCGAGCAGGTCGTTGATGTTGGCCTTGATGATGTCGGTGAAACGGTCGAGAATGCCCATGGGCCACACTCCTTTGCACTGGTCTGCCACTGTTGGCATGTCTAAGAACACTCACGAAAGGCACCGGGGCGCCGTCCGTGTCTTACCCGTTTGCTGCGCTGCCCTTACCCTTTGTACCTCCCGGCCAAGTCTTCGGCCGAAGACGGTGCGGAGGGGTCGTCCTTCATGTACTTGGCAGCCAGGTCCTCGACCGAGGTATCGCCGAACTTCTCCAACGGCGTGTTGAGGACGGCCTCTTTGTGCTTGCGCTCGGCCTCTTTGGCGTCGGAGCGCTTCTTTACGATAAAGACCACCGCGCCGGCGATGACCACCACGACGACACCGGCCACGACAAAGGGCACCGGCGACTGCTCCACGTGCATGATGCGCTCGCCGGTCTGCGCAAAGGCGTTGGAGAAGATCTCTTCTTCAGAGATGGAGCGGTCGTTGTAGTAGCGGTCGAGGTAGTCTCCCAGGATCTGGACGGACTCGGCGTCCATGACGGTCTTGGCCTCGGGGCCCACGTAGTAGCCGCAGTTGAAGCCGCCCTGGCCGTTGTCGCAGAACACCAGGATGAAGTGGGCCCCATCATCGAAGAGCTGGTTGTAGAGCTGTTCGGCCATCTTGCCGAGCTCGGCGGGCGACGTCTCCTGGCCGTTGGGCAGGATGTACACGTAGGGCTGCACGCCGGTGTCTTTGTAGAACTGCTTGAGGCCGGCCTCGAGCTTCCCGGGATTGTGGATCCAGTCCCCGTCGGCGTCGGTGAAGTAGCCCTCGTCGGCACCGTAGTCGACCCCCGAGAGCTTCTCGCGCTCCACGGTCGAGGCCGTGACGGCCGCCGAGCCCGACGGAACCGTGTCGTAGGAGGCACACACCGTGCACGACCCGACGGTCCCCAGCACGGCGAGCAGCACCATGGCAAGCACGACCGCAACGAGGCACCCGGCCGCGCCACCGAGGCACCCGCCGTTATTGTTGTTGGAACCGCCGCTGCGGCCGCCTCCGCCGCCTGATCTGCGGGAACTCATAAGCAGGGGTATCCACAGCGGAAAGCCGCCGAACCCGCCGCCCGAGGAACCTCCTGACGACCCGCCGCCGAAGTCGAACCCCCCGCCGCTGCGTCCGCCGCTCGAGTTGCCGCCCGAAAAACCGCCGCCGAAGCCTCCTCCGCCGGAGAATCCCCCGCCAAAGCCGCCGCCGCCCGAAAAGCCGCCCCCACCGCCGGAGAACCCGCCTCCCCCGCCGTCAGACCTACCCATGCCATCAGCCTCCCCATAACCGTCGACGGCCGGGGCACACCGCCCGACGGCCGTCGGTCTATTGGAGGCTATATACCACCGAACCAATGCTACCGTTCACATCGCTGGCGAAACATTTAGAGCGAAACACAAAATTGCTGCCACGAGTCGCGCGAGGACGCGGTGTACTGGGGCAATTGGGCTATCCGAACCAGGCCGTCACCAGCGGGGCCCAGCCCATCACCAAGATCACGAGCACCAGCGCCGGCACCCCAAAACGCATCCAGGGATGCAGCCAGGCGGGGAACTTGAGCCCCACGCCCTCGTTGGCCTCGACCAAGAAGTTCTTCCAGCCCCAGCCGCGGCGGCTCACGCAAAACGCCACAAACACCAACGACCCCAGCGGCAAGATGTTGCTCGACACCAAGAAGTCCTCGATGGACTGGATGTTGCCCACGCCGGGCAGCTCCACACCCGACCACACGTTGAACCCCAGTGCGCACGGCACCGACAGCAGCGGGATGGCGATGAGGTTGACGACCACGGCCTTGCGCCGCGACCAGCCCAAGGCGTCCATCCAGAAGGCCAGGATGCCCTCGAACACGGCGATGACGGTAGAGATGGCCGCAAAGCTCAGGAACACGAAGAAGAGGCACCCCCACACGTTGCCGAGCCACATCTGCTCAAAGACCGCCGGCAGCGTGACGAACACCAGGCCAGGGCCCGAGTCGGGCGCCACGCCAAAGGCAAAGCAGGCCGGAAAGATAATGAGGCCCGTGGCCAGGGCCACGACGGTGTCGAGGGCACCTATGGTCACGGCCTCGCCGAACAGGGAGCGGTCGCGCCCGATGTAGCTGCCGAAGATGGCCATCGAGCCCATGCCGATGGAGAGCGTGAAGAATGCCTGGCCCATGGCGGCGTAGGCGGCCTCGCAAAACGCCCCGGGGCTCGAGAAGATCTTTGAGAAGTCGGGAGCCAGGTAGAAGCCCACCCCCTCCTGCGCCCCCGGCAACGTGAGGGCGCGCACCACGAGCACCCCGATGATTGCCAGCAGGCACATCATGAGCACCTTGGTGATGCGCTCGACGCCTTTTTGCACCCCCAGCGAGCACACCAGGATGGCCAGCGTGCAGGCCACCACCATCCAGCACACCATCTGCACCGGGTCGGCCAGAAGCCCGTCGAAGGCGGCCGCGGCACCGGCGGCGTCCACGTTCTCCAACGCCCCCGACGCCATCTTGGGCACGTAGGACATCATCCAGCCGGCCACGGTGGTGTAGAACATCATGAGCAGGTAGAGCCCGGCGATGGTGATCCACTTAAAGATATGCCAGTGGGTGCCGGGAGGCTCGAGCACGTTGAACGCGGCACCGGCCGAGCGCTGCGCCGCCCGGCCCACGGCGAACTCCATGGTCATGATCGGCAGACCGAGAATTACCAGAAAGGTCAGGTAGAGCAGCACGAAGGCCGCCCCGCCGTACTCGCCCACGATATAGGGGAACCTCCACACGTTGCCCAGGCCGATGGCGCAGCCCGCGCTGATGAGGATGAACCCGAGCCGCGACCTGAACCGCTCCCGTGCCATGGTGTGCCCCTTCGCTTGTGCCGCCGACATAGGCCGTCGACAGCGGTTTGAAAGGCATTGTACCCGTTCGGGAGCAAAGGAGCGCCCCGACGGACTCGGCGGGGCAAAGCCGGGGTAACCAATCGCCCCGGGCAGACCGCACGCCCGCCTACCGCAGCCGGTACACCTGACGCTTGCCCTCGTAGCTGCCCTCCAGGTAACCCAAGGCGGCCAGCTTGGCCAGATCGGTGTTGGCCGTCGACATGGCCACGCCGAAGCGCCCCTCGTAACCCCGCACATCCACCGACCCCGAGGGGTTCTCGCCCAGCGTTTTAAGAAGCTCCCGCTGGCGCAGGTTGAGACGCTGGTCGGCGTCGACACGCTCCTCCCAGGCCGCATGTTCCTCGCGAGCCCGGGCGAGGTCGCGCTCCATGCGGGCCAGCCAGCGGTCGAAGAAGACGGCGTACTGGCAGAGCGCCCAGGTGCTGTCGGTGCCAAACGGCGTCGACACGAGCGCCTTGCCGTGGGAGGCAAACACCTCGGCAGGCGGCAGCGTGCCCAGCTCCCAGTCGAGACGGATCTTGGAGAGAGGGGCGTAGCCCAAAGCCGGCACCCCGAGCCGTGCAAAGCCCACATGGCGCACGACGAGCTCCACCAGGGCGTTGCCCCGCTCTAGCGGCAGCAGCTCGAAGAAGCTCTCGGACGCCATGATCTGGCCCAAGAACGCAAAGTCGCCCCACGTGTCGGGGCGGTCGAGAATGTCGGCAAGGTTGCGCATCCTGACTTCGGCGGGCAGCTCAAGCAGGCGCGGGTCCACGGCCGAAGGGGAGAGCAGCCGCGAGAGACCGGGCATCTCGCCCACGTCTTGGAGCAACCCCGGCACAATGGCGGTGCCGATGAGCCCGCTCAGCGACCCGGTATCGCGCCGTGAGCCGGGCAGGTCGCGCACCAGCCCCACGAGGTTGGATACCACGCGCTCCTCGGGCAAAAGCGGAGCCTCGCCGTGCACCACCACGGCACGCAGCCGCTCGTACTCCACGTCCAGCCCGTCGCGCAGACAGGCGGCCTGCACGTCCTCGAGCAGCACGCGAGTCACCACCGGCTGGCGCTCGAGGCGCCGCAGCTCCTCCCAGAGGCGCGACGAGGCACCGGTCTTCTGCACGGTGTCCACGAGGTGGGGAACGATGGAACGCGGAACCGTCCAGTAGGACCCTCCCAAGGGATCGGCCGGGTCGCCCATGACCGAAGGCCAGCCGCTCAACCGGCGCGAGAACGTCACCAGCTCCCACGCGTCCTCGCGAGAAAGCCCCGAGGGCAGCGGGCGGCCGCAGAACGCCTCGTAGGGTTCGGCCACCTCGACCGCCGAACGTACGAACGCCATGACGGCCGGGTCGCGCAGCGTGGTGCCACAGCCTTGGCCGACCTGCTCCCCCATGGGTTCTCCCCCCCCATCTTCCGATTTTCGAAAGTTGTCTAAAAGTATAGCTTCTACCAGCACAAACAACTTCTGAATCCAGAAATTTACCGCGCGGTCGGAACCCTCGTATCCTTCGTGGCGCACCCGCCGCCGAGCTCCATAAAGGGGGAGCCGGCGGCACCTGGAACGAAGCACCGAACAAGAAAGAGGGGAACCGACCATGCAGACCACCATCGACCGCCGCAACCTCATCAAGGGCGCCGGGCTCGCCGGACTCGCCACCGCCGCCGCCGGCATGCTCGCCGGAAGCGTCGCCCATGCTGAGGAAAGCGCCTCCGCCGACGAGCGCGACTGGACCTACGAGGCCGACCTCGTGATCGTGGGCTCGGGCTCGGCCGCCTACTGCGCCGCCATCGAGGCCGCCGAGGCCGGCGCCAGCGTGCTCGTGCTCGAGAAGAGCGGCATCATCGGCGGCGACTCCAAGCTCTGCGGCGGTGCCATGATGGGCACCGGCTTCGAGGGTCAGGTGGAGCTTTCGGGCTATGAGGGCGACACGCCCGAGAAGTTCGCCAACCAGATGCTGCGCTGGGCCCAGGGCTTTGGCGACCCCGAGATCATCCGCGAGGCCTGCATGCGCTCGGGCGACGCCGTCAACTGGATGATCGGCCTCGGCCGCACCTTTACCTCGGTCGACATCGTGCCGCCCATCTGGGCCCTGGACGCCGGCCACGAGGACGAGGCCCTGGCACCCCGCGTGATCTTCAGCAACGAGGGCGGCGAGGCCGACACGGGCCTGGAGGGCGCCGGCAACGCGCACTTCGCCATCCTGGAGGCCAAGGTCAAGGAGTTCGACAACGTAGCCACCAAGGTGAACGCCGAAGTCACCCACATCCTGCGCAACGACGGGGGCGAGGTCATCGGCGTCGAGTTCCTGAACAACGGCGAGCCGGCCTTTGCCAAGGCCCACAAGGCCGTGGTGCTGGCCTGCGCCTCGGTGGACAACAACCCCGAGATGGCAGCCCAGCTGGGCCTGAACCAGCAGCTCTGGGGCCTCAAGATGCGCGAGGTCGGCATGGACGACCCCTACTGCCACGACATGCCCAGCAACACCGGCGACGGCCTGCGCATGGCCATGGAGCTGGGCGCCAGCCTGCAGCTCACGAGCGCCTGCTGCATGCCCGACCTGCACTACTTTGGCGGCGTGAGCGAGTACTACACCGGCATGCAGACCGGTTCGAACCCCTACAAGGGTTGGAAGAACGAGGGCACTATCCTCGTGAACCCCATGGGCCGGCGCTTCGTGGCCGAGGACTCCTGCTGGGGCTACACGGTGACCGAGGTGGCCAAGACCCTCTACGCCAACGGCTGGCAGCCGAACGACCCGCTGGGCAAGCAGGTGTACGCCATCTGCGACGCCGACCACTTCTTCCAGTGGGAGCTCCAGGGCCAGAACGTGCTGATCGAGGAGGGCGGCTCGGTCATCAAGCGCGACACGCTCGAGGAGCTGGCCGAGGCCATCGGCGTACCGGCCGACGCCCTGGTCGAGGAGTGCGAGCGCTGGAACACCTACTGCGAGACCGGCGTGGACACCCAGTTCGACCGCCGCGTGGACTTTGGCACCATCAAGACCGGCCCCTTCTACGCCGACGCCGAGAAGCCCAAGGTGCTGGGTACCTTTGCCGGCGTGAAGTCCAACCTCAAGGCCGAGGTCATCAGCGGCGCCACCGGCGAGCCGATCCCCCGCCTCTACGCCGCAGGCACGGTGGCGGGCGGCAACTACTCGGGCCCGTTCTACTTCGGCTGCGGCTGGTCAATCCTGAACACCGTGGTCTGGGGCCGCGAGGCCGGCCAGAACGCCGCCGCGCTCGAGAGCTGGGACGGCAGCGACGCCGTGGTGCTGCCCGAGGACGAGGCTTTTGCGGCCGTCGACCTGAACACCGTCGCCGACGGCATCTGGACCGGCAAGGGCGCCGGCATGGGCGGCGACATCGAGGTGACCCTCGAGGTCAAGGACGGCGCGCTCACCGTGGTCGAGATCGGGCCCAACAACGAGACCCAGGGCATCGGCGGCTACGAGGCCATCGAGGACGGCACCTACGCCGCGCAGATCGAGGCGGCCCAGGGCCCCAAGATCGACGGCATCGCCGGCGCCACCATCACGAGCGACGCGGTGAAGACCGCCGTGCAGCGCGCGCTCGAGCAGGGCGCGAGCAGGTAAGGAGTCGCGCAGGGTAGCATCGTGCGGCCCGGTTGGCACCATCCGCGAGGTGTGTAAGGACCGCCAGGGTAGGGTGGCACCAAACCCGAGTTATGTAAGCGTTGCAAGAGCCGAATGGCACCAAACCTGAGTTGTGTAAGCGCAACAACCGGGTTTGGTGCCATTCTCAGCGGGAGACTCTTATAAAACGTCGGTTTGGTGCCATTCTCACCCAGTGGCTCTTGCATAACGCGAGTTTGGTGCCATCCCTGCAGGCCGCTAGTACTCCACTCCCTCGCGAGCCTGGATCCCCCGCTCGTAGGGATGGCGCAACTCGCGCATCTCGGTCATGTAGTCGGCGGCCTCGGTCATCCAGTCGGCCGGGTCGCGGCCGGTCAAAACCACCTCGCAGCCCTCGGGACGCTCGAGCACAGCCTTCTTGAACAGGTCGCGGTCGACCATGTCGAGGTTCCACACCGCACAGGCCTCGTCGAGCACGAGCAGGTCGTTCTCGAGCTCCATGGCCGCCTTGAGATGCTCGGTCTGAAGCAGGCGGGTGGCATCCCGCTGCTCCTTGGTCATCTGCCACACAAACCCCGGTGCCTTGCCGGCATACACGACGGCCCCAAGGTCGGTCAGCGGTCCCACCTCGCCGCTCGTACCGTCTTTGAGAAACTCCACCACGGTCACCTTGCGCCCGTGACCCAGCGCGCGCAGGGCCAGCCCCACCGCCGCCGTGGTCTTGCCCTTGCCGTCGCCGCAGTACAGGTGAAGCAAACCCCGGGGCTGCGGCGGTACGCCGTGCTTCTCGTCGTCGGTCATTGCGTCGGTCATTGGGGGCTTCCTTCCTTGGGGCGGTCCGCTTCCTTGGGCGGATTGATTCCCCGCAGGGCGTGGTCGATAAGGCTGAATCGCGAATCAAACTAAAAAACTTCGACTTCTGCACGACGATGATTGCGGTTTGGATATAACTCTCGGAATCATTCACGTCTGACCAGGTGATTTTCTACCAATCTTCATAAAAGATCTATCAAACTATAAAACACATCATGCAAAAGCCGATATTTTCATTTTTCTACTACCAATATTGATATTTACCGGCCCAGCCCGGTCTTTATCTTTGCCGGCCCCACCGGTCCCCCTTGCCCCCCTCGGTCAAGTCGTCGGGGCAGCGCCGGAAACCGCACGCTCCCCCGCCCCACGCGCGCCCATCTACTCGTCCTCCTCCCCCACGGCCTCGACCAGGTCGATCAGCTCCTGCTGCTTGTGCACGCCGAGCTTGGTGTAGATATGCCCCATGTGGGTGCGTGCCGTGCCCTCGGCGATGTTGAGCTCGCGGGCCACCACGCCCAACGTGCGGCCGCGGGCGAGCAGTACCAGCACGTCGCGCTCCCGGGGGGTGAGGTCGTAGCGTTTGGCCACGACGGCGCAGCGCTGGGCAAGGCCCTCGTCCGAGGCGAGCTTGGCGACGCGGTGGCGGTTGAGGGAGCTCGCCTTGGAGATCGTGCCCTCGGGCAGCACGAGCACCACGAGCACCACGAGCACCAGGATGCTCATGAGCGAGAAGGCCGAGATGTCCATGGCGCCGCTCACGATGGGCGCAACCGCCGCCCGGGAGAGCATCGTGCCGAACGCCATGCCCAGGTAGGTGGAGCCCACGCCCCAACCGAACACGAACACCGGCAAGCGACCCCCGCGGCGCACCACGCCCACGAGCAGCGCCCAAAACAGCACGTCGAAGAACTCGTATCCCACCGTCACCACGGCGATGGACATGACGGTGAGGTGGTCCATGAACAGCGTGAGAATCACGAAGCCCGCCACCATGATCGGCAGCGACAGGCGGTAGATGAACAGGGTGTCAAACCGCTTGCCTAGCACCAAGACCAGGCAGATGAACAACGCACCCACCAGCAGGATTGCCAAGAACGGGTAGTTCACCAAAAAGAACGCAGGCAGGTCCTCGCCCGAGCCCGCCGGGAAGGAGTCGAGGGCACGCCCGATGAGCGAGAACACCCCGATGGAGGCTATGAGCCGCACGAAGGTGCTGCGGGAGATGGGGCTGCCGCCCTCGTTTGCAACCCCGTCGTAGACGGCCGCGTCCTCGGGTTGGGGGCGCAGGTTGAGCACGAGCGAGCCCGCCTCCCCCCGGTTCGCGCAGAGCAGGAGGAACGAGAGCAGTGGGGCCGTGAAGAACAGCCCGTTGAGAAGCCCGCGGGGCACGAGCATCATCACGAGGGCCGTCACGATGGCGGCCGCCGGGGCGGCCAAGAGGGCGAGGTACATGCTGTGGCGGACGAACCGCTCGCCCCACATCACCTGCAGCAGCGCGGAGGCGGCGCCGCACAGGGCGAACCCCAGCGTGAGCAGCCCGCGCACCCCAGTCGCAACGGCCGCTCCCATGCACGCGAGGGAAGAGGCTATCCCCACCAGCACCACCAGGTTCAACCTCGCCAAGGCCCCCTTTGTGGAAAAGATCCGCGGGGCGAGAGCTGCCGTGACGGCGGCCGCCAAGGCGCCGGCAAGCAGGAAGAGTTGGTCGAACTGGAACGGTCCCGAGGGAAACAGCCGGAACGCCCCGGCAATGGACATGGTAGACACCACCCAGGCCCGGCAGAGGCCGAAGCCCAACGCCAGCACCACGAGCTCGAACAGGGGCACCTTGGTGGGCACGACGCCCGAGCGGCGCACCGCCGCCACAAGGCCGCCGCCGGCCGGGGCGCCCGAGGCTGAGGGCTCTGCGGGCTTCTCGGCCTGGGCGCGGCCCGCGCCAACGGCCTCACGACTCTGTGCACGCTGCCCTCGCATCGCTTCTCCCCTTTGCCTCGAACGTCGGTACCGCGGCTGGGGCAAGTATAGCCGTGTCGGGCGGCACATCCAAACGCCGTTGAACGCCCCTAGCGGGCGCTCGTTCGAGCTCTATCGCCATCACACCAGGTAAAACTCCCCTACGAAGCTGCATCGTAGGGAATTCTGACGCAAATACGACGCCCCAAAAGATGCCTGGGATGCCCGCGACGGGCTTAATGGGAGACGTCACGGGCCGCACGCCCCGCACAGGTCCCCAAGGAAACGGGCTCCGTGCGGGATGTACGGACGAGCTTGCACGACCGACAGAACGAAAGGGGATCCAACCATGGAAAACAACCTCTCCCGCCGCGGGTTCGTAAAGGGAGCCGGCCTGGCCGCCGGTGCCGCCGCTCTCTCGGGCGCCGCTCTGGCCAACGCCGACGAGGCCCCGGCTCAGGACTGGCTGCCCAAGGCGTGGGACTACGAGTGCGACCTGCTGGTGATCGGTTACGGCGGCGCCGGCATGTGGGCGTCGCTCATCGGCGCCGACGAGTGCGCCCAGCAGGTGCTGATTCTTGAGAAGGCCCCCGTCGAGGGCGGCGGCAACAGCCGCATCAACAACGGCGAGTGGACCATCATCCCCGAGGACAAGAAGGAGGTCTTCAAGGAGTACCTGGTGACCTTCTCGAAGGGCGCCATCCCCGAGGACATGGCCAACGCCTGGGTCGAGGAGTGCGCCCGCAACACCGAGTACGCCGACAAGTACGGCATGACCTACAACATCGTGGACGAGGCCCTTGCCGGCTCGATCCCCGAGTACTACAAGCTCGACGAGGCCAAGTTCGCCGGCTGCCAGCGCCTGTCGCAGGTCGAGGGCTTTGGCATGCGCTCCTTCCACGAGCTTGACGCCAAGCGCGAGGAGCTGGGCGCCGAGATTCTCTTTGACTGCCACGACGAGTCGCTGATCCAGAACCCCCAGACCCGCGAGATCGTGGGCTGCTACACCCTCATCGGCGACGATCCCGAGCCCAAGGCCGTCAAGGCGCGCAAGGGCGTCATCATGACCTGCGGCGGCTTCGAGTTCAACGAGGAGCTCAAGAACAAGTACCTCAAGATCTACCCCTTCAAGTTCGAGGGCTGGCGCTTCAACACCGGCGACGGCATCCGCATGGTCCAGGAGGTGGGCGCCAACCTGTGGCACATGGACAACGTCATCTCGATGACCTCCATGTACACCCGCGACCCCGAGAACGACTTCTCGATCCTGGCCTTCCCGGGCGGCAACTCCTTCATCTGGGTCAACCGTCTGGGCAAGCGCTTCGTGAACGAGAACAACACCGGCTCGCCCCACAACGGCTGGCACACCCTTATGAGCTTCTCCGACCAGATCTGCGACTTTGACCGCATCCCCACCTGGTGCGTCTTTGACCAGGCCACCTTTGAGGGCGGCAAGATGGGCACCAGCCAGGGCGACTTCTTTGAGTGCGGCAACTTTGCCAGCGACCTGCCCGACGAGCTGCGCGACTGGGACGGCTGGAGCGAGGACAACCAGGCCGAGGTCGACAAGGGCTGGATCATGAAGGCCGACACCCTGGACGAGCTTGCCGCCCAGATGAAGGACTGGGACTCCTGGATGGACGCCGAGACCCTCAAGGCCACCGTCGCCGAGTACAACGGCTTCTGCGAGCAGGGCCGCGACGAGCGCTTCGACCGCCAGCCCCAGACCCTGGTCGCCCTGAGCGAAGAGGGCCCCTACTACGCCTACGCCATCTACCCCGGCAGCTGCTCGACCCTGGGCGGCCCCGAGAAGAACGTCAACGGCCAGGTGCTCGACCCCGCCGGCAACCCGATCCCGCGTCTCTACGCGGCCGGCTGCTTTGGCAACTTCCAGGACCACAGCTACGGCATCACCGGCGGCAACAACGCCGAGAACCAGGTGTGGGGCCGCATCTGCGCCCGCCACGCCGCCTCGCTCGAGAACTGGGACGCGTAAACGCGCAAGGTAAACGTGTAAGGCAAACGCGGACGCGCAATGACGCGATGAGAGTGCGGCCCCGGGAGGCATGGCAGCCTCCCGGGGCCGCATGTGCATACCTGGGAGGCCCGTGGACAAGACCGCGATTTTCTCGACCGTTTCGGGGGTTCGAGGGTAGCCCGTGGACAGAATTACGACTTTCTCGACCGATTCCATCCCCCCATGCCCCGAGGTCCGGCAGGGACAGCCCATCTACCTGCGGCTCTCTTATGCAGACCTCCAATCGTGCTGCTAAACCGGTCAAGAAAGTCGCGGTCCTGTCCAAGGAGCTCCCTGAAAAGAGCCAATCGGTCGAGAAAGCCGCGGTTTTGTCCATAGCCCTTAAGCAGCCGGGCCGCCGCACCAGACAGATGGGCGACCGTCTTACTCCCGCGCCCGGTCCAAAAGCTCGAGCACCTCCTGCCGCGAGTGCACGCCCAGCTTCTTGTAGAGGTTGCGCATATGGGTATGCAAACGCCCTATGACAAGAAAGCATGTAGATCAGGACACCGACTGGATGGCATGGCAAGACATCGGAGTAATCAGGACGTCCCAATCCGTCCAACGGCAAAAAGTGGCAAGAAACCCTGCAAGTCAGGAAATTTGGCCATCGTTCGGCCCCATCCAGGTAGCCCGGTTCCTGATTCTCCGGACTTTTTGCCATATGGCGGGTAGCGCATCCTGATTTCTGAGTTTTTATGCCACACTTCACCGATGCCCTGCCCACGTACATGACGGGAGACGACCCGTGGCGGAATCGTCCAGCCCCATATCCACCGCCCATGAGCTCATGACGCGCGAGAAGGTCTGCCAGCTCCACGACTTGGGTTATCACTGCTCCCAAACCGTGCTCTGGCACACCTCCCAGGTCCTCGGTGTCGACCGCGACCTCATGCTGCGCCTCTCATCGGGCATGGGCGGCGGGGCGGGAGCGGGCTCCCTCTGTGGGGCCGCCAACGCCGCCATCGCCACGCTGGGCATCGCCTTTGGGTTCAGCGAACCGAACGCCCGAGAACAAAACGCCCGCTTGGCGGAGAAGACCAGCGAGTTCCGCGAGTGGTTCTGCGGACGGTTTGGCTCGCTCGAGTGCCGCGACCTCATGGGCAGCTTGAACTTCGGGATTCCCGAGGAGGCCGCACGCATCCACAGCGAGGGCCGGGGCCAGCGCTGCCGTCAGCTCATAGCCGATGTCTGCGGCAAGCTCGACGAAATGTTGTAAGGACGAGGAAGGGTACGGCTCTTTCTCTACTGCGCAGGCTCCTCGGCAGGCTTCTCCGCGGCCTTGCCCTCGGCCGCCGCAAGGGCGGCTTCGTCCTCGACCAGCTTCTTTTCGGCCGCCTTACCGTTGGCAATCGTATGCTTGTCGGACGCGATGGCGTCCTCGAGGACCCTGCGGTGACCCATCTCTTCCACCTTGTGCAGCTCTTCCTTCAGACCCATGGCAACCACCTTTCTGCCCGCAAGTCGAGAAACGCAAAATCCCCGACTACATCGGATACTTTGAAGGTTTGTTCCCCGGGTATGAGCCGGACACGCCGAAGGGACTCGGTTGCACAAAAAGAAGCCCTGTTGCAATGCGTAGCATCGGCCTCGGCCGTCGCTACAAACGCCGGGGTGCCCGTCCGCGGCTGGCGGTCGGGCACCCCAGGTACATGGTCTTGCCAGATTATATCGGGCGGCCGCCGTTAGCAGATGCCCTGGGCCATCATGGCGTTGGCAACCTTGTTGAAGCCGGCGATGTTGGCACCCACCACGAGGTTGTCGGCCTGGCCGTACTCCTCGGCCGCGGCGTCGGCGGCGGCAAAGATCGAGCCCATGATGCCCTTGAGCTTGTTGTCGACCTCGTCGAAGGTCCACGAGAGGCGCTCGGAGTTCTGGCTCATCTCGAGGCCCGAGGTGGCCACGCCGCCAGCGTTCGAGGCCTTGCCGGGGGCAAAGGCCACGCCGGCCTCCTGGAGCATGGCGGTGGCGTCAAGGGTGGTGGGCATGTTGGCGCCCTCGGCCACGACCTTCACACCGTTGGCGATAAGCTGCTTGGCGTCGTCGGCGTGCAGCTCGTTCTGGGTCGCGCAGGGCAGCGCGATATCGCACTTGACGCCCCACACGCCGCGGCCGTCGGCATACTGGCCGCGACCGGCGCGGGCCACGTACTCGGAGAGACGGCCGCGCTCGACCTCCTTGATCTGCTTGACCACAGCCAGGTCGATGCCAGACTCGTCGTAGACCCAGCCGGTGGAGTCGCTCATGGTGACGACCTTGGCGCCCTGCTGGGCGGCCTTCTGGCAGGCATAGATGGCCACGTTGCCCGAGCCCGAGATGGCCACAGTCTTGCCGTCGAGGCTGTCGCCCTTCTTGGCCAGCATGTTGTCGACGAAGTACACCAGGCCGTAGCCGGTGGCCTCGGTGCGGGCAAGGGAACCGCCGTAGGAGAGGCCCTTGCCGGTAAGCACGCCGGTCCACTGGTTCACGATGCGCTTGTACTGGCCAAAGAGGTAGCCGATCTCACGGGCGCCGGTGCCGATGTCGCCGGCAGGCACGTCGGTGTCGGGGCCGATGTGACGGTACAGCTCGGTCATGAAGCTCTGGCAGAAGCGCATGACCTCGTTGTCAGACTTGCCCTTGGGGTCAAAGTCGCTGCCGCCCTTGCCGCCGCCCATGGGCAGGGTGGTGAGGCTGTTCTTAAAGACCTGCTCGAAGCCCAGGAACTTGATGATCGAGAGGTTCACGCTGGGGTGCAGGCGCAGGCCGCCCTTGTACGGGCCGATGGCGCTGTTGTACTGCACGCGATAGCCGCGGTTCACATGCACCTTGCCGTCGTCGTCGACCCACGGCACGCGGAACTGCACGATGCGCTCGGGCTCCACCATGCGCTCGAGCAGGCCGGCCTCCTCGTACTCGGGATGGGCCTCGACGGCCGGGGCGAGCGAGGTCAGGACCTCGGTCACGGCCTGGATGAACTCGGGCTGATTGGGGTCGTTCTTCTTGACGGACTCGATGACGCGCTCTACATAGCTCATTGGGGTCTCCTCACTCCTTGCTAAAACGCTGGAACCGGCATCGCACGGGGACGCTTTGGGGGCTCCCACCCGTCCCCGTGCATGCCGTGGGAAAAACAAGCTGGGCATAGGATGCGAAATTTCACCCGCCCACAAGTGGCTTGGGAACAGTTTTTAACCACGCCGAAACGGAGCCGACACGATGCAAAAACAGCTCGGCCACTTGCCGTCGCCGAACGGAAACATAGAGCCGCCACTTTGGGCCGACACCCCCATGGGCTATCATGAGAGCTTAATCGAACTTTAACTTTGCTCCCTCCCATCCGCGCATCGACACCTGCAAGGAGCATCCCGTGAAGCGCTACACCATCGGCGAGGTCGCCAAGATGTACGGCATTGCACCCTCGGCCCTACGCTACTACGACAAAGAGGGGCTTCTCCCCTTCATAGAGCGCACCGAGGGAGGCGCACGGCTGTTCAAGGAGGAGGACCTCGAGTGGCTCACGACCATCGAGTGCCTCAAAGACACCGGCATGCCGATCAAGATGATCAAGCAGTTCATCGACTGGTGTCTTGAGGGAGACGCCACCATCGAGCATCGCCTGGCCCTCATCGAGGAACACCGTGCCTCGGTGGTCCAGCAGATCGAGCAGCTTAAGGAGCACCTCGACCTGCTCGAGTACAAGCGCTGGTACTACGAGGTGGCCCAGGCGGCCGGCAGCTGCGACGTGCACCGGGAACTGACCGAGGACAAGGTGCCCGAGCGGTTCCGCGCCCGCCACTGCGCCTGTACGAAAGCCAGGTAGGCGCCGTGTTCAACATCGTCCTCTTCGAGCCCGAGATCCCCTCGAACACCGGGAACATCGGCCGCACCTGCGTCGTGACCGGGTCGCGCCTGCACCTTGTGGGCCCTTTGGGCTTTGAGCTCAGCGATCCCCTGCTCAAACGCGCCGGCATGAACTACTGGCACAACCTTGCGGTGGAGACCTACAGCGGCTGGCAAGACTTCATGGGGCGCAACCCCGAGGCCGGCGAACCCGGGCGGCTGCACCTGCTCACCAAGCGGGCGACGACCGTCTACAGCGACGCCGCCTACCGCGACGGCGATTACCTGATCTTTGGCAAAGAGAGCACCGGCATCGCCCCGACGATCCTCGAGGAGCACCCCGCCAGCTGCGAGCGCATCCCCATGCTGCCCGACGCCGCCTCGCTCGACGACGCCCCCCAATGGCGCGCCCGCCACGACGCCTTGGGCTCCTCCCCCATCCCTGCTGCCCAGCCCCGCCCCGACATCTGCGGCAACTTCGTGCGCGGAGAAGACCCGGGCATCAGCTCGCTCAACCTGTCGAACGCCGTGGCCATCGTGCTCTACGAGGCGCTGCGGCAGACGGGGTTCAGGGGGATGTAGCCGCAGGGCAAGGAGGGAGGACCCCCGATCCAACGGCCCCTTCCATAGGATGTGCACGCGAAAGGTTTCGGGCGGGGATACAATCGCACCATTATGATTTCTCGCGACCACATACACCAGTCTTTTAAAGCGGCCCTGCCCATCATGCTGGGCTACGTGGCCATCGGCCTGCCCTGCGGCATCCTGAGCAACTCCATCGGGATGAACGCCCTGCAGGTCTTCTTGATGTCCGCGCTGTTCTACTCGGGGGCAGGCCAGTTCATGATCCCCAACATGTGGCTCGCCGGCTCGCCTATGGGGGCGATCATCGCCAGCGTGTCGCTTGTGAACACCCGGCAGATGCTCTACTCGGCCGCCTTTGCCCCCATGTGCCGCACGGCCAAGAAGCGCCTGTCGTTCCTCTTTGCCGCCACGGTGACCGACGAGAGCTACGGCGTGAACGCCGCCAAGTTCGCCGAGGGGGGCTGGTCGGTCGACCGCGCCGCCCTGGTGAACCTCTTCTCCCAGAGCGCCTGGACCGCCGCCTGCGTGGTGGGGGCGCTCGTAGGAAACGCCATCGGGGTCCCCCTCGCCATCGCCGCCTTTGCCATGACCTCCATCTTCATCTGCCTTTTGGTGACGCAGGCCTGGAAGCCGGCCACGGCGGTGGCGGCCGTCGTGGCGATGGCGGGCGTGTTCGCGTGCAAGGCCGTGGGACTCGCCGGCCCCGCCATCCTCATCGGGGCTCTGGCCGGGGTGGCCGCCGCCATGGCGTTCAGCAAGGTCAGCGAGCGCGCGGGCGCCGGCCGTAGGGGGGAGCAGCCGTGAGCGAGCCCATGGACTGGTCGAGCTTCTTCATCGTGTTTGCCTGCTGCGCGGTCACGATGCTCGCCTGCCGCGTGATTCCGCTGTTCGCCCTCAAGGGGCACTCGCTGCCCGACGGCGTGGAGCAGGCGCTGGGGTTCATCCCCCCGGCCGCCTTCGCGGCCCTGGTGGCAAACGACCTGCTCACCCCCGGCATGTTCGATGCCGGGCTGTGGCCGGCGGCGGCCCCGCTCTTGGCGGCGGCGGCCGTCATGCTGGTGGCGTGGAAGAGCGGCTCCCTGCTGTGGTGCGCGGTGAGCGGCGTGGTGGTGTACGGGCTGTTGCTGCTGATTTAGGAGAAGTCCATGGGAGGCACCGCGTCCTCCCCCGCCGATTGTCACGTTCATGGTAGCATCGCAGGCATCGATCCAACATCCGACCGAGGCACCGGCCTCGGCGCTCTACGAGAAAGCACGCGAGGAACCCATGGCACTCAACAGCAAGCAGCGCAAGAAGCTCCGCAGCATGGCCAACACCCTGAGCGACACCCTGATCGTGGGCAAGTTCAACGTCAACGACTCGGTGGTCTCCCAGGCCGAGAACCTGCTCGAGGCCCACGAGCTCATCAAGTGCAAGGTGCTCGAGGCCAGCGAGCTCACCGCCCGCGAGGCCGCCGACGCCATCGTGGAGCAGACCGGGGCCGAGTGCGTCCAGGTCATCGGGCGCAAGTTCGTCATCTACCGCCGCTCTAACCGCGACGACGTGGAGCACCTGAGCCTCGACGACTAGAACCGCAGGCCGCAAGTCCTTCTCAACAAGACCGCCCCTGGACGCAGCGACGCGTCCAGGGGCGGCTTTTGTTCGGGTCGTCGTGCGGGGCGGCCGCCCGGCAGGCCCCCTACCCGTCGGAGCGGGAGAAGCCGTTCTTCATGGCAAGGCTCACCGTAAACAGCACCTTGCTCAACAGGTCGTCGGTCTGCTCGCGCACGAAGGCCGCCACCTCGGCGTTGGCCTCGGCGAGCAGCGGGGCGGCGGCGTCGTAGCCGAGCCCCTCCGCGCGCACCTTGCGGTCGGTCTGCCCGATCACGCGGTGGCCTTCTCCGCCGACCTTGAGCTGGTAGCGCTCTATGTCGGGCAGGCAGGCGCCGAAGTGGGCGTCGGCCAGGCCCGCGATCAGGCGGTTCGCCCAGTAGAAGCTCTCGGTGCTCACCCGCGCCTCGGTGTTGGCAAAGTACTCCGGGGCCTCGTCCACGTTGGCGTAGAGCGGCACCAGCGCATTGAAGGGATTGCTGCCGTAGGCAATCCACTGAACGGCGCGCACGGCCTCGGGCACGTCGGGGCGCAGCTGCACGGCCGAGAGCTGCCCGTTGCGGTTGATGCCGATGGGGCGGTAGAGGCCGCGCGTGGCCTCGGTGCCCAGCTTGCCGTAGGGGTCGAACGGGGTGCCCTGGTAGTGGAGCGAGAGCGCGTACTTGACGTCCTCTATGGTGAGCTTGCGCTCGGGCACGCGGCACCAGGGGATCTGGTCGGACTCGGGGCCGCAGGGGCACCCCGGGGCGTCCCAGTCCTCGGCGTGGGGACTCAAGAAGCGCTGCATGGCCCAGGCGCGCGGCGTGTTGTACACGTGGTCGGAGTCGCTGTGGGACCCAAAGGCCTCGCGGGGGTTGAACACGCCCTCGGGCAGGGTGCCCTCGCCGGTGCGCATGGTCAGGTCCAGGTGGTTCTCGGCCATGAACTCGCGCAGGTCGGAGCTGCACAGGTACTCGCGCTGCTCGCCAAAGGCGTCGTTCAGGTCGAAGTAGTCGAGGCCCAGCTGGTTGGGCATCGTGACGTAGGCGTCGTCGGGCACGCGGCGGGCGATCCAGTGGTGGCCGCCCACGGTCTCGAGCCACCAGATCTCGTTCACGTCGCTAAAGGCAATGCCGTTCATCTCGTAGGTGCCGTAGCGCTCGAGCAGCTTGCCGAGCATGAGCACGCCCTCGCGGGCCGAGCGGATGTAGGGAAGCACAAGGGTGAGCATGTCCTCCTCGCCGATGCCGCCGCACACCTCGGGCTCGTAGCCGGGCTCCCCAGGCTCGCCCTTGGCCGGGCGCAGCACCACGAGGGGATCGGCGCCGAGGACGCGCTCGTTGGTGGTGAGGGTCTCGGTCTCGCTCATCGAGACGTTGGCGGTGTTGACGCCGGCCTCGCCCCAAATCCCCTCCACGGGGATCGCGTCGGGCAGGCTCGTGTAGCGCATGGGGTTCTCGGGCAGCTCGACCTCGACGTGCGAGAGGACGCTACGGTAGTGGCGCGGCTGGTCGGCCGGTAACACCACCTCGAACTTTTTTGGCGTGAACTTGCCGCCCGGAGAATCCTCGTTGCGGGCGACGATGGTGGAGCCGTCGAAGCTGGCGTTCTTGCCGACCAGCAGGGTGGTGCAGGGCATACACGACCTCCTTGTGCGACGCGGGTGCATACGCCGAACACCTTAGCGCAACGGCGGCGACACGGGTATAACGCCCCCATAAATCCGCGAGCGGTTCTTTCCCACGCCACCGTCGGTCAGGAACGGGGCCGCAGCAAAACCAGTAAGGAGACAACCTGCCATGAGCTATACCGTTGACCCCGCCGACGCCTGCAGCGTAGACCATCCCGAGAACTGCCTCGACCCCGACGCCACGCCGTCGGCCATCACACCCCACGAGGCCCACGACCGTATGAAGGCCAACCCCGCCGCCGTGGTCCTCGACGCGCGCCCCGCCGCCATGTACGCCGAGGGCCACATCGCCGGCGCCCGCTCGCTGCCCTTCGACACGGTGAGCGCCCAGACGGCCGCGGTCCTTATCCCCACCAAGGAGACGCCCGTGCTGGTGTACTGCCTCACCGGCTACCACGCCGCCATCGAGCAGCGCGAACTCTCAGAGCTGGGCTACACCGACGTCCATGACTTCGGCGGTATCGAGGACTGGCCCTACGAGACGGTTGGCGCCGTCGAACGGTAGAAGTGGACCGTGGAGTTGCCGTAGACCTTCTCCCGGACCTTCTCGAGCGCGCCGATGCGTTCGGGCATCTTCATGCGCGTGGCAGAACGAATGGCCAGGACAGCCCCCTCCTTGAGCAGCGCCCCGTCGGCAAGTGCCTCCATGACCTGCGGGAACAGCTCGGGCACCGTGAAGGGCGGGTCCACGTACACGATGTCGAAGCGGCGATGGGTGCGCCCATAGCGCCCGATCACGTCGAGGACGTCGGCCTTGAGCACCTCGGCCGCCGGTCCGCTCAGGCCGGTCTTCTCGAGGTTGGCCCTGATGGTGCGCACAGCTTGGGGCGCCGCGTCAACCATGACCGCCTTGCGCGCCCCGCGTGAGACGGCCTCGAGCCCCATGCAGCCGCTGCCCGAGAAGAGGTCGAGAAAGTCGGCCCCCTCGATGTCGAACTGCCAGATGTTGAACAGCGACTCGCGGATCATGTCGGTCACCGGGCGCGTCTCGCGCCCCTCGGGAGCCTTGATAGCCCGCCCACGGGCCGTTCCTCCTATGATGCGCATCCGCACTCACCCCTTCTCGCTTTGCTTTGAGGCGCTCGGAGCCCCTCGTGCTCGCATATTTGGCAAAAGCCTACACCGCCGCAAGGGCCGACGGGGCCTCGCGCGGGTTTCTCCCCCAATTCCGTGGGGAGCAGGGCAGCGGGTCCGGTACACGATGTGCCTTTTTGCGGCCGTATTCCCTCAAAAAAGTCTTAAATAGTATGCAAATGATATACAGGGATACCGCCCCCGCCTCGCTCCTCACGCCCCACCCCTGCACCGCCTGACATCCCTTCCGCCTTGCATCTCCACCATCTCCCACCGGTTTATACGCCCCGTGCCTCCTTTGTGCAGGTTTTTTCTCGAAGCATCCTGGATGCAAGATTGGCAAACCCTGGGTATAAGCGCCAAAACAGCAGCTCAGACCCATCGCCAGTCCCTTAAGGAGGCATCCCATGGCCCGCCCGTCCTCCATTGCAGCAGCCCTTGCATCCCTTTGCCTGACGGGGGGTCTTCTGACGGCTGTCCTTTGCGGCTGCGCCGCCACCGAGACCGAGGTGTCGGTGGCTCCGACCAACGCGTTTGCCTTTGGGAGCACCCCTAAGGAGGCCGACGCCGCACCTGAGGCAGCGGCCGCCGCCGTCGATCGCTCCATCACCCCCAAGGAGGCCCTCGCGTTTATGGACGACGGCAAGAGCGACGTCGTGGTACTCGACGTCCGCACCGAGCAGGAATACGAGAAGGGCCACCTGGAGCACGCAATCCTGCTCCCCTACAACCTGGTGGACGAGAAAACCGCCGAGGCCGTGATTCCTCACAAGGACGACCCCGTGATCGTATACTGCCAGTCGGGGCGTCGTTCCAAGATTGCGGTCGACACGTTGGCAGAGCTTGGCTACACCCAGGTCTATGACCTCGGGAGCATCAAGGGCTGGCCCTACGAGATCGTGGCGGACGACGCCGAGGAGGTGCCGGGACCCGCTGCCACCACTGACAACAAGAAGAAGGTGGTCAACGCCGTGCGGCCGCCCCTCTATCGTCAGACGCACCTCGTAGCCGACTAGGCCGAGCTGGCCGCTATCAAACCATGGGCGAACTGGCAGCTGTATAGCAAGAGTCCTCCACTCCTCCCCGCCCCCAGGGGTACAATGCTTCCCAACGCACCACCGCCGCGACCCAAAGGGGGCATCCTTCGTGAACCGCACCACCATCGCGTCTATCTTTGCAAACTCCCAGGCCCTGGGAGGCCAGACCCTGACCGTTGCCGGCTGGGCCCGCTCGATCCGCGACTCCAAGGCCGTGGGCTTTGTGGCCCTGAACGACGGCAGCTGCTTCAACAACCTCCAGGTGGTCATGGACCGCGAGACGCTTCCCGAGTACGACGCCATCGCCGCCCAGAACGTGGGGGCCGCCCTCGTGGTCACCGGCACGCTGGTGCTCACTCCCGAGGCCCAGCAGCCCTTTGAGCTCAAGGCAACCTCCATCGAGGTCGAGGGCCCCTCGGCACCCGACTACCCGCTCCAGAAGAAGCGCCACACCGTGGAGTTCCTGCGCACGATCCAGCACCTGCGCCCGCGCACCAACCTCTTCAGCGCCGTCTTCCGCGTGCGCTCGGTGGCGGCCTATGCCCTCCACAAGTTCTTCCAGGAGCGCGGCTTTGTGTACGTGAACACGCCCATCATCACGGCCTCCGACTGCGAGGGTGCCGGCGAGATGTTCCGCGTGACCACGCTCGACATGCTTGACGTCCCCACCAACGACGAGGGTGCCGTGGACTTCTCCCAGGACTTCTTTGGCAAGCCGGCCAACCTCACCGTGAGCGGCCAGCTACAGGCCGAGAACTTCGCCATGGCCTTTGGCGACGTGTACACCTTTGGCCCCACGTTCCGCGCCGAGAACTCCAACACCGCGCGCCACGCCGCCGAGTTCTGGATGGTTGAGCCCGAGATCGCCTTTGCCGACCTCGAGGACGACATGAACCTGGCCGAGGCCATGCTCAAGTACGTGATTCGCTACGTCATGGACAACTGCCCCGACGAGATCGCCTTCTTCAACTCGTTTGTGGACAAGGGGCTCAAGGAGCGCCTGGAACACGTGGCCTCCTCGGACTTCGGCCGCGTGAGCTACACCGACGCCGTCAAGATCCTCGAAGAGGCCGTGGCGGCGGGCCACGAGTTCGAGTACCCGGTCTACTGGGGCTGCGACCTGGCCACCGAGCACGAGCGCTTCCTGACCGAGCAGCACTTTAAGCGCCCGGTGTTCGTGACCGACTACCCGGCCGAGATCAAGGCCTTCTACATGCGCATGAACGACGACGGCAAGACCGTGGCCGCCACCGACTGCCTGGTGCCCGGCATCGGCGAGATTATCGGCGGCTCCCAGCGCGAGGAGCGCCTGGACCTGCTCCAGGCCCGTGTGGAGCAGCTGGGCATGAACCCCGACGACTACGCCGCCTACCTGGACCTGCGCCGCTTTGGCACCTGCAAGCACGCGGGCTTTGGCCTGGGCTTCGAGCGCCTGGTGATGTACCTCACCGGCGTGGCCAACATCCGCGACGTGATCCCGCACCCGCGCACCGTGGGCAACGCGGAGTTCTAACGAAGGCGTCGGGTTACAATGCCCTTATGCCCCCCCAAACCCTAAGGAGCGCCCATGGACAACCCAACCGGCATCTACACGGCCCCCGGCGCGCGCCTCATGGATCGTAGCGGCGCCCGGCGCCTGCCCATCGGCGACGACGGGTTCGAGAGCGTGGCGGCCCGCTCGGTGTTCGTGGACAAGTCGATGCTCGTCGCCGACCTCCTCGACGGCAACGACAAGGTGACGCTCTTCTGCCGGCCCCGCCGCTTTGGCAAATCGCTCGCCATGACCATGCTTAAGAGCTTCTTCGAACTGTCCCCCGACGGGGCGTCTAGGGCGACCTTGTTCGAGGGGCTCTCCATCTGGGACGCCGAGGGTGGCCGCTACCGGGCCGAACAGGGCGTGCGACCCGTCATCTTCTTCACGTTGAACGACGTGAAGAAGAGCACCTGGGAGGAGTGCTACCAGGCGCTCGAGGGCAAGGTGGCCGCCGAGTACCAGCGCCACGGCTACCTGGAAGCGAGCGATGCCCTGGGCGAGGCGGAGAGGGCGCAGTTCGAGGGCGTGCGCGACAAGAGGGGTTCACGCGACGACGTGGAGTCCGCCCTGCGCCAGCTCGCCCTGTACCTGCGCAAGCACCACGGGAGGGGCGTCGTCATCCTCATCGACGAGTACGACGCCCCCATCATGACCGGCCACGGACGCGGGTACTACCGCCCCGTGGTGGACTTCATGAAGGGCTGGCTCACCGGAGCGCTCAAAGACGGCGGCGCGGCGCTCGACCTCGCCTGCCTCACCGGCGTGCAGCGCATCTCCAAGGAGTCGATCTTCTCGGACCTCAACAACGTGGTGGTCAAGACGGCGCTCGACACCGAGAGCGACGAACGCTTTGGGTTCACCGAAGCCGAGGTGGCCGCCCTGGCCGCCTACCTGGGCCACCCCCACAAGCGCGAGGAGGTCAAGGACTGGTACGACGGCTACCGCTTTGGCGAGGCCGACATCTACAATCCCTGGAGCGTGCTCAACTACTTCGCCAAAGGCTGCGCGCCGGGCATCTACTGGGCAAACACCGCCACGAACACCCCCGTGGGCGATGCCGTACGCGGGCTGAACAGCGAATCGCTGTCCGACGTCTACAGCCTCCTGCAGCCAGGCGGTACGGTGCGCGCCCCGCTCGACCTGTCCATCGTCTTTCCTGAAGGCGGCATCGGCGGAGACGAGTTGTGGAGCCTGCTCTACCTGGCCGGCTACCTCACCACCGACGATACCCGCGACCCCACCGACGACCTGCGGCTGCGCCCCCTGCGTATCCCCAACCACGAGGTGCAGCTGCTCTTTAGCCGAGAGGTCGTAAAGCGCTTCCGCCAGGTCGCCGGCGGCGCACGGCGCCTCGAGAAGCTGCATACGGCCCTGGCGTCCGGCGATGCGGCCACCGTGGAATCCGAACTCGCGTACATCCTCGTCGACAACGTGGCCCCCGTGGACCTCAAAGGCGAGAACAGCTACCACATGCTCATGGTAGGCCTGCTCTTTGGCATGGAAGGCTACGCCGACCCCGTATCCAACGGGAGGGGCGGCACCGGCTTCTACGACGTGCGACTCACTCCTCTGGCCGCTCAAAACCCCACGATAACCTTGGAGCTCAAAGCGTTCGGCAACGAGCTTTCGGCCGCAAAAGAACGGTCCGAGCTTGAGCATGCGGCCGCACAGGGGCTGGCCCAGATCGACTCCAAGGCCTACGACCATGCCGCGACCGGCCGACGCCTGCGGTACGGCATCGCGTTCCACCGTCACAGCGTCGCCGTCGCGGTGGAAACGCTGGAGTAGCCGACCTACCCCTCGGCCGACACGTAGTCGTTGTCGACCGTGACCTTGCACACGTACTCGGGATGCACAGCACCCACGCGGCGGCGGATCTCGGCGCGCAGCTCGTCGTCGGAGAGCGGGACCTCGCAAGGCTTCACGCAGTCAAAGATCACGTTGGTGTGGGTGGGGCCCGGGGCCGCGCGCAGGTCGTGCACCGAGAGGCGTGGGTCGATACCGCGCACGACCTCGTCCATCCATGAGCGCAGGGTGTTCACGCGCTCGTCGGAGGTCACGATGGGGTCGTAGTGGATGGTCATCACCAGGCCGTCGTTCGTCAGGAAGTCCTGTTCTATGGTGTCGATCACGTCGTGGGCCTCGAGCACGTCCTGCTCGGCCGCCATCTCTACGTGGGCGCTCGCGAACTGCCGGCCGGGACCGTAGTCGTGAATCATGAGGTCATGGGTGCCTAAGACCCCAGGGTAGCCCATGATCTTGTCGTGGATGTGATGCACCTGCTTGGGGTCGGGCGCGGCGCCCAGCAGCGGCTCCACGGCGTCGCGGATCAGCCCGATGCTGCTCACCACGATAAAGCCGCCCACCGCCAGGCCCGCCCATCCGTCGAGGGAGAGGGCGGTGTAGTGGTCCACCAGCAGCGCGGCAAGCACGGCCCCCGTGGTGATGGCATCGTTGCGCGAGTCGGCCGCCGTGGCCTTGAGCGTCACCGAGTCGATGCGCTTGCCGATGCGGTAGTTGAAGAGCGCCATCCAGACCTTCACCAGGATCGAGCCCACGAGCACGGCCACGGCGACCCAGGTGAAGTCCACCGCCTTGGGGTGCAGGATCTCGTCGATGGAGCTCTTGACCAGCTCCACGCCCACCACCAGCACCAGCACGGCCACGGTCAGGCCCGCCAGGTACTCCATGCGGCCGTGGCCGTAGGGGTGCTCGTGGTCGGCCGGCCTGCTGGCCAGCTTGAAACCCAGCAGGCTGATGATGTTGCTCGACGCGTCCGAGAGGTTGTTCACGGCGTCGGCCACGATGGCCACCGAGCCCGAGGCAAGGCCCACGAGGCCCTTGCCCAAGCTCAGCAGCAGGTTGCACACGATGCCTACGATGCTGGCAAACAGCCCGTAGGCCGTGCGCACGCGGGGGTTCTCGACGTCCTGGTAGTTCTTTACGAACCGACGGACCAGCCACTCGGTCATCGGGCCTGCCTTCCTTCTTTCCTACTTCTGCGTGGGGTCTCCCACGATTCCAACGAACAAGACCGTCCCGTCGGGAGCCGTAAGCCTAAAGGCAAAGGGGCGATCGAGCGTAAAGTCCACGTCCTCCAGGTCCTCGGGCGGCATGCCCGTGGCCACGATGCCCACGACGGTGTAGGAGCTCGCCTCGACGCCCACCTCGTCCATGGAGAAGTGCGTCCCCTGGTCCACAGCGCTCACGGCGGCGGAGGTCTTCAAAAGGCCGCTCAGGTCGGCGCCGTCCTCAAAGACGTCGGTGATTCCCATGGCCTTGAGCATCTCGACCACCGAGCCGTCGGCGTCGAACGAGAGACGCGGAACCCGGTAGGTCACCCGCGCCATGGCGGCGTCATCGCCCGAAGGGTCGCAGATCATCCCGTTGCCCGTGGCCCGGGCCAGAAGCGCACGGGGGGCGGTGCATTCGGCCGGCAGCAGGAACGTCACGGAAGACCCGGTGCCCAAGGGCAGCGCCGCCACCGAGTAGGCATCGGTCACCACGGCGGTGCATTCGCGCACCTGGATCATGAAATCGCAGGTCACGTCGCCCTTGGCGGTATGGAAGGTGCCGCTTGCGATGTCGTTGGGGTTAAAGGGGTCCTGCCAGCCGTCCTTGAACCACACCGTGGCCATGAGGCTCATGAGCCAGCTGTCGTCGAGCTTGAACTGCGGCTTGAGCGTCGAACCCGTGTGGTCGGCCACCCAGGTGCCCATGGCGCGCTCAACCACGGCACCGGGGGCCCCGGCCTCAAAGACCTCGGCGTAGAACGAGTCGGTGGCCGTCTCCAAAAAGGGCGTCTCCACCGGCGTATCGGAACGCACCCACAGCGACGTGGCCAGTTCCACGACGCTCGCAGCCGGGTCGTCGTCGGGGGTGGTGTACGACCAGAGCACGCGCATGAGGTTGCCGCACTGCGCGGCGAGCGCGGCGGCGTCGGAGGCCCCCAGGGCGTCCAGGAGCTGGGCCTGCGTGTTGCCCCCTGCCCCTTGCGCCAGCATAGCGAGGGCCAGGTACAGCCCCGCGGGAGAGAGGCACAGGTTCGCAGGTCCGTTCTCTGCGTCGGACTGGCCGATGCCATAGCAGGCCACGTCGTCGGCAAAGAGCCCCAGACCGCTTCGGAACTCATCGGTGAGGGGGTTGTCGTCGGCGACCTGCTGGCGCTTCTCGTAATCGGCGGAGCCCACCGCCTCGGGGTACACCACCTCGTTCAGTACCGTGAGTTCCGGAGCCGCCCCGTCAGGCCGCGTCTCGGCGTCGGTCGAAGGCATGTCGCCGTCCTTCGACTCGGACGCGGCGTCTTGGCCGCACCCCGCGAGCAGCCCCAGCGCCGCGCCGGTGGCCAGGGCACCCCCGCAGAGGAACGCCCGACGGCCCATGGCATTGTTGTAGGAACGGTTGGAGACAGGCTTGCCCATGGCGGTTCTCCCTTCGTAGGCGGCAAGGCGGCCCCGCGCCGCAGTCGCCGCACCGTGCGTGTCCACAGATACCGGGTGTATACCCGCCGAGCTGCCTCTAGAGCATTACTTTTGCAGCTCGCACACCATGTCCGCCGCAGCGGCCTTGCCTGCCCCCATGGCCAGGATCACCGTGGCGGCGCCGGTCACGATGTCGCCGCCCGCCCAGACGCGGGGGTCGCTCGTACGCCCGTGCTCGTCCACCTCGATGTAGCCGCGCCCGTTGAGCGCAAGGCCCGGTGCCATGAGCCGCACCAGCGGGCTCGCGTTGGTTCCGATGGCCGTGACCACCGTGTCGCAGGGCAGCTCGATCACCGCGCCCTCCCCCTCGAGGGCCACGGGGCTGCGGCGTCCGTCGGCACCCGGCTCTCCCAGGCGCATGCGGCGCAGGCGGGCGGCCACGACGTTGCCGCGGTCGTCTCCCACAAATTCGAGCGGGGCCGCAAGTTCCAGGAGCCTGACCCCCTCGGCCTTGGCGTGCTCCACCTCGGCCCGCCGCGCCGGCATCTCGGCCTCGGTGCGCCGATAGGCGAGCGTCACCGTCTGCGCCCCGAGGCGCAGCGCCGTACGGGCGGCGTCCATGGCCACGTTGCCGCCGCCGAGCACCACCACGTCGCGCCCACGGCGCACCGGCGTGTCCATGACCGGGAAGTCGTAGGCCCCCATCAGGTTCACGCGCGTCAGGTACTCGTTGGCGCAGAGCACGCCCACGAGGTTCTCCCCCGGCACGCCCACCAGCTTGGGCAGGCCGGCCCCCACGCCGAGGAACACGGCGTCGAAGCCGCGCTCATTCAAAAGCTCGGGCACCGTCACCGTGCGCCCCATCACCGTGTTGCACTCGATCGCGACCCCCAAATCCGCCAGCGCGGCAAGCTCGCGGGCCACCACGTCGTCGGGCAGGCGAAAGACCGGGATGCCGTAGGTGAGAACCCCTCCGAGCCGATGGAGCGACTCGAACAGCGTCACCTCGATACCTGCACGACGCAGCTCGAGGGCGCAGGTGATGCCCGCCGGCCCGCTCCCGACCACGGCCACCCTACCCCAGGCGGCCTGCGATGGGGCGGCGTCGGCAGGGCCTTCCTCGGCCACGAGCCCCTCGACCTGGGCGGCTTTATCGCCCACATAGCGCTCAAGCTGCCCGATGGCGAGGGGCTCGCCCTTGCGCCCGAGGACGCATCTCCCCTCGCACTGGGTCTCCTGGGGGCACACGCGGCCGCAGATGCTCGGCAGCAGGTTGTCCGCGCGAATAGCAGCGAGCGCCTGCGCCCAGTCGCCCTGCCGCACCAAGTTCACGAAGTGGGGGATGTCGACCCCCACCGGGCAGCCCGACACACAGGGGGCCTTCTTGCACTGCAGGCAGCGGGCCGCCTCGAGCACGGCGTCTTCGTCGGTATAGCCCAGGTCGACCGGGTCAAAGTTCAAAACGCGTTCGACGGGGTCCACCTCGCGGGGGGCGACGCGCGCCGAAGAAGGGTTCTGGGAGGTCACGTTGGCTCCTAACGTCTCTTCCGTCCTACAGCTGGGCGTCGCGCAGGTGGCAGCGGTGCGGGCGCTCCGCGGCCTCGCGCTCCTCGGGGGCATAGGCCCGCGAGCGCGCGGCCATGTCGGCCCAGTCGACCAGCGACCCGTCGAAGTCAACGCCGTCTATGCACGCAAAACGCGCCTCGCCCCCCACCGTCACGCGGCAACCGCCGCACATGCCGGTGCCGTCGAGCATGACAGGGTTGAGCGACACGGTCACGGGCACGCCGAGACCCGCGGCCGTGCGCGAGCAGGCCGCCATCATGGGCACGGGGCCCACGGCGAAGACCGCATCGACCTTGTCGGCGGCGCAGAGCCGCTCGAGGGGCGTGGTCGCAAAACCGCGCTCGCCCCTTGAGCCGTCGTCGGTCACCACGAGCAGCTCCACGCCGGGAATCGCCGCAAAGCGGTCCTCGAGGATCAGCAGCTCCTCGGTGCGGGCGGCCACGATGGCGCTCACCTGCGCCCCGGCCTGGGCAAAGGCCCGCGCCACCGGGTAGGCGGCCGCCAGGCCCACACCGCCCCCCGCCACGGCCCATCGGCCAGGTGAGACCTCGGTTGGGTTGCCGAGCGGTCCCACGACGTCGAGCAGCTCGTCTCCCTCCTCGAAGGTCGCGAGGTAGCGCGTGGTGGCCCCCACCGCCAGGAACACGAACTCGATCCAGCCCTCGCGCGGATCCCAGTCGAGGAAGGTAAAGGGCACGCGCTCCCCCGCGTCGTCGGCCCGCAGCAGGAAGAACTGGCCGGCCCGCGCCTTGGCGGCGACCGCCGGCGCAGCGACACGCATGAGCCAGGTGTCGGGAGCGAGCTGCTCCTTGTGCAGGATGGTGTGCATCGAACGGCCTCTCCAACTCGTAAACCCACTACCTATAGAAAATGCCGGGGACACCCTTGTGGGGAATCCCCGGCAGCAAGGTCAGCGTTTCGACGGGAACCGTCGCGCCGCCTCGGCCACGCCCTGCTCCACGGCGCAGCGGGCCACCATGGCGGCGTCGGCCACCGTCACCTCGAAGTCCTCCAGGTCGCGGTTGCGCAACGGCTGGAGCACGAAGTCGGCCGGCGCCATACGGCCCGGCGGCCGGCCGATCCCCACCCGCACGCGGGGAAAGTCGGTCGTGCCGAACTTCTCGCCGATGGAGCGCAGGCCGTTGTGGCCACCATGGCCTCCCCCGAGCTTCACCGCCACGGTCCCGGCCGGCAGCTCGAGCTCGTCGTGGATCACCAGCATCCCCGCCGGGGGGACCCGGTACTCCTCGGCGATCTTCTTGAGCGGGCCGCCCGAGACGTTCATGAACGCCGTGGGCTTCACGAGCACGAGCTTGGCCCCCTGGTGGGTGACCTCGGCGACCTGGGCTCCCGGTTTGTTCTTCCAGTAGCGGGCGCCGAGCTCCTGGGCCAGCAGGTCGACGGCCATGAAGCCGGCGTTGTGGCGGGTGCGCTCGTACTCGGCGCCGGGGTTGCCCAACCCGCACACAATCGCGACCGGCACGTCCTGGGCGCCCTTCTCCTGTGCCTTGGGCATCTTAGAACTCGGGGTTCACGCCGAGCATCTCGGAGACGCTCGTCTCGTCGTAGACGTTCTGAATCGCCTTGGCGAACTCGTCGGCCAGGGAGAGGACCTTGATCTTGCCGCCCAGACGCTCGGGGGGCACCGGCACGGCGTCGGTCACGACGACCTCCTCGATGGGGGCGTCGTCGAGGCGCTCGAAGGCCGCACCCGAGAACAGGCCGTGGGTGGCGCCCACATAGATGGGGCCGGCACCCTTGGCCTTGAGCTCGCGCACGGCACCGCACAGGGTGCCGGCCGTGTCGATCATGTCGTCGTTGATGATGCAGGTCTTGCCCTCGATGTCGCCGATGATGCCCATGACCTCGGCCTGGTTGTGCGAGGGACGGCCCTTGTGGGCGATGGCCAGCGAGCAGCCCAGGGAGTCGGCCAGGCGCTTGGAGGCCTTGGCGCGGCCCACGTCGGGCGAGACCACCACGGTGTTGTCCATGTCGAAACCCTTGGCCGAGTAGTACTCGGTAAAGAGCGGCATGGCGGTGAGGTGGTTCACCGGCACGTCGAAGAAGCCCTGGATCTGGCCCTGGTGCAGGTCGACCGTGATGATGCGGTCCACGCCGGCGGCCTCGTAGAGGTTGGCCACCAGGCGGGCCGTGATGGGCTCGCGCGGGGCGGCCTTGCGGTCCTGGCGCGCGTAGGCGTAGTGGGTAATCACGGCGGTCACGGTGCGGGCCGAGGCGCGCTTGGCCGCGTCGGTCATGACCAGGACCTCCATGAGCATGTCGTTGAGGTTCTGGCCCGAGACCGACTGGATGATGAACACGTCGGCGCCGCGGACGCTCTCGGCGTAGCGGGCGTAGATCTCGCCGTTGGCGAACTGCTCGAGCTCCAACGCGCCGAGCTCGGTGCCCAGCTTCTCGGCGATGGCCTCCGCCAGCGGGCGGTTCGACGAACCTGAGAAGACCTTGATGCTCTTCTGGACTGCGGTCATGACGTTGGTGCCCCTCTCCTTCTGCCTGTAAGGACTCTCTCGACCGTGCCTGCGGCGGTTATTCCTGCGCAGCCTCGCGGGCCCACCGCGGGCGCCAACCCTCGATGATGCGCTCGGTGTTGCGTTCCACAGCGAGCGCCCCGTCGGGCACGTCGGCGGTGATGACGCTGCCGGCACCCACGGTACACCCGCTGCCCACGTTCACCGGGGCAACGAGCATCGTATCAGAGCCCACGAAGGTGCCGTCCCCGATGGTGGTGGGGTGCTTGTACTTTCCATCGTAGTTGCACGTGATGGTGCCCGCGCCGATGTTCACGCCGGCACCCATGGTGCAGTCGCCGATGTAGGAGAGGTGCGGCACCTTGGAGTTGGGCCCGATGGTGGAGTTCTTGATCTCGACGTGGGTTCCCGCCTTGGCGCCGTCCATCAGGCGCGCGCCGGGACGCAGGTAGGCGCGGGGGCCGCAGGTCACGCCATTGTCGAGCACCGCCTTCTGGGCCACGGTCTCGTCGACCGTGCAGCCGTCGCCCACCACGGTGTCGGTGAGGCGGCTGTTGGGCCCCACGACGCAGTTCTCCCCCACCGTGGTCGTGCCCCAGAGCATCGTGCCCGGCAGCAGCTCGGTGTCGCGCCCGACGCTCACGCCGGGGCCCACCCACACCTGGTCGGGATCGAGCATCGTGACACCGGCCGCCATGAGGGCGCGGTTGATGCGACGCTGCATGACCTTGGTGGCCTCGGCGAGCTGGATGCGCGAGTTCACGCCCATGAGCTCGTCGGGATCGCGGTCGCAGGACAGGGCCGCAAGCGGCGCCCCCTCAGCGCGCAGGACCGCGACCATGTCGGTGAGGTAGTACTCGCCCTGGGCGTTGTCGCACGAGAGGGCGCCGATGCGGTCGCGCAGCAGCCCCGCGTCGAAGCAGTACACCCCCGCGTTGCAGGTGGTGCAGGCGGCCTCCTCGGCCGTGCAGTCCTTCTGCTCCACGATGCGCTCGGCAAGGCCCTCAGCGTCGAGCATGACGCGCCCGTAGCCCGTGGGGTCCTCGTAGGTCATGGTGAGGAGCGCGCCGCCGCGGGTCTGCCGGGCGGCGGCCACGAGCTCGGCCAGGGTCTCGCCCCGCAGCAGCGGGGTGTCCCCGCAGAGCACGAGCACCTGCCCCTCCTCCACGCAGGCCTGCTCGAGGGCGCAGCGCACGGCGTGGCCGGTGCCCAGGCGCTCCTCCTGGAGCACGCACTCGACCGCAGGGTCGTCGGAGAACAGCGACCGCACCTGGTCGGCCCCGTTGCCCACCACCACGACGATGCGGTCAGCCCCGGCCTCGCGGGCCGCCTCCACGACCCAGCGCACCATGGGGCGGCCGAGCACCTCGTGGACCACCTTGGGACGCGACGACTTCATACGGGTGCCCTCGCCGGCGGCGAGGACGATGGCTGTAACGCTCATGAAAAAGACTCCTAACTGACCTCAGCGGTTGATCGAGAAGCAAGAACAGGACCGTTCGGGCGGCCTAAGCCTTCTTGGCCGCGCCGACAAAGGCGGGGTTGTACAGCAGCGAGCTTAAGTCGCCGCCCCCGTTGGCTCCGCGCGCCCCGCCCCAGACGCTGCGGGTGCCGATATGCTCGAGCAGCGACCCTACCACGCCGGCCGAGGCCTGGGGCACGACCTCGACGCTGCGCAGGATCGACCCCATGCGCTCGCACGCCAGGGCGTCGGTCGCCTCGCACAGCCCATACAGCAGGGTGGCGGTCCCGTCGTCGAGCACGGCGAAGGCAATGGTCTCGAGCATACCGCCCTCGTCCACCGCGCACACGATGTAGAGTAGGTTGGAACCGTCGCCGGTCGCCATGACGCAGCGGGCCACGGGGTTGCCGTCCGCAAGCGACGCCACCTCGTCGAGGAAGCGGTCCTCGCCCATGGCCTCCTGGCGCAGCAGCAGGCTGGGCGAGCTTGCCACGACGAGGGTCTCGTCGGCATCGGCCCAGACGCCCGCCGCCTCGTCGTAGGCCAGCCCCGCGGTCGAGAACCTGATGCCGTCGGCCTCCGCGGCCTCGCCGTCCTGCAACGACGTCGCAGCGGGCACGGGGGCACGCCGCAGGCTCTCGTAGATGGACGCCGAGAGCTCGATGTACTCCTCGCCCTGGTCCACCGGGTACTCGAGCCAGAGCGTGGCCAGGGAGCCGTCGGCGGCGGTCAGGTAGACCTCCATGGCCATAAGGCCGTCCGTCTCGCGCGTGCAGCCAAAGACCGGGGTGCCGTCGGCCAGCTCGGCGGTGTAGGTGGCAAAGCCCTCCGCGGCCTCCCCCGCCAGGTACTCGTCGAGGGCCGTCTGGCCGTCGGCCTCGGCGAAGTCGTGGTCGGCCTGGGTAAGGGCCACAAAGAGGTCGCCGTAGGACCCTATGGCAAAGACCCCCGGCACGCCCATCGTGTCGAGCGGGGCTGGCAGGTCGACCGCGATGCCGGCCGCCTCGAAGGTGCGGGACAGCGCGGCCTCAGGTCCGCCCAGGGCGGCGCCGGGCGGCGCCGGGGAGATGCCGGAGCGGACCGCCCCCGGCGCCTGGTGGGACTGCGCCGACGCCGCGGGGGGCACGGGGGCCGCCAGGTGGGCAAGGGAAAACGACGCCGAGGCGGCCGCCGGGAACCCGGTAAGGGCACCGAGCAGCAGGCAGGACGCGGCCGTCGCAGCAGCCGGAAAACGCATGGGCACAACCATGGGACGACCTTTCGTCGGCGCGGGGCACTAAGGTGCCTTGACGGTAGGTGACGATGGTACACCCTTGGGTCCCCGTGCCCCAAGGCGCTTGTCTACAAGATGCAAAAGACTATGTAATCTCAGGCTGTTCCAACGACCCGAGGTACCGAGAGGCTATGATGGGAACTAATAGCAATCCATCCGTCCATACAGCCCGTCATCGGAGAAGAAACGCACCCCATGGGCCAACCGAACACCCCATACGCCCCCACCGGCCTCCCCAGCGGCCCCGCCCCCTTCGACGGCGGGGTGCCTCAGGACGCCAGTCCGTGGACGCGTGGGTCGGCCCTACCGGGCGAGATCCCCGGCTGGCGGCCCGCCCCGGCCGCAGCCCCGCAAGCCTCCCCCTACGACGTCAGGCCCCGGGCCGCCTCCCCTGCCCCGCAGCGGACGGCCGGGCAGCAACGCCCGACGGCGCGGGCCCCGCGCGCCGCACGCCACGCAGCCCCGGTACCCGGCGTCATCGAAGGCTACGAGGGCCAGGCGGGGAACACGGCGATCCCGGCGCAGCGAACCCCGCAGCGCGGCCCGTTGCGCATCGTGTCGGACGACCCCAACGAGATCCGCCGTTACGCCGAGGCCCAGCGCCTCTCCAAGACCGGCGCGTTCGTCGCCATCCCACGCCCCGTGCCCGGGGACGCCCCGGAAACGTCCCCGCAGCCGACTGTCCCCGCCGCGCCCGAGCCTCCCCGCATCGTCGAGGACATGCCCGCCCCCGCGCCGTCGGTGGCGGTGCCCGACCCGTCCGTATCCCTGGCCGACCCCGAGCAGGCAGCAAAGCCTTCGGCCCGCGCGGGCCTTGCCTCGAGGCTCGGCAGGCTTAAAGACGCCGCGGTGGCCGCCGCGGGGGAGGAGCGCACCTGGCGCCTGGCCATCATGTGGGTCACGAGCATCGCCTGCGTGCTCGCCACCATAACCATGCTGTACTTCCCGGCCCAGGAGCTCTACCTCGCCGTGCGCGAGAACGAGCGCCTGACCAACGAGCTCGCCCGCAACAACGAGCGCAACGAGCAGATGCTCGAGCGGGTGAGCGCCCTGCAGACCGCCGAAGGCATCCAGGATGAGGCGCGCCGCGTCTATGGGCTCACGCTCCCCTACGACAACCCGGTGACCGTCGTGGGGCTCGACGTCGAGGAGCCCGCCGCGGCCGCACCCGCCGAGGTCCCCCGCGGATCGGGCCGCAACACCAGCAGCTGGGCCACCGACCTGCTCGACAACGTGTTCGGCGCCGTGGGCAGCTCCGCCACCGTGGCCGAGGTCGAGGACCGCGCGACCGTCGTGGAGGGCTAGCATGGGCCTGCTGGACTGCACCGCACGCCCCGGCGTGGACGACCTGCTGTGCGCCGTGGACATCGGGACCGTCTCGACGCGCCTCATGGTGGCCAGGACCGACCCCGCGGGCCGCGTGGAGCGCCTCGAGGGGGAGGCGCGCATCACCGACCTCGGCGAGGGCGTCGACGCCACGGGGCTCCTCTGCCAACAAGCCGTGTCCCGGACCCTCGGGACCGTGGGCGATTACGTCGCGCGCGTCAAAGACCATGCCCGTCGCGCAGGCCGGCCCCTCCCGGTGGCCGTCACCATGACGAGCGCCGCCCGTGACGCCGCCAACGCGGGGGATCTGACCGAGGGACTGGAGGCGATGGGCCTAAAACCCCAGGTCATCGCCGGGACCGTCGAGGCTTCCCTCTCGCTGTTGGGGGTCACGGCCGACTTTCAGGGCCAAAACCTCATGGTGGCCGACGTCGGGGGCGGCTCCACCGAACTTACCTGCGGCGGCCTCATGGCCGACGGTTCGCTGGCCGTGGGCGCCTGCGGCTCTTACGACGTGGGGTGCCGCCGGCTCGCCGAGCGCTTCTCCATGGCGGAACAGGCGGCCGACGACGGGCAGGTCGCCGCGGCCCGCAGCTGGGTCGCCGAGGTGCTGGCCCCCCGCTTTGAGCACCGTGCCGGGCTGCCCAACCTGCTCGTGTGCGTCGGGGGCACCGCGACCTCGCTCGTGGCGGTGGCCAACGGCCTCGACCCGTACGACCCGGCCTTCGTCCACCTGCACCCCATGGGCCGCAAGACGGTGCACGAGCTCGCCGAGCGCCTCCCCCGCCTCTCGCTCACCCAGCGCGCCGAGCTGCCGGGCCTGCAGCCCAAACGCGCCGCCGTCATCGGCGCGGGGGCCATCGTTTTGGACGTGCTGCTCGAGCTGGGCGGCTGGGACGGGTACACGGCCAGCGAGTCGGACTCCCTCTTTGGCCTGGTGGCCTGTATGGACGCCCGGCAAAAAGGGCTGCGGCCGCCTTTTGGCTGGGCTCCCCAAACGGCGTTTATTGCATAGGCGGCGTAACTCGCGACGGTGCGGGGCCTTGCCTGTGGTATTGTGAGCAGGATTCACGGGAGCGTGGCGGAATGGCATACGCAGGTGACTTAAAATCTCCCGCCGAAAGGCTTGCGGGTTCGAGTCCCGCCGCTCCTACCAGCAACACCACCCCGCGCGGGCCACGGCTCTAGTCCGCCGTCCCGCGCGGTTTGTTTCGACTGACCGTACCGACGACCGGGAACTGCGAGCACCATGGCCACAGACTTCGTGTCATATCTCGACGAAAACTACCAGAGCATCGACGACCTCATCGCCTCCTACTACGTGGGGCGCGGCAGCCACGCCGACATGAGGCGCTACCTCTACGAACCCCTCGCCCGCTACTCCGCCAACGGCGGCAAGCGCCACCGTCCCGCCGTGTGCGCGCTCGGCTGCGCGGCCGTGGGCGGGGACCCCACGCTGGCGGCGAGCTGCGCGGCGGCCGTGGAGCACTTCCACACCGCGGCCCTTATCCACGACGACATCGCCGACAAGGGGGAGCTGCGCCGCGGCGAGCCCTGCCTGCACCTGACCCAGGGCGTCGGCCTGGCCATCAACGACGGCGACCTGGCGCTCTCCCAGGTGACCGGCAGCGTCTTGGCCGACCCGCGCCTCGACGACGCCGTGAAGGTGCGCGTGCTGAACGAGCTCGTGGCCATGACCACCCGCACCATCGAGGGCCAGGCGCTCGACATCGGCTGGGTGCGCGACGGCCGCTGGGACATCTCGGTCGACGACTATCTCGAGATGGCGCGCCACAAGACCGCCTACTACTCGGTGGCGGTCCCCCTTGCCTGCGGCGCCCTCATCGGCGGGGGTACCGAGGAGCAGATCGAGGCCCTGCGCGCCTTTGGCATGGACACCGGCCTGGCGTTCCAGCTGCAGGACGACCTGCTGAACCTCGTCGGCAAGAAGGAGGCCACGCAGAAGGACTTCCGCAGCGACATCACCGAGGGCAAGCGCACCATGCTCGTGGTCCACGCCCTGGCAAACCCCGCCGTGGCCGACGAGCTGCGCGCCATCCTCGACGCCCACACCGCCGACCCCGACCGGCTCGCCCGCGCCGTGGAGCTGCTCGACGAGGCCGGCTCGCTGGACTACGTGCGCAACTACTCCCTGGAGCTCGTGCGCAACGCCAAGGAGCGCCTGGAGTCCGTCGAACTCGAACCGGCCTACAAGGACCTGCTGTTCTCGATGGCCGACTTCTTTGTGCACCGCCTGGTGTAAGAAGGAGGAGCAGACCAGCCATGAAGCCCATCGCAATCGGCCAGTCGGGGGCCGCCGTCGAGGACGTGCAGACGCGCCTGCAAAAGCTCGGCTGCGTCATCGAGCGTTCCGAGCTGGAGACGTGCACGTTCGGCCCCTCGACGCGGGGCGCCGTGCGCACGTTCAGGAGCCGCTACGGCCTGCCCCACGGCGACGAGGTCGACGACGCCACCTGGATCGAGCTGGTCGATGAGACCTACGAGCTCGGCGATCGCACGCTCTACCTGCGCCTCCCCTACTTCCGGGGCGCCGACGTGAGCCACCTCCAGATGACCCTCAACGTCCTGGGGTTCTCCTGCGGCGAGGTAGACGGGGAGTACGGGCCCCACACCGAGGCGGCCGTGCGCGAATTCCAGTCCAACGTCGGCCTCATGGCCGACGGCATCGCGTTCCAAGACACCTTTGACGCCATCGGCCGCCTGCGCCACGTGTGGAGCGGCAAGACCACCAGCGCCGAGTTCAGCGAGGCGCACATGGCCTTGGCCCGAGCGGCCGACGTGCTCGAGGCCAACCGCATCCTCATCGGGGCCACCGACCCCATCGCCCGCAACGTGGCGAGCCGCATGTGGAACGTGGCCTGCGCCACCACCGAGCTGGCCAACGTGGTCTTCGTGGACCTGCTCGACGAAAAGGCGCGCCCGGCGCTGCGAGAGGCCGACCTCGTGCTCGTGGTCGCCACCGCCCCCCTTGCACCCACAGAGCCCCTGGCGGCCGACGTGGTGAACATCGTGGCCGAAGAGCCCCAGGCGCTCACCCAATCCCTGGCGGCCGCCCTTGGGGCCGGCGCCGAGGGGCACCCCCGCTACATCCGCGCCGAGCTTTCGGCCCTCAACCGCTACGACGGCTCGGTCACCAACCGCGTGGTGCAAAACGCCGCCATCATGCTGCTCGACGCCGTGTGCGCGGTGTTGGGGCGATAGGGCGGCGCTAAAGACGGCACGTCAAACAAAGGGCCTGCCCCAGTCACGCCCGGGGCAGGCCCTTCGAAAAACCGTGCTCAATAAGGGGCTGCGTCGCACCGCCGGTCACGTCGTTCGAACGGCTGCAGCTTCCGGCCGGCCCCGCGTTACTCGGCCAACCCCACGCTCTCAATGACAGACTCGAACAGCGGCGTGTAGGTGTCGAGCTCGGCCAGCGAGAAAGCGCAGGACAGGACGCTCAGAGAGCCGTCGGCCACAGGGACAAAGCCCAGCACGCCCATGAGCTCCTCGCCGTCGCGCTCAAAGGCGACCGCGTAGGCATAGACCGTCGCGCCGTCGTTCTCATAGACGCCGCCGCCCATGGGCATGCCGTCGAGCGCCGCCATCTGCTGAAAAGCCAGCATGTCGAGGTCCTCATGGGTAAGGGCTGCGGCGTCCTCGGCCACGTTCGGCGTCACGCGCACCACAAAGGTGCCGTCGGCGTCCTCCCACACGGCCTGCTCCTCAGAAGACCCCTCCGCCGCCGAGAATCCCTCGGGCAGCTGGAAGACCAGGCCGCCGAAGCTCTCTTCGGTACCGGCGGCCGCAGGGGCCTGCTCGTCGGCGTCAGCGTCGGCGGCGGCAGGGGTCTGCTCGTCGGCCTTCGCCTCGTCGGCGCGTTCGGTCTCGTCCGCCTCGTCGGCGTCTTCGGCGGCCTCCTGGGCACCCTTGAGCGCCTCGTCGCTGATGGCCGCCGTGTCGACGGCCTCTTGAGGCTCTACGGTGTCGGCGTCCTGGGCGGTGTCGGCGGCATCGGCGGCCTTGGCAGTATCGGCGGCGTTGTCGGCGTCGGCGACCTTGGTGGCATCCGTAACCTCGGCGGCATCGTCGGTGTCGGCGGCCTTCTCCCCTACCTGGATCGAGGAGAGAATGCTGTCGACGGTCTCGCCGGCCACATCGGCCACCAGCGGCCCCACCGTCACCTGCACCACGGCAAAGGAGTCCTGCGTGGGCACAAAGACCAGGTACACCTCGTCGTTGGAGGCCACAGCCTCACCGGTCGCGGGGTCTACCAGGTCAAAGACGTACTCATAGGCCGCGGTGCCGTCAGCCAAAGAAAGCTCCTGCACCTGCGGGGCCTCGACGCCCGCCTCTTTGGCCAAACCAGCGACCACCGAGTCGAACAGCTCGGGCGTGGCCGCCTCCCCGGCATCCGCCCCGACCGCGGTGGGTCCGGCGACGATGACGCTCATATCGCCGGTGGGGGCCACGGCGATGGCCATCGAGCCAGGGAACTCCATCGACACGAAGCTGTCGGGCAGTTTGACCGAGACATCCCCGAAGGAGAGCGTCCCGCTGTCGACCTTGATGTCCTTGGTGTCTCGGCCGGCCTTATCGTCGGCACGCTCGGCTGTATCGACCTTGTCGGCGTCGGCCGCGGCCTCCTGGGCTCCCTTGAGGGCGGGATTGCTGATGGCCGCCTCGTCGGTGCCCTCGGCAGGCTCGGTTGTCTCGTCTTTGGCAACCTTGTCGGCATCGGCCTTGTCGGCGGCGTCGCTGGCCGCGACCTCATCGACGGCCGACGCTTCCTCCGGCGCTGGGTCGGCCGCAGGGGCCGCCGGCGCGGCAAAAGCAAGGCCGGGCGCGGCAAGGCAGGTGCCCGCCACCGACAACGAGACGAGGAATGCCAAAGCGGGATGCCTGGTATGGGTCTTTTCCATGGTCTACCACTCTTTTCATGCAGGTCCGCGCCCCCTCGTCCGGTACCGCCAGTGCGTTCGAGGACGCGTGGCCAAGGTTAGGTGCGGCACCGTGTGGGCTTCATACCCGCAAAGCATCAGACCAGAAGACCGACTTCGTCGAGCACATAAAAGGAAAAAGGCAGCGTCGGCCCGTCAGCCGGACGAGCGCCTGACCTCCATACACCATACGCCTGGTTACTATAACCTAGTAATTCTATAGTTTTTATAGTATGGTGGCTCCGTCCCCTACGCGGCACAGCCGCACGCCACACCCATCGAGAGAGGAACCGCCCATGGGCACCGTCAAAGCCGTATGCACCAGCAACCGCAAGGGCATCCAAAAGCTGCCCCACGAGGCGGTGGAGCTCAAACCCGACTGGGGCATCGTCGGAGACGCCCACGCCGGCCAGTGGCATCGCCAGGTGAGCCTGCTCTCCTTCGAGAGCATCGAGGACTTCAAGGCCCGCGGCGCCCAGGTAGACGACGGCTCCTTCGGAGAGAACCTCGTGGTGGAGGGGTTCGACCTCAAGTCGCTCCCGCTGGGGACGCGCTTCAGCTGCGGCGACGGCGTGGAGCTCGAACTCACCCAGATCGGCAAGGAATGCCATACCCACTGCGCCATCTACCACACCATGGGCGAGTGCATCATGCCTCACGAGGGGGTCTTTACCCGGGTGGTGAGCGGCGGGACCGTGCGCCTGGGCGACCCCATCGAGATCGTCCACACCCCCACCCCCGAAGAGACGGCGCAGGTGGAGGCCTATGTGGCCGCGAGCAAGGCCGCGCTGCAAGGGGCGCCGTTTCGCGGCTAGGATCCCCTACCCCCGGTCCGACGCGCGCCAAAACTTCCGCCGCGTGTGCGCCATAGCTGTCAGGACAGCGCACACGCGGGCGCTTTTTTGACGCACGGGCGTACACGCGGCATCAGTTTTGACGCCGGTAACGTACACGCGACGCAGGTTTTGGCGCGCATTCCGGCCACGCCCTACCCCCAGCCCGGCACCCCTCTCCCACGGGCCTTTCGCTAGAACTCCCGGGCACGATAGACCCGGGCGGCCGCAAGGCAGAGCAGGCCGTACGCGACCAGGCAGCCCAACAGCGCCGCGGCCACGGAGCCCGCCAGGACGCCCGGGTTCGCAACCATCGCAGCAAACCACGCGTTAAGCGAGGCGATCCAACCCTCCATACCGCCCTTCGAAAGCGCCGACACCGCATAGGAGCCGACAAACGCCACGAGCACCAGGGCAAACGGCAGGTAGCGCACCGCCTTGGTAAAGCCAAAGCGGGCATTGACCACCAGGAGCGTCCCCAGCATCAGCAGCGTCACGGCGCAGGCCGCCGCCCCCATGGTCAGCACAACCACGGTCTCCTCCTCTGCCGTGCCAAAAGCCCGGGAGGAGAACAGCCGGGCGCACGCATAGGCGAGCAGACCCAGCGCGAGCGCCCCCACGGTGGTCACCAGGCCGGTGAGCGCGCGGCCGGCCACCGCCTGGTCGCGCGAGATGGGCAGCGCGAGCTTGAACGCCTGCCAGCCGTTCTGCTCGTCGACGGCAAAGAGGTTCGACATGGCCGAAAAGGGCAGCGCGGCCGTCGCCAAGGGCACGAGCAGCACCGCCGAGTCCGAGAACACCGTGCACACGAAGCCAAAGAACACCAGCAGGACCAGCGTCTGCCCCAGCATGCCGCGCATCCAGACCAGGTCGCTCTTAAAGGCTGCAATCATCGCTTCTCCCCCTTGACGGACAAGGCCATATAGCTATCGATAGTCGCCGGGTCGAGCGCGACCGAGGGGAACTCCCGCTCAAACGACGCCCGATCGGGGACCAGCACGTCGACCCCATAGGGCCCGCGCGCAAACCGCAGCTCGCCCGCGGCAAAAAACCCGCTTTCCGCAATCGACTCGAACTGGCTGGAGCGGCAGCGGGCCACGCCCGCCTCCTCGGTTATACGGTCCTTCTCCATCGAGAAGACCACGCGCCCCCCGTCGATGCAGACCACGTAGTCGGCGATGGACTCCAGGTCGGTCGTGATGTGGGTCGACATGAGGATGCCGCGGTCCTCGTGGGCGAGGTAGCGGCGCAGCATGCCCAGCACCTCCTCGCGCGCCAGGGGGTCGAGGCCTGCGGTCGCCTCGTCGAGCGCGAGCAGCCGCGCGGCGTGCGACAGGGCGCAGGCCAGAGAGAGCTTCATGCCCATGCCGCGCGAAAGCTTGCCGACCTTCTTCTCGGGCGTAAGGCCGAACGCCTCGATATGACGCTCAAAGGCGTCGTCGTCCCAGCCAACATAGGTCGCGCGCATGACGGCCTGAACGTCGCGCACGGTGTAGAGCTGCGGAAACGGACAGGTGTCAAAGACGATGCCCACCCCTTGGCGCGCCCGGGCCGCAGCGGCGGCGTCGTTGCGGGTGACCGGGCATCCCAGCAGGTCGATGGTGCCGGAATCCGCGTACACCAGTCCGAGGGCGGCCTTGATGGTGGTGGTCTTGCCGGCGCCGTTGGATCCCACGAGGCCAACCACCGAGCCCTCGGGAACGGACAGGCTCACGTCGCTCAGCGAGAAGTCGCCGTAGCGCTTGCAGAGCCCTTGGATGCGAAGCAGGTCGCTCATAGGTCGTCGCTTCCTAACATGAGTTCGAGCATCTCCATCAGCTCGCCGTCTGTCACCCCGCAGGCCCGGGCCTCGTCCACGGCCTGGCGCAGCAGCGACTCGGCCTTGCGCAGGCGCTCCTCGCGCAGCAGGTCCAGGTTGCCGCCGGCCACAAAGCTGCCCTTTCCCTGCACGGTCTCGATGAAGCCGGCGGCCTCGAGGTCGGCGTAGGCGCGCTTGGTGGTGATGGCGCTGATGGCCAGGTCGGCCGCCAAGGCGCGGATAGACGGCAGCTGGTCGCCGGGTTTGAGATCGCCCGCAAGGATGAGCTCCTTGACCTGCGAGGTGATCTGCTCGTAGATGGGCTTGCGGCTTGCATTGGAGATGATGATGTCCACTAACCGGTCCTCTTTCGATGACGTGCCGGGGTCGCGGCGTCCCGACGGCCCCGCGCCGCATCGCCAGGCGTCCCCGGGCAATGCGGCCATGCTCAGCATGGGATGCAGTATAGAGGTGGGTGGATGGTCGTGTATAGTGTATATGTTCACTATATACACTATACACATAAGCGTACACAGCCGCACGCAGCGGGCCTCCTAGAGGCCCCCGCGCAGCGGTGGACGCCCCGTGACAAAAAGCGGCCCGGCCCCGGGACCTCTCCCCCGGGGCCGGGCCGGCCACAAGCACGATGCGACGGATGGTTGCGCGCGTTAGTCGAGCAGCGCCCCGCGGGCCGAGACCTCCGGCTCCCCGTCCTCGGGCTCGCCGTCGCCGCACTTGCCGGCGTAGGCCTCCACGCAGGCCACCACGGTGCCCGAGAGCGCCACCAGCGCCAGCACGTTGGGCAGCACCATGAGTTGGTTGAACATGTCGGCCAGCTCCCACACCAGGTCGTTGGAGAGCAGGGAGCCCGTAAAGATCAGGGCCAGGGCAAGCGCGCAGAACACGGGCACGGCCTTCTTGCCAAAGAGGCGCTCCACGTTGATCTTGGCGAACAGGTTCCAGCTAATGATTGTGGAGAAGGCAAAGAACAGCAGGCACACGGCCACGAACGCCCCGCCAAGCCCCTCGCCCATCACACCCGAGAAGGCGAGCTGGGCCATGTTGGTCTTGTCGATGCCCTCGTAGGCACCCTGGGCCAGCGCTCCGTCGCCGGTGTAGAGCATGGTGATAACCACGAGCGCGGTGATGGTCACGACCACAAAGGTGTCGATGAACACGCCGAGCATGGCGACGGTGCCCTGCTCGTGGGGGTTCTTCACGTTGGCCAGGGCGTGAGCGTGGGGCGTGGAGCCCATGCCGGCCTCGTTGGAGAACAGGCCGCGCTTGGCGCCCTGGCTGATGGCGGCAAAGATGCCAAAGGTCACGCCGCCCACGCCGGCCTGGGGGTTAAAGGCGCACTGGAAGATCAGGGCAACGGCTTCGGGCACCTGCGCGGCGTGGGCCGCGAGCACGATCACGCCGCCCACCAGGTAGATGAGGGCCATGAAGGGCACGACCTTCTCGGTCACCGCGGCGATGCGGCTCGTGCCGCCGAAGAACACGAGGCCTGCAGCCACCACCACAAGGGCGCCCATGACCCACAGCGGGATGCCGAAGGCCGTGTTGCAGGTGGAGGCGATGGAGTTGGACTGCACCATGCAGCCCATGAAGCCCAGGGCAAGGATGATCGCCACCCCAAAGAAGCCGGCGAGGAAGGTGCCGAACCTGCCCTTGAAGGCCTCCTTGATGTAGTAGACCGGGCCGCCGTGCACGCGCCCGTCGGCGTCGACCACGCGGGTCGTCTGGGCAAGCACCGCCTCGGCGTAGTTGGTGGCCATGCCGAAGAAGGCGATGAGCCACATCCAGAGGATGGCGCCGGGGCCGCCCACAAGGATCGCCCCGCAGGCGCCCACGATGTTGCCGGTGCCCACCTGGGCGGCCACGGCCGTGGCGAGCGCCTGGAACGAGCTCATGCCGCCCGCCTGCTTTTTGCCCTTGAGCGAGAAGCCGCCGAACATGCGGCGCACGCCCTCGCCGAAGCAGCGCACCTGCACAAAGCGGGTGCGGATGCTGAAGAACAGGCCCGCTCCGATGAGCAGGATGATCAGCACATAGTCTGACAAATACGAGTTGATGGTCTGTACAACGTGCAGCAACGCGTCCACGCAAGTCCTCCCTGGAACCTTATTCCAGCGGAGAAGCCCCGAGAAAAACGTTGGAGGATACGGAAACCCGCGCGCAGCGCACGCAAAGGGCGGGGTCGACGCCCCGCAGGCCATGCCGCGTCCTCTGTCCGTTTGCCTGAGAGATTCAGGGCCACCCATCGGCCGCCCCTTGCCCCTTCGGCGCTCACTTAAGAGCTCTCCAGAGGTTTCTCCGCCCCCGGTCTCACGCGACGCCAGGCCGTGCGATTCCGGGAACATCATCGATACGAGTGCGCAGTATGGGCACGCGCCACCGTTCGCGCAACCGTTTATCGCGAGGCGAAACCGTTTTGTAACAAATGCCCCATACAGCACCGACATCGCCCCTCGCCATGCATCCCGACATCCTGATATTCGACGAGCCCTGCGCTGCGGCCAGGCCAACGGATCTGCAGGGTTTCTCCCCCCTGCAAACGGGCCGGCCCCCAGAATGGGGGACCGGCCCGTCGTTTCCTCTTACGGGGCCGTGCGCCTTACTCGCTGTCCTCGGCGATGCTCCACACGGCGATGCGGCCGTAGGTGGCGGCGGAGCCGTTGCAGCCGCCGACGATGTGGATCTTGCCGTTGCCGTGAATCGGGAAGAACGCGACCTCGCCAGCTGCATAGAGGCCCGGGATCACCTGGCCCATGTTGTCGAGCACCTGGGCACGCGCGTTGATCTTGGCGCCGCCCTTGGAGGTGGCGAACACGATGTCCTGCTCGATGCCCCAGAAGGGAGGGGTGTCGATCTTGCTCACGAACTCGGTGCGGCCAAAGGCGTCGGCCTCCTGGGAGTCGACGTGGGCGTTGTAATCGTCCACGGCCGCCACGAGCTTCTGGGGATCCATACCGTAGTGATCGGCGAGCTCCTCGAGGGTGTTGGCGCTGAAGACGGTGTCGGTGATGCCGCTCTCGGCGCAGGCGTCGAGGATAACCTGGCCAAAGCGCTGGCCGCCCTCGCTCATGCGGCCGTTCTCGTCAAAGACCACCACGTGCCACATACCGGGCTGGTCGCGGTAGGGCTTCTGGTCAAAGTACTCCGAGAAGCTCGACTCGTTGTTGAAGCGCTCGCCGTTGGCGTTGACCTCAATCAGGAGATGGTCCTTCCAGCTGTAGGGCAGCAGCGTGGCGTTGGCCGGCTTGTTGGGATCGACCACGATGCCGCCACCACCGTAGTTGGGAACCGTGAGGCCGATGTAGGCGTCCACGTCGCGCAGCAGCTCGATGCCCTTGCCGTTCACATCGACCGGGGCGCACGAGAGCATGGCCTTGGCCTCTTTCTTGATCTGCTGCATAACGGGGGCGTACATGGCCCACAGGTCGACGTTGCTGCCGATGCCGCCCGTCGCCATGATGACGCCCTGGGTGGCCTTGACGTTGATGGGGCCGCTGCCGTCCTTGGGCGTGGCCTCGACGCCCACCACGCGGCCGTCCGCCTCGCGGTAGATGTGGGTGACCGGGGTGCTGTAGATTACCTCGACCCCGCGCTCCTCGATGGCGCCCTTGAGGCCCTCCATCCAACCCAGGCCGTTGCCCGCCGGCAGCGAGTTGTAGCTGCGCGCGACGCTGTGGGACTCGGGCTGCATCACCATGGAGTTAACCTCGCAGCCCAGGTCGATGAGCCAGTCGACCGTGTCGCCGCTGTTCTCGGCCCAGGCGGTCACGCACTCCAGGTCGCCGAAGTCGCCGCCGTCGGCGCGGATGTCGCGGATAAACGCCTCGACGCTGTCCTCGATGCCCTCGTCCTCCTGGAGGCTCGTGCAGCAGCCCGACAGAGCACCGCCGCTGATGGTGCAGCTGCAGTCGATGATGTCGTCGGTCGCGGTGAGCACCAGCACGTCCATGCCGGCGTCGAACGCCTCGACGGCCGCGGAGGCGCCGGCGATGCCCGTGCCGGCGATGACCACGCCCACCTCGCGGTCCCACGCCTCGGGCATCGCGGCGTCCCACTTCGCGGGAGCAGCAGCCGGGGCCTCGTCGGCGAACGCGCGGGTAGCCGCGCACGAGCCCAGCACGCCGGTCGCCACGGCGCCGCTCACCAGGCTGCGGCGGGAGATGTTCCGTGCGGTTCCAACCATGGTAGTTCCTTTCCCTTGTGATCCCTCTAACGATCCCTTTAATACGTGCAACCCCTACTCGGCAGCGATGCCGCGGGCGGCGATACGGCCGAACACGGCGCCAGCGCCGTTGCAGCCGCCCGTGATGTGCTCCGCAGAGCTGCCCATGAGGGGGAAGAACGCCATCTCGCCTGCCACATACAGGTGAGGGATGACCTGGTCAAAGCGGTCCAAGGCCTGGGCCTGCGTGTTAATCTTGGAACCGCCCTTGGAGGTCGCCACGATGACCTCCATGTCGAAGCCCCAGAACGGCGGTGTCGCGATCTTCTCGCCCAGAAAATCGGTGCGGCCGAACTCGTCGGGCTCCTGGGACTCGACGTGCGCGTTGAAGTCCTCCACCGAGGCCAGAACCGCGTCGACCGGCAGGCCAAAGGCCTCGGCCAGCTCCTCGAGGGTGCCGGCCTTCACCACGGTCGGCATGGCGTTCTTCATGGCTTCGTCGATGATCGGCTGGCCCTGGGCCTGTCCGTCGGCCGCCTGGCGCGCCACGTCGTCAAAGATGCCCACGTGCCACATGCCGGGCTGCTTGAGGCCGATCTTGAGGTCGTAGGAGTCGTGGAAGCTCGTCTCGTTGATAAAGCGCTCGCCGTTGGCGTTGACCTCGCAGAAGCTCGAGGTCCAGCGCCAGGGGCAGCAGATGCCGCTCGCCGGGCCGTTCTCGCTCACGGCGACGCCCTCGCCGCCATAGTTGGGCGGGGTGGGATAGCAGTAGCCGTTGATGGCCTCGAGCATGCGGTAGCCGTCGCCGTTCACGTCGGCCGGCGACCCGCTCACGATGGCCTTGGCGTTCTCGGTTATCTCCTTCATCGACAGACAGTAGCGGCCCCACAGCTCGGTGTCGTTGCCCAGGCCGCCCACCGCGAGCAGCACGCCGCGGGTCGCCTCGATGTCGAAGGGCTCGCCGTCCTTGGGCTCCACGTGGGCGCCCACCACGACGCCCGACGCGTCGCGGTAGAGCTTCGTGGCGCGCGTGTTCGAGAGGATCTCGACCCCGCGCTCGTCGAGGGCTTTCTCGAGGCCCTGCATCCAGCCGATGCCGCTGCCGGTGGGGTTCGCGTAGTAGTTGCGGTCGATGGAGTGGCAGCTTGCGCTGATGACCTGGTCAAAGACGTCGCAGCCGATCTCTTCGAGCCACTCCACCGTCTCGCCGCTCATCTCGCACCAGGTGCGGATCAAGGCGACGTCGCCCATGTCGCCGCCGCAGCGACGGATGTCCGAGACCATGGTCTCCACGTCGTCCTCGATGTCATTGGCCTCCTGGATCTCGGTGCAGCAGCCGCTCAGCGAGCCGCCGCTCAGCGTGCAGCAGCAGTCGACGACCGTGGGGGCCGCGTCCACCACGAGCACGTCGAAGCCCAGGTCGGCGCCTTCGACCGCACCGCAGGCGCCGGCGATGCCGCAGCCCAGGACGAGCATCTCGCACGTGCGGTCCCAGGTTTCGGGAAGCGCGGCATCCCAGCTCGGAGGCACTGCGGCGGCGTCGGCTTGGGCGGCCTGGATGCCCGACGCGGCAAGAGCGGCCGCCGCGGTTGCCCCCGCTGCGGAACAGACGAGGCTGCGGCGGGATAGGGTCGTGTCCATAGGGTTCATAGGGGCTTCTCCTTTTTTGTGCCTTAGGGCTCCATGCGGCCAAAAAGCAGCAGGCGCTCGCTGCAACCGGGCGGTCTTGGCAAACCGGCCGCGCAACCTCCCCCACCCCCCCCACTCAACGTGGAGGACAGCGCTGCAGGTATCCTTGCTTCTTTTTGGCCCCCGATTTGTTCTAACGAGCACGCTTGCAAGCGCTCGTACTGCTACTATGGTAGGGATTGTTTTGGCCGGCGATCATTCCGGTTTTTCTCACTCCCCCTTGCTTTGCCACAACTGTTTGCAAACCCGGCGGAGTGTTTTGTTTTTGCGAACACGAATCGCTTGCACAGCCAGCAAAGGGGCACGCACGGTGAAGACTGAGTACATGCGCGAGTTTATTCACACAGCAAAGACCCTCGCCCTCAGAGAGTCCGCCCGCGAGCTGTTTGTGTCGCCCGCCGCATTAAGCGCCCACATCAAGGCCATCGAATCCGAACTGGGGGCCGAGTTGTTCGAGCAGGCGCCCAACGGAGGGCTTGCACTCACCAAGCTGGGGATGATCTTTCTTGGCAAGGTCGAAGGGGTGGTACGCTCCTACGACGTGATGATGGAGGAGTGCGCCGCGTTATCGAGCGAGATACCCGCAGCGTGCAGTTCGTGGTGCAGCGCCTCTTGCTCCCCTGCGAGCTCTCCATCCTTAAGACCATAGCCGACCCGCAGTTCAAGGTCGTGCAGCGGTACGGTGACCCGATCTACGAGCTCACCCAGGGCGACGCCGACGTTGTGCTTGTAGGCGAATATTTGGACAAAGAGCAGCTTGAGCCCCTTACACGCCAGCATGAGCTGGACTATGCGGTGCTGGGCTGGGTCCCCCATTGCTTTACGGCCTCGAGCGCCTCGGCGCTCTCTCAGGTACCGGCCCTTAGCAGCTCTGACCTGGTGAACCACGAGCTCTGCGTCACCACGGCGCCCCAGAACTTCGAACGCTGGAAAGAGAGCATGGAGCGCCTCACGCGCCTCGATCTCTCGGCCATCCCGCTCAACCCCCTCTACGCCTGGGACGAGGGCACGCTGAGCATGGCGCTGGCCGACAACACGTCGGTCGCGCTTATGCCGACCCGCTGGATCCAGCAAAGGCTCAACCCGGAAGAGATTGTTTGCTGGGACCAGCTGGACGGCCGGACACTCGCCATGCCCGACATCCTGATCTGGCGCAACAACGCCGCCCATCCGGACGCCCAGAAATTCGCGCAGGCGTTCATCGCCCATCGCGAAGAGCGGGACAATCCTTAAGCTGTCCCTGGACAAGACCACGACTTTCTCGACCGATTAACCCTTCTCGGCAGGTCCCTTGGACAGAATCGCTACTTTCTTGACCGGCTTCGTCGGGGCCGCAAGAATGGCAGAGGAGAAACCCCAGGTAGACAGGGTTTCTCCTCCAAGCTTCGAGGCGAGAGGGGCGGAAATCGGTCGAGAAAGTCGCGAACCCGTCCAGGGGTCGCCCCCGAACACCGGGATCGATCAAGAAAGTCGCGATTCTGTCCATGGGCGGCCGGCCGGAGATGCGGCACTAGCCAATTATGCGGTCTGACCAAGAAGCCCGGCCGAAGGCACGCGCACCAGCAAGCCCCAGCCCACCGGGACAATTCCGGCAGACTGGGGCTTTAGCGGGTGCAGAAGGGCCCCTTGGCGTATCAACCTAGTGGCAGGTGCCGCACTCGAAGGTGCCGGCGTGGTGGCAGCCGGCGCAGGTGTTCATGGCCGTCGCCATCGACGACTGCTCCTTGTGCATGGAGTGGCAGTCGAGGCAGTCGATCTTCTGATGGTCCTCCACCGCCGGCAGGTCGTGGGGGTTCACCGTCTTGCCAACGCCATCCACGAGCATCTGGTCCTCCTGGGTGGCTGCGGCGAGTTCCTCGTAGCTCCCGTGGCACGAAAGGCACAGTTCCTCGCCGATCTTGGCCTTGCGCAGGCGCTTGGGCATGCGGTCGTCGGCCGTCACGCCGTCGTGCACCTTCTCGAGGGCCTCCTCGTCGGAATGGCAGCTCGTGCAGGGCAGCACGGCGTGGGCGGCGGCCAGCGGCGTGGCGGCGGCCTCGTCGGCCTCGGTGGCTTCGGCGGCAACCGGGACCTCGTCGGCAGCGGCGCCCTCCCTGGCCCCGGCGTCGGCGCCAGCAGCGGCGTCCGTATCGGCCTTCTCGGCAGAGGCGGCCCTGTCCTTGGCGTCGGCGGCCGCTTCGGCCTCCTGGGCTTCCGCCTCGCCGCCGACCGCCTCGTGGGTAGCAGCCTCCTTGGTGTGGCATGCGCCGCAATCGGCATCCATAGACCACGCCGCGCCGCCGTCGGCGGCGAACGCAGCCGCAGAACCCAGGCATCCGGCCAGCGCGCAGGCAACGACGGCCGCGGCAACCCTCTTCTTCATAGCAGTGCTCCTCTCCAGACAACGAACCACAAGGCATAGACTTCCGCACAATGCAAAGTCTGCGCCTACGGTACCGATGCAGGAGGTCATACTAAAAATGCCAATTTGGAGAGGAGGTATGCCTAGATGGAATAGTTGCGAGCTCCTGGAGACACCCGGCCATCGCCAAAGGCCGCTCCAAACAGCGCCTACGCAAACCACTCCGAAAGCTGGTCCATAAACGCATGCACATGGGGGTTGGGGTTGTTCGGCATCCATAGAGCGCAAAGGGGGACGCGCAGCGGCTCCCCATCGATCCGGTCGATCACCACCACATCGCTGCGGGTGCTGCAATGGGGGATCACGGCGTCGTCGTGGCACACGAACACCGAGGACCCCAAGTCGAGCTGGCGCAGGTTGCTGTAGTTGGCGTTGAGAGGCCGCAGCGTGAAGCGCAGGTCCAGGTCGGGGCCAAAGAACCCTTCGAGCAGACGGCTCCATTCCGTGAAGAGCGCACCGTTCACCAGGAGCATCTCGCGGCCGCGCAGGTCTTCTCGGCTGAGGTCCTTTTTGCGGGCGAGCTCGTGATCCTTGGAAACCACCAGGTACAAGGGCCTCTCGCCCGCGCTGCGGACCTCGATCCCCGCTGCCCGGGCCTCCTGGGCAAGCTGCGGGCTCAGACGCACGTCGGCCGTGGCCACCACGTCGATGCGGCCGTTCAGCAGCTCCGAGAAGTAGGTCTCGTCGCCGCGCGGCGTCGCGATGTCGAAGCTCACGCCGCGCACCGAATCCAAGAAGGGGCCGAAGTGCGGGTAGTCGAGCCACAGCAGCCTCACGGGCCCAGCGGAGCGCACAAGCGCCCGGCACCGCGCCACCCCCTCCTCGTACAGGCCGACCACCTGCTGGGCATAGGCCAGAAGCTCGCGACCAGGTTCGGTGAGGCGCAGGGGCTTGCCGCGATACACGACCGCGAACCCCAGGCGCTCCTCGAGGGCCAGGATGTGCTTGCTCAAGGCCGGCTGGGTCAGGCCGAGCTCGACGGCGGCTTTGCTGAAATTCAGGGTCCGGGCCAGCACGATGAACTCTTTGAGCGCGTCGATGCGCACGTCGCCTTCGGCGTAGATCACGCTTCCCCCTTTTATCGGCGCCCGGATCCACCGCGTCTATGGTACCGCGCACACCCTCCAGGCGCATACCTCAAAGTATGCGATTGCGGCATGGGCACTATGCCTTTTGGACGCAGGAGATTCGGGGAATTGGAATTTTGTCCATGCCACGACAGCTGCCCATACTGGGGCTGCCAAGCGAGAAACCCCTCGCTTGCACCATCACGTTTTTACACAAAGGAGAACCCCATGTTGCAGGCAGCCACCAGCCGCCGCGGCTTTGTAGCCGGCGCGGCCGCAACCACCGCCCTCGTCGCCGCCACCTCCCGCACGGCCTTTGCCGACGAGGCGGCCGTACCCGCCCAGTGGGACGCGAGCCTCCCGTCGACCTGGGACCGCGAGGCCGAGATGGTCGTGGTCGGGTGCGGCATCGCCGGCACCTGCGCCCTGCTCGAGGGCTACGAGCTGGGCCTTGACGTGCTGGGCATCGAAGCCGGCGACGACATCAAGAAGTGCTCGTGCAAGCTGAGCGGCGGCTGGTTCGCCGGCGCCTGCACGAGCCTCCAGGACGACGCCGGCATCGTGGACGACGTGGAGCTCATGGTCAAAGACGTGCGCAACGACGGCGGCGACTTCGGCGATCCCGACGTCATCCGCGCCTGGTGCGAGCTCAGCGGAGAAACCATCGACTGGCTGTGGGACCTGGGCGTCGACCTGGTTCCCCAGGTCTTCGACGCCAAGTCGGCCGGCTCCAACTCCCACTCGCTGGCCCGCTGCTACCAGGCCAACCCCGTGGGCGACGGCCTGGGCTGGATGACTGGCATCGAGAACGCCCTGAACGACTACGGCATCGAGATCCTCTACGAGACCCGCGCCACCAAGCTCTACCGCAACGCCGAGGGCCGTGTGGTGGGCGTGAAGGCCCAGACCGCCGACGGCGGCGAGATCAACGTGCAGGCCACCAAGGGCGTCCTGGTGAGCGCCGGCGGCCTGGGCAGCGACATCGACCTGTGGGCCATCTACGCCCCGGTCATGCGCGACATCGCCGAGCAGGCCAAGACCGTGGTCTCGGCCGCACCGCTCACCGTTCAGGGGGACTCGGCCGTCCTGCTGCGCGACGTGAACGCCTTCATGTCCCCCACCATCGCCAACTACGGCGGCGCCGGCATCGTGATCGACCCCGAGAAGCCCGGCGACGGCAACGTGAGCCCCTACATCTGGTCGGACGGCCTCATCGAGGTCAACGCCAACGGCGAGCGCTTCTTTGACGAGTCGAACTTCTCGATCTTCTTCGGCGACAAGCCCTACCGCGACCAGCCCGGCATGTGGAACGTCTGCATCTTCGACGACGAGTGGCGCCAGTCGAGCGGTGGCCAGGCCCAGGCGCAGAACGTAATCGACTCCTGCGCCGAGCACGGCATCACCGACACCGTCTTCAGCGCCGACACCATCGAGGAGCTCGCCGAGCACTGGGGCATGGACCCCGCGACCCTGGTGGCGGCCGTGGACGACTTCAACGCCCGCGTCGACTCCCAGGAGGCCGACCAGTTCGGCCGCACGAACTTTGGCCAGAAGATCGCCACGCCGCCGTTCTGGGGCATCGAGCTCAACGTGATCGTGGCCACCTCCAAGGGCGGGGCCAAGATCAATTCCAAGGGCGAGGTCATCGACAACTTTGAGCAGGTCATCCCCGGCCTGTACGGTGCCGGCGAGAGCGCGTTCTTCCCGTGCCAGGGCAACGGCAAGGAGCACGTGGTCGGTGGGTGCAACAGCGCCGCCGCCTGCTACGGGCGCATCTGTGCGCGCTCGATCGCGCAGGCGTAGGTAAACGGGGCTGGGGCGGGAGGCCGTTCCCAACGCCCGGCCTCCCGCCCCAGCCCCAAACGCACCATCACAGGGAGGGATCAGCATGAGCGTTACCGTAGATCGTCGCACGTTCATCAACGGCGCCATCATCGTGGCGGCCGCCGGCTTGGCCGGCATGACCAGCCGTGCCCTGGCCGCCGAGACCGAGGCCGCCTACACCGGCGAGCTGCCCGAGACCTGGGACGCCGAGGCCGACGTCGTCGTGGTCGGCTCGGGTGCCGCCGGAGCCGCCGCCGCATGGTTTGCCTTGGACGGCGGCCTGAGCGTCTGACTGCTCGAGCAGATGGAGGACCTGGGCGGCTCGGCCATCGAGAACGCCGGCCAGATCGGTTTTGGCGCCACCAACGTCCAGAAGAGGCTCGGCTACGACACCACCCCCGAGCACTTCCTCACCTTGGCCTCGTCCAGGCCGATGGTGCTCACGCAGTGGCCCCGCGCCCACAGCGTGCGGTCACGGCCCGTGATCCCCCTCCACTCGGGGTGCCTCTCGTGCAGCACGATCGCACTCTTGCCCTTCAGCTTCCCCACCACGCTGCTCACCGCGTACTTCGGGGCGACCCTCAGACACATGTGTATGTGGTCGGCGCAGGCGCTGCCCTCCACTATCTCGACGCCGTCCATGCGCCCGGTCAGCATCCGCAATATCTCCCCGACCTCCCTCCTCGCCTCGCCGTACAGGACCTTCCTCCTGTACTTCGGTATCCACACGACGTGGTAGACGCATTCCCAGCTCGTGTGTGATAGGCTATGCTTCTCCATGTGATCTCCTCCCTTCCGGACGGCGCAGCCGGCCCGCCGCGCCCCCGTTCTAGGGCGGGGTCTTTTCGTTACAAAGCCCTGCAGGGGTCAAACCGCCGGGAGCACCACAGGCATAGCCTGTGGTTTGCCACGATGAATTAGTTTAATGATATAAATCGCAAACCATCGTATATGCGGGAACCTCATCGAAGGCGCAATCGACCTATCGGACGGCCACGCTGGTTCTCATATCGGCACCAGTCACTCGGCAGGACTCAGCACGTTGACCATCGTTGCCAACGCATCCATTGAGTAAGAAAAACACCGTTCATTGCTTGCAAGCAGAATCGCATCCCCCGCGATCGCGATAGTAAGCCAGCGTAAACGACGCGAGCGCCTCAACGGCCGCCCGCGCAGGCTCGCGGCGCCACGCAAGCACGGCCCACGGCTGCTCCCCACCGATCAGGGGGACCTGGGTCAGCCCCGGCATGAGGCTCACAAACGCTCCCGGCGAAAGCAGCACGTCGCTCGTGCCCAGCACGCTCAACGACGACTCCTCGTAGGAGCTCGGCGAACGGTAGCGCACATTAAATTCGTCGAGGCGGCCTTTGATCGCGTTCCAATGCCACAGGTCGACGCGGTCCATGACCTCCTTTTTATAGGTCACGACCGTGTACGGCAAAAGGTCGTCGACCGTCACGGAACCACGGGCCGCCAAAGGATGGCCGGCCACCATCACCACATGGGTGACCAGGGGAAACAGTGGGGCCACGGAGCACCACGAGGGCGCCGACTCCCAGTGGTTGTCCATGACGATAAGCGCGTCGGCGTCGTTAAGGAGGATGTCGAGGGCCCCCGGGTCCTGGCTGGCCGCAGCTTCCCAGGGCCCGTAGCCAGGTAGAAGGGGCACGCCTGCATAGCCGTGCGGCTCGCGGGCAAAGGCATCGAGCATCTGCGTGAACAGGGGGTCGTAGGCGTAAGCGCTGTTGCGAACGCGCACGCATCGCCCAGACTCCTCTTGGGCCATGCGGGCGCGCGCCGCGAGGTCCCTCATCGAAGCGAGCAGGTTGGATCCATCCTGCTGGAGCTGCCGCCCTCCCGGTGTGAGCGCAAGGCCATGGGGACCGCGCTCAAGCAGCGCGAACCCCAGTTCCTTCTCCAGCTGCGCGACCTGGTACGAGACGGTCTGCTGCGTGTAGAACAGCTTGCGGGCGGCTTCGGTGAAGTTCAGGGTCTCGGCAACGGCCAAAAAGGATTCGACTTGCTTGGTGTTCACGATGGAATCTCTCCCTACCACAGCCCGGTGGCAACGGCCAACAAAATACTCCATAGGGCCCCACGGTTTTCTTGGTTTCCCTTGCCGCCGCCACACTGTCACCATATGACCTGCGCCGGCGGGGCCCCGCGCGCCACCTCATCGAACTGGGCATCGGTTCGTCATCTGCTCATACAAAAGGGAGTATAGCTATGAACACGTCGCTTTCGCGCGAAGCATTCATCAAGGCGTCTTTGGCTACCGGGGCGGGCCTGGGGATTGCCGGGGCGCTCGCCTGCGCACCGGCCCATGCCGACGAGGCTGCCGGGGCCTTCGAGAACACCATCGATTGGTCGGCCGAATACGACGTCGTGGTCCTGGGCGTCGGCGAAGCGGGCATGGTCACCGCCATCAGCGCGGCCGACAAGGGCGCCCGCGTGCTTATCGTGGAGAAGTGCCCCGTCCAGACCGCCGGCGGCAACACCCGCGTCTGCTGCGGCGGCAACCTCACCGTGCTGCCCGAGAACCGCGACATGGCCCTCGTGTACCTCAAACAGGTGGTGGGCAACTACGACTCGCCCAGCGACGAGATGCTCGAGGCCTACATCGACCACTGCGTCACGAACCCCCAGTGGAACCGCGACCACGGCATCAACGACCAACCCATCATGGAGTCGGGCGGCGGCGCCTACAAGGACTTCGAGGGCTGGGAGGCAACGGGCAACCACATGGTCGACACCGAGATGTACACGGCAAGCCGCTACAACGCGACCATCGGGCACATCCGGTCGCGCGACGACATCGACGTGTGGTACGACTCCCCCGCCGTCCATCTTATTCAAGACCCGGTCACCAAGATCGTCCACGGCGTCACGGTGAACCACGAGGGCGAAGACTACAACGTCCGCGCCCTCGACGGCGTCGCCATCTGCACCGGCGGGTTCGAGGCCAACCAGCAGATGATCCAGGACTACCTGCGCCTTCCCGAGGGCTATCCCCACGGCAGCACCGCCAACACGGGCGACGGCATCCGGATGGCCCAGGAGATAGGCGCCGACCTTTGGCACATGTGCAACACGGCAGGCCCCGACATGGACGTGGTCAACACCGCCATCGGGCAGGCCTACAACGGAGGTGCCCTGCGCGTGCGCGGAACCCACAACGCCCCGCTCGAGAGCAGCGGCTACACCTCGGGGAGCTGCATCATGGTGGGTGCCGACGGAACGCGCTTCTGCAGCGAGACGCTCGAGCCCGACCACGGCTACGAGGACTTCCACGGCGCCAAGGTAATCTGCCCCATCCCGCTGCCCGTGTATATGGTCTTCGACAGCGTGCAGTACAAGACCCCCGTCTACCCGGTGTGGGTCAACGACGAGAAGGTCGAGGAAGGCATCATCGTCAAGGCCGACACCCTCGACGAACTGACTGAGAAGCTCGGACTCCCCGCAGGCAGCCTTGTCCAGACCGTCGCCGACTACAACGAGGCCTGCGCCAGCGGCGTCGACGCGTTCTATGGGCGCGACCCCGAGTATATGACCCCCCTTCTTGAAGAAGGCCCCTACTACGCTTGCGAGCTCAAGCCCACCTTCGTGAACACCATGGGAGGCCCGCGCCGCAACGCCCGCGCGGAGATTCTTGACGTCGCTGGCAACCCCATCCCTCACCTCTACGGCGCCGGCGAATGCGGCTCCATGTGGAGCGGCATCTACCCGGGCGGCGGCAACGTCTCGGAGTGCATCGCCTACGGCCGGATCGCCGGAGAGAACGCGGCGGCCCCCAAGGACGACAACCTGCGCGCAAGCGTCATGGACAGCAAGACGCCGGTCGACTTCACCATCGAGCTCCCCACGTTCGAGCCCGAGGCCGAGAACGAGTTCATCGGCATGGACGAGGGCATCGGCGGCGCCATCTGGGTCAAGGTGACGGTCGACGGTGACGCCATCAGCGACGTCGAGGTGGTCTACAACGCCGAAACGCCCGAGATCGGAACCCGCGCCGTGGCCGTCATGCCCGAGCGCATCCTCGAGGCGCAGTCCGTTCTGGACGTCGACATCCTTGCCGGCGCGACCACCACGAGCGAGGCGATTCTTGAGGCTGCCGGCCACGCCCTCGTTGATGCAGGCCTGCTCGACGCCAGCACCCTGCCGCTGCCCAAGAAGAACAACGTCGCCCAGATGATGGCCAACTACCAGGCGCGTCTGGAGGCCGAGGGCATCGCGACGGAGGACTTCGCGCTCGCCAGCGAATAGCAGGCACGGCAGCGCCTTACGTCGTAAGCCAAGCCGCAGGGGCATCCGCCAACCGAGCGGATGTCCCTGCGGCCGCGCAGGTGCCCTCGCGGTGCATTCCGGGGTATTCCAGAGAGTCCACCCGGAGAGTCGTAAAAATAAAACGTTGTCATAAAATCGGGATTTTATATCATATTTGAAATTAGTTGTCCGTTTGGGGAACCTATTCATGGGCGTATCAGCAGGGCCTTCCCCAGCGCCCGTTGAGCACCCGGCCTCGCTTGCTCAACGGCCAGGGCGGTGCCCCTTCGCCGGGAGCGCCGCCCCATCCGCACGCAACCTACCGCACGACCTTACTCCTCCTCGGCCATACCGTAGGCAAGCGCCGCATACGAGGGATCGCTCTCGTCGAAGGCGCAGCCGTAGGGCTCGCCCAGGCGCGCGCCGTCGATCTTCCACTGGAAGTCGTTGGTCACGATGCGCTCGACGATGACCCAGTCGCCCTCGCGGCACTCCCACTTGTCGTTGTAGCGGGCCACGCTGGCGCCCCAGGTGTAGGTGCCGTCGTCCTGCGGGGTCATGACCGGCGCACAGCCGTAGTACTCCGAGCCGGCCTTGTCGCCGTTAACCTCGATGCAGATGTTAAAGATCTCGTGGGCATAGTAGCCGCCGCGGGCGGTGATGCCCTTGTCGATGGTGTTGGTGCAGTAGTCGATCCACTCGGGGCCGGTGCCCTGCCAGTCCCAGCTGCCGTCGGGGGCGGTGCCGTAGTCGATGTAGGCGTCCTCGGCAAAGACGCGCAGGCCGATAGAAGTGTCCTGGCGGTCGAGGCCGCGCGGGTAGAGGCTCAGCTTATAGCGGATGGCCTCCTTGGCCTCGAGGTCCCACAGACGCTCCTCCATGGCGAAGAGCTTCTGGGCCAGCTCCTCCACCGAGGCGGTCTCCTCGGCGGCGTGGGCCAGAGGCACGACGGCGGCGCTGCCGGCCACAACGGCGGCACCGGCGACGGCAGCGGTCTTCACGAGGTTGCGACGGGCGATGGTTTCCATGGGTTTCTCCCCTACTCTGTTTTGATATGACGGCTTTGGCGCGCCGCCCGAGCCCCCAGCCCGGGCGGCAAGCTCGCATGTAGGTTCTAGGCGTTGGCCAGAATGTCCTCGGCGGCCAGGCGGCCCGAGGTGTAGCCCCAGCCGATGGCCTGGCCACACCCCACGTTGACGCGGCCCTTGAAGCCGCCCACCATGTTGCCCACGGCATAGAGGCCCGGGATCGGCTCCCCAAACACGTCCACGACCTGCAGGCGCGTGTTCACGGTCACGCCGCCGGCGGTGTCGGGCGAGACGGCCACCACGCGGCCGGCGTAGAAGGGGGCCTGCTCGATGGCGGGGCCGTCGGTGCGCCCCAGCTCGTCGGCGCCCGACGCCATGGCGTCGTTGTAGTCGGCCACGGTCTGGACCAGCGTGGCGGCGTCCACCCCGATGGCCTCGGCCAGCTCTTCGAGCGTCTCGGCCTTGAAGATGTAGCCCTCCTCCACCTCGTTGGAGAAGTCCTGGCTGATGTAGTGCACCGGGGCCCCGTCGACGCCCACCTGGTCCCAGATGCCCCAGACAAAGCCCTGGTCCTGCTGCCAGATCTTGGTCATCATGGCCTCGGAGGAGCAGCTGCTGCGGTCCTCGTTGATGTGGCGCTTGCCGTCGGTGCTCACGTAGATGCCCGGCGTGCCGATGAAGCCGCCCTGGTTCACGGCGGGGTTGGCGGCGATGCCCGGCGCGGCGTTGTAGGCGACCCACGGCGTGGCCAGCCCGGCGCCTAGCGCCATGCACATGAGGATGCCGGTGCCCTTCTGGTAGGGCGAGCCGTAGGAGGCGAGCACGGGGCGGTCGCTCGCCATGCCGGCCAAAGACGGCGTCATGAACGTGTTCACCATGTCGATGTTGCGCGAAAAGCCGCCGGAGCTCATAAGCACCGCGTCGTTGGCACCGATACGCAGCTCGTTGCCGTCGCCATCCACGGCCACGATGCCCGTTACGCGGCCGCCGTCGAACACCAGGCGCGTGGCCTCGGTGTTGAAGAGGAACTCGGCGCCGTTGGCCACGGCCTTGTCGTAGAGCACGTCCACGATCTCGGCGCCGCTGTAGCTCGCCACCACATGGCGGCGGGGTACCGAGGGGGTCACGTCGGTGTAGAGGTCAGACACCGTGCCCGACGTCGAGATGTTCTCGGGCGGGAACGCCACGCCCTGCTCGGCCAGCCAGTCGACGGTGGGGCCGCAGTTCTCGGCGAACAGGCGGCGCAGCTCGGGGTCGCCGTAGCCCTCGGCGCAGGCGTCGAGCAGCTTCACGTACTCCTCGACGGAGTCCTCGATGCCGCCTTCGGCCTGGGCCTGGGTGCAGCAGCCCTGGATCATGCCGGCACACAGCGACGTGTTGCCGGCATGCTGGTCGGAGCCCACCTCCACGAGCGTGACCGCCTTGCCGGCCTCCGAGAGCAGCACCGCCGCAGCCATTCCGCCACCGCCGGCGCCCACGATCACCACGTCGGCCTCGAGGTCCCACTGCCCCTCAGGCGCGCCCTCGTCGGCCAGCGCCGCGGTGGCGCCAGCAGCCATGGCCGCGCTTGCCACGGCAGCCCCGGCAACGAACTGCCTGCGATTGAGCTTCTCCACGATATCCTCCTTGAGCTGATGATTTGACCTGGTAGTTTGTGCAACTCCCCCGCACGCGCCTATCATGGCTCGCCTAAAACCCGATTGCTAAATCGGGATTTGCGATTGCCAAGCGGATTTGTCGATGGATAATGAGGGTGCCAAACCAGTCGAGACCCGGCCTCAAGGAGCGCCCGTGAAGACGGAACACCTGCGCGAGTTCGCCGTTCTAGCCCAGCACCTCAACTTCACCATTGCCGCCAAGGAGCTGTTCATCGCACAGTCCACGCTCAGCGCCCATGTGGCCCAACTGGAGGAGGAGCTGGGGTTCGCGCTGCTCGAGCGCAAGGGGGAGGTGCGCCTCACGGTGGCCGGCTCGATGTTTTTGGAGAAGGCCGAGGAGGCGCTCGACCTCCTTGACCGCAGCGCCGCCCAGTGCCGCGCCCTCTCGGGCGTTCCCGGGGGAGAAGTCCCCTTGCGGATCGCGTTCCAGACGCCGCCCCCTGGCTTCGCACGCCACCTTAAGGAGTCGGTCGACTTTCCGTTCACGTTCGTGTTCCACGACTACCAGGATCCGTTTTTCTCGATGTTTGCCAACGACGAGGCCGACCTGCTACTGAACTACGACTTTAGGCCGTTCCCGGCGCTGTGCCACGAGGCCGATCGGCTGGGGCTGGCCGCGCGCACCGTCGCCGGGGCCCCGGCGTCCATAACGGTGTCGGCTAGCAACCCCCTGGCATCCAAAGACCCCCTTGTTCGCGAGGACCTGCGCGGTGCAACGGTGGTCGTGAACAGCGCGCCCGACTACGAGCGGTGGAAGACTCTGGTAAGCGCCATGCTCGGTGAGGACCTGGGGCTCTCGTTCGAGCTGGACCCGGTGGGCGACCTCAACAACCTGGCCTTCTCGGACCACGGCGACCGCCTGCACATCTGCAGCCGCGAGCTGAACGACCAGTATCTGGGCAGGCGCGGCGACGTCAAGGCGATCGAGGCCGTCGAGGGCGTCGACCTGCGCATTCCCCAAGCCGCCGCCTGGCGTGCGGACGCCGACCCCGCCATGCTTGCCCGCATCGAGGCATGCTGCCGATGCTGGGACGAGTTCGCCGGACAGGAGGCGTAGAGGAGGAAGCTAGAAGTCGGAGGGACGTGAGGGTGGGCTGCAAAGTTTTGCAGCTCTGGACGTCTGCAAAGTTTTGCAGAAACTATCCGGAGGCCCCATGAGCGCCATATTCACCGCCCGCCAAGTGGGCCAAGACGTTCGTCAGAGTCGCAAACAGCTCGGCCTAACCCAATGCCAGCTCGCCGAGCGTTCCGGCGTCTCAGAGCGATCGATCGTCTCCCTCGAACTCGGAGACGCCACGGGCATACGTCTCGACAAGCTGCTCAAGGTGCTTTCGGCGCTCGGTCTCTCTATGAGCATCCAGGCCGAAGAGGACAAGCCCAAGGCACCGCGCCCAGCCCCCGTTCGAGAGGAACAGACAAAGACGCCCACAGGCATCCCCATCGCAGACGGTCCCGTCCTTGCCTTCTTGCAGCAGGCACAGCAAGCGTGCCCCCTCATGAGCATCCCGCTGGATCGAGGTAGCCCATGGTATCCAAGCAGCTAAAAGTCTTCCTATCTGGGCGCGTTGCCGGAACTCTGACTCAAGGCGGCAACGGCCAACTAACGTTTCACTACGAAGAGCGTTACGAAGGAACATCCCTCTCCATAGCAATGCCGGTCTCGAACAGAACCTACGGAGACTCCATAGTGCGCCCCTTTTTGTTCGGGGTGCTCCCCGACGACATTCGGGTGAGAAAAAGCCTGGGGGCAGAGGTTGGCGCCCCGGCCAACAACCCATTTGCACTCTTGGAGCACGTCGGTCTCGACTGCCCCAGCACCGTGCAGTTCTGCAACGAATGCAATGTGGCAGACGCCCTTGACCGACCCGATGAGCTGCTGCCCCTTGATGCCGCCGAGATAGCCCGACGCCTGCGCATGGGACGCCAACAGGACGGCTCTTCGTGGATTTGCCACCAGGAGCACTGGTCTCTCGGCGGCCAGCAGTCGAAGTTCGCCCTGCGCTGGGAAAACAGCTGTTGGAACAGTTGCCTCGGGTCAGCGGCCAGTACGCACATCTTCAAATGCGGCATCAGCTCCCTGCAACTCCAGGCCCTCAACGAATTCATGTCTCTTAAACTGACAGGTGTATGCGGAATCCCCACCGCCAACGTATCCTACCAACTCTTTGAAGACGAGCCTTCAATCATCATCGAACGCTATGACCGGACTCGCGACCATGAGGGCCGCGTTGTTCGGCTGCACCAAGAAGACGTTTGCCAGGCTCTCGGCGTGCTGCCCGACAACAAATATGCCGACCACGGTGGGCCAAGCACTCCCCAGGTCATCGACCTCCTCAAAAGAACCGGCACAGCCGCCCAACAAAACATTGGTCTTTTATTGCCATGCTCTTCTTCAACTACCTCATCGGGGCACCCGACGCCCACGCGAAGAATTACTCACTACTGCTCGATGGGGCACAACCTCCACGCCTTGCACCCCTTTATGAACGTGGCCTCTATCCTTCCTTACATCGATTCCCGCGAGCGAGTCCGACTCGCTATGGGCATCGGAGGAGAGAATCGCCTAGGCCGCGTGGGCTCGGGCGCTATCAAGAAATTCGTTGAACAGGGAGAGCTCGAGGCCCTGGGATTTACCCATGAGGCGTGTTGCCGTCTCATGGCAGAGCTGGCACAGTCAATACCGGTTCATCTTCAGCGTCTTTTTGTCGACAAGGCCGCCATCCCCCATATCAAAGAGCTCGAGGAACGGTTTTTACATCCCGTAACCCAGGTCTGTGAAACGACACTTGGACTTTTATAGCGCCCCTCGCCAAAACGGTCGGAGGAAAGCCCCTCTCCCCTCACCCCCGCGCCCACTGCTCCAGGCGCTCCACAAACGCCCGGACGTTGGCATTGGGCTCGTCGATGCGGCAGGTCACGCCCACGCCCATCTCGATCGGCCGGCCGTCAAGCTCGTCAAAGACCACCACGTCCCCGCGGTTGCCCAGGTAGCGGTGCACGCTCTCGGACGTGTAGATGTACACGGCGTCGCCCAGCTCCATGCGGCGCTGGTTGGCCCCCTCGTAGGCCGTGGGGTTCATGAGAAACCGCAGGTTCAGGTCTTCTCCCAAAAACGCCGCAAGCGAAAGCCGCCATTGCTCGCTCGAGACGCTCGCGTTCACGAGCGTCTTGCAGTGGTAGAGGTCGGCACGGCCCAGGCGCTCTTTCGACGCGAGCAGGTGGGTGCGCGCCACGGCGATCGAGAGGCGCTCGGTCCCCACGCGCAGCAGCCGGTAGCCGCCCTCCCGGGCTCGGTCCGCAAGCGCGGGCACGCCCGAGTAGTCCTCGCAGGCCACCACGTCCACGCGCCCGGCGTCGAGCAGCGAGAAGAACGACTCGTTGCCGTCGGAGTCCACGATGGTGTAGGGGATGTCGCCGGCCTTCTCCAAAAAGTCGGCGTACAGGGGGCGGTCGAACCACAGAAGGTGCGCCAGCCGGTCGGCTCCAAGGCAGGTGCGGCAGGCGGCCACCCCTTCGTCGAAGGCCGTGACCGTTGACTGGGCGCACAGCAAAAACCGCTCCCCCGCCGGCGTGAGCCGCAGTGTGCGCCCGCGTTCGGCCAGCTTGAAGCGCAGCTCGTCCTCGAGCGCCGCGATATGCTTGCTCAGCACCGGCTGGGTGATATGCAGCTCCTGGGCCGCATGGCTAAAGTTGAGGTGCTTGCAGAGCACGATGTACTCCCGCAGGACGTCGAGCTGCACGAGAGGCCCCCATTTCGCGATGCCGTTCCCCTTGGGGCCAATAATAGCGCGGCTAGGGCCCAAGCCCGCCCCAAGCGGCACGTAAACACCCATCCATTTGGGCATCCTTCTATGCCGAACCGGCATGGCTCTATGGCAAAGCCGCACCTTCGCGACCTAAATCTGAATTTTTTGTATGCCCCACAGGCTCTCCATACTGGTCTCCAGCGCCGATCGGCGCATCGGGGCGACCGTCCAGGCCGCCCGAGTCCACCGAACCAAGGGGAGAACACCATGAACGAGCAGAGCATCACCCGCAGGTCCCTCGTGGCCGGCGCCGCGGCCGCCACCGCAGCCGGCGTGGCCGCCGCAGCCGTGAAGCCGGCCCTGGCCGACGTGGCCCCGCGCTACGAGGCCTCCGTGCCCGAGACCTGGGACCGCAGCTGCGAGATCCTGGTCATCGGCACCGGTATCGGCGGCGCGGCCGCGGCCGTGGAGGCCTACGACGAGGGCGCCGACGTGCTGGTCATCACCGCCGCCCCCAGCATCACCGAGAACTCCTGCACCCGCAGCGGCGGCTGGATCTGCGGTGCCGGCACCTACCTGCAGGAGGACGAGGGCATCGAGGACAGCGTGGACCTCTTTGTGAAGGACGTCATGCGCTGCGGTGGCGAGATGGGCGACCCCGACATCATCCGCGCCGTGGCCGAGGTCAGCGGCGAGTCCATCGACTGGCTCGTGGACCGCGTGGGCGTCGACATCTCGCCGCGCGTCTACGACGCCGCCGTCGAGGCCGGCTCCAACTCCCACTCGGTGCCCCGCGACTACTGCTCCAACCCCCTGGGCCAGGGCGGCTACGGCTGGATGAAGGGCCTGCAGGACTGCATCCTCGACGAGTGCGGCATGGAAGTTATCTTCGACACCTGCGCCACCAAGCTCCACCGCAACGAGGACGGCCGCGTGGTGGGCGCCTCCTTCGCCCCCAAAGATGGCAGCACCCCCTTTACCGTCGAGGCCACCAAGGGCATCATCTTCAACCCCGGCGGCCTGGGCGGCGGCTTCGACGCGTGGGCCCGCTACACCCCCATCATGCGCGAGATCGGCGAAAAGTGCCGCATGATGGTCTCGGTGGCCCCGGTCGACGTCAAGGGTGACGGCTACCAGATGCTCGAGGACATCGACGCCTATATGTACCCCGCCCCGCCCAACTACGGCGGCGGCGCCCTCTACCTGGGCGACGACGAGCCCGGCAACGGCAACATGATCCAGTGGGTCTGGGCCCACGAGGGCGTCATCGAGGTCAACCTCGACGGCGAGCGCTACATGAACGAGACCCTCTTCGACGAGTTCTACGGCGACAACAAGAAGTTCATCGACCAGCCCCAGATGGTGACCCTGGTGGTCTTCGACGACGAGACCTACCACAAGACCGGCTGCCAGACCTACGGCGCCCCGCTGTTCGAGAAGGCCATGGAGAAGGGCGTCTCGACCGTCCACAAGGCCGACACCCTCGAGGAGCTGGCCGAGCAGATGGGCGTGCCGGTGGACACCTTCATGGCCACCGTGGAGGACTTCAACAGCTACTGCGGCACCCAGGGCCCCGACCAGTTCGGCCGTACGAGCTTCGAGCAGAAGATCGAGACCGCGCCGTTCTATGCCATGGAGCTCAACATCTCGGTGGCCACCTCCAAGGGCGGCTGCAAGATCGACCCCCAGGGCCGCATCGTCGATGTCAAGGGCCAGGTCATCCCCGGCATCATCGGCGTCGGCGAGATCGCCGCGTTCCAGTTCTCCGGCGACGCCCGCATCCACATCGTGGGCGGCTGCAACTGCCCATCGCTGTGCTTTGGCCGCATCGGCGTGGACACCCTGCTCGAGGACGCCGAGTAGGTGTCCGGCCGTCCCCAGGGCTTCTCCGCCACTCCCCCAGACATCCCCCTTTGTTGAGCGGAGAAGCCCTTGGGGTCCCGGCCTTTCTCCCCACCGCCCCCCCACTATGCCGCGACGGCATACGGACCATGCCCGGAGCGCCTGTATGCGCGCTCAACCGGAATTTTTAGTATGCAGCGCGACCTTTTTATTCTAGATATAGGCGCCGAGCGGCGCCCCCGCCATACAAGGAGGACCATCATGAGCACTTCTGCCCTTGACCGCCGCACCTTCGTGTGCGGAGCCAGCGTCATCGCCGCCGCCGGGATGGCCGGTATCACCGACCGCGCCCTAGCCGCCGAGACCGAGGCCGCCTACACCGGCAAGCTGCCCGAGACCTGGGATGCCGAGGCCGACGTCGTCGTGATCGGCTCCGGTGCCGCAGGTGCCGCTGCCGCCTGGCACTCACTGGACGGGGGCCTCTCGGTCTGCCTGCTCGAGCAGATGGAGGACCTGGGCGGCTCGGCCATCGAGAACGCCGGCCAGATCGGTTTTGGCGCCACCAACGTCCAGAAGCGCCTGGGCTACGACACCACCCCCGAGCAGTTCAAGAGCTGGCTGCAGTACGTGGGCACCGAAGGCGTGCCCGAAGAGCTGCTCGACCTCTACGTGTATCAGGGTGCCGATGTCATCGACTGGCTCGAGAGCATCGGCGTGGTCTTTGAGGGCGACGCCAAGGAAGACAACCCCATGGCCTACATCGCCGAGGACGGCGGCGTCGACTACGAGGCCCTGCGCGAGAACGCCATCAACTCGCTGGGCGTCGAGTTCCACCCGCGCTACATCGCTGGTTGGCAGGGCGCGCCGGAGCCCATCTGCCACATGGCCCACTACACCGAGATGACCGACCAGATCGCCCACTACCGCGAGGACTCCATGAGCTCCTACGCCATCGACTGCACCTGCGGCGGCCCCGCCTACATGCTGCCGATCCTGAACGGCGTGCGCGACATGGGCGGCGACATCCGCAACAACACCCGCGCCGTCAAGGGCTACAAAGACGAAACCGGCCGCGTGTGCGGCGTCATGGCCGAGGGTCCCAACGACGAGATCCTGAACATCAAGGCCAACAAGGCCGTGGTCATCGCCGCCGGTCTGTGGATGACCGACTCTGACCTGGCCAAGCAGTACGGCGGCCACATCATCGACTGCGGCTTCGTGCCCTTCAGCGTGAGCGACGGCGGCGTGGCCGAGCGCATCGGCCTCGACATGGGCGGCCACATCGTGAACGGCGACGCCTACTGGCTCACCACCGAGAGCAGCTTCTACCTGTTCTCGTTCTTCCCCTCGCGCTCGAGCGCCATCTGCAAGGGCATCATCGTCGACGGCTACGGCAACCGCTTCACCGCCGAAGACATCTACACGCCCATCTCGTGCTATGAAATCGGCACGCACCGCCAGATCCTGCCCGAGGACCGCAAGCAGTGCTGGGTCGTGCTGAACGACGAGAGTTACCGCCGCCACATGGGCTTCCTGGACCACCGCGTGGCCGACGGCCTGGCCGGCACCTACGCCATCGTGCCCGACGGCGAGGGCGACGAGGAGATGGCCAACGAGAGCGACCCGACCACCATGGAGCACGCCGACACCATCGAGGAGCTGGCCGAGCTCATGGACGCGCCCTTCCTCGTGAAGCAGATCGAGCTCTACAACCAGATGGTAGACGAGGGAGAAGACACCCAGTGCGGCCGCTTTGCCGAGAACCTCGTGGGCTTCCGTCCCGAGGACGGCCCCTTCCACGCCGGCCGCATCCAGGGCGGCTACCTGGGCGGCTACACGAGCGGCGGCCTTGACATCGACGTCCATGGCCAGGTGCTCGACAACGACCAGCAGCCCATCCCCGGCCTCTTTGCCGCCGGCCGCTCGGCCCGCTCCATCGCCGAGGGCGTGCATCACCCCTCCACGGGCATGAGCTGCGCCCAGGGCATGCTCATGGGCCGCGTGATCGGCCGCTACCTCTCGGGCAAGGAGTAAGGTCGGGAGACGGTCCCCCGGGCGGCGCTGGACACAAAACGTTCCCGCGTCTCGCACCGGCCGGCTTCCGCAACGGGTAGAATCTCCCCCAACATGCCATGACCAGCGACGTCCGGCACGCCCGGGCGTCGCTTCGTTCGAGGGGGTGGCGCCATGGGCGTCTGGATCGTTGTGCTGGTGGTCGTGCTGGTAGCGCTCATCGCGGCGGTGGGCTGGCTTTACAGCAGCCTCATGCAGCTCGAACGCCGCTGCACCACCGCGTGGGCCCAGGTCGAGGCCCAGCTGCAGGAGCGCCACGCCCTGACCGACAACCTGCTCACGGCGTCGCGCCAGTGCGTCTCTGCCGACACCGCCTTCGAGGCGGAGGAGGTCGAGAAGGCCGTGGCCTGGGCGCGCTCCGCCACCTCGACCGAGGAGCGCGTCAAGGCCGAGAACGCCCTGACCAACGCCGTGGCGGCGCTTTCGGCCCACAAGGCCAACTGCGCCGACCTTATCCACAGCACCGCGCTCATGAGCGCCAAGCGCAAGATTACCGCAGCCGACGCCCACATGCGCTACGCCCGCCAGAGCTACAACGACGCCGTGGCCGCCTACGATGAGGCGCGCGGGCGCTTTCCCTACAACGTCGTGGCGACGGTCTTTGGCAAGAGTTTCCCCGTGCTCGACGCCATGGCCGCCAAGCCGCCCGTGCATCCCAACGCCAAAATCAAGGGGGCCTCGGGCGAGAAGCCCGCAAAGTAGGGGGCGCCCGGCAATGGTGAGTAGCGCGGTACCCCAGGAAGAATGGTCAGCCGCGTTGAGGTGGCACCAAATGGGAGTTTTGCAAGCCCTTCGAGGTATTCTCGCCCAGAAAACCGAGTCTCGCGATTACAGAACGCGGATTTGGTGCCATTGTCCCCAGACCGCTCTTACACAATCCCGATTTGGTGCCAACCATAGCATTCGACTCTTCCACAACTCAAATCCAGTGCCAAACTACCCCATCGCCGCACCCCCACGGACCTACCGCGGCAACAGGCAGTAGTACAGCCGTCCCTCCTCCTCGACGCGGCGCAGGCGCACCCCAAAAACCTCCTCCACCACGCCGCTTTGTGCCACCGCGGAGGGGGCCCCGGCGCAGACCAGCTCGCCGGCGCGCATCACGGCCACGTGGTCGCAGCAGGTCAGGGCCAGGTTCAGGTCGTGCAGCACCATGATCACGGTCTTGCCTGCACGGTTGAGGTCGCGCACCAGGTCCATGAGGTCAAAGCAGGCGCTCACGTCGAGGTAGGTGGTGGGCTCGTCCATCACCACGACCGGGGTCTGTTGGGCAAGCACCATGGCCAAATGGACCCGCTGGCGCTCCCCGCCCGAGAGCGACCGCATGTCGCAGCCGGCAAAGCGCGCGCACCCCGCCTGCTCCATGGCCGCGGCCACGATGCGGCGGTCGTCGGCGTTGGGGGCCGAGAAGGCCCCGCTGTACGGGTAGCGTCCCCCCGCCACGAACTGCTCCACACGCACCCCCGGCACGATGCCGCCCTGGGCGAGCACGGCCACGCGACGGGCCACCTCGCGCCGGCCCAGCCTCGCCACGTCGTCGCCCAGCACCGACACCGTGCCGGCCTTGGGCGAGAGCGCCCGGGTGATGTGCTTGACCAGGGTCGACTTGCCGCAGCCGTTGGGGCCGACGAGGGCGCTCACGGCCCCTTCGGGAAAGGCAAGGTCCACGCCGCGCAGGATTGGCCGCGAACCGTAGGAAAACTCCAGGCCGCGCACCTCGACCGCCGGGCGTGCAGGGGGCTCGGACAGGGCAGCCTGGTCGGGGACCGGCGGTGTCGCGCTGGCCCGGGCAGCCGTCTGCGGGTCGCTCATTCGAGCCCTCCCTTCGCACGCACTACGAGCCAGATGAAGAACGGGCCGCCCACAAAGGCCATGAGGATGCCCACCGGCAGCTCGTAGGGGGCAAAGAGCGTGCGGGCGCACACGTCGCACAGGCACACGAAGCCCGCACCTGCCAGGGCGCTCGCAGGCACCAGGACGCGCAGGTCGTTGCCCACGATAAGGCGCATCACGTGGGGCACGATGAGGCCCACGAACCCCAGGAGCCCCGCAAAGCTCACGGCCGCCCCGGCCAAAAGCGCCGCCACGCCGAGCATGACCAAGCGCACGCGGCCCACGTTCATGCCCACGCTCAGGGCCACGTCGTCGCCCATGAGGCACACGTTGAGCGCCTTGGTGCCCAGCAGGGCCGCCACCAGCCCCGCCGCGATAAAGGCCGCCGGCCACACCAGGTCAGTCGAGCGCACGCCGGCCAGGCCGCCCACCAAGAAGGTGCTCGCCCCCACGTAGGCGTCGGGCGCCACGATGAGGATGGTGTTCATACCGGCGCCGAAGATGGTGCTCACGGCGATACCCACGAGCACCAGGGTGAGGCGCGACCCATGGCCCCGGGCCGCCACGGCAAAGATGATCAGGGCGGTAACCAGGGCCCCGCCAAAGGCGGCCAGGGGCAGCGCAAAGGCCACGCCGGGCAGAAGCGCCGCACAGACCAGCACCGCAAGGCCCGCCCCGGAGTTCACGCCGACGATGTTGGGGCTGGCCAGCGGGTTGTTGAGCACCGTCTGGATCACGGTGCCCGAAACGGCCAGGGCCGCCCCCGCGAGCAGGGCGGCCTCGACCCGCGGCACTCGCACGTGCTGCACGATGGCGGAGGCGCTGGCGACCGAGGGCTCCCCGCCCGTGAGCACGGCCCACACGTCGGGCGCGCTCACGCCGGTGGAGCCGGCCACGAGGCCCGCCACGGTGGCAACCAGCACGAACACCGCGCACAGGACCAAGGTTACAAGGTTGCGAGTCCTCACGCCGCGGCCTTCTCGGACTCGGCGGAACCCTGCGGCTCAGCGGCCTGCTGGTCCGGGGCCTCGGCGGAGGGCCCGCGAACGGCCGCAGCATCGATGCCCCAGAGGTCGGCGGCCAGACCGACGTAGGCCTCGTCCCAGTGGTTCAGGGGCTTGTACTGGTAGAGGGCGGGGTCGAGCACAAAACAGCGCCCCTCGGCCACGGCGCTCATGGCGCCCCAGGCGGGGTCGTTGGTGGTGAGCTCGTCAAAGGCCTTCTGAGCGGCCTCCTCGTCGTCGCCCATGGGGATCACAAAGATAAACCGCGGGTCCAGGCCGATGGCGGCCTCGACGGAGAAGTCCTTGAGCAGGCTGCGGTTCTGGTCGGCCAGGTTGGCGGCACCCAGGGCGGCGAGCATGGCACCGGTCTGGGTGGACGAGGTGCTCACGCGCGCACCCCCCGAATAGGTGGTCATGAGCAGGCAGGTGGGCGCCGCGTCGCCCTCGGCGCCCTGGCTCGCAGCCGCCTCGCGGGAAGCCTCGATCACCGCGCGCACACGGTCGGCCACGGCCGCGCCGTTTGCATGGTAGAGGTCGCCGCGGCCAGTGAGCCCGCAGCAGGTGGCCAGCATGCGCAGATAGTCCTCGAACACCGTCACCTGGAAGTAGGCCACCGGCACCCCGGCCGCCTCGAGGGGCTGCTGCAGGTCGAGCTGGCTCGCCTGGCCGCCGCGGCCCGTGGTGGCGGCCGAGCAGATCACCAGGCTCGGCTGCAAGGCCAGAATCTCCTCGAGGTTGGGGGCCGTGAACTGGCCGATCGTGGTCAGCGAGTCGGCGTTGGCCAGGTCGTAGTCGAGCAGGGCGTCGTCGGTCACACCCACCAGGGTGCCCCCGGCAAGCTCCCAGAGCTCGGCAAAGCTGCCCATGCAGGCCACCACGACGTCGAGGCTCGCAATCTCGACGGTGCGGCCCAGGTCGTCGACGATGGTCGCGGGGAACTCCACGACAAACCGCTCGTTGGGCAGCTCGGGGATGGAGGCCAAAGACTCAAGGGGGTCGACCGGGGCCTCGGGGGCTTCTCCGGCAGACGCGGGGCGCCCGGCCTCGGAGGCACGGGCGACAGGGGCGCCCGCACATGCGAGCAGCGCGAGCAGGCCAGCGCCGCGCAGGCAGGCCTGACGGCGGGAGACTGACGATTCATGCGGGAACGACATGGGATGCTCCTTAGAACGTAAGGGGGTTTGCGATTGCAAGCGGGCCGGAGGTAACCCGCGAGAACACGAAGGAGGGGCAAGAGGGATCGGGACGCAGAAGGGAGGCGGCGGGACGGGGGAACTGGCGAGAGACGGTGGGGCGGAGAGTGGGGAGGAGGGAGCCAAAGGGAGGTTTGTATCAATAGCAAACAAATTGCACCCTTTTCTCCCAAATACAGCCGCAAAAGCGGGGTTCGTGTACCGTGCCAGCGTTGATATTGCCTTCGGTTGGGGCCATCTCTCATAGTCCCTATAACAAAACCGCTGGTAAACAACTTGTACACGAGTCAGGCCGTTGCTCGCACGTCCCGAATGCGTTCATTTTCGAGACCTTGCGAGCCCGAATGCCCCATCGAGCGGTACACGAACCCCCAAAATGCGGGTGTATCTCTGCCCGATAAGGCCTATCATTCAAAAAATGATAAATCAGCCCCAAGACGTCGGCCTTGCTCGGCAAAACGCAGTACGGCACTGCCCTCCATCCCCAAGCCGAGGTCCCGCCCCTACCAAACGCGGGTTCTCGGCCGCAAGGCGCGCAGGTGCGATGCGTACTGGACGTACGTGAGCACCTGCGCAACGCGGCGGCCGAGGTTCCGCAGCTAAACCTCCAGCTCGCGGCCGTGGGCGCAGTAGTCGTCCTGGGCCAGATAGTCCCCGTCGTGGTAGTAGGCCGCGCGGGCTCGGCAACCGCCGCACCCCTCGCGGTAGTCGCAGGTACCGCAGGAACCGCCGTAGGTGCGGCTGCGCAGGCGCTCGAATACGGGAGCGTTGGCCCAGATCTCGTCGAAAGGCTGCTCGCGCACGCTACCGGCCTCCTCGAGCATGTAGGCGCAGGGGCGCACCACGCCTTCGGGGCTGATGATGCAGTAGGTGAGGCCCGCAAGGCAGCCGCGGTCAAAGCGGGTCTCCACGCCGAGCTGCTTGGCCACGCGGGTGAACTGCGGGGCGCAGGTAGGCTTCACGTCGATGTCGACCTCGGCCTGCTTGGCCATAATCTGACGGAGCAGGCGCTCGTTGGCGGCCACCTTGAGGGCGGTGTCGTTGATGTACTTGCCGCGGCCCACCGGGATCAGGAAGAACACGTAGTGGGCGATGGCACCCTCGGCCACAGCGAAGTCGGTGATGTCGCAGATCTCGTCCTCGTTCCAGTCGAGCACGGTGGTGTGCAGCTGGAACGGCAGGCCCACCTCCCGGCAGGCGCGCATGCCGGCCACTGTGGCCTCCCAGGCGCCCTCGAGGCCGCGGAACTCGTCGTGCTTCTTGGCGTCGAGGCTGTCGAGGCTGATGCCCATGGCGGCGGCACCGGCGTCTTTGAGACGCTGGGCCACCTCGGGGGTGATGAGCGTGCCGTTGGTGCCGAACACGGGGCGCAGGCCCTTGCTCGCGGCATACTCCACCAGCTCGTAGATGTCGGGGCGCATGAGGGCCTCTCCGCCCGAGAAGATCATGATCTTGAAGCCGGCGCGCACGATGCCGTCGATGAGCTCGCGGGCCTCGTCGGTGGAGAGCTCGTTGGCGGTGGCGTCGGGGCTGGCGTCCTGGTAGCAGTGCTTGCAGGTCAGGTTGCAGCGGTTGGTTGTCATCCAAGAAACGATCACGGCTCTCTCCTTCCCGGCACCGCGCGCACGCGGCCCCGGTAGCTGGCGGACGATTTGGTAGCTTTCAGATAACGTGGCTTGCCTGGTTTATCTAACCGGCGTCGGGGTGCAGCTCCCGATAGCAGGCGGCCAGGCGTTCCAGGTAGGCATTCACGTTGCGGCGCATGGCGTCGAACGAGGCCGCCCCCGGGTGCCGGCGCATCGGGGAGTTCTCGAGTAGCACGAACCCCTCGCCGGTGGGCCGCAGGGCCTCCTCGGCCTGAAGGCGCAGGTAGCGCTCGGCCAAGGCGTGGCTGCGCGGCGAGTCGACGGGCTCCTCCCCCGTCATGTTGACCAGGGCGTCCGAGATCAGGCTGTGCCAGGCCGCCACGACGCGGTCCTTCTCGGTGGGCTCGGGCACCTCCTCGCAGGCCGGCTCGTCCCGACCGTCGTAGATGCAGGAGAGGCGCCAGAAGTACTTGTCACTTCCTTGGTAGCGCTCGATCGACTGCGCGAGGGAGCGCCAGTCGGGCTGGCTCTCAGGAATCGCGGGGCTCTCCTCCATGGGGCTCTCCGCCATGGGGGCGGCCGCCGGCACCTGGCCCGCTAGCTCGCTCGCCGGCACCTCGGCACCTACGGCCTGCGCCAGGTAGCGCAGCGTGGCGTAGCGGCTCAAAAGGGTCGAGAAGGCCTGCTCGGTCTCGCTCAGGGCGTCGAGGAACACCTTGCGCGCGGCCGTCGGTGTGACGCCCCCGCCCAAGAAGGAACGGATTTCGGCCAGGGAGAGGCCCACGTACTTAAGACAGAGAATGCAGTAGAGGCGCTCCACGTCGGCCGGGGCGTAGAGGCGGTGGTTCTGCGGCCCCTTGGCGCTCGGCGACAGGATGCCCTGCTGGTCGTAGTACTGTATGCTCCTCACGGTGACGCCAACGAGCTCCGCCAGCTCACCCACAGACATATAGTCCGACACGGGTGCGTTCCTCTCCTCATCTTTGCGCGCTCCCCTCCCCGCCGCACGGCGTGCGGGCACAGGCGGTTCTCCTGGGCGCGGTCAACTCCCTGGCACACAGGATGCACGACGACGTTACGTCACCGTCAACCGTCGGAACCATTTGTGACGAAACGGGACAAAGTTTAAGCGGAGCTAAGGGCGGAGCTTGGAACCCGGACACGAGAGGAACGCGGCGAGGCCGACCCGTGGCCATTCCAAGGGCATCGGGCCGCACCCCTCCCCCTGAGCTATACTTTTTGGCTCTAAACACCGCCCGGAAGGACCCCCTCGATGCCCGCTTTGGGACACACCCACCCGACCCCCTACGCCGACGTGCAGGTCGTCGGCATACCGCGGGCGCTTCTCTACCACCGCTACGGTACACTCTGGACCGCCCTCTTCGAGCGGCTCGGCCGCACGACGGTACTAAGCCGCCCCACCGACCGCGAGGTCGTCGCGCGCGGCGAGGCGCTCGCGGTCGACGAGTGCTGCCTGGCCTCCAAGGTCTATCTTGGCCATGTGGCCGACCTTCTGGGCCGCTGCGACGCCGTTTTCGTGCCCTCCATGGCCAACCTCGGCCTGGTCAAGCAGTTCTGCACCAAGTTCCACGCCCTGCCCGACATCGTGGCCAACACCTTTGGCGACCAGGTGCACGTCGTGTCGTGCCGCGTGGGGGTCTTTGAGGAGAAACGCCCCTTCGAGCAGGCTTTCGCCGACCTGGCCCAGAGCTTCGGCGCCACCCCGCGGCAGGCCAAACGCGCCGTGCGCGAGGCGTTCAAGGCCCAGGAGCGCCACGACCACGAGCTCGCCCAGGCGGCCGAGGCACGGCTCTGTGCCCGTCGGGACGACCCGCAGGACGTGCGCATACTCCTGGCCGCCCACCCCTACATCTCCCACGACCGGGCCATGGGTGCCCCGGTGGCCGAGCTGCTCGCGCACCTGGGAGCCGAGGTGGTCCTGGCCGACGAGTGCGACCACGGACGGGGCTATGCGGCAAGCTTGGGCTTCTCCCAGACGATGCCCTGGGTCGTGAACCGCGAGCTCGTGGGCACCATTCTGCGCCACCGGGAGCATGTGGACGGCATCGTGCTCGTAAGCGCCTTTCCCTGCGGCCCCGACTCCATGACCGACGACGCCGTGATGCGCTGCATCAAGGGCACCCCGATCCTCAACCTCACCATCGACGCCCAGAGCGGCACCGCCGGCCTCGAGACCCGCGTCGAGAGCTTCGTCGACATCCTGCGCTACCAAAAACAGGGAGGCTACGTGCGATGAACGATCCCAGCGACCCCAAAAACCCGCGCGAGGCCTCCCCGTTCCTCGGCCACGAAGACCCCGCGCGCGAGGTCTCCCGCGCCTCGGTTGCGGTGGAGAAGGACGCGGGCAGGCCGGCGCGCCTCGTGGCCAAGCGGCCCAAGCGACGCCGCTCGCCCAAGCACCACACGCGCCGCAAGGTGGCGTTCTTTCACTACCACCACTACGACGTGGCGTTCAAGTTCTTCACCGAGCAGGTGCTCGACGCCGAGTTCGTGGCGCTCCCACCGGCCACCCGCCGCAGCCTCGAGGCGGGCTCGCGCCACAGCAGCGACTACGTGTGCGCGCCTTTCAAGCACATCCTGGGCGACTACCTCGACGCTCTGGAGCTCGGGGCCGACGTGCTCGTGCAGTTTGCCGGCCCCTGCCGCCTGGGCTACTACGGCGAGCTCCAGGAGTCGATCCTGCGCGACATGGGTTATGACTTCGACATGCTGAACTTCTCGACCCTCTCGGGCAAGCCGCCGCTGGACTACGTGCGCGCCTGCAAGGAGAAGGTGAACCCCAATATCTCGCTGCCGGCCGGCGTGGTGAACCTGGCGGCAACGGCCAAGATGGTGCGCTTCCTTGACGAGGCCTACGACTACTACCTGGCCCATGCCGCCTTCGCGGTGGAGAAGGGTGCCTTCGAGCGGACGCTCGCCGACTACTACCGCGCCATGGGCAAGGTCACCTGCGACCGCGAGATCGTGCAGGTGCAGCGCCGGGCCATGGCGGCCTTCGAGGCCATCCCCGTGGAGATGCCCGCGAACCGCGTGCGCGTGGGCGTGGTGGGCGAGTTCTTCACGGCGGTGGACCCCCACAGCAACCTCGAGGTGGAGAAGAAGCTCATCGCCATGGGCGTCGAGCTGCACCGCATGGTGAATCTCACGAACCGTTACCTGCGCTACGACGAGGCCGAGCTGCGCCAGGAGGCCGCGCCCTATGTGACCTACGACATGGGCCCCACCTCCACGATGACCTGCGCGGCGGCCCTGCGCTATGCGCGGGCGGCCTACGACGGCCTCGTGCACCTCAAGTCGAGCGGCTGCACCCCCGAGATCGACTGCGTGCCCACGCTGCAGCGCATCAGCTCCGACCTGCACATTCCCGTACTCTACCTGAGCTACGACTCCCAGACCAGCGACACCGGCCTGGACACGCGCCTCGAGGCGTTCTACGACATGCTTGCAATGAAGAAGGAGGAGGCACGATGAACACGGCAGAGAAGACCGCGGCGGCATACCTTGGGATTGACATCGGGTCCATCTCGACCAAGGGCGTCATCGTCGACGCCGACCGCCAGATCATCGCCCGCTCCTACCGGTGGACCGAGGGCAACCCGGCCCAGGCAGCCCGCGACGTCGTCGCCGAGCTGGGATCCCAGATCGACCGGGATGCCGTCAAGGTGCGCGCCGCCGGCACCACGGGCAGCGCCCGCCGGCTCATCGGCGCCATGATCGGGGCCGAGACGGTCAAGAACGAGATCACCGCCCACGCGGTGGGCACCACCTACCTGCACCCCGACGTGCGCACGATCCTCGAGATCGGCGGCCAGGACTCCAAGATCATCTGCGTGGAGGGCGGCGTGGCCGTGGATTACGCCATGAACACCCTGTGCGCCGCCGGCACCGGGGCGTTCCTCTCAAGCCAGGCCCACCGGCTGGGCGTGGAGGTGGAGGACTTCGGCGAGCTGGCCCTCACCTCCAAGAAGCCCGCCAACATCGCCGCCCGCTGCACGGTCTTTGCCGAGAGCGACCTGGTCCACAAGATCCAGGTGGGCTACGCCCGCGAGGACATCGTGGCGGGCCTGTGCCGCGCGGTGGCCACCAACTACCTCAACAACGTGGGCAAAGGCAAGAAGATCGCGGCGCCCGTGGTGTTCCAGGGCGGCGTGAGCAAGAACGCCGGCGTGGTCAAGGCCTTCGAGGAGGAGCTCGGCATGCCGGTGATCGTGGACCCCGACGGCCACCTCATGGGCGCCTTCGGTGTGGCGCTGCTTGCCGCCGACAACCATGGGAGGCGGCGTGCGAACGGCGGGGAGACCCCGAAGGCAGACGGCCCCTTCGCGAACGGCGAGCTCGACTTCGACGCGGTGGGCCACTTCGAGTTCACCACCCGCGAGGTGGAGTGCGGCCGCTGCGCCAACCACTGCGAGATCATCTGCGTCTACCGCGACAGCGAGCTCGTCGACAGCTGGGGCAACCGCTGCGAGAAGGGCGCGGTGCGCAGGTAAAGGACGGTGCGCAGGTGTCTGGGAGTTTTTAATCAGTATGAGACCCGTCCTCCTGCCTTCACCACCGGTAACCACATCGAAGAATTACGTGGTGGGGCGCTTCCGTCAATAAAGTAAGTTTACTTATGAAGCGCCTTGGTAACTCGCTAGTAAAGTAACTTTACTGCTATGTCATCTCAGTAAAGCTACTTTACTGCTATTCTGTGTCAGTAAAGTAGCTTTACTGCTATTCTTGACGAGTAAAGTTCATTTTTTGTCGTTCCACTCAGCAATGGTGTCAGTAAACCTGTTTTGCTGCAAATCCTTAGGCGATCGAACGGTCTAATCTCCTCCCCCTCCTCCCAGAGCATACCTCAGGCATCGAACCGGCGACCCCCTGCGCATGCTTTGGGCGGCATCCCTCAGACCATACTCCGGCAGGCGGCGCAGGTAACCAGGTAGTACAGCCCCATCACCAGCACCGCACCGCCTACGGTACCAAGCGCGATCGCCATAAACGACGCGCTCCCAAACGTCTCGGCCAAAAAGCCCACGAGCACAAGGCCGAACGCGCAGTGCACGAGCGCACCTGCCAGCGGCACCCCGAAGTACGTCCCCACCTGGGCCCGCATCGCCCTTACAGCCAGCGTCTCGGGCACGCCAAGCTCAGACAGCACGCGGTACCGCCCAGCGCCGTCGGCCGCCTCGGAGAGTTGCTGGAGCGCGAGCACCGCCGCGGCGGCCACCATGAAGGTGAGCCCGTAGAGGATGCCCACAAAGCCAAAGGGTGCCAGAATCGACTCCGAGCTTCCGCTCCCCATCCCGCGCATACCCACGCTGAACAAAAGCCCCGCCGCGATCATGCACACGGCCACGGCTATGAGCACGCACACGCAGGCCATGGCCAGAGCACTCGACGACACCTTGGCCTCGACTTGGCGCACTGCGAAGCAGTGGAGGTCCCGAAGGTACCAGCCCTCGCGGCGACGCAGCAGCGCAGGCACGCGCACGGCCCCGTACCTAAAGACCAGGCAGGTCCCGAACACGGCCGCAACACCGAGCGGAAGAATGAGGGCCAAAAAATACACCGGCTGAAACACGCAGACCGCCCACACGGCGCCAACCAAGGCCACACCGCCCGCAAGCTGGAACCCCAGGGCGCGCCGTCCCGAGCCGAGCATGCGCTCGGGAGCACGCGAGGCCGTCATGAGCTGGAGAAGCGAGCGCCTCTGTACCGAGCGGGCGCCCAGAAACGTCGCCAGCGCCATGATGGCTGCAAAGCACCCCGCGCACCACAGCGCCGCATGGGGCGAGAAGACCCACGCCAACTTCCAGGGCACGTCGAACACGAAGGCCACGACACCCCCGAACAGCGGCGAAAGCAGTGTGCCGACCGCGATGCCCGCAAGCAGGGCGCAGGCGCCGACCATGCCCCCCTCGTAGGCAAGGATGCGGGCGACGCGGCTCCCCCGCATCCCGAGCAGCCCGTAGAGGGCGAACTCGCGGGAGCGCCGACGCAGGATGAAGCGGTTCGCATACGCCACCAAAAAGACAAAGACCAGCACCGTGAGCACCAAGAAGGCCTGAACCACGTCGCCGGCCTTCCCATAGGCCGCCCGCTGCGCCGGCGTGAGGTCCATAGCCTCGAGAAAGTCTCCCGATGCCGTAAAGAGGTAGAGCAGGCACGCCGCAAACGCCAAGGTAAGAAAGTACACCGAGTAGTCGCGCAGGCTGCGCCGCACGTTGCCCCAGGCAAGTTTGGCATACATAAGACGGCAAGGCTCCTCTCCCACAGGCTGTCGGGCCATTTTCCTGCAGGAGAGGAGCCCCTGCCATCGCGTCGGGTAACGTCGGGATGACGGTTCTGTAAGCTCGGGAGCGAGCCGGCGCCCGCTTAGCGCTCGAACAGCATGCCCTTGGCCACGTCCTCGGCGACCTTGTCGCCCTCAAGGGCGCGCAGCAGCTCGATGCCGAAGTCGAGCGCCTGACCGGGGCCACTCGCCGTGATGAGGTTGCTGTCGCGGACCACGTCGTAGACGTCCTGGTAGACGCCTTCGGGGAAGTTGGTCTGGCAACCCGGGTAGCAGGTGGCCTTGCGGCCGCCGAGCAGCTGGAGGTTTGCCAGGATCGTGGGGCCGGCACAGATAGAGCCGATGAACTTGCGCTGTGCGGCAAAGTCCTTGAGGGCGTCGAGGAGCGGCTGGCACTTCGAGAGGTTCTCGACGCCGCCGGAACCGCCGGGCACCACGATCATGTCGAAGTCGTCGAACGAGACCTCCTTGACCTGGGCGTCGGCAACCACCGGCACGCCCTGGGCGGCCATCACCATGCGGTCGGTCATGACCGAGACGGTGGTCACCTCCACGCCGCCGCGCCGCAGCGCGTCTACCGGCGCGATAGCCTCTACGGGCTCGAACCCGTCGCCGAGCATCATGGCGACCTTCTTCACCACAGGCATGGCTGGTACTCCAATCTTTTGTCGGGAACGCCCCGACGATGGGCGGGACGTCCCAAGGGAACGGCACGACTCCCATTATTCCTGGGAAAGGCCGCCCGGTTGCGACCGAAGCCGACCTGCGCGGAAACACGACGTTTTGGGCCCGCAACGCCGAAGGGGCTGACAGCGGCAGGACCGCCGGGACCCCCTGACCTGGCTGAAATCGGAACTTTGCGACTTTGGCGGGGGGGGCTCGGCGGCAGGGATCGGGACTTTGCGACTCGGTTTTGCCGAACCCCTCGCAACGTACGGCAACTGGCGTGCCCTAGAGCTGCGGCGATACCTTCAGTCATTTAGGTGATACCAGAAAAGTGAGTCGCAAACCTCGGGTTTCGTCCATCCCACCTGCACCTGAAATCGCAAAGTTCGAATCTTGTCCACTCACCGGCGCGACAGGAGGTGCGCGTTTTTTCCTACAGCCCCTTGGGCTTTCGTCCGTTGCGCCCCACCGCGACGTCTAACGACGCGAGCCGCTCGAGCACCTGCCCGGCCGCCTCCCGGACCCGTCGTTCCTGCACACCGTCGATGCCGCGCTCCCCCATCACCTGGGCAAGCGCCGCCCCATAGTCGCCCTTATGCGCCGCGTTCACAGCATGCCAGTCCACCCCGGAGAACAGCTGGGCCGCCGCCTCGTCGTAGGGAAGGCGCCCCTCGAGCATCAGCGTCGCGATGATGGGGTAGCCGGCGTAGCCCTGCCAGTAGGTCGCGTTGTCGTTGGAACGGTAGGAGTTTCCCTCACGACGCACCTCGTAGCGCTTCGTGCGATCGGAGGAGATGACGAGAGCGCCCTCGGATGCTGGCTCCACCCGTCCGTCGGCAAGGGCTCCCCATGCCTCGTAAACCTTCTCGATGGGAGGGAGCTTATCCATGGTTCCACACTCCTTTTGGGCAAAACGGACAAGTACAGGTATCCCCCGGCATCGGGGTCGGCCATAGTCCATCGAGCGACGCTCCGCCGTATGGGTCGTTTAGTACCCTGTTAGGCCTGCATCACAACAGTCAGCTCACGCGCCATGTCAAAGACCTTGGACAGCCGGGCTTCTCCCCTACAGGGCCCGCATCCAAGGGATTTTGCGGTAAGCTCCCCAACCATATGGCACAGTGGGGACCCGAAAGGCGAGGTGTATGGAACTCGGCGCACGCATCAAGGAGCACCGCACGCGGTGTGGGATTTCGCAGGAAGACCTGGCGCGGCGCGTCTACGTGGCGCGGCAGACGGTGTCGAACTGGGAGACCGACAAGACCTACCCCGACGTGCAGAGCCTGCTGCTTTTGGCCGAGACGTTCGGCACCTCCATCGACGAGTTGGTGAAGGGAGACCTGCATGCCATGAAGGAGACTATCGACCGCGACGCTCGACGCCTCAACCGTCTGGGCATGGCCATGGTGACGCTGATCGTGATCGGGGCGGCGGCGTTCGTGGCGCTGTCCTGGGCGCTACCGCAGCCGAGCGGCCTGGGGCGCCTCTCGGTGGGCGAGCTGGCCGGGGCGGCGGCTTTTGTGCCGCTGTTCGCCTGGGCCCTCGCGTGCGCGGGGGCGGCCGAGCGCATCAAGCGCGAGCACGACCTGGTGACCTACCGCGAGGTCGCCGCCTACCTGCAGGGCGAAGAACTGCCGGAGAAGGGAGGCCTCTCGCGCAGGCACCCCGCCGGCGGCATGGCGCTCAAGCTGGCGGGCGGCGCGGCCGCGGGCCTTGTGCTGGCCGCGGCGGTGTGGGCGGCGCTGTCCCTGCTGGGCAGGGCGTAAGGAACCGGTGCCGCAGAGGCCGGGACCATGGCAACCCATGGCCCCGGCCCCTAAGAATGTCAGGCATTGTGCTTTGAAACCCCAGAAGGTCTCTCGCACGCGGAGAATCGTGATACCCCTGGGCCCTATCGTCCACCGCGCCCATCGGCCCCGCGCCAAAAGCCACCTTTAATCAATCGCGGCCAGCCTATCGTCAAGAAGGCGCCGCTTGCGCTCCAGGAGAATCGTCTTGTAGAAGGCCTTCTCAACCTCGCCGATGTAAGGGGTTTCGTCGACCAGGGCCCTCAGAGCATCCCCGTCGAGTCGGGGCACCATGCGGCGCAAAGCATCGTCGAGATGGGGGCTGTCCACCCTTTGGAAGAACTCGTAAAAGGAGAGATGGGCCCCATCGAGCTTTATCGCCGTGGTGGGCTTGGAAAAGACGTAGGCGTCCCGCTGCCTCGGGTCGTTAAGCACGGCGCGCATCAGGTTCTCATCCGCATCGGGAAACAGACAGCCCCCACAGTCAAAGACCGGCGCGAGCCTGCTCTCATACCCGTTGCTCAGCAAGCCCCAGTTGCCGTTGTGACGGTCGTTGTTTGCAATGAGCGCATCCACGACGAACATGTCCCAAAATAGGTTTCGCAACGCGTCGCGGTCGACAAAATCCTGCTCGTCAATCGCTTCCTCGATGGTTGCCAGCTCCGTGTCATGGCCACTTCGAGGCGAGTCGATGGTGGCGTTCTTCACTCCGATGAAATCACCCAGTACAAACCCTGCCGGAACAAAATCGCGGCAGGCAACCACGAGCTTCTCTTCGCCATGATGAACATAGGTGCCGAGCCGAGTCTCCTGAACAGGAATCCCCGCCAGCTCAAACACGTGGCAGCCCAGGTATTCCGTCACGCAGCTGTTGCGGTACGAGAGAGGGGCGTTCCTCTTGGTAGACTGCGGCGGGAGCTTGAGGAACCAAGGTTCGCCCTCCAGCCAAATTGGCACCTTCATGCCATTCGCGCCACTGTAGGTAAAGTTGCGACGCAGCGCATCCGTGAAATCCATACCGGCCCCCTACACGTAGTTCTCTCGCAGGTAGGCGGCCTGCTCGCGGGTTATCTCGCCCTCGACCTCACAGGAGTTGATGCGAGCAATGAACTCGGAGTGCGCGTCGGCCCAGTTGATGTCGTAGCCCTCGGCGTCCACAACAGCCCACGACGCCTTCATAGCGCGCAGGGCCTCGTCTAGGTCGTCGGGCAGCCCACACTCAAGGTACGTCTTATCTAAGGGCAGGCCCGTCTCCGGGTCATAGCGGTCTTCCACGGGCACCTCTCACGTCGATTGTTCAGACAAACACGGGGAATCTGTTGACGATGATACCCGAAAGCCGCCGTGCGGGCCATGTCCGATGCAGCTTGCCCAACAACCAAAGGCTGCCCTCGAACGCACGCTACTGGTTTTCCAGCGCCCCACGAGCACGCATCCCAAGAGAATCCGCCACCTGGGGGCGTTCCTGCAGCCGAGGGGCCCGTGCCCGCCGGTCGAGGGTCCACCGCACCACCCGCGCCACCAGGTACACGATCACAAAGAGCCCGTAGACCACCGTGCTCTGGAGCACCGTGTCGAGGGCGTCGGGGTTGGGGCGCAAGCGCACGAGCACCACGTGGACGTAGACCATCACAAAGAACGGGTAGGCCAGCCGCTGGATGCCCTTCCAGAGCCTGCGGGGCATGCGGTTGCGGATCAACTTGAACGAGAGCACGCCGAGCACCCCCAGCACGGCCGTCAAAAGGACCGAGAACCAGTAGGCGTCGTAGGTAATCTGGGTCGGCTGCCCGATGCCGCCAAACATGATGCGGTTGTAGGTCTGCAGGTAGAACACGATGTGGGGCACGCTGAGCACGCACGCCAGAATCGAGAGCTCGGCGCGAACCGGGGCGAGCCAGCGCTTGGGCCGGGAGCCGTTCTTGAAGCAACCCACGAACATCACGAACGTGAACAGGGCGAACGCCGGAATCCCCCGGCGCATCAGCCCGTAGAAGGCCGCCCATAGGGGGTTGCCGTCCGTGGTGAGGCCGAGCAGGGGGCCTCCCCAGAGCGTCAAGGCATCCGCGACGAGCGCCACCGCATAGAACGGAAACGGGTGCGCCTGGAGGGGGTTGCGTATCGCAAGGGCAACCCCTATGGCGGCCAGGATAGTCAGAAACAGCACGGCCATGGCACCCGTCCCCTCACGCCGCAGGACACCGGCCGGCCACGGCCAGGCTTGCGGGAGAAACCCTGCGCGAGCGGGCCTCTTCAAGGGCGGCCAAGCGTTCGGCGCTCTCGTCTTTCTCCCCTGCCGCATAGCCCTCGACCTCGATGGACTTAATCGAGAACTCACGCCCGGTGTGTAACTGGTAGTCGCGCTGACCGCACGCGGGGCAGCCCCAGGTCGCCTCGTCCAGGTAGTCGAGGCGGTACACCTTGCCGCAACACCGGCAGCGCACGGTAAAGGGCACGCGCTCAATGACCAGCTCGCAGCCTTCGGCCACCGTGCCGCAGCACATCCACTCGAAGGCGCCCGCCAAGATCTCGGGCACGATGTCGTGGACCTCGCCGAGCTCCAGGTTGACCTTGGTCACGCGTTTGGCATGGCCCTCCAGGGCATAGCGCTCCACAGTATCGACGATATGGCGGCAGACCCCGGTCTCGTGCATGGCGCAGCAACTCCCTTCCCAGACAAGGGGGAGAAGCCCTGGCGACTCGCAAGCCCCGGGCCTCTCCCCCGCTTCATTCAGAACGATTCCCGGCCTTGTTATAAACCGGCCTCAGAGGCAAGTCCCCCCAACGTCGGCGGTTCCTTACAGCAGCGCCGGCGACTGCCTCTTGGCCTCGGCGTCGGAGGCCGCCTTGACCTCGCGGGTCAGCGCACCGTCGGCCTGGGGCAGCTCATGCTCGCCCAAGCGTCCTTCGGAGTAGATGGCCAGCGTCTGGGCGACCAGCTCGTCGGCGCTCACGGTCTCGCCGGGCAGGAAGTCGTAGAGGTAGCCCTTCATGCGGCGGTAGATGGCCTTCTCGTTCCAGTCGTCGACCACGTTCATCGGGAAGTCGATCTGCTGCTCGATGGGCTTGAGCGCGAGCACGCGGGCGCCGGCAGGGCACACGTAGGCGCACTGGCCGCAGACCATGCACTCGGGACCCATCTGGGGGTAGCCGTCGTCGCCGAAGGTGATGGCCTCCATGGGGCAGCGCTCGATACAGGCGCCGCACTGGATGCAGGCGTCCTTGTCGAGGACGAGCTTATAGTCGCTCTGGCAGAAGATGGCGTCGCCCTGGCCGGCAAGGGCCTTCTGGAGCCCGAGGATGGCGCACTGGTCGCAGCGGCACTGGCAGATGACCTCGGTGTTGGAGTCGTAGAAGTGCTGGATAACCAGGCCCTCCTCCATGGACTGCTCAACCGAACGCAGGGCCTCGTCGCGGGTGACCTGCCAGCCCACACCCTTCCAGATGTAGTACTCGGCAAGCTCGCCCATGGCGAGGCAGATGTTCACGCGATCCTGGTGGCCGTCGGTCATACGGGCGTCGCGGTCGTTGAGGTAGCGGAAGTCGCCCTGGCTGGCCAGGTGCAGCGTTTTGCAGGCGCAGGGATCGATCACGAACACGCTGTTGCGGTTGATGATGGCCTTCCAGTCGTCAAAGGGGCTCACGATCTCGGAGTTGGCGCACACGTCGGCGTTCACAGGCATGACCGAGTAGGTTTTGGTGCCCGAGTCCACGGAGAACGAAGGAGGCGGTTGTGCGGGCTGACTCGCGTGTGATTTGCGTACCTACTTGAGGGTTTTCTCGCAAAATCCCAGCACATACCATGCGACATCTTGAGGGTTTTACGCAATAGATACAGACTCAGCCCGCACAACCGAACGGACCGGGCGCCCGCACGCCCCGCGTCGCCCCCTACCCCAGCCAGTGGACGCGGTCGGGATTATAGCGCTCGGAACCGCGGGGGCGCGCAGCGCCCGGGGCGGGAACGCCCACCGCGACGAGGCAGAACGGGCACACCTCCTGCGGGGCGCCCACGACCTGACGCACGGCCCCCATGCGCTCCTCGTCGGGGGCTACGCCCTGCCAGCAGCAACCCAGCCCCAGCCCCACAGCCTCGATCAGGATGTTCTCGGTGGCCGCGCCCAGGTCTTGCTGCACGAACGGCAGGCACGGGATGTCGGACCGGTAGCAGGCCACGATGCAGCAGGGCGCCTCGGCCGTGGGCCTGGCGTACGGGGTCGCCTTGCCCAGCCGGGCGAGCAGCTGGGGGTCGCGCACCACGTAGAACTCCCAAGGCTGCTGGTTGCAGGCCGACGGCGCGGCCATGGCGGCACGCAGCAGGCGCTCGGCCTGCTCGTCGCTCACCGGGTCGGGGGTAAAGGCGCGCACGCTGGCGCGTTCAAAGATGGCATCCATGGTCCACGGTCCTCTCGGTCAAAGGGGTCAAGACAAAACGGGCGGGGCAAAACGCCCCTCGCCGCAGGATTGTACCCAACGCCCCGCCAGGCGGCCTGGCACCCGTCACCGCATAAAACCCACCGTGATGTAGGCAAATTAACCTCCGGAGCCAACCCGGTGGACAGTTGCCCCGCTGTAGTAGTTAACCAGCGGCCTGCAGCCTGAAAAGTCAGTAAGCGGGACCATGGGGGTTCTCCATCCAGCCGTTGTCGCAGTAGTAGCTTCGGATCCACGCGTCCTCGCGCTCGCCGACCATGCGCGCCGAACCATGCACTTCGTCGATATAGTCGGTGATGTAGGAATCGTCCCGCACCCAGGCCGCTTTGAGCTCCAGGATATCGCGGGCAAGCGATTTGGGTACGGGGAACGGCAGTTGGTCGGGGTTGAGCATGGACGACACGTCCACGACGGGCTCCTTTCGCCTACCGAATTGAGGGGCCTCCCTCCATCCTACCGCTCCCAGAGCGTTTCGAAGCGCTGGGAATCCCCTGTCGCAGCAGGCCCCGACCAAACCTGCGCCCCCGCAGTCGCCTTGCTTAAGCCGACGCGCAAGTACGCAGATGGTCTGCACCCCAAATCCTCCAGAGGCCGCAGGCGCACCGTCGGGCTAGAATCAGTCGCAGGGCCACCCGACCGTGGCCCCGACATCGCCAACCTTCGGGAGTAGGAGCGCAACCATGGATCGTTTGAAAGGTAAGGTAGCCGTCGTCACGGGATCCACCAGCGGCATCGGCATCGGCATCGCCAAGATGTACGCCGCCGAGGGCGCCAAGGTGGTCGTCTGCGGCCGCCGCGAGGAGCGCGGTCAGACCGTGGTCGACGCCATCAAGGAGGCCGGCGGCGAGGCGATGTTCCACTTCCTCGACATCACCAAGCCCGAGACCGTGGATGCCCTGCTCGCCGACACCGCCGAGGCCTGGGGCAAGATCGACATCCTGGTGAACAACGCCGCCGGCATGGCCCTCAAGGACGGCCGCGTTGACGAGATCTCGCTCGAAGAGTGGGACGCCGTCTTTGCCAGCGACATCCGCAGCACGTTCTACTGCATCAAGACCGTGCTCCCCTACCTGCAGAAGAACGGCGGCGGCTCCATCGTGAACATCGGCTCCATGGCGTCGTGCGGCGGCGACCTGGGCTCGACCGCCTACGCCTGCGCCAAGGCCGGCGTCGAGATGCTCACCCAGTACACGGCCCTGCAGTACGGCAAGCAAAACATCCGCTGCAACTGCGTGCGCCCCGGCCTCATCGTGACGCCCGAGAACGACGCCCGCGTGCCCCAGGCCTTGAAGGACATCTTCCTCGACAACATCGAGGTCACCCGCTACGGCTGCCCCGACGACATCGCGGCCATGTGCGTGTACCTGGGCTCCGACGAGAGCAGCTACTTCACCGGCCAGATCGTGACGGTCGACGGCGGCATGAACGCCCACGTGCCCACCGTGGCCCAGTTCCGCGCCATGGCGTCACGCACCTGGTAGGACGCCCCGGCCTTTGCGTCCTCGGTTTACTCGGTTCGGCGGCCCCTCGGTCATGGGCGATCGATGGGCCGCCTTGTAGCACGGAGCCCCTTGGGGTCGTCCGGGTATCAGGGACGAAACGTCCGATACCCGTAGCCGCTCAGGAGGTTCCCGTGGTCGACTCCGCCAGCCTTCCCAACGTCCTGCTCATCGCCGGATCCCTGCGCAAGCAGTCGCTCAACCGCCAGCTCGCCGAGCAGGCGGCGGCCGTCATCGGGAATCGGGCCCACACCGAGCTCCTCGAATGGGCCGACGTGCCGGTCTTTAACCAGGACATCGAGTTTCCCGCCCCGCAACCCGTAACGCGCGTCCGCAAGGCCGTCAAAGAGGCCGACGCGCTGTGGGTCGTCACCCCCGAGTACAACCACGGCGTGCCCGGGCCCCTCAAGAACCTCGTGGATTGGCTCTCGCGCCCGACCGAAGACGGCGGCGAGGGGGTTATCGTGGGCAAAACCGTCACCTTCAGCTCGGCGGCCGGCTCGAGCTGCGGCCGTTACTCGCTGGGCGGATGGCTCCCCACCCTCGACTTCCTGAAACTGCAGGTCGCAGCCGCCAACTTTACCGGCGCAAGCTTCGACCGCGCCCAGTTCACCAACAGCGTGCTCAAACTTTCAAAAACGGCCCGCGAATCGCTTGAGGGGCAGGCGAGCGCGCTGCTCAAAGCGCTTGAGGCCCGCGCATAGGCCAGTGTCTTAGCACAGCGGTGAGAACACCCGCAACACCCCGTTCACCAGCCAGCTCCCAAAGCCCTCGCGTACGTTCTCCCCCAGGCGCATCGCGCGGCATTGGGCCTGAGTGGCCAAGAAATCCTCCTTGAGGTCGGTGAGGAGGCCGGCCCGATAGAACAGGGCGTTGTTCTCAAAGTGCAAAAACAGGCTGCGGTAGTCCAAGTTCACGGTGCCTATGGTGCCGAGAACGTCGTCTACCAGCACACTTTTGGCATGGACGAATCCCGGCATGTACTCGTAGATCTTGACGCCGGCTTCGAGCAGCGCCGGGTAGAAGCCGTGGGCCATACGGAACACGACCTTTTTGTCGGGCACGCCCGGCATGATGATGCGCACGTCGACCCCACGGCGGGCCGCCCGCGTCAGGGCGTCGAGCAGCGCGTCGCCCGGCAACAGGTACGGGGTAAAGAACCACGCATAGCCCGTGGCAAGCGAAAGCAGCTCGATGTACAACTCGTTGGAGGCGGCCTGCGGCCGTAGGGGCGAGTCGTAATAGCTGAGCACAAAGCCGTTGTCGGGACTGCCTGGCGAGGCGCACGGACCCAGACGCAGCAGCTCCTCGGGAACCGGCTCGCGGGCAAAGGCGTTCCAGAACTCCGCAAACATCCGCGCGTAGGACCGTGCCGGGGCCCCGACCAGCTTGAAGCCGGTGTCCTTCCAGTGGCCAAAGCGTTCGAGGCGGTTGATGTACTCGTCGGCCAGGTTCACGCCGCCGCTGAAGGCCACCTCGCCGTCGACCACGAGCATCTTGCGGTGGTCCCGGTAGTTGAGGGTGCCTTTGATGAAGACAAACGGGTTGAACGGGACGCACTTGACCCCCTGCGCGCGCAGGCGCTGGGCGTCCTCAAAGCTAAAGGTCGAAAGGCTCCCCATGTCGTCGTAGATCATGCGCACGTCGACCCCTTGGGCGGCCTTTCGGAGCATGACCTCGGAGACCGCGTCCCACATCTCCCCCGGCGTCACGATGAAGTACTCGACAAAGATGTACGCGCGCGCCCGTTCCATGGCTGCGAGCATGGCGGGAAACATGTCGTCGCCGAGCGGGTAGTAGAAGGCCCCTTCGCAGAATTGGGGAGAAGCCCCCGTTATGGCGTGCACGTAGCCAAAGGTTTGGGCCACGCGCAGGTCGTCGGCCTTGAGGGCGTCCCAAACCGGCACGGCCTCCTCGGCCGGCACGGCAGGCAGCGCAGGCGCCCCCTTGAAGCGCCGCTGGAGCGGGCGCGTGGTGCGCTTGTTGCCAAAGACCAGGTAGAGCACCGTGCCGGGCACCGGAAAGAGCAGGATTACCAAAAGCCACAGAGTACGGTATGAGCTCTCGTCACGCTTGGTGATGATAAAGAGCACCAGCAGAAACGAGACGGCCGCCAAGACCACGCTAATCTGAACAGCCCACGGGTTGAGCCACACCCACAGCACGTAGAACCACACCAGCTGCAGCAGGGCGGCGGGAACGATAACAAGGAAGCGTTTGAGGAGGTTCTTGTTCATGAGCACGCACCGCTTCCTTCTATCTTTGAGATACCTAGCAACGGGACAGCGCAACAGGGCGGACGTAGGCCAGCGCACCCACGCGCGCCACCCACAAGGACGCTGCCAAATAAAGTAAGTTTTTCTGGCAGGGAAAAGCAGGCATTCTACCTGGTACTTTTCACTATTTTAGCAGGTAGAAAGCCTGTCAGATAAAACAACTTTTTCTGGCAGGCGTCCTGAGCTACTCCTCAAACGCCGCGAGCCGGGTTCCGCAACACACCAAACTTAGTTCCGCCGCTAGGGTGCGGCAGATGCAAGGCGGCGCCGGGCGAAGTGTACGAGCGGTACATGAGCCCGGCGCCAACGCCGCAGATGTTTCTCTGAAAGCGGGTTCTCGGCCGCAAGGCGCGCAGGTGCGATGCGTACAGGGGTACGTGAGCACCTGCGGAACGCAGCGGCCGAGGTTCCGCAACGCTTAGTGGTGGAACAGGCGCATGCCGGTGAAGGCCATGGCGATGTTGTACTTATCCGCCGTCTCGATCACGTTGTCGTCGCGGATGGAGCCGCCGGGCTCGGAGATGTAGCACACGCCGGACTTGCGGGCGCGCTCCACGTTGTCGCCAAAGGGGAAGAACGCGTCGGAGCCCACCGTCACACCGGTCTGGGTGGCAATCCAGGCCTTCTTCTCCTCGGGGGTCAGGGCCTCGGGCTGCTCGGTAAAGACGCGCTGCCACTCGCCGTCGCGCAGCACATCGTCGCACTCGTCCGAGATGTAGACGTCGATGGCGTTATCGCGATCGGGGCGGCGGATGCCCTCGACAAAGGGCAGGCCGAGCACCTTGGGATGCTGGCGCAGGTACCAGTTGTCGGCCTTCTGGCCGGCGAGGCGGGTGCAGTGGATGCGGCTCTGCTGGCCGGCGCCCACGCCGATGGCCTGGCCGTCCTTGACGTAGCACACCGAGTTCGACTGGGTGTACTTAAGGGTGATGAGGGCCACAATCATGTCGATCTTGGCGGCCTCGGGAATCTCCTTGTTCTGGGTCACCACGTTGGCAAGCAGGCTCTCGTCGATCTTAAAGTTGTTGTGGCCCTGCTCAAAGGTGATACCGAAGACGTCCTTCTCCTCCTTCTCGGCCGGCACGTAGTCGGGGTCGATGCGCACGACGTTGTACTTGCCGCCCTTCTTGGACTTGAGGATCTCGAGGGCCTCATCGGTGTAGCCGGGGGCGATGATGCCGTCGGAGACCTCGCCCTTGAGGTATCGGGCCACGTCGGCGTCGGACGCGTCAGAGAGGGCCACCCAGTCGCCGTAGGAGCACAGGCGGTCGGCACCGCGGGCGCGGATGTAGGCGCAGGCTATGGGAGAGAGCTCGCCCTCCTGCTCCACAAAGTACATGGCGCGGTCGGTCTCGGAGAGAGGCAGCCCCACGGCGGCACCGGCGGGGCTCACGTGCTTGAATGACGCGGCGGACGGAAGGCCGGTGGCCTCCTTGAGCTCCTTCACGAGCTGCCAGGAGTTAAAGGCGTCGAGGAAGTTGATGTAGCCGGGCTTGCCATTGATCACCTCGATGGGCAGGTCGCCTCCGTCCTTCATGAAGATGCGGGAGGGTTTTTGGTTGGGGTTGCAGCCGTACTTGAGCTCGAGCTCGTTCATGGGGAGAAGACCTTTCTGCTGGTTGGTCGCCAAGATGTTAGTCGCCGAGGTGCTTGTTGTAGAGCTTGACCTCGCCGTTCACGTTGGCGTAGAGGGAGACCTTGTTGTCGGCGTTGAGGGCGGCCCAGACCTCGTCGGGGTCGGGCATCGTGACCTCGACGGGCTCGCCGGCAAAGGTGGGCAGGGGGTTGCCGTCGCCCTGGTAGGTGCTGATGAAGTAGCCCTTGCCCTCGTCGCAGCCCTCGTAGCAGAAGAACTCGCGCAGGCAGCGGCCGCTGTCGTCCTGACGCTTGAGGATGCTCATCTCGAAGGAGCCGTCGGGGTTGATGACGGCCGAGATGCGGGGGGTAAAGTTGGGGGCGTCGGGCTCGTACTCGCGTGCCATGCAGCGGGCGCAGAAGCTGCCCTTCGCCACGATGGG
>JAHZGC010000004.1:0-29554 GCA_019421015.1 Coriobacteriaceae bacterium | reverse complement strand
AGCTTCTCGCCCATGGCGCGCACCGGGTGGTAGATGATCAGGCTCGGGTCCTCGAGCAGCGACGGGTCGTGGGCCTCGGTCTGAATGCCGTCCTCGGTGGCCACGAACACGCGGTTGCGGCTGTTCGTGCTGCGGCCCATGATCCAGTAGTACACGCGGTCCTTGCCCACCACAATGCCGCGGCCCGGGTAGGGGTTCGTGCGCAGGAGCTCGAGCAGGTCTTGCATGGCGAGTGCGTCCTTTCTGGTCGGGGCCTCCGCAGGCCCGGGGGTTAACAAAAAGGCAAGCTCCCCCGAATCGAGAAAGCTTGCCCAGACGGTCGGCGTATAACGTTGCGCGCTGGTTCCCCGTGGTGCTCCACGATTATCCGTCAGTAGCAGCGCGTCCATATGAGGCCAGTGTAGCACCCCGGCAGCCGTCCGTCCCTCCCCTATGCGACGGGCAGGCAAAAACCCAAACCGTGCGGTCTCGGCCCGTGGCGCAAAAAGCGCCCCAAAGATGCTACAGTGGGGGTTCCGTCGCAGCCCATGCAATCCAACGCGCACCGACCACCCCCGGAGGAGAACCCCATGCTGCTGTGCCCCATCTGCCGCAGGCCGCTCGACCAGGCTTCCGACCCCGCGGTGGCGACCTGCGAGGGCGGCCACTGCTTCAACCGGGCCAAGGAGGGCTACCTCAACCTGCTGCGCTCCTCCAAAAAGGGCGACTCCATGGGTGACCCCAAGGCGGCCGCCCGCAGCCGGCGCGACTTTCTCAACAAAGGCTACTACGCCCCGCTGCGCGACGCGCTGGTGGCGGCGGTCCGCTCGCTGGCCGCCGAGCGACCCGACGACCTTCTCCCCCTCCTCGACATCTGTTGCGGCGAAGGCTACTACACGAGCGCCCTGGGGCAGGTCGTCGGCGTGGACGCCTACGGGTTCGACCTCTCGAAGGAGATGGTGCGCCTGGCGGCCAAGCGCGGCAACGCCAGCTATTTTGTGGCCAACATGAAGAGCGTTCCCGTACCGGACGCATCGTTCTCGGTCGCGACCTGCCTCTTTGCCCCGTTCCACGAGGACGAGGTGGTCCGCGTGCTGCGGCCCGGCGGCACCCTGTTGACCGTGGTGCCCGGGGCACGCCACCTCTTCGGGCTCAAGGAGGTACTCTACGACACCCCGTACCTCAACGACGAGGCACTCCCCCACGCGGGCGCGCTCGAGCTCGTAGGCACCCAAAAGGTCGAGGCGTCGGTGGAGCTGGCGTCGCCCCAAGACATCGAGGCGGTGTTTCAGATGACCCCCTACTACTACCGCACGCGTGAGCAGGACCGCGCCCGGCTCGCCGCGCTCGAGACGCTGGCCACACCGCTGGAATTCGTCATCGCCTGCTACCGCAGACCGTAAAAGCCCCACCCCCGAGGACAAGGAGCGTCCCATGGACGAACCCCGCGTCACCGTGTCTGACAAACTGGACGCCTACCTGGCAAAGAAAGGCCACCGCTACATCTTGATGTCGGTTGCCACCTGCAAGAGCTGCGGCGGGGCCGTGGGAGAACTCTACGCGCGCCCGGTCAAAGACGACGAGGCGCACCGGCTGATCGACGGCAACCGATCTGGCCTACGACGCCTTCCCTGTTATGGCCCCGGCGGAGAAGCCCTCGCAATTGGGGGCAAGCCCGTAGAGCTGCTGGTCCAAGGGCGTGCCATCAGGCTCGACGAGGGGGTTGTGCTCGACCTGCGGCGCACCCTCGGCCTGGCCGACATACGGGTCGAGGGCGCGCGGTTCTAGAGCATTTTGAATAAAGCCGTGCACTGCGTTGTGCCAGGGCTTATGTGCCCAAGCACACCGCGCCCTAGCACGCCTTGTGCACGAACTTTCTCAAAATGCTCTAAGGCTCCTACCTCTCGAACGCCTCGGCCACAAGCTTGAGGTCGTCAACGATGGGCAGGTGCTGGGGGCAGGCCTTCTCGCAGGAGCGGCAGCCGATGCACTCGCTCGGCTTGCCGTGGTCGCGGGCATAGCCCTTGAAGAACATCATCTGGGTCGAGAAGTCCTTGCTCACCGTGCGCTTCTCGGCGTTGAGCAGGGCAAAGTACTCGGGGATGCAGATGTTCTTGGGGCACTTGACCGTGCAATAGTTGCAGCCGGTGCAGGGCACCACGATGTTGGAGCGGATCAGGTCGCCCACGCGGTGGAGCAACGCCATCTCGTCGTCGGTCAGCGGCGTGGGGTCGGCCATGATGGCGGTGTTCTGCCGCACCTGCTCAAGGCTCGACATGCCCGAGAGCACCATCTCGACGCCCGGCAGGCTCGCGCAGAACTTGAGAGCCCACTCGGCGGGCGTGCGGTCGGGGTTGGCCTCGCGCAGCAGGGCCTCGGCCTCGGGAGGCAGGTTCACGAGCGCACCGCCCTTGAGGGGCTCCATCACAAAGACCGGCTTGCCGTGCTTGCGGCAGACCTCGTAGTTGCGCCTGGACTGGATGCCGGCGTCCTCCCAGTCAAGGTAGTTGATCTGCAGCTGCACGAACTCGGCGTCGGGCCAGCGGGTGAGCAGCTCGTCGAGGTACTCGGCCGTGTAGTGGTACGAGAAGCCCAGGCGCTTGATCTTGCCCGCGTCGCGCTGGGTGCGCAAAAACTCCCAGGAGTTGAACTTGTCGGTGTTCACCGAGTTCTGGCCGCCCAGGGCGTGGAGCAGGTAGTAGTCGAAGGACTCGACACCGCAGCGCTCGAACTGCTCGGCAAAGATGCGCTCCTGGTCGCCCTCCTGCTTGATGAGGGCCGAAGGCAGCTTGTCAGCCAGGACAAACGACTCGCGCGGATGACGCTCGATTAGCGCCTTGCGCACGGCCGGCTCGCTGGCGTAGGGGTGCTAGAAGTACAGGGTGTCAAAGTAGGTGAAGCCGGCGTCCAAAAACGCGTCGACCATCTGCTCCATCTGGGGCAGGTCGATGGCGGTGGGGTCGGCGGGGTCGGTGAGCGGCAGGCGCATGCAGCCAAAGCCGAACTTCTTCATGGGGGACCTTTCTGGTAGCGGTGCAGAAGCGCTCCCAGTATAGCGCGGAACCCATTCGCGCAACATTTGTGAGGCCGAGAAACGCGACGAGAATCCCCCGCCGGGCCTCTCCCCTGCGGTCATCTCTACATTCGACGGCTCCCCCGTACCCCCTACGTCCGCGCCCCCTCGCGCGTGAGCTCGCCCGCCAGGGAGACCTGCATGTACTCGGCCACCTCCTGGGAGGAGAGCCCCAGGCCAAAGAGGTGCATCATCTTGGTGAGGGCCGCCTCGCAGGTCATGTCGTAGCCCGAGACCACGCCGGCCCGCGCCAGGGTGTCACCGGTCGCGTAGCGCTCCTGCTCCACACCGCCGGCGGGGCACTGCGTCACGTTCACGACCACCTTGCCTGCCTCGACCGCATCACGCAAGGCCGCAGTAAACCACAGCTCGGTGGGGGCGTTACCGGCACCGTAGGTGCGCAGCACGAAGCCCTTGGTGCCCGGCGTCTCCAGCTGGGAACGCAGGACGTGCTCGGTGATGCCCGGGTAGACGAACACCACGCCCACGGCGTCGTCCATGGCGTAGGCGGGCCGCAACGGGGTGTTGCCGGCGGACCTCCAGAGGGCTTTTTCGTTGAAGTCGATGTGAAGGTCCATGCTGGCCAGGGCCGGGTAGTTGTAGGAGCGGAAGGCGCCGAAGTCGGTGGAGCTCACCTTGATGGCCCGGTTGCCGCGCCAGAGGTGGCTGCCAAAGCAGATGGCCACCTCCTGCACCATGGGGCTGCCAGTGGCGGCGTCGCGGGCCGCGGCAATCTGCAGGGCGGTGATCAGGTTCCCGGTGCCGTCCTCGCGAATCTCGCCGATGGGGAGCTGCGAACCGGTAAGCACCACCGGCTTGGCCACATTGCCGAGCATGAACGACAGCGCCGAGGCCGTATAGGCCATGGTGTCGGTACCGTGAAGCACCACAAAGCCGTCGTAGGAACCGTAGGCCCCCGCAATGGCCGCGCATATCTCGCGCCAGTGCTGGGGGTTCACGTTCGACGAGTCGATGGCGGGCACGAGCTCCACGTGGTCGAGGACGTAGCCGAGGCGCCCGACCTTGGGCACGCTTTCCATGAGGTGCCCAAAGTCGAACGGTACGAGCGTGCCCGTCTGGGGGTCGGTCGTCATCCCGATGGTGCCGCCGGTATAGACGATCAATATGCGGGGCTTGTCTGCCACAGTGGCCATGGGTCTACCTCCCCCAACCGCTCCCCTTGTAGACCGCCCGCTGCACGTGCTCCATGCGCAGGTCGAGCTGGGCCGCCGCGTCGGCGCAGGCCACCAGCTCGTTAGCCAGCTCGGGGGCGATGTCGACGTCCTTCTTGTAGCGGATCTTGTGCTCCAGGCTCGCCCACCAGTCCATCGATATGGTGCGGAACTGTACCTCGACCTTCATCGAGCGCTTCTCGGCATGCAGGTAGATGGGGGTCTCCACGATGAGGTGCAGGCTACGGTAGCCGCTGGGCTTGGGGTTGGCGATGTAGTCTTTGCACTCCACCACCGTGATGTCGTCTTGGCTGGTGAACGCGTTCGAGAGCGCGTAGATGTCGGAGGGCAGCCCGCAGATGATGCGGATGCCCGCCACGTCGAAGATATGGCCCTCGATGTTGTCGACGGTGGGGGCGAGGCCGCGGCGGATGAGCTTGTCGGCGATGCTGTCGGTGGACTTGAGGCGCGTCTTGATGGTCTCGATGGGGTTGCGGTCGTACTCGATCGAAAGCTCCTCGTTGAGCACGCGGAACTTGGTCTCGACCTCCATGAGGGCGCACTGGTAGTAGGCCATGAGCTCGCGGTAGGGCATGGCGTAGGAGTCGAGCAGCCCCTTAAGGCCCCGCGCGATCGCGGGAATCGTGCGCGCGGTCAGCTCACCGTTAAACTCGTCCACAGGCCTCGTGCCGTCCTTCCCAAAGTTGTGCCGCAGCGCCGCAAGGGCCCGGCTCGCGAATCACCGGCTTCCACTCTACCATAGGTGCGGGAAGGCACCGCGGTTGTGTGGGCTGACTCGCATTTGGATTTGTGTACAACTTGAAGGTTTCTCCGCCAAACCGCAGGTGAGAAACGCGAAGTGCTTGAGGGTTTTACGAAATGGGAGCAAAGTCAGCCCACACAACCGATGCAGCCGTGGGAGAGCGCCCGGCAGGGGGAACCGCCCGCGGCCAGAAGCCGCCCGTACCCCCCGCGACGCGCAGTCGGGCTAGAGCGCCGCAGCCGCCAGGACGGCCAGGGTGCCCGCGGCCAGCCCGGTTAGCGCGCCGACCACCACGTCGCGCGGAAAATGCACGCCGCCCAGCACCCGGCACGCCCCCACGAGGCAGGCGGCCAACAGCAGAACGGCCGCAACGGCCCAGGACACCGCCGCCCACGACGTGGCAATGGCAAAGGCCGAGAATGTGTGGCGGCTCGGGAAGGACTCGCCGGAGCCGTCGCGCGCGATGAGGGGCTGCACGCCCTCGCAGGTCTCGTAGGGGCGCGGGCGGTCGAGGCGCTTGCGCACGAGGCTCAAAAGCACAAAGCCAGCCGCCGGTACGGCCATGAGAGCGATGAGGGCAGCGGGATTCCCCCGCAGGAGGACCACCGCGATCAACAGGCCATAGGCCCCGTAGAACAGACAGGTGAGAAGCCCGTTGAGTCGACGGAGCGCCTCTATGCGCCACGGCTTCGCGCGTAGCGGCGCGGTCCAGCGGGCGTAGCGTGTTGCGTAGCTACCGCATGGCAAAGCTGCCTTCGACTCGCAATCTCTTTGAGGCGGCTTCGCGCACATGGTCATCCCCTTCCATCCCCCGCGCGTCTTTCGGGTCTCACCCGCGGGGCACCTCTTCGAAACGACCATGGTATCACTCGCACGAACAGGTACGGGGGCCGCAACAAGAAGCTCGTGTCGAAGTAGGTGAAACCCGCCGCCAGGAAGGTGTCGACCATGAGGTTCAGCTGGTCGTAGTCAAAGTCGGTGGGATCGGCGCTCTTAAGGGGCAGGCGCATGGTGCCGAAGCCGAGGTTGTTCATGGGGTTCTCCGATTCTGTTACCGGTTGCCGCCCCTACTGCTGGGCGTCGTAATCGTTGTGCTGCAGCACGAACGCGGGCGGCTCGTCGGGAATCACGTAGTAGGGCTTCTGGGGCAGACTGTTGATCTCGGCCATCTCGTCGGCGGCCAGCTCGAAGTCGAAGATGTCGAGGTTCTCGCGCATGTGCTCTGGGTTGAGCGTCTTGGGGAACACGACGTTGCCTTCCTGGATGTGCCAGCGCAGGATGACCTGCGAGGGAGTCTTGCCGTACTTCTGGGCCAGGCGGGCAAACACGGGTTCGCCCAGCAGCTTGGCGTCGCCGTGGCCCAGCGGGTACCAGGCCTCGAAGGTCACGTCCTTGCCGGCCAAGAACTGCTTGAGGGCATGCTGGTTCCAGTAGGGGTTGATCTCGACCTGGAGCACCGCCGGCACGATGGTGGCCACGTCCGGGATCTGCTGGATCTTGTGCTCCGGGAAGTTCGAGAGGCCAATGGAGCGCACCTTGCCCGCGGCCACCGCCTCCTCCATGGCCTTCCAGGCCTGGGTGTACGCGCCGTAGGGCTGGTGGAGCAGTAGCAGGTCGAGGTAGTCCATGTTCAGGCGGCGCAGCGTGGCGTCGATGTCCTTTTTGCACTGCTCGTAGGGGTAGCTCTGGGGAAACAGCTTGGAGGTGATGAAGAACTCCTCGCGCGGGATGCCGCTGCCGTTGACCACGCGGCCCACGGCCTTCTCGTTGAAGTAGGCGTTGGCGGTGTCCACATGGCGGTAGCCGATCTGTATGGCCTGGGGCAGGTGCTCCTCGACCTCGGCCGGCGACATGAGAAAGACGCCGTAGCCTACCTGGGGAATCTTGTGGCCGTCGTTCATGGTGAGCTCGATCATGGGGAGACTCCTTTTTCGTGGCGGCATGCAACATTTCGGGGCATGCACTCTTGCAAGAGGGCCCGGCTTCTGCAGACAAGCCCTGGACGACGGACACCATTCTTCCCCGCACGCGACAAGATGTACAATGCTTTATACAACGCTTCTTATGCACGTCGGTAATAAGCGCCAGCCCCAATCCCAGTCCGCAGCGGAGAAGCCCATGGACCTCGCCCAGCTCAAGCAGTTCGAAGCCATCGCCCGTCTCGGCACCGTGAGCGCCGCCGCCGAGGAGCTCCACCTGTCCCAGCCGGCCGTGAGCCGCTCGATCGGCCGTTTAGAACGGGAGCTGGGCTGCCAGCTCTTCGAACGCACGGGACGCCATGTGGAGCTGAGCGCCGCCGGCACCTGCACCCTTGAGTACGCACGCGCGATGCTCCGGGAGGAGCGGCTCATGCAGGCGGCGCTGGGCGAGCTGCGGCACCGGTCGAGCACGCTGCTCGTGGGCACGGTGGCCCCTGCCCCGCTGTGGCGCCTCATGGCTCTCTCGATGGAGCGGTTCCCTTCGCAGCAATTCTGTGGGCTGTTATAAGGGACCCTGATAGTCGAACGAGCAGCTCTAGGGCTTACCCCTCGCAGACCACCGCCACGTCCTTGCCGCAGAAGGCGATGCCGTAGCGGAGCGAGCGGTCAGCAGGCGCGTCGTAGCGCTTGGCCGCGATCTGGGCCAGCGCCACGTGGGCAAGTTCCTCCAACGATTGCACCAGAGCCACCGGATCGGCCGAGGTCTCCCGCACGGGCAGCACCTTGAACTCCAGCACGATCGGCACGCGCTCGGTGACCCCATCATGGGGCGGCTCCGGGTTCAGTCGCACGTCGAAGTAGCCCCTACCGGCCTCACGGTTCGAAAGGGGGTCGGCATAGCCCGGCATCCCGAACAGGAGGCCCAGCATAAGCATGTGGTAGCTGTTCTCGCCCACCATGTCCCGACAGCTGGGGCTCGTCTCCAAAATGCGTGTCAGCTCCTGCGCCACGCCCCGCGCATCGCCTGCGGCCAGGAGACCGTGCAGGACGCGCAGCCGCTGGGAACCGCCGGCCACCTCGCGGAACCGCTCAATGACCTCACCGCGAAACACGCGGGCAATCTCGTAATCGGGCACGCGTAGGGGGCGTAGGCGGTACTGATCGGTGGGGTCCTCCACGTCGTCGGTGGTAAGGTAGCCCGCCAGGTAGAGCATGCTCCACAGCGCGTCTCCTTCAAGCCCCGACTCCGGAAAGACCACGGCCATGTCGAGGGGGCGCCAGACCACGCCCTGCGGCTCCAGCAGTTGGAACACATCCTGGAGCGCATCCGGCCCCGAGGAGCGTACCGCCTCGCCCACCACGGCGTTGGAGGCGGTGTTAGCCCAGTACACACCGGGCTCGCAACCGTTGCCAAAATAATTAAGCACGCTCCAGGGGTTGTAGATGTCGGCGTCGCCAAAGCGGTAGCCATCGTACCAGTGCTTGAGCTCGTCGCTCGTGTGGGGATGGCCCAAATAAACCGCAAGGGCCCGGGTCTCTTTTTCCGTAAAGCCAAACCGCTCGTCAAAGTGCTTGTTGAGTGGCGTGTCCACCGTCAGGTTGTTCAAGTCCGAGAAAATGGACTCCTTGGCGATGCGTTGAACCCCCGTGAGGCAGGCGAACTCCAGCGCCGCGCCCCCATCTTTGAGCGCCCCGGTGAGCCACCCCTTCAAGAACCCCACGGCCTCGTGGTAGTAGCCGTTGGCTCGAGCCGCCATCACGGGCGCATCGTACTCGTCGATAAGCACAACGGCGTTGCGACCGTGATGTTTGCGCAGGTACAGGGTGAGTTGGCGCAGCGAGGACTCCACATCGTCGCGGGAACCGTTCGCGTCGCGCACGCGCACGAACTGCGCGCGTTCCGCCTCGTTGAGCCGGTCGCTCGTAGCCAGGTAGTCGTGGCGCTGGTACTCGGCCGCGACCTTTCCCTCGATGGCACCGTAGGCAACGTCCCAGCTCTCCTTCTTCACGTCGTTCAAGCTCAGGTACACCACGGGATATACGCCTTGATACTCGCGATAACGACCGTCCTCAGCATCCCAGATTGCCAGGCCCTCAAAGAGGGCGGACCGATTCACGCCGTCGATGGGGGTCTCTAAAAAAGAGCGGAGCATGGTCATGGCAAGCGTCTTGCCAAAGCGGCGCGGTCGACAAAAGAGGGTGACCATGCTGTTTCCGTCAAGCACGTCGGCAACCAGCAACGACTTGTCGACAAAGACGGACCGAGAGCTCACGCGTTCGAACCCATCGTCGCCGATGGGCAGGCGGCGGTTCCCGCTGCGGTCGAGGATGCGCACGTCGTCCATGCGGAATACACCGTTTTCAAAGACGCCTTCGCCCATGGTCTTCTCCTCCGCCGCCGTCGCCCGCTTCACTGGGCTCCTGAAGGCATCATCATACCCGATGACCACGTAGCCGACCGCCTACGCGACCAGCTTTACACCCAGGGCTGACACCACCAGCGATACGACGATCCACAGCGCAAAGAGGCCGGCCGCCGCCAGCAGGCAAACAGCCCGCTCGCGACCGACAGAGTGGCGGCGCATCCAACCGTACTCGCGGCGCAGGCGGCGCTTGTCGAGCAGCGCATAGGCCGCCAGCCCAAAGAAGGTCAGTAAGAAGCCCAGATACTCGTAGACGATGTACCAGGCGGGGCGGCCCTGCAGGTTGCCAAGGTCGGTCATCATGCCCGCAACGCACCCCGTTACCAGGACGGCCAGCGTGCCGACGACCACAAGGTTCCAGAGGTCGCCCGCCCACAGCGGCACCCGGGCCATGGCACGGCGGAGAAGGCCTCGGGGTTTCGAGGGGTTATCCGCTATGGAACCGTTCCCCGGGGTGCCCTGTTGCTCGCGCTCCGCCACCTCGAACGCCCGCTCCAGGGCTGTGCCCAGCTCGGTCGCGCTCCCATAGCGCGCCTCGGGCGCAAGGTCGCAGGCGTGGGCGATGACGGCCGCCACGGGCTCGGGCACGGCGGGGTCGCCGAAACCGCGGGCACGATCGGCATTCACGGCTTCGCGGCCCGCAAGGCAGAAGAAGCAGGTCGCGCCCAGGGCGTACACGTCGGTGCGCGGCGTGGTCTGGCCAAAGCCGTACTGCTCGGGCGGGGCGTAGGCCCGGGTGCCAAAGTAGGCGGTGTCCTTCTGGGCGGCGGGCTGCCACAGGCGGGCGATGCCCAGGTCGATGACCACGAGGTCGGAAGGGTCGTTCTGGGAGCAGACGACGTTGGAGGGGGTGAGGTCACGGTGGACCACCGGCCGGCCCAGCCCCTCGTGCAGCTCGCTCACGGCGCGGCAGAGGGCCGGCATGACGCGGGCGGCCAAGGCAAGGCGGTCCTGGGGCGCGGTGGCCTCGACCAGGTCGTAGAGGGTGCCTCCCTCCACATAGTCCATCACGACCACGAGCTGCTCCCCCGCCTCGTGGCAGTCGTAGATGCGGGGCAGGTAGCGAAACCGCCGTCCCCGGCGCTGGACCTCGTAGAGTTCCCGGTAGATTGCGCCTAGGCCCGCCGCGCGGTCGAGGCGCTTGCGCACGTAGGGGCCGAGCTCCGCCCCGTCGCAGGCGCCGGCAAAGTACACGACCTCGGTCGTCTCGGCGGCCGACTCCTTGAGCACGTGGTCAACCCGATAGCACGCGTCGCGCGCCATGGCCTCCAGGTAGGAGGCCATGGGATCTTCGCGGGTGTCATGGTCGTTTATCATGGGTGCAATGCTAGCAGATGGTCTCCTCGCCAAAACGGTAGAGCTCCTCGTTCACCTTTTGCAAAGAGCACCCGCGGTCGATGCAGAAGATGACGATCGCGTCGCGGCGGCACTTGGGCGTGAGCGTGCCGGCATCGGCCAGCGCGAGGGCGCGGTTCGTCTCGCGCAGCGAAAGCGCCATGGCAAAGGCTATCTGCAGCACCTTGTTGCGCGTGGGGTGGCGGTCGCCCTTAAAGATCTGATAGCCAAAGGTTTCGTTGAGGTTAGCCATGCGCACGACGCTCGCCCGCTCCAGGCGCTTCTCAGCAAGCAGCTCGTTCAGGTAGCCGGCCAGCGTACGGTCGCACACAGGAGCGGCCTGCAGGTAGGCGTCGGGCGTGGGGCTGTGAAGCAGCTCGTCAAGGAGGTCTTCGGTCAGGGGTTCGGCCACGGCGTATGCGCTCCTTTCTGGGACACTGGGGCAACAGATGCAGGCGAGAAGCCCTTGGGATTGTAGGGGTTTCTCACCCAGAGAGCTTCTCGTCTGCAGGGTTTCTCGCCCGGACGGTGCAAGGCTTTTCTTACGCAACGAGCCACGTGGCGGCGGCGTTGTTTGAGAACAGCGAGCTGTAGTAGTACACCTTCGCGGCGTCGCCGTCGAAGTAGACCGTGCCGCTCACGGCGCCGCCGGGCACCAAGGTGCCGGAGTGCAGGTCGTCGGTACCCTCGAGAAAGATGGTCGAGGAGTCCAGAACGCCCTGGGTGTCCTGCGTCTTCCAGTCGATCGTGCTAAAGGATGCGTCGGAGGTGCCGTCGTTGCGGTAGGTCACGCGGACCTCGGTGATGGGGGAACCGTCGTAGTCCTGCAGGCCTCCGGTCACGGAGTCCACCGAAATCACGAGGCCGTTGCTGAGGGTGACCTCCGTACCGAGGGGCAAATCGGTCGTGGAGGAGGACGCGTCCGCAGGCTGGTCCGTCGAGGACTGGCCCGTGGTAGAGGCGGCCGCAGCCGTCGAGCTCACCGCCGCGGCACCTTCGAGCGCCTTCTGAGCCCCGTCGATGGCCGCGCTCATGGCGGCCTGAGACGCAAGCACCACCACGACGGTCAGGATGTTCAGGACCAGCGCCGCAATGGCCATAGCCTTACCGGTGCGCTTGCCGCGCAGGCAACCGGTCATACCGACGCCGGCGAACACGAGGCCGAGGATGCCGAGGATGAACGAGAAGTTATTTATGATGGGCAAAAACGAGGTGAGCAAGCCGAGGATGCCGAGCACCAGGCCCGCGATGGCCATGGCAGAATGGGGCAACGGTTGGGGCGTCGCCGCCCGCGGTGAATAGCCAACATCGGCGGGCTGGGACTGAGGGTGGTCACAGGTTGTCATGGTGGACCTTCCTTGGGGTCGTCGATACCGTGCGGACGCATGGCATTGTAGGAAGGTCGACGCTGGGTTTCATTAGCTGGGAGCTAATCGGAGCTCTGGCAAGCTCACGATGGCGCGTTGCGAAAGTGAAGCACTAGAGCATTTTGAGAAAGTTCCTGCACAAGGCGCGGCGGGGCGCGGTGTGCTAGGGCACATAAGCCCCGGCGCAACGCGGTGCAGGACTTTATTCAAAATGCTCTAGCAGGGCTTACGGTTCGGGCGCCGCTTGACGGCGAGCAGATGCATGAAATCGTCAAAGAGGGACTCATCGATCGGTTCGAACATAATCCATTTGCCATCGTGATAGGTTTGGGCCGCGTCGTAGGCGGACCGAATCTCCGGCAAAAAACTTTCACGAACCGCCTCGAACTTCTCACGTTCGGCCTTACCCAGGATGACCATGAAGCCGACGCACCCCTCGCGCGCGTAGAGAGCGCACAGGGTCTTTCCACCTCTCCGCCATTTGAGCTCGTAGGTCCACGCCTTGCCGCCCGGGCCCAAGAAGCAGTCCATCTCGTACAAGGCGTCGATCCGCGTAGCAAGGGTATCCCATATCCGGTAAAGATCTTCTCCGACAAGGGCTTTTAGCTGTTCGGTTCCGGGTTTCTCGATCGGCATGGTCGACATGGGCAACCTCCCGTAGTGGCCGATACGGCACGTTTCCATCTCTCAGTATGTCATAAACAGCGAGCAGCCAGCTTGCCCCCTCATCCGTATAGCGGCTTTCCGCTAGGACGCCCGTCTCCCCCTCTCCCTTGTGACAGTGCCAAGCCGCCAATCGTCATGGCGATCCCCACAACAATCCAACCGTTGAGCGGCTCGCCCAGAAGCAGCACCGAAGCGGCCGCTGTGATGGCCGGCACCAGATAGATATAGACGCTCGAGCGCACCGCTCCCAGGTGCTTCACGGCGATCCCCCAGGTCACAAAGCAGGCCGCCGATGCAACTGCTTCCAAGAATAGCAGGTTAAACAGGATGCCTGGATGCAGAAGCGCCTGCCACGCAGGGGCTTCTCCACCAAACAGCAGGGTTGCCGGCACTATACCCACAAGTCCCCACAAAAAGGTCCGTTTGGTAGCCGCCACCGTCTCGTAACCGAGGTCGGCGATGCGGCGCACCACCAGGGAGTAGGCCGCCCACACCGCCGCAGTCAGCAGGGCCAACCCGTATCCGATAAGCGCGTGCCCATCTATGCCGGTGGCAACCGCCTGGCCACCGCTGCCCGTACCCACGACCACCAGGCCACCCATGGCCAGGGCAAAGCCCAGCGCAAAGCGCGCGCTCAGGGCCGACCGGTCTCCCATCGCAGCAGAAAACAGCGCCGTGAACAGCGGGGACGCAGCCACGATCACGCCCACGGCCGTGGCGGTAGAGAACAGCAGCGCCATGTTCTCGAGCAGGTAGTAGGCGGTCACACCCGTGATGCCAGCAACCACGAACAGCAACTCGTGGTTGGGCTTTTCAAGCCGCAGGATTCGCGGACGCAAGACGCACAGAATCGCAAAACCGATGGTAAACCGCAGCAGGAGAATTCACAGGGGCGCAAGGCTCACCAAGAGGACCTTGGTGGAGACAAACGTCATACCCCACACTCCCACGGTGAACAGGGCTATCAGGTGGTACTTCATGCGCATCCTGCGGCCCCCTTCGCCTGTTCCGCTGCGTAGCCAGCCGCCCGGCCGAGCACGGCCATCTTTCCATAGGCCGCCGGGGTGACACCCATTCGCTGCTTGAACGCCCGCGTGAGATGGGCCTGATCGCAGAACCCCGTTTGAGCGGCCACGTCAGAAGGAACCGCACCACCCGCAAGCAGCCCGCACGCGCGCTCAATGCGCATCGAGGCCAGGTGCTGCAGCGGGGTTATCGAGAAACGCCGGCGGTAGGCGCGGATGAGCGCGTAGGGAGAGAGGCCCTCCATGGCGGCCAAGACTCCCAAGTTTACGGAGTCGGCCAGATGAAGGCGCAGATACTCATAGGTGCGCAGCGCCGAAGGCTCGTGGGAAGGGCACGGCACGGTGAGGCTGCGGCTGAGGTCAGGGTCCGCGGCCATCTGGAGCCGGTCCGCGACGACCATGACGCGCTCCGCAACCAAGTCGTCGGGCTCCGCAGCGCCCACGGCGTCCATCAAGGCGTTCACGGCGGATGTGGCCACGGCGTCGTTGGCGGCAGGGCGGCGTAACCGCGCCCCGTCGAGCGCGTCGGCAGCAACGGTGACACTGTCGTAGGCGAAGGGGGTATCGTCCAGCTGGTCGCACCCGTGAACGTCTCCAGGGTTGAACACGACGACGTCGCCGGAACCAATCTGAATGAGGCGGCCGTTCAGCCGCAGGGACCGAGAACCTTGTAGCACACGCCCGATTACGTAGCAATCGTGCGCGTGAGGAACGAACGGCTGGAGAAGACCTCGGTAGCTGCGCTTTTCTCCCCCGAGGAACGGCAGCGGAGTGATCATGCAGCAGGGAGTCGGATTGGAGGCTTTGGCCTGCGGGATGCTCATGACTGGCGGGAACGCCTCCTTTTGGGTCGGTGGTGCCGACGGTGATATGGAACGGTCGACTGGCTACAGCACCATAGCGCTTTGAAGACATGGGGGCTTGTATGAAATTGCGCGGGCTTGCCGCGTCGGTGCAAAAAGGACGAATGACAGGAAGTTGGAGTAATCAGGACATCAGGAAGGTCATCTGGCAAGAAATCGCTGGGATCAGGACGTTCAACGGACATGAGTGGACATCCGACGGCCCCAGCGTCCTGATTACTGCGATTTCTTGCCATCTGGCACCTCTGGCATCCTGATTACACCGCTTTCATGCCATTGCCGGGGGGGGTCGCTTCCTGATTGGAATGGCTTTTTACCACAGATCCCATGCACCCAGCGCGGCCCCAGGGCAACTCCCCTGCTGAACACCCGCCTCCTACAGAACGCGCTCCATCGGTACCGCCGCATAAGATGCGAACGCCACTGGTTCGCCGACTTGGACGAATCCGCACTTCTCCCAAAAAGTCTGCGATTGCCAATTGCCCCGAACATAGGCCAGGCGCACGCGAGAAAAGCCCCGGGCATGCAGGCTAACCAAAAGATCGTTGACGATGGCCGTTCCCACGCCCCTGCCTTGAAAGTCGATTGCCACCATGAAGAGACCGATATAGGCGCATCGCTCATCCGGATAGTCGTACACCAAATCTAAAAAGGCCGCCAGCTTACCGCTTCGATCAAAATAACCAACCGTCCGCTTTTGTTCAGGAGAACAGCCAGGAGGCAACTCCCCCAACTCGACAGCCAAGCTTTCAATTGTCGGTTTTTCACCTATGAAACCGTAATACAGGGGGTTGCCCAAACACAGCTCAAGAACCAACGGCAGATCTTCTTCGACAAGCGGCCGAGAAACAAATGTGCATTCATGCATGTCAGCCCCCTTCGGCACCACCGAACATAAAGTTTGATTTTACGCGGGAGGCACCGGATCCGAGTTCTGTAACGGCAGATGACTAAGGACGGCACCAAACCCGCGCTTTGTAACAGCCGGCCAACCAAAACGAGCGGTTATGCAGCCTGGGCACTTACACAACCTCAGTTTCGTGCCATCAGCGCCTTCCGTCCCTTACATAACTCATGTTTGGTGCCGCCAGGACCCCCGCCCCCTTACATAACGCCGATTCGGTGCCACCAAAGACCGATCCCTTCCGGCCTCCTCGTCGCATCTCCATCCCTTGCGCTCCCCTTGCCTGCGCACTAGCATGATCATCCCGGAGAAAGGAGGCCGCGCACCATGAACATCCACGAGCTCGAGGTCTTCGCGAGCGCCTACGAGGCCGGGTCGTTCGCGGCTGCGGCCGAATCCCTGTTCATGACGCGCCAAGCCGCAAGCAAGGTGGTAACCCAGCTCGAGTCGGAGCTCGGCCCCCTGTTCAGGCGCGGGGCACGCGGCATCGAGCCCACCGAACTCGCCCGCACAATCTTTCCCATCGCCCAGCGCATACTCCGGGACCGCGACCAGATTCTCGCCGACGCCCAGACCTATGCGGCCGGGCACATGGGGTCGCTCACCCTCGCACTCGAACCGGGTGCGCTGCTCACGCTGCCGCCGCGTCTGGTGGAACCCGACGCCACCTGCTCGACGGCCGGGCCGACGCCGTCATAGCCGGGCCGCTTCACCTCGAAGAAGCCGTCTATATACCGCTCGTCTCGACCGAGCTTGTAATCGTCTTCTCGGCCGCGCACTTCGGGCCCGAACGCCTTGCGCAGGGCGCCTTTGCCCCTGGCGGGGCGCTGGTCTTGCCACTCGAGTCGCTCGACGGAGCGGTCATCCTTGGGGTCGACCCCAGCAACCATGTGGAGCAGGCGCTTCTCCCCTACCTGGCCAGCCGCGGTATCGAGGCTCAGCTGACCTGCGACTACGGCGATTCCATGCTCGGTCAGTCCGAGATGCTGCGGGGAACCGGCGGCATCATCGTCGAGAAACGGGCGGCCTGGAGGCAGTTCGACCACGAGTCCATGGTGCTCGTGCCGTTGCCCGACGACGCCCCACGTTGGATGGCCGGGGTCAGCCACCTGCCTGCATCCAAAGCGGTCGCGACGGTTCGGGACTTTGCGGCGTTCGCGGCGGAGAAGGTCGCAGAGGTTGAGGATTTCTGATTTGGGGCCGCCGGTGGCCGCATGGCGGCCTCCGTCGTGACCCGCAACCCTTTGGTTGCCCCTCGTCTCCAAAGCCTCCCTTCCGCACCCTGCGTACCCCATGCTTTAATGCCCTTAGCCGGCAGCCCCGAGGGGAGCCGGAAAACACCAGGTAAACCGCCGTACAACCAAAGACGCGTCACAAAGGTCGGGAGGGCTTCTCCCCTACCCAGGCGTGCCGCGCATGCGACTTGTACGGCCCACCAAGAAAAGGGAGACCACCATGGACACCGCCGTAAGCCGCCGCCAATTCGTTGCGGGAAGCGCCGCCGCCGGGCTGGGCATCGCCGCCGCATCGTCGCTGGCTGCCGCAGCCCCACAGAGCGCCGTCGCCGCCGAGACCGTCGTAGCCGCCGGAACGCCGACCGAGGGCGCACGCGCCATCAACCCGCAGGACTACAGCTACACCACCAACTCCATCGAGGACTTCTCGAAGTCGGCCCTGTTCAGCGAGTGGCAGATGGGCGGTCGCACGTTCCACCACCGCATGGTCAAGTCGGCCGCCTTCCAGCTGGCCTTCCTTGCCGCCAACCCCGACGAGTACATCAACTACTATCTGCGCATGGCCAAGGGCGGCGTCGAGATGATCTGGATCGAGGACGCGGCCAACCTGTGGGAGATGACCGCCTCACCCTTCAAGCAGGACTACAGCGCCTACGACATGAAGGGCCTCGTGGACGCCCTGCATGCGGAAGGCTGCACCGTGGGCTACCAGTTCGACACCATGGGCGCGCCCATTGGACCGCTCGACTACACGGCCCCCTTCATCGGTGACTACTCCAAGGAGGAGATCCAGTCGTGGGAGCAGGTGGTGGTCGACATCGCCAAGACCCTGCAGGCCGACGGCTTTGACGCCATCGAGCTCAACATGGCCGCCAACAACGTGGGCCAGTCGTTCTTGAGCCGCGCCCGCAACAACCGCGACGACGAGTACGGCGCCCAATCGCTCGAGAACCGCACGCGCTGGGCGGTCGAGACCATCCGTGCCATCAAGGAGGCCTGCGGCCCCGGCTTCATGGTGCAGGCGCTCATCAACGGCGTGGAGAGCAACGACGCCGACCTGGGCAACGACGCTCTCATGACCACGGTGGAGGAGAACCGCGCCATCGCCAAGATTCTCGAGGAGGCCGGTGCCGACTCGCTGCACGTACGCATCGGGCCCGGCTATACCCATATCGCCCAGTTTGCCGGCGAGCTATACTTCTGCGCCAACGGCCTGGAGGGCGCCAACGCCAAGAGCGGCCGCTACGACTTTGACAAGCACTTCCAGGGCCTTGTGCGCGGCAACAACTCGGGCTGCGGCCTTACCCTCGACATCGCCGAGGCCATCAAGCAGGCCGTGAGCATCCCCGTGGGCTGCGCCACCTACAACGACCCGGCCCAGGCCCCCGACCTGTTTGAGTCGGCCATCGTCGACGGCAAGGTGGACTTCTTGATCATGACCCGCCCGCTGTGCGTGGACCCCGGCTACGTGAACAAGCTGCGCGAGGGCCGCATCGACGAGATCGCCCCCTGCACCCGCTGCCTGCACTGCTTCTACGACGCCGACCAGAGCGGCCAGTGCATCGAGCACTGCCGCGTGAACGCCGCCAACTGGCGCGCCTACGGCCCCGCGATGCCCGAGGGCTTTGAGCCCGCGCCGGCCGAGGAGCCGCGCCGGGTGCTCGTGGCGGGCGGCGGCCCCGCCGGCATGGAGGCGGCGCGCGTGGCGGCCGAGCGCGGCCACGCGGTGGTGCTGTGCGAGAAGACCGGCGCGCTGGGAGGAACCCTGCCGGTGGCCGAGGCCATCAAGGGTCCCCACGAGAACCTGGGCCGTCTGGCCACCTACCTGGCCAAGCAGCTTGAGGTGGCCGGTGTGGAGGTGCGCCTGGACACCGAGGTGGACGCCGCCCTCGTGGCTGCGGAGTCGCCCGACGTGGTGATCTGGGCAACCGGCGGCGTGGAGCCCGAGCCCCTGGCGGGCACCGTGGGCTTTGCTGGCGTGCCCACCCTGGGCGATACCCAGAAGGTCGTGGTGCTCGGTAGCAACGCGCGCGCCGTCGATACCGCTATCTACCTGGTCAAGCAGGGCAAGCAGGTGCAGATCGTGACCCCCGACCCCATGGACGCCTTTGAGAAGGGCCACTCTGTGAACGTGCGCCAGTTCATCCAGAACGCCCTAACCAGCAACGGCGTGCGCATTTGGCCAAGCGCCTCGGGAATCACCGTGACCGAGGACGGTGTGAGCTTCACGAGCAACGAAATTGGCGTGGACTTTACCGTTGCCGCCGACGCCGTGGTCGATCTGAGCGACCTTCTGCCCAACCCGGCCGCCGACCTGGGCGTCGAGACCGTGGTCGTGGGCGACGCCGCCGCACCCTTCAACATCAGCGAGGCCATCAGCTCGGGCAACCTGGCGGCCCGTGCGCTGTAAGTCAGCACGCACGGGGAATGGACGACCTATAACGGTTGTGCGGGCTGACCCAGGTATGGGTGTTAAAGCAACTTAAGGGTTTGAACGTAAAACCCCAGGAACGTCAGAACAGCAACTTGAGGGTTTTATGGAAGCGAAACACACTCAGCCCGCACAACCTCTCGACCCGTCCCAAGCACGCCCGGCCGACCCGTCCCCGTGCGCCACGCACCTACGCCCGCCGCACGGGAATGCGAATCACCGTTTTGATCTTCTCAGGTGCCGTGCGGCGCGGGTCCGAGAGATAGATCTCGTGGTGCAGCCGCTGGGGCCCCAGATTGACGCGGCAGCCGCTCTCCTCGGCAAAGGTACGCATGGCGGCGATGGTCGGCGGTTCGTCATCGTAGGGACCTACATGCATGCACTGCACGCAGAGACCCTCGTCGACCGTCAGGAACTCCGCCCGGGAGAAGTCCCGCTTCTTCTTGCGCTCCGCCTCCTCCTTGGCCCAGGCAAACGTCTCGGGCGTCACGAAGTCGGGCAGCCGGATGCAGCTTATCCAGGAGAACTCGGCCTTGCGCGCCGGGTCGAAGCCTTCGCTGCCGGGCAGCGACCAAAAGCCCTCGAGAGGCGGCACCACGTAGGCAAAGTACCCGTCGAGGTCGACGCCGGCCTTGGGAGCCATCTTGATGGTGAACGAGATGCCGTAGAGCAGCTCCAGCGCGTGCTGGTAGTCGCCGTCGGGTTCGTTGGGGTCTCCCTTGCCGCGCACCGCCACGTAATTCATGGCGGGCACCTCAACGAGCGACGGCTTCTTGGACGGCTGATAGAGCTCCTTGAACTCTTTTTTGTAATCGAACGGCATGGCGTTGGCCTCCTACCCGATCGCTGGTCGCACCATTGTAGGCACGCGCGACCCCGCAGCACCACTCCGTTTTTGCACGGGATAGGCGTTGCGGGGCCGCGATTTCTACACCATCGAGCTGCCGAACTCCGAGAGCTTGAGCTTGGGGTTGCGCTCCAGGGCCCAGTTGACGTTCCACTGGTTGATGAAGAGCAGCAGCTTGTTGCCGCGCATGTCCTCCACCCGCAGGGTGTCGCGGGCCAGGTCGAGCGTGCGAACGTCGAGCTCGTCGGGCTTGTTCTCGATCCAGCGGATCTCGGTATAGGGCAGCGGCTGGCGGCGCACCCGCACATGGTACTCGCTTTCGAGGCGCTGTTCGAGGACCTCGAACTGCAGCACGCCGACCACGCCCACGATGACGCTCTCCATGCCGCCGCCGACCTCGCGGGAGATCTGGATGGCACCCTCCTGGGCAAGCTCCTCCATGCCCTTGACGAACTGCTTGCGCTTGAGGGTGTCGACCTGCGAGACGCGAGCAAAATGCTCGGGGGCAAAGGTGGGGATGCCCGAGAACTTGACCGGCGGCTTGCCCGTGCACACGGTGTCGCCGATCGAGAAGATGCCGGGGTCGAAGAGGCCCACGATGTCGCCGGCGAAGGCCTCATCGACCGTGGCGCGGTCGTCGGCCATCATGGCCGTGCCCGAGGCCAGCTTGAGCTTGCGGTCGGCCTGCACATGGTAGGCGTCCATGCCTCGCTCAAACCGCCCGGAGCAGATGCGCACGAAGGCGATGCGGTCGCGGTGGTTGCGGTCCATGTTGGCCTGGATCTTGAAGACGAAGCCCGAGAAGTCGTCACGCGCGGGGTCCACCGGCTCGCCGGTCAGCACGTCGGTATAGGGCATGGGGCTCGGCGCCAGGCGCAAAAAGTCCTTGAGGAACGGCTCGACGCCGAAGTTGGTGAGCGCGGAGCCAAAGAAGACCGGCGAGAGCTTGCCCGACCGTACGGCCTCGAGGTCAAACTCGTCGGCAGCGCCGTCGAGCAGCTCGATGTCGTCCATGAGGTTCTGGTGGTTCTCGACGCCGATGAGCTCGTCGAGCTCCTTGTCGCCCAGCGTGGCCTCGACACCCTTGACCTTCTTGGCCGCATTGGCGTGACCGTCTCCCTCGAAGGCCAGCACATGGCGGCTGGCGCGGTCAAACACACCGCGGAAGTTCTTGCCGCTGCCGATGGGCCAGTTCATGGGATAGGTGCCGATGCCCAGGACCGTCTCGATCTCGTCCATGAGGTCAAAGGGATCGCGGGTGTCGTGGTCGAGCTTGTTCACAAAGGTGAAGATGGGAATGTGGCGCAGCGTACAGACCTTAAAGAGCTTGACGGTCTGGGCCTCGACGCCCTTGGCGCCGTCGATGACCATGACCGCGGCGTCGGCCGCCATGAGCGTACGGTAGGTGTCCTCAGAGAAGTCCTGGTGGCCCGGAGTGTCGAGGATGTTCACGCAGGTGCCGTTGTAGTTGAACTGCAGCACCGACGAGGTGACGCTGATACCGCGCTGCTTCTCGATATCCATCCAGTCGGAGACCGCATGCTTGGAACCGCCCTTGCCCTTGACCGAGCCGGCCGTCTGGATGCTGCCCGTATAGAGCAGGAGCTTCTCGGTCAGGGTGGTCTTGCCCGCGTCGGGGTGCGAGATGATCGCAAAGGTGCGACGCGAGGATATCTGGTCGGACAAGGTCGACATGCGGTTCCTTCCGGGATAGGGCGAGGAGATACAAGATTGCTATTGTAGCGGGATGCGCAGGATTCTGGCGGTTGAGGTGCGGGTTTGCGAAATCTGCGGGGACGGAGGCGCCAGGAGGAGCGTGGACGGGGGCCCGCTGGACAGAACCGGCCGTGGTGCGGGCGCATCTTCTCCCAAAGTGGACAAAACCAGGCACGGTGCAGGCGCATCGGGAAGAAGTGCGCCCGCACCGTGCGGTGCTTTGTCCACAGCGCGTTGCCAAGGAGAAAACCTGCCCGCACCATGGCGGGTTCTGTCCACCAGCCCGGACCATGCGCGCATGCCAGCAACCAGCGACACTCCCCACGTAAAGGGCCTTCTCTTTTTGGGTCAACGGCCTAGCATGAAACCAGCGTCCATCAGAGAGGAGCTCGCGATGCCGATCATCCAAATTGAACGGGCAACAAAAGACTACGGGGGCGACCGCGGCGTCTTTGACCTGACGTTTGCTGTGAGCCAAGGCGAGGCGGTGGGGTTTCTCGGCGCAAACGGGGCCGGCAAGTCGGTCACCATGCGCATGCTCATGGGGTTTGTGCGGCCCCAAGCGGGCAGGGTGTCCATAAAGAGCCTCGACTGCTTTGAGCAGCGGGCGCGCATTCAGCGGTCGGTGGGCTACCTGCCGGGTGAGCTCGCGTTTTCCGACGGCATGACCGGCGCGGACTTCCTGCGGTTCTCCGCCTCCATGAAGGGCCTGGGCCATCGCTCGGGCACAGGGTCGCCTCGCTACGGAACCGATCGGGCCGACGAGCTCGTTGACTACTTTGAGCTGAACCCCAAAGCTCCCCTGCGGTCGATGTCAAAGGGCACGCGCCAAAAGGTCGGCATCGTTGCCGCGTTCATGGGCAGCCCCGAGGTCCTTCTGCTCGACGAGCCCACAAGCGGCCTGGACCTTCTGATGCAGCGACGTTTTGTGGAGCTGATCCAGGCGGAGAAGGCCCGGGGCACCACGATTCTGCTCTCATCGCATCTGCTCGGCGAGGTGGAAGGCATCTGCGACCGGGCGGTCTTTATTCGCCGCGGTCGCAAGGTCAACGAGATGCCCTCAGGGCAGATCACCCTGCAAGGCGTGCTCGAGGAGCTCTATGGACCGGAGGCGTTGCAGCGCCGCTGGGTCGAGCCGTCGAACGGTCAGCCCACGCCAGCCATGAAGGAGAACGGAGCCGCATCATGGTAACTCCCCTGTTCAAGCAAGGTCTTCGCAACATTGCGCCCCTGTTCGGCGCCGTCGTTGCCGTGCTGCTAGTTTATATCGGGACCGTTGTGTACCTGTACGACCCCAGCGTGAGCGAAAGCCTGGCGCTTATGCAGGAGGCAATGCCCGAGCTGTTTGCCGCCTTTGGCATGGCCAACCCGTCGGCAACGCTGCTCGACTTTTTGCTGAACTACCTGTATGGGTTCCTCTTGACCGCGACGTTCGTGCTGCTGGGAGCCTTTATGGCCCAGCGGTATGTGGTGGGCCCCGCCAAAGATGGGTCGCTGGCCTGGACGTTGGCAACACCCCATAGCCGGACCTCGCTGGCGCTTACACTTGCTGTGGTTGAGGCTGTGGCCGTGGTGGCGCTCACGGCGATTCTAACCGTAATCGAGATTGCGCTCTGCGAGGCGTTGTTTCCCAAAGAACTGCAGGTAGGCGGGCTGATTCGCGCAAACCTTGGCCTTGCGACGCTGGGGCTGTTCGTCTCCTCGATCTGTTTTGCCTCGGGCAGCTTCTTTCAAAGGCCAGACTTCGCGCTGTGGATTGGCGCCGGCATCTGCCTGGTGTTTTTGCTGGCGGGCCTGGCGGGAACGGTGGGAGAAGGCCTTGCGTGGCTAACCGACCTCTCGCCCTTTGCGCTGTACGACGCCTACGGGTTGGCGTCGGGTGACGGCGGGGCGGCGGTGGGAAGCGCGGCGCTGGCCGGTGCGAGTGTTTTGCTGTTTGCGGCGGGGGTTGTGAGTTTTGGCCGTAGGGATTTTAGTGTTTAGATCCATTGGGCCCCGGCAAAACGAGCTCCCAAATCTCAGAGGCAGCGGAGCGCATCTCAACCGCAAAGCCCCGCTCGTTAGCTGGGAAATGCCCCAGGGCATTTAGGTCGCCCAATGCCCTTCCAAGCGAGATGATCACCTCTTTAAACTCCTCTTCAACGTCAAAAGGTTCGTTGTGCCTCATGCAGTGGTACAAAAGGCCCGCAAAACCGCTGAGTTGCATAATGACCGAGCGAGCTGCTTTGCGGTTTTGTCCCTCGGTACCATAGGGCATCTTTGCCAGGGCCCAATCAGCATTAAACGCAATGGCCCGTTCCGCAAGATCCCGATTGGCTATCAGGTCGAGCAAAAAGCTCTTGGACCCGGCAGTCGACAAAAGAAACTCGAAGCACGCGCAGCCTACCGCATACATAAACCGGTAGCCTTCATGTGCGGTAATTCCCAAGCCCTCCACGGCCTGTTCGGCAGCGCACAGGACCGCCTGCTTAAACTCGATGGCAAGCTCTTCCTTGCATGGATAATAGTGGCGAACAAGCTCTTTGCTGATATCGCACGCGGCGGCAATGGCCGCATAGGTGGCCTTCTCGTACCCCTCGGTTAAAAAGAGATGCCAGGCGGCCAGCCTGATGGCCTCCCTCTGCCTCTCGTTACGCGGCCTTGCCAAAACCCACCTCCAGCTTTTGTTGGACCATAGTATACTACCCAAGAGTAGTAAACTGTGCATCACCACTGGTTAGGAGACACCATGCGCATTGTAAAAATAACATTCAGTCCAACGGGAGGCACCCAAAAGGTGGCCGACATCCTGGCAAGTGAGCTTGGGCAGGACATCGAAAAGGTCAATCTACTGGCACAGGGCTTTGATGGCCGCAAGATACGGATTGGCGGCAATGACCTGGCCCTCGTGGCCATGCCATGCTTTGCCGGACGCTGTCCCCAAGTGGCAATCGAACGCTTCAAGGACATCGCAGGAAATGGGGCACCCTGCGTCGTGGTAAACGTGTATGGCAACCGCGCCTTTGACGATGCATTGCTCGAAATGACCGATGCCGCCACGCAGGCGGGGTTCAAAGTCGTTGCAGGAGTCGCCGCCATCGCGGAACACTCGATATTTCGCCAGTTCGCCGCCGATCGCCCGGATCAAACCGACCGCAAGAACCTTACAACCACGGCGGAGAAGATCCGTGAGCTCCTAGGCTCAACCTCAACGTCCGACCCCAACATCCCCGGAAATCGTCCCTACATGAAGGCAACGTCGCTGCCACTGGTGCCTCAGGCCAAACATGGGTGTACCTCCTGCGGTGCCTGCGCCTCTAGCTGTCCCGTTGAAGCAATCGACCCCATCACCTGCAAAGCCGATAAAAGCAGGTGCATTGCCTGCATGCGGTGCATTAGCGTCTGCCCAACCGATGCCCGTCGGATCAACGGCCTGGTCACAAAGGCCGCCGGCATTCTTATGAAAAAGCATTTCGTCACGCGCAAAGAGGTCGAGCTGTTCCTGTAGGCCGGGTTCGTCAAGCCGCCTATCGAGACCGTCATACACACCTACAGGAACTCCGGCCTATAGGCCCACCCCCTCAGGATGTCGCACCATCTGCGATAAACGGCTATGAAGTCGTTCATATTGATGGGCTCTCGGCTCGAAAGGCGCTGGTGCAGGTAGCCGTCGCCCAGCATGATGAGCATGTCGAGCACCTCGCGGGGATCCACCTCCTCGCGGAAGCGGCCAAAGTCCACCGACTTGAAGAACGTCTCGAACATCGCATCTACCTGCCGGTTGGTCCACCCCGCCATCGCATCGCGGATGTCGGGGTGGTCCGCATAGAAGGCCCGCACGGAGAAATCGAGGGCCCACGGCCATCTGTCGAGAACGGAAAGCTTCTGCTCGCCGGCATAGAGCATAAGGTCAAAGAAGTCATCAATGGCATAAAACTCCTCGTCGACCGCCCATGCGACCACGCGGTCCATGAGGTAGTCGAGCGTGCGCATATAGAGGCTGCGCTTGTTGCGGAAGTAGAAGAAGAGCAGCCCCTTAGACATCCCTGCCTTGCGCGCAATCTCCTCGGTCGAGGCCTCTTTGTAGCTGTGGCGGCCGAACCCCTCCACAGCCGCACGCATCATCGACTCCTGGCGCTCGGGCGGCAGCGAGTCAAAGTCGCCGCGATGGTCGGACGGCCTACCGATGCCCATGGGTTCTCCTCCCGGGTCTGGGACATGTGGGGTTGACCAGCCGGTCAATGCTCCTGTTCAAGCCATCTTAAGCCGTTGACCCGATTAAGGAAGGGGTTATACGCGCAGCTTTTCCAGCCAAGCCTCAAGCTCGTCAAAGGAGCACTCGGCTCCTGCGGCAAATCCCTCCACAACCGTGGAGCCCGGGCACTCCCGCGTAAACGTCTCGAGCATGCCACCGAAGCCACCGCCGCCATGGGTGCAAAACGGCACGATCGTCTTACCCGCAAGGTCAACCGTGCGAAGAAACGACAGCACGGGCGGCGCCATGTTCTTGAGCCAGTTGGGCGAGCCGATAAAGATTGGGTCGAACTCGCCCACACCCTCCCCGCCAGCCAGCAGCGGCGGACAATACCCCCGCTCAATCTCGTGCCGCGCCTCCTTTACCGCAGTGTTGTACGAGAAAGAGTAGGGCCTCTCGGGCACCAGTTCCCTCAGCTCGCAGTCCAAGATCAGGGCGATGTCCTCGGCCAAAGCCCGCGTGTTTCCCGAAAACGAGTAGTACACGACCAGCGGATTCATACCGGGACCAACCTCCTACCCGTTGAGCTCGTCAAGAATTGCGGCACGCACCCTTTGGAGGTCCCCGCACGTCAGGAGGGGGATCAGCCTCTTAATCTCCTCCACCGGTTTGTCCCACCAGCGCCAACGCAGCATAAGGTCGATGAGCCCGTCGTCAAACCGCTTGCGCACGACCCGCGCCGGATTGCCCACCATCACGGTGTAAGGCTCCACATCGCTGCCCACCACGGCGTTTGCCCCAATAATCGCGCCGTCGCCGATGTGCACCCCCGGCAAGATGACGGCGTTCTGCCCAATCCAGACGTCGTTTCCCACCACGGTGTCACCCTTGAACGGCATGTCCTGTGCCTGCGGAGCCGGAGCATCCCAACCCTCCAATGTGTAAAACGGGAAGGTGGACACCGCGTTCATCTGATGGTTTGCGCCGTTCATGATGAACTCGACGCCCCGGGCGATCTGGCAGAACTTGCCGATAACGAGCCGGTCCCCCACAAAGTCGTAGTGGTGGGTCACATGGCTTTCAAAGTCGGAGTCGGCGATGTAAGAAAAGTCCCCCACAATGATGTTAGGGTTGGTGACAGTAGGCTTGATGTACACCTCAAGGTCATAGCCCGGAATGGGGTGCACAGCGTTGGAATCGGGAAGCTGCGACGCAGACATGGCGGGTCCTTAGGTCGAAAGGGTGGTCGGCCAGGAGCATAGCCTAAGATCCCCGGAGGGGGAACCTTGCAGAAAAACTTCGAAGCATGACGTGATTTGAATTCAATGCACGACTCAAGCCGGACACGAGGGACAGTCACTATATCTATTAAGAAAATATCCCAGTTGATATATCATCTATGCATAGAATTGGCCCCTGGCGGAGACGTCCTCCCCCCAAGGGCCATGCACTGAACGCGTATCTCGTCATGACTCGAAGTGTTTTCGTTCTTGCCTGGTAATCGGCTACGCCCACCCCGCCTGCGGCACCACGAGGGCCCCCGCACGTTCACGGCGCCACAGGTCCCACAGCATCACGGCGGCTACCACAACAAACGCCGCGCCCCCGATGATTCCCGTGGGAGCCGGGCCCACAAACGGGTTCACACCTGCAACCGCAAACATCGTGGGGGCGTTGGCCAGCGCATTGAGCGCTCCATGGCCGAATGCGGCGGCCAGGCAGCTACCGGTGCGGATGGTCACATACGAGAGAAAGATGCCGCAGACCGTGCAGAAGCAGCACATGGCAAGGATTCCCGTGAACGGCCAGCCGGGGTAGCCGACCCCGTAGTTGTGCCCAAGCGCCGTGATGGGCGCGTGCCAGAGACCCCAGATGACCCCCGTGAGCAGCATCGTCGGCACAATACGCAGGCGATTGGCCATCTTGGGCATGAGGTAGCCGCGCCAGCCCCACTCCTCGCCAAAGGTGGTAAAGATGTTGAGCGCGGGGCCCAGCAGCACGCCCACGGCGACCTGGAGCAGTATCAGCGCCTCTACGTTGGCAGGGGGAGCAGACGTCTGGCCGGCCGCCGCCATCTGCGCCTGGAGCGTCTGAACGAAGTTCGTGGCCTGGGGATCGAAGTCACCCGGGAAGAGCACAAAGTAGAGAAGCGCCCCCAGTGCCTCAAGCACACCCGGCCCAAACCAGGCGACGAGGAACCACGGTAGCGAGCGCTTCTTGGGATAGGGCTTGATCACGCAGTGCCCAAACCCCTCGCGCGTGACCAGGCGCGTGAGCACCACGCCGATGGCCGGAAAGAACATCGCCGCCCCAACCGCCAGCATGGTTGTCATGGAACCGCCCTTGGAGAGGTCGCCCTCTACCAGCGGGTACACGACCAAGAACTCATAGCCCCAGGTAAGCGCAAACGTGATGGCCAAAAAGACGAGGATGCGCTTCATCGGGCATCGCCGCCCTCGGGCCAGATCAGCGTCTTGCCCACACGCTCAGGCTCGGTGCCGAGCGCATAGACCTCGAGGCAGTAGCCCTTATAGCCGCAGGTGGGGCAGGTGAGCTTGCGCACGGTTGGCTTATGCGCCGCAAAGAGCATCTCCCTCATAGGAGGACGAAACACCGTGTGGTCCTCGGGACAGACATAGGCCACCCGCCGCGCATAGTGGACGCTGATCGCCACGCCCAGCACAACGGCGACCGCGAGTCCTATGGCAAAGGGCCACCAGGTGCCCGTGACTATGCCGTAGACCAAGGTCGATATCCACGCGGCATCCATCACGAGGCCCACGGCAAGCATTTGGATGCGCATCGCCCTGAGTTTCTTGTTTCCGTCCATGATGTTTGCCATGACGCCGATGGATCGCGGAGTAACGGTGTTAAAGCTGGTCAGGTTCTTTTGGAGTTCGGCGAGCTTGGACAGCTTCTGCCGACTTTCGTCGATGGTGCGTCGAAGCGACTCCTCCTGATTCTGTACGAGCAGCCCAAGAATGCCGCCCGTATCCGGCTCATGCAGCAACGTCGAGATGTCTTTGAGCGAGAAGCCCAGGTCCTTGAGGAAGCAAATGATCCGCAGGTTCGTAAGGTCCTCGTCGCTATAGAGCCGCCGGCCTCCGTCGCTCAGGTCGCTGGGCTTGAGCAGGCCTTTGGAGTCGTAGTACTGCACGGTGCGCACCGTGACGTCGCAGAGCTTCGCAAGCTCGCCTGTGGTGTATCGGGCCATGACAACACCTCCTTTCGACGACCCATTGAGCCATGTTACGCGACGTCACGAGCAAGGGGTACCTTACAAAAAACCGCGCCCCACACAGGCAGGGCGCGGTTACGTCCATTATCCGTCGCTGTTATCCGCCGTTGCTAGCGTTGGGCCTTCTCCTGCGCGTCGGACTCCTCGATCAGCGTCCGTGCGTGGGCGATGGCGTCGTCGATGCAGCTGCAGAAGTGCTCCTCGCCCACCAGGTCCACGAAACCGGCCCGGCGCATGGTCTTGAGCGGCTGCTCGTTTACGTGGGAGAAGATCAGGCGCACGCCGTGGGCGTTGCAGTACTCGTAGAGGTTCTCGAGCGCGTTCATGCCCGAGGCGTCAAGCGAGGGCACGCCGCGCATGCGGATGATCAGGTACTTGGTGAACTCCTTCACCGAGATGTCGGCGATGCGCTCGGTCATGCCAA
>JAHZGC010000039.1 GCA_019421015.1 Coriobacteriaceae bacterium | reverse complement strand
GACCCCCGGCCCACACCCCCTCCCCACGCCTCCCATCGAAAACGTCGCTCCGTTATCGGGCGCTGCCTCGGCAAGGAAGCGGCGAGCCTTCTCGGGGTCGATGGCCAGCTTGAACATGGTCTCCCAGTCGAGCGCCTTGCGGGCGGCAGACATCTGGTCGTCCCAATCGCGGGCGCCGGGCAGGCCCTTGGCGATGTCGGCGGCGTGGGCCGCGATCTTGAAGGCGACGATACCCTCGCGCACGTCGTTCTCGTCGGGCAGGCGCAGGTGCTCGGCAGGGGTCACGTAGCACAAGAAGCTCGCGCCGTTGCTGGCGGCCAGCGCGCCTCCGATGGCGGCGGTGATGTGGTCGTAGCCAGGAGCCACGTCGGTCACGAGCGGCCCGAGCACGTAGAAGGGTGCCCCGTGGCACACGGTCTGCTCGAGCTTCATCTGGGCGATCACCTGGTCGAGCGGCACGTGGCCCGGCCCCTCGATGATCACCTGCACATCGCGCTTCCAGGCCCGCAGCGTGAGCTCGCCCAGGGTCACGAGCTCGTCGACCTGGGCGGCATCGCCGGCGTCGGCCAGGCAGCCCGGGCGGCACGAGTCTCCCAGCGAGATGGTCACGTCGTGGGCGCGACAAATCTCGAGCACCTCGTCGAAGCGCTCGTAGTAGGGGTTCTCCTCCCCCGTCATCATCATCCAGGCGAACATGAGCGAACCACCGCGCGACACCACGTTCATGAGGCGGCGGTTGTCCTTGACGCGCTGGGCCACGGCGCGGTTCATGCCGCAGTGCAGGGTCACGAAGTCCACGCCGTCCTCGGCGTGCATGCGCAGCACGTCGAGCCACTCGTCGGCGGTGATGTCCTTGAGCGCCTTGCCGTAGTGCACCACGGCGTCGTAGATGGGCACGGTGCCGATGATGGCGGGGCACTCGGCCGTGAGCTTGCGGCGGAAGGCCCGGGTGTCGCCGAAGGTCGAGAGGTCCATGATCGACTCGGCCCCCATGGCCACGGCGTCGCGGACCTTCTGCATCTCCATGTCGAGGTCGCTCCAGTCGCGGCTGGTGCCCAGGTTCACGTTGATCTTGGTCTTGAGCGCGAAACCGATGCCGTGGGGGTCGAGGGCCGCGTGGTGCACGTTGGCGGGGATCACGGCCTCGCCCTTGGCGATGAGCGCGCGCAGGGCTTCGGGGTCGATGCGCTCCTTGGCGGAGACGGCCTCCATCTGCGGGGTGATGATGCCCTGGCGGGCGGCGTCCATCTGGGTGGTGTAGGCCATGGGGGGCTCCTTTGGGGGTAGCGTGGAACAACCGTTGTCGTTCGTTTCCATGGGATAGTACGGAAAAACGGTGCCCCCTTCCACGGGCCACAGCGAAACGCGCCCCACCTCCACAGTCGGAACGCCTGCCCGACGCAGGCGGCACGGCCCGTCGGGGAGGAGGACGTCACTTTGGCAGCTTGCCCAGGCCTTCAGGTAAAATGGCGGTATCTTACCGGCTCGGACGAAACGGACGCCATGAACGCCACGCAAGCTCGTATCATACCGCTCGCCATCCTGCTCGGGGGCCCCCTGCTCTGCTGCGCCGGATGCGGCGATACGCCCCCGGCCGACCCTCCCGACATGTCCTGGGAACCAGCAGCCCCGGCGCTCCAACCAGACGGCGTCGGGCAAGACGCTCCCGAAGCCGCCGGTTCGGTCGGCATGGACGGAGCCGCGATCGATGCCCTTGTCGACGAGGTCTCCTCCCCCGCCGGCGGGGCGTCCGCCGGTTCCCAACATGCCGCAGACCTCATCGGAGCGCACCCGAATGCCTACGGCGAGCTGCTCGACGGTGGGGACGCCACGCTGCGCCATGTGGTCCGCTCGTTTTTGGACGGCGGCCAGACCGGTGTGCGGGCCGAGGTGATGTTCACGCTCATGCAGGAGCTCCTGGGCGAGGAGGCGGCGCCGGTAGAAGCCGAAATCGCGAATCCCGCGTCTCTGGCCGGGTCAGACGCGCAGACCCGCTTCGACGCGTGGTTTGCCGCAGCCGGCATCCTCCTCGACCGCCACGGGCTCGACTTCATGCGCGAGAACATGCCGCATACCTACGCAGTGGTCACCGCGATGCAGGAATAACGCCCGATTTTGGCAGTTAGGGTGGAGAAACCCCTGCTACTCCATGGTCCTTACCTGCGGCGGGTATGCATCGGGAGACCCTTTGGGCACCCCTGCTCGGCATCGGATGCCCGCAAACCCCGAAAGGACCTGATGACCATGGAAATTATCGCCCGCAACCAGTTCAAAGGAACCGTGAGCGCCATCGACCGCGGCGAGACGCATGCCCTGGTGACCGTGGACGCCGACCTCGTGGAGCTTAACGCGCTCATCACCACCCACGAGCTCGACAAACTCGGTCTGAGCGTGGGCACCCCCGTTGTCGCCGGGGTGCGCTCGACCGACGTCATGATCGGCGTGGAGAAGAACCACGTGCCTATAACCGCCAACAACCAGTTCAAGGGCCACATCGTCGAGGTGGAGCGCGGCGACGTCACCACGCAGGCCACCTTTAGGTTCGACCTCGACGAGGGCAAGGAACTCCTGGCCGTCATGCCCAACCCCGCCGCCGACCGCACCGAGGTGGTCAAGGGCGGCCATGTCCTTGCTGTGATCAAGGCCGTCGACGTGACGCTCGCTGTGGCGTAAGGGCAGCCCGCTGCACGCCCCCCGCGGCGCGTCACCGCTTGCGGTTGTGCGGGCTGACGTTCGGCTGTTTTTACGTTTTCGGGTTGAGGGTTTCTCCAAAACACCTGGTGGCGTGCCCTCCGAACGTAAGGGTTTAATCCAACCGAAATAGCTTCAGCCCGCACAACCGTCACTGTACCGTCACCGCACCGCGCCACGTCGTCCGCACAGCCGCAGCCGCGTAGCAACGCCCCCATGGGAGTCCATGGCAGCGGCCATCCCAACAACCCCACAGCATCCTATGCAGAATATCTAAGCCTACTATTGTGAGATATTCGCGCAATCCCCTTCCAACATCCTATTGCACGCGATTGCCGCACCTGCGCCTGCGGTACAACTACCGCTATGCATATTTCGGCGACCGCGATCGAAAGGAAGTCGACGCCCCATGAAGCAGTTCCAGACCGAGAGCAAGAAGCTGCTCGACCTCATGATCAACTCGATCTACACCAACAAGGAGATCTTCCTGCGCGAGCTGATCTCCAACGCCTCCGACGCCATCGACAAGCTGGTGTTCAAGAGTCTCACCGACCCGAGCCTCGACATCGACCGCTCCGAGCTCGCCATCCAGGTGGCCTTTAACAAGGACGCCCGCACCATCACCGTGAGCGACAACGGTATCGGCATGACCGAGGAGGAGCTCGATCGCAACCTGGGCACCATCGCCCACTCGGGCAGCGAGCAGTTCAAGAAGGACAATGCGAACAGCGAGGTCTCCACCGACGCCGTCGACGTCATCGGCCAGTTCGGCGTGGGCTTCTACGCCAGCTTTATGGTGGCGCAGAAGGTGCGCGTGGTGAGCCGCGCGCTCGGCGCCGACCAGGCCTTTGCCTGGGAGTCCGACGGTATGAGCGGCTACGAGGTGGCCCCGGCCCTCGAGGGCGAGCAACCCGAGCGCGGCACCACGGTCACGCTGTTCCTGCGCCCCAACAGCGACGACAACGAGACCGACCAGCTCCTGAACGAGTGGCGCCTGCGCAGCCTCATCCGCACCTACTCCAACTACGTGCACCATCCCATCAAGATGGAGACCGTCAAGAGCCGCGAGCTGCCCAAGCCCGAAGACGCCCCCGAGGACTACAAGCCCCAGTACGAGAGCTATACCGAGCTCGAGACCGTGAACTCCATCAAGCCGCTGTGGTCCAAGCGCTCCTCCGAGGTGAGCCAGGAGGACTACAACGAGTTCTACAAGAGCACGTTCCACGACTTCGCCGACCCGGCCCGCACCATCTCGTTCCACGCCGAGGGGCGCATCAACTACGACGCGCTGCTGTTCATCCCGAGCGCCGCGCCCTTCGACCTCTATAGCAAGGACTACCAGAAGGGCCTCGCGCTCTACCAGTCCAACGTGCTGATCCAGGAAAAGTGCGCCGACCTGGTGCCCGACTACTTCAACTTCGTGCGCGGCGTGGTGGACTCCCCCGACGTGTCGCTCAACATCTCGCGCGAGACGCTGCAGCAGTCTTCCGAGCTCAAGGCCATCGCCCGCCAGGTCGAGAAGAAGGTGCGCGCCGAGCTCGTGAAGATGCTCGCCGACGACCGCGAGGCCTACGAGAACTTCTTCGGCAACTTCGGCCGCGGCCTCAAGTTCGGCATCTACGCCAGCTACGGCATGAAGACCGACCTCGCCGACCTGCTGCTCTTCTGGAGCGCCAAGGAGGGCAAGCCCGTGACGCTGGCCGAGTACGTGGCCGCGATGCCCGAGGGGCAGGACAAGATCTACTACGCCGCCGGCGAGACCCGCGAGCTGCTGGCCAAGCGCCCCGCGGTCAAGAACGCCCTGGCCCGCGACTTCGACGTGCTGCTGTGCACCGAGGACGTGGACGAGTTCATGTTCCAGGCCATGCGCGCCTACCACGTGGACGAGGTCATAGGCATCGAGCCGACCGACGACGATCCCGGCACGCCCGCCGCACCGGCCCGCGACGTGGAGTTCGCCAACGTGGCCGACACCAAGCTCGACCTGGCAACCGAGGAGGAGAAGCAGAAGGCCGAGCAGGCTGCCACCGAGAACGAGGAGCTCGTGAAGACCATCAAGGACGCCCTGGGCGAGAAGGTCACCAAGGTGACGGTGGCCGCCGGCCTAGGCGACTCCCCCGCCGTGCTGACCGCCGAGGGCCCCATCTCGCTGGAGATGGAGCGCGTCATGAGCCAGGGCCCCGAGGCCGCCTTTGCCCCCAAGGCCGAGCGCGTGCTCGAGCTGAACCCCGACCACCCCGTGTTTGCCAAGCTGGCGGCCGCCCAGGAGGCCAAGGACGCCACCAAGCTCGCCCTCTACGCCGACGTGCTGCTTGACCAGGCCCTTCTGGTGGCCGGGCTGCCCGTGGTGGACCCGGTGGCCTTTGCCGAGAACGTGTGCAAGCTGATGTAGGCGACCTCGCTCGATTAGCTCCCGTTGAGGCCGCCCATGGTCCAGTGCTCAGACAGTCCTCGCCGCCTTTGGCGGCTGCGGAACTGCGCCTGGACCATGGGCGGCCTCTCTGCATGCAACACGCGGGTCGCGGGGAGGGAGGGTTGCGGGTTGCGGTCGAAACACTTGGAAGGTCACGACACAGCGGGTACACTGGTTCACATGCATGGTCTTTGATGGCAAGGGCGGTGGGGATTCATCATGTCCGCAAGCGCACTCGAATTCGCGGTCTTCTGCATAGAATCAATCGGCCGTCGGCTTGGCGTAGACGGCACACGCGTGTATGACGCCCTTGCAAAACGCAGCAATATCCTGAACGACTATATCGTGGCCAACTACGAAGTCCTTCACACGCAAGATCGGGAGTATATCGTCGACGACATCCTTGACATCATGGCCAGCAGGGGGATTGCCCTATGATTGTCTATCACGGATCATTCCTCGAGATTCCCACTCCCGATATCCGTCACTCACGACCGCGCGTAGACTTTGGCCCGGGCTTTTACACAACGCCACTTTTTGAACAAGCTTCCAAATGGTGCAATCGATTCAAAGACAAAGGGCGCGATGCCGTAGTCAATCGATACGTGTGCAATGACGAGATCTATGCGTCGCTCAAACTACTCACCTTTGACTACGGTTCGAGCATCCAAACTGGCAGGTCTGCTTTCGCACCCAAGAAGCGCTTGATGCGTGCTTGCGATTCGAAGGGAGCGAGTTCTTGTGAACGCCAGCCCCATTCTTCTCCAAATGAAATACGCGCGGGTCGTTCGACTTTTTGCCGAAGAGTCCCACATGTCGCTTGAGGCGGCCCTGGGTTTCTTTTACCACTCGCAAACCTATGATCTTATGCGCCGTGGCGTCTCCGATATGCATTGCATGAGCGACGGGTATCTGAGTGACTGCCTTAAAGACGAACTCGCTCAGAACGCCCCATAGACCATAGTCGCCCTCCCTCGACAAAAAGGCGCGGGGCACCTTCATGGGCAAATCACCTCCAGGTTGCCGGCGCCAAACCCCTTGACCTTGCACCAGATCGAACGTTTAAAATGAAGTGTTTGTGTGCATCCCAACCCCTGGTGCGGCAAGAAGAAGGTGCCCCATGGCATGCGATCGCAGCGGCACGGAACGGACCTACAAGATCGGCGAGTTCGCCGCCATGACGGGCATGACCCCTTCCAAGGTGCGCTTCTACGACAAGGCAGGGCTGTTCACCTCGGGCGCGCGCGACGAAAACGGTTACCGCGCCTTCACCCCGCACGACGCCTTTAGGGCCAACGCCTTCCGCGTGCTGCTGCAATACGGCTTCACCGTGGAGAAGGCCATCGCCATGCTCGACGCCCGGCAGGGAACCGCCGAGTTCGAGGCTTCTTTGCAGGAGCAGCGCGCTCGGCTCGCACACGACGCCGACCTGCTGCGCTACCGCCTGCGCCGCATCGACAGCGCCCTCGACCTACTCGCCTATGAACGCGAGCACCAGAAGGCCGACCCGGCAGCCCCCTACGGCGGCGACTTTACCCTGGTGGACATCGACGACCAGGTCTACATCGAGGCCTCGCACGGCTCCGACTTCAGCGTCTCGGTCGAGAACCGCAGCGCCATCGCGGACTTCTACGAGCTGCTGAGCATCACCAACTGCGCCCGCATCATCGGCAAGGCCGACCTCGAGAACGATGCCGACACCGTGGACCCCAGCTATGTCATCTGCATGCCGGCACCCGAGGCATGGCGGCTGGACGGCCGCGATCCCTCCACGCTGAATCGCCTCGAGATGGGCAAGTGCCTGCGTTACCGGCGTCAGATCACCCGCGCCCAGAGCATCCGCAAAGAGGCTTTCGCGCCGCTGTTCACCTACCTGGAGCGCCACGGCTACCGGCTGCGCGGCGACGTGCTGCTGCTTCCGGGCTTCATGAACCTCGACGGCCAAGGCGCCGACATCGAGACGCTCCTGGTGCCCGTGGCCTAGCCAAAAAAATTTTGCTCAGACCCCTTGACCTTAGACCTTGTCGAGCCTTTAGGGTGGACCTCGCGTTAGCGCCGATTGCGGTTGCGGCAGGGGGCCGCACCGCAGGTCAGACCATGTGAAAGGGGTTTTCATGGACACCACGATGAACCGCCGTTCCTTTATCGCCGCCTCCGCCGCCACCGTTGCGGCCGCCGGCGCCGGGCTTGCCCTCGCCGAGCAGGGCGCCGCTGCCGAGACGGCCCCGGCGCAGCCCGTCGAAACCGTCGACTGCGACCTCGTGGTCTGCGGCCTGGGCGCCGCCGGCTTCATGGCCGCCATCACGGCCGCCAAGCAGGGAGCCAACGTGGTCGTGCTCGAGAAGGGCGACGACGTGACCGCCCCCAACGGCGTGTACGTCTCGGGCCCATTCGCCGTGGACACCGAGGTCCTGCACACCAAGGAAGGCGGAACGACCCTGACCGTCGACGACGTCTTCTACCACGTCATGAACTACACCCACTGGACGCCCAACCCCGCCCTCATGCGCCGCTGCATCGCCGAGTCCAAGAACGCCGTGGCCAACCTGCTCGAGGTGGGCTACGAGTTCAAAGAGGCGAACTTCCGCTTCGAGACGCCGTTCATCGGCGAGAAGGGTGGCTTCCACCTCATCACCACGCCGCTCGAGGACCGCTTCACCATATGGTCGAACGCCATCGAGAACTACGGCATCGACGCGCGCTTCTCGACGCCCATGACCTCCATCGTGATGGACGGCGACAAGGCCGCGGGCGTCCTGGCCGAGGGCCCCGACGGCACCGTGCAGGTCAACGCCGGCGCCGTGATCATTGCCACCGGCGGCTACCTGGGCAACGAGGACCTGCAGGAGCGCTTCCTCCACACGCGCGACCTCAACGTGGCCCGCGGCGGCGAGTCGCTGTGCACCGGCGACGGCATTGTGGCCGGCGAGGCCGTGGGCGCGGCGCTCGAGAAGACCTTTGGCTACTGCCCCTGCGAGTACGGCGGCACCAACGACAAGGCGAGCCGCCCCGCCAAGCAGGACAAGTACGACCAGAACTACGCCTTTAAGTTCGGCTACTACGGCAACCTGCTGGTCGACGCCGAGGGCAAGCGGTTCCTGAACGAGGGCATGCTCTGCGACTTCCCCATGAGCTACGGCTCCGAGCAGACGCTGCACAACAACCCCTGGTACGCCATCGTGGACCAGACCTACGTGGACGCCATGACCAACCAGGGCCTCTACGAGTACATGAAGGCCCGCGGCGCCCAGGACGGCGAGTACGGCGACCCGGCCACCAACTGGTTCATCGGCGCCTACTTCAAGGACCGTATCCTCGACAAACTGCCCGAGGACATCGAGGAGGGCATCGCCGAGGGCTGGTGCTGGAAGGGCGAAACCATCGAAGAGGTCGCCGAGAAGGCCGGCCTGGACCCCGCGGTCGTCGCCGCCACGGTCGAGCGCTACAACGGCTTCTGCGAGAGCGGCGTCGACGAGGACTTTGGCGCCAACCCCTGGTACCTGACGCCCGTGGCGACCGGCCCGTTCTACATCACCGAGAACTACCAGAGCGCCTGGTCGACCTTCGGCGGCCTGCGCATCGACGACCAGTGCCGCGTCCTCACCGCCGCGGACTACCGCCCGATCCCCGGCCTGTATTGCGCTGGCACCGAAGCTGGAAGCCTGTACTACTCGCCTTACTACGACATCCCCGGCTTCTGCTACGGCCTGTGCATCGACTCCGGCTACATCGCCGCCAACGAGGCGCTCGACTACATCGCCGGCTAGCGACCGCTGGTTAGCGGGAGCATCTGCACCCCAACCCTTCGAAGCACGAATGGCCCCGCGAGGAAAGGCAAGACCTCGCGGGGCCATTCGTCACGCCGGCCCACGGCAACCGTCGATCCATCGGGTCATCTCGTAGGTAACCCTGAGCAGCCCCATGCCCCGCTCGGTCGACTCATATTCGACAAGCAGGGCAGCGTGATCCCCGGCCTCTACGCCAGCGGTGGCGTGGTCGGAGTTCAGGGGGCTTCGTCGTGCATGAACGGCGGCTCATGCGGGGCCAACGCCATGGCGTGGCTCGCCGCCGAGACAGCCCTCGGCTATGAGGAAGGGTGCCAATTAGCCGCGGGCTCAGAAGCAAGGCCAACAGAACCCCTGATAGCGCTAGATAGGGAGGGGACGGTCGTCGGCCGTCCCCTCCCGCCTCGTTTGGTTTGGTTTTCTCTGTCTTACCTGTAGCAGGATTTGCCGATAACCAGGCGTCGTCGCGCAAGGCGTCTTTTCCGGCCCATCGGAACCTCGACCTCACTCATAACCCGATTTCCCCAGGCACCCCCCTCGGGGCGCAACCAGGTACAATAAGCTTCGCAACGCCACCTGGACCGGGAGCTGCCCCATGTACCCACGATCGCGCAACGTCATAGACGCTCGAACGCTCACGCCCGAACGCGTGACCGCGGCGATAGCGCCGATTATGGAGCAGTGGAAGATCGCAAGGACTTGGCTTTACGGATCCGTGGCCAGGGGCGACCAGGAGCCCACAAGTGACGTCGACCTTATCTACGAGCCCCTGCCCGACGCGCGCATAGGGTGGAACATCTGGGACCTGCAGCAGGAACTGGAAGACGCCCTTGGGGTCGCCGTCGACCTCCATGGGGTCCCCGACCCCAAGAGGGCCAATCCAGCCTTTATCAAAAGCTACGAACGAGACAAGGTGATGGTCTATGAGCGCACGCCAGGACGACAATAGGCGCATTGGCGAGATTTGGCACGTAATCCAGCAGCTCAAGCGCCGCATGGCCGAAGGCGGCGTTACTCAGGAGTCGTTCTTATATCCTCGCAACGCGCAGGAAGAAATGGTCGTCGACGGGCTCCTCTACAGCCTCTACCGCATTACCGAGGAAGCCACGAGCCTCAGCGACAGAACCAAGATCGAGTTTCCGGATATTCCCTGGGACGCCGTGCGCGGCGTGCGGAATCGTCTGGCTCACGACTATCCGGGAACGGACCACGAGTCCATATGGCAGTCGCTCAACAACGATTTGGACGCACTGGAATCCGTGTGCGCAGATTACGCCGCACGGAGAGATCTCGATATCGAAGAGTTGGCCACGCCTGACACCCCGCTGGGAAAGGCCTAGGACCTGGGGGTCAGGGGTCCTGGCGTCCACCCAAATCGGCCGAACGTCCCAGGCGTATCCCCGATGTTGCATTTGCAACAGTCGCGCGCCCTCCCGGCTGGCACCATAGCGGGATGCACATCTCCTGTCGACCAAGCACCCCGGCGCTTCTCCCCCATCCCAGAAAGCGAGGCCCTTCGCATGATCCCCGTCAAGATAGCCATCTACGGCAAGGGAGGCATCGGCAAGTCGACCACCACCGCGAACCTGGCCGCCGCCCTCGCCGAGCAGGGCCTCACCGTGCTGCAGATCGGCTGCGACCCCAAGGCCGACTCGACCCAGCTCCTCACCGGGGGCAAGCGCATCCCCACGGTCCTCGACCAGCTGCGCGAGCATGACGACGACGTGACCCTCGACAGCCTGGTGCACCGCGGGGAGGGCGGCGTGCTGTGCGTGGAGGCCGGAGGGCCCCTGCCCGGCATCGGCTGCGCGGGGCGCGGCATCATCGCGGCCTTCGAGAAGCTCGAGGAGCTGGGGGCCTACGAGACCTACCGCCCCGACGTGGTGCTCTACGACGTCCTGGGCGACGTGGTGTGCGGCGGCTTCGCCATGCCCCTGCGCAAGCAACACGCCGACCGCGTGTACATCGTGACCTCGGGCGAGAAGATGGCCCTCTACGCCACAGGCAACATCATGTGCGCCCTCGAGAACTTCAAGCAGCGCGGCTACGCACGGCTGGGCGGCCTCATCCAGAACTCGCGCAACGTGGCCAACGAGGACGCCTTGGTCCAGGAGCTCGCCGACGAGGCCGGGGTGCCCGTGAGCGCACGCATCCCGCGCTCCTCCGACGTGCAGACGGCCGAAGAACAGGGGCGCACCGTGGTATTTGCGCTGCCCCAGAGCCCGCAGGCCCAGGTCTATCGCGACCTTGCCCGGCGCATCCTTGAAGACGGCGTGCCTACAGCCCAGCCGGAGGCCGTCCTCCATAGCTAAGACCAGCCAGCAGCCGGCGGGCCTATGGTTCCGCCCGCCCCAGACACCGCGCGCCCGCACCGTGCTGCGCATACCCGGCAGCCACACCCTCTACGTGGGTCCGCCCTCGTGCATGCGCCGCCAAGCCCTGCACCACCGCAAGCACGGCGACCCGAGCGCGGTGTCGTTTTTGCGCGTGTCCCAGACCGACGTGGTGTCGGGCTCCTACGAGAAGCTCATCGTGGAAGCGGTGGACGAGCTGGAGCGGACCCTGGTGCCGCCTCCCTCGATCCTCTTCATCAACCTGTTCTGCATCGACGACTTCTTGGGCACCGACGCCGACAGCCTGCGCGACCTGCTGGCAGCCCGCTGGCCCGGCACGCGCTTCGTCTTTGACCGCATCCATCCCGTGGCCCTGAGCGCCACGAACACCATGAGCGTCAAGAAGACCCTCAACCTCTACTCGTTCCTTGATCCGGTGGATCCCTCCCAGAAGGACCGCGGCGTGAACCTCGTGGGCTCGTTTGTGGCCCTGAACCCCGAGAGCGAGTTCTTCGAGGTGCTCAGGAGCTGGGGGCTGGGGCCAGTGCGCCAGCTCTTTGACTGCGCCACCTACGCCGACTACCAGGCCATGGCCCGCAGCCGCGTCACCGTGGTGACGCGCTTCAACGGCAGCGCCGGTGCCCGCAGTATGGAGGAGCGCCTGGCCATCCCCGCCTTCGACTTCGGCCCCTGCTACGATGTGGGCCGCATCGAGGGGCTCTACCGAGAACTCGCCCAGCCCCTGGGCCTGCCGGCCCCCGACTGCGCCCCGTGGCGCAAACAGACCGAGACCCGCATCCAAGAGACCCGCGAGCTGCTGGGAGAGACGCCGGTGGTCGTCGACTGCGAGGCGAGCCTCGTGCCGTTCGCCCTGGCACGGGTGCTGCTCGGCTACGGCCTTAACGTCACGCACGTCTTTCACTCGCACCACCCCTTCGACGCCGACGGCGCCGACCGTGCCCTCATCGCCGAGCGCTACCCCCAGGTGACCTGCCTGCCCAGTAACGACGCCCGTCTACACCTGGGCGACCGGGCGGGGTTGGCCCTTCCCGACCCAAGCCGCACCGTGGCCGTGGGCGCTACCAGCGCGGCCATCGTGGGAATCGACCACGTGGTGGACGTCTGGCACGACGAGGGCCTTACCGGCTTTCACGGCGTGGGCCTGCTCATGGAGGAGATCACGCACGCGTACCGCACAGGAGGCAACCGTAGATAAGCTCTCGCGCTGGGTGATCCCCTATGCCAGCGACTACACCGGCGTGGCGGCCAGCCTCTACGACCTGGACGGCATAACGGTGTTCTGCGACGCGGGCTGCTGCACCGACCACTACGTGCTCAACGACGAGCCCCGCTGGCGCCGGCGGCCGGGCCTGTGCTTCAGCACGCACCTGCGCAGCACCGAGGCCGTGCTCGGCAGCGACCGCGCCCTGGTCGACCGCGTGTGCGCCTACATCGGCGACGTCGGGCGGACCCTGCCGCTCGTCGCAGTGCTCGGCACCCCCGTACCCGGCATCCTGGGCACCGACGTCGAGGGCATAGCGGCCGAGATCGAGATGCGGTCGAGCATACCGGCCCTCGGCTTTGGCCACCACGGGCTTTAGGACCTACGACTACGGCATCGAGATCGCGATGAAGGCCCTGATGGAGCGCTTTGGCCCGGACAACGCTCTAGCGGCGACAGGGCCGCGCCACGTCAACATCCTGGGGGCCACGCCGCTGGACTTCGGCGACGTGGGCAACGACCGCGACTTCGCGGTGCTGTTCGAGGGCACCGGCTGGACCCTTGGCCTGCAGATGTCCATGGGGGCCGCCGTGGACGCCATCGCCCAGGTGGCCGACGCCGCGCTGAACGTGGCCGTGAGCGCGGCCGGCCTGCGCACGGCCCGATGGCTCGAGCGGCACTACGGCACACCGTGGGTCGCGGGATGCCCGCTGGGCTCCCCCGACGGCTCGGTGGACCGAGGGCTTCTCGCAGCCTGTGAGGCGGTGGCCGACGGAGAGCGTCCCAGCGGGTGGTGGAGAGAAGCGTCACCCGATGACGGTTATGACGAGCAAACCCCGACCCTGGTCATCGCCGACCAGGTGGTGGCCGAGTCGCTGCGGGCCCAGCTGGAGGAGAAGCACCCGCACATCCCCGTGGTCGTGGCCAGCCCGTTCGCCTGGGACCGCGGCCACGCCGGGCCCCGCGACTTCGCCATACGCTCGGAAGAGGAGCTAGTGGCGCAGGTGGCCGCGCTGCAACCTGGCGCCATCGTGGCCGACCCGACGTTGGAGTTTCTGGCGCTCGGGCAGCCCGGCTGCTCATTCGCCCCCCTCGTGCACGGGGCCGTCTCGGGCAAGCTGCACCGGGACGACGTGGCCCGGCTCAGCGAACTATAGGGCGTGCAAGAATGAAGCCGTTGCCTGTGGGCGATTATCCGACCTGCTCGCAGACAACGGCAACCGACTGCTTCCAAAACGCGATGCCCCAGCGGATGCGAGCCCCCGAGGCATCGTGGTCATATGCCTTCTCGGCGATCTGCCGCAAGCCGACCTCGGCAGCCTGCCGTAGCGAGGCTTCTCCGGACGCCACCTTGAACTCCACAGTAAGGGCGGGCGCAGCCACCTCACAAGGGTTCAGCCGAACATCGTAGTAGCCCATACCCCCTCGCCCGTTCGAGACCGGGTCGGCGTAGCCCGGAATACCAAAAAGAAGGCCCATTACAAGCATGTGATAGCTGTTCTCGTTCACCAGGTCGACGGGGGCCACGCAATCTAGAAGAATGCGCTCGAGTTCTTCCTCGACCACCGCGGCGTCGCCGTCCCTCAAGGCCACATGGAGCCTCTCGAGCCTACGCGGGCCTCCGGCAACATGACGAAAACGCTTCACGATCTCGCGGCTGAATATGAGCGACACCTCGTGGTTCGGAATGCGCAAGCGGCGCAGCAGCACGTCGTCCGTAGGGTCTTGAACGTCTTCGGTCGTAAGATAACCGGCCAGATAGAGCAGGCTCCAAAGCTCGTCGCCCGTCACGCCGCCCTCGGGAAACACCATCGCAAAGTCAAGGGGCGCCCGCACCGTTCCCCCCGGCTGCAAAAGCCCGTACACGTCGGCCAGGGCATCGCTGTTGAGAGAACGAACGGCATCGCCTATAGGGGTGTTCGAGGAGGTGTTAGCCCAGTAGACGCCCGGACGGCAGTCTTTGGCAGAATAGCTGAGCACGCTCCAGGGGTTGTATATATCGGCGTCACCAAAGCGATAACCGTCATACCAGACTTTGACCTCTTCGCGTTGGTGGGGGACGCCCAAATGCTCGGCCAGGAGAGCGACCTCTTGCTCGGTAAACCCAAAGCGCTCGTCGCTTGCCGTATCAAGCGCCGTATCGACCGTGACGTTGTTGAGGTCCGAGAAGATCGACTCCTTCGCAACGCGCTGGACCCCCGTCATGCAGGCAAAATCTAAAGCAGCCCCGCCGTCTTTAAATGCCCCGGTTAGCCAGCCCTTGATAAAACCGACCACCTCGTGGTAGTAGCCGCCCTCATAGCCAGCCATGATCGGGGCGTCGTATTCGTCGATCAGAACCACGACATCGCGACCGTGATGTTTTCTTAGATACAGGCAGAGCTGGCGCAACGACGATTCGACCTCGGCCCGCGATGCCTCGCCGGCCATAAGGCGCCCAAAGGACGCGCGCTCCGTCGAATCCAACGCATCGCCTTCGAGCACATAGGAGTGGCGGCGGTACTCTGCGGCGATTTTTTGTTCCAACGCCCCATAAGCAAGCGCCCAGTCGGCCTTTTTCACATCGTTGAACGAGAAGAACACCACAGGTCGCACGCCCTGCTCAACCCGATAACGGCCATCGCAGGCATCCCATACCTCGAGCCCCTCGAACAGAGAGACCCGCGAGACTCCATCGGGAGGAAGCTCAAAGAAAGCCTTAAGCATGGTCATCGCCAGTGTCTTACCAAATCGACGGGGACGACAAAACAGCGTTACTGCCTGACCGCTTTCGAGCACGTCGGCGACCAGAATCGACTTGTCAACGAACACCAACCGTGCAGCGACAGTCTCAAACCCATCGAAGCCCACAGGTAGGCGGCGTTCTCCGGTTCGGTCCAAAAGCCGGGCACCGGACTTGGAGTAGACGCCCTCGGGCGCAATCTGATCGGCCACGCGGCCTTCTCCCCGCCTACAGGGAGTCATACCTTCTCGCTGTTTGAAGATCGTCCACAAGCAGCGTGGCCGAGCGACACCCGTGTGCCGCTCGGCCACATCGTACTTAGCAACTACCCCCGCCTGAAGTACTCCACGATCTTGTCGCCCATGGCGACGGTGCCCAGGCGCTTCTCGGCCGGGGTCGAGGCGTCGGCGATGTCGCCGGTGCGCCAGCCGTCGTCGAGGACGTCCTTCACGGCCTTGGCCACGCGGTCGGCGGCCTCGTCCATGTCGAAGCTGTAGCGCAGCATGAGCTCGACCGAGAGGACCTGCGCGATGGGGTTGGCGATGCCCTTGCCGGCGATGTCGGGGGCGCTGCCGTGGCTCGGCTCATAGAGGGCCGTGCCAGTGCCGAGGCTGGCGCTGGCCAGCATGCCCAGCGACCCGGTGAGCATCGACGCCTCGTCGGAGAGGATGTCGCCAAAGGTGTTCTCGGTCACCAGCACGTCGAACTGGGCGGGGTTGGCCACCAGCTGCATCGCGCAGTTGTCGACCAGCATGTCGCTGGCCTCGACCTGCGGGTACTTGAGGGCGAGCCTGTGGGTCACCTCGCGCCACAGGCGGCTGGTCTCGAGCACGTTTGCCTTGTCGACCGAGTGCAGACGGTGACGCGGGCGGCGGGCAGCGGCGTCGAAGGCCCAGCGCACCACGCGCTCGATCTCGTACTCGCTGTAGTCCATCTGGTCGCGGCAGAACGTGCCCGCGGCCCCGTCAACGCCCGCACCCTCCACATCGACCGTGCGCTCGTGGGCACCGAAGTAGATGCCGCCGGTGAGCTCGCGCACGATGAGGATGTCCACGCCCTCGAGCAGCTCGGGCTTGAGAGGGCTTGCATCGCGCAGGGCCTCGTAGATGCGCACGGGGCGTAGGTTGAGGTAGAGCCCGAGCGCCTTGCGGATGCCCAGAAGCCCCTGCTCCGGACGCGCTTCACCGGGGGCAGCGTTGTCCCACTTGGGACCGCCCACGGCGGCAAGCAGCACGGCGTCGGCCGCACGGGCGGAAGCCAGGGTTGCCTCGGGCAGCGCCGTGGGCGTCTGACCCGCCGCGCGGGTGGCGTCGATGGCGCAGCCGCCGATAAGCTGCTCGTCAAAGGAGAACTCGACGTCGTAGGCCTCGCCCACGGCCTCGAGCAGCTTCACGGCCTCGGCGATGATCTCGGGGCCGATGCCGTCGCCGGGCAGAAGGCAGATCTTGTGGGTGGTGCTGGCCATGGAGAATGGTCCCCTTTCTGTATGGGTGCATGCACTGGAGAGACATGCGGTGCAAGGACGCGCAGGCGGTTTAGCAGGTCGCCTGCCGCTCGGCCAAAACGCGGCGGGTGCGGTTCACAAGGCCGCCCTCGGCGATGATCTGGGCGATGAAGGGCGGGAACGGCTCCACGGCGAACTGCTCGCCGGTGGTGTCGTCGACGATGACGCCCTTGTCGGTGTCGATGCTCACCGTGTGGCCGTCGGCGATGGCGTCCACAGCGGCAGGGCACTCCATGATCGGCAGGCCGATGTTGATGGCGTTGCGGTAGAAGATGCGGGCGAAGCTCTTGGCGACGACCGCCGCCACGCCCGCGGCCTTGATGCACACGGGGGCGTGCTCACGCGAGGATCCGCAGCCGAAGTTCTCCTCGGCCACGATGATGTCGCCCGGCCCCACCTTGTTCACGAAGCCGGGGTCGAGGTCCTCGAGGCAATGCTTGGCAAGCTCGGCCGGGTCGCTCGTGTTGAGGTAACGGGCCGGGATAATGACGTCGGTGTCGATGTCGCGCCCATAGCGGTGCGCGGTTCCATGAAACTGCATGAGAAGGGCTCCTTATCAAAAGCGGGTCCGAGGTTCCGCAACACTTAATCCAGGTCGGAGGGGGAAGAGATGACGCCGGCGACGGCGCTAGCCGCCGCCACGGCGGGGCTGGCCAGGTAGACCTCGGAGGTCGGGTCGCCCATGCGGCCCACGAAGTTGCGGTTCGTGGTGGCCACGGCGCGCTCCCCCGCCGCCAGGATGCCCATGTAGCCGCCCAGGCAGGGACCGCAAGTGGGCGTGGAGACGGCACAGTTGGCGTCGATGAACACGTCCATGAGCCCCTCGGCGATGCACTGCTTGTAGACGGCCTGGGTGGCGGGGATCACGATGCAGCGCACGTCGGGGTGCACCTTGCGCCCGCGCAGGACCTCGGCGGCGGCGCGCATGTCTTCCATACGGCCGTTGGTGCAGCTGCCGATAACCGCCTGGTCGATCTTGATGTGGCGCGACTCCGAGACCGGGTGCGTGTTCGAAGGTAGGTGGGGCCAGCTCACCGTGGGCTCGATGGCGGCGGCGTCGATGCACACCACCTGGGCGTACTCGGCGTCGGAATCGCTGTGGTACTCCACATAGGGGCGCTCGGCGCGGTTCTCGAGATAGGCACGGGTCACGTCGTCGACCTCGATGAGGCCCGCCTTGCCGCCGGCCTCGATGGCCATGTTGCTCATGGCCAGGCGGCCTTCCATGCTCATGGAGCGGATGGCGCTTCCGGTGAACTCCATGGCGCAGTAGCGGGCGCCGTCCACACCGATGAGGCCTATGATGTGCAGGATGACGTCCTTGCCGCACACGCCGGGCTTGAGCTCGCCGTCGATCTCGAACTTGATGGTCGGGGGCACCTTGAACCAGGCGCGGCCCGTGGCCAGCCCCACGCCGGCGTCGGTGGAGCCCACGCCGGTGGCGAAGGCACCCAGGGCACCGTAGGTGCAGGTGTGGGAGTCGGCGCCGATGATGAGGTCTCCGGGCACCACGACGCCCTGCTCGGGCAGAAGGGCGTGCTCGACGCCCATACAACCCACCTCCCAGTAGTGGGTCACGCCCTGGGCGCGGGCAAAGTCGCGCATGGTCTTGGCCTGCTCGGCGCTCTTGATGTCCTTGTTGGGGGCGTAGTGGTCGGGCACCAGGCAGACGCGCTCGGAATCAAAAACGCGATCGGCTCCGAGCTCATTGAACACCTTGATGGCGATGGGGGCCGTGATGTCGTTGGCGAGCACCAGGTCCAGGCCGCACTCCACGAGCTGGCCCGGGCGCACCTCTTCAAGGCCCGCATGGGCTGCCAGGATCTTCTCGGCCATGGTCATAGGACGGGGCATAAACGTGAGTCCTTTCTGCCTAAGACGACGAACTTGGTCGCTCGCAAGGCGCGCGGGGGCGATGCGTGCTGGACGTACGTGAGTCCCCGCGCAACGCGGCGAGCGGCGAAGTTCAAGACTATTTCGCGGCACGGGCGCGACCGGCGGCGAGCAGACGGTTCAGCGCGTTGATGTAGGCCTTGGTCGAAGAGACGATGATGTCGCCGTCGGAACCACGGCCGGTGAAGACCTCGCCGTTCTCGGCCTTGACGCGCACCGAGACCTCGCCGAGGGCGTCGATGCCACGGGTCACGGCCTTGACCGAGAACTCGCTCAGCTCGCTCTCGACGCGGACGATCTTGTTGATGGTCTTGTAGGCCGCGTCGATGGGGCCCGTGCCGAAGTCGCACTCGGTGACGGTGCAGCCGGTCTCGTCGGTCATGGTCACGGTGGCCGTGGAGGTGAGCGGGAAGCCGCAGGAGACCTGCACCGCGTTCAGGGTCCAGATGGCGCTCACATCGCGCTGATATTGGCGCACGATGGACTCGAGGTCCTCGTCGTAGACCTCCTTTTTGCGGTCGGCCACCTCGAGGAACGACTGGTACACGCGCTCGAACTCCTCGTCGCCAAAGGTGTAGCCCAGCTCCGAGAGGCGGTGGCGCAGGGCGGCGTGGCCCGAGCGGGCCGAGAGCAGGATCTGGCTGCCGGCGGCGCCCACCTCGGCGGGGTCGATGATCTCGTAGGTGTCGCGGGCCTTGAGCACGCCGTCTTGGTGGATGCCCGAAGAGTGGGCGAAGGCGTTGGCGCCCACGATGGCCTTGTTAGGCTGCACGTTGATGCCGGTGATGGTGCTCACCAGGTGGCTGGCACGGGTGAGCTCGCGGGTGTTGATGTCGGTGTGGGCGTCGAGCTCCTCGCCGTGCATCTTGATGGCCATGACCACCTCTTCGAGCGAGGTGTTGCCGGCGCGCTCGCCCAGGCCGTTGATGGTCCACTCAATCTGGCTGGCGCCGTTCTTGACGGCCGAGAGGGCCAGCGCGGTG
>JAHZGC010000038.1 GCA_019421015.1 Coriobacteriaceae bacterium | reverse complement strand
CTCCTCGAACACGCGGATGAACTCGGCGCCGATGATCTTGCGCTTGGTCTCGGGTTCCTCCACGCCGGCCAGTTTGTCGAGGAAGCGGTCGGTGGCGTCCACATATACCAGGTTGGCGTCCATCTGGTTCTTGAAGACGTCGACCACCTGCTCGCTCTCGCCCTTGCGCATGAGGCCGTGGTTCACGTGAACGCACACGAGCTGCTTGCCAATAGCCTTGATGAGCAGGGCCGCCACCACGCTCGAGTCCACGCCACCCGAGAGCGCCAGCAGCACCTTGCCGTCGCCCACCTGCCGCCGGATCGCCTCGACCTGCTCAGCGATAAACGCGTCGGCAAGCTCGGGGGTGGTGATGCGCTCCATGTCGTCGGGACGCTTGTTGGGGTCCATGCGGGGCTCCTTTGCAGTCGTGGCCGTAACGTCTTGTGCGCGGGCCTCTCGCCCGCTGCTTGAGGAACGATTATACGAAAGCGCCACGCCGTTGGGCAGCCGCAGTTATCCCCCGTGCTACACTAGCCGGCCATCGGCCCGGTTTTGTCCAAGGAGACGCCCGTGTTTCGTCTGCGCATGGTTGGCAGCATTATCCGCATGACCGGTCTGGGCCACATCACCCTGGTCTTTTGCGGCCTGTTTTTGGCAAGTTCGTTCATCATCGCCATTGGGGAGCCGGCGGCGGGCGGCTGGGGCAATGCGCTGTGGCTGTGTTTTCAGACGGTGACCACCATTGGCTTTGGCGACGTTCCCGCAGCTACGCCGTTGGTTCGCTGCACACTGGTGGCCTTGAGCATTGTGAGCGTATTCTATCTCGCCGTGGTGACCGGCGTGGTCGTAGCCGCATGCAACGAGCTTGTAAAGGCGCAAGCCAACCGGAGTATCGTGGCCTTTATGGACCGGCTCGAGCATCTGGAGGAGCTGGACTGTGAGGAGCTGAAGGAGCTTTCGGGGCAGGTGCGGGAGTTTAGGCGGAATAGGGGGACCAAAAGGGCGTAAACGATAAGGGAACGGGTCGGGTGAACGTCAACGGCGGTGTATGCCCGCATCCTCAAGAATCTGCTTGCAAGCCTTTTCTAAGTCGTCGAACTCGTGAGCAATCGCATTCCATACAATTTTACGATCAATCCGTCCATAGTCATGGGCCAAAAAAGTTCTCATGCCGGAAATGCCACGCCAGTCTATACTGGGGAAAGCCTCCTTGCTTTGGTCAGAAAGGTTGCCCGCCTCTTCCGTAATTCGAAGCGTACACATAAGTAAACTATCAGCCGCTATTCTCATCTGAATAGTGTCGTCTTTCAAAAAAGCTTGTTCATCCAGCCCGAGCGCGTCGACACGAGCGCGGGCTTCGTTTATGGCCTCTAGAACTTCCATAGCCCGTTGACTATCGCCCTTATGCCCGCTCATAGAGAAGCACCCCGTCTCGCTCGATTGCAGAAGCAAGGTCGTCATCCAACGCTTCAGCCGAAACCACATCGATCGATCGGCCAGTCGCTTCCCCCACAGCGGCTGAGAATGACGCCATGCCCAGTAGTCCGAAGGTCGATTCCCTGTCATACGTCACCCGCAGATCGATGTCACTATCTAGACCGGCCTCGCCTCGCGCGTAGGAGCCGAATAGAATGACGCTCGATATTTGGGGGTACTGAGCTGCAATGTTACCAACAGCCGAAGCCAACTCCCCAATTTCCTCACCCGAACTGTTCAAAGCCTCTTCTCTTTCGTCCTCCATATGCAACGAGGGTTTAAACGGCAGACCCTTCTCACGCAGCATCTGTCGCATAAACATATTGACTGCGGCAGAGGCTGTTAGGCCAAGTTTCTCGCAAAGGTCTACAAAAGACTGTTTGACTTCTGGTTCAACTCGAATGCTCAAAATGGATGCAGCCATGGACGTCTCACCCTTGGTCATCAAATGACATAGAGTACATTGTATTAACAATATCATACATATAGTACCCGCATTTAAACAACCCCTCACCCAAACCGCTTCACAATCTCGTCCAAGTCCTCGCGCGTGCCGACACCGAACTTCTGGTAGATGCGGCTCGTGTGGCTGCGCACCGCCCCCACGGTAATAAAAAGGGCATCGGCTATCTCGGCGTTGGTCTTGCCGTGAGCCATCTGCACGAGCACGTTTGCCTCGCGCGCCGTAAGCCCCTTCTGGTCGGCCAGCGCGGCAATCGCCTCGTCGTTCGCCGCAGCCCGCAGGCCCGGCAGGTCGTCGACATAGGCTATGCGCTCGGCCTCGGACATGATGAGGAACACGATGACCGTGACCGACAAGACCACGAACGCCGAGAGCACGATGGAATAGTTCGCCTGGATAAACGGCACGCCCGCGATGGCGCGCCCCACGGCATGCGATCCCACGTTCGAGATCATCACGCAGGCGCTCCCAAAGAACGACGACACTCCTATCTGATAGGCGCGCACGCAGACAAGCGAGTAGGTGATGATACGCAGCGCCGCCGTGCCCATCGAGAGGCACAGCCCCGGCACCATGGTCTGCGCCTGGCTGCTCGCCATGAATGTGAGCGAAGCCACGATGAGTGGCAGGATCGACGAGTAGAGGAATCGCAGGTCAAACCGGTTTGCAAACACCGAATAACCTACCAACACGATTATACACGGCACCATCCTGCCGATGCTGTCGATCAGCGACCCTATCATCATCCCGTCGCCCTGCTCCACAAGTCCAAACGAAAGTCCCGTGACCGCAATCCAAACAAGCATGTCCAGCGGAAACAGCTCCCGTTTGATTCCCGCAGTTTTTCTGAGCGACAGCACAGCCCGCTCGGCGATGGCGCGGTCCTGCTCGCAGGTGAATCGCAAAACGCAAAGACCCACACCGCAGGCAAATAGGATCACGCAGGTGACGTAGGGGTTTTGAAGGCGGCCGATCAGAAGCGAGACCACCGAGTTGAGCAAATACGCCGTGGCTATGGCGATGACGATCCTCTTGCACGGCATCATGGCGCAGTACTCCAACCATTGGATCATGGCCGAAGAGGCACCGCACCCCAGTACAAAACAGCTCACGGCAAAAAAGAGCCCACCCGGCTCGCGGCCTAGCGTGCATATCGTCGCAATACAGGCTGCCAAGACCAAAATGCAGGGAGCATAGTTCCAGAACCTGTTCCTCCGCTCAACGTTCAAGCGGTAAGCGACGAAAAGGGCGGCAATCAGTCCCATCAGCTTGCCAAGCTCGCCCGCCCCATAGGACTGCCCGGGAAACAGATACGCCAGTTCGAAGCACAGCCGGCACAGCGCATAGCCGCAGCAGACAGCAAGGAACAGCTTGTTGTCTGCCACCCATCGTGTGATTCTCGGCTGCATCTGCTCCCCCTATGCCAATGTCCCATTAGTTCGATGATACGTTTGCCGCCCCGCGCGTGCTAGCCGATGGAGGATGAGTTGCGAGCGTTAAAAACCAGAATCGTTTTAAGCTCAATCTAAGCGGGGGTACGGCCTCATTAATCTCCATTTAAGTTACACATTTCGTTTTGCCACCGTATCGTTGAGGTCGCACGGCGGGTCGGGCAGCAGCCGCGGCACAGAGATGTCACGGCACAGATGCTTCGACCCGTACCGCAAAACAGTCGCCGGGGAGCGACTACACAACAAGGAGGACCCCATGAAAGAGATGGATCGCCGCAGCTTCCTGAAGGGTGCCGGCAGCGCGGGCGCAGGGCTTGCCGCGGGCACCGCGCTGGCAGCGGGCACCGCCCTTGCCGACGAGAACCGCACCGAGGGCATCATCCCCACCGAGTGGGACAAGGAGTGCGACGTGCTCGTAGTCGGTTTTGGCGCGGCAGGCGTCAACGCGGCCATCGCTGCCTGCCAGTCCGGTGCGAACGTGCTTGTCATCGAGGTCGCCCCCGAGGAGTTCAGCGGCGGTAACACCTCGGTCTCCGGCGGCGGTTTTGTGCAGCCCTACGACCACGACATCTATGTGAACTACCTCAACAGGTGCAGCTTTGGGCTCACCGAGGAGAAGTACAACGTGGCCCACGCCGAGGCCCTCTCCGAGATCTGCGACTGGCTCGACGAGCTCGACATCCCCTACATCAACGACCGTCACAACTACGGCCACTGGCTCGCCTCGGGCGACGCCCCCGAGGTGGTCAGCAGCATCGCCGGTCTCACCGAGTCGGGCGTCGACCACTACACCGTGCTCGACGAGGAGGGCAAGGGCTGCACCAACGGCGGTGCGGTTCTCGACCAGTTCATCGAAGTGCTCGACGAGATGCCCTACGAGGTCATGTACGAGACCCGCGGCGAGAAGCTCTACCAAGACCCCTTTACCAAGGAGATCAAGGGCCTGCGCGCCATCGGCAAGGACGGCAACCCCATCGACATCAAAGCCAGCAGGGGTGTGATCTTGGCCTGTGGCGGCTTTGAGAACAACCCCGAGCTCATCGACTCCCACATCCGCTCCGGTGCCCGCATCTACCCTTCGGGAACCCCCTACAACCGCGGTGACGGCGTGCTCATGGCCCAGGAGGTCGGCGCCAAGCTGTGGCACATGAACGGCATCGAGTGGCAGTGCTACGGCGCCCGCCCCTTTGCCTACATCGAGAACGACATCCCCATGGCCGAGGACATCGTGGTGAGCGCCCACTGGGACCTGGACCCGCGCATGATCCAGCTCAACCGCTACGGCGACCGCTTCTATCCCGAAGACCGCTTCATGGCCCATACCAAGCAGCTCGACGGCATGGACTTCGTGGGCTACGCCGACGAGAAGGACCAGCTCGACGACTACAAGGCACGCTGGGCTTACATGATCTTTGACCAGGGCCGCTTCGAACAGTATCCCGACGGTGCCGGCGAGATCTACGCCGAGGGCTTTGAGTACATCCCCGGCGTCATAACGACCATGGGCTGGCTGCCCGCCCACAAGCTGTACGAGTGGGACCTCGACGCCGCCATCGAAAGCGGCCTGGTCGTGAAGGCCGACACCGTCGAGGAGCTCTGCGAGAAGCTCGGCATCGCCTATGTCGACCGCGCGGTCGAAACCATCAACCGCTGGAACACCTACGTCGACAACGGCGAGGACCCCGACTTCCACCGCGACCCCGAGCACATGTACCGCATCGACCAGCCTCCGTTCTACGGCGTGGTCCTGTACCCCTCCTTCATCAACACCCAGGGCGGCCCCGTCCACAACAACCTCGACTGCCGCGTCACCGACATCCGCGACGAGGTCATCCCCAGGCTCTACGCCACCGGTGAGCTTGGCAGCGTCTACAGCCTGCTCTACCACGGTTCCGGCAACGTCGCCGAGGCGATCATCACCGGCAAGAACGCGGGCTTTGACGCGGCGGCCCTCGAGAGCTGGGACGCGTAGGGACTTTTGCAGGCACCGATAACCGCGCAACGCGTGGGATGCGCCGCCAGGGCCGCGCTCTGGCGGCGCTTACCAATCGGAAGATTTACCAAGGAAAAGGATGGCCATGACAAAGAGCTCGATCAGAACTGTCGCGTTTGCGGCGCTTCTTGCAGTGGGCGTCTCATCCTGCCTTGTGGCCTCAAGCTACGCGGCCGGCGAAAAGGGCACCGACTACGAGTGGTCCACGGACCTCGACTGCGCGCTGTGCCACCAAAAGGAGGTCGCGAGTTTGGAGCCAGGGGCAGCTCCTGAGGCCGTCAGCACAAAGGAGACGGCCGGGACTCAGAAAAGCAGCGCCGAGGCCAAGGAGGAAACCACTGGGGCGAAATCGACATCCCCTGCGGAGGACTCCGACCGAATCGCCGAAATCAGCGGCTATGCCGCCATGCATGCGAATACGCTTGGCCTCACCTGCACCGACTGCCACGTGGAGTCAGACGGTCTTGACGCCGGGCACAAAAAGCTCAACAGCGGCAAGGAGGCAAAGCGACTCAAGAAGTCCGAGGTGCCCAGCGAGGTATGCACCTCGTGCCATAGGGCCGAGGACCTTGCGAAGGCCACCGCAGGCTACGAGGGCATCGTCGACAACAACGGCACCGTCGTGAACCCCCACGCCCTGCCCGGCGGTGAGAGCCACGACAGCATCCACTGCACGGACTGCCATGAGGCCCACAGCGCGAAAACCATTGACGAGACCGGCATGGGAACGTGCATCAGCTGCCACCATGCAGGTGTGTTCGAGTGCAACACCTGCCACTAGAGCATTTTGAATAAAGCCCTGCACCGCGTTGGGCAAAGGTTTATGTGCCTTAAGCACACCGCGCCTTTGGCCGCCTTGTGCAGGAGCTTTCTCAAAACTCTCCAGGAGCAGTAGAACCACAAGTCGGCACAGGGCGCTCCGAGGCATTCACGCTCGGGGCGCCCTGTGCGTTACGAACAAACCCGTAGGCCGGCGTATGGTGCACCGCTGGGATTCACGTTCGTTATTGATAGACGCTAAACCAGGAGATGCTTCCGCATAATCAGGGTTCTGGATAGGCGTGGGGGTGCATAGCCGGGTTTCCAATGCCCCCCTACGTCCCCAAGCAAGACATACTGCCAAGCCAAGCCCCTCCTGAACTGCGGTTTTCTTGACTCGCTTGTCGGAATAGCCGGCAGTGGACGCACCCGTGGCCAAAGCCGCCTATCCAGAACCCCCATCTTGCGGAAGCATCTGGCAAAATGGGACTCCCCGCGTTGCTGATGGGCAAAGTTGGTGGCGGCCAAAGCAGCTGGTGGCCAAGGTGGCTGGTGCCCGAAATCCAAGTCTTACACCCCCATCGCAAACTCCCGATTCTGGCCAGCCGTCATCGCCGACGGCGTATCCAAGACCGCCCGCACTCCCGCGCGCACCTCTCGCCTAGACAACGTAACACTACTTGTCCAAAACTCATCCTATGGTGTTACTCAAATAAATATTATGCTACTCTATGCACCAACGAACGGTTTTCGTCACACGACCCCAGCCGTACGCCCGATCCCGTCCAAGGGCGTGCGGCCCCAAGGCCGACCCCGACCGAGAGGATCCCCATGCAGCACGCTGCCCCCCTCCCCCACACCACCTCGCGCCGCACGTTTTTCAAGGCCGGTGTCGCCGCCGGTGCCACGCTGGCAGCATCCGCGCTCCTGCCCGCGTCTCCTTTGATCCCCTCGCAGGCCCTGGCCGGCGACGCCTCGACTCCCTCGCAGGTCATCGTCACCATGACCCCGAGCTCCGAGCCGGCCGCCGGCTTTGACCCGCTCCTGTCGTGGGGCTGCGGCGAACACGTGCACGAGCCGCTCATCCAGTCCACCCTCATCACCACCAACACCGAGCTCGAGTTCGTGAACGACCTGGCCACCTCCTACGAGTGCTCCGACGACGGTCTGACCTGGACCTTCACGATTCGCGACGACGTCAAGTTCACCGACGGAGAGCCCCTTACGGCCCACGACGTGGCCTTTACCGTCATGGGCGTGGCCACGAGCACGGCCGGCACCGCCGACCTCACCATGGTCGAGTCGGCCGAGGCCACAGACGACACCACCGTGGTCATCACGCTCACCAAGCCCTTCAACGCCCTGCTCTACACCCTTGCGGTGGTGGGCATCGTGCCCGAGCACGCCTACGGGCCCGACTACGGCGCGAACCCCATCGGCAGCGGCCGCTACATGCTCGAGCAGTGGGACCGCGGCCAGCAGGTCATCCTCAAGGCTAACCCCGACTACTACGGCGAGAAGCCCACGATGGACCGCGTGATCGTGGTGTTCATGGAGGAGGACGCCTCGCTGGCCGCCGCGCAGTCGGGCCAGGTCGACGTGGCCTACACCTCGGCCGCCTTTGCCGACCTCGCACCCGCCGGTTACGGGCTGCTCGTGTGCACCTCGGTGGACTCCCGCGGCATCTCGCTGCCCTGCGTGGCCGCCGGCGGCACCAAGGGCGACGGCGACGTGGACTACCCCATGGGCAACGACGTGACCTGCGACCTGGCCATCCGCCAGGCCATGAACTACGGCCTCGACCGCCAGGCCTCGGTGAACAACGTGCTCAACGGCTACGGCACCGTGGCCTACAGCGTGTCCGACGGCATGCCCTGGTACTCCCCCTACATGGCCTGCGAGTACGACGCCGCCAAGGCCGCCCAGCTGCTCGACGACGCCGGCTGGGTGCCGGGCGGCGACGGTATCCGCGAGAAGGACGGCCTGCGCGCGAGCGTGGACCTTTACTACGCGGCGGGCGACTCCACGCGGCAGGCCCTCTCGGCCGACTTCGCCAACCAGATGCGCGCCCTGGGCATCGAGGTCAGCATCAAGGGCGCAAGCTGGGACGACATCTATCCCCACCAGTACAGCGACCTCATCATGTGGGGTTGGGGCTCCAACGCCCCCGTGGAGCTCTACGAGCTCACCTACGGCACCGGCTGGGGCAACTACGCCTGCTACGAGAACCCCACGGTCGACGCCTACCTTGACGAGGCCCTGGCCCAGACCAATATCGACGACTCCTACGAGTACTACCAGAAGGCCCAGTGGGACGGCTCCGAGGGCATCGCTCCCCAGGGGGCGGCGACCTGGGCCTGGATCGCCAACGTCGACCACCTCTACTTCACCCGGGAGGGGCTCTACATCGCCCCGCAAAAGCCGCACCCCCACGGACACGGTTGGTCGCTCGTGAACAACGTTGACCAGTGGGATTGGAGCTAAAAGCCACGCACGTTCCTTTTGACTTAGCGGAGAAGCCCCCGCAACTCCAGGGGCTTCTCCGCTATAGTGTTTGAACCGATGCTTCCGACCGAAAGGTGCCTCCTATGGCACGGTTTATCGCAAGAAACCTGGCCAAGTTCGTGCTGCTACTCCTAGCGGTGAGCCTGGTGTCGTTCGCCCTGGTGAGCGCCTCGCCCATCGACCCGGTGCAGGCCAACGTGGGCCAGGCCGCCTACATCTCGATGAGCCCCGAGAAGCGCGCGCAGCTCCAGGAGTACTGGGGTGTGGGCGTGCCGTTCTGGGAGCGCTACGGCGCGTGGCTCAGCAGCGCCCTCCAGGGCGACCTGGGCACCTCCTTGCGCTACAACGCGCCGGTGGCCGAGGTCATCGCCACCAAGGCCTTGAACTCGCTTGCACTCATGGCCTGCGCCTGGGTCATCAGCGGCGTGCTGGGCTTTGCCATGGGGGTGGTGGCCGGCGTCTACCGGGGACGGCTCGTCGACAGGCTCGTGAAGGGCTACTGCTACCTGCTCGCCTCGGTACCCACGTTTTGGCTCGGGCTCGTGATGCTCATCGTGTTCTCGGTGTGGCTCGGGTGGTTCCCCTTTGGGTTCTCGGTGCCCATCGGGAAGTCGGCCGCCGACGTGACCTTTGCCGAGACCCTGCACCACATGGTGCTGCCGGCCCTCACGCTCTCGATCATCGGCGTGGCCAACATCGCCCTGCACACGCGCGAGAAAACCATCGACGTGCTCGAGAGCGACTATGTGCGCTTTGCCCGGGCCCGCGGTGAGGGCGTGTGGCAGGCGGTCTACCACCACGGCCTGCGCAACCTGGCGCTGCCCGCCCTCACGCTGCAGTTCGCCTCGATTAGCGAGATCTTTGGCGGCTCGGTCCTCGTGGAGCAGGTCTTCTCGTACCCGGGGCTGGGCCAGGCGGCCGTCACGGCGGGCCTGGGCGGCGACGTGGCCCTGCTCGCCGGCATCGCCGTCTTCTCGGCCGCCCTGGTCTTTGGCGGCAACCTCATCGCAAACGTCCTCTACGGCGTCGTCGACCCCCGTATCCGCAAAGGAGGGGCCCATGCCTAGGCAGACCCTTCAGCCAGTCTCAGCCGCCGGCACCGCAACCGTGCAGGTCGAGACCGGCGCCCCCTCGATCCTCCATCGCCCGCGTCGCCGCACCGCCAACCGCCGCGTCACCCTTGCAGTGTTCATCGCGGCCCTGGCGGCCCTGGTCGCCGTGGTGGTGGCGGGGCTTCTCGCCATGCCCGACGCCACGGCCGTGGACTTCTCGGCCAAAAACCTCGCCCCGAGCCTGGCCCACCCCTTCGGGACCGACTGGATGGGGCGCGACATGTTCCTGCGCACGCTGGCCGGCCTTTCCACGAGCGTGCTCGTGGGCCTGCTCGCCGCCGGAGTCTCGGCCCTGGTGGCCCTGGCGCTCGGCACGGCGGCGGCCCTGGGCGGCAAAAAGGCGGACGCCGTGGTGACCTGGCTCATCGACCTCATGATGGGCATCCCCCACATCGTGCTGCTGATCCTCATCTCCTTTGCCCTGGGCAAGGGCTTTTGGGGCGTGACCGTGGGCGTGGCCCTGACCCACTGGGCGAGCCTGGCCCGCGTGGTGCGCGCCGAGATCCTGCAGTGCCGCCAGTCCACCTACGTGGCCGTGGCCAAGCGCCTGGGGGCCGGCCCCTTCTCGATCGCCTGGCACCACATGGTGCCCTACGTGCTGCCTCAGTTCATCGTGGGCCTGATCCTGCTCTTCCCCCACGCCATCCTGCACGAGGCGGCCGTGACGTTCCTCGGCTTTGGCCTGCCGCCGGAGCAGCCGGCCATCGGCATCATCCTCTCGGAGTCGATGACCTACCTCTCGGCCGGCATGTGGTGGCTCGCGGTGTTCCCCGGCCTGGCCCTGGTGGCCACGGTCCTGCTGTTCGACGTGGCCGGATCCAACCTGCGCCGCCTCGTCGACCCCCACAGCTCCCAGGAATAGGCAGGTAGCCGACCTATGGAACCCCTAAAGAACGTAGACGAGAACCCCGCCATGCCCCAGAAAAACGCCCCGGCCGTCGTGACCGTGAGCGTCGAGGACCCGCAGAGGCGCCACAGCCACGCCTACGGCGAGCCCACCGTGGTGCTCCACGAATCGATTCCCCACGAGAACGCCGAGGAGCACCACCACCACACCCATACCGGCACCTCCCAGCACGGCCACGGCCACCACCTGCTGCAGGTGGAAGACCTCTCGGTGGGCTTTACCATGTACCGCGAGGACGAGCCTTTCTTCAAGGCGTCGCGCCGCACGGTGGAGGTGATCCACGACCTGAGCATCTCGGTCCACGAGGGCGAGATTGTGGCTGTGGTGGGCGCCTCGGGCTCGGGCAAGACGCTTCTGGCCGACGCCGTGTTCGGCCTCTTCGAGCCCAACGCCACGGTGCGTGGGCGCATCTGGTTCGACGGAGAGCACTGCGACGCGGCCGACCTGCAGCGCCTGCGCGGCCACGGCATCTCGCTCGTGCCCCAGAGCGTGAACAACCTCGACCCGCTCATGAAGGTGGGGCGGCAGGTGGAGGGCTTCGCCCGTGGGGGTGTCTCCAAAGCCGAGCGGCGCGCGCGGCGCCGCGAGCTCTTTGCCCGCTACGGGCTCGACGAGTCGGTGGCGCAGCTCTACCCCTTTGAGCTCTCGGGCGGCATGGCCCGACGCGTGCTCCTGTGCTGCGCCCTTATGGACGACCCCAAGCTCATCGTGGCCGACGAGCCCACACCCGGCCTCGACCTTGAGCTCGCGTGCAAAGCCCTGGCCGACTTTCGCGCCTTCGCCGACGCAGGCGGCGGCGTGATGCTCATCACCCACGACATCGAGCTCGCCCTGCGCGTGGCCGACCGCGTGGCCGTGTTCCGCGACGGCACCGTGATCGAGGAGACCGGCGTGCAGGAGTTCGCCTCGCCCGACACCCTGCGCGACCCGTTCAGCAAGGCGCTTTGGCACGCGCTGCCCGAGCATGGCTTTGCGGTGTGGGACGGCGAGGGCGTGAGAGGCGCGGCCGGGAGCGAAGCCACCCTGAACGAGGCGGCCCAGGCCAGCGAGCCCGCGGGTTTCTCGGACGCGGTCGACGCCCTGGTGACCGACGTAGACCCCGAGTACACCGTCTCGGCCGACCCGGTGGGCATGCCCGACCCTGCTAACCCCGCCCAGCCCTCTGACCCCGAAGGAGGCACCCGGCCATGCTAGAGGCACGCGACCTCACCTTTGGCTACAACAGTGACAAGACCATCTACCAGGGGTTTAACCTCACGGTTGCCCCCGGGGAGCGCGTGGCGCTGCGGGCCCCTTCGGGCTTTGGCAAGACGACCCTGTGTCAGATGCTCGCCGGCTATCTCAAGCCCAGGTCGGGCAGCGTGCTCGTTGACGGCAAGCCGCTGCCGCGCCGCGGCCGTATGCCCGTGCAGATGGTCTGGCAGCACCCCGAGGTGGCCGTGGACCCGCGCCTGCGCATGGCCGAGACGCTGGCCGAGGCCGGCGTGGGCAACGGGCACATGGCGGCCATCGACGACCCCTCGCTCACGGCGCACCACCGCGAGCTGCTCGCACGGCTGGGAATCCGCGACGCGTGGCTCACGCGCTACCCCCACGAGCTCTCAGGCGGCGAGCTGCAGCGCTTCTGCATCGCCCGCGCCTTGGCGGCCGAACCGCGCTACCTCATAGCCGACGAGATCTCGACCATGCTCGACGCCGTGACCCAGGCGCGCATCTGGCATGTGCTGCTCGACGAGGTCGAGGCGCGCAACCTGGGCATGGTGCTGGTGTCGCACTCCCCCGCCCTCACCGAGCGCGTGGCCACGCGGGTGGTGAAGCTGGGGTAACGTGAGAGAGCTGCCCTGGCGCAACCTTGAAAGACCTACGTCACGGCCGTGGGGTAAAAAGGGCCTCGTTCGCTGCGAACCCTTTTTACCCCACGGCCGCATGCATCGGTCGGACGCAAGGAGTGTGGTCGGCCCGATGCCACCGGTGAGAGGCCGGTAAAAAAGAGACTCGGCCAGAGGCGTCGGCTCACGCAAACGTGGAGTTCACGGCTTCGAGCAGCAGGCGCTTGCCCGTGTCGTCGAGCGCCTCGTACAGACGGGCGAGCTCGCTCAGGCGAAAGTCAAGCGGGTAACGCTCCCGCGACGTGTAGGTGGGACGTGACACCTCGCACACCTGGGCTGCCCTGTCGACGGTAAGGCCGGACGCGCGTCGGGCAGCAGCGAACTTCTCTTGGTCCATAACGATCCCGTTCCTGACGCTGACAATACGTTCCTGGTGCTGGCAATATAAAGACCTGTATAAAGGCACTATAAAGTTAGATTGCATTTTTCGCAAGTTATTGTTTTGAAGGTCAGTTTTCCGTATCGTAAAATACTCTTAGTTTTCGATGCGGAGGAACCCATGGGAGTTGCGCACAACATTGCGGCTCTGCTCACCAAGTTCGAGATCAGCCAAAACGCCTTCGCCGCAAACGTGGACGTGAGCCCAGGCACCGTCTCGCGCTGGCGCAGCGGGACCATGACCATACGCCAGGCGAACCTCGACCGCATCTGCGAGGCCTACGACCTGGTACCCGACGACATCTTGTCGGACTCCCACGGTCTGGCGGCCCAGGTGTTCGGCGACCAGGCAGACCGCTTCACGGTGCCGCTGCTCAACCCCGACAACCTGCAAGCCTACATGGACGGAACCTTTCAGGGACCCGTCGAGGCCGTAGAGGTCACCGTCACCCTGCACAAGCTCCACCCCCACGCCTTTGCCCTGCGCGTGCAGGATGACGCCATGAACCTACGGATCCCCTTGCAGGCCGACGTGGTGGTCGACCCCCAGCTCGAACCCCACGACGCCTCGACGGTGGCCATCACGGCCGAGGTATTCTCAGGGGCCTCGCTGCGCAAGCTGCTCACGGGTCGCCAGACCTCGGTCTACACGGCCGAGAGCACCGAGCCCTACGACGACATCGTGGTCGCCGACGACGGGCCCGGTGTTCAGGTTTTGGGAACCGTGGTTTGGTTCCAAGCCCCGAAGCTCATGGCGTAGACGGCGATGGGAGCCAGAGCCGCTACTTGGCAATGCGTTTGTTGCCCGACTCCTTAAAGTTCTCCTTGGCCACGCTGATCATGAGCTTGATGCGGTTGAGCTGGTTCACCTCGGAGGCACCGGGGTCGTAGTCGACGGCCACGATGTTGCTCTTGGGATGCTGGCGGCGAATCTCCTTGATCGTTGCCTTGCCCACCACGTGGTTGGGCAGGCACGCGAAGGGCGAGCAGCACACGATGTTGGGGGTACCGCCCTCGATGAGCTCCACCATCTCGGCGGTGAGCAGCCAGCCCTCGCCCATGTTGTTGCAGCACGAGAGCACGCCTTTGGCCAACTCCGCCATCTCGAAGATGTTCGTGGTGGGCGTGAAGCGCTTGGAGGCTGCGAACAGCTTGTTGATGGGGGCGCGCATCCAGTCGATGAACTTGATGCCCGCGTTGTGGCTGATCACCTTGGAGAGCGGCGCGCCCAGCTCGTCCTTTTGCAGCGAGCGGCAGGCAAAGCCGAACTGGAAGAAGTCCACCAGACCCGGCACCACCGCCTCGCAACCCTCGTTCTCGATGACCTTGACAACCTCGTTGTTCGCCGTGGGGTGGAACTTGACCAGGATCTCGCCTACCACGCCCACGCGCGGTTTGGAGCCGTCGTTCACCAGGGGCAGCTCGTCGAACTCGCGCACCATCTGGGTAGCGAGCTTGGTCACCGAACGTCGGGTGAAGCTCGGGGCCTCCTCGCGCATGCGGGCCATCCACTTCTCGTAGAGGGCGTCGGCCGAGCCGGGTTCGGCCTCGTAGGGACGCACGCGGTAGAGCATCTGCATGATGGCGTCGCCCAGGATCATGGCGTAGAAGGCGGGCAGGAGCATCTTGGGCGTGATCTTGAAGCCGGGGTTGTTCTCGTCGAGCTTGGCCACGGCCAGCCTGATCACCGGGATCTCGGGGTGGCCGGCGTCGCGCAGGGCCTTGCGGATCAGCGCGATGTAGTTGGTGGCGCGGCAGCCGCCGCCAGTCTGGGTGATAACCACAGCCGTCTTGGAGAGGTCGTACTTGCCCGACATCACGGCCTCCATGATCTGGCCCGTGACCAGGATCGAGGGGTAGCAGATGTCGTTGTTCACGTACTTGAGGCCGGCCTCCACCGCGCCGTGGTCCACGCTGGGCAGCAGCACCAGGTTGTAGCCGTTGGCGCGCAGCACCTCCTTGACCAGGTCAAAGTGAATCGGGGCCATCTGGGGGCACAGGATGGTGTAGCCGGCGTCGTTCATCTCCTTGGTGTAGCTCACCTTGGGGAAGGCCGCGCTCTTGGACGCGCGGCGCACGGGGACGACAGCCTTCGCGGGGTCTTCTCCCCTGGCCGCAGCCTCGTCTTGGGCGCGCTTGAGGGCCTCGGCCTGCTTGTCTTTGAGGGCCGCGATGAGCGAGCGGATGCGGATACGGGCGGCACCCAGGTTCGAGACCTCGTCGATCTTGAGCACGGTGTAGATCTTGTCGTTGGCCTCGAGGATCTCCTGGACCTGGTCGGTGGTCAGGGCGTCAAGGCCGCAGCCGAAGGAGTTGAGCTGGATGACGTCGAGGTCGTTGCGGGTCGTGGCCAACCGGGCCGCCGCGTAGAGGCGCGAGTGGTACATCCACTGGTCGACCACGCGGATGGGCCGCTCGGGACGCATGAGATGGCTCACGGAGTCCTCGGTGAGCACCGCGAAGCCGTAGGAGTTCACGAGCTCGGGGATGGCGTGGTTGATCTCACGGTCATTGTGGTAGGGGCGCCCCGCCAAAATGATGCCGTGGCCGTGGTTCTGCTCGACCCACTCCAGGGCCTCCTCGCCGGCGCGGTGCATGTCGGCCTTGAAACGCTCGGACTCGGCCCAGGCCTCGTCGACCGCCTCCTCGACCTCGGCCTTGGTGAGGCGGGTGCCGGTGAAGCGGCCGTAGCCCTTCTGGGCGTCGTCCCAGCGCTTGGCATCCACGAGCTCAAAGAGGCGGCGTTTGAGTTCCTTGACGTCATGGTAGGGCACGAAGTCGTTCATGAACTCGACCTTTTGCTGCTCGAGCTCGTCGACGTTGAGCTTGAGGGCCGTGGGGTAGCTCATGACGATGGGGCAGTTGTAGCAGTTGCCGGCGGTCTCGTCTTCTTTGCGCTCCCAGCGCACCGAGGGCATCCAGATAAAGTCGACGCCCTTGCCGATGAGGTTCATGACATGGCCGTGCGAGAGCTTGGCCGGGTAGCACACGCTCTCGGAGGGCATGGACTCGATGCCGGCCTCGTAGGTCTTCTTGGTGCTCGGGTCCGAGAGGACCACGCGAAAGCCCAGGCTCGTGAAGAACGTGAACCAGAACGGGTAGTTCTCGTACATGTTGAGCGCGCGCGGGATGCCCACGGTGCCGCGGCGCGCCTCCCCCTCCTTGAGGGGCTCGTAGCCGAAGAGGCGCTCGTTCTTGAAGGCAAAGAGGTTCGGGGCCTGGGAGGAGGCCTTCTTGGAGCCGGCGCCCTTCTCGCAGCGGTTGCCCGTGACGAAGCGCCGGCCGCCCCCGAAGTCGCTTATGGTGAGCAAACAGTTGTTGGAGCACTGGCCGCAGCGGGCCGTGCGGTGTTTGACCTGCAGGTTGTCGATCTCGTCTTGGGAGAGCAGGGTCGAGACACCCTCGGCGCCCGCCCGGTCGCGGGCCAAAAGCGCCGCGCCGTAGCAGCCCATGCAGCCGGCCACGTCGGGGCGGTATGCCTGCTTGCCCGTGAGGTTCTCGAAGGCGCGCAAAACAGCGTCGTTCAGGAAGGTGCCGCCCTGGACGATGACCTTCTCGCCGATTTCCTTGGGGTCGCGGATCTTGATGACCTTGAACAGGGCGTTCTTCATCACGGAGTAGGACAGGCCGGCGGAGATGTCGCCCACGGTCGCCCCCTCCTTCTGGGCCTGCTTGACACGGGAGTTCATGAACACCGTGCAGCGGCTGCCCAGGTCAACGGGGTTGGCGGCCGTGAGCGCGGCAGCGGCGAACTCCTGCACGGTCATGCCCATGGAGTCGGCAAAGGCGCTGATGAACGAACCGCAGCCGCTCGAACAGGCCTCGTTGAGCATGATGTGCTCGATGACGCCGTCCTTGACGCGCAGGCACTTCATGTCCTGGCCGCCCACGTCGAGGATGAACTCGACGCCCGGCAGCACCTCGGTGGCGCTGCGCAGGTGGGCGACGGTCTCGATCTCGCCTGAGTCGGCGTGCAGAGCCTCGATGAGCAAGCCTTCGCCATAGCCGGTGCAGGTCACGTGGCCCACGGTGCAACCCTCGGGGAGCGCCCCGTAGAAGTCGTCCATGAGCATGCGGGCGGTGCCGAGCACGTCGCCGCGGTTGGGGGCGTACCAGGTGCGCAGCAGCTCGCCCTGCTCGCCGATGATGGCGCCCTTCATGGTGGTGGAGCCGGCGTCGATGCCGATGAACACGCGGCCGCGGTAGCTCGCAAGGTCGCCCTTAGGGACCACCTGGGAGGCATGGCGGGCGTCGAACTCGGCGCGGTCGGCAGGCGTGGGGAAGAGAGGCGCAAGGCGCTGGACCTCGGAACCCTGAACGTCGCCCAGGTTGTCGAGGTCCTGGACCAGCTGGGGCAGCGTGGACCGCTTGCCGCTCACGGCCGTCAGAGCCGCACCGCTCGCCACGAAGAGGTGGGCGTTTTGGGGGCAGATCATGTGCTCGTCGTCGAGCTCGAGGGTCACGCGGAAACGATGGCGCAGCTCGCTGAGGTACTGGAGCGGGCCGCCAAGGAAGGCCACGTGGCCGCGGATGGGACGGCCGCAGGCGAGACCCGAGATGGTCTGGGTCACCACCGACTGGAAGATCGAGGCCGCCACGTCGGCCGGGTCGGCGCCTTCGTTGAGCAGCGGCTGCACGTCGGTCTTGGCGAACACGCCGCAGCGGCTCGCGATGGGGTGGATGGTGGTGGCGCGCTTGGCAAGCTCGTTGAGACCGCCGGCGTCGGTGTGCAAAAGGCTCGCCATCTGGTCGATGAACGCGCCCGTGCCGCCGGCGCAGGTGCCGTTCATGCGCTGCTCGATGCCGTTGTCGAAGTAGATGATCTTGGCGTCCTCGCCGCCGAGCTCGATGGCCACGTCGGTCTGGGGAATGAGGTGGGCCACCGCCGTCTTGGAGGCGATGACCTCCTGCACGAACTCGAGGCCGAGCCACTGCGAGAGCAGAAGGCCGCCCGAACCGGTGATGGCCACCTCGAGGGGGGCGTCGCCGAAGACCTTGGCGGCCTCGCAGAACAGGGCGCGGACCGTGGCGCGCACGTCCGTATGGTGCCTCTGGTAGCTCGCGTAGATGAGTTGCGGAACCTCAGGGGCGGCGTTGCCGGACGGGTCGCTTGCACCCATGTCGAGGACGGCAAGCTTCACGGTGGTGGAGCCCACGTCGATGCCCAGACGCAGGCTGCGGCCCGACCAGTCGAGACCGGGGCCCGGGGTGACCTCCACGGAGGTCTCGGCCTCGGCGGCCGCCTGGGCCTCGGACTCGCGACGCGCCTGCTCGCGCGCCTGCTCGGGCAGAGGCCCAATCACCGGGGCACGAGGAGCGCAGACAGCCTCAGCAGCAAGCTCAGAAAGGCGGTCGCCGGCCGTGTCGTAGAGCGCGCCGGCGGGACGGGAACCAACCGAGGCCATGGAGGCACCGCAAGCGATGCTCTCCTCGAAGTTCGCGCGGATCGCCGCGCGTTCGGCATCGGTAAGGGGAACCGCGGGCCCGGACGCAGGCGCGGCCAAATCCGGCATCGAAGTCCCCCGCCTGTTCGGCGCTGAATCGGTAGAGTGCGTCATCTCTCCTCGGTCTCCTTTAAGCGGGTGAACATCTGCCCATAGAAGGGGATGTCCAGGTCTATGGGCTGGCCGTAAAGGTCGCCCGGGCGTACGAACGTTAGAAGGGTCATTGCGCGAGCCATGAGCTCAGGGCTTTCGCGCATGCCGTCTATCAGCCATTTCTGCACGACGCCCACCTCCGCGGAAACAGCGAACGTCACGTAGTAGTCAAAAAAGGGACCCAGGACCCGCGCGTCTATGCCGTGAAGGGCACGGTCGTTGACCGTGGCGCGGGCGATGTCTTTGATCTTCTCGGCAAAGTTGGGGTCACCACCGGGACCCAGCATCGCCCCCATGAAGTCGCCGTTCTCCTGAATGTAGGAGAGAAGCTCCACCGACCCAGGGCACGGGGCAAGGCGGTCGAGGCACTCGTGAAGGTCGTCGAGCGTGGTGTTCGCAACGGCGGTGATACGTTCTGCGATGCCTTGGAGCAGCTCGTTCTCGCACTGCTCCACAAGATCGGGGATATCTTTGTAATGGGAGTAGAACGTGCGGCGCGTCACGCCGGCACGCTCGGCAAGAGCGGTCACGACCACGCGGTCCAGACCTCCGGTCGCACGGATCTCAGCGGCCAGGGCATCGCGCAGCGCACGGCGAGTACGAACGGCACGGCGGTCGCCCGAACGTGGCATATGGGCGGATGCGGGGGTAAGAGCAAGTCGCGACGGCACGCGACCTCCATTTTCAGAGTCGCCAACTTCACAGTTCGTGAAGTATTACACAAAGTGTGAAGTTATGCAAGAAAAACGTCTCGGGCAAAGCGCGAATGCCCTACCTCAAATCTTCTATGATGCCATGGAGTCGAGCTGCCAACCGATCGTACGCATACAACTCAATGCCCTCTCCTGCGTAGTCGCATGTCGTAAGGCCCTCGGTCCTCCATTGGCGGTATTTCTCGGCAATATAAGAGACGAGTCGTTCGGCGTCTCGACCTGCATTGGCCTCCTCATAAACAAACCCGCAACCAATTGACTCGATGCGGCGTTTGACCTCGGAATCTCCCCTGGAACCCGAGCAGACGCATACAATAGGAACCCCACTTGCCATATACTCGTATACTCGTCCGCTCATGATGCCCTGCTGGGCGTCCGTATTCCATACTGGCAGTACCAAAAGCGAAGCCTCGTCCTGCAGGCGCAAAGCTTCTTTGCGTTCCACATGGCCATGGACGACACGCCTGAGGTTAGGGTAATCGTGTATCTGCCGATCAAATTCGCCGGCTTCCCGACCCGCGTAATGGATCTCCAGCGATTCCCGATCAACGAGACCGCGTGCGATAAGCTGCTCGCAGGCCCAAAATAGCGGCCGCAGGTCCGACCGCCCCTCAAGCTGACCAAACTGTCCATAAATGCTGCCCGTGCATGTAATGGCGAATACATCCCTACGCAAACGACGCCGACCGCGTATCTCGTCGGGATCGTACCCATTGGTGAGCACCCGACGAACTTGGCCGGCACGGGAGCGAATGCCGCTCAATTCACCGTCGGAAACGGCAAGCACACAATCGGCAAGCGGAGCATACACTGAATACTTTGATGTGCTATTGAGCAGGCGAGGCGAGCATCCACGTGCAGGGTTATCACGGAAGTCAGCAATCCAAATAAGGTGAGGAAAGCGATTCTTAAGTTGTCCAGCCATAACATGAGTCCACAAAGGACCGTATGTCGATATTATAACGTCATACTGACTGTAGTCGATATTTGAAGGAGGTTTTTGGCATTGGGCTTTGAGATATAAATCTCCATAAAGCTCTACAGCTTTCTCTCTCAATTTATATGTATCCTGCGGATCATTGGTTGGATTCTTCTTTTTGATATCTTCATTTCCGTTTTTATTTAAAAAAGCCTTCGCCATGTATCGTACATTTTCTAAAGCATAGACCAAAAATGGAATGGAGATATCATAATAATTATTAAAACATGAACGGTCCTTCAGAAGCAGTGAATCCTTGACTGAAGGATAAGGACCTTTTTTGTCTTTCAATAAGTCATCAACGTTGGTAATGACATCGATTTTATATCCAAAATTGCGTGTAAGATACTTGGCGAGCTTGGTCCACCTTATGGCAGCGACAGCGTTAAGGGGGGCGATGTATTGCGCGATAACAAGAACGCTTTTTGCATTTGTCCTATACTCCTGCACGCAACATTCCCCCACACGACTCACCGCTACCCCATGCCCACGCCTTTTGAATGGCGGAGGCCCCGGTCTCAGGCCCTCCGCCATTTCGGTATTGCCTTACTTGCCCGCCTCAACTAGCTCGGCGGCCATCTCGCGCAGCTTGAACTTCTGCACCTTCATCGAGGGGGTCATGGGGAAGTCGTCCACGAACCACACACGCTTGGGCACCTTGTAGCGCGCGATGCGGGGGATGGCCCAGGCGCGGATCGACTCCTCGGTCATCTCGCCGTCGTAGTCGGGGCGCACGCGGATGAACGCACCCACGATCTCGCCGTACTTGGCGTCGGGGATGCCCACCACCTGGGCGTCGAGCACACCGGGGTGGGTGAGCAGGAAGTTCTCAACCTCGAGCGGGTAGATGTTCTCGCCGCCGCGGATGATCATGTCTTTGATGCGACCGGTCACGCGGAAGTAGCCGTCTTCGTCGACGGTACCCATGTCGCCGGAGTGCAGGTAACCGTCGGCGTCGATGGCCTTGGCCGTGGCCTCGGGCATCTTGTAGTAGCCCTTCATGACGTTGTAGCCGCGGCAGCAGAGCTCACCGTGCTCCCCCACCCCGCAGATGTGGCCGTCGTTCACGTCGATGATGCGCACGTCCACGGGGGGGTGCCTGCGCCCCACGGTCTCACACTTGTGGGGGATGTCGTCGTCGACGCTCGTCTGGGTGAATACCGGGCTCGTCTCGGTCAGGCCGTAGCAGATGGTCACGTCGCGCATGTTCATGCGCTCCATGACCTCGCGCATGGTCTCGGGCGGGCAGGGGCTGCCGGCCATGATGCCCGTGCGCAGGTGCGACAGGTCGAACGAGTCGAAGTCGGGGTGGTTGAGCTCGGCGATGAACATGGTGGGCACACCATAGACCGCCGTGGCCTTCTCCTTGTGCAGGGCCTGGAGCACCAAGCCGGCGTCGAAGTCCTCCACGATGATCATGGTGCAGCGGTGGGTGAGGCACGCCATGACGCCGAGCACGCAGCCAAAGCAGTGGAAGAACGGTACCGGCAGCGTCACGCGGTCGTCGGCTCCGAGCTTCTGGCCTTCTCCGATGTAGAAGCCGTTGTTCAGGATGTTGCGGTGGGTGAGCATGACGCCCTTGGGGAAGCCCGTGGTGCCGCTTGTGTACTGCATCATCACGACGTCGTCGTTGGTGAAGCGCTTCTCGGCATCGCGCAGGGAGCTGTCGGGCATGTGGCTGCCGAGCAGCAGCAACTCGGGCACGCTATAGCAGCCGCGGTGCTTCTCAGGGCCCATGTAGATGATGGACTTGAGGAAGGGGTAGTTCTCGGACACGAGGTGGCCGCGCTCCTGGGTGAGGGTCTCGGGCACGAGCTCGTGGATGATCTGGAGGTAGTCGACGTCGCGGTAGGCGTCGATCACGCAGAGGGCCTTCATGTCGGACTGTTTGAGCACGTAGTCGAGCTCGTGGCTCTTGTAGACCGGGTTCACCGTGACCATGACCACGCCGATCTTGGCCGTGGCGTACATG
>JAHZGC010000037.1 GCA_019421015.1 Coriobacteriaceae bacterium | reverse complement strand
AAAACACCAAAAGCCCAAAACCCCAAAACCCCCAAACCCCAAAACACCAAAACCCGAGATGCCTCCGCATAATCAAGGTTCTGGATAGGCATGGGACCCGGTTTGGCGGCCGCATCGAGGAGACGATGCCTCGAGCATATGAAGGGGGTCAAGAAAAGCGCAGGTCAGAAGGGTGTTGGTTGGAGGGTTTTCTCCCCTGCGGGCAAACCGGGAACATCGGAGGCCTCCCGGGCCTATCACGAACCCCGTTTTCGCGGCGCTATCTGCCAATTCGGCGCCCGTCGAAAACGCGGGTACTTCGGTACAGGCACGGAGGTACCGACGACGCCCCGGTCGAATCCCCATGGAGGAGGGCCCCGGACCCCTCGGTTTTCCGCCAAGCCGCCTCTGCTCCCTCTCTCCACCGATCCCGCCCCACGTCCCTCCACCGACCGTCCACGGCGAACGGCACATCCCCCGCGTGCCCCTTCTGCCTGCTACACTACTTCGAATTATTCGACTTCGGCGGATGGGACCCCTGCGGCCCCTCCCGCCGCGACACCGATCTTGCAGAGGGGCCCATGCGCAACATCCATGCGAAGTACGTATCAGAGACCTACGACGACCAGGGGCGCCTGACCCACTTCAAGGTCAACGCGCCCGAAGACTACAACTTCGCCTACGACGTGATCGATGACATCGCGGTCCACGAGCCCGAGCGGCCGGCCATGATCTGGTGCAACCCCGAGGGCGAGGGGCACCGCTTCACCTTTGCCGACTTCAAGGAGATGAGCGACAAGGCCGCCAACTTCCTCGCGGGGCAGGGCATCGGCCACGGCGACCGCGTGATCGTGATCCTGCGCAGGCACTACTCGTTCTGGGTCACCTGCCTGGCGCTCCACAAGATCGGCGCCATCGCGGTACCGGCCACCTTCATGCTCAAGGAGCACGACCTGGAGTACCGCATCAAGGCGAGCGGCGCCAAGGCGCTCGTCGTCACCTCGGTGGGCGATATCGCCGGTGTCGTGGACGAGGTGCTCTCCCACGCCGACGAGCCGGGCCGCGAGTATCTCAAGGACCTCAAGCTGTTCCTCGTGAACGCGGCCCAGTTCGACATCCCGGGCGGCGCGGGCACCGCGGCCGACCCCGAGCTCACGGGCGCGCGGCTCTCGGGCCCCGAAGGCGTCTTTGCGGCCCCGTGCGAGCGTCCGGGCTGGATCGACTTCAACAGCGGTGTGCGTGCGGCCGCCTCAGACTGGGAGCGTCGGCCCACCAAGGCCTCCGACGGGCTTCTCCTCTACTTTACCAGCGGCACGAGCGGCGAGCCCAAGATGGTCATCCATGACCACACCTACTCGCTCGGCCACATCACCACGGCCAAGTTCTGGCACGGCGTGGACCCCGAGGGTGTGCACATGAGCGTGGCCGACTCGGGCTGGGGCAAGACGGCCTGGGGCAAGTTCTACGGCCAGTGGCTCATGGAGGCCTGCCACCTCGTCTACGACTTCGACCGCTTCCAGCCCACCGAGCTGCTCGGGCTTATCGGCAAGTACGGCATCACCACGTTCTGCTGCCCGCCCACCATGTACCGCATGATGTCGCTCGAGGACGTGGACGCCTACGACCTCTCGTCGGTCAAGCGCTGGACCACGGCCGGCGAGGCGCTCAACCCTGACCTCTTCGACTTCTGGAAGGCCCACACCGGCAAGGAGATCTTCGAGGGCTTTGGCCAGACCGAGACCGTGGTGACCATCGCCAACATGGTGGGCTCCGCGCCCAAGGCCGGCTCCATGGGCAAGCCGGTGCCCTTTGCCCGGCTCGAGATCCACCGCGACGACGGTAGCCGCTGCAACCCCGGCGAGGCGGGCGAGATCTGCATCGAGTGCGAGCCGCGCCCGGCCGGCATCATGAAGGAGTACTTCCTGAACCCCGAGAAGACCGCCGACGTGTTCCGCGGCGGCTGGTACCACACCGGCGACGTGGCCTGGATGGACGAGGACGGCTACCTGTGGTATGTGGGCCGCAACGACGACGTCATCAAGTCAAGCGGCTACCGCATCGGGCCCTTTGAGATCGAGAGCGTCCTTCTGCAGCACGAGGCCGTGCGCGAGTGCGCGGTGACCGGCGTGCCCGACCCCATCCGCGGCAAGGCCGTCAAGGCCACCGTCGTGCTCATGCCCGGCTTCACCGGCAGCGACGCGCTCACCAAGGAGCTGCAGGCCTGGGTCAAGGCCCAGACGGCCCCCTACAAGTACCCCCGCATCGTGGAGTACGTCGACGAGCTGCCCAAGACCTTCAGCGGCAAGATCCGCCGCGTGGAGATTCGTCAGAACGACGCCGAGAACGGCGTCGAGAACGTGGAGGGCTAAATGGACCCCAACATTCAAGAGGTAACCTGCCGTATCCGCGCCCTGCGCGAGGACCTGGGCATCACGATGCAGGAGATGGCCGCCGCCACGGGGCGCAGCCTCGCCGAGTACGCCGCCCAGGAGTCGGGCGAGCAGGACCTCTCGTTCACCTTCCTCTACAAGTGTGCCGAGCGTATGGGCGTCGACGTGGTGGAGCTGCTGACCGGCGACAACCCCCACCTCTCCCACTACGCCGTGGCGCGCAAGGGCGAGGGCATCCACATCAAGCGCCGCGCCGGCTTCGAGTACCTGCACAAGGCCTCGCACCTGCGGGGCAAGCTGGCCGAGCCCTTCGTGGTCACGGTGCCCTACGACCCCGAGCTCGAGGACAAGCCCATCCACCTCTCGAACCACGACGACCAAGAGATCGAGTTCGTGCTCTCGGGCCGCATGCGCTTTGCCTACGAGGACCACATCGAGGAGCTCGAGCCCGGCGACCTCGTGATGTTCGACGCCACGCGCGGCCACGGCATGATCGCCGTGGGCGGCGAGCCCCTCGTGTTCCTGGCCGTCGTTATCAAGGCCCCCGAGGCGGTCGTCGAGTAAACAGGACGGACGCGCGCCCAGCGTTTTGGAACCCATCCGGCGGAGAAGCCCTTTAAGCTGCGGGGCTTCTCCGCCGTGCGTTTGGGCCCACTGGCCGGATGGGGCGCCGTTGGGGTGCGCGTTGGCCGTTCGGGGTACCATAGACCCAAGCTAAACGCGGCGGCGATTTGCGGGCCGCCCTAAAAACGGAGTTGCGGCTATGAAGACCGAGTATACCTGCACGTTTTTGATGGTTGTCCTGTGCCTGACCGTGCCGTGGCTTGCAGGCGCGATCACCCCCCAGGCGACGTTGGCGTGCCTTATGGCCGGCTGCGTCGTTCTCTCGCTGGTGGCGGGACTCTTTGGCAAGACGCGGGCGCGCGTTTTAGTGCCCGTGACCGTCGCCGTTGCCTTTCTGTGCACGGCGCCGTTCTTCTACGACGAGACGGTTTTGATCTGGGCCCTGTGGCTCGGGATCGTGAGCGCGGTGTGCGTGGCAGTGGGCTGGGGAATCTCGGCGCTGCTGGCGCGAGGCAGGGCAAAGGGCGTTGCTGCCGGGGCGGGGGAGCAGGCGAGTGAGGCGAGGCCCCATGCGGAATCGGGCTCACAAGAAGAAGGGCCTCGCTCCCCGGGGGGAGAAAGGCCCAGATCCGGCGCGGCCCCGGTGAGGCCGCCCGTTCGGTAGGACGTGCGTCCCGGCCGCTCGACTGCCAGGCCTGCGGACGGCCCCATGCGGGCGTCTCCTACATGAGCTCCTTGCCGCAGCTCCAGGCACCGCCGACGCTCTGGCCGATCACGTGGTAGTCCTTGTTGAAGGGGTCGAAGACGATGGCCTGGACCTTGGCGAGGTCCACCTTGCCGTCGGTCATCGCCGACTCGTCGACGCTCACGTTGGCGATGCGGCCCACGAGGCGGCCGGTCTCGGGGTCGTAGCTCTTGAGCTCGCACTCGAGGCAGATGGGCAGCTCGTTGACCACGGGGGCGTTCACGTGGGCCGAGGGCGTGGCGGTAAAGCCGGCCTTCTCGAACTTGTCGGCCACCTGGTTGCCCGAGGCGATGCCCACGTAGTCGCAGGCCGCCACGTGGGGCGCGTCGGCCATGCTGACGGTGAAGGCGCCGCTCTCGACCAGGTTCTTCACGGTCTTGTGGGTGTGGCTCAGGCAGAGCGAGACCTCGTCGCTGTCGCTGATGCCGCCCCATGCGGCGTTCATAGCACAGGGCGTGCCTTCGGCGTCGTAAGCCGCGACGATGAACACGGGTTGGGGAAGGCAGAGCGGGGCGGGGCCAAAGTCCTTACGTGCCATGGGGTCCTCCTAAGGGTGGGTTGCCGGGCGCGGGCCGCGTCGCCGACGCCGACGTGCTGCCGCCGGTGTGCGCCCCGCGCGGAGATGCCTGCAAGTATGATACAGCGGGCGCCCCTATGCGGTTGTGCGGGCTGACGCTCGTGTCGATTTCACATCGACTTAAAGGTTTCTCCGCAAAACCGCAGGTGATAAATACTCGTAGCTTGAGAGTTTTACCTTTTGGAAATAAACTCAGCCTGCACAATCGCCGTCCGCACGGCCTCCGGGCTGTGCGGCCGTCCCGCCGTGTGGGCCGCGTCCCTCAGGCTGTCAGCTGGTAGGCCCGGTACGGGCGCGCCGCGCCGTAGCCGAGTTGCTGGGCCAGCGCGACCGACGCCTCGTTGGCCGCGTCCCAACTGGGGTAGAGCCCGCGCTCCAGGCAGGTCAGCATGAGGCGTGCGGCGCAGGCCCGGGCCAGCCCGCGGCGTCGGTGGGGGAGCGCCGTCTCCACCTGTACCTCGATCCCCGACCGGTAGCTGGCATAGGACGACGCGCCGGCTGCGAGGTCTTCTCCCCGCAGCGCCACAAACCCCAGGCCGAGCCGGGCAAAGTCGTCCCAGCAGGGGTAGTTCGCCACAAAGTCTTGCGACCAGCCGTGCCCTTGGCAGGCGCGGTACAGTCCTTCGTCAATGGGGACCACCGAGAACCCGTCCGGCAGCGAGGCGGCCATGTGCTCCAGCCGGCGCGGGTCGAGGGAGCCCGGGTCTTTGGTGAACGAGTAGCGCGTCAAGGGATGTGCCCGATCCTTCCAGACAGCCTCGAGGCAGCGTGCCCAGGCGTTGTTGCGCGGTACCAGCAGCACGCCGTTCCCAAGGTGCGCCGGCGGCCGCCATGCGGCGAGGCGGGCGTCGGGGCGGCCGCCGTAAAAGATGAATTCGCCGAGAAGGGCCAGGGCGCTCCGGGGGCAACGGGCGCCCGTCTCCCCGGCGACGGCCCACACACTGCCCATCACTCCCTGAAGGCACGACCAAACCATGGTCTCGTCCCAGCCGGCGAAGAGCGGGGCGGCGCACGAGGGGTCGGCAAGGCGGGCGATAGGGGTCACGAAGGCCTTCCTTCTCGAACGGCGGCGGGTCGGCGCCCCATGATAGGCCGGAGCCTTAGGGCGTGCAAACCCGTTTTACCATAAGGGGTAAGATTGCCCCAACACGCCAGCCCGCCCTTTTGGAGCCGCCCTATGGACACAGCGCTTATGCTTCGCACGATCCTCGTTCCCTTTGCCGGCACGGCGCTCGGGGCTGCCTGCGTGTTTTTGCTCAAGCGCTCCCTGGGCGCCATGGTCCAGCGCGTCTTCACCGGCTTTGCCGCCGGCGTCATGGTGGCTGCGTCCGTCTGGAGCCTGCTCATCCCCGCTTTGGAAGGGGGCGCCCCCTTGGGGGCCTGGTCGTTCGTGCCCGCGCTCGTGGGCCTGTGGGTCGGCGTGCTGTTCCTGCTGCTCCTTGACCACGTGGTGCCCCACCTGCACCAGAACGCCGACGAGCCCGAGGGGCCGGCCACCAACTGGCAACGGTCCACCAAGCTGGTGCTGGCGGTGACGCTCCACAACGTCCCCGAGGGCATGGCCGTCGGCGTGGTGTGCGCGGGCGCTATGGCGGGCGACAGCCTGTTGACCGAGGCGGCCGCCCTCGCGCTGGCCGTAGGCCTCGCGATCCAGAACTTTCCCGAGGGCGCCATTGTTTCCATGCCGCTCCATGGCAACGGCATGGCCAAGGGCAAGGCCTTTGGGCTCGGTGTGGCGTCGGGCGTCGTGGAGCCCGTCGCGGCCCTGGTCACCATAGCGGCAGCGTCGGTGGCCGTGCCGCTTCTGCCCTACCTGCTCGGCTTTGCCGCCGGTGCCATGCTCTACGTGGTGGTGGAGGAGCTCATCCCCGAGATGTCGCAGGGGCGCCACTCCAACGCGGGCACGCTTATGTTCGCCGTGGGGTTCTCGCTCATGATGGTGCTCGACGTGGCGCTGGGGTAGAGAACGGCGCCGAGCATGCGCTATCCTGGGAGCCCGTCGATTCAGGCCCCTACGAGAAAGCCCCCGCCATGCGCTCACGCAAGCTCAAGATGCTCGAGAAGAACATCGATCGCTACGCGGAGGTGATCGAGCCCGACCCCGCTTCGTGCGCGGGCCGCTGGCGCGAGCTGCACATGCCCGAGGCCCGAGAGGTGCGGCTCGACCTGGGCTGCGGCAAGGGGTCGTTCGCCGCGCGGGCCGCGGCGGCCGAGCCCGACGTGCTCTTTATAGGGCTCGACCGCGAGAACGGCTGCGTGGCCGCCGCCGCCCGCACCGCGCTGCGCGCCGGGGTGGCCAACGTCGTGTATGCCCGAGGCGACGCCGCCGACCTGCCCAAGCTCTTTGCCCCCGGCGAGCTCGACCTCATCTACCTCAACTTCTGCACGCCCTTTCCGCCGGCCAAACAGGCGCCCAAACGCCTGACCTCGGTGGAGCACCTGCTCGGCTACCGCGACGTCTTGGCACCGGGGGCGACGGTTCGCTTCAAGACCGACCACGTGCCGCTGTTCGAGTACTCGCGCATCCAGTTCGACCTGGCCGGCTACGAGACCCGCTGGGCAAGCACCGACCTGCACGCGACCTTTCCCGACGAGATCATGAGCGACTACGAGGAGCTGCTCGTGGCCAAGGGCGCCGTGGTGCACGGTCTCGAGGCGGCGGTGGGCCCGCGTCCCGAGTCCGTCGAGCAGACGGCCCCCCTCGGGCTGGTGAGCTACCTGCCCGAGGACCTGGACAGCCTCAGTTACATCCCCTACGGCATGGAGATGACCGTGTTCAACCTCAAGAACCGTCGGGCCAACGAGGAGGCGCGGCGCAGGAGGGTGGAGGAGATGTAGCGCCCGCGGCGAGCGGTTTGCGCGCCCTTGCGGTCTATGGTATCGTACACCTGTTCCTATATCAATCGCAGGCAAGGGAGGAGGTGCGGCCATGGGACCTGACCGTTTGGACGCCCGGGCGATCATCGAGCAGCTCAAGGACGACCCGCGGTTCAAACGTTTCGAGCGGGCGCAGGCCGGGCAGCCTCCTTGTGCCCTGCAGCCCGTCGGCCGCCCTACGACGCGCATCTATCGAGACGAGCCCATCGTCATGACGGGCTCGCAGATGGCGGCGTTTCTCCCACCGGCCTACCATAGGGTCCGCGACGTTGCCCGTACGCCGTCCGGCGAGCGGATGGCGGCGGCGCAGCTGTTTGTGGAACAGGGTCGCCTGCTGGCCGACGTGGAGGACGACGTTCCCTACACGGTGCAGTTCGAGCGCTACTTCCCCACCTACCAGATGATGTCCGACCGCCAGCTGCGCTGCTATGTGAGCTGGCGGACCCGGGTGCGCCGCGGCGAGGTGGCCCAGGCCCCCACCTCCTTCATGTTTGTCTACTGCTACGAGCTTATTAACGGCATCGGCGCGGCGTCGCCCCTCGACGCCTTCTGCGAGCTGCGGCGGTTCTGGGGCGCCTATCGCCAGGAGGAGCCGCTGCTCGACCGCTATGCGGTGCGGTGGCTGTGGGACTTGGCCGCCTACCACGACCTCGACCGCGCGCTCGTCGCGGGCGACCCCGACCTCTCCCAAGACGTCCTCTACGACGAGGCGTTGGCCAAGGTCCTGGGGCGCGGGGAGGCCTCGGAGGAGGAGCTCTTCTCGTCCCTCGACGCCCTCTCCTCCTACCATGTGCTCAAGAGCCGCTTCTACAAGGAGCATCCCGAGGACTTGCGGGCGGTGACCCTTGCCGTGCTCGGCCGCCTTGAGCCCTACTATGCCAAAAACCGGACCCGGGGCCTCTATGAGGGCCTGTTTGGGGAGCGGGCCACCCTGCCGCACCGCATGTTCGAGGCGGCGGTGTTCCACGAGGAGTCCCCGCACCTCGACGCCCGCTACCGCTTTGACGCACTCCAGCGCTACACCTGCACGGGCGGCCGCTGGCAGCGTACTTTCTATCCTGATGTCCGCTCGGGGGCGTCGCGCCTCGGGGCTATCCTCAAGGCCGTCGACGTCCAGATGCGCGAGCGCTACGGGTTCGGGCACCCGCTCAAGGCCCCCAAGACCCCCAAGTACCTCGCCCAGTTCATCGATAAGGAGATTGACGCCCGTTTTGCCTGGCACAAGGCCCACGAGGTGCGCCAGATCCAGATCGACCGCTCCAAGCTGCAGGGAATCCGCTCCACGGCGGCCCTGACCCGCGAGGCGCTGCTGGTCGACGAGGAGCGGGCGGACGCCCCCGTGGCGTCTGCGGCGCAGGTGGTGGGGGAGAGGCCCCTGGGATCCGTGCCGCCGTTGCCGCAGGCCCCGGCACAGGTTCCCGCAGAGAGTCCCGCCGCTTCGCCCAGTTCCGTGGACCTCTCCGCCGCGCCTTGCGGCCTTACCGAGCTGGAGCTGCGGTTCGTGCTCCGGTTGCTCGACGGCCAGCCGACCGACGATTTGCTCTCTGGTGCGCTGACCGCCGAGCTTTTGGTCGACGCCGTCAACGAAAAACTGTTTGACCTGCTCGGCGACACGGCCGTCGAGTTTGTGGGTGCCCAGCCCTCCATCGCCGAGGACTACTGGGACGATGTGAAAGGAGCCGTTTGCCCATGAGCGCCAGCCAGACCCCCGCGGGATCGCCCCAGGTGCCGCGCCGCATAGCCTCGACCATCGTGAACTCCCTCAAGGGCGGCGTGGTGCCGCGCGTGGGGCTGCCCTACATCACCGTGGGGCGCGAGGCCGAGATCGGGGCGCTCCTCCACGACCTCGACCTCATCGCCGACGGTGGGGCGTCCTTCCGCTTCTTGGTGGGGCGCTACGGCAGCGGCAAGAGCTTCTTGCTCCAGACCATCCGCAACCACGCCATGGGGCGCAACTTCGTGGTGGCCGACGCCGACCTTTCGCCCGAGCGCAGGCTTCAGGGCACCAAGGGGCAGGGGCTCGCCACCTACCGCGAGCTCATCCGCAACCTTTCGACCAAGACGCGGCCCGAGGGGGGCGCCCTCACGCTGGTACTCGACCGCTGGATCAGCAACGTCCAAAGCGACGTGGCCCTGAGCAGCGGCCTCGAGCCCACGGACCCGGCCTTCTCTGCCGAGGTGGAGCGCCGCATCCTCGAGGTGGTACGCTCGCTCGAGGAGCTCGTCCACGGCTACGACTTCGCGCGCCTGCTCACGCTCTACTACCGCTCGCACCTCAACGGCGACGACGAGACCAAGGCCAACGTGGCCAAGTGGTTCCGCGGCGAGTACCGCACCAAGGCCGAGGCCAAATCCGAGCTCGGCGTGAACATCGTGATCACCGACGACGACTGGTACGACTACCTCAAGCTCTTTGCCGCCTTTCTCAAGGGAGCGGGCTACGAGGGGCTGCTCGTGCTCGTCGACGAGCTGGTGAACCTCTACAAGATCCCGAACGCGGTGTCGCGCCAGTACAACTACGAGAAGATCCTCACCATGTACAACGACATCCTTCAGGGGCGCGCCTCCCACCTGGGCATCGTGATGAGCGGCACGCCCCAGTGCATCGAGGACCGCCGCCGGGGCATCTACAGCTACGAGGCGCTGCGCTCGCGCCTGACCCAGGGGCGCTTTGGGCGCGAGGGCCTGCGCGACATGCTGGCCCCCGTGATCCAGCTCGAGCCCCTCACCTACGAGGAACTCCTGGTCCTGGCCGAGAAGCTCGCCGACATCCACGCCGGACTGTTCGGCTACGGGCGCACGCTCGGCGAGGACGACCTCGTCGAGTTTTTGCAGCTCGAGTTCGGGCGCGTGGGGGCCGACACGCACCTCACGCCGCGCGAGGTGATTCGCGATTTTGTGGAGCTGCTCGACATCGTCTACCAGAACCCCGGGGTGAACGTGGCTGACCTGCTGCGCTCGGAGGACTTCGAGTACGCGCGCCCCGAGGAGCCGGGTGCCGACGCTCCCGGGACCCCCATGCCTATGGTGGTGCCGGGGTCCGCACCCGCCGGGGCCGCAGACCGCCAGTTCGCCGAGTTCGAGATTTAAGGGCATACCGTGAACGCCTTCGAGCGCTTTGCCCCCTTCGTGCAGGACTTTATCTACCAGCACGAGTGGGGGTCGCTGCGCGCCATCCAGGTGGCGGCGGCCGACGCCATCTTCAATACCGACGACAACCTGCTGCTCTGCGCCTCCACGGCGTCGGGCAAGACCGAGGCCGCGTTCTTTCCCATCCTGACCCTGTTCGACGAGAACCCCCCGGCTTCGGTAGGCGCCCTTTACATCGGCCCGCTCAAGGCCCTCATCAACGACCAGTTCATGCGCCTGAACGACCTGTGCGCCGAGGCCGAGATCCCCGTGTGGCACTGGCACGGCGACGTGGCCGCCTCCCACAAGGCCAAGCTCCTCAAGAACCCCTCGGGCATCCTCCAGATTACGCCCGAGTCCCTCGAGGCGCTCCTGCTGCGCAAGCACGCTGCCATCGGCAAGCTCTTCGGCGACCTGCGCTTTGTGGTGATCGACGAGGTCCACTCGCTGCTGCGCGGCGACCGCGGCGGGCAGATGCTCTGCCTCATCGAGCGCCTCTCGCGCCTCGCCGGCGTCAACCCACGGCGCATCGGCCTTTCGGCCACCATCGGCGACCCCGAGCTCACGGCCCGCATCCTGGGCGCAGGCTCGGGCCGGGGCACGGTCATCCCCCAGATCGACGCCAAAGGTAGGCCATGGCGTCTCTCTATGGAGCATTTCTACGTCCAAGGTCCCCAAGCCGCCGAGCGCCTGAGCGACTGCCGCGGCGGCAGTGTCGAGGCCGGCCAGGTGTCCGTGGGCCCCGCGGCGACCACCGCTCCCGTCGCCGCCGACCCCGGCCTCGCCTACATCTTTGACCACACCCGCAACAAGAAGTGCCTCGTCTTCGTCAACTCCCGCGAGGAGGCCGAGACGGTCACGGCCACGCTGCGCCAGTACTGCGAGGCCGTGGGCGAGCCCGACCGCTTCCTCATCCACCACGGCAACCTGTCCGCCTCCTACCGCGAGACGGCGGAGGAGGCCATGCGCGACGACGAGCGCGTCTTTACCACCGTGACGACGGCCACCCTCGAGCTCGGTATCGACATCGGTCGCCTCGAGCGCGCCTTCCAGATCGACGCCCCCTTTACCGTCTCGTCGTTTCTCCAGCGCATGGGCCGCACGGGCCGGCGCGACGACCCTCCCGAGATGTGGTTCGTCATGCGCGAGGACGAGCCTGAGCCGCGCACCATGCTTCCCGAGACCGTGCCGTGGAAGCTCCTCCAGGGCATAGCCCTCGTGCAGCTCTACCTTGAGGAGCGCTGGGTCGAGCCGCCGCGCCCCGACCGGCTTCCCTACAGCCTGCTCTACCACCAGACCATGTGCACGCTCGCCTCGTGCGGTGAGCTCTCGCCGGCCGCCCTAGCCGAGCGCGTGCTGACCCTGAGCTACTTCGAGTCGGTGAGCCTCGACGACTTTAGGACCCTTCTGCGCCATCTGCTCGAGACCGACCACATCGAGCGTACCGAGTTGGGCGGCCTCATCGTGGGCCTCGCCGGCGAGCGTCTCACCAACTCGTTCAAGTTCTACGCCGTGTTTCAAGAGAACGAGGAGTACACGGTGCGCAGCGAGTCCCAGGAGCTCGGCACCATCGTGATGCCGCCGCCGGCGGGGGAGCGCATCGCCCTGGCCGGCCACGTGTGGGTCGTCGAGGAGGTCGATCACCCGCGCCACCTGGTCTACTGCACCCAGGTCAAGGGTCGCGTGCCCTCCTACTTTGGCGACTGTCCCGGCGACATCAACACCCGTGTGCTCGAGCGCATGCGCCGCGTGCTCCAGGAACGCGCGACCTACCCCTACCTCATGCCGAACGCCGTGGCACGTCTCAAGCTTGCGCGGCACACGGCGGCCAACTCCGGACTGGCGGAGAAACCCCTCATAAACCTCGGTGGCGACATGTGGTGCCTCGTGCCTTGGCTCGGCAGCTATGCTTTCCTCGCCCTGGAGCGCTTCCTCAAGCTGCGCTGCGCCGACCGCCTCGGCCTGCGGGGACTCGACGTGTCGCGGCCCTACTTCATGCAGTTCAAGATGGCCGTGGGCGAGCGCGACTTCTTCCACGTCGTGCAGGAGGAGGCCGCCATCGAGTTCGACCCCATGGAGCTCGTCTACCCCGGCGAGGTGCCGCTGTTCGACAAGTACGACCCCTACCTGCCCGAGGAGCTGGTGCGCAAGGGGTTCGCCGAGGGCGTGCTCGACATCAAGGGGATGCTGGAGCGGGTCCTGGGCTGGTAGAAGGGCACGCATGGGCCAGGCTGTAACGACCGGAATCTGCGGACGGCGCGGCGAAGAGCGCGGGTGGGGTAGGGACCGCGGCGGTGGCCAGGATCCCGACTTTGCGACTTCTGAAGGGTCGGGGCTGGACGACATCTGAGTTTTGCGATGGGGTTTTCTGGTAACACGATGAGATATATCGGTATCATAGCAGGTAAAGAGCGCGTTAATAGTTGCCGAGAGAGACTGACCCTCCAAAAGATGGTCGCAAAGTACCAATCCTGGCCATTTGCCATGCCCCTTGAGTCGCATAGTTCGGATTCCATCCACCCGCCGCAGCCGAGAAGCGCCCCTGCTGCAGAGCTGCTACAGGTTGAGGCAAAACCGTTTGCTTTTTGTTCTAATCATACTATAATAAACGCAGTCCTTTACTTCCGATCTCCCTTCTGCCTGGCCTCTCCCAACCCTGCTCACCCCCATCTCCCCAGAAAGGAACCCACCATGGTCATCACCATCGACCCCGGGTCCAAAGAACCCCTCTACCAGCAGATACGCTCCCAGATCATCGAGGCCATAGCCTGCGGGGAGCTTGTCGAGGGCGACAGCCTGCCCTCGGTGCGCTCCCTGGGCGACGACCTCGGCATCAACCTCCATACGGTGAACAAGGCCTATGCGGTCCTGCGCGACGAGGGCTACCTCACGATGCGCGGCAGGGCCGGGGCGGTCGTGGCCCCACGCGGCAGCGCGAGCGTCGAGCGGCGCGCCAAGGAGCAGGACCAGCTCATGGGGGAGGAGCTGCGCCGACTTGCCTTGGCCTGTAAGGCGCGCGGCGGCACGAGGGGGTCGTTTCTCGAGGAGGCCGCCCGCCAGGCCGACGAGGTGTTCGGAGCAGAAAGACACGACGCGGCCGTCGCGGCCGAGGAGAGGAGATAGGCGATGGATGCCTCGACGCTGGTATACCTGCTGTTCACGACCCTGCTCATCCCGCTCGTGGGAGTCTTGGTCGCCATCACCCCCTGGCTCATGAGAAACGACGAGTGCTTTGCCGTCACGATTCCCGCCTCCGCTCAGAAAGACCCCGAGATACGCGGGTTCAAGCGATCCTACACAGCCTGGACCCTGGCCGTTACGCTGGTGCTCGCCGTGGTTTCGGCGCTGGTCTTTGTCCTCGTCTCGCCGGCGGTTGCCGTGGCCTGCCTCGTCGCAGACACCGTCGTGCTGATGGTGTTCTCCTTCGCCCTCATGCTCCACTACCGCAAAAAGGTCCAGGAGCTCAAGGGGCGCGAGGGTTGGACGGCGGAGGCTGACCTCCGCAGCGCCGTGGTGGGGGAGCGCGAGGTGCCCCGCCCCCTCTCGCCGTGGTGGGAGGTGCTCAACGTCCCTGTGATCGCCGTCACGCTGGCCATCGGTATTGCCGGCTACGCTTCGATGCCCGACCTCGTCCCCATCCATATGGGCCTCGACGGCCAGGTGAACGACTGGGCCGAGAAGAGCCCGCTCGTGATTCTGTTCGCCCCGCTCTTCCAGCTGTTCTTGACCGCGGTGTTCGCCTTTACCCAGTGGGGCATCGCGCGGTCCAAAAAGCCCAACGCACCGGGCGCCCCGGTGTCGTCCGCCTACGCCTACGGTCGCTTTGCCCGGGCCCAGGGAATGTTCATGCTGGCCATGGGCCTTATCCTCAACGTTTCCGCCATAGCCATCCAGCTTTCGATGGTCGGTGCCATGGAGCTAGGGGCCGCAGCGCTCGTCATGACCGGTGCCGCGGCGGTGGCGGTCGTGGGGGCCATCGTTCTTGCGGTGGTCTACGGTCAGTCCGGGGCCCGCACCATGGCCCAGCCCGCTGGCGAGGACGGCCTGCTCCACGACGACGACTGCTTTTGGAAGCTCGGCGTCTTCTACGTGAACGCCCATGACCCGAGCCTGTTCGTGCCCAAGCGCTTTGGCGTGGGCTGGACGGTGAACTTTGGACGGCCGAGCGCCTGGGCGCTCATGGTGGGGCTTGTGCTCGCCGTCGTGGTCTTCGTCCTCATAATAGGAGGACTGCTATAGCGCGGTTGCATTTTTTCTTACCGTACTTTGGCGAGTTTCTGTAGATTGACGCTTCGTTTTTCGGGACGTCTCCGCCGCATGGTAGTTGTTGAAGACGTACGTACGTCTCAACGTGCTCAAGCATGGGCCCGGCGCGCTGCAAAGGCGGCCCGGGCCCGCGGACTGGAGGTGGTCAAGGGCCATGCTCAGCAAGTTCAGCGTCAAGAAACCCTTCGTCGTGGTGGTGGCCGTCATCATCGCGCTCATCTTGGGCGGCGTGTCGCTCACCAGGATGAAGACGGACCTGTTCCCCGAGATGGACCTGCCCTACCTGGCCGTCATCACGACCGACCCCGGTGCGAGCGCCGAGAAGGTCGAGGCCGAGGTCACCGACCCCCTCGAGGGGAGCCTCGCTTCGGTGAACGGCGTCAAGAGTATCACCTCCCAGAGCAACGACAACTACTCGCTCGTCTTCCTCGAGTTCGAGGACGACACCGACATGGACTCGGCGCTCGTCAAGGTGTCCTCCGCGGTCAACGAGGTCATCGCCTTGCTGCCCGACGGCGTGGGCACCCCCAACTACATGGAGATCAGCGCCGACATGATGGCGACCATGTACATCGGCGCCCATGACGACGACCGCGACATCTACGAGCTTTCTGACCTGGTCGAAGACAAAGTCGTGCCCGCCCTCGAGCGCCTCGACGGCGTGGCCGACGTGTCGGTCTCGGGCGGCGTGGAGCAGTCCGTGGAGGTGCGTCTCGACGAGGCCGAGGTGGACGGCCTCAACAAGGACCTGGCCGACTACGTGAGGTCCCAGTTCGACGAGCCGCTCCAGCAGATTGCCGACGGGGAGGCCCAACTCGACGCCGCCCAGGCCGACCTGGACGCCCAGCGCGCCGAGCTCGACTCCTACTACGGCGGTGCCGAGAACGCCCCCGACGCCTATGCCCCGATCAACGAGGCCCAGGCGAACATCGACGCCCAGCGCGCCGAGCTCGACTCCTCGCGCGCCCAGCTCGACGAGCAGCTCGACGCCGCGCTCGGACAGGCCACCGTCGACGCCCTGGTGAACAAGGACACCCTCGCGCAGCTCGTGGTGGCCCAGAACTTCGCCATGCCCGCCGGCTACATCGACGACAAAGACGACGCCCAGTGGCTGCTGCGCGTGGGCGAGAACTTCACGTCCGCCGAGGAGCTCGGCGACCTCGTGCTCGCCACCGTCGAGGGTATCGGCGACGTGCGCCTCAAAGACGTTGCCTCCATCACGGTCATCGACAACGTCGAAGACTCCTACATGCGCCTGAACGACGACCGCGGCGTGCTCCTCTCCGTCTACAAGGCCTCCACCGCCTCGACGAGCGACGTGTCCCAGGCGTGCGTCGATAAGATCGAGGACCTGGAGAAGGACTATCCCGGCCTGCAGCTCGACGTCCTCTCTGACCAGGCCTCCTATATCAGCCTGTTCATCGACAGCATCCTGCGCTCGCTGCTCATCGGCGCCGTGCTCGCCGTGGTGGTGCTCGCCATCTTCCTGCGCGACTGGCGTCCCACGCTCATCGTGGCCTTCTCGATCCCGTTCTCGGTACTCGTGGCCCTGGTGCTCATGTACTTCTCGGGTCTCTCCCTGAACGTGCTCACCCTGGGCGGCATCGCGCTGGCCATCGGCATGCTGGTCGACAACTCGATCATCGTGCTTGAGAACATCTACCGCCTGCGCGGCCGCGGCATCTCGGCACCGCGTGCGGCGGTGCAGGGCGCCAAGCAGATCACCGGCGCCGTGGTTGCCTCCACGCTGACCACCATCTGCGTGTTCCTGCCCGCTATCTTCACGACCGGGCTCGTGAACCAGATGCTCGTGCCCTTTGCCCTCACGATCGCCTACGCCCTCACGGCGTCGCTCGTGGTGGCCCTCACCCTTGTGCCGAGCCTCTCGGCCTTCGTGTTCAAGAACTACAAGCCGCGCAAGGAGGGTTGGTTCGAGCACCTCAAGGACGGCTACGGCCGCTCCCTCGCCTTCTTCCTGCGGCACAAGACGGTGCCGCTGCTCGTGGCCGTCGGCCTCTTGGCCGGTGCCATCGCCACCACGGTCTCCACCGGCATCAACCTGATCCCCAGCATGACGAGCAAGACCATCAGCGTCACGGTCACGGTGCCCGAGGACGCCACGCGCGACGAGGCCTATGCCCTGGCCGACGACGTGATGGAGGCCGCCCTGACCATAGACGGCGTGGAGTTCGTGGGCGCCATGGACGGCACGAGCGGCCTGTCGCTCATGACCTCGGCGGCCGACGGTGCCGGCAAGGGCGAGGTGCCCGAGACGTTCATGTTCTTTATCCAGGCCGACGACACCGTGGAGACCGAGGACCAGGTCACCAAGATCGTGGACGAGCTCAACAAGAAGACCCGCAAGCTCGACGGCGAGGTGCGTGCGGACGCCTCGTCCTCCGAAGGCATGACCTCGATGCTCGGCAGCGGCCTCACGATCACCATCAAGGGAGACGACCAGCAGACGCTGACCGAGATCAGCGAGGACATCATGGCCCTCGTCGACGAGGTCGACGGCTACACCGAGATCTCCAACGGCCTCGAGGAGGCCTCGCCCGAGCTGCGGCTCATCGTTGACCGCTCCAAGCTCGCCCGCGAGGGCGTGACCTCGGCCCAGCTCTACCAGGCTCTTTCTGCGGCGCTTTCGACCGAGGTGGACTCGGCGACCATCGAGGTCGACGGGACTTCCATGCAGGTGACCATCGTCGACGACACCGAGCTGCCCACCAAGGAGGACCTGCTCGACACCGTGGTCCAGGTGGGCGATACTGAGATCAGGCTGCGCGACGTGGCCACCGTCGAGGAGGGCACTGCGGCCAACACCATCGTCCATGTGGACTCCTCACGCACCATGGACGTCACCGCCGAGGTCGAGGACGGCGAGAACAACGCCCTGCTCTCGCGCGAGCTCACCGAGAAGCTCGACGACTACGACCTGCCCGACGGCTATACCATCGAGTACGGCGGAGAGATTGAGAACGTCAACACCATGCTCGAGCAGATGGGCCTCATGGCGCTTCTGGGCCTCGTGCTCATCTACCTCATCATGGTGGCGCAGTTCCAGAGTCTGCTCTCGCCCTTCATTGTCATCTTTACGGTGCCTTTGGCGTTCACGGGCGGCTTCTTGGGCCTCATCCTGTTCGGCGAGCAGCTCGACATCCTCTCGCTCATGGGCTTCCTCGTGCTGATGGGCACCGTGGTGAACAACGGCATCGTGCTCGTGGACTACGTGAACCAGCTACGCTGCGGCGGCCTCGAGAAGCGCGACGCCCTGGTGGCGGCCGGGCGCACCCGTATGCGCCCGATCATCATGACGGCGCTCACCACCGTGCTCTCCATGATCCCGCTTGTGGTGAGCCAGTCGGTGGGCGGCTCCATGCAGCGCGGCATGGCCATCGTTGTGGTGGGCGGCATGATCTACGCCACCTTCATGACCCTCTACATCGTGCCGATCATGTACGACATCCTCTACCGTCGCACGCCCTCCGAGGTCGACCTCGGCGATGAGAACCTTGAGGAGGACCCCGGCGACGCCCAGGCCTACCTCGAGGAGCTTGCTGCTCAGCGCGCCGCAGCCGAGGCCGAGGCGCAGGCCCAGGAACAGGCGCGCACCGAGCGGCCCGCGCAGGCCGTGCCGGTGCAGCCGGCGCTTCCCCAGGGTCGCAACGGCGTGCCCGGCGCCCCGATCCCGCCCGACCCGCGGCCCGACCGCAGGTAGGGGAGACCGACCGCGCGATTGGGATGCGCGGTTTGACCGTGCTATGAGGGGCCTGCTCCGGGGATGAACCACCCGGGGCGGGCCCTCGTTCTTGCGCTATCCTTTTTACGCTTGAACACCCCTGTCTGCGCTTTGACCCGCACCCGAGAGGAGCCCCACCCCATGTCATCCTATAAATCCAAGCAGATGATCGTGATGCGCCGCGACCTCAAGATGCGCAAGGGTAAGATTGCCGCCCAGGCCGGCCATGCCTGCGTAGAGGCGGTGCTCATGGCCCTGGCCCGCGAGGGGCGTCTCGGCGAGGTGCGCGTGACCCCCGACCAGAGCTGGATCTACCTCGAGGACGAGGGCACGCCGGCTACCCCGCTCTCGGACTGGTTCGACGTCGGCGTGGCTAAGGTGTGCGTCTACGTGGACTCCGAGGAGGAGCTGCTCGACCTGGCCGCCCGCGGCCGCGAGCTTGGGTTCGCAGTGGCGCTCATCCGCGACGCCGGCCACACCGAGTTCCACGGCGAGCCCACCTACACCTGCCTGGCCGTCGAGCCCCTCGCGGCCGAGCAGATCGATCCGCTCACGGGGGAGCTGCCGCTGTATTAAAGGGGGCAGCCTTCTTGGCCTGCCCGTGGGTCTCTCCTCTTCGGGTGTACAATCCCGCCCGAGAGGAGGCTTCCATGAATATCGAAGATATTCGCCTGTTTACCGAGGTCGTCGTCCATCAGGGGATATCCGAGGCTGCCCGGCGCAACCATATGACTCAGCAGACCTTGAGCCGACGCATCATCGGGCTCGAGCGCGAGGTCGGCCACACGCTCTTTGAGCGCACCACGCCCATCACGCTTATGCCGGTGGGGAGGGTGGTGCTACGCCATGCTCATGAGATGCTCGGCGTGTTCTACGAGATGCAGTCCGATGTCTCGCGGGTTGCCCAGGTTGCCGAGGGTGTCGTGAAGGTACGCCGCTACCAGACTGACTCCTTCTTTCATCTGCTCTCGCGCATCGTCGAGTCGCTCCAGGAGGCGCACGCCAACATTGCGTTCGAGTTCGTCTCCCAGAACCAAGACGACGTCGAGCTTGTGCGCTCGGGTGCCGTCGATATCGGTTTCGTGCGCCATATCACGGGTTTGGCCGAGAATTCCAGCGAGAGTTCGGTTCCTGCCCATCCCCGCACCGCCGACCTGACTTTTGTACCGCTGCGCTCCAATGCCTTTACACTTGTGTTTGGCGTGCCCGAGGGCCACCCGCTTTTGCGCGTTCCCGAGCCCACCTTGGCCGACGTCGCCTCGTTCAGAATCGCGGTGCCCTCCTTTGCCAGCCAAGGGGCCATGCCGGTGGCGGTGGAGCACCTGTTCAAGCGCAAGGGGTTGCCGGTGCGCGTCGACATGGTCTATTCGCAGACGATGCTCGAGTACTACGCCGGGGCCGATTCGCGCAGCGTGTGCCTGTTCAACGAGCGCTACTCGGTGGAGTCCCTTGCCTCGCAGCGCAAGCACTATGTGGCCGTGAGGCCGGCGGACGACACCTATATCGTGGGTGCCTCGGCCGTCTATGCCGCCAAGAACACGAATCCGGCCTTGCAGCCGGTGCTCCAGGAGCTTGACGCAGTGCTGGCCCGCGAGGCGCTCTGCTAGGGCGTCTGGCGACTGTCCGGCAGATACCGGGTCGACAACCGGCGTTTTTTATAGCCCGACAGACCGAATAACCCCGCCTATCTCGACATACCCGTTTTTCGTGTGCCCCCACTCGCTGTGCGTGTGGCCGCATCGACCCGTTGTGAAACGGGTTCTTTCCATGGGTTCATCAACTAAAACTTGCTGTTTTTAACACACGGGCGGTCCTCTGTATTGTGGGCGCTGTCAATCGGCAAGGGGAGGCCCCCGCGGGGCCGAAGAGCCGATACAGCCAACGATGCAAAGGAGAACCCTATGAACCCCATGAACCCCACGACCGAGCACGTCTCCACCGCCATGAACCGCCGCGCATTCGTGGCCGGCGCCGCCGCTGCGGCCGCGCTGGGCGCCGTCGGCTCAGTGGCTGCTTCCGCCCATGCCGACGAGGTTGCCGCGCCTTTCGAGACCACTGTGGACTGGGACGCCGAGTACGACGTGATCGTGGTGGGCTTCGGCGGGGCCGGAGCCGCCACGGCCATCACCGCCGCCGACGCGGGAGCCAGGGTCCTCCTGCTCGAGAAGGCCCCCGAAGGCTATGCCGGCGGCAACTCCAACGTCTGCATGCAGTGGGTCTGCTACTCCGAGAACAAGGAGGACATGGAGACCTACTTCAAGACGCTGCGCGGCAACTACGACAGCCCCTCCGACGAGATGCTCGACGTCTACATCGATGAGATGATGAAGAACAAGGACTGGTTCGACTACCTGGGTGCCGTGAACGCCGCACCGTTCGAGTACAAGGAGTTCCCGCAGTTCCCCGGTGTTGACTCGTTCACGCCCATCACCACCAACGGCAACAGCGGCATCAACGCCCCCACCAACTTCGGTGGCGACGGCGCCACCTACAACCTGCTCAAGGACAACGTGCTGCAGCGCGCCGACCTCATCGACGTGTGGTACGAGGCCCCCGGCAAGAAGCTCGTCCAAGACCCCCAGACCAAGGTGATCCACGGCGTCGAGACCGAGGTGGACGGCCAGCCCTTCAAGGTCCGCGCCAAGAACGGCGTGGTCCTCACCTGCGGCGGCTACGAGAACAACCCCCAGATGCAGCAGGACTTCAACCAGCGCAAGTTCTGGCCCAGCCTGGGCCGCGCGCTCTACAACGAGGGCGACGGCATCAAGATGGCCCAGGCCGTGGGTGCCGACCTCTGGCACATGAGCAACATCGTGAGCACCAACGGCGAGTTCTACGACTGGGACACCCAGACCGCGAGCTTCGTCTTTATGATCTACGGCGCCTCCTGCGGCATGGTGGTGGGTGCCGACGGCAGTCGCCTCAAGGAAGACGACATCGTGTTCGGCCGCGGCCAGAAGCACGGCAAGCTGTGGAACCACGGCATGTACATGAACGCCTGGCTGCCCGACGAGATGTACTACATCTTTGACCAAGGCATCCTCGACAAGGGCCAGATTCACTCGTCCTGGTCCCCCCGACGGCAGCGAGGAGCTCGAGAAAGGCTGGATCAAGAAGGCCGACAACCTTGAGGACCTCTGCGCCCAGCTCGGCATCGAGGGCGACGCCGTGCAGACCACCGTCGAGAGCGTCGCGACCTACAACGGCTACTGCGAGGCCGGCGTCGATCCCCAGTACGGCCGCACCGAGGACCTCGAGGCCCTTGTGAACCCGCCCTTCTACGGCATCCCGCTCACCCACTGCACCTGCAACACCCAGGGCGGCCCGCGCCGCAACGAGCGCGGCGAGGTGCTCGACGTCGAGGGCAACCCCATCCCGCACCTCTACGAGGCCGGCGAGCTGGGCGACATCTGGTCGAACCTCTACCAGGCCTCGTGCAACCTGGGCGGCGGCATGATCTTTGGCCGCATCTCGGGCGCCAACGCCGCGGCGGTCAAGGACGACTCGGTGCAGGATGACCTCGTGGCCGAGGGCTACGTCTATGAGCCCGTGACTGTGGAGTACGAGTGCGGAGAGAACCAGTACATCGGCCGCGGCAAGGGCAAAGGCCAAGCCCCCATGGTGGTGCGCGTGACCATGGACGGCGACGCCATCGCCGACATCGAGGTGCTCGAGCACTACGAGACCGACGGGTTGCTCCCCATCGCCAAGTGCCTGCGCGACATGCCTGCCGCCATGGTCGAGGCCAACTCGGCCGCCGTGGACGCCGTGGCCGGCGCCACCCGCACCGCCGCGGGCCTGCTCGTGGCCGTGAACGACGCCTTGGCTCAGGCCGGGAGATAAGACCGGCAACGCCGTCCTCCGTGCGGCCATGACGGTGGCTTAGGCCAACCACAACAAGCAGGTAAACAAAGGAGCGCCCCTGGCTTTTGAAGTCGGGGGCGCTTGCGGTCTTGCGGTACTTTTTCGGAGGGGACGTAGGCCTTGGATTGCAGAGGCACGCCGGGTGCTCGCGGGTTGCTACTCTTCGAAGTGCTCCATCCATGCTATGAGAATCTGTTCGCGGTTCGCAACGAGGTACGCTTCAATCTTTCGCAAATCCTTCGCCGGAATATCTCCTCCGTTGTGTTCAAGCATAACGCCGCCTGGACTTACCCAAAACTTCGAGGCATTCTTTGACGGCCGCCCTTTGCATACATGGACATGGGGCTTGGATTCTTCATTTGACCAAAAGAAGATGATATAGCCCAAGAAATCTGCGAGTGCTTTAGGCAATTTGCTCACCACCGTCAAAATACCCTGAAGCAAGCTGCCAAATAAGCAGCTCGTTTCGCTTGAGATACTCGGACATCCCTCGCAGTTCATCTTGAGAAAAACCGTAGGTCTTTGTAAACTGGCATCCAGGAATGGTTCCTTCGGCAAAATCAAAGCCGTTTTCATTTGGCCGCTCAAAGTACACTCTGATGTAATCCAGAAACCCATCGGTGTGGATGTCAGAGAAGGTTAGAACATTCTCGTTGATAGTCGAATAGTAATGCTTCATGGTAGGCTCCCATCGGTTGGCCGGGCTTAGTATACTGCCCGATTCCGCTCCTACGTGGCAACCCACCACAAAACCCCGGCATCGAGCATCGTGTCTGCTCGACTCCGGGGCTTTGTTGCCGGGGGTTCTGTGATTCCTTTTGTTTGTGGACCCTATCTCATCCCGTCGGCCACGGTGCCCTTGCTTGGGTCGTAGGCGTGGCAGTTGTCGCAGGCGGCCACATTGCCGCCCAGCTGCTCGGCGCTGTAGGCGTCGCTGCCGCCGTGGATCGGGTCGTAGGGGTTCCAGGGGCCCAGTTCCTGGGCGGCCTCGAGCGTGGCTTCGTCCACCGGCGTGCCCTCGCCGTAGGGGGTTAGGGCCACGGCGCCGTCGAGCACGGGGTCGGGGCCCACCACGCCGTTGACGCAGTTCTCGGCGGCCACGTAGCCAAAGGTCACGGCGCGGCCGATCGAGGTGCCCGGGATGTGGCGCGGATAGTTGCCGGCAAAGAAGTTGCCGCTCACGTTGCCGCAGGCGTAGAGGCCGGGGATGGGCCTGTCGTCCAGGTCGAGCACGGCGCAGGTGCCGTCTATGGTGAGGCCGCCCACCGTGGCGAGCACGCAGCTGTTCGAGGTCAGCGCGAAGTAGCGGCCGCCGGTAAAGGGCAGCGTCATGGCCAGGTCGCGGCGGAAGTCCTCGTCGACGCCGCCGGCAAAGAAGCCGTTGTAGCGCTCGATCGTGGCCGCGAGCCCCTCGGGGTCCACGCCGCACCTCTCGGCCAGCTCCTGGGGCGTGGCTCCCTCGAACAGCCAGCCCTTGGCCTCGAACTCTTCGAGTGCGTCCTGCATGCCGTCGTACATGGTCTCGTCAAACACGTACCAGCAGTTCCTGCCATAGGCGGGCTGGGCGTTCTGGGCGTTCGAGACGCTCTGGAACGGCAGGTCCTCGCGCACAAAGCGGTCGCCGCGGCCGTTCACCAGGATGCCGAAGTAGATGGCGTTCCAGGTGCGCGCGTCCATGAACGAGTCGGGGTTGCCCCAGCGGAAGTTCATGACCGGCTGCGGCACCGGGTCCATCTGGGCGCCGATCGCGAGGCCCATCATGTGGCCGTCGCCCGTGGTGCCCCAGCCCGGGTTCCACCAGCTGCTCGTGACGTAGTCCTCCGGGCGCGTCCAGGCCTCCATCATCTCGGGGTTGCAGTCGTAGCCGCCCGTGGCCAGGATCACGCCCTTGGCGGCCTCCACCTTGAAGTACCCCTGCGCGTCCTTGGCGATGACGCCGGTCACGCGTCCGCCCTCGGCCACAAGCTGCACGCCGGGGGTGCTGAAACGCAGCTCCATGTTGGGGTAGGCCACCTTGGCCACGCGCTGCATCTCCTCGCACACGTAGATGCCCGAGAGGCCCGAGCGAACGCCGGCGTCGGGCGGCAGCACGGGGGAGTCGTAGAAGCCCAGCTCGGTGTCGATAAGCGGGGTAACTGCCGGCATGTTGCAGGTCGAGAGACCCTGCTCCACGGGGGTGATCACAAAGCCGTTCTGACCCTTGTCGAGCATGGCCTGCCAGAAGTCGGTGGCCTCTCCCGAACGGTCCACGTAGGTGCGCGCGGGCTCGGGGCGGGTGCGCCAGTAGGCCGAGCGGTAGAGCTCGTCGAGCAGATCGGGCTTGCTGATCTCGAGCCCCTCCTGGCAGGCGGCGTCCACGGCGCCGAAGCACTCGAAGCAGCCGCGGCCCTTGGTCATCTTCTCGAGTACGAGCACGCTGGCACCCATGTCGGCCGCCTTGAGGCCGGCGATGAGGCCACCGATGCCGGCGCCCACCACTACGACGTCGAAGCTCTCGGTGCACACGATCTCGCTTGCGGGGATCTCTCGGCTCTCGAAGGCCACGGGTCCGCGAGGGCCGGGGCAGGCGACCTTGCGGCCGGGCATGAGGTTCACGCCGTCCTCGTAGATGTTCTGGTAGTCGGCGGCGCTCATGGTGGCCGCCTCTTCGGCGTGCGCCGACCGGGCAAGCCCTCCGGCGACGGCGGCGCCGGCGGCCATGCCGAGCGCGGCTCCCTGAACAAAGGTGCGACGGTCTACGGTGTGCTGGGCGTCCATGGTGTTTGGCTCCTCCCCACAGGGCCTTTGGGGCCCTCCCTAATAAAGGTGGTCGATAAATGACGTACACTGTACGTTATTTTTTAGTGTACACTGTACGCTATTAGATGGCAAGCTATTATTTCGGAACCGTTTTCAAGCCGGAAGGCCACAGGGCCTCGGGAGTGCAAAGGAGTTGCGGCCAATGCCCAAAAAACCCGGGGTCGCCCCGTCGCTCACCCGCGAGGAGATTCTGGCCAAGGCCCTCGAGCTAGCTGATGAGCACGGCATCCAGAGCGTCTCCATGCGCAAGCTTGCCGCAGCCCTGGGCAAGGCCCCCATGGCGCTCTACACCTACTTCGACTCCATTCAGGAGATTCACGCCGGGGCGGTGGCCCTGGCGTTCAGGGAGGTCGACGCCGACCCCATCCCCGGCGAGCGTTGGGACGACACCTTGCGGCGCACCACGGCCTCTATCCGCCAGATGTATCTCAACCATCTGAAGGCAGATCTCTACAAGGTGGAGTTCGGCGGTTACTCGGCCGCGCTCGCGGAGCACACCGCCCGCATCTACGCCCTCCACGGCAACCAGGGTATCCCGCCCCAGACCCTGCGGCGGCTGTGGTGTCTCATCGACGCCTACCTGGGCGGCTTTATGGCCGCCGAGCTGCAGGAGCTGCGCGAGCGTCCCGAGCACCCCGACCCGGCCGGCCGCGATTGGGTCGAGACGGCCGAGAACGCCTATACCGAGGAGACCTTTAAAAGCGGCATCGAGATCATCATCGCCGGCGTGCGCCAACTTTCGGCCCCCGACCCCTGCGACTGGCACACGCCTTAAGTGTAAGTGCCGATTTATGCGGGGTCGGCGCCTCTGGATCCCAACCCGGTGCGGTGTCATCGGGTGCATTTAAAGTCGTATGCGTGGTGATGCATAAAATACTTATGATATTCGCATCATGCATTAGCTTGTTTGATTTTCTCCTGTTTGGGAACCTTCCGGTGGTCAAAAAATCCGGTTTGACAACATCGTTCGGGCTGCCGCCGTCCATTGTCCGATTCTTTCCTGGGCGTTTGCCGACCCAGTCGATGCATGGGCTTCAAAAAGCCCTATGCAATGTTGTCAAACCGGGGTTTTTGACCACAGGTATCTTGGAAGCCAGTTCAGGCCGTCCGGCCAACGCGCATTAGGGTTGTGCAAAATGTCCGTGACGTGGTGATTTCATGAAGACGCCATCGCCTGGCATAATCTCGTGCATCCTTGGCGCATTGACGCGCGTCCGGCCAAAATGGCCGCCACCACTTGCTACAATTGCCTGTTATCTATACAAGTCTCACCTACGTCGAGCTTCTTCAGCCGCCGTGGGCCATGCCGAGAGGAACACGCCGATGGACGACAACAGGCTTGGCGAGAAGATCTCCACGCTGCGCACTGCCCACCACCTTTCCCAGCAAGACCTGGCCGACCGCTGTGGCTGCGAGGTCTCCGTCATCGAGGGCCTTGAGCAAGGCCAGCTGCCTCCCTCGCTTGCCCCGCTCATCAAGATCACCCGTGCCCTGGGTGTGCGCCTGGGTACCCTCATGGACGACGACGAGAGTTTTGGCCCCGCCTACATCGACCAGAACCAGATGGCCGAGGTCGCCCGCCTCAAGGCCCTCCAGACCTCGAGCGACGCCGGCGAGCTCAGCTATTTCAGCCTGGCGGCGGGGCGCCCCTCGCGCCACATGGACCCCTTCGTGATTACCGTGGAGCCCTCGGGCGAGGTTGACCACGAGCTCGTGAGCCACGAGGGCGAGGAGTGGCTCTACGGCATGGAGGGCGAGTTCGAGGTCGAGTACGGCAAGGACCTCTACGTGATCCACCCCGGCGAGAGCATCTACTACGACTCCATCGTGCCCCACCAGGTGCGCGCCCACGAGGGGCAGAAGGCCAAGTTCCTCGCCGTCGTCTACACCCCCCTCTAAAGTTTGTGGGGGATCGTCGCTCGCCGCGTTCCCGGGAGGCTCACGTACGTCCAGTACGCATCGCCTCCCGGCGCCTTGCGAGCGACGATCCCTTTAGGCAAGGGGGGATTGTCGCTCGCTGCGGTTCGCGTTGCGCGACGCCCCTTGTACCTCCTGCACGTCTCTTGAACAGCTAAGGAGCCTATCGCCCTATGTCCGAACGCCTCACCATCGACCAGTGGCCCGCCGATCGGCCGCTCCCCGAGCCCGGCTCGGCCGACTACCCGCTCCATTCTGAGCTGACCATCGGCGCCTACCTGCGCATGCAGACGGCCATCGATCCCGACCACGAGTTCGTGGTCTACCCCGACCGCGCCCTGCGCTGGACCTACCGCGACTTCGACCAGCGTACCGACGAGCTCGCCAAGGGCCTGCTCGCCATCGGCATGGAGCCCGGCGACCACCTGGGCGTGTGGGCGCGCAACATCCCCGACTGGCTGACGTTCATGTACGCCACGGCCA
>JAHZGC010000036.1:6367-27563 GCA_019421015.1 Coriobacteriaceae bacterium | reverse complement strand
AGGCAGAGGCCTGCAAAGCCTTTACCCCCAGTTCGAATCTGGGCGTCGCCTCCATCGATTCTTGCAAGCCGCTCCTCCGGGGGCGGCTTTTTTGTGCGCCGTCCCGGATTCCCGTGCAATCCTTGCGTCTCCCGGCCGTATCCCCGTTTGAAAAGCCGCCTCTGTGGCATGATGTATGCGATGGCCGCCGCCGACCCGACGACGGGCCGCCTTTTACGAAAGGGCCTGCCATGCCTCAGTCAACGAGCCTTCTCGCCTCAGACGCCGATGTCAGGGAGCGCCTGCAGCCGGTCCTTCTGGGCGGCGGCGCCCCCACCTACACGTGGCTGCGCTGCTTCCATCACACCTACGGGCTGCGCTCGGTGGTGCTCGCCTCCGAAGACACCAAGTTCATCAGCCGCAGCAAGTTCTGCGACTACCTGCGCATCGAGGACCTGGAGCAGGAGGCGGCCTGCGTGGACCGCCTCAAGGAGCTGGGATTGCGCCTGGTCGGCGAGGGCAAGGTCCCCATCGTGGTGGGTTCGGGGGACTGGTACGCCCGCATCCTCTCCAAGCACCGCGACGAGCTTTCACAGTGGTACACGGTCCCCTATGTGGACTTCGGCCTGCTCGACCGCCTTTCCCAGCGCGAGGGCTTCTATGCCGCATGCGACCGGGCCGGGGTCGGCCGCCCCGAGGTCTGGAGGTTCGACTGCTCGGTCGGCGCCTCTCCTGCGGTGCCCGACGACCTCTCCTACCCCGTGCGCCTTTTCCCGACCGACCCTATCGCCTACCGCCTTGCCCGGCTTCCCCACAAGGGCGAGGACCTGACGGCCGAGAGCCCTGCGGAGTTGGCTACGCTCCTCGGCGAGCTGCGCCTCTCCTCCTATGACGGTGCGCTGACCGCGGAGCCCGCCGTTGCGGGCGGCGACGAGAACCTGCGCAGCGTCGCCTGCTTCTGCGACGCCTCGGGGACCCTGCGCACGTGGTCTACCGGGCGCGTCCTGGTGGAGGACCCCCTGGGCGCCGGGGAGGGTTCGTGGGACTGCATCATGCTCGACCGCGACGACGGCCTTGCGGCCCAGGCGGCCGTCTTCCTCAAGTCGGTCGGGTACCGGGGGTTCGCCCAGTTCGACGCCCGCTTTGACGCGCGCGACGGCAGCTATCGGTTCCTGGGGGTCGACCCGCATCCCGGCCGGAGCGCCTTTGCCATGAACATCGGCGGGGCTGACATAGCCAAGCTCCTGGTGGACGAGTACGTCCTGGGCCGCACGGTCTCGGAGCAGGTCGCCTGCAACCCGGGCATCTTCACGGTCGTCCCCCGCTACGTGGTGCGCCGCAGCGTTCAGAGCAAACCCCTGCGCCGACGCGCTCTCTCCCTCTTTGACCAGGGCAAGGCAAAGAACCCGCTGTTCTACCATGCGGACACGCTCACCCACGGCTTTTGGGCGCGCGTCACCTACCTTGACCAGATCCGCGAGTTCAGGCGCCACGTCGCGGCCGCCCAGCGTCTCGCCGAGATGTCTGGGGAGCGGCCCTAGCCATGGAACCCAAACGCCGTCCCAAAGTGCCCGGGGACCCCCGCCCCTTCGAGGCCGAGCTTGCGGGCGAGCCCCTGGGCCCGCTGGCCGATGCCGAGGTCGGCGTCTCGGGCCTCTCGCTGGCCGAGCAGGTCGCCCTGGTGCCCACCGAGCCGGGCTGCTACCTGTGGAAGGGGGAGCGCGGCAAGGTGCTCTACGTGGGCAAGGCCAAAAACCTGCGCGCCCGCATGAAGCAATATGTGCTCGGCCAAGACGAGCGCGAGAAGATTCCGCTGCTCATGAGCCAGGTACGTTCCTTCGAGTATATCGTCGTCTCGAGCGAGCATGAGGCGCTCGTGCTCGAGATGAACCTCATCAACCAGTACGACCCGCCCTTCAACGTCGACTTCAGGGACGACAAGAGCTATCCCTACATCGCCGTGACCGAGGGCGACGTCTACCCTGCCATCAAGTTCACGCGCGAGCGGCACAAGCCGAAGACGCGCTACTTCGGCCCCTACACCAACGCCCGCGCGGCCCGCGAGACCATCGACCTCTGCCGCAAGGTCGTTCCGGTGTGTACGGGCACCTGTCCCGAATGGCGCAAGGCCCAGCGCCTCTTGGCCGCCCACCCCGAGCAGGCGGCTGCGGCGCCGATCCTGCTGGCGAACCGGGGAAGGCCTTGCTTCGACGCGAGCGTGGGGCTGGGCCCGGGGGTCTGCACGGGTTCCATCACGCCCGAGGCCTACCGCGAGAACGTCCGGGCGGTGGAGAAGTTCCTGTCGGGGCACCGCAGCGAGTTCGAGCAGCACGTGACCGAGGAGATGCGCGAGGCGGCCGCCGACCTCGACTTCGAGAAGGCGGCGCGCTGCCGCGACCGCCTCGGGCTCCTCAAGAAGGTGGGGGAGCGCCAGCAGGTGGTCTTTCCGACACCGATCGATATGGACGTCGTGGGCTTCTTCAGGGAGGAGACCATCGCCGGCGTGCACGTCTTCGCGGTGCGCGAGGGCCGCACGGTGCGCAGCTGCGAGTTCGTGCTCGACAAGGGCAACGACGTCCCGATCGAGGAGCTCGCCGAGGGGTTCCTCAAGCGCTATTACGACGCGGGGGCCGACATCCCCGACGAGGTCGACCTGGCGGTGGAGGTTCCCGACGCGGAGCTGTTGGCCGGCTGGCTCTCGGAGCGCCACCGCCGCAAGGTGACGCTGCACGTGCCCAAGCGCGGCGAGAAGCGCCGACTGCTCGAACTTGCGGAGAGGAACGCCCACCACACCCTCATGCGCTTCATGGTGCGCACGAGCTACGACGACCAGCGGACCAACGACGCCCTGCTGCAGCTCGAGAGCGCCCTGGCGCTGCCCGCCCCTCCCATGCGCATCGAGTGCTTCGACATCTCGACGATTCACGGCAGGTTCACCGTGGCCTCCATGGTCGTGTTCACGAACGGTAAGGCCGACAAGGCCCAGTACCGCCGGTTCAGGGTGCGCGGGGACTTTGGGGAGGCCAACGACTTCCTCAGCATGCAGGAGGTGCTGGGTCGGCGCTACGCCCCGGAGCGCATGGCCGACGAGCGCTTTGGGTCGCGCCCCGACCTCCTGATCGTGGACGGCGGCAAGCCCCAGCTCACGGCGGCCGTAAACCAGCTTTCGGAGCTCGGGCTCGACATCCCGGTGGCCGGCTTGGCCAAGAGCGACGAGGAGCTGTTCGTTCCCTGGAGCCCCGACGGCCCGGTGGTGCTGCCGAGCGGTTCGCCCTCGCTCTACCTGGTGAAGCAGGTGCGCGACGAGTCTCACCGCTTTGCCATCACCTACCACCGCGAGCTGCGCGACAAGGCCATGACCGCGAGCATCCTGGACGAGATTCCCGGGGTGGGCCCCAAGCGCAAGAACGCGATCATGAAGGCGTTCGGCTCCATGAAGCGCCTGCGGGGCGCCGACCCCGAGGCCATCGCCGGCGTTCCCGGGGTGCCCGAGGACGTGGCGCGGCGCATCTGGGACACCCTGTGCGCCTGGGAGGCCGACCGTGCCCAGGTGGCCGACCAGGCCGGCGTTGAGGGCCTGGAGCACTTTGAATGATCCCCTTTTGCCAGCCCCTCGCCTCCACGGGCTTCTTTCGGACGGTGCCGCGGCGAGGCCTCCTGGGGCGCTCCATCGCTGAGCAGCATTTTCTGGGATTGCTATAGACTCTCCCTGGCCCGGGCGCTACCCTAGACGGCGCGTTGTGCGCAACCCATAGTTACTTCACGCTCCCGAAAGGTGCCCCCATGGCCAGTCCCGCCCTCACCGAACCCGCCCTGTCCTCCGAGGCCGAGGTGCGTGAGCGCCTGCAGCCGGTGTTGCTCGGCGGTGACGTGCTCACCTACACCTGGGCGCGCCTGTTCTACGAGACCTACGGCCTGACCTCCGTCGTTTTGGCCGCAAGCGACGCCAAGGCCATCAGCGCGAGCCGTTTCACCGACTACCGCGCGGTGCCCGGCATCGACCAGGAGCAGGTCTGCCTCGACGTGCTGCGCGAGGTGGGGGAGAAGGCCCGCGCCGAGGGCAAGGTGGCTCTCGTGCTGGGCACCGGCGACTGGTACGCCCGTACGCTGAGCGAGCACAAGCCCGAGCTCTCCCAGTGGTTCGTGGTGCCCTATATCGACTTTGAGCTGCTCGACGAGATCACCCAGAAGGAGCGTTTCTACGCGATCTGCGAGGAGCTCGGCATCCCCTATCCCAAGACATGGTCGTTCGACTGCGCCGACCCTGCGGTGACCGTCCCGGCGCAGGACTTCTCCTACCCGGTTATAGCCAAGCCTTCGAACTCGGCGCGCTACCACTATGCCGACATCCCCAACAAGAAGAAGGTCTTCACGGTCGAGACACCCGGGGAGCTCTCCGCGCTCTTCAAAGACCTCCAGGCGTCCTGCTACGACCGCGAGCTCATCGTGCAGGACTTGGTCCCCGGTGCCGACGACGGCCTGCGCACCGTCACCTGCTTCAGCGATGCCAACGGCGATGTGCGCGTCTGGTCCACGGGCCGCGTACTGCTCGAGGACCACTGCCCCACGGCCGTGGGCAACCCGGTGTGCATCCTGGTGGAGGAGAACCGTGCCATCGCCGAGCAGGCCGCCCGCTTCCTCAAACACGTGGGCTACCGCGGGTTCTCGAACTTCGACGTCAAGTACGACCCCCGCGACGGCCAGTACCGCTTCTTCGAGGTCAACACACGGCCGGGCCGCAACTCGTTCTACATGAACCTCGGCGGCGCGAACATCGTCGAGCTCGTCGTGAGGGAGTTCGTGCTCGGCCAGGAGGTCCCGCGCCAGGTCGCCTGCGACGAGGCGCTCTTCTCCGTGGTGCCGCCCTATGTGGTCAAGCGCACCGTGGCCGACCCCGAGGCCAGGGCCAAGGCGCTCGCGCTGTTCAAGGGCGGTCGTGCCCAGAACCCCATGTTCTGCAAGGGAGACACCGCGGCCCACAACTTCTGGGCCGCCTGCCAGTACTACAACCAGATCCACAAGTTCGACCGCTACGTATGGAGCAACAAGGCGTAAAAGCCCTAGGGCATTTTGAATAAAGTCCTGCACCGCGTTGCGCCGGGGCTTATGTGCCCTAGCACACCGCGCCCCGGCGCGCCTTGTGCAGGGACTTTCTCAAAATGCTCTAAGCCGGTTGTGTCCCGTCCGCGACTGGCTGGGCCTCGGGGGCGGCCGCCGCGTGCACCACGGTGCAACCGGGGTCGCACACCACGGCACCCTCTGCGTCGAGGCCTGCGACGCCCACGGCGTTCACCTCGGTCAGCCCCGCGTTGCCGCTGACGTTGAGGTGGGCGAGGCGGCCGTTTGCGCTGACGTCGAGGGTGCCGGTGAGCGCGCAGTTGGCGAGGTCGAGCGAGGTGAGGCGGGGGAGCCCTGCAAGGTCGATGGCCGAAAGCGGGTTGGAGCTGAGGTCTAAGGTCGCGAGGTGATCCAGGCCTGCGAGGTCAGCGTGGGAGATGCCGCAGTCGGACGCGACGAGCTTCACGAGCCCTGCGGGCAGCTCCGACGCGTCGAGCGCCTCCAGCGAGGTGCCGCTCACGTCGAGCTCGGTGAGCCCCTCTATCCAGGCAAGGCCGTAGAGGCTCTCCGTCGAGCCGTCCGTCAGCGTGAGCGCCGTGGCGTTCTGCCGTTCCCGCAGCGTGAGGGAGCCGTCGCCGTCGGTGTCGACGGCGGAGAGCGCCGAGCGCAGGCCGGCGTCGGGAAAGAAGCCCGCCGAGATGGGAAGCGTGATGTTCTGGCCGGCGTCGCATACGAGCTCGGTGAGGGCCGTGCAGTCGGAGAGGTCGAGGCGGGCCAGGTCGTTGCCGGGACAGGTGAGCGTCTGGAGGGCGGTACATCCGCCCAGGTCGAGAAGGTCCATGGAGTTGTCGCTCACGTTGAGCGAGACGAGCGAGCCGTGGCCGTCGAGGTCGAGGTCGCGCAGGTCGTTCTCGGAGAGGTCGACCACGCGCAGGTGCGACAGGTGCGAGAGGTCCACCGCCCCCAGGTCGTTGTCCGAGGCGTCGAGCACCTCGAGGTTGGAGAAGAGCTCGACGCCCGAAAGCGACTTGAGCCCAAGGCCCGAGCAGTCGAGGACGGTCACGGCAGAGGCCTCGGCGGGGGAGAGGCGCCCGTCGCCGTCGGTGTCGAAGGCCGCCGCGGCGGCGAGCAGGCTGTCGTCGGCGAAGGTCTCGGCGTTGAGGCGGTAGGAGGCCGCCGGGCTGTTGGGCTGCCGGATGAAGAAGAGCTGCATCAGGACCGCCGCGGCGACCGCGAGCACCGCGATGCTGAAGATGAGGTACGGGGGCACCCGCCGCCGCGGTTCAAGGGGGGTCGCCTTCTGCGCGGGCATGCCCCAGGACTCGCGCACGGTGTGGGCGGCGCCCCCGAACGCGGCCACGCGCGGGTCGAGCTCGGCATGGCAGCGCGCGCACTGGGTGCGGGAGGCGCCGTTCTTTGCTCCACAAGATGGGCAGCGCATGGCCAGGGCATCTCCTCTCAGGTATACTCGCACGTCGGCGGCCCGTCAGAACCGGCCCCCTACTCTACATGCCAAGCACCCCGGAGGCAACGTGGAACACAAAGCTAAAGACATCGTCACGCCTAAAAACACCGTTCACCCCGCGCCCGACGCCGAACAACGAGCCCTCGTGGGGCCCGAGGTCCTCATCATCACCGGTATGTCGGGGGCGGGCCGCACCGAGGCGCTCCACGCCCTCGAGGACCTGGGCTATTACTGCATCGACAACCTGCCCCCCAGCATGCTCGTGCCCCTGTCCGAGCTCGTGGGGCTGCCGGTCAACTCGGGGCGCCGCCTGGCGGTGGTGTGCGACGTGCGTTCCCGTGAGTTTTTCGCGCAGCTGAGCGACGAGCTGCACCGGCTGTCGGAGCGGGAGGTCTCCTACGAGGTGCTGTTCTTGGACGCCGACGACGACGCGCTGCGCAACCGCTACAGCTCGCTGCGCCGGCGCCATCCCCTTGCGGAAGGGGGCGCTACCGTCTCTCAGGCCATCGCCTTGGAACGCGAGCAGCTCGGCGTTATCCGCGAGCTGGCCAACGTCGTGGTCGACACCACGAACCTGCGCCCGCGCGACCTGCGCGGCCTGCTCGCCGCGGAGTTCTCCTCGACGCCCCCGCGCCAGGGCATCAACGTCTCCGTGTTCTCCTTCGGATTCAAGTACGGCCTGCCCCTCGACGCCGACCTGGTGATCGACGTGCGGTTTTTGCCGAACCCCTACTACGACCCCGCCATGCGCGAGCTCACGGGCCACGACGCCCCGGTGCGTGACTTCGTGCTCGGCCGCCCCGAGACCCAGCGGTTCCTCGAGGCCTGGTACCACCTGCTCGACGTCACGATGCCCGGCTACGTGGCCGAGGGAAAGCAGCACCTCTCCATCGCGGTGGGCTGTACCGGCGGCCAGCACCGCAGCGTCGCCTTGGCCGAGGACACGGGGCGCCACCTCGCCGAGGAGGGCTACCGGGTCACGGTGACCCATCGCGACATAACGCGCCGCCCTGCGACCGCGGAGGCCGTGTAAGATGGGGGCGGTGGCGGGCGCGACCCAGACGAGGGCCGTCTCCATCGGCGGCGGCACCGGCCAGCCGAACGCGATCCGCGCCCTGCGGGGGGCGGGTTGCTCGGTGAGCGCCATCGTCGCCATGGCCGACGACGGGGGGTCGACCGGGCTGCTGCGCGAGAAGATGGGCCTCAATCCGCCGGGCGACATCAGGAAGTGCCTCGTGGCCATGGCCGACGACCCCGAGAGCCCCCTTGCCCGGGCCTTCGAGCACAGATTCGGCTTCAGCGACAACCACACGCTCGGCAACCTGCTCATCGCCGCCTTGACGGAGGAGACGGGCTCGTTCGTCGAGGCGGTCTCCCTGTGCAACCGCATGCTCGGCTGCCACGGGAGGGTGCTTCCCTCGACGCTCGACGACGTGGTGCTGTGCGGCACCACCCGGGACGGCCTGGAGTTCCGCGGCGAGGCGACGCTGGGAACGGGCCCGTGCGCCCTCTCGCGCGTGTGGCTCTCCCCCCGCAGGCCCGAGGCCTACGGCCCGGCGGTGGAGGCGATCCTCGACGCGGACATCGTGGTGCTCGGCCCGGGGTCCCTGTTCACCTCGGTGATCCCGAACCTGCTGGTGCCCGGCATCCTCGACGCCCTCAAACGCACGCAGGCCCCCAAGGTCTACGTCTGCTCCATGGCCGACATGCAGGGGGAGTCGTGGGGGCTGAACGCCGAGGAGTACGTCGACGCGCTGCTCTCCCACGGGCTCGAGGGACATCTCGACGCGGTGCTCATCCACCGCCCCCCCGTCGAGGGGACCAGCGTGGCGACCCGTTGCTTTCAGGCGCTCACCCAGGAACAGGTGCGCAGGGACGCCGCGCTGCGGGCGGCGGGGCGTTCGCCGGCAGGGGAGGAGGCGGCCGAGCGCGAGTGGTATTTCAGGCCCGTGCAGGTCGACGACGGGCAGATCGCCCGGCTCGAGGCCCGGGTGCCCCTCGTCGTGGTGCGCGACTTCAGCGACCCAAAGCTCCCCACGTGGCACAGCCTCTCCAAGCTCACGTCGGTCCTGCGGGGGGTGATCGCCTCGTGTCCTTCACGGCAACGGTAAAAGACGAGCTCTCGCGCGTGGAGGGGCCGCGCCCCTGCGAGCTCGCGCAGCTCGCGGCCATGGTGCGGGTGTGCGGCACCCTGTCCGTGTCGGGGCAGCGCCGCTTTAAGCTGTCGTTTTCCACCGAGACCGGCTCGGTGGCCCGCTCGTTCGTGAAGCTCTTCCGCAGCGTGTTCGACATGGGCACCCAGCTGACGCCGCGCCGCAGCGTCCTGCACAAGACGCGCAACTACCTCATATCCGTGGCCGACCAACCCGGGTTCGACGAAGCCCTCGTCGAGATGGGGGTCCTGACGCCCCGGATGGGGCTTGCCCACGAGATACCGCCCACCTTGGTGGCGCGCAACGACGCCGCCGCCGCGTACCTGCGGGGGGCCTTCATGGCCGGCGGCTTTGTGGCAAACCCGCGTTCCGACGCCCACCTGGAGTTCGTGGCGCAGACGCTGCCTTTTGCCGACGGCCTTGCGGCCCTGCTCGCGCGTTTCGGGGTCGGTGCGCGCATGGCGCGCCGTCGCGGTTCGTTCGTGGTCTACGTCAAGAGCGCCGAGGACATCATCTCGTTCTTTGCCTTGGCGGGTGCCCCGCGCTCCGCGTTGCTCGTCGAGGACGCCCGCGTGGTCAAGTCGGTGAGAAACGACACGAACCGCCTGGTCAACGCTGAGCTGGCCAACCAGAAGAAGGCCACCGAGGCTGCGTCGAGCCAGACAGAGCTTATCGAGGCGGTGGCCGCCGAGGTGGGGTTCGACCGCCTGCCGCCGGCCCTGCGCGACTTCTGCGAGCTGCGCCGAGCCCACCCCGACCTCTCGTTGCGCGAGCTGGGGGAGGAGGCGAGCCCACCCCTCTCCAAGTCCGCCGTGTACCACCGCGTGCGCCGTTTGGAAGAACTACTCGCCGAGGCGCGCTCCCAATAGGGCCACACAGCGTTAGAATCACAGGGGTAGGCGTGTTGTCTTCGCGTGTTCGCCGTGCCCGGCGCGCACCACGTTAAGGAGGAACGAATGGCGGTCAAGGTCGGTATCAACGGGTTCGGTCGCATCGGTCGCGTCGCGTTGCGCGCGGCTCTCGACGATCCCGACATCGAGGTCGTCGCCATCAACGACCTGGGCAAGACCGAGGCGTGCGCGCAGCTCCTGCGCCGCGATTCCGTGCACGGCAAGCTCAACCACGAGGTCGAGGTCGACGGCATGGACCTCGTCATCGACGGCAAGCGCATCAAGGGCCTCTCGGCCCGCGACCCGAAGGGCATCCCGGACCTGCCCTGGGGCGAGCTCGGCGTCGACGTGGTGCTCGAGTGCACCGGCAAGTTCCGCGACGCGCCCTCGCTGCGCAAGCACATCGAGTGCGGCGCCAAGAAGGTCGTCCTGTCCGCCCCGGCCAAGGGCGAGATCGACGGGACGTTCGTCGTGGGCGTGAACGACGACGCCTACGACCCCGCGACCATGGACGTGGTGAGCAACGCCTCGTGCACCACCAACTGCCTTGCCCCCGTGGCCAAGGTGCTCAACGACGAGTTCGGCATCGTGCGCGGCTTCATGACCACGGTCCATGCCTACACCTCCGACCAGCGCATCCTCGACAACTCCCACAAGGACCTGCGTCGCGCCCGTGCCGGCGCCTGCTCCATCGTGCCCACCACCACCGGCGCCGCCAAGGCCCTGGGCCTCGTGATCCCCGACCTCAAGGGCAAGCTCGACGGCATTTCCACCCGCGTGCCCACCCCCGACGGCTCGCTCGTGGACCTCACGGTCGAGCTCGCCCGCCCCGTCACCAAGGAGGAGGTCAACGCCGCCGTGAAGGCTGCGGCCGAAGGCCCCCTCAGGGGCATCCTCGTCTACTCCGAGGAGCCGCTCGTCTCCTCCGACATCATCGGCGAGAAGGCCTCGAGCGTCTTCGACGCCCAGAGCACCATGGTGCTCGGCGGCGAGGGCAACCTCGTGAAGGTGCTCTCCTGGTACGATAACGAGATGGGTTACTCCTGCCGCCTGCTCGACCTCGCCAAGATCGTCGACAAGCGATAGCGCGGTAGCGAAACGATGCGAGCCGTCGCCCGTCGCTCCCACGTCCCTTTTCCTGGTGGCCCGAGGCCGCGGGGCGTTGCGTGGGCGACGGGCCGCCCGTCGGCGTAGGGGAGGTATGGCCGCCCATGGTCTATGTGACCGGCGACGTTCACGGATACTTCGGCCGCATCGTGCGGTTCGCCCAGACAAGGCCCTCGCCCGCTCCCGACGACGTGCTCGTCATCCTGGGGGACGTGGGGGCCAATTTTTGGTGCGACGAGAACGACGACCGCATCCGCGACGCCTTGGGCGGCCTCTCGCTCTGGGTGCTCTGCGTCCACGGGAACCACGAGGCGCGCCCCAGCGCCGCCCTCGGGTACCGCGAGGCGCGCTGGCGCGGGGGCACGGTGTTCGTCGACGACGCGCGCCCGCGCCTGCTGTTTGCCAAGGACGGCTCGGTCTTCGACCTCGAGGGCTCCCGCTGCCTTGTGGCCGGGGGCGCCTACTCGGTCGATAAGCGCTTCCGGCTCGAAGACGGCCGCCGCTGGTTTTCTGACGAGCAGCCCGGCGCCTGCGAGCGGGCTGCCGTGGAGGGGGCGTGCGAGGCTTCCGGCTGGCGGGTGGACTTTGTCTTCTCCCACACGATGCCCCTGGCGAAGCGCCCCACCGAGGCGTTCATGGCCTCCGTCAACCAGCGCGAGGTCGACACCTCCACCGAGGAGTGGCTCGAGTCCGTGGCCGGGCGCCTCTCGTTCAAGCGATGGCTCAGCGGCCACTTCCACATCAACAAACGCCCTGCCACCGGCCCGTTCTGGGTCTTGTTCAAAGACGTGGTGCGCCTATGCGACGGCGCCGTGGTCTACGACGAGGCCTCCGACGCCGCCGTGGTCGACGCCCTCGGGGTGCAGGCCCCGCACACAGCTTCGGCACCACGGCTGCCCCGGCTTGGCGTAAGCTGGTCATAGTTGTTTGCAGGTTACAGGTTTGCCGCGCTGCCGGCCGGCCCAAAAGGGGGCTGCCGGGCGCGGCGCTACGAGTGAGGAGAGCAATGTCTCGCAAGAGGAGCGTCGCCGACGCCGACGTCAAGGGCAAGCGCGTCGTCGTCCGCGTGGACTTCAACGTCCCGATTGCCGACGGCGTCGTGACCGACGACACCCGTATCCGGGCCGCCCTGCCCACCCTGAGGCTCCTGACCGAGCGCGGGGCCCGCGTAGTCGCCATGAGCCACCTCGGTCGCCCGTCGGGCACCGGCTACGAGGAGGCCTACTCCATGGCCCCGGTCGCCGTGCGCCTCTCGGAGCTGCTGGGCCAACCCGTCGCCTACGTGCAGGACGTCTGCGGCGACGATGCCGTTGCAGCCGCCGAGGCCCTGTCCGACGGCGGGGTGCTCGTCGTCGAGAACCTGCGTTTCGACAAGCGCGAGAAGAAGAACGACCCCGAGTTCGCCTCCGAGCTCGCCCGTCTCGGCGAGGTCTACGTGAACGACGCCTTCGGTGCGGCCCACCGGGCCCACGCGTCGGTGGTGGGCGTCCCCGCGCTGCTGCCCGCCTACGCCGGCTTGCTGCTCGCTGGCGAGGTCGAGACCATCACCGGCATGATCGAGGCCCCCGAGCACCCCTTTGTGGCCATCCTCGGCGGCTCCAAGGTCTCCGACAAGATCGGCGTCATCGACCACCTCTCCGAGCTCGTCGACGTGCTGCTCATCGGCGGCGGGATGTGCTTCACCTTCATGCGCGCCCAGGGCAAGCAGATCGGCGCGTCGCTCGTCGAGGACGAGTGGGTTGAGCGGGCGGGCGAGATGCTCGCCAAGGCGGCCGAGCGCGGCTGCACCCTCGTGCTGCCCGTGGACTACGTGGTGGCCGACCGCTTTGCCGCCGACGCCCAGACCAAGGTCGTGCCGGCGGACGAGATCCCCGAGGGTTGGATGGGCCTCGACGTGGGCCCCGAGACCTGCGCTCTGTACGCCTCCCACATCGCCGATGCGAAGACCGTGTTTTGGAACGGCCCCATGGGCGTCTTCGAGATGGACGCGTTCGCAGCGGGTACCCGGTCTGTAGGCGAGGCCATCGCCGCCAACGGTGCCTGCAAGAGCATCGTCGGCGGTGGGGACTCGGCTGCCGCCGTCAAGAAGTTCGGCCTTGCCGACGGCGTAACGTTCATTTCAACGGGCGGCGGCGCCTCGATGGAGCTCGTCGAGGGCGTCAAACTGCCCGGAGTGGAGGCGATTCCCGATGCAGAACCCGCAGCCTAGTCCCTGTTGCGACGGCACGGCGGCCGAGCGCACCGTCCTGGTGGCCGGCAACTGGAAGATGAACGAGACCTACGCGGAAGCCGTCAAGCTTGCCCAACAGGTCATCGACCGGCTCGAGAAGCGCTGGAAGTCCAAGGTCGACGTGGTCATGTGCCCTCCTTTCACGGCCCTGCGCGGCGTGAGCAACGCCATCGCGTTCGACAAATCGTTCGCCCAGGTCGGCGCCCAGACCGTGAGCACCGAGGAGGGCGGGGCTTTCACCGGCCAGATCTCGGCCGCGATGCTCAAAGACCTCGATTGCTCCTGGTGCATCGTCGGCCACTCCGAGCGCCGCATCCTGTGCGGCGAGACCGACGCCGACGTGGCGGCCCAGTGTTCCCAGCTGTCGCGCTGCGGCATCTCGCCCATCGTGTGCGTCGGGGAGCCCCTCGACGTCTACGAAGGGGGCGAGACGGTCGACTACGTGGCCGCCCGGGTCCGCGCCTCGCTTTCGGGCGCCGTGCTCGACGGCGTCGACCTGGCGGTCGCCTACGAGCCTGTTTGGGCCATCGGGTCCGGCCTGGTACCGACCCCCGAGCACGTGCAGGCGGTGGCCGCGGCCATCCGCTCCGCCGTGGCCGAGGTGCGCTGCGACAAACGTGCGGCCAGCGTGCGCATCCTCTACGGTGGCTCGGTCAAGCCGGGCAACTGCGCCGCGTTCGTCGCCTGCCCCGACGTGGACGGCGTCCTGGTGGGTGGCGACTCCCTGAACGCCGACTCGTTCGTCGACATTGTCGAAAGGTCCATGAATGCGTAACCTCCCTGCCCTTTTGGTGATCATGGACGGCCTGGGATGGGCCGAGGCGGGCGACGCCAACGCGGTGACGCTTGCCTCGACCCCCAACCTCGACGCCCTGACGGCCGCCTTTCCCCATACGACCTTGGGTGCCTCCGGGCCCGACGTGGGGCTGCCCGAGGGCCAGATGGGCAACTCCGAGGTCGGTCACCTCAACATCGGTGCGGGGCGCGTGGTCATGCAGGAGCTCATGCGCATCAACCACGCGGTCCAGACCGGCGAGCTGCTCGAGAACCCCGTGCTGTGCGAGACGTTCGACGCGGCGGCCGCGGCGGGGGCGACGGTCCACCTCATGGGGCTCCTTTCTGACGGCGGCGTCCACTCCTCGCTGGACCACTGCCTCGCCCTGCTCTCCATGGCAGCGGCCCGCGGGGTGAGCCGCGTGCGCGTCCATGCCTTCCTCGACGGGCGCGACGTCGCCCCGGGCACGGGCGTCGATTTCGTGCGCCAGCTCGCCGCCGCCTGTGCAAACGTCTCCGAACAGAGCGGGACGTGCGACGCGCGTATCGGGTCGGTGTCGGGGCGCTACTACGCCATGGACCGCGACAACCGCTGGGAGCGTGTCAAGCGTGCGTGGGACGCCATCGTGCTGGGCCGCGGCTCGGCGGTCCAGGCCCCCGCGCAGGGCGTCCAAGCGAGCTACGACCGGGGGGTGAGCGACGAGTTCGTGGTCCCCTTCCCCTGCGAGGAGACCGGGGTGGCCGACGGCGATGCGGTGGTCTTCTTCAACTTCAGGCCCGACCGTGCCCGCGAACTTACCCGCGCCTTCACCGACCCGTCGTTCGACGGGTTCGAGCGGGGTCGCGTGCCGCGCACGATGTTTGTCACGATGACCGAGTACGACCCGTCCTTCGCCGTCGAGGTGGCCTTTCCCAAGACCAACCCCGAGCACGTGTTGGCCGATGTCCTCGCCGAGCACGGGTTGCGCCAGCTCCATACCGCCGAGACCGAAAAGTACGCCCACGTGACCTTCTTTATAAACGGCGGCGTCGAGAGCCCCAAGGCGGGGGAGGAGCGGGTTCTGGTGAACTCCCCCAAGGTGGCCACCTACGACCTGCAGCCGGAGATGAGCGCCCCCGAGGTGGCGCGTCGGCTGGCCGATGCCATAGCCGGCGACGAGGCCGACGTCTACGTGGTCAACTTCGCCAACCCCGACATGGTGGGCCATACGGGGGTGCTCGAGGCGGCCGTCAAGGCGGTCGAGGCCACCGACGCGGCCCTTGGCGAGGTGGTCGGCGCCGTTCGGTCCAAGGGGGGCGTGGCCCTGGTGACGGCAGACCACGGCAACGCCGACTGCATGTTTACCGTCGACGCCGACGGCAACCGCAAGCCTATGACCGCCCACACCTTGGCCCGTGTCCCCTTCATCGTGGTGGCCGACGGCGTGAAGCTGCGCGAGGGCGTCTCGGGGCGCCTGTGCGATATCGCCCCCACGCTGCTCGATCTTGTGGGTATCGAGAAACCGGCGTGCTGGACGGGCGAGAGCCTCCTCGCGTAGGCTCTCGTGTGTTAAAGTAGGTCAAATTAGTTGGCTTCGGGGGGTTTCGGTCCGGAGCCGTCGGTTTTCGAGTCCCGAGGAGTTGCCTTGTCGCCTTTGCTCGTTATCCTCACCATCGTCTGGTTCCTGTCGGGCGTGGGCCTGGTCGTCTTCATCCTTATGCATTCGGGCAAGGGCACCGGTGTGTCCGAGATGATTGCCGGCAGCATGTACTCTAGCATGGGCGGGTCGGGAACGATCGAGAAGAACCTTGACCGTCTCACCATCATCTGCGCGGTCGTCTTCGTGGTGTGCCTGCTTGTCTTCATGATCATATTCCCGCAGGGAACCATCTCCTAAGGCGTTCCGATAACATCGAATCATTTCGTCTTGATTGCGAAACTGGGGTATCTTCTTGAAGGAGATGCCCCAGTTTTTTCTAAACGAGCAGCTCAAAACTATTTCTTTGCAACACAATGGCTTTGAAAGGATGCCGGTTGGGTACACGGCTTCCAGGATTTGCTGAGTCGGCACATCCGGTTCAGCAAAGAGCTTTGCTAGGGGAGGACGCCGTACGAGGCCTCCTCCCGCCAACAGATGAAGGGAGTTTGCGATGTCCCAGAACTATGCCACGCGCCGCCCGAGCGGTCTCACCCGCCGTGCCTTCATTGGTGGTGCGCTGGCCACCGGTGCCGCCCTTGCCCTGGCCGGCTGCGGCGAGAAGCAGGATGCCTCCACGGCCAAGGACGAAGGCCTGAGCGCCACGCCGGAGTCTGAGACGGAGACCCCCGCTGCCAACCCCAACATGGGCCCGGTCGACGGCGGCACGTTCAACTTCTATATCAACAACCCCGTCTCCATCGACCCCTACAACGTCCAGGAGGACCAGGGCATGGAGGTCTGCAAGTGCCTCTTTGACGCCCTGACCGAGTACGACTACGAGAACAACCAGCTCATCGGCAAGGCGGCCACGAGCTGGGAGGCCAACGACGACGCCACCCAGTTCACCTTCCACCTGCGTGAGGGTGCCACCTTCGCCAACGGCGACCCGGTGACCGCCTCTTCCTTCATCTATGCTTGGAACCGCCTCTGCAGCCCGGCGACCGACCCGGCCAACCCCTCCGAGGTCTCCTACCACCTCAGCATGGTCGACGGGTACGACGAGGTCGTGGCCGACAACACCGGTGAGGCCAAGCTCAACCTCGACGCTCCCGACGACTACACCTTCGTCGTGAACCTCAACATGAGCTACGCCGACTTCCCCTATGTCGTGTCCCACCTCGCCACCTCGCCTGTCCCCGAGAGCGCCGCGGCAGACATCAGCTCCTTCAAGCTCGCCCCCGTGGGCAACGGCGCCTTCATGATGGAGGGCGAGTGGGTCGACGGGCAGTACATCCAGGTCGTGCGCAACGAGAACTATGTCGGCAACAAGCCCCACGTCGACGGCGTCAACTTCAACATCTACAAGGACGTTACCACGGCCTTCACCGAGTTCGAGGCGGGCAACCTGGACTACGCCCAGATCCCGACCGGCCGTATCCAGGCCGTGTCCGACCAGTACGGCGTCTCTCCCGACGGGTACACCGCCAACCCCGGCGAGCAGACCCTGCTCGGTGACGAGACCTCGATCTACTACCTGACCTGCAACAACACCGACGAGCTCATGGGCAACGTGCACATGCGCAAGGCCTTCTCCCACGCGATCAATCGCCAGGCCATCTGCGACACCGTCTTCGAGGGCACCCGCGTTCCCGCCGCCAACATCGTGACCCCGGGCATCGCCGGCTACGAGGAGGGCGTCTGGGAGGCCTGCGCCTACGACGTCGACAAGGCCAAGGAGGAGCTCGAGGAGGCCAAGAAGGAGCTCAACCTCGGCGACGGCGACATCAGCATCCAGCTCTCCTGCAACTCCGACGGCGACCATGAGGCCATCATGCAGCTGATCCAGGCCGACCTCAAGGCCATCGGCGTCGAGGCCACCATCGACACCGCCGAGTGGGCTGCCTACCTCACCAAGCTTCAGGACCTCGACTACCAGGTCGGGCGCCTCGGCTGGATCGCCGACTACCCGATCATGGACAACTTCCTCTACCCGCTGTTCTACACCGGCAACGGCGACAACCGCTCCGGCTATAGCAACCCCGACGTCGACAAGGCCATGAACGACGCCCGCGCCATCGTCGACGCCGACAAGCGCATCGCCGCCCTGCAGGAGGTCAACAAGACCATCGCCGCCGACTTCCCCGTCGTGCCGCTGCTGTTCTACCGCCACACCGTGGTGACCTCCAACCGTGTGAACGAGATGTATTCGAACCCGATGAAGCTTATTGATCTGACCACCTGCTGGCTCTCTGCGTAACAATTTATATGCGACAATGCGGGCGGCCCGCAGACGTTGGGCCACTCGTCGTTGGTCAAGGGGCCTCGCCTTATTGACGGGGCCCCTTCTGTAGTATGCTTGGTTCTCCTTGCGGCGGTGCTCAACCGGCGCGAGAAGAGCCAAGCCGTGTTGTGGTCCGACCATAGGTGGCCGGACCGATGAGAGGGCGGAGCTATGTTCAAATACATTGGCAAACGACTCCTGCAGTTCATACCGGTCTTTATCGGCGTGACCCTGATCCTGTTTGTGCTGCAGAACGTCGTGCCCGGCGACCCGATCAAGCTCATCGCAGGCGAGAAGGCCCTGACGCCTGCCATCGAGCTGCAGATCAGGGCGGCCAACCACCTCGTCAAGGTGAACGACGAGGGACAGCCGGTTAACGCACAGGGCGAGGTGACCACGGAGCTTTCCGAGGCGGTCCCCGAGAGCATGTGGGGCCGTTACTTCTACTACCTCGGCAACCTGCTCCACGGCGACCTGGGCAACTCCTATGTACGCAACATGTCGGTCAACGACATCTTCGCGCAGAAGTATCCCTACACGATCAGGCTTGCCCTGTGCGGCATCCTCATCGAGATCGTAGTAGGCATAGGGGCGGGCGTCATCTCGGCCATCAAGCGTTACTCCTTCTGGGACGTCCTGGTGACGTTGACCACCTCGCTGTTGGTGGCCATGCCCGCCTTCTGGCTCGGCATGCTGCTCCAGCTGCTCTTTGGCGTGCTCATGAAGCAGTGGACCGGTGGCGCGTTCTACCTGCCGATTTCCGGTGCCGGCGGACCCAACTCCAACTTTGACCCCGCCATGCACTACATCCTGCCGGCCATCACCTTGGCCTCGGTGTCCACGGCCTACGCGGCCCGCATCATGCGCTCCCAGCTGCTTGACGTTATGAACTCCGACTACATCCGCACGGCCGTCGCCAAGGGCCTCGCCCCTCGTCAGGTCATCGTGCACCATGCCCTCAAAAACGCCCTCATCCCCGTCGTCACCTACATCGGCATCGACTTCGGCAGCATGCTTTCGGGCGCGATCCTCACCGAGACGGTGTTCAACTGGCCCGGCGTGGGCTATGAGGTCTATCGAGCCATCACCCAGCGAGACTGGCCCATCGTGCTGGGAGGCGTCTCGATCATCGTGATCGTGGTCATGGTAATCAGCCTGATAGTCGATGTGAGCTATGCCTTCCTCGACCCGCGCATCAGGTTTGGCGCTCCCAAGGAGGGGAAGTAACGTGAAATATGAACTTGCCGAACCGGCCATCGTCGACGAGTACATACTCGGCTACGACAGCCTCGACCCCGAGGCGCCCAAGAACGCCGCCGACCGCAAGGAGCCTGAGTACGAGAAGCAGGCCAGGCTCTCTGCCGCCCGCTCCCAGAAGAAGCAGCGCACGCTGTGGGGCGACGCGTTTCGTCGGCTGCGCCGCAACAAGCTCGCCGTTATCTCCGTCTGCTGGATCCTTTTTGTAGTGCTGGTCGCCTGCAGCGCCGACCTCTGGGTCCCGCAGGTGCTCGGCTCGCCCACGGCCATCGACTCGGCGACGGCTGCCGGCCGCTCGCTGCTGCCCCCGTCGCTCGAGCATCCCTTCGGCACCGACCTGCTCGGTCGCGACGTCCTGTCGCGCGTCATCTACGGCGCGCGCGTCTCGTTGGCGGTCGGCCTGCTGGCCACGTCGATCTCGACGGCCATCGGGTTGATCATGGGCGCCCTCGCCGCCTACTACGGCGGCGTGTGGGATGTCATCATCATGCGCCTGGCCGACATCTTCCTCGCGTTCCCCTACATCCTGTTCACCATCGCCATCCTCGCGGTCTTTGGGCCGGGCTTCCAGAACGTGTTCATCGCCATCGGCATCCTCGGCTGGCCCAGCATCGCCCGCGTGTTCCGCTCGGCCATCCTCTCGGTCAAGGAGAACGACTACGTCGACGCGGCCCGCGCCATGGGTGCCAGCGACTTCCGCATTATCGTTCGCCACATCTTCCCGAACTCCGTTGCGACCATCATCGTGTATGCGACGATGACCATCGGCGGCGCCATCCTGACCGAGTCGGCCCTGTCGTTTTTGGGCATGGGCGTCCAGCCGCCCACCCCGTCCTGGGGCCTTATGATCTCCGACGGCAAGACCTATCTCTCCACCGCTCCCTGGCTCATGATCTGCCCCGGCGTGGCGATTCTCAGCACCGTGCTCGCGTTCACCATGCTCGGCGACGGCCTGCGCGACGCACTCGACGTCAAGACGAAGGATGCGTGATAGCTCCATGGCTCCTAAAGAAAACGCAAAGGGCGCTTCAAAGGATTTGAAGAAGCAGCCCCTTCCCGAGGGGACGCACCTGCTCGAGGTCGACGACCTCAAGATGTACTTCCATACCCGCGACGGTGTCGTGCGTGCCGTGGACGGCGTGAGCTACACGCTCGACCCGGGCGAGACGCTCGGCGTCGTCGGCGAGTCGGGCTCGGGCAAGTCGGTGACGGTCATGACCATCATGGGCCTCATCGCCATGCCTCCCGGCAAGATCGAGGGCGGCGACGTCCGGTACCGCGGCAAGTCCCTGCTCAAGATGACGCCCAAGGAGATGCAGGAGATTCGCGGCAACGACATCGCCATGGTCTTCCAGGACCCCATGAGCTCCCTGAACCCGGTCTACAAGATCGGGAGGCAGGTGGGCGAGGGCCTGCGTATCCATCGCGGTTACTCCAAGAAGGAGGCCGAGGCCCGAGCCGTGGAGCTGCTCGACATGGTGGGCATCCCCAATCCCGAGCAGCGTGTCAAGGACTACCCGCACCAGTTCTCCGGCGGCATGCGCCAGCGCGTGATGATCGCCATGGCCTTGGCCTGCGACCCCGACATCCTGATTGCCGACGAGCCCACGACGGCCCTCGACGTGACCATCCAGGCCCAGATCATCGAGCTGATGAAGGAGATGCAGCAGAAGAACGGCAACGCCATCATCATGATCACCCACGACCTGGGCGTCGTGGCCGATATGGCCGACAAGATCATGGTCATGTATGCCGGGCGTCCCGTCGAGTTCGGCACGGCCGACGAGATTTTCTACGAGCCGCTGCATCCCTACACCTGGGGCCTGCACAACTCGATCCCCGAGCAGACCATCGACGAGAAGCGTCCGCTCACGCCCATCAAGGGCAACCCGCCGAGTTTGGTGAACCTGCCTGCGGGATGCTCGTTCGCACCCCGCTGCCCCTTTGCCAAGGCCATCTGCCAGACGGCGCGCCCGCCCAAGTACGAGACGTCCACGGGGCACTACGCGTTCTGCCACTTTGCCGACGACCCCGACTTCGTGGCCAAGAACCGTCCTGAAACCTCGCGTACCAACGACCAGATCAAGCGCGGTCCCGGCGCTGCCCACGCATAGGAAGGGGGTTGGCAAACATGGACAACAACACCGACGTGATCCTCGACGTCAAGAACCTCTGCAAGGAGTTTCCCGTCGAAAACGGCGTCTTCTCGTCTCACTATTCCAGTAAGGTCTCTGCCGTCCAGGACGTGTCGTTCGCCATTCGGCGCGGAGAGACCCTCGGCCTGGTGGGTGAGTCCGGCTGCGGCAAGTCGACCACGGCCCGCTGCATCATGCGCCTTCAGGAGTGCACCTCGGGTGAGGTGCTCTTTAACGGCAAGGACGTG
>JAHZGC010000036.1:0-6357 GCA_019421015.1 Coriobacteriaceae bacterium | reverse complement strand
AGAACTACCGTCGTGAGGTGCAGTACGTCTTTCAGGACCCCTATGCGAGCCTGAACCCCCGCATGACGATTAACGAGCTCATCTCCGAGCCGCTCCAGATCCACGGCATCATGAAAGACCGTGCCGAGCGCGAGGCCTACGTGCGCAAGCTGCTCGAGATGGTGGGCCTCAATCCCGAGCACCTTAACCGCTATCCCCACGAGTTCTCGGGCGGCCAACGCCAGCGCATCGGCATTGCGCGCGCCTTTGCCATGAAGCCCGAGCTCATCATCTGCGACGAGCCTGTCTCGGCCCTCGACGTGTCGATCCAGGCCCAGGTGCTCAACCTGCTCAAGGAGCTCCAGTCAGAAACGGGCACCACGTATCTTTTCATCGCCCACGACCTCTCGGTTGTCCAGTACATCTCCGACCGCGTGGCCGTCATGTACCTTGGCAACCTTGTGGAGATTTCGGGCTGGCGGGGCCTGTACAACACCCCGTACCACCCCTACACCCAGGCGCTTCTCTCGGCCGTGCCGGTGCCGGACCCCGACGTCCAGCGTGAACGCGAGCGTATCGTGCTCCCCGGTGACCCACCGTCGCCGATTAACCCTCCCACGGGCTGCCGCTTCCACACGCGCTGCCCCATCGCCAAGGAGATCTGCTCCAAGGAGCGTCCTGCCCTCAAGCAGGTGGCCGACAACCACTTCTGTGCCTGCCACTTTGCCCAGCCGTTCCCCATCAAGGAGTCGAGCATACAGCTTTAGCCGGCGGTTTATGCAAGGGAAGTGTCTCGAACGGCCCCGCCTCGGCGGGGTCGTTTTTTTGGCGGCTCCGGCTTGTTATGTACAAAGTATGCAGTCATCTTTTACGTTGAGCCGAGAGTTGGCAAGCCAAAAGGGTTCTGGTATAGTTTCTTCTCGCGTTGCAAGTCGGAGTGGCGGAATAGGCAGACGCGCTAGCTTGAGGTGCTAGTGACCTTTATCGGTCTTGCGGGTTCAAGTCCCGCCTCCGACACCACTGATTGAACAAGGCCCCGTAAGGGGCCTTTTTCGTATAGCGGTCTTTGGGCGCCAAGGGGGAGAGGCCATGGACAGGTACCGGCCCGGGTCACACGGGGCAGTGCGCGACGACTTTGGTATCGAAGAGGCGTTGAGCCCCCTTGCCTCCCTGCTTGACATCATGGATGAGACAGTGATCGTGTTCGACGACCTGGGAACCATTCTGGCGGCGAACCGTGCTGCGGGGGAGCGCTTCGGTTTTCCCAAACCAGAAGAGGGCCTCTGCGAGTTTTCCGGCCCTGACGTCCGCGATATCTTTTACACCACCGAGACGATTCGCTGCACCGGACCGGACCTGCCCTTTACGACCGACGGCATGCTCTGCCGTGCCCTGCACAAGACTCTCGACGGGGCTTTCGAGCCGGCCTTGGTCAAATGCCGGCGCACGGCGGCGGACGGCCCGTTCATGCTCGTTGCCTACATCGACTGGCGCCAGGAGCTCAAGCGGGAGCAGACGGCCCTTTTGGAGGAGATGCATGCCCTGGACGAGCGCCTCCAGGGCGTTCTTTCGATCGTCTCGTGCGTCTCGCTGGGCTCGGCGTCCTTCGAGGAGATCGCAACCCGTATCGCTGACGAGCTCCAACGCGTCATGTCGGCCAGCGTGGCCGTGATCTACCTGGCCGACGACTATGGGTTTACCCCGTACGGCATGTCCCGGGGCTTCGACGCCATCGGCATGGACAAGACCTACCTTCCCATGGGGGTCGGCGTCCCCACGCTGGTGGCCCGCAACCGTCGAACCACGCGCCTGCAGCTGGTTTCCCCGCCGTTGACCTCGGGCGGGGGTGCCATCATGCTCGACGTCGACTCCGAGACGCGTTTCAGGCTGAGGTCGCTTCTCGCCGAATGCTGTGCCACCTTGGTCGGTACCCCCGTTTTTTCGTACGACCGGATCGTGGCCGTAGTGATCGTGGGCTGGGTCGTGCCGCACTCGGCGACCAGCGCGGACGTGCAGCTTCTCGACACCGTCGCCGACTATATCTCGATGGAGTTCGCGGCCGCGGCCTCTCAGATGGAGCAGGAGCGTTCAAGCAACCTGATCACCGCCATGAACGAGGTGCGCGACAAGGTGCGCTCCGAGGGCGAGATGACCAACGAGCTGGTGGATTGGATTGCCGACCGCGTGCGCGACGTGATCCCCTCCCACGTCCTCGTTGCCGAAGGGAACAGCTACAACGCGTCCACGTTCGTCCGCCTGGACAGCCAGGAGGGGCCGCTTGCCAGCGAAGTGTTGGAGTTCCCCCACAGCATCGACGAGATCTTTCCCGAAGGTACCTCCTTCGTCCCCATCGAGGCCACTTCGGGCTGTGGGCTGTGGATGGCGCGGCGTACCGACCTCTCTACAGGTTACGGCGTGCTGCTTGCAACCGAGGGGGGGCGTGGAAAGACGGTTTCGAGCGCCCTGCTTGTCATGCGGGGGGCGCAGGACAGGCCCTTTGACCCCGTCGAGAAGGGCTTTCTCCAGAAGCTTGCCCGCGAGGTCGGGAGCACGCTTACCGTGGAGCAGGAGCGCGCCCACGATGCCGAAATAGCCCATGCGCTCCAAGTGGGGCTGCGCAACAAGCTGCCGGAGACGGCTGGCCTCACGACGGCCTCGCTTTACATCTCGGCAACCGAGTCGGCCGTGGTAGGCGGCGACTTCTTCGACCTCTACGACCTTTCCGACGACCGCGCCGTCATTGTCTTGGGCGACGTGTCCGGCAAGGGCGTGGAGGCTGCGGCCATGGCCTCGTTGGTCAAGACGGCCCTGGCCGCCTACGCCTGGAACTATCTCGACCCTGCGAGCATGATCTCCTCGCTCAACACGCTGTTCCTTAACTTCTCGCGCCTTGAGACCTTTGCAAGTATGCTGGTCGTCTCCATCGATTTTCAAACGGGTGAGGCCACCTACTGCTCGGCCGGCCACCCTCCGGCGATGCTCGTCCACCGCCCGGGCATGCCCTCCGCCGAGCTGGAGCTGCTGACGGTCCAGTCGCCGGTGGTGGGTGCGTTCGAGGGTTTGCACTACGACAACGGCATGTTCGTGTTCAACAAGGGCGACATACTCTACCTCTACACCGACGGTACGACCGAGGCGCGCAACGCCGACGGCGCCTTCTTTGGCGAGGAGGCCCTGCGGGAGACGCTGCTGCGCGTTTGCCGCAGGGGGGTGGAGTCGGTCCCGCAGGGTATCCTCGACGAAGTCGGGGCCTTTGCGGGCGGAGACCTGCATGACGACATCGCCATGGTAGCGGTGCGCTATGACGGCCTTGAACAGCCTTCGGCTCCCCGGCCCCAACCCCCTCAAGAGGGCCGGCCCCTCTACGAGTGCGACGAGGACGAGCTCGGGGAGATGCTTGACGGGATTGCGTTCAAGGAGGATTCGGCGCTGTTTACCGATTAAGCCTGAGAGAAGCCCCTGGGAGATGCCGGTAGGCTAACTAAGATACGCGTGTCGATGCCGCACCTTTTTTGAGGTGGGGTGTCTTTTGGCGTCGTGTTCGCGGTGGCAGGGGGCTACGGTTCGATGCTTCCCTCCTCCAATTGATTGAACGCTGCCCATACGGGGAACATCCATGGGACACGGGGCCTGTGCGCAGGCCGGGTTGGTGCAGATATTCCATGAGGAGGTGTGACGGTGGAAGGGCAACGCCCGTTGGTTGTCTCCCTGGCAGGAGACATAACGTGGCAGAACGCCTCGCGACTGCGCGAGCGCCTGCTTTCGCTTATACAGAAGGGGCACCGGTCCATCGTCATTAACATGGAAGGCGTCGAGTACGCCGACTCCTCGGGGCTGGCCGTGTTCATCGCACTGAGCCGCAGGCTCAAGACCATGGGTGGGAGCCTGTTGTTGATCAACGCGGGGGAGCCCATAGTGCGTGCCCTACGTCAGACGCGCCTCTGCGACTTTATCCCGGTGGTTGCCCGCGAGGCCATGCGCCACGGTTCGGTGCAGGTGCCTGCGGGGGAGTCGCCCCTGTGCGTCCGTACCATGAGCGTTCCGAGCGATCCGGCGTCCATGGCGGACACGCGCCGTGCCGTGGCTGAGATGCTGGCTTCGCTTGAGCTTCCGCGTGATTTGACCTATGACCTCGTTTTGGCCCTGGGGGAGGCCCTGGGGAACGCCTTTGACCACGGCGGCGGCTGCCTCGAAGACGGCGCGGTCACCGTCACGGTCTCCATCTATCGCGACCGCATAGCGATGGAGGTGAGCGACCGAGGCTGTGGGTGCAGTTATGCGGAGGGCGACGAGCTCCCGATGCCCAGTGAGGAGCGCGGCCGCGGTATTCGCCTCATGCTCATGTTGGCCGACTCCGTGGACATCCAAGCGAAGGCCGGAGGTACGGGGACCTGCGTGCGCCTGGTAAAGATGATTAGCCCCCAGTATGGGGCCCGCGGTGCCCAGGTGACCAAGAACAGCCTGGGAACCCAGGTGGTGAAACCCCGCTCGTTCGCTGAACCGACGGCCGTTGCCCATGGGAGATAGGGCGGCTCTCGAGGTATGTCTCGAGGTGTGCGGTGATTGCGTTTTAGGAAGGGCATGATCTGGGTAGGCTATATGACCTGCGACCCTACGGGCTGTTCCATAAACTCATGGGGCCGTGTGCGTTAAAAGCAAAAGGCCCGGAAGTCTCAAGACTCCCGGGCCTGAATTCTCGATGGTGGGCGTTACAAGATTTGAACTTGTGACCTCTTCCGTGTCAGGGAAGCGCTCTCCCCCTGAGCTAAACGCCCATCGGCTAACTTGCAACTCAGTCAGCGATAAAATACTTTACCACAGGCAGAGGCTATTGCAACCTATTTCTTGTCTTCTAACGTACATTCGCAATTCGAACACAACTCTTCCTCCGCTACCCTGCGAAACACATAGCGGGTGCGGCGGGTGGTGAGCGTCAACAGATCGCCCTCCTGGGTGAGGGAGCCCGAAGAGGTGCGCAGTATGTCGTTGGTCGCGCGCAGGCCGCACGCGCCGGGGTAGGCCAGGCCGCGCACCTGCACCACCGACCGACCGGTGTCGTCCACGTCGTCGGCAAAGGTCGCTCGGCCCACCACGCCCGCATAGCTGCTTCGCCAGTTTGCCGCGGCAAGGTTGCCGCCGCCCGGTTCGGTGATCTCCTCGATGCGCACGGGGCACCGCAGGCGCACCCGCCACATCTGGCCGTGCATGCGCACGACGTCGCCGTCTGAGACCGGGCTGAACAGCTCGGTAACGTCTTTATCGACCATAATCGCGTCCTCCTTTGCGGGCGGCTGCCGCTTGGGGCCGGCCCTAGGCAGCCTGCCCGAACTCTGCGTTTTGGAACCGCTGCTCCATGAATGCGTCGTCATAGCGCTCGTCGATATAGCGCTCGACGGCGTTGGCGGGGGCTATTCCTTGGTCGCGGGCGTCTTTACGCACGGCGACGTAGAGCGTCATAATGCCGTCGACCACCAAAAACGTGGTGAGCAGCACGGTCACGGCGGTACGGACGCGATGCTCCGGCTCGCCTATGAAGTATACGATTTCGGGCATCACGACACGGCACCAGACACATCCCAGCACGCCCCATATCAGGCTCATGCGCAGGCTCACGTACTTGGTGATGGCGTCGGGCATGTGCTCGTAGCTCCAAGAAGACACGTTGAACCCATCTTCCATCACCGACCCGGCGAACTGTTCGAGCAAAGACCCCAGCACCAGCGATATCGCGAAGATCACCCAAAGCGGTTGTTTGCGTACCTTCCACAGCGCCACGGTAAAGATGGCGGCGCCAAAGCCGTACAGCGGGGAGAAGGGCCCCCACACCATTCCGTAGCGGTGCTGCCACACACCCAAAGCAAAGGCGCACCACAGCGTTTCGAGGACAAGCCCCCCGATGCTCGCCACGGTAAAGATCACCACGAGCTGGTAGAAGTTCACGAACTCCAGAGAGTCCAGATAGGCGTCGCGGCGCTGGGCGTGGTCGGCCAGCACGGCGCGCCGTCGTGCGCCTGTGCCGCGCAGGCGACACCAGCGCACGAAGCCCGCCGCCGCCAGGGTGCCTAAGGCTAGGAGCAGCAACAGGAGCAGGATTGCCGCCACGGGTCGACCTCCTCTCGCGTCGTTGTGGCCGGAGATTCAGGCGGTCTCATACACTAAGCGTACCATTTGGACCCTTGTTCCCCAGGCGGTTCTTGGGACTTCACAAGACCCGTCGCTCACCTTACGGTCCATGCCGTATGAGCAGATTGTGGATTACGCCTCCGCAAAGGTAAAAACCGCAAGGCCCTCTTGCATTCGTGTCGACGAGCCGGTAAAGTACCTTCTCGCACGCGGACATGGCTCAGTTGGTAGAGCACAACCTTGCCAAGGTTGGGG
>JAHZGC010000035.1:33907-41384 GCA_019421015.1 Coriobacteriaceae bacterium | reverse complement strand
AGGGCGTCGGCGCCAGCGGGCTTGCCGATCTCGTAGACGCTCTTGAAGTCGCCGGGGCTCGAGATGGGAAAGCCGGCCTCGATGACGTCGACCTTGAGGCGCAGCAGCTCGCCGGCGATGAGGATCTTCTCGTCGGTGTTCATCGAGGCACCGGGCGACTGCTCGCCGTCGCGCAGGGTGGTGTCAAAAATGGCGATCTTGCGGGTCATGGTACGGTCCTCCTGGTTGGCGTGTTCGATACCGTTTGGGGCTCCGACACCTTGTTGACGGCCGTGCCGCCGGGTCTCCCCGTTCGCAAAAGAACGGGCACCGACGAAAAACGGACGCCCGCAAGATACCGGGCCACGAGAAAACAGGGGATGGGATATGGGGTGCTCGCTGCGAAAACAAAAAGGCCGACGGTCCCAGCCCTTGTGCTCCCGCTAGGGAGGGGGCCTGCCGATCGGGCCGTGCGCGCAGGAGATGCCGGTGACGAAGGCCGCGCGACTCCTAGCGCGCCGAGATAAGTCGAAGGGGAAGCGGGCCGGAGGCCGCAAGAAGCTGCAGCGAGGCATTCTGCTCGATGCGCGCAACGGCGCCCGCCAGATCCTTCGTCTTCGCAGCTTCGCAGAACATTTCCGAGCCCTTCTCGTTCGTCGCCCGCCCGTATGGCGCGCGAAGTTGTGGGGGAGTATACGCCAACGAGAAAAAGAGAGACGGCAGCCGCACATTTAGACAAAAAAAGCCCCTTTGATGACCCAACCGTAAGGCGCCGGTAAGCGCGCCCCATGGCAGCAAACGCGACAAAGGCCCATCATCGAACCGACGAGAAAGCCACCGAGAGGAGCGGCCATGTTCGGTTGTCTGGGCAAGATAGCGTTGGGGCTGGCAGTGGGCGGGTTCGTGACACTGGGCGGGTGCGCCCTGGTCATGAGCTCGTGCACCGTGGGGCTGGGCGGAATCGCCTCGCGGGCGTTGGAGGGGATCGATACCGAAGAGGCGGTAGAGGCCTTCGACCACGGGCTGGAGCGCCTGGGCACGTTGGTGCTGGCCAGCCCCACGAGGCTTGACGGAGAGCTCGACCGCAGTGAGGACGGCTACAGCGGGACCTACCGGGAGGAGTGCCACGACACGACCGACTCGTGCGCCGTCTTTGGCGGCACCGACCTCGACCCCCGCACCATCACCGTAACCTACGACCTCTCTAACAGCACCGCAGGGAGTGTCCGCCTCACACTGCAGGGCACGCGGGAACCCGTGGTGGTGGCCAAGGCGGGAGAATCCGGGGAGAAGACCTTTGAGCTCGAAAGCGGTTCGAACTACCTGTGGCTCGAGACCAAGGACTACACCGGCACTATAGACCTTGAGGTTATAACTGAGTAACTTTTTTGCCCTACGGCACGGTACCACCGCGTGCGTTCGAATGCCCCATACGCCTTATAGTTGCCTACTGCAGATTCGAGTTCGAACGGCACGGCGTATAAGGCGGTGAGCCGACCCACCCATGAAGGACAACCGACACCTGAGCATCGGCGCCATGGCCCAAGCCAACGGAGTCACGCCCCGCGCGCTGCGGGTCTATCAGCAAAAGGGCATCATCGAGCCCTCGTTCGTGGACGACCAGACCGGCAACCGCTACTACGATATCCATCAGTCGCGCAAGATCGACATGATTCACGAGCTGCAGAACATCGACTTCTCACTCGAAGAGATAGAGCAGGTGAGCCGCGAGGGAGACCTGCAGGGCCTCTGTAAACTTCCGCTCTTATCGACCGTCGCAGCGTGTGTGCCACCGGGCTGGCGGCTGGTTGCTTCGCGGCCTTTTCGGCGGCTCAGGTTGCGTTTGCCTCCGAGACCGAACTCGCACCGATCCCGCCGGCGTCGCCCGACCCCGAGAGCCCCTTCGGCATAGACCTCAACGTCAACATGGAGACCATCGACGACTACATCGGGTGCGCCGACATCACCTTCCGCGATATGCGCCTGATCAAGGACCCCCCCGACTACGCCGTCATCGGCGAAAGCACCCTGCTCGACTTCATGCTCGAAGGTTTCAAGCTGGTCCCCTTCTCCTATATCGGGACCCTGCAGGAGTTGCCCGTAGAGGGGGCCTACGAGGGACCCGTCCTCTTCGACATCGAGTGGGCCGACGACGGCACCGTGGCCAAGGCCGAGCCCCGCTACGAGGAGTCGCAGCTCATCCTCGAGGAGCTCTTCCCGAAAGATCGCCCGCTGTTCCTCATGTGCGGCGCCGGCGGCTACGCAGGCATGACGCGACAGCTGCTCATTCATCTGGGCTGGGACCCCGAACTGGTCTACAATATCGGCGGTGCCTGGGTGTACACCGGCTACAAGGCCGTTCCCGTGGTGGAGTACGGCGAGGACGGGGAGGACCCCCGCTTCTACCCCTGGCGCGCCGACATCGCCACCATCGACTTCGACCAGTACCAGCCACGCGCCTAGCACCAGGCCCGTTATCCGACGCTCGTCAGAAAGGATCCCCGCATCCATGATTCCGCGCACCTACGGCCATGTGGGCAAGACCATCCGCTTCAAGGGTAACGCCTACGACTTTGGCCACGCCGTGAGGGCGATCCAGTTCTCCCTGGACGACGGCGAGCACTGGACCACCTACGAGACCCCCGACACCAACGACTACCAGAACGTCACCTGGACGTTCGACTGGGTGCCCGAGCAGCCCGGCTTCTATATCCTGCGCGTGCGCTCGGTCAACGACGAGGGCAAGGAGAGCCCCGAGGCGGCCTTTGCCGAGATCGAGGTGTCAGAATAAGCGGAGAAACCCCGCTCAAGAGGCTTTATGACCAGCGCCCGCCGCACGGCTTCCGTTTGGATGCCCGTGCGGCGGGCGCCCCCGTTTTGGCGCCCATAGTTAGCCCCACAGCAAAGGGGCCCCAAGACCATCTGGTCCCAGGACCCCTCGAAGCAGCCGATCAAGACCGAACCGAACGCCTTGCCCTTGCCTACAGCGTCACCGCAATGGGACACTCCTTAACCGTCGGATGCCCCCAACCGCGGTACACGAACCCCCGTTTTGCGGGTGTATCTCCCCCTGCATAGGTCCATATGTTCGACTTTGATGCAAACGGTCGATTGTATATACAATATTGATATTTTTGCCAATACGTCCAAGGCCGTCCGGCGGCCTTGCTGCTCACGCCGCTCGTAGCGCAGCCACAGCCCGTCGGCGACAACACCGACGCCGACCTTCCCCAGCGGTCAGATGATTTCGGCAGACGGCCAGCACGGCGCAACTGCCCCCACCAATTTCTTCCGAGCCTACGAGCAGCTTTTCATCGATAACGGCGGCACCGTCCTGTACCGCGTCGAAGGTCTCAAGCTCATTACCACCGAGACCGGCGAGATAGCCTCTACGCCACGACCCCTGCGCCGGCGGTGCCATGCATGAGTTCTATGCGGGTGTCATGTCCCACGCCGGCGTAACCGGCATCTGGACCACCGACGCCGTAGCGGCGGCCCTGAACGCATAAGCAGGGTTTCCCGCCGGTTCGATTCGGGTGCCCCGCGGGCCGTTGGCTGGCCTGAGGGGCACCTTTGGTTTCTCGGCCGTCACGCGCCGCACCGTTACACTCCGCCTACAACGACAAAGGTATGACCACACGCCAGCAACACTCCAAAACGATTACAATAAGTGATATCTCCGGCACCACCCGCATCCTGGACAGACCTGGCATGCACCGCAACGCATGATCGTCGAACATCGCACGCCTTCCTCTCCCAAAGGCCTTTCCGGTATGCCTGGGCCGTTCGGCATGAGTCTTAGAGGAGAACAATGTACCCCCCAGAACGCCCGACGTATCCTCGCCAACCTGGGAAAGGACATCGACATCGTCGCCGGCGTCTTTGACGAGGCGTTCCTGCGCAGCCGCAAGTGCGACGCCCTCGAAATCTCACGAGAGCCCCTGCGCTGCGCCCTGTCGGCCTCCCATCCCCTAGCGGATCGCCCACGACTCTCGCTCGCCGACCTCTCGTTGCAAAACCTGATGCTCATGCAACGCGGGTGGAACGGCGACGTCGACCGCCTTCGCGACGAGCCGTGGGAGAAGCCTCCCGAGATCGCAATTGAAGACTTTGCCTTCTACAACATCGAGGTCTTCAACCGTTGCGAAGCAAGCGACAAGCTCCTCATGACCATAGACCCCTGGGCCGACGTGCACCCCCTCCTCCTGACCAAAGAGGTCGAATGGGAGTGCGAGGTCTCCTACGGAATCCTCCACAGCTCCCACCCTTCCGTCCACGTGCAGGCGCTTCTCGACGCCGTCGCCCAAGAGCTCGACCTAACGTAGACGGGACGTACCACCGCAGACATCTCTGACAACGGTGCGCCCCGCCCGGGCTTTAGGAAAGCTTCCGCCAGTGTGGGGGTTAGCACGCTGGGATGTGGGCGCAGGGCTGCAAACCAGCGTCATGTAAGGGCTGGACGCACAGGCTGGCACCAAACGTTCGTTATGTAAGAGTAGGCCACGTAGTCTGGCACCAAATGTTAGTTGTGTAAAGGCCAAGCATTAAAAACGGCACCGAACCAGCGTTATGTAAGCACGAAACCCGATTTAGCAGGCAAGAAGACCCTAGACCGCTTACATAACTCAAATTCGGTGCCAGTCGGTTCTTCCAGCACTTACAAAATTTCAGTTCGGTGCCAGCCCCCCTGACCGTTACAAAATCGGGGCCACCCACGGGAGCGATGGGACCGCCCACCGTGTAGCCCTCGGCCACGGCGCACAGCCCCGAGAGGTTCTTGCTGATGTGGTTGGCCGCCCGGCTACCGGGCCTTCATGCGCACGCTCATGTCGACGGGCTTGGCAGTAAAGGGCGCCGTGGTCACCAGGGCGTCGACGCCCGTGGCCGCATAGGCCCCCACGTTGCCCGGGTTGATGCCGCCCGCCGCGATCACCGTGAGGTGCGGGTCGACGGCCTTAAGCTCGGCCACGAGAGCGGCCATATCCTCGACGGGCACCTTGTCGAGCTGCACTCCGTCAACGCCGGCGCGCGCCAGCACGCGGGCCTCGTCGGCCGTCGCCTCCACCAGGAGCTTCTTCTCGACCACCCGGTTTCGAAGCTCAGGCAGGGCGGCCACGAACCCCGCGAACCCGCCCAGGAACTCGCGATGCTGCTCAAAGACGAGCACGGTCTCGGAGAGGCCCAGCCGGTGGGGGAAGGCTCCGCCCGTCAGAACCGCCTTGGTGAGCAGGCTCTTGACGCCGGGCATGGATTTGCGGGTGGTCAGTACCTCGCAGGCGGGGTTGGCCTCGTGGGCGGCGTCGACCATGGCACGGGTCTTGGTGGCCACGGCGCTCAGGTGATCGAACAGGTTGAGGCAGACCTTCCAGGCCCCGTGGAGCTGCTCGGCCGAGCCCTCGAGCCCCATGAACGCCTCGCCCGGCGCAAGCGCCGTTCCCGAGGGACGCGACCATGCCACGGTGCAGCCAAGCCGTGCGGCCACGCGGGCGGCCTCCTCGGTGCCGCACAGCACGCAGGCCTCGCGCGTGAAGTACTCCATGGAGCCGCCAGCCTCCCCGATGCCCAGAACGTAGGTGGTGAGGTCGAGGTAGGGCATGTCTTCGGCTATGAGCCGGTCGATCTCTGCCTCGGAGATGAAGACCGAGGGGCAGGGGCTTGCAGGGCAATTCGTGGGCATGGGGTCCTCCTAGGTCGTCCTCCTGGGCCGGGATGCGGCGGACGCTGCGCCACCGGCTGTAAAAGGCCCCGGACGCTCCCTCGCAGGGCATCCGGGGCCATGGTTGTTCTCACTTTTCGAAACGGGAGCTTATCCGCACGTTCGCGGCCTTACTCCTCTACAAACTCGAAGTCGTCGCCGTTGTTCTCGCGAAAGATGTCGAAGAGCTTGTCGAGGAGCTCCTCGCTTTCGACCGACACGTACTGCTCGTCGTCCTCGTCCTCGCCGTACTCGACCTTGAGGATGAGCACCTCGACGGCCTCGTCCTCGTCGGCGTCGACCGGCAGGAGCACGACGTACTCGTTGCCCTCGTAGTCGATGGTGTCGAGATACTCGAACTCGACCTCCTCGCCCTCGTCGTCGGTGAGCACGACGACGCCGTCCTCCTCGGGGGCCTCGTCTTCCTCGACAACGTCGAGCTCGTCGACCTCGACGGTCTTCTCGTCTTCAGCCATGGTGGTTCCTTTCTCGCTCCCTGGCGTCGCCTGGGCGACGCGTGTCCCGCAGGTCTGCGAGACGATTATGCCCATAGTAGCAGTAAGTGCGCACCCGGTCTTCACCGCCGACGAAGTCCACGTCATGCACGAACCCCGGGATTTGTCGGAAATTTTAAGGGTTTGCAAAGGCGGCTATTCCGTTTTGGCCTCGCGATGCCAAAACATCGTTTCCCTTCGCAGTCGGTCGACCCTATAGTGGGCATCGTCAAAGGGGCAGGCAAACAGCGCCCCCTTGCATACAACCCATCCAAATCCATAGTGAAAGAAGGGGCTTTTATGGAGGCTTTGAGCCGTCGTACCTTTATTACCGTCAGTGGAGGGCTCACCGCAGCTACCCTTGTCGGCACGGCCGCAACCCGCGACACCGCCCGGGCAGACGAAATAGCAAAAGATGCCGAGGCCGACGAGACGGTGAGCTGCGATATCGTGGTGCTTGGCAGCGGATCGGCAGGCCTTGCCGCATCGATCCAAGCCGCCGAGCTGGGCGCCAGCGTGGTCATGCTCGAAAAAGAGGAGTCCTTTGGCGGCAACACCGCCGTGGCCGAGGGGATATTCGGCGTGGGCTCGCGCATGCAGGAAGAAATGGGCAAGTCCTTTAACGTGAACGACATGCTCCAGGAGGAGTTCGAGTTTCACAACTACAACGTGAACACCAAACTCTGGGAGATCATCGCTCACAACTCCGGAGAAGACCTCAATTGGTTCATGGACCACGGCGTGGAGTTCAAGACCGTGACCAACCCGGGCGCTGGCCCCAACTGCTGGCACGTTTTTAAGGACGCCCACGGTACCGAAGCGGTCGCCAACCTGGTCCAGGCGGCCCGCGACGCCGGTGTCGACGTGCGCAGCGGCACCCCTGGCTTGCACCTTCTGATGGACGGAGACACCGTGGTCGGCGTACGCGCCCAGAACTCCGAGGGCACTGTTATAGACTTCGCGGCCAAAGCCGTCATCCTATGCACCGGCGGTATGGCCGCCGACGAAGAAGCCGTCGTTGCCAACACCAATGCCCAACCAGGCCGTTTTCGCTACCTGGGCGTCCCCGGCCCCACGGGCGACGGTTTGCGCATGGCCCAGGAAGCCGGCATGGGACGCGCCGGCGCGGTGACGGTGTGCAACATTGGAATCAACGTACCCGACCTGGGCTTCTTCAACCAATACGGCGTGTGCATGGGCATGGAGCCCACGAACCTCTGGGTCAACGAAGACGGCGAGCGCTTCTCGCCCGAAGACAAGGTCTTTCTCATGACCACCGCCGGCAACTGCATCATGAACCAGTTCAAGG
>JAHZGC010000035.1:11817-33897 GCA_019421015.1 Coriobacteriaceae bacterium | reverse complement strand
TTGACCGTCTGCAATACGAGGGGCCGATTCTGGGCCAGAAGACCAAGACTGTAGCCGGCGTCCCCTGCGACGAAATCGAAGACTGTGTGATTGACGCACTGGAGGCCCAGAACCCCTGCGTCTTCAAAGCCGGCACCATCGAGGAGCTGGCCGCGCAGATGGGCATCGACCCGGATGCCCTGGTCGCTACCGTGGACACCTATAACGGCTATGTGGACGAGGGCAACGACCCCGACTATCACAAAGATCCCCAGTACCTTGTTAAAGTGCAGACCGCCCCAATTGCTGTCACAAGGCGCGCGAGATCGCGGCGTGTTGGAGCACATAAGCCCGGCCGCTGCGCGGTGGCAGCGATTTTGAGGACTGCTCTAAAGCAACCCGGCGACCTGTCGCGGCAAGGGCCCCTTAAGGTCGCCCTTGCCGCGACGTAGGTGCCGACCGTACCCTTGTGCGTCATCCCGTTCTCCGGCAGTCAAAAAGAGGCCGCCGATGCGCATGGACATTTTGAAGGAGTTCACAAGCCTCGCCCGGAACCTGAACTTCTCGACCACGGCCCGCGAGCTCTACATAACACAGTCCACCCTCAGCAAGCACATCGCGCTCCTCGAAAAAGAACTCGGAGCAGTGCTCTTCGCCCGCGACAGCCATAAGGTGGAGCTCACCGAGGCAGGAACCTTGTTCTTGGAGGACGCAGCCCCCATCGTACGCGCCTACGACCTTGCCCTCGAGCACCTGGACGCTTATAAGAACCGCACTCCGGCGAGATTGCGGGTGGGCTATCTCTATGGGGCGACACGGCGCTTTTTCTCGCCGCTCTACAAGCACTTCACCAGCCACAACCCAGACGTCGAGCTGGAGTTGGTCTCTCTGGAGCACAACGACCTGATCCAAGGGCTCTCCAACGGCACTCTCGACCTAATTCTTACCGAAGACCTGGGCGACATCGACCACGGCGGTCACGGCCACCGAGAGATCTATCTGGAGCACTGTTGCGCGGTGATGGCGGCAGACCATCCCCTGGCACGGCATGCGACCCTGACACTCTCCCAAATAGCCGGTGAGACCATTTTTACCGCCAGCAGCGAGTCGTCGGCCTACGCGGCGTTTTTGCAGCGCGCCTTGACGTCGTGCGGCATCGAAGCCCAACTCGTGCCCGTGTTCAACAACTTCAGCGAGATAGCCGCCCGTGTTGAAACCAGCCGTGCCATCACCATATCGCCGTCCCACCTGGCCCCGCTCTGCGCGGTGGCGGGCAGCATCGTGTTCGTGCCGCTGACAAACGCGGAGCTCGCCCACGAAGTCGGCGCGTTTTGGCGCCCCACGCTCAGACCCGATCTCGTACGGCGGTTCATGCGAACGCTCGACGAGCTCGAAGGGGATCAGCGGCTTGACAAAACCCAAAGCTAACAGCAACAACGGTGGAGGGGTCCCGGGATTCCCAGGGCCCCTCCACGGTGTGCGGGCCGGCCTGCGCTTGCAAAGCAGCTACGACAACTTGGCCGTCAGCAACTGGTTGAAGAGCTTGGGGTTGCCCTTGCCCTTGCTCGCCTTCATGCACTGGCCCACCAGGTAGCCCACGACCTTGGCGTTGCCGCCCTTGTACTGGGCCACCTGGTCGGGGCAGGCGGCGATGACCTCGTCCACGATGGGCTCGAGGGCGCCGGTGTCGCTCACCTGGCGCATGCCGCGCTCGTCCACGATCTTGGCGGGGTCCTCGCCCGACTCGGCCATGAGGCCGAAGACCTCGCGGCCCTGGTTGGAGCTGATGGCGTCGGTCGAGAGCAGCTGGGCCAGGCTGCGCACCTGGGCGGGCGTGATGGGGCTCTGGGAGACGGTCTGGCCGCTCGCGTTGAGGTAGCCGGCCAAATCGTTGAGCACCACGTTGCAGACGGCGCGGGCGAGTTTGGGGTCGGCGTCGGCCACGGCCTCCTCGAAGAAGGCGGCCGCCGCCGGGTCACCGGCCAGCTGGGCGGCGTCGGCGACCCTGACGCTGTAGGTATCGGCGTAGCGGGCCGCCTTGGCGTCGGGCAGCTCGGGCAGCTTGGCGCGCACCCCCTCGATGAACTCGTCGGAGAGGTCGAAGGGCACCATGTCGGGCTCGGGGAAGAACCGGTAGTCGTCGGCCGTCTCCTTGGTGCGCATGACGATGGTGCGCTTGGCGTTCACGTCCCAGTGGCGGGTCTGCTGGTAGACCACGCCGCCCTCCTCGAGCACCTCGGCCTGGCGGCGAATCTCGTACTCCAAAGCGTCGTGGAGGCTCTTGAACGAGTTGAGGTTCTTCATCTCGCAGCGGGTGCCGAACTCCTTGGTGCCGCGGCGGCGCAGGCTCACGTTGCCGTCGCAGCGCATGGAGCCCATCTCCATGGAGCAGTCCGAGATGCCCAGCGTGAGGAAGATCTGACGCAGCTTCTCCATGAAGAGGCGCGCCTCCTCGGGGCTGCGCAGGTCGGGCTCGGTCACGAGCTCGATGAGCGGCGTGCCGCAGCGGTTGTAGTCGATGAGCGAGTGGTCGGCGCCCCCGATGCGCCCCTCCGCGCCGCCCACGTGCACCATCTTGGCGGCGTCCTCCTCCATGTGGATGCGGGTGATGCCCACATGCGCGGTGTAGGAGCCGTCGTCGTTGCGGGCCACCTCGCCGTCGTCCCAGCGCTCGGCCGCCCCCTTGGCGCCCACCTCGACGTCGAGCCAGCCGCCCATGCAGAAGGCCACGGGGCCCTGGGTGGTCTGGAAGTTCTTGGCCATGTCTGGATAGAAGTAGTTCTTGCGGTAGAACATCGAACGCTTCATGATCTCGCAGTTGGTGGCCAGACCGGCGAGCACGATGTCCTCGATGGCCGCGCGGTTGGGCACCGGCAGGGCCCCCGGCAGGCCCAGGCACACCGGGCACACGTTGGCGTTGGGCTCGTCGCCGTGGGCCAGGCGGCAGTTGCAGAACATCTTGGTCTCGAGCGCGGTGAGCTCGGTGTGGATCTCGAGGCCGATGACCGGCTCCCAGTCCTTCAGAATCTCGGACATCTCTTTCATTAGAGCTCCCCTCCCTTGCCGGCAAGCGCGGCGGCCACGGCCGTGGGGCCGTAGAAGTCCTGCAGGGTGGCGGCCACGCGCAAAAGCCGGTCGTCGCCAAAGGCCGGTCCGATGAGCTGGGCGCCGATGGGCAGCCCGCTGGCGGAGCCCGTGCCCACGGGCACGCTCACACCGGCGTTGCCCGCGATGTTGAGCGAGATCGTGAACATGTCGGAGAGGTACATGGCCGTAGGGTCGCTGAGCTCGCCGAACTTGAAGGCGGCGTGGGGGCTCGACGGCATGAGGATCGCGTCAACCTTCTGGAACGCGTCGCGGTAGTCCTGGGTGATGAGGGCGCGCACCTGCTGGGCCGGGTAGTAGTACTCGTCGTAGACGCCGCTCGAGAGCAGGTAGGCACCGAGCATAATGCGGCGCTTGACCTCGGGGCCAAAGCCGATGGCGCGCGACATCGAGGTCATCTGGGCCAGGTCGCGGGCCTCGGGGTACTGGTAGCCGTAGCGCACGCCGTCAAAGCGGGCCAGGTTCGAGAAGGCCTCGCAGGGGGCGAGCACGTAGTAGGCGCTGATGGCCGCGGCGGCGTTGGGCAGCTCCACCTCCACGAGCTCGGCCCCGGCCTGCTCCAGGTTCTTGGCGGCCTGCCTCACGGCCTCGGACACCTCGAGCGCAACGCCCTCGGCGCAGGTCATAGAGGGGATGACGCCGATTCTCATGCCCTCGACGCCGTCGTGCAGGCCGGCCGTAAAGTCTCGGTCCCAAGCCTGGGAGGTGCAGTCGAGCGGGTCGCGCCCCGCCAGGGCGTTCATGGCGAGGGCCACGTCGTCGACCGTGCGGCCGAAGGGGCCCACCTGGTCGAGGGAGGAGCCGAAGGCCACCACGCCGTAGCGCGACACCATGCCGTAGGTGGGCTTCATGCCCACGACGCCGCAGAAGGCGGCGGGCTGGCGGATGGAGCCGCCCGTGTCGCTGCCCAGCGTGACCGTCGCCATGCCGGCGGCCACCGCAGCGGCCGAGCCGCCCGAGGAACCGCCGGGCACGCGCTCGAGGTCGTGGGGGTTGAAGGTGCGCCCGAAGTAGCTGTTCTCGGTGGAGGAGCCAAAGGCGAACTCGTCCATGTTGGTCTTGCCCAGCGGCACGCAGCCCGCATCGAGCATCCGCTGGACGCAGGTGGCGGTGTAGGCGCTCTGGTAGTCCTCGAGCATATGGGAGGCGCAGGTGCAGCGCGTGCCCACCAGGTGCATGTTGTCCTTGAACGCCACGGGCACGCCGGCCATGGGCGGCAGCGCCTCGCCGGCCGCGCGGGCGGCGTCTATACGGTCGGCCTTCTCGAGGGCCATCTCGGGCGTGATCTCGAGAAAGGCGTGCACGGCGTCCTCGCGCTGCTCCACGGCGTCGAGGGCGGCTTGGGCCACTTCGCGGGCCGAGACCTCGCCGGACCTAACGAGCGAGGCGATTTGGGCAGCCCCAAGGGTGTCGAGCGAACGACCGGTTGTCTCGGCCATCTATGCCTCACCCCCGTTCCCCAGGATGGCGGGGACACGGAAGTAGCGGCCCTCGGTCTGGCCGGCGTTCTCCAACGCCGTCTCGAGCGGAAGGCCCGGACGCGGAGCATCGTCGCGCATGACGTTCGAAAGGCCCCCGATGGGGTGGAAGACGGGCTCGACGCCGGCGAGGTCGTAGGCACGAATGGGCGCCAGCACGTTCTCGACGGCGTCGTTCATATAGGCGGTCATCTCGACGAGCTCCTCGTCGGTGAGCGCGATGCGCGCGTAGTCGGCGATGCCGCGCACCTCTTGCTGGGTCAGGCTCATAGGCTGTCCTCGTTCGCTCGGTCCTCGATGGTAACGAAACGCGCCCCGACGATGCGGGGCGCGCACTTGGCATGGAACCCATTCTAGCGGGCACACGGCTCCCTTGGGAACACCGCGGAACGCATGCCGCAAATGTTCATCGAGCGAAAGGGGGGAACGGCCGGGGCCGCACGCCGACCACTCCGGCATGCGGCCCCACCTGAAGGCGTGCCCCTACTCAGAGCGCCGCTTGAGCCAGACGGCGATCACAACCAGCAGCACCCCCGCTACGGCCAGCGGGGCGGCAACCCACGCTGCCGTGAGGTCGGCCGTCTTGACGACCTGCGAGGCCGGCGGCTCAGGAACAGGCAAAGGGGGTTCCGCGGGAACAGGCTCGGGGGGAATGGGCTCGGGGGGAATAGGCTCCGGCGCCACAGGCTCGGCCGCACGGTCGGCCAGCACGATTGAGACGCCGTCGGCGCCCACGCGGTAGCCGCCCGCGTCCTGCGCCACCAGCGTGCCGTCGGAGGCCAGGGAGAAGGCGAACACGGTGCCGTCCAGCTCATAGCCCTCGGGAGCCTCCACCTCGCGCAGCGTGTACGAAACCCCTACGCTCAGGACGCCGCGCAGCGTAAGCCTGCCGTCGACGTCTACCGCAAGGTCGGTCTTCTCGCCCGTAGCAACGTCGACGAGCTCGAACACGGCACCCGCCAGGGTCTTGGTCGGGTCGGAGGCGTCAACCTTCTCGAGGGTCAGCTCAGTAGGCCGGTCATGGACCATGAGGCCCCTGCCGTCCCCCGTGAGCGTCAGCAGCGAGGCGTCGGCGCCCTCGGCGAGCACCGCCCTGCCCGCCTCGTCAATCGAGAAGCTCAGCTCAGCGCCGACACAGACGTGGCCGGCGGGCGCCACCTGCTCGACCAGCGTGTAGGTCTCGCCGGCCAGGAGGTGCCCGACGCTCAGCGAGCTGCCGTCTCCGAAGGCCAGCGTGCGCGTCTGCACGGCCCCCGCCGAGTCGGAGAACACCCCGCTCAGCGCGTAGACGGCGCCCGTCAGCGGCTCGCCGTCGGAGCCGACCTTCTCAAGGTCGACGCCCAGAGGCACGTCGCACGCGGTCAGCACGAGACCGCCCGCCTCCACGCGGTAGCCGCCCGCGTCCTGCGCCACCAGCGTGCCGTCGGGGGCCACGGAGAAGGCGAAGGGCGTCGGGTCCAAGGCGTAACCTTCAGGTGCCTTGGTCTCTCGGATGCTGTAGCGTGTCCCAGTGTCGAGTTCGCCGAAGAACACATAGCCGAAGGACTCGTCGGTCACGGCAATCGTGCGAACCAGGCCCGTGGAGAGGTTCGTCAGCTCGAACTCGGCGCCTATAAGCGACCGGGAGGGGTCGGACGCGTCGACCTTGCGCAAGGCCAGCATGGTAAGGTCGTCGACGACGGCGATACCCAGACCGTCGGGCGTGACGGAGGCCGCCCCGCCCCATGCATCGCCGACGATGCTCAGCATACCGTCAGAGGCCACGGCCAGCTCGATACTCCCCGCAAGAGCCGTGTGGCCCGAGGGCGCCCGGAGCTCGGACAGTATGTAGGACTGCCCGGCGCATAGGCCGTCCAGCACCACCGACCCGTCCGCACCTGTGATGAACTCCCGAGAGTCGCTCCCGTCGGTGAACGGCCCCTCAAGGCGGAACTCTGCACCCTCGAGGCGCTCCCACCCATGGGCGGACACCTTGTAGAGCATCGGGGCAACGCGGACGTCCGACGCCACGATCGAGACGCCGTCGGCGCCCACGCGGTAGCCGCCCGCGTCCTGCGCCACCAGCGTGCCGTCGGGGGCCAGGGAGAAGGCGAAGGGCGTGGGGTCGAGCCGGTAGCCGTCGGGCGCGACGACCTCTTGCAGGATATAGGGGGTCTCGACGTCGAGGACACCCGTGAGCACGAGGCCCGCAGGGTCGTCGACCTCGTGCAGCGACACCGAGCCGGTGTGGGCGTTGATCAACACGAACCGGGCACCCGTCAATGGGTGCGGCGTGTCGGAGGCGTCGGTCTTGCCCAGGGTAAGCCGCGTGGGCTCGTCGGCAACCCGGATACCGAGGGCGCCCCCCTCCACCGTAAGCGCCTGCTCCAGCTCGCTCGCACCCTCGCCCGACGCCACGACGTCCAGGGTCCCATCAGGGGCCACGGCAAGCACCGCGCTGCCCGAAAGCCACCGGTGCCCCGCAGGAGGCGCGGTCTCGGTAAGCGTGTAGCGCTCGCCGCCCACCAGCAGACCGATCTGCGCGTTGCCGTCGGCGTCCGTCACAAGCCGCTGCTCACGGGACCCGTCGGCGAACGAACCCTCGAGCGTGAACTCCGCGCCCTCCAGCGGCCTGCCGTCAGTGGCGGACACCTTGGTGAGGACGGCCGTGGCAGGCTCGTCGGCCATCACGACGGCCACCTCGCCCGCAACGACCCGGTAGGGGCCCGCGTCGCGGGCCACCAGATTGCCGGAACCGTCGAGCCAGAAGGAGAACACCGTGGGGTCGAGCCGGTAGCCGACGGGCGCCTCGGTCTCCCGCAGGCTGTAGGGAACCCCGACGTCCAAGACGCCTCGGAGTTCGAGCGTGCCGTCGTCGCCGACCGCAAGCTGGGACGTCTCGCCCGTCTTGCCGTTGGCAAGCTCGAACTTGGCACCTGCCAATGCCTTGGAGGCGTCGCCGGCATCCACCTTGCTCAGCCTGAAGAGGGTGGGCTCGTCGGCGACGACAACCCGCACGCCCGACCCGTCGACCGCTAGCGCCTCCGCCAGGGGGCCAAAGCTCTCGGGCAACAGGACCAGTGTGCCGTCGGGCTGCACCTCCAGGGCCGCCTCGCCTTTGAGCAGTGCGTGCCCCGACGGGGCCGTCGCCTCGGCCAGCACGTAGGTCCGGCCTACGACCAGCCCCTCGAGGGCCACGACGCCCGAGGCGTCGGTTCTGAGCGAGCGCGTCTCAAAGACAAGCCCGGAAGCGCCGCCCGACCCGTCGGCAAACACGCCTTCCAGAGTGAACTCGGCCCCCGCAAGCGGGGCCTGGCCCGCGGCGGACACCTTGAGGAGGCTCGCCACGACCGGACGGTCGACGGCGACGATGCCCAGGCCGTCCGATGCAGCCGAGAAGCCCTCGGGCGCGCCCACCAGGCTTACTGTCCCGTCGGAGCCCACGCTAAAGGAGCACGTGCCGCGCACAAGCCGGTAACCGCTGGGAGGTACGACCTCCTCCAGCGTGTAGGTCTCCCCTGCCAGCAGTTTGCCGACGCTCAGGGAGCTCTCGTCACCAAAGCTCAGCGTGCGCGTCTCAACCTCACCGCCTGAATCCAAGAACACGCCGCTCAGCGCATAGACGGCGCCCAGCAGCGGGCGCCCCTCCAGGTCGGCCTTCTCAATCCGCACGGCAAGCTCCGTGTCGCAGGCCGTCAGAACGAGGCCGCCGTCCTCGACGGCGTAGGGTGCGCCCACCGGCCCGTCGGCCACCAGGCGGCCGGCGGCATCCAGATGAAAGTCAAAAGGCGTCGGGTCGAGCCGGTAGCCCGCAGGCGCCGCAGCCTCGTAGATGCGGTAGGGAACGCCGGTGTCAAGCCCGCTCAACACCGCGTAACCAAAGTGCCCCTCGTCGACCGAAACCGTGGACTGCGTGCCGGTGTCAAGGTTCTCGAGCACGAACTGCGCGCCCGTCAGGTTGCGGGAGGGGTCGGCCGCGTCCGCCTTGCGCAGCGCCACCTGGGTGATGTCGTCGACCACGGCGATGCCCGTACCGCCCCCTACGACGCCCACGGCACCCGCCCAGGCGTCGCCGTCCACGACGCTCAGCGTGCCGTCCCAGTCGACCCGCACCTCGACGCTGCCGGCAAGCTGGGCGTGGCCCGAGGGCGCGCCCGTCTCGCTCAGCCTATAGGTCTCCCCGGCCACAAGGTCTTCCAGGGCCACCGACCCATCCGCACCGGTCGTAAGCTCCCTGACGGACGTCCCGTCGGAGAACCGGCCCTCGAGCCTAAAGACGGCACTGGGGAGCAGCTGCCAGTCCTGGGCCGAAAGCTTGTAAAGCACCGCGCTCACGGGCTTGTCGACGGCGGTCAGCGCGGCCCCGTCGGCCGAGACCGACCAGCCGGGTGCCGCGTCGAGCAGCGTGGCGGCGCCGGACGCGGCGATTTCTATGACGGCCGGCTCGAGGACGGTATAACCGTTCGGCGGCACGGTCTCCTCCACCCGGTAGATTCCGGCGGCAAGCCCCACCAGCACGCCCGCGGTGCTGACGCAGGTCCCGTCGCCTTCGGGGTCAAGGGTGCCCGAACGCCAGACGCGCGCCGCGGCGCCCCCGTCGCCGTCCCGCTCCCACAGCGCATAGGTGACGCGCCTGTCGAGGCTGCGCACCGCGAGGCTCACCCCGTTCAAAGGGGCTCCGTCGGCACCGAGCTTCTCGAGTGCAAGGCGGTTCAGCTCGTTGGTCATGACGGGGTTCTCCCACGCGGTGCCGTCGGGCCGCAGCGTGCTCGGGGCGTCGGCCTGCACCGGGTGGTAGCCCGGCACGACCCCCAGCTCACGGGCGCGGTAGCTGTAGGCGTTTCCTGAGGCGTCGCAGGCCGGCAGCCCCTCATAGGCAAACGTCCAGGATCCGCCCTCCCCCGCACTCCACACGGGGCCGTCCGGGCAGGTCACGGCCGACCAGGTGGTCCCACCGTCTGAGGAACGCTCAAGGACGAGTGTGGGGCGCATGGCCTCGTCGGAAACGTCAGGGACCGGGGCGGCCCCGTCGGCGTCGTCCCATGCCTTGGTACCTACAAGGCCGACCGTCCTGAGCCTGTTGGTGAGCGTCTGGCCGTCCATGCCGGCGTCTTCGGACGGCACGGCGTTGCCCTGGCCGTCGCTCCAGACACCGTCGTAGGGGCTTTGCGCCACCTCGACCAGACGGTATTCGCACGGCGTGCCGTCGGGCAGGTAGGCCGGCAGGCGCGTCAGCGAGAGCGTGGCGCTGTCCTGCGGGGCAGCCGGGGCCGCAAGGGTCGCGGTGACCGGTGCGGCGGGGTCGCTCTCCCGCATGACGGGCTCCCACTGGCCGCCTTCGGCGCGGCGCTCCAGGGCAAACGTCACGTCGCGGCGCAGGCCCCAGTAGTCGTCGGCGTCGTCCCACACCTTGGTGATCGAGACGTCGGTCGCGTACAGGGAGTTCTTGATGGAGAAGTCCAGGCTCCCCGACAGGCCTCCGAGCGACCCGCTCACCGTGGCGCTCACCTGATAGGGGTAGGTCGTGCCGTAGTCGGTGCCCGCCGCGTCGAGCTGCCCAAGGACGATGGGCTGGTACATGGGGGTGCCGGGCGTGCCGATAAAGGTCTCCACCACGCGGTAGGAGATCGAGAGCCGCTCGCCGGTGGCGGGCACGACGCCCATCAGGGGCAGCGAACCCCAGGCCGTCGACCACCGGCCGTTGAACGGCAGCGTCAGCGAGAGGGGCACCCCCTGCAGCACGCCGCTCATGTCGAAGCCCGCAGCCGCGAGGACCTCGCGCATCGGACCCCAGGTGGCGCCCCTGTCGACGCTGGCCTGCAGCTCGATACCCACCTGGGCCGGGCGCAGGTCGAGCTCGGTGTTGTCGCCCTCCCAGGTCTTGGAGACACTCACGCGTCCGTCGAGGGTGTTGCGCAGGGCCCCGCTGGCCGAGCCGCCGTCGCCCGGCACGGCGGTGACCCCGAACGAAGGCGAGAAGTTGAGCTGTACGCGGTAGCCGTCCCCGTCGTTCAGCACCTCGGTCACGGTGTAGCGCCACAGGGTGTCGTCGGGTGCCCATACCTCGAGGTTCTCGATGGAGAAGGTCCACGCGTCGGCCCGAGAGCCCTTGTCCCATGTGAGGTAGGCCGCGCCCTGCGAGTCGTCGCTTTGGAGCTCGACGGCCTGGGTGCCGCCGGCATAGGAGCGCGTGAGCTCCAGCGTCAGGTCGTCGGGACGGATGCCGAAGGCGTTCTCCCAGTCGACCCAGTGCTTGGTCCCCTCGATCCTAAAGCTCGGCGCAGGCTCGTACACGTTGGCGAACGTCAGGTCGGCGACCTCGTCGAGGGCGGCTTCGCCCCCGGGGATGCCGATCGGCCCGACCGAGTCGGCCGAGGAGAGCTCGCCGCCGAACACCGGCCCGTGGGCCCCGAACGCCGGGTCGTCCGTTGAGGACAGGTTGCCCAGGGCGACCGTGGAGGCGTAGCCGCCGATGCCCTTCTCGACCACGCTGTAGAGCCACGGCTGCCCGTTGGGGGCGTAGACAGGCAGCCCCGCAAAGGTCACGCTGCCCTGGTCGTCGACCACGTCGCGCGAGGCGAGCCGCCGCTGCTCCACACGGTACGGGCTCGAAAGGCTCCCGTCGGCTTTGGTGTACTGGCGGTAGAGCGTAAAGGTGAGGTCAGGATAGAGCTCCCCCGCGGGGTGGTTGCCGTAGAGCTTCTTCACCGTAAGGTTGCCGCTCGTCGGGGCGTAGGAGTTGACGATGCGGTAGTTGCCGCCGGCCCCCACGGAGACCTTGAAGACGTCGTCGGCCGTGCCGGGCGTGCCCGAAAGGCCGTCGATGCGCTCGACGGTCCGGTACTCGTAGAGGCGCCCCGCGGGGTCGTAGGTGGGCAGCGGCACCGGCTGGCCGTCGACCTCGACGGGCGTTCCGTCGGCGTCGGTCTCGAAGCGCAGCTCGTAGCCCCACCTGCGACCTTCCTTAGAGAAGTCGCTGGTGCAGGCTACCTGGACCCATTCGTCGTCGGAGCCCTGCAGGCGGCGCTCCAGCACGACCGCGACGTCGGGCAGGTCGTCCAGCGCAAAGTCGCTCGGCACGGACTGCCACAGCTTCTCGCCGCGCACCGCGAGCGGGCGGGCGATGCCGTTCACAAAGGTCCCCCCGCTCGCCATGAGGGTGGTGCCGTCGGGGAGCACGAAGGTCTCGGCACCCCCCTCGAAGGAGACGGGAACGTAGTCGAGAGACGTCGCGTCGGCCGCCATGGCCTCGCTCGCCCAGTAGGTGATGGGCAGGCCGTTCGCGTCGTACTTCGGCAGGTTCGCGACGGTCGCCGTCTGGAACGTGGCCGAGCCCGAGAAGGTCACCGCGCCGTAGCTGCCCCCCATGCTCCATTGGACGCGCACATACCCAGCCACAGGGTAGGGCACCGCGTTGCCCTGCTCGTCCACATGCTCGCTGTCGCTGGCATAGAGGGTGAGGTAGATGTCGGGCCGCTGCTTGAGGACATCGGCCACGTACTGGTCGTTCCACTGCTTGTAGAAGACGGCCGTCGTAACGCCGGTCCGGGAGTTCGTGAAAGCGTACGATTGGCTGTCCCGGTAGTTGTAGGGACCCTGCTCGTAGGGGCCCACCTTGCGGCTCGAGACATAGTCGCCCACATCGGTACCCTCGGCCCACGTCTCCACCACGCGGTAGTGGATGCGCGTGCCCGCCGCGTCGTACTTGGGCAGGTTGTTAAAGGAGTAGGAGCTCTCGTACGCGCCGACCGGCGTGTCCACGGCCACGGTGGCAGGCATGGGGGTGCCGTCGGCGGCGAGGATGGGGACCCGCACCCCGTCGTAGCGCACCACATAGCCGTTTCCGTCGGCGTCGGTCCCGATGGAGGCGGGGTACTCGACGCACCTCAGGGAGATGAGGGCCTGGGGGCGTGGCACCTGCTCGTCACCGGGATCCGCCCGGCGGTCGGCCCACGCCTTCTCGACGTCCAAACTCACAGAGCCCACACGGCGGTTAGTCACCGCGAAGGCGCCGCGTTCCTGGTCGTAAGAGCTCGAGACCTCGTAAACGTAGCCGCCGTGAACCAGCACGGAGGCGGCAGGGTTGCTGAACGTATAGGGGTTGTAGACGATGCCGTGCCCGGTGGCCCAAGACGCGAACTCCTCCTGGGACATCACGGTGCTCACCACGCCGTCGGCAGCGGTCGCGCTCACCTCCACGAGCGCCAGTTTGTCGGTCGTCACGCCGGCAAGGGGCAGCGCCACGGTGGCAGACCAGTGCCGGCCGGCCTCGAGGCTCCACGCACCCAGCACGTCGCCCGCCTCGTAGCGCACGGGGTTGCCCGCGGCGTCGGTCGCCTCAATGGGCTGCGTCGCCCGCAGCTCCACGCCCACCGACTCGGCGGCGTGGGTGTTGCCCCCGTCGATCCAGAACTTCTCAAGGTCAAAGGAGGTCTGTACGCCCGCACCCGTATTCGGCGCGTTGACGACCGTGGTGGTATGGGTCGCCGGGTCAAAGGAGCGGCTGGAAACCCAGCCTTCGAGCGCGGTCTCGCGTACCTGGTAGCTGTAGGCTTTGCCGTCGGCGCTGAACTGGGGCAATCCCTCGACGGCAACGTGCCAGGGCTCATTCTCGACCGCCGTGGCACCCAGGTCTGAAAGTGCGTTCGCAGGGTCCACGCGCACCGGGTCCTGCGCGTCGCCGTCCGCATACAGCGTCGCCAGCAGCTGGCCGTCACGCCAGAGCTCAAAGCCCACCTCGATGCCGTCCTCGGGCCCCGGGACGTCGGCACCGCTCTCGTCGCGCCACTGCTTCACGATGTTTTGGTAGGTCGACGCTGCCGGCGCGTTCGACACCACCTCGTCGGAGGAGGCCGCCAGGGTCGACTCGAACAGCACGGTCGCGACCTCGTGGGTGTTGGGGTCGGTCAGCTCGAGGTTGAAATACCCCTTGTACGTCCCGTCGGGCGTCTCCTCGACGCGATAGCCCGTGGAGACGCCGTTCTGCAGCACGTCCGTCTCGACGAAGCGGTACTCGAGCTCGCGTCCCACAAAGTCGTAGGCCGGCAGGGAGAGGTCCGTGCCCTGCAGCAGGGAGCTGCTTGCAAAGTTCGAAAGCCTCACCTCGTAGATTCCGCCGTCGGGACCCGCCACGTCGGCCCATGCGCCGTCCGACCCCGCCACGCGCTGCTGGACCTTAAAGACGCAGGTCACGTTTTGGAGCTGGTCCTGGTAGTGCTGGGCCAGGAACTGCTTGCCCCACCCGAGGGAGGTGGTCCCGGTGCGCACGTTCGAGACGGTTCCGCCGTCGTAGACATAGGGGTCGTCGGCGGGTCGCACCCACCCCTCCCCTTGCACACCGCAGCTGGGAGGCGTATCGGTCACCGCACCGGTCTGGGGGTCGATGGCCCCCAGCACCGTCGAGTAGTCGGTCCCGGTGCCGGCGCCCATATCCTCGAGCACGCAGTACACGTAGGGGTTGCCGTCCGGGTCGAACTTGGGCAGCGTGTAGGAACCGTCCGACGGAAACACTATGGTGTAGGGGTTCTCGCCGGAGGCGGCGCCCACCACGACCTCGGCGAAATGCGATCCGTCGACAGGTACCGGCGCCGCTTGGCTCGCGTCCGCCCGAGGGGTGCAGCTGTAGCGCAGCAGCGTGAACTTGACCTCCGGCCGGCCGGCCGGGTCGTCCCCGTCCTCCCAGAGCTTGGAGGCCGTGAACGAGGTGGTCCCCGCATGGATGAGCTTCAGGGTGCCGCCGGCCCACGCCTGGGTGGCGTCGGAACCGTGGTTGGGAACCGCCCCGTTGTCATAGACCGCCTGCCAGTAATCCTCCCCTTCCTGGGGCCCCGTGTATGAGATGCTGTAGCCGAGCTCGTTGCCGGTAGACGCGCTGTACCGGGGCAGCATGCCCTCGATCTCCACCAGCCCGCTGGCAGGGTCGTACGACCATGTCAGCAGGCCTTGGGAGAGCGCCTCTTCAAGCGTGCAGGTGCGCACCGCGTCAGGGCCGTCGTGAACCGTAAGCTCCATGGACCCCATCAGCTCGCCGAACAGGGCACCGTCGTCGGACCCCTCGCCGCCGCGGATGTCGACGGCAAACTTGACCGACGAGCACAGCGTGGCCACCTGGTCGACGCCCTCCTGCATGCCTGGGGCCATCTCGTAACGGTTCTGGCTGGGATCGAGCCCTTCATTCAAAACGGCATCGTCGGGAACGACCGCCCAGTGGATAGGCTGGGCGGGTGGCACCTCGGCCCCCTCGACCGAGGAGTGGTAGACCACTTGGGCAGGCAGCCCCGCGGCCTCGATGACGTAGCGGTCGAGCGTCGGTTCGCTGCCGACCAACGCATAGGGCGGCACCTCGGTAAGGCCCAACAGGTCGCGAGCCTGCTCGCTCAGCGACCCATCCGAGGAGAGCAGCGGATAGTAGGCGGAGCCGTCGAGGGAGAACTGCAAAGACGCCCGGTCGGCCACAGCCTGGGCTGACGGGCGCAGATGGGCGCTGTTGCCGTTGTCCACAAAAGCGATCGTATATGAAGCGGAGGTCGCGCCGTCCACAGAGGGGGTTATCACCGGGTCGGCAGCCGCACCGGCCTCGACGGGCACGGCCACGGCCGTCGGCTCCGCCGGGGCAGCACCGCCCCCCGTCTCGGCCGACTCGTCAGTGGGCGAAAGGCCCGCGGAAGCTTCGGGTTCAGTACCATCAAGCTTAACTTCATTGTTTAAATCTGTCGAATTAGCATTAACCTCATCTTGAGGGTCAATGTTTATATTCTCAGACACCGCGGCCTCGGCCACATCGGTGGCCGCCGGGGCGACGTTGGCGGTCTCCAGCGCGACAGGCACCTCGACCTGCGCCGGGGGGGCGGCCGCATCGGCAACGTCTTCGGGAGCCGCCGCCCCTTCTGGAGACGAAGGCAAGGCGGCGGGGTCTGGGACGTCCCCGTCAGGGAGCGCGGCGGGATCCCCCGTCACGGCGCTCAGCGCGGCGGGATCCCCCGTCACGGCGCTCAGCGCGACGGGCTGCTCCACCGCGACCGGCTCGTGCTCGATGTCGGCGGCCAAAGCCGGCACAACGCCCCAGGGCATCGTCTGTACCACCAAAAGCGCCGACATAAAGAAAGAAAGAAACCTGCGTCCCCGTGCTTTGCCCGATGATCCCATGGTGTCTCCCGCTACCGCGTCTCTGCGCCGAAAAACGGCACGCCTTATGGGGACACGGTACCCATTCTTGGCAACGGGGGAACGTTTGCTTGGCAAAAGCAGTTATGCATTTCGCCCTAAACGGCGCAGGCCATGGCTCCAAAGATGCGTGCCTCAGCCCGCGCCAGCTCCTCGGGGGTGTTGCAGTTGGCAAAGCAACCTCCGTCGGGCACGACGTCGTAGACTTCGCGCATGGTGTAGTAGCACACGTTGAGGTCGGAGTCGCGCACGATGGCCTTCATGCTCTTCTTGCCCTCAGCCAGCGACTGCCGCACCGCCTCGAGGCACACATCGCGCCGATAGATCGCATGGAACGGCTCAAAACCCTGGTCGTTGACGGGCACCACCACGTCGTAGCCGCCCTGTAAGATGCGGTCGAACTCAGCGGCGAACAAATCGGCGCTCACGTCCATCATGTCGCAGGCGCACAGTGCCACATAGCCGTGGGCGGCCTTGTAAAGGGCCGTATAGAGACCGGTCAGAGACCCGCGGCAATCGCAGAGGTCGCGCTCCAAGCGCACCTTGCGCCCCTCGGGCATGCGCTCTACAAAACCGAGGTTCTGAGGCTCGTTGGTGGTGACGAGAATCTCGTCGGCCACCGGCGCCACACGCTCAATCAGCCGGCACAACAGCGGCCGTCCGCCAAAAGGCACCGTTGCCTTGGAACGGCCCATACGCCGAGACTCCCCCCCGGCCTGGATCGCCACGGTGAGCCGGGGCTTTATGGAGCTGCGAAACGTGGGCATGCGGGCCTTCCCCTCCTGAACGGCCTCCACAACGTGGGGGACAGTTTACACCAAGTGCCCACCACAAAGCATCCATAAAACCGGACATTCTTGACGCGGGGCGCCGACGTCGACAAAAAAGGAGGGCCCCCGACAGTGCGAGGGCCCCTCCATCGGGTCGTGCTCTTTTGCTTTGATCCAAGTACCTACGCCGCGTCGGTCGCCGCGGTGTCCTGGGATCCGTCGGGGTCGTCCTCCTCGGCAGCCGCGTCGCCCGCAAAGACGCTGCCCACGGCGTCGATGTCCTCGAAGTTGGTCACGACGTTGGCCTGCTCGCCCTCCGCGTAGCCGAACTCCACGGTGTCGCCGGCCTGGTAGGTCACGATGGGCAGCATGGTGGGCAGCGCGAAGTCGTAGATGGCGCCGTCGCCTTCGAGGGTCACGTAGAAGTGCGAGTTGCCGTCGACCACGGCCTGGGTGATCGTCTCGATCACACCCTTGGTCTGGGTGGTAGCCACGACCTGCGCCACCTGTTCCTCGGAGAGGGCGCCTTCGCGGGCGAGCAGCTGGACGTAGGCCTGCTCGCACTCGGCCACGGTGTCGCCCACGGCCACGTTCTGATAGTGCTCGATATTGACCATGGCGTACTTCTTCACCAGGCCCGCATTGTCCTTGAGCGCCATGAAGTAGGTGGGCTGACCCTCGATGTTGAGCAGCAACGGGAACGTGGCGTGGTAGCGCAGGTTCTGGACCTGGCCCTCGGCCGAGACCATGGCCGAGTCCTCGGTGGCGCCGGCCACGGAGAAGAAGCGCGACTCGGCGGTGCGCTGGTTCACGAGGATGAAGCCCACGATGGAGTTGTCGGCCGTGACCGAGCTCACGCCGGAGTACAGGTAGACGTCGTCGTTCTGGGCGATGTAGTTGTAGCCCAGGTTGCCGTCGGTACCCGGGGTGGTCTGCACCACGCCCACCTGGCCCAGCCAGGAGTTGAGCCACCCGCCCTTGTACAGGCCGCTCCAGTTGTACTGCTGGATGAGCAGGTTGCTCGGATAGGCGCGGTCGACCCACTGGGGGCAGTCCTCGATGGCGTAGTCCTGGGTCTCGCCGGTGCAGGCGTTCACAAGCACGACGCGCTGGATCGTGGTGCCACTAAAGAGGCCCACGGTGCGCTTCTGCACCGGGAAGACCCACCACGGGACGCCGTCCTCGTCGAGCTCGAAGGACTTCTCGTCGAACATGTAGGTGGGGTACTTGAGCTGCACGTAGCGGTCGATGTTGCGCGAGAGCGGTTCGGACTCGCTGTAGAGGATGGGCTGGTCCAGACGCACCACCTCGGCGTCCTGGGTGGTCATGTCGACGATCACATAGGCCGGGATGCCTTCGGAGCGGTTGATGAACCACTTGAAGAGGTCGGCGTAGTTGAGCGGGCTCACGCGCACCGGGCGCCCCTGGTAGTTGATCTGGCTGTACATGGGCGAGATCTCGAACTGGCTCACATACTCGGGGATCGAACCCATGGCGCGGTTGCCCAGGAGCACGGCGCTCGCCTGGTCGATGACCGGGATCTCGCTGTAGTTGACCTCCTCGATGTCCTCGGCAAAGTTGCCGTCCTCGGTCTTGAGCACCGTGGCGTAGCGCTCGGCGTTGCCGGGAATGAAGGCGGCGCCGGCCAGCTGCCCGACGAAGTAGACGACGACCACGGCCGCCGGGACGAGGATAAGGCGGTGCAGCAGCTTCTTCTTGTCCTCGTGGCGTATGGCCGCAATCCACAGCGCGGCCGCGGCGATAAGGGCCACGAGTATGATCCAGCCCCATACCTGGGTGCTGTGCAGGTTGATGGCGGGGTGGAACCACCAGTAGCAGAATGCGAGCGCGACGACCCCCACGACGGCGAGCACGATAAAGGCCCGCTTGCTCCAGGTCGCAATCTGCTCCATGATACCCGGCCCCTGCGACCTGCCGTCCTGGCCCCCAAAGCCGCCGAACCCCCCGTGCTGGCCGTCTCCCTGAGCCCCGTCGGGCCCCGGTTGGGTAGAAGGCCCTCCCATCGGGATGCCGAACATCTGGCCCAGGAGCGAACCGAGGTCTCCGTGCGCGTTGCGTTGATCCATAAACCCTCCGCTGTGCCGATTTACATTATAGGCCGTGTATCGATTGTCCCGCCGGTGCGCGCCGGCCCGCCCCCCGCTATGCCCGCTCCTCGGCCGACCCCGCCACGCACGGCGGGAAGGCCACCCCGCGGTCAAGCAGGTCTTGGAGCGTGACGGACTCGAGGTAGTCGTTGATCAGCCCGTCGAGGTCCTCCCAAAACGGCAGAGTGCGGCAGCCCGCGCGGTTGGCGCAGACCGGGGCGTTCTCCGCAAGGCAGGCAACCGGGACGATGGGCCCTTCCACCGCCTTAAGGATAGTGGCGATGGAGTAGTCCTGCGCCGGGTAGGCGAGCCGGTAGCCTCCGCCCTTGCCGCGCTGCCCCTGGATCAGGCCGGCTTTGGAAAGCGTCGTGACGATGCTTTCCAGATACTTCTCCGAAATACCCTGACGCTCGGCCACCTCCGCCAGAGGAATGAGCGCATCGCCTTGGTTCTCGGCCAAATCCGCCATGGCGCGCAGCGCGTAGCGGCCTTTCGTCGAGATGAGCGTTGACATGGGCAAACCCTTCTGTAGGACCCGCATGGGCCGGGCGCGCCCCGGTTTTCCCCGCGGGGCATCGGCCCCTCAAAGTTGGACAAGTGGCTATTTTATAACGACTGGTACAATTAACACACCATCAAGACGTCTTTTGTGGGAAACCTAGGCCTCACGTCGAATAGCCACGACGAAAAAACCCTCGAACAGCTCGGTGGGGCACACAGAAAGCGCCCCCTCCAGCGCGCCGGGCAGCAGGGGTAGCCCCGCAAACGCCGCAGCGTCTATGGGGTCGATGCGGTAAAGCCCATGCTTGCCGGCGTCTTTGAGACATGCTCCGACGACATCCTCGTTCTCGCGCCGCAACACCGAGCAGGTGGAGTAGACGAGCCGCCCCCCCGGCTTGAGCAGGCGCAGCGCCTTGGCCAGCAGGGCGCGCTGGGCCTTGACGGACTTCTCCACCAGGGTAGGCGTGAACCGTTTGGGCATCTTGGGGTCTGCGACGTCCAACGTCCCCGAACCGGAACAAGGGGCGTCGACCAGAATCTGGTCGAACGAGAAGTAGTCGTCGAGCCGTCGCGCGTCGACACGCATGACCGTGACGTTGCGGGCGCCCTGGCGCGCCAGGTTGAACTCAAGCCTCTCGGCCCGCGGGACGTGCATCTCGCAAGCCGTGATACGGGCCTCCCCGCCGGTCAGGGCCGAAATCTGGGTCGTCTTGCCGCCGGGGGCCGCGCACATGTCGAGCACGTCGCCATGGGGCAGCGGCGCCAAGACCAGCGGGGGGAGCATCGAGGAGAGGCTCTGGAGGTAGACCTCGCCGCGCTCGAAGGCGGCCATGGCCTGCACGTCGCGCGCGCAGGCGTCGCGCAGCACGAAGGCGTCGGCATACCATGAAACGGCGTCCCAAGCGATGCCGCCGTCGTCAAACGCCCGCGCCACAGCCTCCCGTGGGCCTTTGAGCGTGTTCGCACGCAGCGTCGTACGCCGGCGCACACGGCTCCCCTCCACGATGCGCCGCACGTCGTCGGAGGCATATTGGGACTCGAGCATCTCCACAAAGAAGCCGGGCAGCCCCAGCGCGTCCTGAACCATAGCGAGCCCCTCCGTCAACAACCGCCGTCTTCTTGAAAGGGTATAGCAAAAAACGGCACCTTCTCGGCCGGCACCGTCCGCTTCGGGGCCGAGCACCTCAAGAAACGCGGGACTGCACAGGTATTTTGGGCTGCACTCCCCCTACGGGCGTCAAAAAGCCTACACTGTCTTGAACAAGCACGCCACCCGTTTGGCCATGCGGCCCCAGCCATGACGCGCCGCATGCGAACAAGGAGGTTCTGTCATGAGCCCTTCCCGTCCCGTACGCCGTGCCGGCGTCGCCGGAATAACCGTCGCCCTGCTCACCAGCACGGCCCTCGTGGCTGCCCCCGCCATGGCAGGGGGGCCCGTTCCTGAACAGCCCGCCCCCGAACAAACCTCCGAAGCAGGGAACGCCGTCGCCGAAGCCGTCGACCCCGGCGCGGCAGAAGCCCCCGAAGGGGCTCCCGCGGTCGAGGAGCAGGCCGTCCCCATCGACGCCCTCATCGTCATCGGCCTCTCGGGATCCTACGACACGAGCGGCGCGCACGCCCTGCTCGACCGCATCAACGAGATCCGCGCCGAAGCCGCCGCCGAGGGAATCACCGTCGACGGCGTGCCGGTGTCGGGAGCCCCGCTCGCATGGTCGCCCGAACTCGAGGGCATCGCCCAGCAGCGTGCCGCCGAGGTCTCGTTCTCCTTCTCTCACGAACGGCCCGACGGCAGCGGCCGCCTGACCGCCCTGGAAGGCAACGGATTCCAGGTCGAGGTGCTCGACGAGAACCTCGCACTCAGCGAGGGTACCTTGGCCGCAGTGGAAGACTGGTACGCCGAGAAGCAGGCCTACCTCGACTTCCTCGCCACAGGGCTCGACACGGGTAACTTCGCCCGCTACGCGACCCTTATCTCCGACGAATACGGCTATGTCGGGATTGCCAGCTTCACGCTGGAGTCTCTGTATGAGATGGACCTCGAGGACCCCACACTCCCCCTCGAGCGCTCCCGGGCAGCCGAGGTCTTCGGCGCCGAGGAGGGGGCGCAGGCCATCCCCGGCATGGGTTATGTGGCCGGGACCGTGGGGGCGGGCGGTACCGCCGTGGTCGCCCTGTTCTCCGCCACCCCCTCGGGCGAAGCGGCAACGCTTCCCGACGGCCCGGCGATCGTTCCCATAGAGGTCACGCCCGGCTATATCGTGGGCTCAGTCAAGGGGCCTTCCTCCCTTGTCGAGGGTGAGACGGGGCAGGCTGTGGCACAGGCCATGGCAGGGGTGGACCCATGGGGTGGCTCCACCACCATACAGGGAGACGTAAGCGGATCGATCGCCATCACGTGGACCTCGAGCGACCCGTCCGTCGCCATCGTCGACGAAGACGGCACCGTGACGGCGGTGGCCCCTGGCACCGCCCAGATCAGCGCCACCACGGCCGGCATGCCGCTTGGTACCTTTACGGTGACGGTGGAGGAGGCGCCGGTGGTCCCGGTTTCGGTCTCGAACCCCGAGCCCGTCTCCACTGAGAGCGGCCGCGCCCCCGAGCTGCCGGCCTCGGCGTCGGTGGAGTGGAGCAACGGCGAGCGGACCGAGGAGCCGATCGCGTGGGAGGCCGTCGACCCCGAGAGCTACGCGCGCGCGGGCTCCTTCGAGGCCCGCGGCGCGGCCGCCGGGGTCCCCGTCGCCTGCGAGGTCGAGGTCCGCGCGCCCACCGTGGCCTCCGTGGACGCCCCCGCGCCCGTCGCGACCCCCGCGGGGTCGGCCCCCGAGCTGCCGGCGTCGGTCGGGGCCTCGATGTCCAACGGCTCCGCGGCCGAGCTGCCCGTGGAGTGGGGGGCCGTGGACCCGTCCGCCTACTCCGGCCGCCTGGGCGGCTCCTTCGAGGTCGAGGGCTCCGTCGAGGGCTGGGGCTCCCCGGTAGTCTGCCGGGTGGAGGTGGAGC
>JAHZGC010000035.1:0-11717 GCA_019421015.1 Coriobacteriaceae bacterium | reverse complement strand
AGTGGAGCAACGGCGAGCGGACCGAGGAGCCGATCGCGTGGGAGGCCGTCGACCCGGCGCTCTACGCGCGGCCCGGCTCCTTCGAGGTCGAGGGCGCCGCGGGCGACACGGGGCTCACCGTGGGCTGCGAGGTCGAGGTCTCGGCCCGCGCGGCGCTCTCCGCCCAGGCGCCCGGGCCGGTGTCCACCGAGGCCGGCCGCGCCCCGGAGCTGCCCGGGTCCGCCCTGGTGAGGTGGGACAACGGCCAGGAGACCGAGGAGGCGGTCGCGTGGGAGGACGTGAGACCGCAGTCCTATGCGCAGGCGGGAACCTTCGTTGTCAAGGGCGCCGTGGGAGACACGGGGCTCACCGTGCGCTGCGAGGTCGAGGTCTCGGCCCCCACCGTGGCATCCGTGGACGCCCTCGCCCCCGTCTCCACCGAGGCTGGAACAGCCCCCGAGCTGCCGGCCTCGGCATCCGTGGCGTGGAGCAACGGCCAGAAGACCAAGGAGCCCATCGCGTGGGATCCGATCCGGTCTGAGGATTATGCAAGGGGTGGCCAGTTCACGGCTGAGGGAACCGTCTGCGGCCTGCCCATCTCATGTGAGGTCACGGTCGCTCCTGCCTATGTGACCGCGGTGGCAACCCCATCCCCAGTTACGACCGCCAGCGGCCGCGCCCCCGAGCTGCCGGCCTCGGCGTCGGTGGAGTGGAGCAACGGCGAGCGGACCGAGGAGCCGATCGCGTGGGAGGCCGTCGACCCGGCGCTCTACGGGGCGCGCCTGGGCGGCTCCTTCGAGGTGGAGGGCTCCGTCGAGGGCTGGGGCTCCCCGGTAGTCTGCCGGGTGGAGGTGGAGCCGGCCGCGCCCGTGGGGGCCTCCCCCCTGCCGCCCGCCTCCACCGAGGAGGGGCTCGCCCCCGAGCTGCCGGCCTCGGCGTCGGTGGAGTGGAGCAACGGCGAGCGGACCGAGGAGCCGATCGCGTGGGAGGCCGTCGACCCGGCGCTCTACGCGCGGCCCGGCTCCTTCGAGGTCGAGGGCGCCGCGGGCGACACGGGGCTCACCGTGGGCTGCGAGGTCGAGGTCTCGGCCCGCGCGGCGCTCTCCGCCCAGGCGCCCGGGCCGGTGTCCACCGAGGCCGGCCGCGCCCCGGAGCTGCCCGGGTCCGCCCTGGTGAGGTGGGACAACGGCCAGGAGACCGAGGAGGCGGTCGCGTGGGAGGAGCCCGACCCCGCGAGCTACCACGACGGGGGCTCGTTCAACGTCGAGGGTCTCGTTGAGACCGCAGGGCTGACCGTGACGGTCGAGGTTGACGTCGCCCCGGCAGTGGCCGCCTCGTGCGTCGAAGCAAGCTTGACCACCCCCGCCGGCGTCATGCCCCAGCTCCCCTCCAGTCTCGAGGTGCTCTGGAGCAACGGCGACAGGAGCGATGAGGCCGTGTCGTGGCCCGCTCTCGACGCAGAGTCCTATGCGGTTCCAGGAGAGCTGACAGTCGAGGGAACCTTTGATAACCCCAAGGTAGGTCTCGTTGCCCAAGCTCTCGTCAGTGTTGGCGAACCAGTCGTCGTAGGCATCGACGAACCTCCTGCGGTCGAAACCACCGCCGGCGTACGACCGAGCCTGCCGACCGAGGTGACCGCCCGGTTCAGCGACGGGGCCTCCCTACGCCTACCGGTTGTCTGGGCCGATATGCCCGCAGCGTCGTACCATAGCGTTGGCTCCTTCGGCGTCGAAGGCACCGTCGAGGGCTACGATGCCCCGGTCGGTATCGAGATCCATGTCGCCGCCGCGCTCCCCCAGTGGGTGCAGCCGGTCTACGTGACCACGGCACCGCGAACCGCCCCCGTTCTCCCCGACACCGTGCGCATCGTCTGGGCCAACGGTGAGACCACCTACGAGCCGGTCCAATGGAAGGGTGTCTCGCCCACCCAGTACTCGCGCCCCGGCACCTTCACCGTCAACGGCGTAGCAGCGGACCAAGACATCCAAGCGACCGTGACAGTAGCCGAGCCCCAGGAGCGTCCCGTCACCAATCCTCCTGGCGATATCGCCCCCACCGGCGACGAAACCGGGCGGCACGGTGTCCTCGCGACGTGGCTTTCCGCCGCCGGCGCGGCCGTTGTCGCGGCTTCGGCGGCGCTACTCCACCACCGTAGAAGGAGGGATGGCTAAAGGGGCCCTCTCGCTTTGATGCGCTGACATGTGTTACCATAAAGGAGCCGTCCCTGTGCATAAGAGACGGCTCCTTTACTTTTACAAGTTGCTAAATGCATTTACTTTATTGAGTAATTAAAATAGCTAAATATAGTAACAATTTTCAAATATCATACACAGTTCATACTTGCCAAAACCGCCATACACCGCGAGAGTTGAGACTGACAGGGCCGCTCAGATCCAACGGCGGCGGCTCCCCACTTCTGTGGAAGGAACCGATGTGGGCACCTACGAGAACGACGGCGAGCATGGGCGAGATAGGGCGTGGAGGCTGGCGCTCGCACCGACCCATTTCTTGGGGATGGGCCTCTGGCTCATTTGGATATGGGGCGTTGCCAACTCAACCCCGCTCTTTGGACTCGACCCGACCAGCTCGTCCTACCTGCTGTGGACACAGGCCAAAATGCTTCTACACGCCTCGGCCTTAGGCACCTTTGCGGTCTGCATGTCAGCATACCGCACACCCAAAAGCCCGCGTCGTTATCGAGCCGTCCTTACAGGAGGGACCACCGCCTCCGTCATCGGATCCCTCGGTCTGGGGCTCATACTCCACAACGACGGCTTAAACCTCGATCTCCTCGCCTACGCAAGCGCAGTAGCGGTTGGAGCAGGGGCGGTGGTCCTATTTCTTGGATGGTCCGTCGCCTACGCAGGATTGCCGCGGCACCTTCTGGTGCAGACCTCCGCCTTGACGTTGGCGTTCGCAAGCGTGGCAGGGTGCGCCGCCGCCTCGTGGGGGCCGCAGCTCCCCTTTGTATGCCTGGCCGCCCTGCCAGTGCCCTCCTTTGTCATGCTCCGCAGTATCGACGAACGCCCTGGCGTCGGCACGCCCCTCAACCATGCGCACGGCGGCTTTCCCTGGCGGCTTGTGGCGATGCTCGGCTGGGTGTCTTTCGCCTGTGGGTTCAACCCGGCCGACCTCTCTGTTTCAGAAGACGGGGGAGTTGCCCTTTGGCTCCCCGCCTTCCTTTATGGAATCTCCTGGTGCTTGGTACTGCCCGTGCTGGCGACCGCGTCCCAACGAGACGGCTCCTCGGCGGTGATCGCTTTTGGTCTAACGGGAGCCACGGTCGAGCTCATGAGAGTGTTCGGTGCCTGTTCGCGGCTTCTCGTACTGGCCCATCCGTTCGGTCCACCGGCACTCCTCGGCGTCCTCCCCATCGCACTGAGCATTTGCTTCACCGGACTGATCGTATTCCGGCTCGTTGACGGCAGGGAGGGGCGGCCGCAGATGCCCGAGCCTCCGGAGCCGACCGTTCCCCTGCAGTTTACCGCAACCACAACGCCCTACCGACCGCAACCCAACTTCACCCGACGCGAGTCTGAAGTGGTGGAAGCTCTTATCGACGGGCTCACCTACCAACAGATCTCCGAGGAGCTGACCGTCACTATGAGCACGGTAAAAACCCATGTTCACCATGTCTACCGAAAGCTTGGCGTCACCAACCGCAACGATGCCGTGTCGATCGTCATCAGCGAGAGGCAGGCACGGGAGCAGGCCGGAGAACTGGCCCCCGACCCGACGTGTTCAAAAGACTCTAATCCTGCAGACAGGGAGGAATCCTGTCCTGACGCATATCGCTGAAAAGAAAACGATCCTCGACCTCGGGCGTCATCTTGCAGATAAGCCGGTCGACCTTCTCCCCTTCGACCTCGCGTAAACGCTCGGAATAGGAACAGCCGTCGCACTCCTCGTAGACCGCAAAGGGGCGGTACACGCCGTCGACCTTGATCCCGTCGTTGTCCATCGTCACCATGGGCCAACCTCCTAACGGATGGAGTTCGTCAAAGCGGGCGATTCACACGCAAGCGCCGGATCCCACGCGCCTTCGCCTTAAGGCTTTGCAGGATATCTCTCCGAGCCGCGATAGGCAAGCGCTCCGCGACGCAAACGCTCGACGCCGTCTTTGACCCGCACGCGGGGACATGCGACGTTCATGCGCAGAAACGCCCGGCCCGCCTCGCCGTACTGCGACCCGGCCGAAAGCACGAGCCCCGTCTCCTTGCGCAAGAACTCACAGAAGCCGTCCGCATCCGCACCGCACAGTCCCGTGCAGTCAAGCCACAAAAGATAGGTGGCCTGCGACGGCACGACGGTGATGCCGAACGCCCCGTCGCCAAGGGATTCGCGCACAAGCTGTTTGTTCTGCGCAAGGTAGGCCCTCAGGTCGTCGAGCCAGGGGGCACCGGCCGTAAACGCCGCCACGGCGGCCACCGCAGCGAACACATTCGGCTCGGCGACCTCATCGGAGTTGATGGCGCGCACAACCCGCGCGCTCAAGTGAGGCCACGGCACGCACGCGGCAGCGGTCTGCAGCCCTGCGATATTAAAGGCCTTGGTCGGGGCCATGCACGTCACGCTGTTGTCCCGACAGTGGTCTGACACCGAGGCGAACGGGACATACGAGCACCCCGGGTCGGTCAGGTCGCAGTGGATCTCGTCGGAGACAACCGTCACACGGTGCTCCCAGCATAGCTCCCCTATGCGCTCCAGCGTCTCCCGATCCCAGATCTTGCCCACAGGGTTAGCCGGGTTGCAGAGGATCATAAGCGTTGTCTGGGGGTCGGCCAGCTTTTCTTCGAGGTCCAAAAAGTCCACCTCGTACACCCCGTCGCGATAGCGCAGGGGGCTTTCGAGCACCCGTCGGCCCGCATTGAGTATCGAGTTGTAAAAGATGTTGTAGACCGGTGTCTGGATCAAAACCTTCTCGGCCGGCGTGGTGAGTTTGCGCACGACGCTCGAGATGATTGGGACCACGCCGGTAGAGAAAGCCAGCCAGCCCCGTTTCATCTTGAAGCCGTGGCGCTCCTGCCACCAACCGATGTAGGCGTCGTACCACTCGTCGGGCACCAGCGCATAGCCAAAGACGCCCTGAGACGCCCGTCGCTCGACGGCCTCGCGAACGGCAGGGGCCGTGGGAAAGTCCATGTCGGCCACCCACATGGGCAGCTCGCCGGCCGCGCATTCGTCCCACTTGACGCTTTGGGTCCCCCGACGGTCGACCGCCGCGTCAAAATCCCACAGCCCCATGGCCCTACTCCTGCCCTGCACGGCACTCGATGTGGGTCGCCGCCGGGTCGACGCGCTCCGGCTCCACAATCAACTCGCCGATGGAATCGGCCACGATGGAACCCGAACTGGGGTTAAAAACGCTCTCGATATGGCCCTGGACGTCGGCGTCGACGCTGGAGTACTCAAAGGCAAGTGTCGTGTTGAGCAGCTTGCAGTTCTCCAGGGTAAGGCCGTCGATATAGCAAAGGCCCTGGAGGCTCTCGATGGTGCAGTTCACAAACTTGATGTTGCGGGCGTTCCACCCCAGGTATTCTCCGGCGATATAGGAGTTCTCGACCAGGACGTTCTCGGTGTTCCAGAACGCGTCCTTCGAAAGAAGGCGGGAGTTGGTCACGTGGACGTCGTGGGCACCGTCGAACGAGTAGTTGCCGGCAAGCACCAGGCCGTCGACCTCGATGTTGCCGCTGTTCATGGCAAAGTAGTCGCCGCGGGCCGTGACGTTCTCGAGCTTCACACCCTCGCAGGTCCACAGGGTCTCGGCCGCGTTAGGGAGCGACACGTTGCGCAGCGTGACACCCGTACAACGGCGGAAATTCTTGGGTGCCTCGATGACGCTGTCCTCCACGACGATGTTATGGGTGTACCACACGCCCGAACGCGCCATCTCAAACCATGTGCACTCGCGAGCCACGACGTCGCGGCTATACCAAAGCGGGTACTTCCACCTAAAGGCGCTCCCCACGAGCTCGATGTCGCGGCTCTCTTTGAGGGGCGACTCCCCGTCGGTAAATATCGTGTCGACGATCTGCAGGTTCCGCGCAGCAAAGAGGGCCCGCTCCCCACCCAAAAGCTGCTGCCGCACCACGGTACGGCCGTCCGCCGTCTGCACCATACGTCTTACCGCCTTTCCTCGGTATCGGCCCGCAACGAGGGGCCTTCGCCTTTTTGCGTAGGTCTTGGATACAGTCTTCCCTACAGCGCCCTGTTCATGCTGCCGGTGCGATAGCCCGTGAGGTCAAGGGCGGAATACAAAAACCCAAATTCCCCCATAGCCGCGGCAATCTCGTCATGCAGGGAGACCGCCCGCCCAAAATCCTCGGGCAGCACCTCGATGCGTCCCAATGTCCCCCCATGAAGGCGCACGCGCACCTGGGCGAAACCTCGGTCGATAAGGTACTGCTCCGCCCTGTCGACCATGGAAAGACGTTCTTCGGTAATCTGCTCCCCATAGGGGATTCGCGTGGCCAGGCAGGCGAAAGAAGGCTTTGACCAGGTGGGAAGCCCCAACTCACGCGAAAGCTCCCGGATATCGGCCTTGGTTAGGGCCGCCTCGCGCAGCGGGCTGCGCACCCCGAGCTCCGCCAGGGCGCGCATACCGGGGCGATAGTCCCCCTCGTCGTCGAGGTTCGACCCGTCCGCAACAAACGAGAAGCCATGGGAACGCGCGACCTCCCAGATCTCGGAGAAAAGGGCCTTCTTGCACAGGTAGCAGCGGTCGGGGGGATTGTCGCAAAAGCCCTCCACCGCAAGCTCGCAAAACGGAAACACCACCTGGCCGACGCCCTGAACGGCGCAGAACTGCTCCGCCTCGTCGAGTTCGCGCCTCGGGAAGGCGGCGGCCATGGCGGAGACGGCAAGCACTCCGGGACCCAGGACGTCGGAGGCGACTTTGAGCAGGTACGTCGAGTCGACACCACCCGAGAACGCCACGACCATGCCGCCCGTGTCCTTCACGATCTGGCGCAGGCGTTCGTGCTTGGCGTGCAGCTCGTCACGCTTACCCATAACGTCCTCCTAAGGAAGCATCACATGGCCGACGATGTAGTCGGCAATCGACTTCGGGTCGTTAAGGTCGAATGCCTCCATGCCGACCGACCGGGCGGCATGGAGCACTTCGGGCATGTCGCTCGCCACGCCGACCGTCAAACCGTCGGGCATGCGGTCGGCGTCTTTGCCCAAGGCCCCTGCGTCAAATGAGAACGGGTCTCCCGCAGCCACGGCCCGCAGGAACTCAGCGGCGGCCACGGCGTCGCGCTCGTTGGCCGCCCGCATGATCTCGATGGCAGGTATCCCGCTATGGCGATACCCCTCGACGACCACAACGTCGTGGGGGCGCATCATGTTGACGATCCGGGAGGCCTCAAGCGGCTCGTCGAGCTCGCGTATGAGCGCAAAGCGGTCGGGCGAGCACACCGCCACCTCGTTGGCGCCCGCCTCGCGGTGGCGCCAGGAGTCTTTGCCCGGAACGTCGATGTCAAACCCCACGTGGCCGTGGTGCTTGACCGAGCCCACGTCGACGCCCCGCTCCGCCAAAGCGGCTATGACCTGCACCACCAGCGTAGTCTTGCCGGAGTTGTGGCGCCCAACAAACGCGATGGCGGGGCTGTTCAGGGTCTCCACGACCCGTGTGTTATTCATCGGTCTCATCCTTCCAGGAAGTGCTGCAACACTCCTGCGGGCGGCCGATGGGCACGCCCGCATCGGGACGCCACCCTTGGGCGCTGCGCAGCTCCCACCACGCCCTTACCTGGCGCTCGAGACAAGCCGGGTCCCCGTCGTTCACAAACACCGTGTCGGCACCCTCCCGGCGCTGCTCGTCGGTGGATTGGCGTGCGTCGCGTTCGTCGAAGTCTTCCCCCGTCATGCCGCGCCCGATGGCGCGCGTGCGGCGCAGCTCCGCCGGGCAGGCAACCGTCACGACCTCGTCTGCCAGCACCATGGAATCCGGGCAGCTCTCGATAAGGGGCACCTCCACCACGGTAACCCTGGCCGTCTCCATACAGCAGACCCCCGTCACCAACTCGCCGAGCCGCTCCAAAATGCGGGGATGCGTGATCGCGTTCAAAGCGGCCGTTCCCTCGGGGGTGGCAAAGGCACGCTCCGCCAGAAGAGCACGGTTTACCGTAGCATAGTCCCCCGTGCCAAGACAAAGGTCATCGAGCGGGTCGCCCACCTGAACGATGGTGCCGTCGCCACAGCCGCACTCGTCCTCCGCGCATGCTCGAGCGACGGCCCAGCACGCCTCAAAGCCCTCGGGCCACTCGAGCACATCGCTGCCGAAACGCTCGGCGAGAGCGAGTTTGACCTGAGGCTCCTCAAGCACCTCGTGGCCAAGGCCGTCGAGGCTCACGATGCGAGCCCCCCAGTCGCGCAGCAGACCACAGACCGTAGACTTTCCCGAGCCGATGCCCCCGGTCAAAAACACCGTGTACATGGCACCCCTCCACTCCCCGCAAGACCCTACCGCAACGTACCGAAGCAGCGTATCATGGATGGCTGCCGTCGGTCCCGGCATCGCGCCGACCCCATCCACATCCCGCACACCGCCCGAAAGGCATCCCGTACCATGAACCACCCGTTTTACTTCACCGCCGAGGGAGACAGCGCCCTAGCGGTGCGTTACGACCCCGCCGCAGACCCCGATGCGCGCGAACATGCGGCCCTGGCAGCCCATACCCTTGCAGCAGGGGTGCTTCCCAGTCATTGCGAGGTCATCCCATCCTATTATGCGCTGACCATAGAATACGAGCCGCTCCTGGCGAGCTTCGACGAGCTGCGATCCATCGTGGAGGAGGCCCTGGCCGACCCGGTGCCTTCGGGACTCAGCCAACCCCGGACAATCGTCGTCCCCGTCTGCTACGGATGCGAGCCTAACGCCAGAGAGTTCGGCCCCGACCTGGCAAGGCTGGCCTCCCTATGCGGCCTTGAGGCCGACGAGGCGGTGCGTCTCCATGCCCGACGGACCTATCGCATAGACATGCTCGGCTTCATGCCGGGCTTCCCGTATTTGAGCGGGCTTGACGGTCGCCTACGCTGTCCACGGCTCGCCACGCCGCGCACCTCGATCCCGGCTGGCTCGGTGGGTATCGGCGACAACCAGACCGGCGTCTACCCTCTTTCCTCCCCAGGAGGGTGGAACATCATCGGACGCACCCCGGCCCGGCTTTTCACCCCAGAGCGCGACATGCCGACCCCCTACAGGGTCGGCGACCGGCTGCGGTTCGAGCCAATCGACCGCCACACCTATGACGAGCTCTGCACCCTCGAGGAACAGGGCCGCAGCTGCCTGCGCCGAGAGGACACTGGCGAAGGTGATGCCCTATGAGTGGGAAAGAGGTGCTTGTCTTGGTACCGGGTGCCTGCACCACGGTACAGGACCGGGGACGTCGGGGCCTTCTCTCCCAAGGGTTCTCGCCCTCCGGCTCCATGGACCAGCGCTCGGCCTTCATTGCCAACGCCCTCGTCGGCAATCCCTCCGGCTGCGCCGTGCTTGAGTTCGCATACCTTGGCCCCACCCTGCGGTTCGAGCAACCCACGCGCATCGCCCTTACCGGGGCCCCCTTCGACGCCACTCTCGACGGAGAGCCCCTCGAAGCGTACCGAACCCACCGGGTAGCCCCCGGCTCGGTTCTTTGCGTGGGGCACGCGGAGTCCGGCGTCTACGGATACCTGGCATTCTGGGGAGGGATAGGCGTCAAACCAGTCCTTGGCAGCCGATCGACCAGTATGCGCTACGGCATAGGGGGCTATGAGGGAAGGCGTTTGAAAGCCGGCGACCGGCTCCCCCTTGCAGGCGCCGAACCGCCCAGGGAATCCACGGCCCACCTCGCCTCCCATGACGCATACTTTCGCTGGAACGCCCTCGGGAGCCGCATCACCACCATACGGGTCGTGACTCCCGACACCGCAGGGACGGTCCCCTGGAAACCCCTGTTCGACCGGACGTTTACCGTCGACGCCCAATCCGACCGCATGGGCCTGCGCCTCAGGGCCGGCCGCAAGGCAGCCACGCCACCCGCCGACCTTCCCAGCGAGGCTTTGGCCTGGGGTGCCATACAGGTCCCATCCAACGGAGACCCCATCGTGGCCATGGCGGACCGACAAACCACCGGCGGCTATTTCAAGGCGGGCACCGTGGCAAGCGTCGACCTCCCCCGCCTCGCCCAATGCCGCCCGGGGACGTCGGTACGCTTCGAACCCATTGGCGTCACGGCGGCCCAAGGGCTGTTCCGCCGCGACGCCGGCTACCTCGAGCACCTAGCGAGACGCCTCGGGTGACCTTTGGCGCCAGCCCGCCGCGAACGCCCTGACCTCAGTGCTCGCAGAGGTGCCAAAACGCCACGGCGCTGGCGGCCGCCACATTCAACGAGTCCACCCGATGGGCCATGGGGATGCGCACCGTGAGGTCGCAGCCTGCGATGGTCTGGTGCTGCAAACCGTCGCCCTCGGTGCCGAACACCATGGCCAGACGGTCCACCTCGCGCAACCTCGGGTCGTCGAGTTGCATCGACTCGTCGGTCAAGGCGAACGCCGCAGTGGAGAACCCCAGGTCATGCAGGGTCTTGAGGCCGGGATCGGGCCACTGGGTGTGGTCGTCGCCGATGCGGGTCCATGGGACCTGGAACACCGTACCCATGCTCACCCGGGCCGCACGACGATACAACGGGTCACAACAGGTGGGCGTCACGAGGACTGCGTCGACGTTGAGGGCGGCGGCGCTCCGAAATATGGCTCCCACGTTGGTGTGGTCCACTATCCCCTCGAGCACTGCGATGCGGTGCGCGCCGGCCACGACCTCTTCGACCGGACGCATGGGCGGTCGACGCATGGCGCACAGGGCACCGCGGGTGAGGTTGAACCCGGTCAGGTCCTTAAGGACCTCCAGGGGCGCCACAAAGATCGGAACATCCCCCTCGACCAACCCGCGGTCGACGGCCCCCTGCGCCCGCACCACGGTCTCGTCAAGCCAACGCGGCGTCACCAAAAACGCAAGCGGCATCATCGCAGCCTCAAGCGCCCGGTCAATCACCTTGAACGACTCGGCGATGAAGATGCCCTTCTCCGGCTCGAGACGGCAACGTAGCTGCGCTTCGGTCAAACGGGCAAACACATCGAGACGCTCGTCCTCAAAGGAGTCGATCTTCACCACTGCAACAGCCATCTGCCACGGTACCTTTCGCTCTTCGATTCGCCATACACGACACGAAAAGGGCGAACCGCCGTTGCAGCGGTCCGCCCTTCAGAATGCCTGAGCCATTTTCCCGGTATATCGATCAACCGACCGTGAGAATGACCTTAAGAAGCCCTACTCGGCCTCGGTCTCCTCAACGACGACCTCGGCGGCAGGCTGCTCGGGAGCAGGCTTCGGCTCGAGGGGGGTAACCTCGACCTCGATGCCCAGCGTCTCGGCAGCGGACTTCATCGACAGCGAAACACGACGACGGTCGAGGTCGATCTCCATGACCTTGACATGCACGGTCTCGCCCACCTTGGTGACCTGCGAGGGCTGGTCGACGTGAGCCTTGGCCATCTCGGAGATGTGCACCAGGCCCTCGATGCCGTCGCCGAGCTCCACGAAGACGCCGAAGGGCACGAGCTTGGTGACCTTGCCCTCAACGATAGCGCCCTGAGGATACTTCTTGACGAGAGAACGCCACGTATCCTCGGTGGTCCGCTTGAGGCCCAGCGAGATGCGCTCGCGGTTCATATCGACGTCGAGCACCTCGGCCTCG
>JAHZGC010000034.1:12034-41815 GCA_019421015.1 Coriobacteriaceae bacterium | reverse complement strand
CAGGTCCTGGACGGCCAACGCGATCATCAACGCCCACGTCGTGGGGACGGTGTAGGGGTGGGCAGGCCAAGGGACGGCCCTCGCCAGCCGGTGACCGGGAGGCAGAGAAGGAAGGATATCTATGGAATCGATCGTCACGGAGGCGCACGCCTGGGCCGTGTCCCTGGTGCTCGCCGCCATAGCGCTCGACTGTCTGAGCGGCGTCGCCAAGGGCGCGTCGAAAAAGGAGCTTTCGAGCTCGAAGATGAGGCAGGGACTGTGGCACAAGGCCGGAGAGCTGCTGGTGCTCGTCCTGGCCGTGCTGCTGGAGGTCGGCAGCGCCCACCTGGACCTGGGATTCTCGGTGCCGCTGGTCATACCGGCGTGCGCCTACCTGGTCCTGAACGAGGCGCTGTCGGTCGCGGAGAACATATGCGAGCTGTCGCCGGAGCTGAGGGGCAGCAAGGTCATGCGGCTTCTCGGCCACGGCGATGGGGAGGAGGGAAAAGATGAGGGTTAGGTCCATCCCGGCGCACCCGGAGACGTACACGGCCGGCCGAGGCCCCTACGAGCCGCGCGCGATCGTGGTCCACTACACGGGCGGCCGCGGCCTCGCGGGCGGCGAGACGGCCGAGGCGAACGGGCGCTACTTCGCGGGCGGCAACCGCAACGCCTCCGCCCACTGGTTCGTGGACGGCTCCGGCGAGGCCGTGGCGAGCGTGCCGGAGGCGGACACCGCCTGGCACGCGGGCAACTTCAACTTCAACCGCATGAGCATCGGCGTCGAGGTCGTGAGCGACGGCGGCGACTTCACGGAAGGCGAGATCCGAGACCTGCGCGAGCTGGTCCAGGGCATCCGCCGGCGCTGGTCCATCCCCGCCGAGAACGTCATGCGCCACTACGACTGCGCGGACTTCGGGGAGCGCTGGGGCGTGGGCGGCCCCTGGGTGGACCCGCACAAGGCGTGCCCGCTGCCCTACGTGGACCACGCGAAGTGGCACCGCGAGGTCTGGTCGCGCGTCGCGCCCGACGGCTCGCCCGCGCCCGAGGTGCCCGAGGTGCCGGAGCCCGAGCCGGAAGGCCCGCGCCGCCTGTCCATCGCCCCCGGCACCTACCGCTGCACGGTGGACCACCTGCGCGTGCGCACCGGCCCGGGCCTCGGGTACCCCGAGGTGGCGCACTACGACGCGGGCATGACCGTGGAGCTCGAGGGCTGGTGCGTCGAGGCCGACGGATGGGTGTGGGGCACTTACGAGGACTGGGGCGGGACGCGCCGCTACATCGCCGTGGGGCCCTACACCGGCGAGCCCGACCTCGAGCGCGACTACCTGGTGAAGGCCTAGCGCGCAGGGCCGCGCCTTTGCGCGCCGCCTGCGCCCGCTGCGCGCACCTTGCGCGAACCGTTCGCGAACGGGCGCGAAACACGACGCCCCGGCTCTGCTTCGCGCAGGGTCGGGGCGGTTTTTTGCGTATCGGACGACTCCGCGGCGGCTACTGAGTTTTCGGCAAGGGGATTAGCGTCGCATGCATGGAGTAGTCGTCGCTTTCCAGGTCGGGCGAGACGATATAGGCGTCGATGCCTAGCGACTGGGCTATCTCAACAACGCGTAGACTGTCGTCCTGCTGCATCTTCGCACCAACATAGAGCGCGTTTGGCTTCGCGGCTACGTATCGCGGCGGCTGAGAATCGCACTGCGCAACAAGTCGCCACTCCCTCTCGGGTGACCACTCCATCGCCTTATGACCAAGGGCGTGTATGCAGAACGCTACGTCAAGATTGGTCTTCCCGCCTATCTCCGAGGCGCGCGCACCTATCTTAGATCTGACTACGGAGTTCGGGCATAGCCTGAGGAGGTCGATGACTGCCCTGCCGACGAGGATGTCCGAGAGGTCGGGCCGATCGTCCCTGTACTCGACCGGGAGGAGAAACGCGCTGGTGCCGGCAAGGCACTCGTTCTCACGCTGGCAGGAGCACCTAAGTGACAGCGATGGGAAGTCGTATGCGGCCACGAAGCCTTTGTGTTCAGACGCGTACCTGTCCCACATGCTTACCGACAGCGGCGTTTCGCACAGCGATCCAGCCGATGACAGCCTTTGGAACCGCTCTGCGCAGCGCAGTCCGACCGTGTATGCCGACTTGGCGATGCACACCGCGACGTCGGGGTCTTCCGTGAGCGTCTTGATGGCTGCGTCGCACATGCTGGACAGCTCGTCGTCCGTCAAGGACTGGTTGATCATCCGCGCGAACTCCCTAATCATCGGGGCGCTGTCCCGTCCAACCCTGGATACGGCCTCGCTGGCCCTTTCCTCGAAGTTTACGAGAGAGTGTTTCGCCTGTCCCTCGTTCACGTCATTGAGCTTGTCTATCGGCGACAGGTGCAGCCTCGAGCAAAGGATGTCCCTGAGGTTGCGTTCGCTGTAGGGCTGGTATTTGTACAGGGTGAGAGGGAGGCTGTCTCCCATGAGCGATTCGGCATAGGACACCCCATCGTCGGCGTCGTTTGCGGCGCACATGGGGAACTGTCCGCACGCTCCGTATATCGCTTCGCGAAATGCGCCAAACTCTTCCCTTGCTTTGGCGTAGTCGGCCATCGTGGTCCTCCTATCTGGAGATGATGACTGCATAGCTGTCCTTCGACGCTATCGAATCAATCCTATCACGCCCACCCCTCCGGCTCCCACCCCCATGCGTCCGCGTCGGGGTCCTCGGGCTGGCTCTGGAGCCAGGGCCGCTGGATGTAGCCGTCGTGGGGGTCGCGCCTGGGCGCGGGCCGCCCGTCCATGCTGCCGGCCACCTCGACCCACCACTCGTGGCGGCCACGGTCCACCGAGTACCACAGCCACTTTCGCTGGCCGCTCGGCATCACGCGCACCCGCCAGCGCCACGTCTTCGCGAAGCCGCGCTCGTAGGCGTCCACGGACTCCGCCGCGTCGACCTCCACCTGCCAGCGGCGGCCGTCCGACCACACGATGGCCGTGGGCGTGAGCGTGCCGTCTGGCGATGTGTAGGACTCGACGCCTACGGGGACGCGGGGCATGGGCGGGGCTCCAATCTATCACTGTGCTTTGCGGAACTCTATCACGTCGCTTAGGGTCTCCGAATAGGCTTCGTCGATAGTCTTGGCGGCGCGCTTCCTTGCGTCAGGGTCAGCTACGGCGTAGACGCGCAAAGTCATGTTGGGATCTTTGTGGCCCATGATGTCGGCCACAGTACGCACGTCTACATGGCTAGCCACGGCAACAGTGGCGCAAGTGTGGCGCAGGTCATGGAACGTCACTATCTTGCCCGTGACGCCTTTTAGGCTATGAGCGTGGGCGAGCGCCCTCCACTGCCTGCTGATTATGTCAGGGCTCATGTACTTTCCGTCGATAGATCCACACACGCGCAGCTCGCCAGAAAGTGGAACGCCGGCGCTCAGGCACTCGTCCATCATGCACTCGCGGCGCTCCAGCAGCACTGCTCTGAGCTTGCCCGGCATCTCGATGGTGCGCATGCTGCTAGTGTTCTTCGGGTTCTTCTCGTAGGTGCCGCCCTTTTTGTGGCCTATGGCCTCGTGGACATAGATGACGTTGCCCTTAAAATCGACGCTCTTCCACCTGAGCGAGGACACCTCAGCTTCTCGTAGTCCTGTAAAGAGCGCCAAGGCGATGGCAGACTTGATGGGCGTAGGCTCCATCTCATCCAGCATGGAGCAGAGCCTTGCCCTCTGGTAGGCGTCCAGGGCGTTCTTAGGCTTAGACACTACCTTAGGGGCAGACAGGTGGGCCATAGGGTTGCGGTCGATGTCGCCTACTGCCTCAGCATGCTTGAGACAGCGGTTGGCTATCCTATGGCGCTTTGCGACCGTCACAGACGAGAGCCCATCCTTGAGCATCGCAGTCTCCCAGTCCTCGACGTCATGATGCGTGAGATCGCGAATAGGGATGTTTCCTATGGGCCTTTCGGTCTTGTACATGGACTTCACGATGGCACTGTAGTCCTTGTCGCTCGAAAGCTCTATAGCTCCAGTGCTTACGAGTGTGTCTATGAATCTACGGCAGTATTCTCCGACGGGCAGATCGCTCCACTTAGCTCGCTTAGCTTCGGCGGCGTCGTTTTCGATAAGCTCGGCACGCCACTCGGAGAGGGCCTTGGTGGCCGCAGGCTTACCGCGATTTGACGACTCGTCGCACGGTATATCATCAAAGGTCTTGTACTTCTTCTTGCGCTTGCCAGACTCGTCCTTGTAGGGCAGAACGCCTTGCCACTTGCCGCGCCACTTTCTCAGCGACCCTTCGCCATACTCGACCATGCGCACCTACCTTAAAGTAAAGGTTTATGGTATCCACTCTGGTATCCATTTGGTATCCACGCTCACATCTTTCGTGTGTGTCGCGTGTGTCGAGTATTTTATCACATAGCGTTCTAGCAGGTGTTTTAATGACGCACTTTTCGAGCATGTCGAACGAAAATGCCAGGTTGGTACCCTCATAATCCCTTGGTCGTAGGTTCGAATCCTACAGGGCCCACCATAAAAACCGCAGGTCGGAAGGGGTAGCAGCCTTCCGACCTTTTTTGTGTGTCCCGAGCTGTGTCCCGAACTAAGGAACCCCTGCACCATCAAACCCCGGCTCATAAAATCGGCCGCCCTGCCCTTTTTCAGACAAGGCGGCCGATAAGAGCCGAAGTGCAGGCCATGTGCCTACGGCATGATCTTGACGCGCTCGATCGAGAAGTACCAGCCCTCTTTATCCCATTCAGACTCGGGGTCGGGTTCACCGGGGAAGAACGTGCCAAGCACGATGCCCTTGCGGTCGGCTTCTTCGCGCACATGGCCCTCCCACGCCTCGGCGTCGGCATCGTCGATGCCGGTCACAAAGGGAACGGGCTTGCCGTCGGCCGTCGGCTCGAAGCGGTGGGAATCGCGGTCGAACACGATGTCGACCCACGCCTTGTTGTCGATGTCGTAGAGGGCAAGGTCGTGGCGCTTGTCGATGGCGGTCAAAACGATTACAGACATAGCATCCTCCTTATGGATTGGAAACTACCCATGTTGCCCTAGAGCATTTTGAATAAAGCCCTGCACCGCGTTGCGCCGGGGCTTATGTGCCCTAGCACACCGCGCCCCGGCGCGCCTTGTGCAGGGACTTTCTCAAAACGCTTTAGAGCCTGGCATGGGTTGCGTAGTCGGGGCTGTAATCGCCGTCCTTGAGGCGCTCGACCTCGAACCACCAGCCGTCCTTCTGCCACGCGGAATCCTCCACGGGCTTTTCCTCGTAGAACGTGCCGAGCACCACGCCGCGCTCGTCCGCGGCATGGCGCACGTCGCGCTGCCAGGTGTCGGGCTCGATCTCCTTGAACCCGGAGACGAAGGCCTCGGGCTTGTTGTCAGTGCTCGGACGGAACTCCCACCTGTCATGGTCACGGTGGAGCGTGACCCACAGGTGGGCGTCTCGGTCATAGAACGCAACGTCGCGTCGGTCGTTAATGGCAGTTGCAACAACGGGAATCATGCGAGCCTCCTTGAGGGTTGATAGAAAACCTCGCGTCCGACCCATATATTTCCCATTTGCGCGCCAATTTTCACCAACGCCGAATACACACGTTAACCGCCGAAGAGGCGCCTTGCGCCGACGCTACGGCCGCCAGACCGCCTGCGGACCGATCTCAGCGACGCCGTGAAGGCCGCACATCTCCATGACGTCGGCAAGCTCGGCGCGGTACTGGGCGAGAAGCCCCTCCATGGCCTGCTGGCCACCGCCGTAGGCAGCCACGACAAAGGGACGGCAGACCAGCACGCCGTCGGCTCCCAAGGCCAGGGCCCGAAACACGTCGAGACCGCTGCGGATGCCGCCGTCCACAAGCACGGCGCAACGGCCGGCCACGGCGGCCGCAACGGACGGGAGCACCTCGGCGGTGGCGGGGCACCCGTCCAGGACGCGACCTCCGTGGTTGCTCACCACGACGGCGGCCGCCCCGGCCTCGACGGCCTTTTCGGCCCCACCGGGGGTCATGACGCCTTTGACGATGAAGGGGACCCCGGCACTCTCGGCGATGGAACGCAACTGTGCCACCGACTTGGGACCGGCGGGAGGCTCCAACCCCTTGAGGAACGGCAGGCCGGCGGCGTCCACGTCCATGGCGATGGCGAACGCGCCGCTCTCGCGGGCAAGCACCATGCGGTCGGCCACGACGTCTTCTCCCCACGGTTTAACCGTGGGGACGCCGGCCCCGCCGACCTCTTTGACGGCCTCGCAGGAGTTCACGAACAGCTGCCGGTCCACGCCGTCGCCCGTGAAGGCCGCCGAGCCCTGGGCTGCGGCGGCAGCGAGCGAGAGGCGGTTGTAGGCCAGGGTGTCGAGGCTGGGGCCGTAGTGGCGGTTCACGTCTCCCACGGGCCCGATGAACACCGGCATCGACCAGCGGCGGCCGAACAGCTCGCAGGAGGTGTCGGCCGGCCCGCAGGGCTCGACCAGGGTGTCCATGTTCACGCGCACCTGGCGCCAGGCGTCGTAGTTGCGCATGGCGACGTCGCCCAGGCCTTTGGCACCGGGACCGGGGATGGCGTTTTTGCATCCCCGCCCGTCGCAGACCGGGCACGCCTTGCAGTGCTCCCCCACGAGCGGGCGGGCCGCCGCGCACACCTGCTTCCAATCCATCTCTCTTGCCTCCTCGCATACAAAAAGGGACCCCGGCCCGCCATAGGCAGCGGGCAGGGGCCCCTTGGACTCAGCGACTACTTGCGCTCGGCCTTGATGGCCTCGGCGAGCATCTGGGCCACGGCGTCGGCCGCGACCACGGTGCGCTCGCCGGTGGCGCGGACCTTGAGCTCCACGTTGCCCTCGGTAGCGCTCTTCTTGCCCACCACGACCTGGTAGGGGAAGCCCATGAGGTCGTTGTCGGCAAACTTGACGCCCGCCCGCTCGTCGCGGTCGTCGAGCACGACCTCCACACCCAGGGCTGCCAGCTCCTCGGCCACGCGCTCGGCCAGGGGCTGCAGCAGGTCGTCACCCACCGAGAGCGGGATGACCGCGACCTCGTAGGGGGCGATGGAGACGGGCCAGACGATGCCGGCCTCGTCGTTGTGCTGCTCCACGACGGCGGCCAGGGTGCGGGAGACGCCGATGCCGTAGCAGCCCATGAGGAAGGGCTGTTCCTCGCCGTTCTCGTCGGCAAAGGTGGCACCCATGGCCTCGGAGTACTTGGTGCCGAGCTGGAACACCTGGGAGACCTCGATGCCGCGGGCGGCGTGGAGGGGCTTGCCGCAGACGGGGCAAAGGTCGCCCTCTTTGGCGGCGGCGATGGCCGCAAAGGCCGGCTCGGGGAAGTCTGTGCCCATCTCGGCCGCCATGTAGTGGTAGCCTTCCTCGTTGGCACCGCAGATCCAGCGGGGCTGCTCGCGCAGGGACTCGTCGGCCAGGACCACGACCTTGGGGCTCAGGCCCTTGGGACCGATGTAGCCCTTCACGAGGCCAAAGGACTCAAGCTCCTCGTCGGTCATCATGTGCCAGGAGCCGAAGCGGTTGTCGAGGGCGACCTCGTTTACCTCGTGGTCACCGGGCACGAAGAGCACCCAGCCGGCCCCGTCGCCGTCGACCACGGCAAAGGCCTTCACGGTCTCGTTCTCGGGGACCCCGAAGAACGCCGCCACCCCGGCGATGGTGCCGCAGTTGGGCGTGGCGACCTTGTCGCACTCCCCCGCATGGCACACGGTGATCTGGGGCTTGGCCTCGGCGGCCTCGACGTCGGCCGCATAGCCGCAATCGCAGTAGACGAGCTCGGCCTCACCGGTGTCGGCAAGGGCGAGGAACTCGACGGTCACCTTGCCGCCGATCTGGCCAGAATCGGCCTCGACGGCGCGGTAGTCCAGGCCGCAGCGCTCGCACACACGGCCGTAGGCGCCGCGCATGTCGTCGTAGGTCTCCTGGAGGCTCTCGCGGTCAGCATGGAAGGAGTAGGCATCCTTCATGATGAACTCGCGGCCGCGCAGCAAACCAAAGCGGGGGCGCATCTCGTCGCGGAACTTGTCCTGGATCTGGTAGAGCGTCACCGGCAGCTGTTTGTAGCTGCGCAGCTCGTTGCGCACGAGGTCGGTGAAGGTCTCCTCATGGGTGGGGCCGAGGCAGAACTCGCGCTCGTGGCGGTCGCAGATGCGCATGAGCTCGGGTCCGTAGTCGTCCCAGCGGCCCGACTGGTGCCACAGCTCGGCGGGGGTCAGGATGGGGAGCTGCACCTCCTGGGCGCCGATGCCATCCATCTCCTCGCGCACGATGCGCTCGATCTTGAGCAGCGAGCGCCAGGCCAGCGGCAGATACGAGTACAGGCCGGCAGCGGTCTTGCGGATGCAGCCGGCGCGCAGCAGGTACCGCAGGCTCGTGATGTCGGCCTCCTGCGGGTCTTCGCGCAGGGTGGGTGCATAGAGTCGTGACATCCTCATATACGAGGCGGTGGTCATCGGGAGCGCTCCAATCTCCAAGGTGTTCTCAGGCGGCACACGATTCTACTAAATACGGCCGACCGATGCGGCCTCGCGGTTCCTAGCAGCCAAAACGCGACGCTATCTCCCCAAAGAGCACGTCGACGATCCGGTCTTCGGGGGCCCGGGCCACGATCTTGCCCCCATAAAACACCGCGCCCGAGCCGCGCCCGCACGCCACGCCGATGTCGGCCCCGCGGGCCTCGCCGGGACCGTTGACCTCGCACCCCATGACGGCCACGGTGATCGGCAGCTCCAGCGCGGCGAGCCTGCACTCCACCTCGCGCGCGATGGGGATGAGGTCGACCTGGCAGCGGGCGCAGGTGGGGCAGCTCACGAGCTCGGCCCCGCGGCGACGCAGCCCCAGGGCGCCCAGGATGCCCCAGGCCACCGGCAGCTCGTCCACCGGATCGGCGGTCAGCGAGACCCTCAGAGTGTCGCCGATGCCCTCCTCGAGCAGGATCCCCAGGCCCACGGCGCTTTTAACGGTGCCCTGAAGGGCCGTACCGGCCTCGGTGACACCCAGGTGGAGTGGCACCAGCGGCAGGTCGCGCGAGAGGCGCCGGTAGGTCTCCACCGTCGTGGGAACGTCGTGGGCCTTGGCGGAGAGGACCACGTCGGTGAAGCCGCGCCCCTCGAAGTGCTCGACGAAGGAGACGGCGGAGCGGACCATCTTGTCGGCAACGCTCAAGTCGTCGCGCTCGGCGAGGTCACGCCCGATGGAGCCGGCATTCACGCCGATGCGGATAGGGATGCCGGCCCGGGCGGCGGCGTCGATGACAAGGTCGACCTTCTCCCACGAGCCGATGTTGCCTGGGTTGATGCGTAGCCCTGCGGCTCCCCGGCGCGCCGCCTCGACGGCCAGGCGGTGGTCGAAGTGCACGTCGGCAACCACCGGGATGGGGCTTGCCGCACACAGGGCCTCGAAGCCGGCCAGGGCCGCCTCGTTCGGAATGGCCGCCCGCACGATCTCGCACCCCGCCTGCGCCAGGGCACGGGTCTGGGCCAACGCCCCGCCGGCGTCTGCCGTGGGAGCCGTGAGCATCGACTGGACGCGCACCGGGGCACCCCCGCCGAGCGTCACCCCGCCGACGTCGACCTGCCGTGTGCGCTGCCGCGCAGCGAGCGTGCCACCCTGTTCCATCGAACGACCTCCCGACATCGTTACCTACGCCCCGAGCAGAGACGAGGTGTCCTGAATCACCATGTAGACGAACAGCAGGACGAACAGCGCGATACCCACCATGTTCAGCGCGCTCTGCACGCGCAGCGAAATCGGGCGCCGGATGAGCGCCTGGACGACCTCGATGAGCCCCTTGCCTCCGTCGAGGGGAGGGATGGGCAGCAGGTTCATCCACCCGAGCGACATCGAGAGCATCGCCGCGAGGAGAATGACGGGCCAGACGCCCTGGGCCACGGCGTCCTGAGCAAGGGCCGCGATCCCCACGACCCCCGCCGAGTCCTGGAGCACCTCGCCGGCACGCTCGGGGATAAGCAGCGACGCGACCGAACGGGCCACCTCGCCGGTGTAGAGGAACGCGTATTCCAGGGATTCGAGCGGGCTTAAGGGCACGTCCTCGACCGTGTACGTGTAGTTGACGCCAAGGGCCTCCCCCTCGCCGAGGTCCACCGTCGCCCGTTGGCTTCGACCATCGCGCAGGTACTCGAGCTCGAACGGGCCGTGACCCCTGGCTGCCGAGAGGGCGTTGACGGCAGCCTCGGCACCGTCGACCGGCACACCGCCTATAGAGACAATCTCGTCTCCGGGGACCAGGCCGGCCTGCTCCGCAGGGGACCCCTCGGCCACCACGGCCACATGGGGGTCGATACCCGTCGCAGTGGGAACGCCGGCCAGCATGCAGAAGGCCATGATCAACGCCACGGCGAGCACGATGTTGCAGGCCACGCCTGCCACGAGGATCGCCATGCGCTTCCAAAACCCGACGCCCCCGTAGGTGCGGGCCTTCTCGCGCGCCAGGAACTCGTCGGCGGAGCAGTCAGGAAAGTAAGGCTCCCCCGCCCCGGTCGACCCGGGAAGCGAGAAGTCATGGTGTCGGTCGTAGACCGTACGCCCCCGGGCGTCGCGACGCACCGTGCGGTAGCGCTCGGGAAGGTCCAGGCGCCCGTGGCATGTGCCGGGCTCCCACACCTCCTCGACGGACCCCCAGTCAGACAGGGTCGCCAGGGTCGCAGCCGCATCATAGGGGTCGCAACCGGCAACCCGGGCAAGCTCCTCGACGCCCAAGGTGCCGCGGGCGTTCACCAGGGCGAGCGCCAACGGCAGGAGCGGGTCGGGATCCGAGGCCATGCCGGCTATCTTGGTATAGCCGCCCACGAGGGCGAACGTGGCGCCGTACTTGATCCCGGAACGCTTACTGCGCCACGACACCTCGGGACCCCAGGGCATCCCTACGAAAAACTCCGTGACGCGCACGCCGCACAGGCGGGCGACCGTGGCGTGACCGGCCTCGTGGATGACCACGAGAAGGGTGAGGATTATGAGGAAGCACAGGATAGAGACGGCGGCAAGCAACGAACGACCTCCAGAAACGTCGGGTTAGCAGGCGGCAACGGCCTCCCGGGCACGGGCACGGGCCTCGTCGTCGACCGCGGCGAGCTGGTCGAGCGAGACCACCGGCTCGGCCCCAAAGGCGGCGAGGGTCTCGCCCACGACGCGCTCGATGCCCAGATATGGGATACGGCCGGCCAAAAACGCCTCCACCGCCACCTCGTCGGCGGCGTTGAGCACGCACGGTAGGATGCCGCCGCGCTCCCCCGCCTCCAAGGCGAGCCTGAGGCAGCCGAAGGCCTCCGGGTCGGGATCGGCGAAGTCTACATGGCCGAGCCTCGGGAAGTCAAGCGGCGGGCACGGGGCGGGCCAACGGTCGGGAAAGCTCAGCGCGTACTGGATCGGCACGCGCATATCGGCGGCCCCCAGATGGCCCAGCACCGACCCGTCGTCGTACTCGACCATCGAGTGCACGGCACTTTGGCGCTGCACGACGATACGGATCATGGAGAAAGGGGCGTCGAACAGGTGATGGGCCTCGATGGCCTCGAGCCCCTTGTTCATCAGCGTCGAGGAGTCGGTCGTGACCTTGGGGCCCATGCTCCAGTTGGGGTGGCGCAAGGCGTCGGCAGCCGTGACCTCGGCAAGCTCCTCCCGGGTGCGGCCAAAGAACGGGCCGCCCGAGGCGGTGAGCCAGATGCGCCGGGCACGCCAGGGGTCTTCTCCCAAAAAGCATTGGAAGATGGCCGAGTGCTCGGAATCGACCGGCAGCAGCCTGCCCGGCTCCGCCAACGGCATGATGAGGTCGCCGGCCACCACGAGGGACTCCTTGTTGGCCAAGGCCAGCTCGCGGCCCGAGGCAAGGGCCCGGTAGCTCGCCTGCATGCCTGAGAACCCCACGAGGGCGTTGAGGACGCAGTCCACCCCCTCGAGCTCGGCCAGCTCGTCGACCGCCTCGCGGCCGAAGGAGGCCGCGCATCCTGCGGGGAGGTCTCCCATGCAGGGTAGGTCGCGGCACGACGCGTCGGCCAGGGCTATGCGGCGCACCGTGGGGAACTCGCGGGCCAGGGCGACGAGGGCCTCGGCGGACCGGTTGGCCGCCAACGCCACCAGCTCGACCTTGTCGGGATGGGAGCGCGCCACATCGACCGTCTGGCGGCCGATGGAGCCCGTGGCCCCGAGCAGGGCGACCCGCAGGGGGCTGCGCCGCTCGAAGACCCGCCCGGGGGCGGGGACGACACCGCGGGATTTGGCAACGACCATGGCCACGCTCCTTAACCGTCCTTCTTGGTCGCAAAGACCTGGGATACAGAAGCGCGCCGGCTCGATACCGGCGCGCGGCAAAAGCTGTGGGACGAGGCCGCAAGGGCGCCCGTCCCATGCACATCCGTAGAATTATACGATAACCCGCATGATGCGTAGCAGGAAGTAGGCGGTGATGGCTACGAAGAGCATGGAGTCGGACCTGTCGAGCAGGCCGCCGTGACCCGGAATCATGTTCCCGGAGTCCTTGACGCCCGCCCCACGCTTGATGCGCGACTCGACCAGATCCCCGATGACCCCCGTGACACCGCAGAGGACGCCGCATGCGACGGCGACCAGCGGGGTGACGTGCGTTTGGGGAAAAAACAGCAAGAGCAGCCAGATCACGACGGAACCTACAATGCCCCCCGCAAAGCCCTCCCAGCTCTTCTTGGGAGAGATCTTGGGAACCATCTTGTGCTTGCCGAACCGGCTACCGACGAGGTAGGCAAAGGAGTCGTTCGCCCACACCGACATCATAATGCCGATGCACAGCACGATGCAGCCCACATTGTCGAGGACCGCGGCGCTACGCACCGCCACGAGGGCGGAAAGGGTCATGCCCGTGTAGATGGGGCCAAACAGCGTGATCGCGACGTCGGTGATGCGTGCCCGTTGGTTCACGACATACCAGATGCCCAAGAGCATAAAGAGCAAGAACACGATGGCAACGAGGTAAACCGGGTTTGTCAGCGAGATGAGGGGCATGGAGACGGCGAACAGGATGCCGAGAGGCTGGTTGGGGCTCTTGGCGTCGGCGCGCATCAGGCGGAAGAACTCCCAACAGCAGATACCGGCGGTCGCCGCCATGAGGACAGCCGTGGGAAGCTTGCCCCACAGTATGGCAAGGACGTTGATCGCGACATAGACGGCCCCCGTGCACATGCGCACGATGAGGGTGCGGTAGCGCAGCGGCGGCACGTTGACCGGCTCGGCGACGGGGCGTTGGATCTTGCTCTCGCCCACCAGGTCGGCGGCGTCACGCCCCGGCAGCGGCTCGGTGCCGGCCAGGTTCTCGCGCACATGGACGGCGGCCGCCTTGGCACGTCGTTTTACGGAATCCGACCGCGTCGAGGCCTGACCTCCCTCGGGGGGCGCCTCGCGCCAGCTTGCGCCCGCCGCTTTGCCTAGGTCGCCGTCATTGTCCTTCGCCATCGCTGACCCCTCCAAAACGGCGTTTGCGACCCTGGTACTCGACGATGGCCGACACCAAGTCCCAGCGGTCGAAATCCGGCCAGAGCACGTCGCTGAACACGAACTCCGTGTAGGCGCACTGCCACAGCAAGAAGTTGGAGAGGCGCAGCTCGCCCGAGGTGCGCACCAGGAGCTCCGGGTCGGGCAGCGGGTCGGTGGCCAGGGCGCGACCCACACGGGCCTCGTCGATCTGGTCCGGCGTCATCAGGCCCTCCAGGCACTGCTCTGCAAGCTTTTGGCAGGCCCGCACGATCTCATGGCGGCTCCCATAGTTGACCGCGACCGCCAGGACCATGCCCGTATGGTCGGCCGTCTCCTTGAGACCGCGTTCGAACGTCTCGCGCGTCTCCTCGGGAAGCGCCTCCATGTCGCCCAGGTACTGCAGGCGCACGTCCTCACGGTGAAGCAGCGGGAGCTCGTCGATGAGCGTGGACGCAAACAGGCTCATGAGGAGGTCGACCTCCTCCTGGGGGCGCGACCAGTTCTCCGTGGAGAACGCATAGACCGTCAGGGCCTCGACGCCGAGACGCACCGACGCCGTGATTACCTCGCGCAGGGCGTCGATGCCGGCCTTGTGGCCGTAGCCGCGCGACAGCCCGCGCGCCTGCGCCCAACGCCCGTTGCCGTCCATGATGATGGCGATGTGACGCGGGACGCGCCCAAGGTCGAGCGCGTCCACGGGGCAGCCCTTAGGTGCGTCGGAGAAGTACTCCTCATATGCCTGCAGGTTGAGCGCCACCTAGACCTCCATGACTTCGTTCTCTTTGTCCTTGAGCATCTTGTCGATCTTGGCGACGTACTCGTCGGTGACCTTCTGAATCTCGGCCTCGCCGCGGCGGGCGTCGTCCTCGGATATCTCCCCGTCCTTGGAGAGGCGGTCGAACTTGTTGTTCGCGTCACGACGGACGTTGCGCACGCTCACGCGCGCATGCTCGGCGATCTCACGGCACTGCTTCACCAGCTCGCGGCGGCCTTCCTCCGACGGTGCGGGGAACGGCAGGCGTATGACGGTGCCGTCGTTCATCGGGGTGATGCCGATGTCCGACGACATGATGGCCTTCTCGATGGCCTGGAGGCTGCTCCGGTCCCAGGGGGTGATGACCAGCTGGTGGCCGTCGGCGGCCTTGACCGCAGCGATTTGGTTGACCGGCGTGGGGACACCGTAGTAGTCGATGCGCAGGTCGTTGAGAACGGCGGGGTTCGCACGGCCGGTGCGCACCTTCTCGAACTCCTCGGCCAGGGCGTCGAGGGCCTTGCCCATCTTCTGCTTTGCCTCGGACTTGATCTCGTCAGCCATTGCTAGTCCTCCCTATAGACGACGGTACCGACGGGCTCGCCGCGCAGGGCAGCATCGACGACGCCCTCTTCCTCGATATTGAACACGATGATGGGCATGCTGTTGTCATGGCACAGCGTGATGGCCGTAGAGTCCATGACGTTGAGCTCTTTGGTGATGACGTCGAAATAGGTGATGCGGTCGAACCTCACGGCATCCTCGTGCTTCTTGGGGTCCTTGTCGTAGATGCCGTCGACCTTGGTGGCCTTCATGAGGCACTCGGCGTCGATCTCGCAGGCGCGCAGGGCGGCCGTGGTATCGGTGGTGAAGTAGGGGTTGCCGGTCCCGGCCGCAAAGATGACCACGCGACCCTTCTCAAGGTGCCTGATGGCACGACGGCGGATGTAGGTCTCGCAAATCTCGTGCATCTCGATGGCGCTCATGACCCGGCACATCTGGCCCGCCCGCTCGAACGCGTCCTGGAGCGCCAGGGCGTTCATGACGGTGGCCAGCATGCCGATGTAGTCGGCCTGGGCGCGCTCCATGCCGTTGGCAGAGCCTGCGAGACCACGGAAGATGTTGCCGCCGCCCACGGTGATGGCCACCTGGACGCCTTGGCGCACGACCTCCGAGATCTCCTTTGCAAGGCGGCTGGCGACCTTGGGGTCGATGCCGTATCCCTGATCGCCCATAAGGAACTCGCCCGAAAGCTTGAGGAGGATCCTCTTGTACTGATAATCGGCCACGCACAACCTCCTATCGCGATACAACCATTCGCATCATCATAGCAAACCCCGCCTGCCTGCGGATGCCGTCACGAAAGTAACCATGACGGTTCAAGATCGTGCGCCTGCCTTTTCTATTCCGATACCCGCAGGACAGTGAAAGGGCTTTTCCACCATAAAAAAAGCGCCGACACGAAACCGTGCCGGCGCTTGAAGGCAAGTCTTTGGACCTTAGTCCTCGTCACCGAGAATGAAGAGGTCGAAGCCCTTCACCGCAATGGTGTCGCCGACCTTCTTGGAAACCTCGGCCACATACTGGGAGATGGTGACGTCGGGGTTCTTGACGAACTCCTGGTCCACGAGCGTGGACTCCTTGTAGAACTTCTCGAGACGGCCAAGGGCCATCTTCTCCTGGATAGCCTCGGGCTTACCGGACTCGGCGGCCTGGTTGCGGTAGATCTCCATCTCGTGGTCCACGACCGACTGGGGCATGTCCTCACGGACGGCGCAGATGGGCTTGGTGGCAGCGACCTGCATGGCCACGTCGTGGGCCATGGCCTTGAACTCGTCGCTACAGGCAGTCTCGGGCTTCTCGAAGGCGAACTCGACGAGCACGCCGATCTTGCCGCCCATGTGGATGTAGGACGAGATGGCGCCGGCCTCGGTGGAGCGACGCACGAAACGGGTGAGGGTCATGTTCTCGCCCATGGTGGCGATGCCGTTCTGAATGACGGCCTCGACGGTCTCGCCCTCGACCTCGGCGGCCTTGAGGGCGTCCAGGTCGGCGGGAGCGGCCTCGGCGGCAGCCTGGGCCACCTTGGCAGCCAGGGTCTTGAACTTGTCGGTGCCGCTCACGAAGTCAGTCTCGCACTTGACCTCGGCCAGAGCGCCCACCTTGCCGCAGTCGCAGACGTAGGCGGCAACGGCGCCCTCGTTGGTGGCACGGCCGGCCTTCTTGACGGACTTGGCGATGCCGCGGGTACGCAGGACGTCGACGGCCTTGTCGATGTCGCCCTCGGCCTCGACAAGGGCCTTCTTGCACTCCATCATGGGGGAGTCGGTCATCTCGCGCAGCTGCTTGACGAGCGCGGCGGTAATCTCTGCCATAGTGCTCTCCTCTCAACGTGGAACGTGGTGGGGAAACGCCGGTTGGTTGCCTAAGCCTGGGGCTGGGCCAGAACTTCCTCGAGGGTCATGGCCTTCTTGGGCTGCTCCTCGACCACGACCTCCTCGACGACCTCGGCGGCCGGGGCGGTGCCAGCCATCTCCTCGGCGGTGATCTCGGTGGCGCCCTTGCCGGCCAGGATGGCGTCGGCCATGATGGAGGTCATGAGGCTGATGGAGCGGATGGCGTCGTCGTTGGCAGGAATGCCGTAGTCCACGACATCGGGGTCGGAGTTGGTGTCGATGAGGGCGACCACGGGGATGTGCAGGCGGTTGGCCTCGCGGATGGCGATCTCCTCACGACGGGTGTCGACCACGTAGAGGGCCTTGGGGAGACCCTTCATCGAACGGATGCCGTCGAGGTTCTCCTGCAGCTTGACGAGCTCCTTGCCCAGGACCGACTGCTCCTTCTTGGGAAGGGCGGCCATGCGGCCGTCCTCGACCATGGCCTCAAGCTCCTCCATGCGGGCGACGCGGGAGCGGATGGTCACGAAGTTGGTGAGCATGCCGCCCAGCCAACGGTTGGCCACGTAGGGCTGGCCCGAACGCTTGGCCTCGTTGATGACGGCCTCCTGGGCCTGCTTCTTGGTGCCGACAAAGAGGATCTCGCCGCCCTTGGCCGCGGTCTCGGCCAGGAAGCTGTAGGCCTTGTCGGCCTCGATGATGGTCTGCTTGAGGTCGAGGATGTAGATGCCGTTGCGCTCGCCGAAGATGTAGGGCTTCATCTTGGGGCACCAGCGACGGGTCTGGTGGCCGAAGTGAACGCCGGCCTTGAGCAGGGTGTTGATGGTGATCTGTGCCATGGTCTGTACCTCCAACGTGGTTGGTCGTCCGCGCGATGTCGTCCCCCAAACGCAACCCGGTCGGCAACCGGGCACCGCTGCGTCGGAGTAGTCGCGCGTGCTTGATGGGTGCTGCCCGTTTGGGCAACCGGTGAAGGATACCATAGCCGGACGCTCATTCCAACCGGAATGCAAACCGCCACAACTCGGCGGCCAAGCACCGCGCAGGCATCTCTCAGCGCAGGGTGCGCGGGGTGCAAAACGACAGGACCCAGCGCTGTATGGCAAGGTCCTTGTCCGGCGAGGACTTGAGGGCCTCTTCGCAGAGGGCCGCGCCGCGCAGGGCGTCGACGAGCTCCGCCATGGTGTAGTTGCGCGCCCACGAGGCATGGTTCTTGACCTGCCACTGCTGCATGCCCAGCTCTGCGGCGAGCGTGCCGGGGCACCCCCGTTCCCCGAGAGCCTTGGCGGCTATAAGCTCCCGGACGCGGGACACGGCAAGGGTGAAGAGCCCGATGGGGCTCTGGGTGGGCATCTGGGCGTAAAGCCGCATCGCCTCCGCGGGCTCCCGGCGGCAAACGGCGTCCAGAAAGTCCCACGGCTTCACCTCGGCCACGCGCGGAACCATGCGACGGACGTCCTCGGCCGTAATACGGGGTGCTCCCCCCACGTTGAGCGCAAGCTTCGCCAGCTCGTTGTCGATGAGGGCCGTCGACTCGCCCACGAGGCGGACCAACTGCTCCGCCGCCTCCGCGTCCATGGCCTTGCCGTGGGCTCGGGCCATGCCCACCACCTGTTGGGGAAGCTCCCAGCGCTTCTTGGGAGTGCAGTCGATGACGGCCTTCTCGCCGAACTTGGCAACGGCCTTGTACAGGCGCGTCGTGCGGGCCTGCTTGCAGGCGGTCATCATGAGCACCGTGGTGGGGCACGGGTTCTCGAGGTAGGAAACGATCGCCTCGCTCGCCGCCTTGGGGGCCTTGTCGACGTCTTTGAAGACGACGAGCCTGAAGTCCGACCCGAACGGCAGGGTGTCGAGCATGGCCCGCAGCAGGTCCGGCTCGGGGGACGAGGAGCCGTCGAGCTCCTCGCGGTTGAACTCGGGGTCCCCCCCGGCGGCCACGAGGCGGCCGTCGAGCCTCTCCACAGTCCGTCGCTTCTTGAGTTCGTCGGTCCCCAGTGCCAGGTAGACCGGCAGCAGCGGTGTCTGGGCTTTGGTCGCCATCTGTCTCCTCCGTAACGCGGTCCTTCCCATGCGGCCCGGGCCGCCCGGCTCACCGAACGCTGTATAGAGTAGCGCCCGCGCGGCGCGACCGGGCCGCACGGCGGCAAAGGCACCGCAAACCGCCAAAGCCTTACGGGCCATGGGCCGCACAGCGCACCTCGACGCCTTGGGAAGCCGGGCGCAGCTCGATGTCTCCGCAGGTTGCCGTGCAATGAAACGCCACGCCCTCCCCCGTCACGGCGTCCACGCACGCCTCGGCGGGATGACCGTAGCGGTTCTTCTCTGCAGCGCTCGCCACCGCAACGAGCGGTGAGAGCGAGCGCACCATGGCCGGCGTCGTCGACGCCGCCGACCCGTGGTGGCCCACTTTGAGGACGTCAACCCGACCCAGGCGCCCCTCCTCCAGGAGCGGCTCCACCACGGCGCTCTCCGCATCGCCGGTGAGCAGGACGCTCAGCGTCCGGTCACCGGAGCGGTAGCCTGCAACGGCGACGACCGACTCCTCGTTCTCGGCCCCCGAAACGGGTTCGCGGGGCCACACCACCTCGACCGAGAATCCTCCCACCTCCAAGACGTCCCCCGCCCCCACCTCGAGCACCCCATCTCCCACAGCCTCACGTACGGTGCGTGCCAGGGCGTCCTCGGGGTCCATCGCCCCAGGCACCCCCCGTGCCACGACGACGCGCCCCACCCGCACACGGCCCGCAAGGTCGTCGAGGCCGCCTACATGGTCGAGGTCGGTATGGGTGAGCAGGACGGCGTCGAGCCGCCGGACGTGATAGCGGGCCAGGGCGCCCACCACCGCGTCGCCCGGTCCGGTGTCGACCAAAAGCGCGTGGCGCCCGTCTTGAAGGAGGATAGCGTCGCCCTGGCCAACGTCGAGGACCACGACCCGCGCCGGGGCGAAGATGCCCCACAAAAGGTGAAGCACCGACAGACAGAGCACGACGACGGCCCCAAGGGCATAGACGGTCCGACGGCGAGGGGCCGGCCACACCCCGTAGAGAAGTGCCGCCCCGAGCACGAGGGGGACCCCGACCTCCCCTGCGCCCACATCAACCGCGTATACGGCCCCCGGAACCGCCGCAAGCGCCTCGGACAGGGCACAGGCTGCCCGTGCCACGGTATCGCAGGGCAGGAGCACGGCCGGCGCTGCATCTGGCCATAAAACGGCGAGCGGACCGCACAGCGCCCCCGCCGCGAGCAAGATGCTCACCAACGGCCCCATGACGGCGTTCGCCAACGGGGAAAGCAAGGGAACGACCCCGAACGCGGGAAGGCAGACCGGGGCGGTGAACACCGCCGAGACGAAGGTGGCCGAAAACGCCTCCACCACGAGAGGCGCAAACCCGGCCGGCACGGCGCAGGAGGCCCACGCCTGGACGAACCCCGCGAACAGCGTCAGGCCGAGCACGGAGAGCACCGAGAGCTGAAACCCCATGGACGCCGCGCACGAGGGGGTTACAACGACCATGGCCAGGGCTGCGGCACCCACCGCCGAGACGGCATGGGAGCGTCGGCCGGCCGCAAACGCCCCAGACGACGCCACGGCCATGACCCACGACCGGATGGCCGAAGGCTGCAGGCCGGTAAACGCCACATAGGCGGCCAGAACCACAGCCGTCGCCACGAGCCGGGCCGCCGGCTTCGCCCGCACGCCACGCAGCCCACGCCCCAGGAGTGCCGCCACGACCGCAAGGTGCGATCCAGAAACTGCCACGAGATGGCTGAGCCCCAGGTCTGAAAAGTCGTTTTGGACGGCAAAACCCGCCAAGGCAGCCTGATCGCCGCAGACAACGCCTGCCGTGAGAGCCCGGGCCGCATTGGAGCCGGGATCTAAGGCCGCAAGCATGCGCCGGCGAAATGCGCGAACCGCCCCCACCGGCCCCTCCTGAAACCCCAGCCCCTCGAAAGAAGTGGCCCTCAGCCGCGCAACCACGCCCCTGCGGGCCAGGGAACGGTCGTAGCCGTCCGACAGGTCAAGCCGAGTCCAGCGGCCTGTGCACCGCAGCTTCTGGCCCATCTCGGGCTGCTCACCGGGCCATCTGCCCAACTCCACCAGGACGCGCCCCGGCCGTCCGCCGGGCGTGGTCGCCTGCGCTTGAAACGACAGGTTGCCCGAGGAGGAGATTTTGGGGTCCGTCTCGACGGTAAAACTGCAGCCGGTCACGGCCTCGCAGGTCAAGGCGTCCCCGCACGCAAAGACCCCTCCTATGAACAACGTCCCCGCCAACCCTCCCGCCACGAGGCCGGCAAGGGCCCACAAGCACCACGGGCGGCATCTAGGCACCTTCCACGCAACGGCGGCGCATACGGCGACCAAAACAGCGCCGCCGCCCACGACCACCCATGCCGGACGCAGCGCGGCCCACCGCAGGCCCAGACGCGCGTCCATCCGTGCGAGACAGACCGCCGTGACGGCGAGCCACGCGCACAGGGCGGCCCCCAACAGGGGCGAGAGGGCCGGTCGCGGCCCAAGGCCCCGCTCCTTGGGAGAGGAGGAGGCCGTTGCGACGTCCCACCTCCGGGGAAACGGCTTTTCGGCCGAGGGCACCTCCACCATGCCCCTCATACGGCAATCAGCCCCGCAAGCCTTGCAAACTTCTTCTCTCCGATGCCGCTGACCCTCATGAGGTCTTCGGGGTTCGAGAAAGGCCCGTTCGCCTCCCTGTCCTCAACGATGGCGGACGCCAGCGACGGGCCGATGCCTGGAAGGGCCTGGAGCTCATCGGTACCCGCCGCGTTGACGTTCACGACTCCCGGGGCCCTCCCTGCCGCCCCTTGGGCCGAATCGGCGGGCAGGGGGGCCTCTCCAACGTGCGGCACCAAGACCTTGGCGCCGTCCGTCAAGGGGGAGGCCAGATTCAGCGCGTCGGGTTGGGCGTCGTCGAGCAAGCCCCCCGCCGCCGCGACGGCATCGTTCGCCCGCGCACCGGATGGAAGGGCGTAGACGCCTGGGGCCGCCACGGCGCCCGCCACATGGACATAGATTTCAGGCTGTTTCTCCTCGGCCGAAACGTCGATGGCCGCCTCCACGCCCGGGCCGTCGCTTTCGACGGAATCTTCCTGCGTGGCGGCCACCGCCCCGTCCTCCCCCACCCGCGCCCCCTGCCTCAGCACGATCGCCGGCTCGTCAAACGCGCCCAACAGGACGGCCAAAAGACCGATCGCGGCAACGAGCAACACTCCCGCCACCGCGAGCTTCCAGGGCGCCACGCCCGCCAGAATTCCTTCCGTGCGCGCATGGCGGCCCGACGGGACCGGACGCCGCCCAGAGGGGACCGTCTCCGACATGCCCAGGAGCTCCCTCAGCCGGTCGAACTCGCCCTTGCCCACCTGCGCCATGGGCATCACCTCCGGCCCACAGCCTACGTTCGGCTGGCGCAGCGGTGTTTCGAGATGCTGTGGATTCGTTCGCGCACGGCCTCTCTCGCACAGACCACCGGGAGCGTGAAGCCCCCGGGACCGGCTTTTTTCCTCGTTTGCGCCGTTCAGATGGCCTGACAAAAATCACTGGCCCGCACAGGCAGAACGACTCGGTCTGACAAGAACTTTGGGATAGCTGGGCACGGCCACAGAAGCGCCACAAAAAAAGCCGACCCTCGGGGGCCGGCCTCGCGCTGTACTCTAGAGCAACCCACAAAAATGCTGGCACTTCGTTGCGCTCGGGCTTATGTGCCTCAGCACACCGCGCCCTCGCGCGCCTCGTCCAGCAATTTTGTGGGTTGCTCTAGAAGTCGGAACGCTTTTAGGGGTTCTACCGCACGTGGCGTCACTCGTCGGCGACAGCCGGAGCAAGCTGCGGATGGGGGCGATGGAAGCGCTTGGGAGCCCGATAGGCGGGACACTCGAAGCTGCGGTACTCGAGCCTCTCCATCATCTCGTTGAGCATGGCCTCGTGGTCGAATAGCCCCCACACCTCATGGGCCTCCTCGAGGCTCACGTGGGTCTCGGGGCTGCGCGGCATAAAGAGCGTGCAGCAGTCCGGTGCCTTCTCATTGCTGATCTCAAGGGTGCCGAGGCGCTCGGCGTCGGCCATGATCTCGCGTTTGTCGCTCCCGATGAGCGGCCGGAGCACGGGTAGCGTCGACATCTCGTCCACGGCCATGATGTTCTCGAGCGTCTGGGAGGCGACCTGGCCGAGCGATTCGCCCGTCACGAGGGCCTTCGCATGCTCGATGTCGGCAAGCCTGCACGCGAAGGCGAACATCATACGGCGGTACATGATGATGCGCAGGTCGTCGGGGACCGCCCGGGCGATACGGCGTTGGACGTCGCCGAACGGCACCACATACAGCCGGCCCATACCGCCTGCAGGCGAGAGCCTCTCGATGATGTCCTGCACGAGCCATTCGCTCGTGTCGACGGTCTGGGGACGCCCCGAAAAATGGAGCCCTATGACCACGGCACCGCGGCGCAGCATGCGCCAGGAGGCCACCGGCGAGTCGATGCCGCTGCTCAACAGCGAGATAACCTTGCCAGCACTTCCCACCGGCAGGCCCCCCACGCCCTCCTCCGTCGTCACGTAGACATAGGCCGACCCTTGGATCACGTAGACGTGGACCGTGCGGTCCTGCCCCTTCATGAGCACCGACTTGTCGGGTAGGCGGTCGCACAGGTAGGAGCCGACCTCCTGGTTGATGTCCATGGAATGAAGCGGGTAGTTCGTGTTGGAACGGCGCGCCTGAACCTTAAAGGTCTCAAAGGGGCCGCTCGCCATGAGCTCCTCGTAGGCGGCCGCGCAGTATTGGCCCGGGTCGAGTTCACAGCACTGGGCAAGGGAGACGCGCGCCACCCCGGGGGTGAGCCGAATCCGCTCGAACACCGGCAGGGCGCCCTCGCGCCCAACCCCCGACGCAAGACGGACCAGGATGTGGCCCGAGATGCGTTCCACCGACGAAACGGGCAGCCCCCCAAGGGCTGCCCGCAGATTGTCTACCAACCTGTGCTCAAACACGGCTCGGTTGTTGCCTTTGAGGCCTATCTCGTGATAGTGGACGAGGCAGACGATGGAGGACATGGCTTACTCGTCGTAGTCTTCGTTGGCCTCGGCGCGCTCAAGGCCGAGCGCGCGGTCGAGGGCGGCCTGGTCAAAACCGAGCTCGCCCGGCTCCACCGTGCCGTCCTCCTCTTTTTTGGGCGCGATCTCGTCAAAGGCGATGGAGAGGGGGTTGGGCGCATGGCCCTCCTCGTCGCTCATGAAGACGCTCACGTCCTCCACGTCGGCAAGCTGCTCGGCGCGGTTGTGCTGGTTGCGCATCATGTCGTTGATGTCGCGAGCCCGGCGGGCGGCCATCTCGCACAGCAGGAAACGGTTCTCGTCGGTCACGGACAGCAGGTCGTCGATGGTGGGGTTCACAACTGACATTCTATACAGCCTTCCGTTCGGCGCCCCTCTCCGAGGGGCGGTTGGAAACAGTGCAGGTGGCACAAGCCCTTATTCCCCCGCAGGCGAAGCCGCCTCGTAGCGTTCCATGAGGGCGAGGGTCTGCGCCACGGCGGTTTCGAGGTTATCGTTCACGACGACCTCGTCGTAGCGTTCGGCGCACCGCATCTCCCCTTCTGCGTCGGCCATGCGGCGCTCAAGGGTGGCCGGCGTCTCGGTCCCGCGCCCCACAAGCCGCTCGCGCAACGTCTCGAGGCTCGGCGGCGCGATGAACACCATCACGCACTCGGGCATCATGGCACGGACATTGAACGCCCCCTGGGGGTCGATCTCGAGCACCAGGGATGACCCGGCGTCGAGCTTTGCCTGGACCTCGGACTTAAGGGTCCCGTAGAGGTTACCGTGCACGTCGGCCCATTCGAGGAACTCCCCCGCCTCGACGCGGGAGCGGAACTCCGCCTCGTCGAGGAAATAGTAGGAGACGCCCTCTACCTCGCCGGGGCGCGGTTTGCGGGTCGTCGCCGAAACACTCAGGGCGAGGTCGGGACGACTGGAGCGCACGCGCTCCAAAATCGTGCCCTTCCCCGCCCCTGCAGGCCCGGAGACGACAAAAAGCCGCCCTGCCACGATGCTTAGTTGTTGCCGAGCTTGGCAAGAAGCTGCTCGCGCTGACGAACGCCGAGGCCTTGGACGCGGCGGGACTCAGAAATCCCGAGCTCCTCCATAATCTTGGTGGCCTTGGCCTTGCCGTAGCCGGGAAGGGCCTCGATAAGGGCGGAGACCTTCATACGGCGGGCGACGTCGTCGTCCATCTCGAACACCTCGGCCAGCGTGACGTTGCCGGCCTTGATGTCGTCACGAAGGGCGGCTCGGGCGTGACGGGCGGCAGCCGCCTTGGCGAGCGCCTCGGCGCGCTGCTCGGGGGTAAGGCTCGGAAGGTTGGTCTCCTGCATGGTGTCTCCCTACTTGATAGCGTGGTGGTCGGTGCCAAAGCCCGGACGGGCGAACATTCGGTTCAAAAACAATCTTGTTCGGAAGGTTATCCCAGCATAGAGGCATATGCAAGCAAAACCCAAAGTTTTATACGCCATACCACACGAACGGCAGGTTCCTTACCGAACGCCGTCACATGGCGTCGAACACTTCGCACTGGATCGAGCGCAGCGCCGCGACCGGGTCGTCCGCCTTTGTGACGGGACGCCCCACGACGAGGTGTGTGGCGCCCTGGCGGATGGCCCGGGCAGGTGTGGCGACGCGCGACTGGTCGCCCGCCTCCGACCCCTGGGGTCGGATACCCGGGGTCACGATGAGCGCGTCGGGGCCAAGGACCTCGCGCAGCGCCGCCGCCTCGAACGCCGAGCACACCACGCCGTCGGCACCGTTGCCGCGCGCCATGGCCGCCAGAAGGGCCGCCTCCTCGGCCACGGGCCGCTCGATGCCCACGGCCTCGAGTTGGCCTTGGTCCATGCTCGTGAGGATGGTGACGGCCAGCAGCTTGGGGGGTTCAAGGCCGGCCTCGCGGGCGCCCTCGTCGAGCCCCTCGCGGGCCGCAGCCACCATGGCGGGGCCGCCGAGGGCGTGGACGGTGGTCATGTCGACCCCGAGCCTGCCCAGTACGCGCGCGGCGCATTTGACGGTGTTCGGGATGTCGTGGAGCTTGAGGTCGAGGAAGACCTTGACGCCGCGGTCCTTGATCTCGCGCACCAGGGGCGCGCCCTCGGCATAGAAGAGCTCCATGCCGACCTTGGCCCAGGCAAGGTCGCCCTCCATAAGCGACACGAGCTCGAGGGCGCGCTCGCGCGTGCAGTCGAGGGCAACGATGGTCCTCTCGCGGGCCGCAGCTAGCATTCGAAGGCTCCAATCAGTTCGTTGATGTCGGAGACGCCCTGGTCGGCCGCCCACTGCTCGAGCTCGGCCGCAATGCGCGGGGCGCTCGTGGGATCCACGAAGTTCTGGGTGCCCACCTCCACCGCGCAGCAGCCGGCCAGAATGAACTCCGCGGCGTCCTCTCCCGTGCGGATGCCGCCGATGCCGCACACGGGGATCTCCACGGCGTTGCAGGCCTCCCAGGCCATGCGCACGGCGACGGCGTGGATCGCAGGTCCCGAGAGGCCCGCCGTCGGTCGGGCCAGGCGGCTCTTGCGGGTACGCACGTCGATGCTCATGGCCGGGATCGTGTTGATGAGGGTGAGGGCGTCGGCGCCGGCCTCCTCGCAGGCCCGGGCGATCTCGGGCACGCGGGTGGGGGCGAGCTTCACGAACAGGGGGCGCTTGGTGAGGGGCCGGCAGGCGCGCACGACCTCAGCCGCGCCCTCGGGGGTCGCGCCCATGGCCGCCCCACCCTGGGCCACGTTGGGGCAGGAGATGTTCAGCTCGAAGGCCGCGGCCCAGGGGGCCAGCTCGTCGAGGAGCTCCAGGGCCTCCTGGTACTCGCGCACGCTGTGGCCGGCCGCCTGGCACACCACGGCGCAGCCCTTGGAGGCCAGGTCGGCCAGGTAGGCCCCCGACTCCTCCACGAGGCCGCGCACGCCGGGGTTCGTGAGGCCCACGGAGTTCATCATGCCGCTCGTGACCTCGGCCATACGCGGCTGGGGGTTGCCGGGCCACGGCACGGCCGAGACGCCCTTGACCGTAATGAAACCGAGGCTCGACACGTCGATAAAGCGCTCGAACTGCCAGCCCGCGCCAAAGGTGCCGCTCGCCGTGCCCACGGGGTTCTTGAGGCGCACGCCGCCGAGGTCGACGGCCATGGATACCTTGCTCACCAGATCACCTTCTCCGCGTCGAAGACCGGGCCCGCCATGCAGGCCCCCTTGCGTCCCTCAACCGTGTCGACCAGGCAGGTGGTGCAGGCACCGAAGCCGCAGCCCATGAGGCGCTCCATGGACACCTGGCAGGGCACGCCGGCCTTGGCCGCCTGGGCGGCCACCCCGGCCATCATGGGCTGGGGACCGCAAGCGTAGACCACGTCGTAGGCGTTGGCCGCGAACAGCTCGGCGGTCACGGCGGTCGCGAAGCCGCGCACGCCGCGGGTCCCGTCATCGGTCGACACATGGAGGGCCGCACCGGCTTGCGCCAGCTCCTCCTCGTAGACCACGCGGGGCGCCGTGGGGGCACCCTGGACGAAGTCACAGGCGACGCCGGCCTCGCCGAGGGCCTTGGCCAGCGGCACCAGGGGCACCACGCCGCTGCCGCCGCCCACCAAAAGCGCCCGGGCCGCGCCCGCGGGAACGGTCCAACCGTGGCCGGCGGGGCCGAGCAGGTCGCAGGGCGTGCCCACGGGCAGCTCCGAGAGGCGGCGCGTACCGTCGCCCACGATGAGGGCGGCGAACTCCACCTCGCCCCGCTCGAGGTCCTTGGCCGACCAGGAGAAGGGCAGCCTCAGGATCTGGGACGGGTCGCCGGGGACGTACAGGTTGAAGAACTGGCCGGGCTCGATGGAGTCAGCGAGCTCTGGGCAGTGCAGGCGCACGCGCTGCATGCCGGGCGCGATAGGCTCATTGAGCACCACCGTGCAGGCGAGCTTGCGGGCGGTTGAAGGTTCAGGCATGGTCGTGTTACTCCTCTCCCATGGTTGCAAGGTCCTGTAGCGCGTATACCCCCAGGTCGGACGTCTTGACCATCTGAATAGCCTGCACAAATGCCGTGGCGGCCGAAAGCGTGGTCACGTAGCACAGACCGTGGCGCACGGCGGCGCTGCGCAGCTTGAAGCCGTCGGAACGCGTCTCCTGGCCGTAAGGGGTGTTGATCATGAAGTCGATGTCGCCAGCGGCTATGGCGTCGCCGATGTTGGGGTGCATCTCGCTCATGCGGCGCACCACCTCGACCTCGAGACCGGCGGCGCGCAGCGCCTTGGCGGTGCCCGAGGTGCTCACGATCGAAAAGCCCAGGTTCGCCAGGTCGCGGGCGATCGAGATCACGCCGCGCTTGTCGCGGTCGTTCACCGAGATGAAGACCTTGCCGCCCGTGGGCAGCGAGTAGTCGATGGCCAGCTGCGTCTTGGCGTAGGCGGCCGGGAAGTTGCGGCCGATGCCCATGACCTCGCCCGTGGACTTCATCTCGGGGCCCAGCACCACGTCGGCCCCCGGGAAGCGGCCGAAGGGCATCACGGCCTCCTTGCAGGCGTAGTAACCCAGATCGCGCCCCTCGGGGGGCGGTCCGAGGGCCGAGATCTTCTCGCCCGCCATGATGAGGGCGGCGCACTTGGCGAGCGGCACGCCGGTGGCCTTGCTCGAGAAGGGCACCGTGCGGCTCGCGCGCGGGTTCATCTCGATGACCGACACCTGGCCGTCCTTGACGGCGTACTGCACGTTGAGCAGGCCCTTGACCCCGCAGCCCAGGGCCAGCTGGCGGGTGATCTCGCGCACCCGGTCGAGGATGGCGTCGGAGAGCGAGAAGGGCGGGGTGCAGCAGGCCGAGTCGCCCGAGTGGATGCCGCACTCCTCGATGTGCTCGAGGACGGCGCCCACGTAGCACTCCTGCCCGTCGCAAAGGGCGTCCACGTCGAGCTCGATGGCGTCTTCGAGGAAGGAGTCCAGGTACACGGGGTGGTCGGGCGTGACGTGGGCCGCCTCCTCCATGTAGGTGCGCAGCGAGCGCGGGTCGTAGACGATGGCCATGCCGCGGCCGCCCAGCACGTAGGAGGGGCGCACGAGCAGCGGATAGCCAATGCGGCCGGCCACCTCGACGGCCTCGTCGTAGGTCTCGGCCGTGGAGGAGGCGGGGTAGGCGACCCCCAGGGCGTCGAGCAGCTCGGAGAAGCGCTCGCGGTCCTCGGCCAGGTCGATGGCCTCGGGCTGGGTGCCCATGATCGGCACGCCGGCCTCGGCGAGGCGCTTGGCCAGCTTGATGGGGGTCTGGCCGCCCAGGGTCACGATGACGCCCGCGGGCCTCTCGAACTCCACGATGTCCATCACGTCCTCGAACGTGAGCGGCTCGAAGTAGAGGCGGTCGCTCGTGTCGTAGTCGGTGGAGACGGTCTCGGGGTTGCAGTTGACCATCACGGTCTCGTAGCCGCGCTCGTGGAGCGCGTAGGCCGCGTGGCAGCAGCAGTAGTCGAACTCGATACCCTGGCCAATGCGGTTGGGGCCGGCCGAGAGGATCACGACGCGAGGCCGGACGGCCTCGCGGAACTCGCCCGCGCCCTGCTCGTCGTAGGTCTTGTAGTGGTAGCTCGTGCGGGCCGGGAACTCGCCGGCGCAGGTGTCGACCGTCTTGACCGCCGGCACCACGCCCAGGGCCTTGCGGGCCGCACGCACCACGTCCTCGTCGGTGCCGGTGAGGTGGGCGATCTGGCGGTCGGAGAAGCCCAGGGCCTTGGCTTCGTGCATGAGATCGGCGTCGAGCCCCTCGAGGCCCAGGCCGGCGATGGCGCGCTCGGCCTTCACGAGGTCGGCGATGCGGCCGAGGAACCAGGGGTCGATGCCCGTGAGGCCGTGCACGTCCTCGACGCTCCAGCCGCGGCGCAGTGCCTCGGCCACGTAGTAGATGCGGTCGGGGGTGGGGCGGCTCACCAGCTCGCGGAAGCGGTTCTCGTCGAAGTCGTCGTGGCCGTCGGCACCCAGGCCGTCGTGGCCGAGCTCGAGGGAGCGCATGGCCTTCTCGAGCGCCTCCTCGAAGGTGCGGCCGATGGCCATGACCTCGCCCACCGACTTCATGCGGGTGGTGAGTTCCTCGCTCGCGCCCTTGAACTTCTCGAAGGCAAAGCGCGGCACCTTGACCACGCAGTAGTCGATGGTGCGCTCGAAGCAGGCCGGGGTGGCGCGGGTGATGTCGTTCACGATCTC
>JAHZGC010000034.1:0-12024 GCA_019421015.1 Coriobacteriaceae bacterium | reverse complement strand
GGCCGCCTTGGCGATGGGGAAGCCCGTGGCCTTGGAGGCGAGGGCGGACGAGCGGCTTACGCGCGGGTTCATCTCGATGATGATGCCGCGGCCGTTCTCGGGGTTCACGGCGAACTGCACGTTGGAGCCGCCGGTGGCCACACCCACGCGCTCGAGCACCGCGAGCGAGTAGTCGCGCAGGCGCTGCAGCTCCACGTCGGTCAGGGTCTGGGCCGGGGCCACGGTGATGGAGTCGCCGGTGTGCACGCCCATGGGGTCGAGGTTCTCGATGGAGCAGATGATGATGCCGTTGCCCGCGGTGTCGCGCATCACCTCCATCTCGATCTCCTTCCAGCCCTCGATGGACTCCTCCACGAGCACCTCGTGGGCCGGGGAGAGCTCGAGACCCTGAGAGACGATCTCGCGCAGGCCCGCCATGTCGTAGGCCACGCCGCCGCCCGCGCCGCCCAGGGTGAACGATGGGCGGATGACCACCGGGAAGCCCAGGTCGGCCACGATGGCCTCGGCGTCGGCCAAGGAGTAGGCGAAGCCGGAGCGGGCCACCTCGAGGCCGATGTCGGCCATGGCCTCGGCAAAGAGCTTGCGGTCCTCGCCCACCTTGATGGCGTCGAGGTCGGCGCCGATGACTTCGACGCCATACTTCTGGAGCACGCCGGCCTCGCCGAGGGCCACGGCGCAGTTGAGGGCCGTCTGGCCGCCCATGTTGGGCAGCAGGGCGTCGGGGCGCTCGCGCTCGATGACCTGGGAGACGGCATCCACCGTGATGGGCTCCACGTAGGTGCGGTCGGCGGTGTCGGGGTCGGTCATGATCGTGGCCGGGTTGGAGTTCACGAGCACCACCTCGTAGCCCGCCTCGCGCAGGGCCCGGCAGGCCTGGGTGCCCGAATAGTCGAACTCGCAGGCCTGGCCGATCACGATGGGTCCCGAGCCTATGACCAGGATCTTCTTGATGTCGGTGCGCTTGGGCACTTAGAAGCGCCTCCCTTCGCGAACGTCGATGGCAAGGTAGTCGTCGCGCCCCTCCATGAGGCGGCAGAACGCCTCGAAGAGGTAGGCCGAGTCATGGGGGCCCGGGCAGGCCTCGGGGTGGTACTGCACCGAGAAGGCCGGCGCGTCGAGGAACTGGATGCCCTCGGGGGTGCCGTCGTTCAGGTTCACGTGGGTCAGGCGCACGTGGCCAAAAGCGGAGGTCTGCACCACGGGGGCCACCTTACGCTGCGACCACGCGCGCAGGTCGTCCACATGCTCGGCGTAGCCGCCCGAAAGCTCAGGCACCAGCTCGCCGAGGCTCGGGAACACCAGGCCGTAGTTGTGGTTCTGGGCCGTGATCTCGACCTTGCCCGTAAGCAGGTTCATGACCGGCTCGTTGCCGCCGTGATGGCCGAAGGGCAGCTTCTCGATGGCGGCGCCGGCCGCGATCGAGATAAGCTGGTTGCCCAGGCAGATGCCGAAGACGGGCTTCTTGCCGATGATCTGGGCCGCCGCCTGCGCGGTGGGGCCCACCTGCTCGGGGTCACCGGGACCGTTGGAGAAGAACACGCCGTCGGGGTCCAAGGCCAGGACGTCTTCGGCCGGGGTGTCCCAGGGCACCACGGTCACGGTGCAGCCGCGCGAGGTAAGGCCGCGCAGGATGCCCTCCTTCATACCGCAGTCGTAGGCGACGACGCGGAAGCGCTCCTCCCCCGCAGCCGCCACCGTTTTGAAGGCCTGCGGCGACACATCGGGCACGAAGTTGTGCTCCGAGATGCGCGGCGAGGCCTGGACGCGGGCCACGAGGCTCGCCGGGTCGAGGTCGACCGTCGAGATGGTGCCGCGCATAGCCCCCTTGTCGCGCAGCAGCAGCGTGAGCGCGCGGGTGTCGACGCCGTCGATGGCCACCACGCCGCGGGAGCGCAGCAGGTCCGGCAGGCTGCCGGCGCTCGTCCAGTTGCTCGGGGTGCGGCACATGTCGTGCACCACGAGGCCGCGCAGGTAGAGCTCGGGCGACTGCATGACCTCGTCGCACACGCCGTAGTTGCCGACCTGCGGGTAGGTGAGGGTCACGATCTGGCCGGCGTAGCTGGGGTCGCTCACGATCTCCTGGTAGCCCACCATGGAGGTGTTGAAGACAACCTCGCCGAAGGTCTCGCCCTCCGCTCCGGCGCAGAAGCCTTCGAACACGCTGCCGTCTTCGAGGGCGAGCAGGGCGCGGGGCGTGGAGCCCCCGTCGATCAAGGCGTTCATCTAGGCGCACACCTCCCCGTCGTCGAGGATGGCACGGCCCTCGACGTAGGCGGCCACCGCGCGGCCCACGAGCTCATCGCCGATAAACGGCGTGTTTTTGGCCAGAGACTCGAGGTACTCGGGGGTCACCGTGAAGGCGGCCTCGGGGTCGATGACTGTGAGGGTGGCCTCGCAGCCGGGCTCGATGCGCACGGGGGCCATGCGGCAGACGGCGCGCGGCTTGACGCAGAAGGCGTCCACGAGGCGGTCCCACGAGAGGGTGCCGGTACGCACGAGGTGGGTGAACACCAGGGGCAGCTCGGTCTCGAGGCCCACGATGCCGAAGGGGGCGCGCTCGAACTCGAGTGCCTTCTCGTGGGCGGCGTGGGGCGCGTGGTCGCTCACGATGCAGTCGATGGTGCCGTCGGCCAGGGCCTCGCGCAGGGCCAGCATGTCGGCCTTCGTGCGCAGGGGCGGGTTCATCTTGTAGTTGGTGTCGTAGGCGTCGGTGATGTCGTCCTCGCAGAGGAACAGGTGGTGCGGCGTGACCTCGCAGGTGACCGCCAGGCCGCGCTCCTTGGCGCGGCGCACCATCTCGACGCCGGCGGCGGTGCTCACGTGGGCCACGTGCAGGGGGCAGCCGGTGAGGGCCGAGAGCATGATGTCGCGGTCGACCTGGAGCTCCTCGCCCTCGGCGGGCCAGCCGGCCAGGCCCAAGCGGGTGGAGACGGCGCCCTCGTTCACCACGCCGGCGCCCACCAGCGACTCGTCCTGGCAGTGGCTGATGACGCAGCGGTCGAGGGGCGCGATGTAGTCCATGGCCGTGCGCAGCATGCCGGCGAGCTGCACGCCGCGCCCGTCGTCGGAGAAGGCGCAGGCACCGGTGCGGTAGAGGTCGCCGATCTCGGCGAGGGCTTCTCCCTGCTCGCCCTTGGTGATCGCGCCGATGGGGTGCACGCGGGTGAGGCCGGCGGCCTGCGCCTTGGCAACCTGGTAGGTCACGAGGGCCCCGGTGTCGCAGACCGGCTTGGTGTTGGGCATCGTGGCGACGTCGGTGAAGCCGCCCTTGGCGGCCGAGCGCACGCCGCCCTCGATGGTCTCCTTGTACTCCTGGCCCGGGTCACGGAAGTGCACGTGGATGTCCACGAGGCCCGGGGTGACCACGAGGCCCGTGCAGTCCTTCACGGCGGCCCCCGCCGACGCGGCGACGGCCTCCTCCCCGAGCGCGACGATGGTGCCGTCGTCGCCGATCAGCAGGTCGAGCACGGCGTCGAGGCCGACCTGCGGGTCGACACAGCGGCCGCCTTTAAGCAGCAGAGCCATCCCCGTCACCTCCAAGCAACAGGTAGATTGCGGCCATGCGGACGGAGACGCCCGCGTTGACCTGGCTGGTAATGAGCGAGTTGGGAGCGTCGGCCACGGCCGAGCACACCTCGACCCCGCGGTTGATGGGGCCGGGGTGCATGACCTTGGCCTCCGGGCGCATGAGCCGGGCCCGGCGCTCGTCGATGCCGTACATCGCCGAATAGTCGCGCAGCGACGGGATGGCCGCCCCCTCCATGCGCTCGAGCTGCACGCGCAGCAGGTAGACCACGTCGAGCTCGGGGAGCACCGCGTCGAGGTCGCTCGTGGCGCGCGCACCCAGCGCCTCGGGGCAGCTCGGCAAGAAGGTCTTGGGGCCGATGAGGGTCACGTCGGCCCCCATGGTGTTGAGGGCGGGCACGAGCGAGCCCACCACGCGGGAGTGCAGCGAGTCGCCCACGATGCCCACGCGCAGCCCCTCGATGCGCCCCAGGTGCTTGCGCATGGTGTAGAGGTCGAGCAGGGCCTGGGTGGGGTGGGCGTGCTTGCCGTCGCCGGCGTTGATGACCCGGGCGTCGCTCGTGCGGGCGATGACCTCGGGGGTGCCGGCGAACTTGGCGCGACAGATGTACATGTCGACGCCCATGGAGTCCAAGGTCTTGACGGTGTCGACGAGCGACTCTCCCTTGGCCTGGGCGCTCGAGGAGCCGGCGATCGAGAGGGTGTCGGCCCCCAGGCGCTTGCAGGCGAGCTCGAAGGAGCTCTTGGTGCGCGTGGAGGGCTCGAGGAACAGGTTCACCACCGTGCGGCCGCGCAGCGTGGGCAGCTTCTTGATGGTGCGGGAGTTGACCTCCTCGAACGTGCGGGCGCAGGCGAGGATCTGGTCGATGTCGTCGGCCGTGAGGTCGGTGGTGTTCACCAGGTTGCGGACGCTTAGCACGGCGCACCTCCCTTGGCGGCCGCGCGGGCTGCCTTGGCGGCGCTCCAGTCGGCGGCGTCCCAGATCTCGACGGCGGTCGCCCCGTCGTAGGCCTCCAGGGCCACGCGGACGGTCTCGCTACGCGAGGAGGGCACGTTCTTGCCCACGTAGTCGGCGCGGATGGGGAGCTCGCGGTGACCGCGGTCCACCACCACGGCCAGGCGCACGGCGGCGGGGCGGCCGTAGTCCATGAGGGCGTCGAGCGCGGCGCGGATGGTGCGCCCGGTAAACAGCACGTCGTCCACGAGCACGACGGTCTTGCCCTCCAGGGCAAACGGCAGAGAGGTGCCGTGCAGGACGGGTGCCAGGCGCGTGCCGAAGTCGTCGCGATACAGGCTGATGTCGAGCGAGCCCACGGGGACGCGCACGCCCTCGATCTGCTCGATGCGCTGCGCAAGCAGCTCGGCCAGGTCTTTGCCGCGGGTCACGATGCCCACCAGCGCGAGGTCCCGCGCACCGCCGTTGGCCTCGAGCACCTCGTGCGCAATGCGCGTCAGGGCGCGGGACACGGCGTCGGCGTCCATGACGACCGCCTTGGGAGCAAGCGTCTGCGGCTCCTGCTGGGTCATGGTCTCCTCTCCCTCCACAAACGGGCGGTTCGAAGACGGTAGGCACAAGGCCTGCCCCGCCGACCAACCAAAAAAGCGCCCGACGCAGCAGGCATCGGACGCTTAGGGGCTTGGCAGGGTGGTGCTCTATGGGTGCCTTGCCGGTCTCTCCGTACCGCGCTTAAAGGTCGCAGCCATTATATGCCTGCCGAGGCGGTTTTGGTCGGGTCGTTGGCCTTGATGTGCAACTTGCGCGCAAAGTACATGCCGACGCGCGACGCGGCAAACCCGAGCCCGTTCGTGCGGAGGCTATAGACGAACTCGTCGGCAAGGCTGCCGAGGTGAGGCAGCTCGCTCCAGGACGCCCCCTCGATGCCGCGAAGCCGACAGAACATCCTTTTGCGGTTGCCGTCGAGGTAGCGGCTGGCAAGCACGAGCTTGGGATCCATACGCTCCACCATGGAGGTCACGGCCTGCAGCACCTCTTCGGAGTCCTTGGCGTCGTCGGCCTCCAACGCACCGCCCATATAGGTGAAGCCGCGGACGTAATGGGCCGAGAGCACGCGGGGATCGTCGATGCCGAGCCGCTCGATGATATCGAGCATCTGATGCCAGCGCTCGAAGCCCAGAAGCGTGCTCCTGAGCATGCTCGACGAGCCGGGCAGGTCCTCCCGGTAGCAGTAGTAGGGCGTGTTCAGGTAGACGATCGAAGATGCCTGGCAGAGGGTCTCAACAAGGAAGGGGTTGTCGACCCAGCCGGCGCCCGGGACCTCCATGAAGCGGATGCCCTTCTCCTCGAGGAAGGCGCGGCGGTAGAGCGCCGACCAGATGGAGGGGTGGTGCTGGAGCAGGCGGGGCACCTCAGCGATCGTAAAGGGCTGATGCGGCGGCCGCAGACGATCGTAGTAGGCGCAATAATAGGTCCGCTCCTTGGGCGTGTCGGGCATCGTGATGCGCAGGTAAGGTGTCTTCACGACGTCGGGCAGCGTCTCGAAGGAGCGGGCGAAGGCCACGGTGTGGTCATAGAAATGCGGTCGCACGTAGTCGTCGGGCTCGACCACGGCGACGTAGGTCCCGTGGGCGTTGGCCAGGCCGGCGTTCACCGCCATGCCGTAGCCTCCGTTGGGCTTGTCGATCACATGGACGCGGGGGTCGCGCGCGGCGAAGGACTTCATGACGGCCAGGCTGCCGTCGGGCGAACCGTCGTTCACGGCAATCACCTCGAGGGCTGCGCGGGTGTTCTCGAGAATCGAAGAGAGGCACTGCGCCAAGTACTTCTCGACGTTGTAGCAGGGCACGACGACCGTGACGTCGGGGATCATAGCAGGCTGCGGCACCGTCCCCGCCCAGTCGGAGCCCGTGGACCCGGAGGCCTTCTCTGCCGAAGCGTTGCTTGTGTTTTCCATGACGGGTCTCTCCCCTACTGACCGAGCTGTCGATAGGCGGCGCAGACCTCCTGCGCCTCGCCGAGCATGCGCATGTGGCCCTTCTCGATCCAGATCGCATGGCTGCAGAGGCGTTCGATCTGGCCCGTGTCGTGGCTCACGATCATGACGGTCACGTTGTCGTCGCTGATGAGGCTGTTGATGCGGTCCTCGCACTTGCGCTGGAACAAAAAGTCGCCCACCGAGAGGGTCTCGTCGACGATGAGCAAATCGGGCTTGGTCGCCGTGGCGATGGCGAAGGCTATGCGGGCCACCATGCCGCTCGAGTAGTTCTTGAGCGGCATGTCGAGGAAGTCGCGCAGCTCGGCGAAGTCCACGATCTCGTCGAAGTGCTCGTCGATGAAGGTGCGCGAGTAGCCGAGCAGCGCGCCGTTCAGGTAGATGTTCTCGCGGGCCGTGAGCTCCATGTCGAAGCCCGCTCCCAGCTCGATCAGGGGGGCGATGGTCCCATGCACCGTGCACGTCCCCTCGCTCGGCTCCAAGACGCCGGCGACGATCTTGAGCATCGTGGACTTGCCGGAACCGTTGGTGCCCACGAGGCCGAACACGTCCCCGCGGTTCACGGTAAAGCTGATGTGGTCGAGCGCACGGAACTCCTTGAACATGAGCTCGTGCTTCACGATCTTGAGAAAGTACTCTTTGAGGCTGTCGAGCCGCTCGGAGGCGATGTTGAAGATCATGCTGACGTCGCCGACCTCGACGATGGGCTCGCCGGCACGCTGGGGGGACTCGTTTGCGTCCATGGCACCTCCCGGCCTAGATGTAGAGGATGAACTTGCTTTGGACCTTGCGGAACACCAGGAGGCCCACGGCAAAGGTGACGACCGCAAAGGCCACGCACATGAGGTTGAACTCAAGGTCGGGCATCGTGCCGTACATCATGATCTGCCGCAGGTACGACACGAAGTAGTACATGGGGTTGAACTGCTCGGCGGCCATGAGCACGTGGCCGAGCCCCCCCGCAAGCGCGCCGCTCGTGAGCATCTCTTCGGGCCAAAAGACGGGGGTGAGGTAGTTCCAAGCCGTGATCACGACGCTCCAAAGGTGCATGACGTCGCGGAAGAAGACCGACAGGGCGCTCAGCAGCAAGCCAAGACCCGTGCAGAACACGACCACGTAGAGGAGAAGCAGCGGGAGCGCCAGCATGGACCAGCTGGGCCGCACGCCGAACACGACCATGACCACCACGACCGCCACGAAGGAGAACAGGTAGTTCACGAGCGCAAACAGCACCTTCTCGATAGGAAAGACCGCCTTCTCCACGCGCACCTTCTTGAGAAGCGCCGAGGCCCCGATGATCGAGCTCATGGCCGAGCTCGTGGAGTCGCTCATGAGGGTGAAGAGCGTCATGCCCAAAATGAGGTAGACGGGGTACTTGTCTATGTCGAAACGGAACATGTTGGAGAAGACAAGCGCAAGCACGGCCATCATCAGGAGCGGGTTGAGCACGCTCCAGAGGACACCGAGAACGCTGCGGCGGTACTTGAGCTTGAAATCGCGGGACACGAGCTGCTGGAGGATGAACAGCGTGCTGTTCCTCACCTGACGCTTTGCGAGATCCTTGCCGGTTGGGACGGCCTTTTGGCCCCCAGACTGCCGTCTGTCCGTCACCTGAGAAGTCCCCCCATCGTGTAAGCCGGGCTTGCGTGCCCCTTGTTACGGCTGCGGTCCGTTCCGAATGGTTGATGGTACCACAGGCGGTCAGCCCAGGCGTGGATGTTCGATGGCCCAACGCCGGCGCGCGGCCACCGCGACGCACCAGGCAGCAGCCGCCAGCACCGCAGCAACCACGAGCCAGGGGGTGGCCACAGCCATATGGTCGGGCACGGCAACCTGGGGCCCGACCCCGCCGTACAGGGCGCCCACTGCCGTCTTGAGCCGGGGGGTCCACATCAGGTCGACCGCAAAGACGGCCGCCAGGAGGGCTACCGACACAAAGGTCGTCCCCACGCAGCCCGCCACGAGCAGCCCCGTGGGGCGCCTGCGCAGGGCGATCGACACGATCCCCGCCGCAAGCAGCAACGCAAACGCCGCTGCCAGCCCCAACAGGCACCCCGTCCCCACGGCGACGGAGACGTTGGCCCCCTCGTCGGCATAGGACAGGACAAGCTCAGCCAGCGGCACGGCCGTCAGGGCCTGCTGGCCCAACCAGGGGTCGGCCGCCGCGGCAAAGGCCCCGTCGAACCGCGCCGCCGCCGAGAGCAACAGGCCCGAGCCGTCGGCGACGGGGGTGATCGACACCAAGGGGGCCAGCAGCAGGACGGCGACCGCCCCCAAGGCGAGCAGACATGCGACGATGGCCATGGCAACGGGGACGGGGCTTCCCGGCACCACCGGCACCGGGGCGGCCTTGGCCTTGGGCACCTTGGGAGCTGCGGGCTGAGCCTCCCTCGCCGACAGCGGCGCAGACGCCGTCGGGGACGCAGCGAGCGGCTGGGGCGCCGAGGGTGCAGGTACCCCCACAGGAAGGCGCTTGCCGCAGCGGGTGCAGAACCGGTCGGTCTCTTTGAGCTGCTGGCGACAGTACGGGCAGTACACGGCAGCCCCTAGGCGCGGCGCGCCATGACGCGCACCATGTACTGGAGGATGCCGCCGTTGGCCATGTAGTCGGCCTCGGTGGGCGTGTCCACACGCACGAGCATCGGGAACGTTTTGGCCGTGCCGTCGGCCGCGGTGGCCGTCACCTCCACGCTAACCGGGAGCTCGACGGTCGAGAAGTCCACGGCCGGGATGTCATAGACCTCGGTACCGTCGAGCCCGAGGGACTCGGCGTCCTGGCCCTCGACGAACTGGAGCGGCATGACGCCCATACCGATGAGGTTGGAGCGGTGGATGCGCTCGAAAGAGGAGGCGAGGACCGCCCTCACGCCCTGGAGCATGGGGCCCTTGGCCGCCCAGTCGCGGCTCGACCCCGAGCCGTACATCTGGCCCGCGACGACCACCAGGGGCACGCCGTGCTCGCGGTAGTCGGCCGAGGCGTCCCAGACGCTCACGAGCTCGCCGTTCAGCTGGTCGCGCGTCCAGCAGCCCACCTTGCCCTGGGCCAGCGCGTTTTTGAGCTTCACGTTGGCAAAGGTCCCGCGCTCCATCACCTCGTGGTTGCCGCGCCTCGAGCCGTAGGTATTGAAGTCGGCGTCGTCGACCCCGCGCCCGCGCAGGTAGCGCGCCGCAGGCGAGTCGGCTGCGATCGAGCCTGCCGGAGAGATGTGGTCGGTGGTTATGAAGTCGCCGAGCCGCACCAGAGCGCGGGCGCCGACGATGGGCGCGGGCTCGGGAAACGCGACCTCCATACCGTCGAAGTAGGGGGGACGGCGGATGTAGGTCGAGCCCTCGTCCCAGGCGTAGAGCTCCCCCTCCTCGCCGGCAAGGGCGCGCCACGCCTCGCTGCCCTCGTGGATGTCCTCCGTCGCCTCACGGTAGACCGACGCGTCGAGGTGCTCCGCGAGCACCGAGCGCACCTCCTCGTCGCTCGGCCACAGGTCGCGCAAGAAGACGGGACCGTTCTCCCCTTCGGCCAGGGGGTCGGACCCGAAGTCGAAGTCCACGGTGCCGGCCAGAGCATAGGCCACCACGGCGGCCGGGGACCCGAGGTAGTTCTGGCTCACGTCGGGGGAGATGCGCCCCTCGAAGTTGCGGTTACCCGACACCACGGCGGCCAGGTCGATCTCGTCGGCCACGGCGTGGAGGGCGGGCAGGATGGGGCCGGAGTTACCGATGCAGCTCATGCAGCCGAAACCCGCCGTGTAGAAGCCTTGCAGGGCAAGCGGGCCAAGCAGGCCCGCGCGGTCAAGCAGCAGCTCCGAAGCGTGGCTTCCCGGCGAGAGCAGGCGCTTGACCCACGGCTTGGCGTAGACGCCGGCGTCGGCGGCCTTCTTGGCAAGCAGGCCGGCCGCGACCATCATCTCGGGATCTGCCGTGGTGGTGCAGCTTGTGATGGCTGCGATGGCCACCGTGCCGTTGCCGAGCTCGAAGGTCTTCTCGCCCACCTTAACCGGAACTGCGCCCGCACCGGGCTCGCGGCCATGGGAGCGCGTGACGGCGTCGGTGGCCTCTTTGGCACAGGCGAAGGAGATGCGCTCGTGGGGGCGCGAGGGGCCGGCGAGGCTGCGCTCCACCGTGGAGAGGTCGAGCTCGATCACGTCGGCGTAGGCGGCGCGCTGGCTCGGGTCGTGCCAGAGACCTTGGGCCTTGGCGTAGGCTTCGATGAGGGATACCTGCTCGGGATCGCGCCCGGTCACCTTGTAGTACTCGAGGGTGCGCTCGTCGTAGGGGAAGAGCAGGCAGGTGCACCCGTACTCGGGCGACATGTTGCTCACGCAGGTGCGCTGCGTGGCGCTCAGGGTCTCGACGCCCTCGCCGAACGCCTCGACGAAGCAGCCGACGACGCCCTTGGCGCGCAGGATCTGGGCCACGGTCAGGGCGAGGTCCATAGCGGAGACGCCCTCGGCCAGCGCGCCGGTCATATGGATGCCGTAGGTCTTGGGCACCAGAATCGGGATGGACTGCCCCAGCGAGGCGGCCTCGGCCTCGATGCCGCCGACACCCCAGCCGAGCACGCCGATGCCGTCGACGGTGGTGGTGTGGGAGTCGGTGCCCACCACGGAGTCGAAATAGGCCAGCGGAGCCTGGCCGCCCTCCCCCGGCGCCGTCATGACGCCGCGGGCGAGCAGCTCGATGTTCAGCTGGTGGCAGATACCGGCGGCGGGAGGCAGGATGTCGACGTTGCGCAGGGATGACTGGGCCCACTTCAGGAAGCGGTAGCGCTCCTCGTTGCGCCCGAACTCGATGCGCTCGTTCTCGGCGGCAGCCTCGGGGCAGCCCGCGACGTCGCCGATGACCGAGTGGTCGATGACGAGGTCGCAATGGATGAGCGGGTTCACCAGCTGGGGGTCGCCCCCCAAGGCCGCCACGGCCTCGCGCATGGAGGCGAAGTCGGCCATGACCGGCACGCCGGTAAAGTCCTGGAACAGCACGCGAGAGGGCATGAACGCCACCTCGGGCCCCACCTCCCCCGCAAGGCCGGCCTCGACGACGGCTGCCGCCGCCTTCTGGGCCGCCGCAGCGTCGCCCTGCAGCCGCATGACGTTCTCGAGCAGGATCTTAAGGGTATAGGGAAGCCCCTCGGCCCCTGCGACCTTCTCCACGGGGATGTATCGGTAGGTCTTCTCGCCGACGGTAAGCTCGGCAAACAGCTCAGGCGCGTCTCCCATGGTCTTCCTTCCATTGCCTGTGGGCACTGTCGTAAACAAAAAGCCCTCCTCGCAGCGGGCGCGGGGAGGGCGAGGCATCGATGGTGCCTCCTGACGGGCTCGAACCGTCGGCCTTTCGCTCCGGAGGCGAACGCTCTATCCGCTGAGCTAAGGAGGCGCTGGGAAATCGTATCACAGGCAGGCGCCCATGGAGGGTGCTGACTGCAACGGTCACGGGTGGCACACAACACAAACTGAGGATACAAAAAGACCGCCAGTCACCTGGCGGTCTTGAAGTTTCCTGGCTCCCCGAGTAGGGCTCGAACCTACAACAACTCGGTTAACAGCCGAGTGCTCTA